>NZ_JBIALI010000002.1:148218-886257 GCF_042873375.1 Kribbella sp. NPDC004875
CCACTGAGTCTTCTGCGGTCACCGCTCGGCCGTCCCAGCCGAACCCCAGCCCATCCGACACTCACCCGGCGTGGCGGCCGTTCAACGCCGGCGCGGTCGCAGACCGCACCGCGCCGTCGTCGTCCACCACTGAGTCTTCTGCGGTCACCGCTCGGCCGTCCCAGCCGAACCCCAGCCCATCCGACACTCACCCGGCGTGGCGGCCGTTCAACGCCGGCGCGGCCGCAGACCGCACTGCACCCTCGTCCAGCACCGCGTTCTCTCCCGTCACGGCTCGGCCGTCCCAGGCCACCCCCGGGCCTCCCATCGCGCGTGTCACACCGCCTGCGGACAGCCCGGCGACCCCCGCAGACTCTTCTGTCGTGTCCACAGACGGTCCTGTGGCTCCCGGAAACGGGTCCGTCGGATCCGCCGCGCGCTCGACGGCCCCCACGACGCACGCGACGCCGTCCAGCAACGCTTCGGCCCCGCCAGTCCCTCGTCTCTCCCGTGCCGCGGACCCAGGTACATCTCGCCCACCCGGCGCAGATGGCGCCGACCCGGGCACCCACCCGGCGGCCCGCACTGAATCATCCCCGAACGCTCACTCGGCCTCCGGCACTGAACCGGCCCCCAGCACTCACCCGACCCTCGGAAGTCACGCGGCCCCCATCACCCACGAGGCCAACGGCACCTACGAGGCCAACGGCACCTACGAGGCCAACGGCACCCATCCGGGCTCCAGTTGTCGATCGGCGACGTCGCAGGTCGGGTCCGACGAGCCGGCCGCGACACCTCACGGCGCGCCCCGAGCGCCAGCAGCGGCATCTCACGTCGTACCCGAAACCCCGTTCGCGACGCCGTATGTCCCCCCGATAGCCGCTTCGTCGCCTTGGACAGACGACTCGGATGACGAGGACCCGATTGCACTGGCGCGGTCGCCACTCGCGTCGCCACCACCAAAGCCACCCAGTTCAACGCCCACTCAGCTGGCGCGACCCCATGCCTCCGCCCCAATCGCCAAGGGGGGTTCGAAGCGCACCCGCCCCTGGCGCCGCAGCCAGACCCGCCGAGCCCGCGTAATCCGCTTCCTTCGCCCCCTCCCACGCCCCAACTCCGGCCCCCTCGTGGCCGCCGCCCTGGGCGCAGTCATCGTGCTCACCCTCGGCGCAGCCCTCGTCCGAACCCTCGACGCCCAGGCCCCAATCTCAGCCCAAGCTGAACCGACGTCCCGTGACTCGACGAGCGCCCAACCAACCAGCCCTCAAACAACGACGCCCGCGCAGTCAACGGCGCCCGCGCAGTCAACGGCGCCCGCGCAACCGACGGCGCCCGCGCAACCAACGACTTCGACGCAGCCGACGACCTCCGCGCAGCCAACCGGCGGGCGACTGACCACGCCTGGGCCGCCGAGCACCTCGGCACAACCGACCACATCGCAACCCAGGCCGTCGCGGTCACAGCCTCGGTCATCTACATCCCGTCAGCGGATTCAGCCCACAGTTGCAACGGCCGATCCGGTCATCTGGGCCCAAACCTTGCAAGCCCTAGACGCCCAACGAGCGCAGGCGTTCTGGACCCTCGACCTCGCTGTCCTTGACCGCGTCTACCTCCCCGGCAGCTCACCCTGGCGCGCCGACCGGGATCTGCTCGCCGCATACCGCCGGCAACACGTCCGAGTCCGAGGTCTTCAGATGAAGATCGACAGCACGACCATCGCTCGCCGCACCCCAACCAGCATCACCCTGAAGACCATCGACCACCTCACTGCCGGCCAAGCAGTCGACCGCACCGGCGCGGAGACCCCGCTCCCACCAGGCACGCCAACCGCACGGTTCATCACCTTGACCACAAGCCCAACAAGCCAGACCTGGCGCATCAGCACCATCACCCGCGCCTGAACCCCCACCCACCCGCGCCGCCGATCCACACCACGCTGCCGAGTCTCGGCGACGGCTCGGCGGTGGCTGTGAGCTCAGACCGGGTGGCTTGGAACGGGTGGCTCAGAATGGCTGGCTCAGAACGGGGGGGCTTGGAACGGGGGGCTCAGAACGGTGGTGGATCGGCTGCTGCTTGGCCACGTGGGTTCGGCGGAATGGGCGACGGCTGCGTCGGACTCATGGCGTGCTGGTGTTCGGACCGTGGATTCGGTGGGTGGGCACCAGCGGTGGGCATGTGGGTTGGGGTTGTGGGGCCTTGGGCGGGTGGGACTGTGGTGTAGCGGTGGCCGGTGGGGGAGGTGAGGGTTACGGAGCCGTCGGGGGTGGTTGTGGTGGTCCACTTCCAGGCCGGGTTGTCTTTGATGACGTGGTGGTATTCGCAGTAGGGGACCAGGCCGGCGAGGGTTGTTTGGCCGGATTGGGCGAAGGGGGTGGCGTGGTCGCGGTCGCATTCGCGGGAGGTGCGATTGCAGCCGGGCCAGGCGCAGACGGGGTGGCGGGCGAGGAGGGTTTCGGTGACGAGGGTGCCGGGGTCGTGGCGGGTCGTGGCGGCTTCGAGGACGGTGCCGTTGGTGGGGTCCGTGAGGAGTCGGCGCCAGGTGCCGTCGGTGGCGATTCGGCGGGCCATTTCGGCCGGGATGGGGCCGTAGCCGGTTAGCTCGCAGGGGTTGTCGTCCATGCCGAGCAGGGTGGTGATGGGGGTGAGGACCTCGATGTGTGGGCGTCGGCGGTGGCGGTCGGGGAGTCGACGGCCGAGCCAGTCGAGTCCGTTGTGCAGCATGTGGGCGAACAGGTCGGTGATGACGTCCGCGCGTCGTTGTTCTGCGGTGCGTCGGTCGCGATGCCGGTCGCGGTCGGGGTGACCTGATCCCGTGCCGGGCTGGTCGTCGAAAGCGGCGTGGTGGTCGGTGGTGGCGTGGTGGTCGGTGGTGGCGGGGTGCTCGCTCGGGGACGGGGCGTTGGGTGGGCCGGCGGTTGGGCGGTCCGCAGACGGAGTGGTGGTGGTGCGGTCGGTGGAAGGAGTGGGGCGGGCCGAGGCGGAAGTGGGTGTAGGTGCTGAAGTGGGTGTGGGGGCTCCGGAGTTGGCGCTGCGTTTGGCTAGGGCGGAGATGGCTTGGATGACGACCCACATTTGCTGGATCTTGTCGGCGGTGTGGACTACCCAGAGGCCGGCCATGCCGTCGGGGAGGGGGACGATCTTGCAGGTGCGTTCGGTGACGGCGGCGCGGTGGCGGTCTGCGGCGTTGTGGGCGGTGTGTTTGGCGACCTGGCGGCGTAAGGATTCGCGGAGGTTCCGGTGGGTTTGTCCGGGGGCGCGGCGGAGGACGTGGGACTCGACGGCTTGGGCGGCGGTGGCCGGGAGGGGGAGCGTCGCCTCGGAGATTGCGAGCGCCTTTGACCAGGTCAGGGCGCCGCAGCGCAGGGCGGTGTGGGTGGCGGAGAGGGTGCCTGTGAGGTGCAGGGCGGTGTCGATGTGGCGGGCGGCAGTTTGATGCGACAGTTTGAGGGCGGCGGCGATCTCGGCGGTCCAGGAGCGTTCTGGGTCGAGTGGGCGGCCGGAGGCGTCGAGGCCGTTCGGGCGCGGTAGATCGCGGGCCTGGGCCTTGCGCTGACGCCAGAAGGAGGCCATCGCGGCAGTTTTGATCGAGGCCGCCCAGGCTTCCATGCGCGTGGCGGCTTTCATGAGTTCGATCAGGGCGACCGGGGACTCGCATTGGGGGCGCACCGGTTCCAACGCGGCGGCTAGGTCGGCGCCTGGTGGGAGGGATACCCACGGTGGTGCCGTACGGCGGAGCATCTCGCGCTCGGCCTCGTCCTGGTCCACGGCGGCCCACATCTCCCAGTCGAGCTCGTCGACGCGCGACATGGGCGGCAGGTCGTCGTACAAGTCCTCCTCGGCGAGGTAGCGCGGAGGGGTTGGGTCGTCGGGCCAGTACAGGTCCTCCGGGGGAACGGCCGCGCCCCAGGGCGGAGCGTGCCCGGTGAGAGGTCCTGGGTTGGTCGCGACTGCCGTCATGAACTAATATTAGAACACGTGTTCGATCGACCCAAATCGGGGGTCGACCAGGATCTAGGACAAGGCGGCGGAGATGGCTGCGGTGACCGTGGGGTGGTGGAAGGTGAAGCCATTGGACTGCAGACGGGTTGGCAGCGCGCGCTTGCTGCCGAGGAGCTCCCATGCGAACTCACCGAGTGCGGCCTTCATCAGGGACGCCGGCACCGGCACGAACGCGGGCCGGTGCAACGCCATCGACAGCGCCTCGGTGAACTCGAGGTTCGTCGCGGGCGTCGGCAGCGCGACATTGACCGGGCCGCTGACCCCATCGTTCTCGGCCACGAAACGAACGGACCGGATCCAGTCCGTCAGCGACACCACCGGGAAGTACTGACGACCCGAACCGAGACGCCCACCAAGACCCATACGGAAGGGGAGGGAGAGCAGTTGGAACGCCGGAGCCTTGTTGTCGAGTACGACGCCGGTGCGCAGCGCGGCCACTCGGCTGCCGGCCGCCTGGGCGGGTTCGAGCGCGCCCTCCCACAGGCGGACCACGTCCGCGAGGAAACCGTCTCCGAGTTCGGAATCCTCGGTCAGGATGCGATCGCCCAGATCCGTCCCGTACCCGCCGACGCCGCTCTGCGTGATCAGCACCGGCCGCCGGTCGAGTTGCTTGACCACCTCGGCGAGCGTCGCGGTGGTGGCGACGCGGCTCTCCCGGATCGTCAGGCGGTACGTCGGTGTCCACGGGCGCCCGATGTTCGCGCCGGCCAGGTTCACGAGGACGTCGGGATCGCCGAGCGCGCCGGCGTCGAGTTCACCGCGCGACGGGTCCCAGCGCAGCTCCTCCGGCGTACCGGGAGCCCGCCGTACCAACCGGAGGACTTGGTGGCCATTGGCAACCAAGTCGCGAGCGAGGGCCTTCCCGAGGAGGCCGGAGGCGCCGGCCAGCACGTATTTCATCCCGCTCTGCTCCTTGTCGGGTTCGTGGTACTGCGTGACGCGGGCGGCGTCGGGTGGTGGCGAAAACAAAAGCGCCGGTGCCTGTCTCCGGGGAGACGGGCACCGGCGCCTGCGTTCGAACGGATCAGTCGTGGAACTGTCAGACGTCGAACTGGGCCTCTTCGAGGCGCTGCTTGACCGCGGTCAGGTAGCGAGCCGCGTCGGCGCCGTCGACCAGGCGGTGGTCGTAGGTCAGTGCCAGGTACACCATCTGCCGGATGGCGATCGTCTCGCCGAGTTCCGGGTGGGTGATCACGACCGGGCGCTTCACCACGGCACCGGTCCCGAGCATGCCGACCTGCGGCTGGTTCAGGATCGGGGTGTCGAACAGCGCGCCCCGGCTGCCGGTGTTGGTGATGGTGAACGTGCCGCCCGCCATCTCGTCCGGCAGCACCTTGTTGTTGCGGGTGCGCTCGGCGAGGTCGGCGATCTTCTTCGCCAGGCCGGCGATGTTCAGGTCGCCGGCGTTGTGCACGACCGGAACCATCAGGCCGCGCTCCACGTCCACCGCGATGCCGAGGTGCTCGGCGGCATGGTACGTGATCTCGCCCTTCTCCTCGTCGATCGAGGCGTTGAGCTTCGGGTACTGCTTCAGCGCGTCCACCGCGGCGAGCGCGAAGAACGGCAGGAAGGACAGCTTGACGCCCTCGCGGGCCTCGAACTCGGCCTTCTTCTTGTTCCGCAGCTTCGCGATCTCGGTGACGTCGACCTCGACCACGGTGGTCAGCTGGGCCGACACCTTGAGCGAGTTGACCATGTGGGCCGCGATCGCCTTGCGGATCCGGCTCATCTTCTCGGTGGTACCGCGCAGCGGGCTGATCGCCGGGGCCTTCGCGGCCGGAGCGGCGGCAGCGGCCGGAGCCGCGGCGGCCGGGGCTGCGGCGGCGGCCTTCTTGGCCTCGGCGGCGGCGATCACGTCCTGCTTGCGGATGCGGCCGCCGACACCGGTGCCCTCGACCGAGTTCAGGTCAACCTGGTGCTCGGCGGCGAGCTTGCGGACCAGCGGCGTCACGTAGCTCGGGCCGTCGGTCGCGGCGCCGTTCGGGGAGGCTGCGGGTGCGGCGGCCGGCGCCGGAGCGGCCTGCGGGGCAGGTGCGGCGGCGGGGGCAGCAGCCGGGGCAGGAGCAGCGGCCGGGGCAGGAGCAGGAGCAGGAGCAGCGGCCGGGGCCGGAGCGGGAGCGGCCTGCGGGGCCGGAGCAGCCGCGGGAGCAGGAGCAGTTGCGGGAGCAGGGGCAGCCGCCGGAGCAGGAGCCTCAGCAGCCGGGGCCGCAGCAGGAGCCGGGGCCGATTCAGCCGGGGCGGCCGGAGCGGATGCCCCAGCCGGAGCAGCATCGCCGGAGCCTACGACGGCCAGCTCGGCGCCGACCTCTACGGTTTCGTCCTCCGCGACCTTGATCTCCAGCAGCTTGCCGGCGACCGGCGACGGGATCTCGGTGTCGACCTTGTCGGTGGAGACCTCGAGGAGCGGCTCGTCGACCGCTACGTCGTCGCCGACCTGCTTCAGCCAGCGGGTGACGGTGCCCTCGGTAACGCTCTCACCGAGCGCGGGCAGCGTGACCGACGTACCAGACGCGGCGGAAGCAGCAGCCGGAGCAGCGGCAGGCTCAGCAGCAGGAGCCGGCTCAGCAGCGGCAGGCTCAGGAGCGGCCTGCGCCGCCGGGGCAGCGGCAGGCTCAGCGGCAGGGGCCGGAGCGGACTCGGCGGGAGCCTCAGCAGGCGCCGGCTCGGCGGCGGGCTCGGCCGGTGCGGCGGGGGCCGAACCCTCGCCGGCGTCGCCGATGACGGCCAGTTCGGCGCCGACCTCGACGGTCTCGTCCTCGGCGGCCTTGATCTCGAGCAGGGTTCCGGCCACCGGTGAGGGGATCTCGGTGTCGACCTTGTCGGTCGAGACCTCCAGCAGGGGCTCGTCGACGGCAACCGTGTCGCCGACCTGCTTGAGCCAGCGGGTGACGGTTCCTTCGGTGACGCTCTCCCCGAGGGCCGGCAGGGATACAGAGGTCGGCATGACGGTCGTTGCTCCTTCGTCTGATCGGTCGAGTGTCAGCCTACGGTGCCGCCGGAGCGAGCGGGATCCGGGTCACGGACGGCCCGCACGCTCCCAGCAGCTCAAACCTACTCAAAGGTTCCAGCAGGCTCAGTCATGGAAGTGCAAAGGTTTCCCGGCGAGTGCCAGATGAGCCTCGCCGAGGGCTTCGTTCTGGGTCGGGTGCGCGTGCACGAGCGGCGCGACGTCGGCCGGGTACGCCTCCCAGTTGTAGATCAGCTGGGCCTCGCCGATCAGCTCGCCGACACGCGAGCCGACCATGTGCAGACCCACCACGGCGCCGTCGCGGGCTCGGACCAGCTTCACGAAGCCGGACGTCTTCAGGATCTGCGACTTGCCGTTCCCGCCGAGGTTGTAGTTGAGGATCTCGACGTCGCCGTACTTGTCGCGGGCCTGGTCCTCGGTCAGTCCGACCGACGCGACCTCCGGCTCGGAGTACGTGACGCGCGGGATCCCGGCCTCGTCGATCGGTGCCGGCGACAGCCCCGCGAGGTGCTCGGCGACGAAGATGCCCTGCTGGAACCCGCGGTGCGCGAGCTGCAGCCCCGGCACGATGTCGCCGACCGCGTAGACGCCCGGCACGCTGGTCTGCAGCGTCGCGTCGACGGTCACGAACCCGCGGTCGAGCGCGACGCCGACCTCTTCGTACCCGAGGCCCGTGGTGTTCGGTCCGCGGCCGACGGCGACCAGCAGTACTTCGGCCTCGATCACCTCACCGCCCGCGACGTGCACGCGGACGCCGTTGTCGACGACCTCCACCGATTCGAACGGCGTACCCGTCTTGAAGGCGATCTTCCGCTTCCGGAACGCCCGCTCGAGCGTCTTCGAACAATCCGCGTCCTCGGCCGGGACCAGTCGCGGCAAGGCCTCGACGATCGTGACGCGGGTGCCGAACGAGGTCCACGCGGAGGCGAACTCGACCCCGATCACGCCGCCGCCGAGGATCACCGCGGACTCGGGGACCCGGTCCAGCGTCAGCGCGTGCTCGCTCGCGATCACCCGGTGCCCGTCGAGCTCGAGACCGGGGAGCGAACGCGAGTAGGAGCCGGAGGCAAGAATGACGTTCCGGCCGGTGTACGTCGTGTCGCCCACCTGCACGGTGTTCGGGGAGGTCAGCCGCCCCTCGCCCTCGACGACGGTGATGCCGCGGGCCTTGAGTTGGCCCTGGAGACCCTTGAACAGCCGGTCGACGACGCCGTCCTTGTACTTGTTCACCCCGCCCATGTCGACGCCCTCGAGCGTCGTCCGGACACCGAACTGCTCACCCTCACGGGCGGAGTCCGCGACCTCGGCCGCGTGCAGCAGCGCCTTGGTCGGGATGCACCCACGGTGCAGACAGGTCCCGCCGACCTTGTCCTTCTCGACCAGCGCGACGGACAGTCCGAGCGTGGCGGCGCGTAGTCCGGCGGCGTATCCGCCGCTGCCGCCGCCGAGGATCACCAGGTCGTACGTCGTACCACTGTCAGTCACAGGTTCCTCCGTGGGTCTGGTCCGAGGCTGACGGTCCCGGATCGCGGGGCCGGCCCGGCGTCATCCTTTCACCGATCGCACCCAGAACCACCGTCGGGCCGGTCGCAACGCGCCCACCGGAACCCACCGCAACCGTTATCCAGGATTCCGGGACCCGACTTGCACACATAGAGGACACTTACGTCATGAAGTGGTTCGGTCGCCGGCAGAAGGCCGGAACGATGCGCCGGGCGGACACCCCGGACCAGGCGCACCTGCGGGACTTCGCCCAGACGCGGCAGGGCGTGGAGGGTTTCGTCGAGCCGCGGACGGCGGTCACCGACTACACCTTGCTGCTGGTCGCGATCGACGGTGAGTGGACCCGCCGCCGCGTCCCATCGGTGAAGTGGGCGCACGACTTCGCGAACCGGCTCGGCATCCCGTCGTACGACGCCGCCGTGGTCGGGTACCCGCCACGGATGCGCGAGTACAACGCCCGCATGAAGAGGAAAGGGTGAGCCCGGCCCGGGCTCACCCTCCCCTGGGACCGTCAGCTCGCTGAGGCAGCGAGTTCCACGAGGGTGCGAACGGCGTACCCGGTGCCGCCGGTCGGGGTGTAGCCGGCGGCGCCGCCGTCGTTGAAGGCCGGGCCGGCCACGTCCAGGTGCACCCACTCGATGCCGTCAGCAACGAAGTCGCCGAGGAACGCGGCCGCGGCCAGCGCGCCGCCCCAGGCCTCGCCGGTGATGTTCGCGAGGTCCGCGACCTTGGAGTGCGACTTCAGCTTGTCGAGCATCTCGGACGGGATCGGCAGCGGCCACATCGACTCGCCGGCCGCGATCGCCGCGTCCACGACCCGGTCGCGCGCGGTGTCGGTGTTGCCGAACGCGCCGGCCACCTTGGTGCCCAGGGCAACGACGCAGGCGCCGGTCAGCGTGGCCACGTCGACGATCAGGTCGGGCTGGTCCTCGGACGCCCGGACCAGCGCGTCGCCGAGCACCAGCCGGCCCTCGGCGTCGGTGTTCAGCACCTCGACGGTCTTGCCGCCGTACATGGTCAGGACGTCGGACGGGCGGGCCGCCGAACCGGACGGCATGTTCTCGGCCATCGCCGCGTACGTCGTCACCTGGACCGGGAGACCGAGCCGCGCGATGGCGAGCGTCGCGCCGATCACCGCGGCGGCGCCGGCCATGTCGGACTTCATGCTGACCATGCCGGTCGACGTCTTCAGCGAAAGGCCGCCGGAGTCGAACGTGATGCCCTTGCCGACGAACGCCAGGTGCGTCACCGGCTTCTTCGGCGTGTAGGTCAGCCGGACCAGCCGCGGCGGGTTCGTCGAGCCCTGGCCGACGCCGAGAATGCCGCCGTACCCACCCTTGGCGAGCGCCTTCTCGTCGAGCACCTCGACCTTGACGCCGTACTCCTTGCCGAGCTTGACCGCGTCGGCCGCGAACTCGGCCGGGTGCAGGTCCGACGGCGGGGTGTTCACCCAGTCGCGCACCTGGGCGATGGACTCGGCGGTCACCTGGGCGCGCTCGAGCGCGGCCTTGGCGTCCTTGTTCCGGGCCAGGTCGGTCAGCACCGTCACGTTGCCGGGCGCGTCGGCGGCGTCACCGGACTTGTACGCCGTGAACGCGTACCGCCCGAGCAGCGCGCCTTCGGCGATCGCGCGGACGCACTCGGCGTCGGGCGTCGGCAGGGCGAACGCGACGGACTGGCCGATCTTGACCGCCCGCGCGCCGGTTCCGGCCGCGATCCGCAGGTCCTCGGTCTTCAGTTCACCGTCGGGGGCCGCTCCGAGGCCGACCGCGATCAGCGTCGCCGACTTGCCCGGCTTGCTCAAAGTCGGCCCGGGCACCTTCGTCACCTCTCCGGCCTTGCCGGTGGCGCCGAGGCCGGACAGCACCTCCACCAGCTTCCCGCCGTACGCGGCGTTCAGCGACTCGGTGCCGGCCGGCAGAGCGACGCCGCCGCCGAGTTTGACCACGCCGATGACCACGGCGTCGGTCTTGACGCCGGCGGCATCTGACTTGCTCAGGGTGATGGTGGTCACGAAATCCTCAGTCCTCCTTGACCGGCGAGGCAGGCGGCCGGTCGTCACGGTACGTGCAAGCTGCTCCCGCATGCTACGCGTCAGGTAGTTTCCCCTCCATGACCGCGTCGAACGAGTTGAAGAAGTCCCCGTTGCACGAGCGCCATGTCGCGCTCGGTGCCAAGTTCGCCGAGTTCGGCGGCTGGCAGATGCCCCTGGAGTACGCCGGGGTCGTGGCGGAGCACACCGCGGTCCGGACCTCGGTCGGCGTCTTCGACGTGAGCCACCTCGGCAAGGCGACGGTCAAGGGCCCGGGCGCCGCGGCGTACGTGAACGCTTGCCTGACCAACGATCTCGGCAAGATCACCCCCGGGCAGGCGCAGTACACGCTGTGCTGCAACGAGCGCGGGGGAGTGGTCGACGACCTGATCGCGTACCTGCACGCCGACGACGACGTGTTCCTCATCCCGAACGCGGCCAACACCGCCGAGGTGGTCCGGCTGCTGCAGGCGAGTGCGCCGGAGGGCGTCGAGGTCACCAACGTCCACGACGACTACGCGATCCTCGCGGTGCAGGGCGCCAAGAGCGACGAGGTGGTGGCGGCGATCGGTCTGCCGACCGGCCACGACTACATGTCCTTCGACGTCGCCGACTTCCGCGGTACGCCGGTTGTGGTGTGCCGGACCGGTTACACGGGCGAGCGCGGGTACGAGCTCGTCGTACCGAACGCTGCCGCGGTGGCCGTGTTCGACGCGCTGCTGGACGCCGGTGCGCGGTACGACATCGCTCCCGCCGGTCTGGGTGCTCGGGACACGCTGCGGACCGAGATGGGGTACCCGCTGCACGGCCAGGACATCTCTGCGGACATCACTCCGGTGCAGGCGCGGTCCGGGTGGGCCGTCGGGTGGAAGAAGGAGCACTTCTGGGGTGACGAGGCGCTGCGTGCCGAGAAGGAGCGCGGACCGGCCCGGATCCTCCGCGGCCTGCTCGCAGCCGGGCGGGGTATCCCGCGGCCGCACATGTCGGTGCTGGACCAGGCCGGCACGGCGCTGGGCGAGGTCACGTCCGGGACGTTCTCCCCGACGCTGAAGAAGGGCATAGCACTGGCGCTGCTGGACGCGGCGGTAAAGGAGGGCGACGAGGTAACGGTCGACATCCGCGGCCGTCAGGAAAGCTTCAACGTCGTCAAGCCGCCCTTCGTCACCGTGCACGTCCGCTAGAAGCCGCAACTAATGCAATCGGGATCACATCGGTGCTCCCGGCAATTGACGCCGTACCCCTTCGCGGTTCGTTTTCCGGCTTCTGCGGCCGGCAGACGAACCGCGTACTCATGTCCGCGCCGGTGGGCGAATGCTACGAAGCGTCACGATCACGCCAGTGGCACCATTCGTCACTATTCGTCACATACTGGCACAAATTGGCCACTGACGAGCCTGTGCCGACGCGCTTCGCGAAGGATTGACTGCGAACGGTGACGAAACGGGGCAAATGTTCCGTTCCAGTACCCGTTCCGGTAACGATTTGTGCACTGCTGCCGAGCACCGCTGGTTTGGTGTCACAGTGTCAGGCAGGCTAGCGCGCGGTTAGGGGGAAGCGCCCTGTCAAGGGGATTTGACGCAAGCCCAACCAGAGAACAAAGATCCGGCACGCTATCCACCGATGGGTGCCGGATCAACGGACCGAAATCCGGCCGACTGAGCTGACGGAGTGCGAATGAGTATTGGGTCGCCCGACTCGACCGTAGGGGTCGAAGAACACCCGGCGTCGGCAGAGCCGGCCCGTACCGCGGCCACTCCGCACGGGAAGTCCCCGAGCCGGATCGCCTTCGACCGGCTCCGCAAGGACCGGGTCGCGGTGATCTGCGCGACGATCGTGCTGTTCTTCATCCTGATCGCGGTGTTCGCGCCGCTGCTGGCCAAGCTCGAGGGCCAGGACATCGGCACCTTCCACACCGACCTCGTGGACGAGTACGGCTACCCGACGATCGGCGCGAACGCGCAGCACTGGTTCGGGGTCGAGCCGAAGACCGGCCGGGACAACTTCGCCCGCTGGGTGTACGGCGCCCGCCCGTCGCTGATCATCGCGTTCCTGGCCACCGTCGTCGGGACCGTGGTCGGCGTCGTGATGGGCCTGCTGGCCGGCTTCCTCGGCGGCTGGACCGACCGGGTGATCTCCTGGCTGATCGACTTCGTGCTGAGCCTGCCGTACCTGCTGTTCGCGATCGCGCTGGTGCCGATCGTCGAGTCGATGCGCGGCGGTTCGTTCAACCTGGGGCCCGAGCAGCAGGCGGACATCCGGTTCTACGTACTGATCTTCGTCCTCTCGTTCTTCGGCTGGGCCGGCCTGGCCCGGATCATCCGCGGCGAGGTGCTCTCGCTGCGGGAACGCGAGTTCGTGCTCGCCGCCAAAGCGATCGGCGTACCCACCCGGCAGGTGCTCTTCAAGGAGCTGCTGCCGAACCTGGTGGCCCCGATCGTCATCTCGGCCTCGCTGTCACTGCCGGCGTACGTGACCGCGGAGGCCGGTCTGTCCTTCCTCGGTGTCGGACTCGTCGAACCGAAGCCCTCGTGGGGGCAGACGATCGCGGTCGCCACCAACTGGTTCAAGGCCGACCCGATGTACCTCTGGCTGCCCGTCATCGGGATCACCGCTCTGGTGCTCGCGCTGGCGCTGCTCGGAGACGCCATCCGGGACGCCTTCGACCCCAAGACTCGCCGGTAGTTCGGCGATTGCCCCAGCGGCAGAAAAGGAGAAACCCGACCATGCAGTGGAAACGGATCACCGCAATCGCGGCGACGGTCATGCTGGCCGCCGTGGCTTGCGGCAGCCCGTCCTCGAACAGCGGCAACAAAGGCGACAACAACAGCGTAGGGGGCGCCCAGGAGAAGGCGACGGACCCCACTGCCAAAGGTCCGGCCGCTGACGTAGAAGGTGCCCAGAAGGGCGGCACGATCACCGTGCTGTCGGACGTGACCCCGGACACGTTCGACCCGTCGAACACCTACTACACCGACGGCAACCAGATCGAGAAGCTGTTCTTCCGCACGCTGACCCAGTACCGCCTGGACGGCCCGGACCACAAGCCGGTCCTGGTTCCGGACCTCGCCGAGGACCTCGGCACCAAGTCCGCCGACGGGCTCACCTGGACCTTCAAGCTGAAGAAGGGCATCAAGTACCAGGACGGCACGCCGGTCAAGGCCGAGGACTACGCGTACGCGATCAAGCGGTCCTTCGCCCACGACCTGTACGACGCCGGACCCAGCTACCAGATCCAGTTCTTCAAGGACGGCGAGAAGTACAAGGGCCCGTACGGCCCGAACGGTGACACCTACGCGGGTGTCGAGACGCCGGACGACTCGACCCTGGTCATCCACCTGGCGAAGAAGTTCGACGACCTGCCGTACTACGTCGCGTTCCCGATGTTCACGCCGATCCCGAAGGCGAAGGACACCCAGAAGAACTACGAGCAGCGCCCGATGACGACCGGCCCGTACCAGGTCACGTCGTACCAGCCGGGTGCCGAGCTCAAGCTGACGAAGAACCCGAACTGGGACCCGAACACCGACCCGGTGCGGCACCAGTACGTCGACGGCTGGGACTTCAAGTTCGCTCAGGACACCCTGAAGGTCCAGCGTCAGGTGCTGGCCAGCGCGGGTCCGGACGGCAACGCGGTGAACTACTCCAACCTGGACGTCTCGCTGCTCCCCGAGGTCAAGGACCCGTCGCAGCTGACCAAGGGCCCGTCGCCGTGCACGATCATGTACACGATGGACACCCGGAAGATTCCGTTGGAGGTCCGCAAGCTGATCGCCAAGGCGCACCCGTACGACGGTTGGCGCAAGGTGGCCGGTCTGAACCCGACCGACGACCCGCCGGCGTCCACGATCCTGCCGCCGGCCGTGCCGGGCTACGAGAAGTACGAGCTGCCGGGCCTGAACGGAACCGGTAAGGGCGCCGAGGACGACGCGGTCGCCAAGGAGGTCAAGGACGAGCTGGCCAAGCTGGGCAAGTCGAACTTCGAGCTCAGCTGGTACTACTCGATCGACGACCCGATCTCGACCCGTACCACGCAGTTCCGCAAGCAGATGTTCGAGAAGGCCGGCTTCAAGGTTCGCGCCATCGGTGTCCCGAAGGCGAAGATCCGTACCTTCACCGGTGACCAGAACGCTCCGGTGAACATCGGCAAGACCCCGACCGGTTGGTGCTCCGACTGGCCGAGCGCCACCAGCTGGATGCCGGTGCTGTTCAAGTCCGACGCGATCGCCCTGGGCAACAGCGTTGGTCAGCTGCAGGACAAGGCCCTGGACGCGGAGATCGACGCGGTCTCGGCCAAGGAGCCGAACGAGCAGCTGAAGGAGTGGACGAAGGTCGACAAGGACATCATGGAGAAGTACCTCCCCGTCCTGCCGCTCTACTACAGCGCGAGCAACATGCCGACCGGCAAGAACATCGGGCACGCGATCAACGACCCGACACAGGGCCTCTTCGAGTTCACCTCGATGTTCCTGAAGCAGCCCTGATCGAAGTCCGTTCTGATGATGCAGTACTGATCCACTGAAAGTGGCATGGTGCCCGGACCACAGTCCGGGCACCATGCCGATCGGTGAGGAGACAATCCCGTGCTCTACTTCGTGGCGCGCCGCCTGGTCAGCGCGCTCAGTGTCGTGTTGGCAACCCTGATCGCGACCTTCGCGCTGTTCTTCATCGCGCCCACCGACCCGGCCGGCGCGATCTGCGGCGAGCGCAACTGCACCACCCAGCGCTACAACGAGATCAGGACCAACCTGCATCTCGACCGGCCGAAGGTGCAGCAGTTCGCCGAGTACACCGCGGGGATCTTCACCGGTCGCGACTTCACCACGTCGGGCGTCAAGCAGCACTGCGCGGCGCCGTGCCTGGGCTTCTCGTTCAAGAACGACCGGCCCGTCACCGACATGATCAAATCCCGGTTCCCGGTGACGTTGTCACTGGTGTTCGGGTACGCCGTCCTGGTGCTGACGATCGGTGTGTTCGTCGGATCGATGGCGGCGAAGAGACGCGGGACCCTGGGCGACCGGGCCCTGATGAGCAGCACCCTGGTGATCAGTTCGGTGCCGTACTACATCGTGGCGCTGATGGTCGCTCTCTATCTGACCGTGCTCTATCCGATCCTGCCTCGAGGGGAATGGACACCACCCTCGGAGAATCCAGGGAAGTGGATCGCCGGTCTGCTGACACCCTGGCTGGTGCTCGGCATCTACAACTGCACGTCCTACGCCAGATACTCCCGTGGCTCCATGGTCGAGACCCTGAGCGAGGACTTCATCCGGACCGCGCGGGCCAAGGGCCTGTCGGACCGGGTGGTCACCTACAAGCACGCGCTCCGGTCCGGCTTGATCCCGGTCGTGACGATCTTCGGTCTGGACGTCGCCGGCAGCCTCGGCGGCGCGATCTTCACCGAGCGGATCTTCGACCTCCCCGGACTCGGTGTCCTGGTGCTGGACAGCTTGAACAGCTACGACCTGCCGGTGATCATGGGCACCGTGCTGGTCGCCTCCGTGCTCATCGTCGTGATGAACCTCCTGGTGGATATCGGCTACAGCCTGATCGACCCGCGAGTGAGGCTTTCGTGACCACTCCCGCCCCCGAAGACAAGAAGGACAGCATGGCCGAGAGCGCCGAGGGTGCAGCCATTCCGGCCGACGCCGCGGACGCCGGCGGCGCTGCCAAGCGTGGCCCGTCGGTCGCCACCCGCGAGCGTCGTCAGGGTTCGATCAACCCCAGTGGCGAGACGCCGTACCTGGTGGTCGAGGACCTCGCGGTCAAGTTCCCGACCGCGGACGGCCTGGTCAGCGCGGTGAACGGGCTGAGCTACTCGGTCCCGCTCGGCCGCACGCTGGCGATCGTCGGTGAGTCCGGCTCGGGCAAGTCCGTGTCGAGCATGGCCGTGATGGGCCTGCACGACCGCAAGCGCACCCGGATCACCGGCTCGATCCGGCTCGGCGGTGACGAGATCATCGGCCTCAGCGAGAACGACCTGATGAAGATCCGCGGCGACGCGGTGTCGATGGTCTTCCAGGACCCGCAGTCCTCGCTGCATCCGCTGTACACGATCGGCAACCAGTTGGTCGAGGCGTACCGCGTGCACCACAAGGTGTCGAAGGACGTCGCGAAGAAGCGGGCGCTGGAGATGCTCGACCTGGTCGGCATCCCGAACCCACCGCGCCGGTTCTCGCAGTACCCGCACGAGTTCTCGGGCGGTATGCGGCAGCGCGCGATGATCGCGATGAGCCTGATCAACGACCCGAAGCTGGTGATCGCCGACGAGCCGACCACCGCGCTCGACGTCACCGTGCAGGCGCAGATCCTGGACCTGCTGAACAACCTGCAGAAGGAGTTCGGCTCCGCGATCGTGCTGATCACCCACGACCTGGGTGTAGTGGCCGAGATGGCCGACGACGTCCTGGTGATGTACGCCGGGCGCTGCGTCGAGTACGGCACCGCGGAAGACGTGCTGGCGAACCCGCGGATGCCCTACACCTGGGGCCTGCTGGAGTCGATCCCGACGGTGTCCGCGGCGAACGAGCGGCTGCGCCCGATCAAGGGCCTGCCGCCGAGCCTGCTGAACCTGCCGGACGGCTGCGCCTTCAACCCGCGCTGCCCGTACAAGGACCGGGTCAAGGGCGAGCTCTGCACCACCCAACTGCCGGAACTGCTACCGGTGGACGGCGCCGGTGCGCACACGTCCCGCTGTCACCTGCACGACAAGGCCTCGGTGTACGAGGCCGAGGTCGCGCCGAGACTGGGCTGACGAGGGGACTGAGGAGCCATGAGCGAATCGTTGTTGCAGGTCCGCGACCTGAAGATGCACTTCCCGATCAAGGAGGCCGCCGGCCTCGGCCGGACGAAGAAGGTCGTCCAGGCGGTCGACGGCGTCAGCTTCGACCTGAAGGCGGGCGCCAGCCTCGGCCTGGTCGGCGAGTCCGGCTGTGGCAAGTCCACCACCGGCCGGATGATCACCCGGCTGCTGACGCCGACGTCGGGGCAGATCCTGTTCAAGGGCACCGACATCGCGCAGCTGAAGGAGCGGGACCTGCGCCCGTTCCGCCGCCAGCTGCAGATCGTCTTCCAGGACCCGTACAGCTCACTGAACCCGCGGCAGACGGTCAGCAACATCATCAGTACGCCGCTGCGCGTCCACAACCTGGTGAAGAAGGGCGGGGAGCTCGCGCGCGTCCAGGAACTGCTGGAGCGGGTCGGTCTCAACCCGGAGCACCACAACCGGTACCCGAACGAGTTCTCCGGTGGTCAGCGGCAGCGCATCGGGATCGCCCGGGCGCTCGCGGTGGAGCCCGAGGTGATCATCGCCGACGAGCCGGTGTCCGCGCTGGACGTGTCGATCCAGGCCCAGGTGATGAACCTGCTCGAGGACCTGCGCAAGGACCTCGGGATCGCGTTCGTGTTCATCGCGCACGACCTCGGCGTGGTCCGGCACTTCTGTGACGAGGTCGCGGTGATGTACCTCGGCAAGATCGTCGAGCAGGGCAGCCGGGAGCAGATCTACAACGCGCCGCAGCACCCGTACACCCAGGCGCTGCTGTCCGCGGCGCCCGATCTCGGCACCATCCGCGGCGTCCCGCCGAAGGAGCGGATCCGGCTGGTCGGCGACGTACCCTCGCCGATCGACCCGCCGAGCGGCTGCCGGTTCCGGACCCGGTGCTGGAAGGCGGAGGACATCTGCGCGACCCAGGAACCGCTGCTGGAGATCAAGCCGCAGTCCACCGAGGGCCACACGGCCGCCTGCCACTTCGCGGAGCCGAAGGTCGACCTGACCGCCGCCACCGCGTAACGAGCACAAGTTAGCCCCCGTCAACGGCGACGGGGGCTTTCTTGCGTTCTCGGCCGGCTAGGCGCGGCCGTGGGCCTGGCGGCTGCGGCGGCTGAGGGAGTCGATGGTGACGGCGATCAGCAGGACGCCGGCGGTGACCATGTAGCGGACGTTGGAGTTCAGGCTCAGGAGTGCGAGGCCGTTGGAGATCGAGATGATCACCAGCGCGCCGAGCAGCGCGGAGTACGCCGAGCCGCGGCCGCCGAACAGGCTGGTGCCACCGATGACGGCGGCGGCGATCGCGTTCAGGTTGGTGTCGGCGCCACCGCTGCTCTGGTTCACCGCGACCAGGCGGGCCGCGGCGAGCAGACCGCCGACGGCGGCGAAGGTGGAGCAGGCCGCGAAGACGGACAGGTAGATGCCGCGGACGTTGATACCGGCCCGCCGAGCGGCCTCGACGTTCCCGCCCACCGCGATGACCGAGCGGCCCCAGCGGGTACGGCGTACGGTCAGGTCGGTGCCGGCGACAAGGACCAGGAACAGCAGGAACATCGCCGACACGCCACGGTCACCGTTCAGCGCGATCACCGGAACCAGCAGTACGACGGCGAGCGCGGCGGTCTTGATCGCGATCATCGAGGTCGGCGCCGTCGACAGTCCGGCGGTGGCACGGGCCGAGCGGGCGCGCAGGCGGGACAACGCGTAGGCCGCGACCACGATCGCGACGACGGCGTACGCAAGGGCGGGGGAGAGGAAGCTGCGGGTGGCGAACCCGACGAGCGCCGAGTCGTACGGGAGGTTCAGCGAACCCTCCTTGCCGAGCACCAGCAGCTGCAACCCGAGGAACCCGAGCAGACCGGCCAGCGTGATCACGAAGCTCGGTACGCCGAAGCGCGTGTAGAGCATTCCGTAGAACAGGCCGATCACCAGGCCGACCGCGACGCCGACGACGAGGGACAGGACCAGCGGCCAGCCCTTGTTGACGAACGTGACGCCGAGGACCGCGGCGGCCAGGCCGCTGACCGAGCCGACCGAGAGGTCGATCTCGCCGAGCAGCAGCACCAGGACGATGCCGAGGGCAATCACTCCGACCGACGTGGTCTGCAGCGTCAGGTTCACCAGGTTGCGGCTGGACAGGAACGAGTTGTTCGCGATCTGGAAGACCGCCCAGATGATGATCAGGCCGACCACCACCGGGACCGAGCCGAGGTCGCCGGAGCGCAGCCGGGCGGTGAACGCGGAGACGGCACCACTGAAGCCGTTGCTCGCGATCAGCCGCTCGTCCTGCAGGTCGGCCGGCAGCTGGGTGCTTCCGTTCGTTTCGGCACGCAGCGTCATGACGCGGGGCCCTCCTCCCGGTTCCGGCGAGCGGCGCGCTCGGAGACCGCGTTGTCGGTCGCGCCGGTGATGGCGGCGATGATGTCCTGCGTCCTGGTCTCGCTGACCACGAAGACGCCGTTGTTGCGGCCGAGGCGCAGTACGGCGACCCGGTCGGCGACCGCCATCACGTCGGCCATGTTGTGACTGATCAGGATCACGGCGAGACCGCGTTCGCGGAGCCGTTCGACCAGGTTGAGGACCTCGGCGGTCTGCGCGACGCCGAGCGCCGCGGTGGGCTCGTCCAGCATCACGACCTTGGGCCGGCCGAGCAGGCTGCGGGCGATCGCGACGGTCTGCCGCTGGCCGCCGGACAGGCTGGCGACCGGGATCCGGACCGACGGGATCTTCGCGGACAGCTGCCGCAGCAACTCCCAGGACTGGCGTTCCATCTCGATCTCGTCGAGCACGCGCCCTTTGCGCAACTCGCGACCGAGGTAGAGGTTCGCGACCACGTCGAGGTTGTCGCACAGGGCCAGATCCTGGAAGACGGTGGCGATGCCGAGCTGTTGCGCCTCGGCCGGGCTGCCGACGCGGACCGCCTGGCCGTCGAACACCATCGTGCCGTCGTCGGCGGTGTAGACGCCGGCGATGGTCTTCACCAGCGTGGACTTGCCGGCGCCGTTGTCGCCGACCAGCGCCAGCACCTCACCGGCCCGGACGTCCAGCTCGATGTTCTTCAGAGCCTGTACGGCGCCGAAACGCTTGGAGATCCCCTGCAGGTTCAGCACCGTACCGGCGCCGACATCGAGAGCAGCCGGGGTAACAGTCACACGATCAGCCTCCTGGCTTGTGTTCAGGCCATGATCCCGGCGAAGTCAGTTGGTGGACAGACCCGCGGCCGCACACGCCGCGGCGAAGGACGCGGTGCAGATGTCGGAGGTCTTGTAGATGTTGTCCTTGACAACCGTGTCCTTGATGTTGGCCGTGGTGACCGCGACCGGGTCGAGGATCGTCGACGGTACGCCGCTCTTCTCGGTGGTGGATTCCGGCTTGTCGCCTCGTGCCAGCGCGACCGCGCCCTTCGCGGCGGCCTCGGCCTGCGGCTTGACGGCCTTGTAGATCGTCATCGCCTGGTCGCCGGCGACGATCCGCTGGATCGCGGCGAGCTCGGCGTCCTGCCCGGTGACCGGCGGGAGCGGCTTCACACCACCGCCCTTGAGGGCCGCGATCGCGCCGCCGGCGGTGCCGTCGTTGGCGGCGTACACGCCGACCAGGCCGTTCTTGATCGCGCTGAGCTGGCCCTCCATCCAGGCCTGCGCCTTGTCCGGGCTCCAGTCCGGGGTGTCGAACTCGGCGGCGATCTTGAAGCCGCTCGAGTCGAGTACGCTGTGCGCGCCCTTCTTGAAGTCGGCCGCGTTGGGGTCGGTCGGCGAGCCGTTGATCATCGCGAGGTTGCCCGAGGTCTTGCCGGCTGCCTTCAGGGTGTCGACGAGGGTCTGTGCCTGCAGCTTGCCGACCGCCTCGTTCTCGAACGACACGTAGTAGTCGGCGTTCTCGATGAACCGGTCGTAGGCGACCACCGGCACGTTCTGGCCCTTGGCGGAGCTGGCGACCGCGGCGGCGGCCTTGCCGTCGACCGGGTCGAGGACCAGCACGTTCGCGCCCTGGGTGAGCGCGGCCTCGGCCTGCTGTTGCTGCTTGGCGGCGTCCTGGTCGGCGTTGCTGTAGATCAGTTCGCAGTTGCCGCAGGCCGCCTTCAGGGCCTCGGTGAACAGGGGGCGGTCGAGGGCCTCGTACCGAGTGGTCTTCGACTCGGGGAGGAGCAGCGCGATCTTCTTCGCGCTGCCGCCGCTGCCGGAGTCGTCCGAGCCGCAGGCCACCAGGGAGACAGCGAGGGCCGAGACGGCGATGCCGAGGCCGACGAGACGGGTTGCAGAGACGGACATATGGCGGCTCCTTGACGAGACGGCCCCGATTGGCCTGTCCCGAAGTCAAACCCGCCGGCGTCTTGGCGTCAAGACTTGAATTCAAGAAATAGAGATATTGGTGTGACTCACCATCGACGCACGCTGGATCGCACCCACGATGTCGGCCTCGTCGCCGAGCTCGGCGGACCGCAGTTCGACGGTCGCCGCGGCGCTCGGGATCGCGCACCGGTCGAGCGCCTCGCGCAGCGGCGCGAGGATGAGGTCACCGGCTTCGGCCATCAGGCCGCCGACCACCACGACCTCGGGGTTGAGCAGGTTCACCACGCCCGCGACCGCGACGCCGACGCGGCGGCCCGCGTCCTCGATCACCCGGCGGCAACCGAGGTCGCCGCCCTGCGCGCGGGTCACGATGTCCTTCAGCCGCAGCGGTCCGTGGGACGCGGCGAGGCTGTTGATCAGCGCCCGCGAACCGACGAACGTGTCCAGGCAGCCGCGGTTCCCGCACCGGCAGATCGGGCCGTTCTCGTCGATCGTGACGTGCCCGATCTCGCCCGCCGTACCGGCCGAACCGCGGAACACCTCGCCATCGATCACCAGGCCGGCGCCGACGCTGTACGAGAACTTCAGGTAGCAGCCGTTGCGTACGCCGCGGAGCGCGCCGGCCCGCAGTTCGCCCAGGGCGGCGAGGTTCGCGGTGTTGTCGAGCGCGACCGGGGCGCGCAGGTAGCCGGACATCGCCTCGGCGACGTTGACGCCGCGCCAGCCCGGGAGTACCGCGTCGGAGCCGGCCTCGCCACTGATCGAGTCGACCGGCATCGGCAGCCCGAACCCGATCCCGGAGACGTCCTCGACGCCGGAGCTGACGGTCTCGGCCAGGTCGGCGAGCAGGCGCGCGGCGCGTTCCATGCCGTCGTCGGCGACATGGTCGGCCTGCAGCGGCATCAGCTGCCGGGTGAGGATCTCGCCGGACTCTCTTGCGATCGCGACCCGGACGTCGCGCTCGCCGAAGGTGATGCCGGCCAGCAGTCCGCCGCCCGAGGCCAGCGAGACCAGGACGGCGCGGCGGCCGTTGCGGATGCTTCGGGACAGGCCCACCATGCCGGCCTGGTCGAGCTCCCGGACCATGTTCGACACGGTGGCGGCGGAGAGACCGGACGCGGCGGCGATCTCGACCTGGGTCAGTGGGCCGTGCTCGCGGACCACGCCGAGAACGCGCGCACGGTTGGCTTCGCGCAGCGAAGCCTGCGAGCCCGGCGCCGGGCGGGTTGCGTTCATTACATAAAGATAACGGATCGCGCGGCGTACGCGGCCGCCCACCGCTGGTGAACCACGAACATCATCCGCAACCTCGCCGTCAGTACCCCACTGGAACGTTCAACGGCGACAGTAGACCACTCGCCTCGGACGGTGCTGGAGGTGAGCGCTCACATGCTCAGGGCGAGTGTCAGCAGCGCTACCGGAAGGGCCAGCTCGACGGTCGCGCCGAGGACGTCGCCGGTGCTGCCACCCAGCGCCGATCGGGCCCGACGGGTGCTGAGGACGCTCGTGACGACGGCCAACAGGACAGCCGCCGCGGCGCCCGCGATACGGGCCGGCTCGGGCCAGGTCAGGACGAGTGCGGCACCCAGTACGACGACCGTCGCGAGAGTCGCCGTACCGGGGCCGACGGTGCCGGCGACGATGGTTCCGAGACCGTCGGGCCGGGCGGCGGGGACCGACGTGCGGCAGGACCAGGGGAGGGTCAGACGGCTCGCGGTGGTGGCGATCAGGACTGCTTGCCAGCCGAAACCGGCCTGGAGACACGCGGTCAGCGCGGCGACGTCGAGCAGCAGTACGCCGACGATCGCGACCACACCGAACGGCCCGATGTCGCTCTGCTTCATGATCCGGAGCATCGTCTCGCGATCCCGGCGGCTCCCGAGGGCGTCCGCGAAGTCGGCCAGCCCGTCGAGGTGGAGCCCGCCCGACACCCCGGCGACGACCAGCACCCCGAGCACGGCGGCCAGCAGATCGGCGTCGGGCCGGATGAGGTGCGCGAGGGCGACCACGCCGGCGGCGATCGCGCCGATCACCAAGCCGACGAGCGGGCCGAGTGTCATCGCCCGTCCACCGACCTCGCGGTCGACCCGGGACGGCATACCGGCGGGGAGCACCGTCAGGGTGCCGAAGGCCAATCGGAGCGCGTCGAGTGTCATGTCAGTGGGAGCGTTCGGCCGGCCACCGTCCAGAGAACTTGGTCGGACGCGAGCGAGATGGTGGTGTTCAACCGGCCCATCAGGTCGCGGAACAGCCGGGTGCCGGGGTCGGCGGGGACGATGCCGGAACCGACATCATTGCTGACGGCAACCACGCGGCGGGGCGTGGCCGACCAGGCGTCGGCAAGTCCGGCGATGCGCTCCTCGACGAGGCCGGCGCGGGACAGGTCGGACCAGACGTCGACCGCGTCCATGGTCCGCGAGAGCCAGAGCGTCAGGCAGTCGATCAGCAGGGGAGGGCCGTCGGACTCGAGCAGCGGGACCAGATCGATCGTCTCGGCGAGTCCCCACGAGCCAGGCCGGCGGGACTGGTGCGCGGCAACGCGGGCCGCCCATTCGGTGTTGCCGGAGTCGTTGCCGCCGGTCGCGACGTACACCACATCGGGTACGGCGGACAGCAGGCGCTCGGCGGCGATCGACTTGCCGGAGCGCGCCCCACCGAGAACCAGCGTGCGTTGATCAGTCATCAGCTCTCCTGGTCGTGAAGACCACCGGCGCCTCGAAGGCCGCCTTCCGGGCAGTACGCCGGAACGCGTTCAGGATCGGCCGCCCGAGCGTCAGTACCAGTACCGCGGACAGGATCCCGCGCGGGATGTCCCAGCCGAGCGACGTCGCCACCACGAACAGCAAGTACCGGTGCAGGTTCTCCGTCAGGTCGTCACCCGGGACGAACGAGAAGTTGCCGCCGAACGTCGCGTACGGCCAGAACCAGAGGTTCATGATCACGCCGTACAGCACGCCCGACACCAGCGAGTACGCCGCGAGCAGGGCCAGCTCCAGGCGCCCGCCGGCCCGTGGCAACAGCCCGGCCAGGCACCCCACCCATGCGCACGCGAACATCTGGAACGGCATCCACGGCCCGACTCCGCCGCTGATCAAAGCACCGCCGAGCAACGACACTGCCCCGAGGACGAAACCGAAACCGGCGCCGAAAGCGCGACCCGCGAGCACCAAGAGGAAGAAGCCGGGCTCGAGGCCCGCCGTACCGGGGCCGAGGGCACGCAATGCGGCGCCGACCGCGGCGAGCATGCCGACGAGGGATATCACTTTTGCGTCGATCCCTGACTCGGACAGCTCCGCGAGGACGACGGCCACCAGCAACGGGAGCAGTAGTACGAACAGCCACGGTGCGTCCGTCGTGTGGCCGATCGCGGACGCGCCCTCCTGCGCCGGACGGAAGAACAACGGCCAGGCGAAGGCGAGAACCCCGACGAGCGACGCGACCAGCAGGGCGAGCGTGCTGCGTGGCTTCAGGCGGATGAGGTTCACGATGCGCGCCCCAGGGCTTCGGCGACTTCGCCGACTGTCAGGAACGGCAACGGGGCCAGGATCTTCGCGACCTGCGGGGCGAAGGCGGGCGAGCCGGCGATCACCTCGGCCGTCTCGCCGTCGCTCACCAGCTCGCCTTCCGCGAGCACCATCACCCGTGTGGCGACCTCGGCCACCATCTCCACGTCATGCGTCGACAACACGACCGCATGACCGGCCGCCGCGAGCTCACGCAGGATCGACACCAGTCGTCGCTTGGCGCCGTAGTCCAGCCCGCGCGTCGGCTCGTCCAGCAACAGCAACGGCGGAGCACCGCACAGTACGACGGCCAACGCCAGACACAGCCGCTGTCCCTCGGACAGATCCCGCGGGTGCAACTCCAGTGAGACATCCGGCGCCAGCCGCTCGAGCAACCCTCGGCAACGTCCCGCAGGCACTCTGAAGTCGGCGTCCGCGTTGGCGCACTCGTCGGCCACCGTGGCGGAGTAGAGGAGGTCAGCCGGCTCCTGCGGCACCAGTCCGACCGCCTTCACCAACCGATCCGGTTTGGTACGTCGTGGGTCCACGCCGGCCGCAGTCGCCGTACCGGACCGGACCGGCACGATCCCCACCAGTGCGTTGAGCAGCGTCGACTTGCCTGCACCGTTGCGGCCCATCAGCGCGACGACCTCACCGGCGTTGACGGTTAGGGAAACTCCACGCAGGGCCGTCACGTCGCCGTAGCCGACGACCAGGTCGGTGCACCGCGCTAGCTCCGCACCCAGGTCCGATCTGGACCGTGCAGGCGCAGTCGAGTCCAGCTGACCGCGCATGCTCACCGCAGCTCGCCGGGCATCGCGAACTGAAAGGGGGAGAGGTGACCAGCCGGCCAGGCGGCCCAACTCCACTACGGGAGGCGCGACCGGGGCGGTGACCATTCGGTCGGCCGGCAGACCGGTCGACACCGCGCCACCATGACCCGGTACTTCGATCACGCGGTCGGCGTACTGGACCACTCGCTCGAGCCGGTGCTCCGCCATGACTACCGTGACGCCCAGATCGTGCACCAGGCGCTGCAGCGCGGCCAGCACCTCCTCGGCCGCCTGTGGGTCCAGCGCCGACGTCGGCTCGTCCAGCACGAGCACTGCGGGGTGAGAGGTCAACGCTGCCCCGATAGCGGTCCGTTGCCGCTGTCCGCCCGACAGCGAGCTCAGCGCGCGGTCCCGCACGTCGGCCAGGCCCAACAGGTCCAGCGTCTCCTCGACCCGCCGCCGCATCACATCCGGAGCCACACCGAGCGATTCCATGCTGTACGCCAGTTCGTCCTCGACCGTGTCGGTGACGAAGCCGGCCATCGGGTCCTGCCCGACCATCCCGACCACGTCGGCGAGGTCCCGCGGGCGGTGCTCCCGGGTGTCCCTTCCGTCGACCAGCACCCGGCCGGTCAGAGTGCCGCCGGTGAAGTGCGGCACCAGTCCGTTGATTGCCCGGAGCAACGTGGACTTGCCGGATCCTGTGCGCCCGATCACCAGCGCCAGCTCACCTTCCGGCACGGTGAGGTTCACATCCCGCAGCGCCGGCGCACGAGCGCCGTCGTACGTCACCGTCACTCGGTCGAACTCGATCATGCGACCGCCTTCTTCAAGGGCGGTGCGGCCAGTGCGGGCACCAGTCCGATCAGTACGCCGACAACCGGTAGCACTGGCACCGGTGGGACCACCAACGGCCCGGGAAGGAGCAGACCGTGCACACCGCGAACCGCAGCGGCGACCATCACACCCGCAGCCACCGCACCGGCCGCCACGACAAGCCACTCGGGCAGCGCCCACGGATCGGGCCGGTACCGCGTCCGCGCCACCCGCTGGCGTCCGATCGCCATGGCACCTATTGCCAGCAGCACGCCGACAGTCAACGCGCCGCCTGCGAGCGGGAAGGCCATGGAGTCGGTCAGCAAGGCGTAAACACCGAGCAGGATGCCCAGCAGTCCTAGGAGCACGCAGAGCGCTGTGAGTCGACGCTGCGCTCGCGGAGCATGCGCCGTACGGCCGTAGCCTCGGGAGTCCATCGCGGCGGCCAGTTCTACGGAGCGGTCCAGTGCGCCTTCCAGTACTGGCATCGCGGTGGTGCGGAAGGAGGCGCGGGTGCGGCCGCGGAGACGGCGGGCGGCGCGGACGCGGCGGCCGTCTGTCACCAATTGCGGTGCGAACGTCAGTGCGACCACGCAGGCGACGCCCATCTCGTAGAGGGCCCCGGGCAACGACTTCAGTAGCCGCCGTGGGCTGGCGAGTGCGTTGGCGGCGCCGACGCAGCAGAGCATGACAGCGAGCTGCGCACCGTCGTACAGGGCGGTCAGGAGTGCCTCGGCGGACACCTCGCCGCCCAGCTTCACCCCGGCGGCCCACGCGGGCAACGGGATCTGCGGCAGCGTGAACAGGATCGTGTTGCCCTGTGAGCGCGTCGACAACAGCGCCTGCAGTACTACCCGAATGGCGATCACGAGCAGACCGAGCTTCAGGAACGCGGTGAAGCTGTGTGCCCACGGAGCGTCGCTGCGGCGCGCCGACACGACGAATCCGGTGACAGCCAGGATGAGAGCCAGCAGGACCGGGTTCCTGGTCCTGCTGGCCGCTACGGCCATGCACAGCGCCCACAACCACCAGGCCCCCGGGTGCAGGGCCCGGGGGAGCGTGAGGCTGTGAACGGCACGCATTACTGCGCTACTTCGCCGCGGTACGACGGCGGTTGAGCAGGAACCCGCCACCAAGGAGAAGTACGACGAAGATCGCCGCGATGATGATCCCGGCGGTCCCACTGCCGTTGTCCTTGGTGCCGGCGGCCGGGGCCGGGGCCACGGTCGAGCCCACTGCCGCACCGATCTGCAGCGTCACCGGGGTGTCGGTGGCCGGCACCTTGATGTTCTTCACCTGGTCGCCGCAGCCCTTCGACGGGTAGCCACCGACTCCGCAGGTCAGGCCCTTCTCGATCCGGACCGGTGCGACCGCGGCGAGGACCTTAGCGCCGTTCGCCTTCGGGTCCGTCACCACACAGGTGCCGGTTGCCGGGGACGGCGTGTCACCCGAGACCGCGTCCTCCGGCGTTCCGGGGTCGACGACCACCGCGACCCGCTTCTTGCCGGTCTCGGCCGGAGTCTTGCCGCAGATCGCGTCGAAGTCGCCCGCGGCCCGCGGTACCCGCGGCTTGGCGCCGCCGACGGCGAACCGCCAGCCCTCGACACCGCCGTCCGCGGGGACGTAGGCGTCGGCGCCCTTCTGGGCGAACGCCCACTGGCCGTTGGTCCACTGGTAGTAACCCCAGAAGCGGTAGCCGTCCTCGGCGGTGGCAGCGCCGGCGGTGGTCGCGACGGTCCCCGCCAGCAGGAAACCCGCCAGCAGGCTGAGGACCAGTCGTACGGTCCGGCGGTGCGCCGGCAGAGCTGCAGTCATGATGAGTCCTCGGTCGGGCCGCAGCCCGGTGGAGGAGGACCCGCCTGCACCGGCAGGGTGGGGCTCCACCCGCGGGCCACGGCGGGTAGTTGAGCCTGACTGCCTGCGTCACAGTGTTCCGGCTCGCCGCCCCGGCCCGTGCGGGTCGGGGTGGCCTACGGTTGCGGGTCAGCGCCGGACTCGGACCGGCTTCCCTGTGACGCAGGCGTGTGGTTCGACCGAACTCTACTCTGCCGACGACAGGCTCATGGGTCCGTAGACCTCACGGCCGTCCTCGAGCAGGTACACCTGGCCGACGCCGCGGTCGGCCAGGTCGCGCCAGACCTCACCCAGCCAGCTCTCCGCGTCACCCTGGGCCGAGAAGTCCGCGCCGCCGACCTCACCCGGGTCGACCAGCGCGCCGGTCGCGGTCTCGAACCGCCAGCTCCAGCTCACGAGTTCGGCCGCTTCTGCGGGGCGTTCTGCGCGGTCTTCGCCGGATCGCGCTCGACGATGTGGCCGAGCACCTCGTCGATCCGCTTCAGCAGACCCTCCTCGAGCTTCACGCCGGAGGCCTTCACGTTCTCCGTCACCTGCTCGGGCCGGGAGGCGCCGATGATGGCGGAGGAGACGTTCGGGTTCTGCAGTACCCAGGCGATCGCCAGCTGGGACAGCGAGAGGCCGGCCTCGTCGGCGAGCGGCTTCAGCTCCTGCACCCGGGTCAGGACGTCGTCGTTCAGGAACCGTTTGATCATGTTCGCGCCGTTGGCGTCGGTGGCCCGGGAGCCCTCCGGCGGCTGCTGACCGGGCAGGTACTTACCGGTGAGCACGCCCTGCGCGATCGGCGAGAAGACCACCTGGCCGATGCCGAGCTCCTCGGACGCCGGCACGACCTCGCCCTCGATGACCCGCCACAGCATCGAGTACTGCGGCTGGTTCGAGACGAACGGGATACGCAGCTCGCGGGCCAGCCGGTGGCCCTCCTGCAGCTGCTCCGCGGTCCACTCCGAGACGCCGATGTACAGCGCCTTGCCCTGCCGGACGACGTCGGCGAAGGCCTCCATCGTCTCCTCGAGCGGCGTCTCGGTGTCGAACCGGTGCGCCTGGTACAGGTCGACGTACTCGGTCTGCAGCCGCTTCAGGGAAGCGTTGATCGACTCGTGGATGTGCTTGCGGGACAGGCCGGTGTCGTTCGGTCCGCCGGGACCGGTCGGCCAGTAGACCTTCGTGAAGATCTCCAGCGACTCGCGGCGCTCACCGGCCAGCGCCTCGCCGAGCACCGACTCGGCCTTGGTGTTCGCGTAGGTGTCGGCGGTGTCGAACGTCGTGATGCCGGCCTCCAGGGCCGCCCGCACGCAGGCCTTGGCCTGCTCGTTCTCCACCTGGGAGCCGTGCGTCAGCCAGTTGCCGTACGAGATCTCGCTGACCTTGAGACCACTGTTGCCCAGATAGCGGAAGTCCATACCCCTGACCCTACTGGCCGGACCCGCCCGGCGCGGCTCAGGACGCCATTACTAGTGAGGCCGTTCGCCGCGCTTCACCATTGGCTTGGGCAGCCGCCAGCGGCGCATCTGCATGGTCCGCCGGACCGCGTAGAACCCGATTCCCTTGGTGGACTCCTTCGGGTACTTGATCGCGACCTGCTTCTTCAGTCCGGCCGTCAGCAGGAACCAGTCCGCCGCGATCAGCAGGATCATCGCCAGGAACAGCAGGTTCACGATCCCGGCCAGCCACGGGAACCGCGGCGAGAACACCACGCCGAGCAGCGACACCACCAGCAGGATCGGCAGCGCGAACTCCATCACCGAGTAGCGGGCGTCGACGTAGTCCCGGGCGAACCGCTTGACCGGGCCCTTGTCGGCGGCCGGCAGGTACCGGTCGTCACCGGTCTGCATCGCCGACTGCATCTTGGCCCGCTCGGTCCGCATCTTCTCCCGGCGGATGGCCGAGGCCTCCCGGCGGTTGGCCGGCTTCTTGAAGGCCGCCTTGCGGGCCGCCTCCGCCTCCTTGCGGCTCGGCGTCGGCCGTCCCTTGCCGCCCGGCTTGCCCTGGGGCTCGGCGGGTACGGTGGTAGCTGTCTCAGACTTGGTACGACGGAACACGGGGTCAGAACCTCATTCGCAAGGGCAGGTCGCGAGTCGGGGTGGTCCCCGGACCTGGGCACCACTTTATCGGGGCCTGTCCTGATGGTGTGGTGACCCGGTGGGACATAGGGTGGATGGCACGCACGCCGGGTCGTCACTCCGGCACAGAAGGGGTACGGATATCGATGAGCATCTTCAAGCGGATGTCGACGATCTTCAAGGCCAAGGCGAACTCCGCCCTGGACAAGGCCGAGGATCCTCGCGAAACCCTTGACTACTCGTATCAGAAGCAGCTGGAGCTGCTGCAGAAGGTGCGGCGGGGTGTGGCCGACGTGGCCACCAGCCGCAAGCGGGTGGAGCTGCAGGCCTCCCAGCTGCAGTCCCAGTCGGCCAAGCTGCAGGAGCAGGCGCAGAAGGCGCTCTCGATGGGCCGCGAGGACCTGGCCCGCGAGGCCCTGACCCGCAAGTCCGGGCTGCAGGGCCAGATCGACGACCTGCAGACGCAGCACGCCCAGCTGCAGGGCGAGGAGGAGAAGCTGACGCTCGCCTCCCAGCGGCTGCAGGCCAAGGTCGAGTCCTTCCGGACCCGCAAGGAGACCATCAAGGCCACCTACACCGCGGCCGAGGCGCAGACCCGGATCAACGAGGCCTTCTCCGGCATCTCCGAGGAGATGAGCGACGTCGGCCTCGCGGTCCAGCGCGCCGAGGACAAGACCCAGCAGATGCAGGCCCGGGCCGGCGCGATCGACGAGCTGCTCGCCTCCGGCGCGCTCGACGACGCCAGCGGCACGGTCAAGGACAACATCACCCTGGAGCTGGACCGGATGTCGTCCGGCTCCGACGTGGAGAACGAGCTGGCCGCGATGAAGGCCCAGCTCTCCGGCGGCGGCGCGCCGAAGGAGCTCTCCGGTGAGGCCCAGCAGTCCACGCAGCAACCCGCTCAGCAGCCCGCCCAGCCAGTGCAGCAGCCGGTGACGGAGCCGGTGCGACCTCAGGACGGAGATGTTCGGTGATCGTTCGCATCATGGGTGAAGGTCAGTGGCGACTGGCCGACGAGAAGCTGGAGGCGCTCAACGCGGTCGACGGCGACCTGGAGAAGGCGGTGTCCTCCGGCGAGGAGGCGGCGTACCAGGCCGCGTTCGCCGCGCTGCTGGACTTCGTCCGGTCCGGTGAGAAGGTGCCCGACGACGAGCTGCACGACTCCGACGCCATCCTGCCCCCGTCGGACAGCTCGCTCGCGGAGATGCGCGAGCTGATCAGCGGCGACGGCCTGATCGCGGGCTGAGCGCCGCACCACCCAGGCCGCCGTACCACCCAGGCCACTCCGATCGTCCGTCCCCGACCCGGCGGCTGATCACCTCGAGTAGTCGAATCCGGACCCCCGGGACCCGCGAAATACGGGCCCCGGGGGTCTTTTTCCTGCGTCCGGTGGCGGCCGCGTAAACACTCGTCATCAGTGCTGTTGTCCGCCGGGTCCCCGTAGTACTCTCTGGATCACGTCGTTGTGGGGGCGGCGTTCGGGCGAGGTCCGTGACGGGGTGTGGGTTGGTCACGGGTTTCGGTTTCACCTGTGGGGGGTGACTTTGCGTGACTGAATTTGTCATGCCGGAGGGGATGGCCGAGCCGGCTGACCTTCGGCCGGCGCCGTCGGGGGAGCGCCGCCGGCCGGTCTGGGTGGTACCGGACGAAGTACCGGCAGTGGTGCCGCGCTCGGCGCGGTACACCGAGGCGCGCTGGGTGGCGAAGTACCGCTGGGCGTCGCTGGCGTCCGACCTGGGCGCGGGGGCGATCGGGGCCTCGCTGGCACTGGTGGCCCGCTTCGGTGCCCAGATCAACCTCGGGTACGTCGTACTGGGCGCACTGCTACCGATCGCCTGGCTGGCCTGCGTGGCCCTGCAACGGGGCTACGAGGCGCGGTACTTCGGGACCGGGCCGGAGGAGTTCCGGTCGATCATCCGGGCCGCGGTGGCGCTGACCGCCCTGGTGGCGATCACGTCGTACGCGACCAAGAGTGAGGTCGCTCGTGGGTTCGTCGTGCTGGCTGTGCCGATGACCTGCGTGGCGGCGATGTTCGGGCGCTGGGTGCTGCATCGGCAGATCTCCTGGCGACGTGTTGCCGGGCGGTGTATGCGGAGGGTGCTCGTTGTCGGACGCAACGAGCAGGTGACCACGCTGCGGCGGCATCTGGAGGAACGGCCCACCGACGGGTACGTCGTGGTGGCCGGCTGCCTGCCGCGCGGTGACGCGCTGGAGGAGGCCGGTCTGGAGCAGCTGGGCCGGGCCGAGATGGACATCCTGGCAGCTGTCGACCAGTACGACGTCGAGGTGGTCGCGGTGGCCGCCGACCCGGAGCTGGCCGGGCACTCGCTGCGCAAGCTGTCCTGGGCACTCGAGCAGCGCGGGGTGGAGCTGATCGTCTCGCCCGGCATCGTCGAAGTGGCCGGCCCGCGGATCTCGATCCGCCCGGTCGCCGGCCTGTCGCTGCTGCACCTGGAGCGGCCGTCGGTCAGCGGTGGTCCGCACCTGATGAAGAGCATCTTCGACCGGGTGGTCGGCTGCCTGCTGCTGTTCGCGGTGGCGCCGATCCTGCTGGTGACGGCGGTGCTGGTGAAGTTCACCAGCCGCGGGCCGGTGTTGTTCAAGCAGACCCGGGTGGGGCGCGGCGGCGAGCAGTTCCAGATGCTGAAGTTCCGCACGATGGTGGCCGACGCCGAGGCCCGCAAGGCCGAGCTGCACGCGCTGAGCGACGGCAACGGGGTGCTGTTCAAGATCCGCGACGACCCGCGGGTGACCAAGGTCGGCCGGTATCTGCGCCGGTTCTCGATCGACGAGCTTCCGCAACTCGTGAACGTGCTCCGGGGGGACATGTCACTGGTCGGTCCGCGACCGCCGCTGCCCGCCGAGGTGGCGCAGTACCAGATCGACGATGCGCGGCGGATGCTCGTGAAGCCGGGCCTGACCGGCCTGTGGCAGGTCAGTGGTCGCAGCGACCTGACCTGGGAGGAGTCGATGCGGCTCGACCTGCGGTACGCCGACAACTGGTCGATCGCACTGGACCTTCTGATCCTGTGGAAAACCGCACGCGCGGTGCTGGGGAGCGACGGCGCGTACTGAGCGGTGCTGGTGTCATGGCTGTGCATTCCCGAGGGGGGAATTCGTGACTGTTGTACTGGAGAGGTCTGACGTCGCCCGGTCCGAAGCGGCGACCCTGGTGGTCCAGGCGGGAGCCGGGGACCAGGGTGCCTGGAGCCGGCTCGTCGACCACTATGCGCGGCTCGTCTGGGCCGTCACCCGCAGCTTCCGGTTGAGCGACAGCGACGCCGCTGACGTCTCGCAGATGGTCTGGCTGCGGTTGCTCGAACACATCAACCGCGTCGACCCCGAGCGGGTCGGCGCCTGGCTGGTCGTCACCACGCGCCGGGAGTGCCTGCGGGTGCTGGCGTTCCGCAAGCGGGTGCTGCTGACCTATGAGGCGACCGCGTTCGAGGAGGTGCCCGGTGACCAGCCCGAGCTGGACGCCGACCTGCTCGCCGGCGAGCGGGCGGACGACGTCCGGCGGGCCCTGGAGAGCCTGCCGGACCGGTGGCAGCAGCTGCTCGGCATGCTGATGGCCGACCCGCCGGCGCCGTACGCGGAGATCTCCGCGACGATCGGGATCCCGATCGGCAGCATCGGCCCGATCCGCGGCCGCTGCCTGGAGAAACTCAGACTGCTGCTTGCCTCCTGAAGCAGCAGACCGGTCGGGGACCGCGTGGAAGCAGAGTGTGTTTTTGAGTGGACTCAGAGCACGATCCACGCGGTCCGGACCGGTCGATGTGTGCTGCCCGGCCAGTGCAGCAGGAAGCTGACCAGTCGCGCGCCGTCCGAGGTATTGGTGCCGTCCCCACGGGACTCGACCACGACCGGGCCGGACGGGGAGATCCGCAGCTCGACGGTCAGGTCCTCGCGCCCGTGCACGGCGACGTCCAGCGTCACTCCGTGTCCGGCGAACCGCAGCCGGCGTACGTCGTCCACTCCCGGCGCGTCCACGAGGCTGTCGAACACCACGTCGAGCACGTCCAGATCCCGCTCGTGCCGCCCGAACGCCGCGTAGCCGATGGAGCGGACCAGCGCCACCTGCTCACCCACGACGCGCTCCGGAGGCCCGATCATCGCTCAGCGCTCCCCGGCGAGCTTGATCACGCTGTTCTGGTCCTGTCCGTACGGCGCTCCCTGCCAGGACGCCCAGTTCGCCCGGTTGCCCTGCTCGTGCACGATGAAGTTCCACGGCCCGGCGTAGGTGTTGTTGAAGAACCGGTTGCCCTGGTGGAACGTGATCGCGTCCTGGACCGTGGCCTTCTGGTACGGCGACCAGCTCGGGAACGTGCCCCAGTTGGAGAACAGGCCGTTGTACCCGCACCCGGTACTGAACCCGCAGGACGCGCCGATCCGGTCCGGGTCGAGGTTGAACACGTTGTCGTGCACCCGCACGTTCTGGGTCTTCCACCGGCAGTCGCTCAGGTACGGCTGTTTGCTGATCGTGGACTGGTTGCACGTCTTCGCGTTCACCACCGACGGGTTGACCAGCGTCCCGGACCCGGTGCTGGTGTTGGCCGCGGAACCGGCGAACCGGTCCGCGTTCTCCCAGAGGATGACGCCGGACCAGTTGTCGGTGAAGACGTTCCGGCTGATCTCGAAGGTCTGGCTGAAGACCCCGGTGACCCGTGCGTCGCTGCCGGACTCGGAGATGTACAGCGCAGGCGTCGGGAAGCCGTGGTTGGCCGGTCCCTTTGCCAGACCGTTGCGCACGAAGGTGTTCCCGCGGATGCCGGCGTTGTAGCTGGTCTCGTACAGCAGACCCTCGGCCAGGTTGCCGGAGATGTAGTTCTCCTCGATCACGAACCCGGTGTTGTTGGTGTCGGCCCAGAGACCGACGCTGTGGTTGTCGTGCACCCAGTTGCCGCGCACCACCGCGCCGGTGACCTCCCAGAACTTGCCGCCGCCGGTGCAGCCGCAGCCTTCCTTGAGCCGCTCCCAGTCGTCGGTGTTGTTCCCGGAGATCTCGTTGCCCTCGATCGTGATCGAGGCCACCTTGCCGGGGTTGTAGGCGTTGAAGCCGTACTGGCCGTTGTTGCGCAGACAGTTGCTGCGGACAACGTTATGGTCACCGACCATCACCCCGGCGCCGGCGTTGTTCTGGATGGTGTTGCCGACCACGGACCAGCGTCCGGCCGCGTCGTGGTTCACCACGCCCTCGTCGTTGTTCGACCGGAGCGGGCCGAAGTTCTGGACGGTCAGGTTCTTCACCGTGACCTTGGTGGCGTAGCCGGTGAAGGCGTACCGGTTCACCCGGCCGCCGTCCAGGATCGCGCCCGGCGCGCCGATGTAGGTGTTGCCGTCCTTCGGGACCACCTGGGAGAACGCCCCGCTGCCGAGCCGGTGCGTCCCCGGCGTCAGCCAGAAGGTGGTGCCGGGCGGGTTCGACGCGGTGAGCTGGTAGAGGTTCGCGTGCGTGCCGACCACGACCGCACCGGCCGGAGCGGTGGCCGGACCGGACAGTGCCTTCGCGTTCCCGCAGATCTTCGCCGGTGGGGTGGCCGGAGCAGTGACGACGGTGTTCATGATGTCGTTGGACGAGGCCGGCTGCGGTGCGGACTGCCCGCTGCCCGGTTCGTCGCGGAACACTGCGATCCCCACCGACACCAGCGCGACGGCGACGACCAGCGCGATGCCACCGAGCGCCGGCGGACGCCGGTACCAGGCCCTGCCCGTTCCGGTGGACCTCGGGGCCGAACCGTCTGGTTCCATGGTGTGTCCTTCGGGGGAGTCGGGGGCTCGGACTCAGTGGCGGGCGGCTGGGTTGGCGATCGCGAAGCGATAGATGTCGAGCAGCCGCTCCACGTTCTGATCGGTCCGGTGGTGGTTCTCGTACGTCGTGCGCGCCTGCCGGCCGAGTTCGGCGTACCGCTCGGGGGAGGCGTCGACGTCGAGCAGCAGCTTGGCCATGTTGTCCGGGTCGCCCGGCTCGAACAGGGCGCCGTCGACGCCGTCGGTGATCAGTTCGGGGAACGATCCGTGGCCGGACGCCAGTGGCGGCACGCCGACGGCCATCGCCTCGACGACCACCAGTCCGAACGTCTCCTCCCACTCCGACGGCAGCACCACCGCGCGAGAGCCGGCGATCAGCTGGAACACCTCGGGCTTGCTCATCAGGCCGCGCAGCTCGACCGACGGACGCGCGGCCGCCCAGGCCTTCACCTGCTCGAGCATCGGTCCACCACCGGCGATCACCAGGCGCAGGGCGTCGTCGCCGGCGGCCGCGCGGTACGCGTCCCAGCCCTTCATCAGCAGCGGTGCGCCCTTGGCCGCGTCGAGCCGGCCGACGTACGTGACCTGGCGCTGCCGCGGTCCGCCGACCGGGCCGTCGTACGGGACGAGGTTGTACTTGACGAAGGTGCGCTCGGGGTCGAAGTCCATCCCGGCCATCAGGCGGCGCTGCGAGTCGGAGATGAAGATGTACGCCGACACCAGGTCGCGCCAGCTGCCGCGGTGACCGCGGGTGTTGAGCACCGTGGTCCCGGTCGCGAGCGCGGATCCCCGGTAGCAACGGTGCAGTACGCCGCTGGCCGGGTTGCCGCCCGCGCAGCTGTGGCAGACGTTGCCGTCCCGGAAGAAGTCGCCGCTCGCGCAGAGCAGCTTGTAGTTGTGCAGTGTCACCACGGCCGGTACGCCCGCCAGGCGGCACGCGTACAGCACCGACGGACTGAGCAGCGGGAACGTGTTGTGGATGTGCACCACGTCGGGCCGGTGCCGGAACAGGTCACGGGCGAGGTCGTGCCGGGCCGCCCGGCTCCAGACGACCCGGGCCGGCAGTGTCGCCTTCTTGAGGGCCGGCCAGTCCTCGATGTCGTCGCTGTGCCGTTCGAAGTGCCGGACGCTGTGACCCGCCGCGGCGAGCGCCGCGCTCTCCTGGTCGACGACCCGGTTCTCGCCGCTCGGCGCGGTCGAGCGGTACCGGTTGTGCACCATCAGGATCTTCATCGCGGTCCTTCACGGGTCGAGGAGGAGTACACCAGCGAGGCGGCCAGCGTCAGTTCCAGCAGGTACGGCGACGCCTCGCTGAGCCCGCTCTCGGTGAACGAGGCGACGACGCAGTAGGCGACCAGGAAGAGTGCGAGCGCCCGCTGCGGGCCCTGCGGCCGGAACCAGGCGGCGGTCAGCACGAACAGCACCAGCGTGATCGTGAGCGCACAGCCGACCAGTCCGACGTCGTAGTACGTACCGAGCCAGTTGCTGTCGATCGGCAGGCCGTTGAACGACTTGTTCGACAGGCCGAAGCCGAACAGGGTCTCGAAGGTGGTTCGCGGCTGGGCCAGTATCGAGTCCCAGACCGCCTTGCGCCCGGTCAGCGCACCGAGCTCCTTGGTGTCCTGCCCGCGCGCCAGCCAGGTCGTCACCACCGAGCCGAGGCTGAGCGCGCCGAGGGTGAACACCACCAGGCCGATCGCGAAGGCCTTGCGGACCCGTGAGCGTGCGGTGAACAGGCTCAGCCCGGCGATCGTGACGCCGGCGAGCAGCGCGACCAGGGCGGTCCGGGTATGGGTCAGCAGCAGTACGCCGGTACACACCAGGACGCTGGTCAACGCGACACCGCGCCGGAGCAGGCCTGACATCCAGAGCACGATCGTGATGCCGATGGCGACCGCGGAGTAGTGACCGACCTGCGTCGGCGGGATCGGCCAGAGCGTGCCGCCGAGCCGGTTCTCGGTCATCGCCAGCCCGGGCGACACCATCAGGCCGATCACGACCGAGCCGACGATCGTCCACAGCACCAGGAGATGCGTGCGCACCAGCAGGAGGTCGCGGCGGGTCCACCACGGGGTCAGCAGCCAGAGCACCAGTGCGAATCCGCAGAGCCGTCCGGCGCGGAACAGTGCGCCCAGGAGGAACTCCGCCCGGATGCTGGCCAGTAGTCCTTCGACGGCCAGCGTGAGCAGCAGAGCGACGTACACGCTGCGGCGGATCCGGACCGGGCGGTTCACCGACAGCACCATTACGAGCGCACCGACCAGGGCTCCCTGGGCGATCAGCTTGCCCACCGAGCCCGGGATCGGCAGCAGGTGCGGGGCGCCCGGGAAGAACGTCATCACGTTCAGCACCAGCAGCGCCCAGGTCAGCTGCACCCGGCGGCGCCGACGCACCTCCGGGGCGACGACCCGCCGCGTCGTCCGGGGGCCGAGCCGCGTGACCAGCTGCAGGTGGTTGCCGAGCCGATCGGCGAGTGTCGTCATCGGCTGAACATGCCCACGTCGACGGCCCGGCTACGGCCGGACTCGGCCTCGGCCACGCCGACGCTCTCGTCGGTCCGGTCCGGGCGCAGGACGATCGCGGTGCTGATCTCGAGCCCGGCCAGGCGGAGCATCTCGCCGGTCGCCTGGATCCTGGTTGCGGTGCACTCGCCCGCAGTCACCACCACGGCGGCGTGCGACGCCCAGGTCGCGAGGTGGTCCGCACCGAGCTCCGGGGTCAGCGTGGCGAGGCTGAGGACCAGGTCGGCGACCTCCCAGGACGCGTCCAGCGCGACGTTGTCGGACTGTGCCGGACGGTTGCTGTCGCTGAGCCGCAGGTATGCGCCCTCGGCGGGACCACCGGCCGGATCGGCGCGATGGACGTCAATGCGGCGCCCGGCCTCGCTGAACCGTGACTCGTGGGTGCCGGGCGTCTTGACACCGAGCATCCGGGCGACCTTGCCCGACTCGGTGAGGTCGGCCACCAGGATCCGCTTGCCGTCCTCGGCGAGCGACACCGCGAGCGAGGCCACTGCCAGCGCACACGTGTGCAGGTCGTCCACGCCGACCACGGTCAGCGCGGGCGTCGGCCGCTCACCCCAGAAGATCCGGTGGTCGAGGTGCTGGACGATCAGCTGGTTCTCGGGCCCGTGCTGGTCGGCGCCGAGCTTGTTCCGCCGCAGCCGGCGCCGCGGCCGGGCGATGCTGAGCCGGACCCGCGCTCCGAGCGCGTGGGCGATGTCCTGGCGCTTCCACAGCCGGTCGGAGATCAGCGCGCGGACGATCACGAAACCGATGCCGAGGAACAGTCCGGCGATCAGGCCGGTGCCGGCGTTGATCACGATCGTCCGCTTCTCCGACACCGGGACCGGCGCGGCCACGTCGAGGATCCGGCTGCTGTTCATCCGCGACGTCTGGACCTGCTCGTCGAGCAACTGCTGGCGCACGTACTGCTGGCGCTCACGAGCGGCCGCGAGCCGGGTGCCGGCCACGCTGTTCGGGCGCTGCATGTTGTCCGGGTCGTCACCGGCGGCCTTGACCGCGCGCTCGGCCGCGGCGACGTCGTCGTTCGCGGCCGTCAGATCCTGCTGCACGGGCGCGTCCTGCAAGGCGATCTGCTGCTTGCGGTAGACGAGGAACACCTGGGCGATGGCCGTGGCCAGCTTGCTCGACTCTGCGTCGGTCTTGCCCTTGGCGTTGATCTGCATGACGCGGTCCGTCGAGGCGGACGCGTTGTATTCCTTGAGCAGGTCGTCCGGGGTCACCTGCAGCTTCAGCAGGTCGATCACCCGCTGGGCCACCGTATGCGTGGTGGCCAGGCTGACGTCGGTGGCCATCGCCTTCGCCGGGTCCTCACCGTCGCGATGGGTGAGCAGCAAGCGAGTCTGCGACGTACTGGCCGCGGGTACCGCGACGGTCGATGCCAGACCGAGCGCAAGGCCGACGAGTGCGAACGCCAGCCAGATCCGCAGGTGCCGGCGCAGCGCGTCCCGGACGAACCGGAAGGTGACCAGTGCGTCCGGCGGGAACGAGGTGGACCGCTCGTTGTCGAACAGACCGTCGTCGTCCGCCCAGACCGGCTCGCGGACGACCGCTTCGTCGTCGTACGGCTGGTTGCTCACTTGGTCCTCCTAGCCGTGCCGGACAGGAGGGTTGGCAGCCGTGAGCTGGAGCGGCGCGTCGACTGCGAGACCCGGCCGATCGTGCGGTCCGTCGGGTCCGGGTCGGTGACGACCAGGCCGTCGATGGTGCGGTCGTTCGCGGCCGCGGCGACCGCGAGCCGGGCGAGTTCCTCGGCCGTCACGACGCCGGACGACAGCGCGATGATCGTGTTCGTGGTGCGCTCGGAGCCGTCCAGGTCCGGCGCGTCGCGGTCGACGACGACCAGGTGGATGGTCAGTGCGGAGTCGCCCGCGGGCTCCTGGTGCGCGTCGACCACGATCGAGGCGGTGAGGCCGATCGAGTTGGCCAGCGCCGCCAGCTGCGGGCCGAGCGACCGGGCCTTGTCGTCGCCGGCGAAGGAGAGCACGGTCAGCGAGACCGGATCGCCACCGCGGACGTCGAGACCGAGGTGGTGCAGGGTCTTGCGCAGACTCCATGCCTCGACCGCGGTCGGCGAGTAGTGCTCGAGCAGATAGGTCCAGTCCGACACGTCGTTCGCCTGGTACGACGAGACCGACGCGAGCACCGGCAGCCCGACGGAGTCCGAGATCTCGTCCCGCAGTCGCAGCCGCCGGTCACCGCGGACCTTGGCCAGCACGCCGATCGAGCCGGCGGCGGCGCCGATCAACGCGCCGAGCAGGCCCAGGATGCCGAGGTGGACCATGATGTTGCCGCCTCGTGCTGTGGTCGCTTGCTCCAACACACGTGCCCCCGTTTTCTTCCCCAGGTCGCCGGGCAGCTTCTGGTCGGTGGTGACGAAGACCAGGTAGACCTCGGCGACGGCGTTCGCCAGTCGCATCGCCTGTTGTGGCGTGGTTCCCTTCGCATCGATCTTGATCACCTCGTCGGTGACAGCGGTGACCTTCACCAGCGCGCGGACCTGCTCCGTGGACAGCGCCGGCGTCAGGTTCTGGCCGGCGCTCTTCAGCACCGGTTCGCTGTCCGCGATGAAGACCTGCGTGTCGATGCTCTGGGTACCGGCGCCGGTGGACGTCTGCGTGTCGGTCGCCGGAGGGGGTGGCAGTACGACGAGCGAGGTGGCGGTGTGCATCGCGGGGACGACGAACCCGTAGGCGAGTCCACCGAGCAGCCCGACGGCAGCCACCGCCGCCACGATCAGGCGATGTCTGCGGATTGCCCGCCAAGACTTCTTGACGTCGAGCTGCTGACCACTCACAAGGCCCCCTCCAGGCGAACGTGGTTCGGTTCGAGGTAATAGAGGGGTCCGGAGTCAGCGGTGATACACCGTTCCGGCGTCAGTGTCGGAACGAGAACGTGCTGGTCGCAGGCGCATTGGCGGCCAATCGACCGGATCCCACCAGCGTGGTGGCCGGGACCTTGTGACCGAAACGCGGGGAGTACCAGCCCAGCAGCGGACTGTTGCTGCCGCGGTACGTCGTCCACTCCAGCCCGGCGGGCAACTCGACCACGGCCGAGCCGGTCGGCCAGTCCAGCAGTCCGGTCGAGCCGTCGAGCGCCACGGACACCTCAGGCCCCAGATGCCAGGCGATCCGGACGTCGGAGCTGGCATCGAGCCGGTCTTCGACGCGCAGCACACCGTCGTCGAGTACCGCCGTACGCCGGTGGGTGACGGGAAGGTCCCCGACCTTGTAGCCGTCGTGTTCGGCGTCCCAGGAGCCCGTGGAGTAGCGCAGTACCTTGCCTGTCGCTCCGCGGAGCCAGAGGAACGGGCCACCCCAGGTGGACTGCTCGCTGCCGGCTACTTCGACGGTGTTGTGGGCGATGGTGGAGCGGAAGTAGTTACGCCACTCCTCCTCACCGTGGTAGCAGTACGTACCCGGGTCGGCGAGGATGTCGACGCCGTCGACGCGGACCTCGAGCGAGAGCGCATCTGAGTGCGCGTGGGCGGCAATGGAGAGGAAACCGTGCGGACCGGCGTCCGCACGGCACCAGATCTCCGGACCGGTGTCTTGGCTACGCAGAATCGTCAGACCGGCGTCCTGGAAGTGATTCGGACGTTTGTTGGGACGGTCCGGTCGTTTGCCGTTGACCAATGCGCCAACTATGACCGAGGTAGCGGTAGGTGGGCTGGCTGGCCACCAAGGTGCGCTGCCGACTACAGCGGCTCCCAGGGAGAGGTACGCCGACCACGTGCTGATGTCTGGCGGGTCCAGCACCAGCACCATGCCTTCGTCGTCGTCTCCCTGGCGTGGCGGGCGCAGGGTGGTGTCGACGATCGCTGCGGCGACGTCGACGCTGCGAGTCAGCAGATCCCAGGTGTGGCGGCTGAGTGGATGACCGGCGGTGTCCGCCTCCAGAGCGGCGTACAGGCCAAGCTCGGAGACGAAATGGTGGTAGTCGGTGGCCAGCTCACGGTTCACCCCGGACGGGAACGTGTTGGCGTCGAGCTGCGTCTCCAGCAGGGCTGCGGCGTCCTGCCGCCAGCGGGCACTCTTGGCGAACCAGGGGAACGCACAAGCGCCGACCAGTTGGCCGGCAGCCTCGGCGATCACGTGGTTGTTCGCCGACGAGCCGTGACTCCGGAACGCGGCGAGGTACCGCTGGTGCCAGTAGATCTGCTGGAGGGCCAGGACGTTGTGCTCGAACAGTTCGGTGATATCCGGCCAGTCGTTCAGCAGGCGGCGGATCCAGGTCCAGCTGATCAGGCGGAGGCCGATCTCGATGCCGCTGGCCCAATGGACACCGGACAGGAACGGGTTCGACCGCCACCAGTCCGTCAGGTGGTCGGCGACGCGTTCGGCGTACCTGTCGTCGTGCGTCAGGAACCACGCCGCGGCCAGCTGGGTGAGGTGGTGGTGGCGGGACAACTCCCACACCTGCTTGATGTTGCCGACCACCTCCTCGTTGCGGTGGTTCAGCTTGAAAACGTACTGCGCCGGGTCGGAACGCCGGCCCGTCGTCGGGTCGCGGAACCAGTCCGGTGCGCGCAGGTCGGTGCGCTCGACACCTAGTACCTCCAGGTTGCCGTCCATGATCGCGTCGGCGGTCTCGATGACCGCCTTGCGGGCTTCCTCGGGTACGGCGCACGCCGTGCGCGCGTCGAGCGTCACAGCGAACGTGCGATCCCGCCGGACCGGCAGACCGTTCTTCAGGTCCTCCCCGGGCCGCACCTGTTGGTAGGCCCAGACAGTACGCCGCGCGGTGTCGCGACCGCGCCAGATGAGTTCGGTGGGAGACATCCGGCGGAGGCGCCGGACGTACCAGCCCAGAGGCTGGCGGCTCACACCGTCCCCAGACCGGGGCGGTGGGGTGGGGACAGAATCGACTCGGCCCTACCGCTTGCCAGGCTTCGGTCCACCGCGATGGTGGCCCGGGTGGTGGCGACCAGCGAGTCGAAGGAGATCGGCATCGGCCCACCGGATTTCACCGCGGCCACGAACGCCGCCAGCTCGGCCCGCTGCCCCTTGTCGGTACTGCGGGACTTCCGCGTGGACGGTTTGCGGCCGGACCACACCGAGGCGCTCTGGAAGTTGTCGAACCGCGCGTTCCGGCCGCCGCCGGTGATGTCGATCGTCTCCTTCGGGAACCGGCTGCTGCCACCGCCGACGTAGCTGATCGTGCCGACCGAACCGTTGGCGAACCGCAGCGTGATGACGACGTCGCCGGCCTCGGGCCCGGGTACGGCGTACACCTCGGTGGGAAGGCTGTCGAGCCACCAGCCGAGGGTGTCGATGAAATGCCCGCCTTCACCGGCGAACCGGCTGCCTTCCTTGCCGGCGTCGAGGTACCAGCTGGTCGAGTCCAGCTTGCCCGCGTTCACGAGGTACCGGAGGGAGAAGTTGCCGCCGGGGTCGCCGAAGCGGGTCTTCAGGTCGGTGAGCAGCGGGGCGAACCGGCGGTTGAAGCCGACCATCAGGCGGTCGTTGCCGGTGGCATCCACTGTTTCGACGATCCGGTCGAGCTCGTCGTCGGTCAGGGCGAGTGGCTTCTCGACGAAGACGGCCTTGCCGGTTTCCAGAGCGCGGCAGGTGAGATCGGCGTGTGAGCTGTGCCGGGTGACGACGAAGATCGCGTCCAAGGTGTCGTCGTTCAGCACCTCGTCGGCGTTGGTGGAGACGGTCTGGAAGCCGAAGCGGCGTTGGGCGTTCGCGGCCGACAACGATTTGTTGGTGGCGACGCGGCCGAGCACGGCGTTCTCGTCCCGCTGCAGGTGCGGCAGGAGCATGCTCGAGGCGTAGTTGCCTGCGCCGATGAACCCCATCCGTGGTGCACCGGCGGGAGCCGGTCGCCCGGCCGGCTCCCGCCGGTGGGAGGTCTCCAGAGCGCCGCTGCCAGTGGGTGCGCTGTCCGCGACGCCCGCGCCCTGTCCGGTCTCGGCTGCTTCCTCCGGTTTCGGGTACTCGAAGAGGAAGCCGACACCGGGGAGGGCGCCGGTGCTGAGTTGCTGGTAGACGTTGGTGGCGTCGGTGATCGGGAACTGGCCGGCGATCAGGGAGCCGACGTCGATCTGTTCGCGGGCGATCAGGTCGATGAAGCACTCGAGGTTGCGGCGTTCGGTCCAGCGGACGTAGCCGGCGGGGTAGTCGATGCCCTGCAGCTCGTAGCGGTCGTCGTACCGGCCTGGCCCGTACGAACGCGAGAACCGGACGTCCAGCTCCTTGTCGTAGTACGCGTTCCACGGCAGGTCGAGCTTCGTCTTGCCGATGTCGACGACGCGGGCCCGGTCACGCGCCAGTCGCGCCGCGGTTTCCACCGGTCCGTTCGAGTGACCGCCGGCGGCCAGCAGGATGTGGTCGGCACCGAGCCCGTTGGATGCCTCCAGCAGCGCCCGCTCGAGCGATGCGACGCCCGCCTCGTCAGGAGACGAGCAATGCAGCGCTCCCGCCTTCTCCGCCATCCGGCACCGATCCTCGACGGTGTCGATGCCGAACACCCGCACCCCAGCGGCCACCAGCAACCGCACCACCAGCTGCCCGACCAGCCCCAGCCCGATCACCACGGCGGTGTCACCCAGCTGCACCTCGGCCTGCCGCACCCCCTGCATCGCGATCGCGCCCACCGTGGAGAACGCTGCCTGCTCGGCCGGCACCCCGTCCGGCACCGGAACGCACAGGTTCAGCGGCACCCAGTTGTACTCCGCATGCAGCGCGAACTCGTTGCCCGCGGCAGCAACCAGCTGCCCGACACCGAACTCCTCGGCGCCGGCCCCGACCTCGACCACCACGCCACACAGCGAGTAGCCCAGCGGCGTGTACGAGTCGAGCTTGTTCATCACCTTCTTGTAGGTGTTCATCAAGCCCTGCTGGGAGACCGTGTCCAGCACCTTCTTCACCTGGTCCGGCCGCGCCTTGGCCTTGCCGACCAGCGACAGCTTGGCCTCGCCGACCTTCATCAGCTCGGTCCCGGTGGAGATCAGCGAGTACAGCGAGCGGACCAGCACGCCACCCGGCGCACACCCGGGCGGCGGTACGTCGAGTACCGCCAGCTCGCCGGACTTGTAGTTCTGCGCAACCTGCTTCATGTCAGTCCTTCAGAGAGAGGTCACCGTTACGCCCAGCGAGCGCATGTGGCGAGTCCAGGTTTCGAGCGTCAGCAACTGCCAGATCTGTTTCGAGTAGTCCTCGCGCCCGGCCCGCTCGTCGTCGACCAGCTGCTGTACGGCGCTCTGCCGCAAGAACCCGCTCCCGACCAGCTCGCCGCGCAGCAGCACGTCGTCGACGAGCTCCCGCAGGTCGTTCCGCACCCACGCCCGCAGCGGCGCGCTGAACGATGCCTTCGGCCGGTAGATGATCTCCTTCGGCAGCCACGCCTCGGCGGCCTTCTTCAACGCCAGCTTGCTCACCCGGCGGTGGATCTTCTCGCTGCCCGGGACCGAGAACGCCGCGCGCGCGACGACCGGGTCCACGAACGGCGTCCGTACCTCTGTCGAGGCCGCCATGCTGGAGCGGTCGGTGTAGGCGAGGTTGAGTCCCGGGAGGAACATCCGGGAGTCCGCCAGGCACATCCGGTTCACGTGGTCTTCGAGCGTGGTGTCGTGGTAGATGTCGCTGTGCTCGGCGAGCAGCTTGCCGACGTACGGGTCCAGATCCGGACTGATCAAGCCGGCCAGCTGGTCGGCGTCGTACATCGTGTAGCTGCGCCGGAACGCGGTCTCCTCCGGCAGGTTCGCGAACGTCTCGAACCGCTTGGCCCAGCGCGCATAGCGCAGTCCGCGGCCGTTGACGGTCACCGGGAGCCGTCGTACGGCGGGTCCGATCAGACCGTTCCGCAGTACGCCGGGAAGCCGCTGGTACTGCGCTCCCATCACGCAGGCCAGGTGCTTGCGGTAGCCACCGAAGAGCTCGTCCGCGCCCATCCCGGAGAGCAGGACCTTCACGCCGGCGTCCCGCGCGGTGTCGCACATCAGCAGGGTGTTGATCGCGGCCGGGTCGCCGATCGGCTCGTCCAGGATGTCGACGATCCGCGGCAGCAGCTCGACGACATCGGGCGCGATCTCGATCTCGTGCAGGTCGATCCCGAACTGCTGCGCCAGCTTGCGCGCGTAGATCGCGTCGTCCGGCATCGCCTCGAGCTTCTGGTCCTGCGCCCGGAACGTGATCGTGTACGAGTCGATCCCCGGATCCATCCGCTTCGCCAGCACCGTGACCAGACTGGAATCCAGCCCACCACTCAGGAACGTCGACACCGGTACGTCGGCCACGAGGTGTGCCGCGACGGACTCCTCGATCACCTGCCGCAGATCGGCCCGCGGACCGGCCGCGGCCTCTGTGGCGACGTCCGTCACCCGCCAGTACGTCTCGTGCCGGCTGGAACCGTCCGGCCGGAACTCCGACCACGAACCCGGCGGCAGCTTCTCGACGCCGTCGATCGCACACCGCTGCTCGGGCAGCCAGTAGTAGAGCATCGACGCGATCAGCGCACCGGGCTCGGTGCGCAGTTCGGAGCCGACCGCGGACACGATGGCCTTCAGCTCGGACGCGAAGACCACACCGCCCTGACGGCGCAGGAAGTACAGCGGCTTGATGCCGAGCGGATCGCGGGCGAGGTACATGCTGCCGCTGTCCTCGTCGAGCATCGCGAACGCGAACATGCCGCGGAAACGCTTCAGCGCGTCCGGACCCCAGCGGCGCCAGGCCTCGAGCACCACTTCGGTGTCGGAGCTGGTCCGGAAGTGCACTCCGGTCCGGGACAGCTCGGTGCGCAGTTCCTTGTAGTTGTAGAGCTCGCCGTTGTAGCAGATCGTCAGACCCTGCTTGCTGAACGGCTGGTCAGCCGCGGCCGACAGGTCGATGATCGACAACCGGCGATGCGCCAGGACAGCGCGGACGTCGGCCTCCTCGAATGCGTACACCCGGGCGGCGTCCGGCCCGCGGTGGGCGATCCGCCGGCTCATCACCTCCGCGAGCGCGAAGCCGTCACGCTGCTGGTAGCAGCCGGCGATGCCGCACACGTCAGGACCCCGTCGCGTTCGTCACGCGACCGGCGTCGCTGACGCGGCTGACATATCCGGTGAGCTGGTCGAACACCCCGACGTACGCCTTTTGCTGGTGCTTCCAGGCCAGCACCTGCTCGACCCGCTCACGGCCGAGCCTGGCCATCCGGCGCCGGCGGACCTCGTCGTCGAGCAGTTCGACGATCGCCTCGCCGTACTTCGCGACGTCGTTCGGCTCGACGTACACGGCGGCGTCCGCGGCGGACACCTTGGTCTCGATCAGGTCGAAGGCGACGACCGGGAGCTCGAACGCCATGTACTCCATCGTCTTGTTCATCGTCGAGACGTCGTTCAGCGGATTCTTCGGGTCGGGCGAGAGACCGAGGTCCGCGGTCGACATCACCGCCCGGACGGTCTCGTCCGGGACGCGGCCGGTGAACTCGACGTACTCGCCGAGCAGCAGCTCGTCCCGCAGCGCGACCACGTCGTCGAACGAGTCGCCGCCACCCATCAGGGTGAACGCGATGTCGGTGCGGCCGAGCTTGCGGACGATGTGGTCGGCCGCGCGGACCACGATGTCGACACCGTCCTGCGGACCCATCACGCCGATGTAGGTGACCAGGTACCGGTGGCCGCGGCGGAGCGACTCGTCCGGTGCGCCGCGGCGCAGCTTGTCCGGGTCCGGTCCGGTGCGGACGACGGTCACGTCGTGGTCCGCCTTGCCGCTGCGGGTGATCGCGATCCGGCGGTACGAGTCGTTGGTCGAGGTCACGTGGTCGGCGGTGCGGTGCGTCATCCGCTCGAGAAACCGCAATCCCTTGTACGGAAGGCTTGTCGTAGCGCCGAAGCGGGACTGGAACAGCTCGGGGCACAGGTCGTGGTGGTCGAACACGAACTTCGTCCCGTCGAGGCGGCGCAGCAGCATCGCGATCGGCCAGAAGATGTCCGGCGGGTTGCAGGCCTGCAGCACCTGGAACTTGCCGGCTCTGCGGGCCCGGAAGACCAGCCGGAGCGTCATCAGGAACGAGTACGCGTACTCCCAGACGAAGCTGAGCTTGCTGCCACCCGGCGCGTACGCCTTGTACTTGTGCACGGTCACGCCGTCGATCACCTGGTACGACGGGTCGCCCGGGCCCTTCGGGCAGACGACGGTCACGTCGTACCCGGACGCCACCAGGGCCTGGCACTCCAGCCAGACCCTGCGGTCGAACGGCACCCAGAGGTTCTGGATGATGATCAGCACGCGTGGGCCGGTCACCAGCCCACTCCTTCGTATCCGGGCAGCGCCTCGACCTCGCCACCGAGCCTGCCGGTGAGGTCGATGGTGCGCGCCGGCGGCGTCGTCAGGAGCGCGTCGATCGCGGCGTTGTCGGTCGCGGAGACGATCGCCAGGTCGGCGCCGTCCAGGGCCGCGGCCGGGTCGGCGGTCAGCAGCTTCTGCAGGTGCGGCAGCTTGGACTGCACGTGCCGCAGGTTCGCGCCGACCAGGCGGTCGGGATTCACGATGGCGTCATAGATCCGCAGGTTGTAGCCCTTGCCGATCAGGCGTTCGGCGAGCTCGACGTTCGGGCTCTCGCGGAGGTCGTCGGTGGCGTGCTTGAAGCTCAGGCCGAGCAGCGCGATCTCGCGGCCGGGGCCGGCGATCACGCGGTCCACGACGTCGCGGACCGAGCGCTCGTTGGTGGCCAGCGTGCCGGCCAGCAACGGCAGCTCGGTGTCGTGCATCCGGGCCAGGTGCAGCACCGACCGCAGGTCCTTCGGCAGGCAGGAGCCGCCGAACGCGAATCCGGGTTTCAGGTAGTACGGCGAGATGTTCAGGCTGGTGTCCTGGACGAAGATCTTCATCACCTCGCGCGAGTCCACCGCGAAGTGCCGGAAGATCCGGCCCATCTCGTTGGCGAACGAGACCTTGGTGGCGTGGAACGCGTTGCAGGCGTACTTGAGTGCCTCCGCCGTCCGTACGTCGACGACCTGGACCTCTTTGCCGATGAAGCCGAACAGTTCGGTCAGCGCCTTGCCGACCTTCGGGTCGCGCGTGCCGACGACCACGAACGGCGGCTCGTAGAAGTCCGCGAGCCCGGATCCCTCCCGCAGGAACTCGGGCGTCATCGCCGTACCGAAGGTGAGGCCGTCGGGTGCCGGGACCTCGGCGAGCACCTGCTCGACGACCTCGTCGACGGTGCCCGGCGGGACGGTGCTCCGGACCACGATGCTGTGGAACCCGGACTCCGGCCGGACCACCACCTGCGCGGCCTCGGCGATGTCGCGGACGGCGCGTCTGATGTACGTCAGGTCGGTGCTGCCCGCCGGCGTGGACGGCGTACCGACGCAGATCAGCGAGACATCGGCGCCCTCGAGCGCGAGCCGCGGATCGGTGGTCGCGTGCAGCAGCCCCGCGGTCGCCCCCGCCGCCACCAGCTCGTCCAGGCCTGGTTCGACGACCGGGCTGTGTCCCTGGGTGATCGGCTCGACCTTCGCCGTGTCGACATCGACCCCCCACACGTCATGCCCAGCCGCGGCCAGACAAGCAGCCGTCACCGACCCCACATACCCCAAGCCGAATACGGCAACCTTCATAACGCCCCCCACAGGCTCATGACGTGGCTCTCCCACGTACCGCAGCGCCATTGAGAGCAAGGTCCCGCCCACGCTGATACAAGCCTGTGCAAATCTCCCCGCAGAAAATCTGCCCAGAAAGTATCCTGAGTCACGGAACGTGAACGCGCCCGCGGACATCGGAGTGATCATGGAAGCCCAGTTCAAGCTGCCGAACGGTGACACCCTGCACGTCATCGACACCGCCACCGTCGGTCAGAGCCTGAGCAGAATCCTGCAACTCTTCCGCACCGGCGAAACCGAACCGGTCTTCTTCGGCGACGACCCCCGCCCCGAGGGCGTGGTCATTTCCTTTGACCAGTGGGCCGAGTACGAGCGCCTGAAGGAAGACGCCGAGTCCGACCGCAAGCTGGAAGACCTCACCCGCGAACGCCTCGCGAACGCCCGCCCGGAGGACTACGTGCCGTACGACGACATGCTGAAGGAGTGGGGCCTGGACGAGTCCGACGGTGGCGGTGACAAGCGGTGAATTACCGCCTGACCGTTCACCCGGAGTTGCGGCAGGAGGTCAACAAGCTCTACGCGGCCTGGAAGCAGGATCCGAACAGTGCCGCCGGCAGGGAGTTCGCAGCCTTCCGGGAAGGGATGGAGGCGCTCCGTGACGGTCGCGAGGGCGATTACATCGGCAAGCAGTTGAGCTACGGCCCGTCGTCGCACGACCTGCGGGACGCGGCCGAGATCAAGGTCGACGTCTTCGACGAAGGGGGTACGGCGGCGCGCCCGCGCCCGTCGCACCGGATGGTCTATCGGGAGTTCGATCCGCTGCCGAAGATCGAGGACGGTCGCGTGGTGCGGGACCCGAACGCACAACCCGTCCGGCAGATTGTGGCGTACAACCATCGCAGCATGGACCCGGCGGCAATCGCGGGTGAGCGTCTCGGGCGGCGACGGGGCATGCAGGAGCCCAGTCTCCACGGCCTGAGCGGCGGCGGTCGCCCGAGCGTCGGACCGCAGCGCCCGGGCGTTCAGACGACCCCACACCGCCAGCCGATGCCCCAGGACGTTCTCCAACAGATCCTCCGCGACAGCCCGCCCGCCGGTACGGCGCCACCCCCGGCCGCCGCGCCGCAGGCGAACGTGAACCGGCCCTCCGGCCCCGGCGCCACCCGGTCGAAGGAACGCTGAGCGTCCGGGCGAGAAAGTAGCCTGGAGCACGGAACGTGTCCGGCTCATCTCTTCCGCACCGGCGAAACCGAACCGGTCTCTTCGGCGACGCCTGCCCGGAGGACTGGGTGCCGTTCGAGGACGCGGCGCCCGAGGGCGGCTGGGACCTCGACGTCCCGCCGCACGAGCCGCCGGCTGACCCGGACAAGCGGTGACCACCAGCCAGGCACCCGGCCAGGCGTTCACCCCTGATGTTGTCCCTGAGCAGTTGGTATGCCGCGTGGGAACGGACCATTTCTGAGGTGAACCACCCAAACGGCGCCGGGACGGCGCGTGCAGAGCCCGCCCGCGGGGCCGGGGCCTCGCGGGCCACGGAACGCTGAGGGGTGTCCCGATTCCCCGGCGATTGAATTTTGATTCGCTGTATCAGGGGTCGGTCCCGGTGATCTGTATTGGTCGACAGGGGCTGTGCCGGGGTGAGGGGATGTCGGATGAGGGTTCTGGTCACTGGGGATCGGGGATATATCGGGGCCGTCATGGTTCCGTTCCTGCGGGCCGCCGGGCATCAGGTGGACGGGCTGGACACGGGGCTGTACGAAGGGTGCGACCTCCTGGGGGGACCGGAGCCGATCGGGCCGCGGGTGCCGCGGGACATGCGGGACGTGACCGCGGCGGAACTGTCCGGGTACGACGCGGTGGTGTGTCTCGCCGCGCTGTCCAACGACCCACTCGGCAACCTCGACAAGCAGGCGACGTACTCCGTCAACCTCGACGGCACCCTGAACGTCGCCCGGGCCGCGAAGGACGCCGGCGTGCAGCGGTTCCTGTTCGCGTCCTCCTGCAGCCTGTACGGCGCGGCGGGGTCGGAGGCGGTCGCCGAGGACGCCGAGATGTTCCCGGTGACGCCGTACGGCGAGACGAAGGCGCTCGCCGAGCAGGAGCTGTCGAAGCTCGCCGACGACACGTTCAGTCCGACGTACCTGCGGAACGCGACCGCGTACGGCGCCTCGACCCGGCTGCGGCTCGACATCGTCGTCAACAACCTGACCGCGATCGCGATGACGTCCGGCCAGGTCCGGCTGGAGAGCGACGGTACCCCGTGGCGCCCGCTGGTGCACATCGAGGACATCAGCCGCGCGTTCCTGACCGTGCTCGAATCGCCACGCGAGGTGATCCACGACGAGGCCTTCAACGTCGGCCGCTCCGAGGACGTGGTCCAGGTCCGCGACATCGCCGAGATGGTCCGCGAGGCGGTGCCCGGTTCGACGCTGTCGATCGCCGACGGCGCCGGCCCGGACCTGCGCAACTACAAGGTCGACTTCGGCAAGCTCAACGACACGTTCCCGGACCTGAAGCTGCAGTGGACGGTCCGCAAGGGCGTCGACGAGTTGTACGGCGCCTACCAGCGGCACGGCCTCACGCTCGACGACTTCAACTCCGCGCAGTTCGTGCGGTTGCGCCGGATCCAGCAGCTGCTCGGTGCGGGCCTGGTCGACGACCAGTTGCGCCGCCAGACCGACGCGCAGTTCCCGGGCCCGAAGGAGATGAACTGATGGCGGACTCACCTGCCTGCCGCATCTGCGGCCACGCCCTGACCACCACGTTCGTCGACCTCGGCATGTCGCCGCCGTGCGAGAGCTACCTGCGCGCGGACCAGCTCGACAGCGGTGAGACGTTCTACCCGCTGCACGTGCGGATCTGCGACAACTGCCTGCTGGTCCAGCTCCCGGCGTACGTCGCCGCGGATGACGTGTTCAGCGACTACCTGTACTTCTCGTCGTACTCGACCAGCTGGGTGGAACACGCCCGCCGCTTCGTCGTCGACATGCAGGAGCGTCTCGATCTCGGCGCGGAGAGCCTCATCGTCGAGGCCGCGAGCAACGACGGCTACCTGCTCCAGCACGCGACCGCGCTCGGCATCCCGGTGCTCGGCATCGAGCCGGCCGCGAACATCGCCGCGATCGCGAACGAGAAGGGCATCCGGACCGAGAGCTACTTCCTCGGCGAGGAGACCGGCAAGGACGCGGCGCGCCGGCACGGGCAGGCGGACCTTGTCGTCGGCAACAACGTGTTCGCGCACGTGCCGGACATCGTCGACTTCGCGAAGGGCCTGCGGGCGCTGGTGAAGGACGACGGTCTGGTGTCGCTGGAGTTCCCGCACCTGCTGCGGCTGATCGAGCGTCGCCAGTACGACACGATCTACCACGAGCACTACCAGTACCTGACGCTGAAGACCGCCGCGCTCGCGTTGGAGAAGGCCGGTCTGAAGGTCGTCGACGTCCAGGAGCTGGCCAGCCACGGGGGATCGCTGCGCCTGTTCAGTACTCCGGTCGAGACAGCTGGTGAGCCGACCGAGCTCGTCGGCAAGGTGCTGCAGGACGAGAAGGACGCCGGCCTGCACACCGTCGAGGGCCATCTGGGGTTCGCCGGCGAGGTCTTCACGATCAAGTCGGACCTGCTGGAGTTCCTGGTCCAGGCCCGCCGCGACGGCAAGTCGGTCGCCGGGTACGGCGCCCCCGGCAAGGGCAACACGCTGCTGAACCACTGCGGCATCCGCGAGGACCTGCTGCCGTACACGGTGGACCGCAGTCCGCACAAGCACGGGATGTTCCTGCCCGGCACGCACATCCCGATCTTCGCGCCGGAGCGCCTGGCCGAGACGCGCCCCGACTACATCGTGATCCTGCCGTGGAACCTGCGCGCGGAGATCGTCCACCAGCTCGGCTACGCACGGGAGTGGGGCGCGCGGTTCGTCGTACCCATCCCGCGCCTCGAAGTGATCTGAAACGCGTTGGGGGGAAGGAAGTCAGATGAAGGTCGTGATCTTCTGCGGGGGGTTCGGGCTGCGGATGCGCAGCGGGGTGGACTCCGCGCCGAAACCGATGATGACGATCGGCGACCGGCCGGTCCTGTGGCACGTGATGCGGTACTACGCGCATTTCGGGCACACCGAGTTCATTCTGTGTCTGGGCTTCGGCGGGTCCGCGGTCAAGGAGTACTTCCTGCGCTACGAGGAGACCGTGTCCAACGACTTCGTGATGACGAAGGGCGGGCAGCGGATCGAACTGCTCGACTCCGACATCAGCGAGTGGAAGATCACCTTCGTCGACACCGGGATCGACACCAGCATCGGTGAGCGGCTGCGCCGGATCCGGCCGTACCTGGAGGACGACGACGCGTTCCTGGCGAACTACGGCGACGTCCTGACCGACGCGCCGATGGACAAGATCGTCGACCACGTGATGACCAGCGACATCACCGCCAGCCTGCTCGCGGTCCCGCCGCAGGCGTCGTTCCACGTCGTCGAGTTCGGCACCGACTCGCGGATCACCGGGCTGCGGTCGGCGGCCGACCTGAACGTCTGGATCAACGGCGGGTACTTCGTGATCAAGAAGGACATCTTCGACGTCCTGCACGAGGACGAGGACCTGGTCGGGGACGCGTTCCCGCGGCTGGCCGCGATGAGCAAGCTGGAGGCGATCCCGCACCACGGGTTCTGGGCGCCGATGGACACGCTGAAGGAGCGCAGCCAGCTCGAGGAGCTGTACCGGTCCGGGAAGAAGCCGTGGGCGCTGTGGAGTCACGAGGCCCGCGAGCAGCAGAGCCGGGTGCTGGACAAAGCACCCGTCGTCAGCACCGGTGACCCGATCGTGGTGGCGATCTGATGCTCCCGTTCGAGCTCGGCCTGATCGACGGGCCGGTCCATCTGGTGGCCGTGGGCGCCCATCCGGACGACATCGAGATCGGCTGCGGCGGCACGCTGCTGAAGCTGGCCGAGTCGGTGCCGGAGCTGTCCGCCGAGTTCGTGATCGCGACCGGTACACCGCACCGTCACGAGGAGGCCCGCCGCGCGGCGGAGCTGTTCCTGCCCGACTGCGAGGTGACCGTGACCACGGCCGAACTGCCGGACGGCCGGCTGCCGGCGTTCTGGAACGAGACCAAGGAGTTGCTCGAGGCAACGGCTCGCGGCGCGCTGTCCGACGGCGGCCGGCGGCCGGACCTGGTCCTGGCGCCGAGCCGCACCGACGCGCACCAGGACCATCGCCTGATCGCCGAGCTGGCGCCGACGGTGTGGCGTGACCACCTGGTGCTGCACTACGAGATCCCGAAGTGGGACGGCGACGTCAGCCGGCCGTGGCTGTACGTCGAACTGTCCGAGGAGCAGCTGCGGGAGAAGATCGCGCTGCTGCACAAGGCGTACCCGTCCCAGGTCCCGCACGACTGGTTCGACGAAGAGGTGTTCGCCGGGCTGGCCCGGATCCGCGGGATGGAGTGCCGGGCGCGGTACGCCGAAGCGTTCACCACGGCCAAAGCAACTCTCACATGGTGAAGGGGGAGGCCGTGGCCTTCAGGTGTCGTGGGTGCGCGGGGGAGAACGTCGTACCCGTGGTGGATCTGGGGGCGCAGCCGTGTGCGGACTACTTTCCGGCCGCGGACGCTCCCGGTCCCGATCCGCGCTGGCCGCTGGAGCTGTGGCTGTGCCGGGACTGCACGCTGGTGCAGCTGGGGCCGGTCGAGGCGCAGGTGGCGGAGGAGCCGCTGGCCGTGGAGTCGGCGACCAGCCGCGCGCACGCCGAGACGTCGGTCAAGGAGATCCTCGGCGACTACCCGGAGCTGAGTGGCGGGACGGTCTTCGAGTTCGGCAGTCCGCACGGCGGGTCCTGGCTCGACCACCTGTACGCCGCGGACTGCAGGCTCGCGGGTGACGGCGAGACCGCGAACCTGGTCGTCGACGTCCACGGCATCGTGCACGAGCCGCAGTACGGCGACAGTCTGCAGCTGCGGGCCGAGCGGCTCGCGCCGGGCGGGCTGCTGGTGATGGAGTTCCATCACCTGCTGCCGCTGTTCGTGGGCAACCAGTTCGACACCATCCGGCACGGCCACTGGGCGTACGTGTCACTGCGCGCGCTGCGGAACGTCGCCGCGCTGCACGGCCTGGCAGTCGAGTCGGTCAGGCAGGTGGACATGTTCGGCGGCAGTCTGATGGTGATGCTCCGGCACGCCGCGGACGCGAAGCCGGATGCGTCGATCGCCGTACTGCTGGAGGACGAGGACGCGGCCGGCATCGCCGACGAAGTACAGCTCGGCAGTCTGCAGGAAGCGGCCTGGCACGCGGCCGGCGCGCTGCACGACGAGCTCGCCCGTCACAAGGCCGCCGGGCGGACAGTGCTCGGGTACGGCGCCCCGTCGAAGGCGCCAGTGCTCCTCGACCTGAGCAGAGTCACGACCGACCTGCTGCCGTTCACCGTGGACATGGCTCCCGGAAAACACGGCCGCCGGATCCCCGGTGGCTGCCTGGTGCCGATCCGTCCGATCGCTGAACTGAAGGCCGCGCGACCGGACGTCGTCCTTGTTCTGACCTGGGACATCGCCGACGAGGTGATCGCCCAACTCGAGTCCGACGGCGGCTGGGGTACGTCGTACCTGGTCCCGCTCCCCGAGCCGCACGAGAGGGAAAGGCGGGAGGCACGATGAAGGATCGTCTGGCCGCACTGGCCGGCAAGGCGCGGACCGCGGTCGCGCAGGTCCAGGTGGCGCACCGGCTGCGGTGGCGGGTCACCTCGCGCGAGGCGTTGTTCACGCAGGTGTACGAGTCGGCCGGGTGGGCCAGCGAAGAATCGGGCTCCGGCACCGGGTCCGAGCTGCGCGCCACCGTCGACATCCGCGAGAAGCTGCCCGACCTGCTGAAGCGCCTGCGCGCCGACTCGTTGCTCGACGCACCGTGTGGCGACCTGAACTGGATGCGGCGGATCGATCTCCCGGTCCGCAGGTACTACGGCGTGGACATCGTGCCGAGCGTGATCGAGGAGAACCAGAAGCAGTTCGCCGACGAGCACCGGCAGTTCCAGGTCGCCGACCTGACCCGTGCCGAGCTGCCGCGGGCCGACGTGATCCTGTGCCGGGACTGCCTCGTGCACGTCTCGTTCCACGACGCGGCGCGGATGCTGGAGAACTTCCGCGCCACCGGTGCGAACTGGCTGCTGGTCAACACCTATCCGGAAATCCAGCACAACCGGAACCAGTTCACCGGGCGGAACTGGCGGCGGCTGAACCTCCGGCTGCCACCCTTCGACTTCCCGGAGCCGGTGGAGTCCTTCGCCGACGGCGGCGACGTCGACCCGAGCCGGCTCGGCCTCTGGAAGCTGCAGGAACTCCCCGCTGTGCGTGAATCGAGGTCCTGAGCATGCATGGTGTCCTCCGACGGCTCACCTGGGGACTGGCCGACCAGGCGGTGACCAGCCTGGTCAGCTTCGTCGTGGGCATCGTCGTCGCCCGGTCGCTCGGCGCGCTGGAGTTCGGCGCGTTCAGCCTGGCCTGGGTGACGTACGGCGTCGTGGTGAACATCTCGCGTGGCCTCGCGACCGATCCGCTCGCGGTGCGGTTCAGCGGTGTCGAGCACCCGACCTGGCGGACCGCGGTCGCGAAGTCGTCCGGGATGGCGATCGTGGTGGGCGTCCTGACCGGGGTGATCTGCGCGATCGTCGGACTGGCGCTCGGGGGCCGGACCGGATCGGCTTTCGTTGCCCTGGGCATCGTGCTGCCGGGCCTGATGTTGCAGGACAGCTGGCGGTTCGCGTTCTTCGCCTCCGGCCAGGGTGGCAAGGCGTTCGTCAGTGACATCACCTGGGCACTCGCACTGGTTCCGTTGCTGTACCTCGCTTCGCACGATGCGAGCGTGACGAGATTCGTGCTGGCCTGGGGCGGCGCCGGCGTCTTCGCCGCCCTGGTCAGCGGTTTCCAGGCAGGGGTGTTGCCGCGGGTGAATCAGGCGATCCACTGGTTGCGCGACCATCGCGATCTCGGCCTGCGGTACCTGACCGAGAACGTGACGTTGAGCGGCGCGTACCAGCTCCGGATGTACGGCCTCGGCGCGTTCGCCGGTGTCGCTTCCGTCGGTACGGTGCGCGGCGCCGAGATGCTGCTCGGCCCGTTCTTCATCGTGCTGTCCGGCGTCGGCCTGGTCGCCGTACCGGAAGCCGCCCGGGTACTGCGGCGTTCGGTGCGGGCGTTGCCGATCTTCTGCCTGCTGCTCGGTGGCGCGCAGGCGGTCGCCGCGCTGGCGTGGGGCATGCTGCTGTTGTTCGCGCTGCCCGACAAGTGGGGGCACGCGCTGCTCGGCGAGGTCTGGCTGACCGCGTCCGCGCTGGTGCTGCCGGCCACGTTGTCGGTGGCCTGGGCCGGGTTCAACACCGGCGCGGCGGCCGGGTTGCGGGCGCTCGGGGTCGCGCGGCGCAGCCTGAAGGCCCAGCTCTGCGCGTCCTCGTTCTACCTGGTCGGCGGCGTCACCGGCGGCATCGTCGGCGGCGCGCTCGGATCGGCCTGGGGTGCCGCGTGCGCGACGTTCTCGGCCTCGTTCGTCTGGTGGTTCACGTTGCGCGCCGGGATCCGCGAGCGCAAACACCTGGAAGCAGAGCTCGACACGGTGCAGGAGATGCCGGAAATGAGGAGCACATGAACGCGGTACCGCGGCTGACCGTCGGACTCCCGGTGTACAACGGCGAGAAGTACCTCACGGAGTCCCTGGACGCCTTGCTCGGGCAGAGCTACGGCGACTACCGGCTGATCATCTCCGACAACGCCTCGACCGACGCGACCGAGGAGATCTGCCGGGAGTACCAGCGCACCGACCCGCGGATCTCGTACTTCCGCCAGCCGGTGAACATCGGCGCGACCCCGAACCACAACTGGTGTTTCGAGCACTCCGGCACCGAGCTGTTCAAGTGGGCGTCGTACGACGACCTGTACGGCAAGGAGCTGTTGGGGCGCTGTATCGAGGCGCTCGACGCCGACCCGTACCTGGTCCTCGCGCACGCCTACCAGGCGATCATCGACGGCAACGGCGACATCGTGCTCGAGGTCGACTACCCGCTCGACACCGCGAACCCGCACGCACCGGACCGGTTCCGCAGCCTGTTGTTCGACGTCGGCGGTGACGACTTCTACGGCGTGATGCGGTCGGACATCCTGCGCCGGACGCCGCTGAACGGCAGTTACCACCACTCGGACCGCACGATCATGGCCGAGCTGGCGCTGTACGGGCGGTTCCACCAGGTGCCGGAGCTGCTGTTCTTCCGCCGCGACCACCCGGACCGCGCCGAGCGGGCGAAGCCGACGATCCGGTCCCGGTCGGCGAACATGGAGCCGCGCCGGGCGAGCCGGCTGCGGCATCCGACGGTCCGCCTCGTCACCGAGTACGTGAACGGTTTCGTCGGCGGCATCCGCCGGGCTCCGCTCTCGTCGTCGGACCGCCGGGAGTGCTACGGCCACCTGGCGCGCTGGATGGCCAGTCGCGCGGTCCGCCGGTCCACGGGCCGGATCGAGGACAGCAAGCCGGCCACGCCGCCGACCAGGATCCCCGAGAGTTCAGGTGTGGTTCGTCAGCAGGAGGTCTCGCACGAATGAGCGCCTTGGGTGCGTCACCACGAATCGCGTTCTTCGGTCTGCTGGGTTCCGGGAACCTCGGCAACCACGGGTCGTTCGACGCGATGCTGGCCTACGTCCGCAGCCGGCACCCGGAAGCCGGGATCAGCTGCATCTGCGCCGGTCCGGAGGAGATCGAGCGGCAGTACGGCATCCCGTCGGTCGCGATCACCTGGTTCCAGGAGCACGGCCCCGGCCGGTCGCGGATCGAGACGGTGATCAGGAAGACCTTCGGCAAGGTGGCCGACCTGGGCCGGATGCCGCGTCTGGTCCGCAAGTACGACATCATCATCGTGCCCGGTATGGGGGTCCTCGAGACCACGATGGAGGTCCGCCCGTGGGGCTGGCCGTACGCGTTGTTCCTGATGGTGCTGTGTGCCCGCCTGGCCGGGGTGCGGACCGCGCTCGTCAACGTCGGCGCCAACGCCGCGCGGGAGCGGTCGCTGCGCCTGCTCTACACATGGACGGCGCGACTGGCGTCGTACCGCTCCTACCGGGACGAGTACTCGCGGGACGCGATGCGGGCGATGGGCCTCGACACCAGCCGCGACCCCCGCCAGGACAAGGTCTACCCGGACCTCGCGTTCGCACTGCCGAAGCCGCCGGTGCCGGAGGCTGACGAATCGGCACCGCGCACGGTGCGCACTGTGGGTCTGGGCGTGATGGCGTACCGCGGCACCAACGCCGATCGGGACCGCTCCGAGGACATCTACGCGACGTACACCGCCAAGATCGTCGAGTTCGCGCGCTGGCTCGTCGACGAGGGGTACCGGATCCGCCTCGTCACCGGCGACCCGAGCGACCAGACAGTGGTCGACGCCGTGTACGACGACCTGCGCAAGAGCCGGCCCGACCTCGTCGACGAACGGTTCTTCAACGAGCCGGCCGAGACGCTCGGCGGGCTGCTGGAGCAACTGGCCGGCGTCGACCTGGTCGTCGCGTCGCGGTACCACAACGTGGTGTCGGCGCTGATGCTGTCGAAGCCGACGATCTCGATCAGCTACGGGACGAAGAGCGACTCGTTGATGGAGGACATGCGGCTCGCCGAGTTCCGGCAGCCGATCCAGGGGCTCGACGTCGACCGGCTGATCGACCAGTTCCGCGCGCTCGAGTCGCGGGCGGCGAGTGTCGTCCCGGCGATGCGGGCCCGGAACGCCGAATACGTCGCGGCGCTCGAGGCGCAGTACGACGTACTCTCTGCGGCGTTGTTCGGGGCCGGGCAGGCGCCGCGCGTCGCGAGTACCGAACGGGGGGAGTAGATGGACGTCATCGACGTACCGACGATCGCGGGGGCGCTGCTGTTCCGTCCGGCGCCGCATCGCGACGAGCGCGGGTTCTTCTCGCGCACGTTCGACACCGACATCGTGCGGGCCGCCGGGCTGGACCCGGACGCGTTCGTCCAGGACAGCATCTCCCGCTCCCGGCGGGGCGTGGTGCGCGGGATGCACATCCGCTCCGGCGCGGGCGAGGCGAAGTTGGTGCGGTGCTCGTACGGCGCGGTGTTCGACGTCGTGATCGACCTGCGGCCGGGGTCACCGACGTACCGCAACCGTGAGGTCTTCGACCTGACCGGTGACAACCAGGTGACCGTCTACGTACCGGCCGGCTGCGCGCACGGGTTCCAGGCGCTCACCGAACCCGCGGACGTGTCCTACCGGATCGACCGGGCCCACGACCCGTCCGAGGACGTGTCGATCCGGTACGACGACCCCGACCTGGACATCCCGTGGCCGCTGCCGGTCACGCTGATGTCCGAGCGGGACAAGGCCGCTCCTTCACTCGCGCTGGCGACTGCGAGGCTGACATGACCAAATCCTTCACGAAATCGACGGAGGCCAACAAGCGGCTGCACGACCTCATCCCGGGCGGCGCGCACACCTACGCCAAGGGCGAGGACCAGTACCCGTACGAGATGGCGCCGGTGATCTCGCACGGTGACGGTGCCCACGTCTGGGACGTGGACGGCAACGAGTACATCGAGTACGGCTCCGGCCTGCGCGCGGTGAGTCTCGGCCACCGGCACCCGAAGGTCGTCGAGGCGGTCCGGCGCGAGATCGACCGGGGGAACAACTTCGTCCGGCCGAGCATCGTCGAACTCGAGGCGGCCGAACGGTTCCTCGCCACGGTGCCGACCGCCGACATGGTGAAGTTCGCGAAGAACGGCTCCGACGCCACCACCGCGGCGGTCAAGCTGGCCCGCGCCGTCACCGGCCGCCCGCTGGTCGCGCTCTGCGCCGACCACGCGTTCTTCTCGATCGACGACTGGTTCATCACCCGCACCGCGATGAACGCCGGCATCCCGGACGAGATCGGCGGGCTCACCGTCGGCTTCCCGTACGGCGACCTGGCCGCGACCGAGGAACTGCTGATCCGCAACGAGGGCCAGATCGCCTGCCTGATCCTCGAGGCCGCGACCCAGCACGACCCGCCGGCCGGGTACCTCGAAGGCCTCCGCGACCTCGCCCACCGGTACGGCGCGCTGCTGATCTTCGACGAGATGATCACCGGCTTCCGCTTCTCCGCCGCCGGCGCCCAGGGCCTGTACGGCGTGACGCCCGACCTCTCGACGTTCGGCAAGGCGCTCGGCAACGGCTTCTCGGTGTCGGCTCTGGCGGGCAGGCGCGAGTACATGGAGCGCGGCGGCCTGCGGGACAGCAACGAGCGGGTGTTCGTGCTGTCCACGACGCACGGCGCCGAGACGCACGCGCTCGCGGCGGCGATCGCGGTGCTCGACGTCTACGCCGAGGAGGACATCGCGGCGCGCCTGCACGAGCGCGGCGAGCGGCTGACCAAGGGCGTGCGCGAGGTGGCCGTGGCGGCGGGCGTTCAGGACCACGTCCTGGTCCGCGGCCGCGCGAGCAACCTGGTCTTCGCGACGCTCGACGACGAGCTGCAGCCGTCCCAGCCGTACCGGACGCTGTTCCTGCGCGAGCTGATTCTCGGCGGCGTCATCGGCCCGTCCTTCGTGGTCAGCAGTGCCCTGACCGACGAGGACATCGACAAGACCGTCGCCATCGTCGCCGGCGCCTGCGCGGTGTACCGCAAGGCGCTGGACGCGGGCGACCCGGCACCGTGGCTCGGCGGCCGCCCCGTCAAGCCGGTGTTCCGCCGCTACACCTGAGAACGTCGCGGCCGGGGGGCCGCGCCCGTCGAGGCACTGGCCGCGGCGGAAAGGATCCAAAGGGAACCGGGGACGTGACGTCCCTGGTTCTGTGAGGGGGGTCAGAATGCATTCCATCCATGTCGATGCCGACTTCGGCGACGACGAACGGCGGCAGAAGCTCTACGAGGGCGACCTGTTCGTCTACTCACCGCGACCGTCGACCGTGGCACTCACCGAGTTCGCCGCCGAGATGGCCCGGCAGGCGTTCGCGCCGCTGGACCCGGAGACCGCGCAGTTCGAGATGCCGGTGGAGGACTACGCGAAGCTGCTCGCCGAGCTGAAGCCCGCGTTCATCCACCACCCGGAGTCGAAGCGGCTGATCCAGGAGATGCTGGTCGACTTCGGTTGCGACCCGAACGAGGTGTACTTCGACGTGCCGCGGATGCGCAGCTCGACGTCGAACGACTACCTGACGACCGGGATCGCGTTCGCGTTCCACCCGCACCGCGACACCTGGTACTCCGCGCCGTACGTGCAGCTCAACTGGTGGCTGCCGATCTTCGCGATCAGCGACGAGAACGGGCTGGCCTTCCACCCGAAGTACTGGCACACCCCGGTCCGGAACAGCTCGCGGGTCTACAACTACGCGGAGTGGAACGCGACCAGCCGGAAGATCGCGGCCAGCCAGATCGGCGTCGACACCCGGGTGCAGCCGGTCCCGGAGGAGGAGGTCGAGCTCGTGCCGCAGATCCGCCCGATCTGCAAGCCGGGTGGCGTCATCCTGTTCTCCGGTGCGCAGCTGCACTCCAGCGTGCCGAACGTGTCCGGCCGGACCCGCTTCAGCATCGACCTGCGGACGGTGCACCTCGGGGACGCGCTCGCCGGCCGGGCCGCTCCGAACATCGACTCGGAGTGCACCGGGACGACGATGGGCGACTACCTGCGGGTCAGCGACCTGAAGAACGTCCCGGACGAGGTGATCGCCGCGTTCGACAGCCCAGCGGTGGTCGCCTGAGTCAAGGCCGGCGGGCCGCGAAGCGGTCCACCAGTACTGCGGTCGCCGGTACGACGATCAGCGCGCAACCTACCCCGCCGACGGTGTCGGTGGGGTAGTGCGCTGTCAGGGCGACCTGCGCCCACGCCATCAGGAGTCCGGCGGCGAGGGCGGCGGCCAGTACGAGCGTCGTACCAAAGGCCGGACCTGCCCGGAGCAGATCGGCGAGCAGCAGGCCGAGGACCAGACCGAGCGCGGCGAAGGCAGCCACGTGCCCGCTCGGGTAGGACAGGAAGCCGTCGTGGATCCGGCGGTCCACGACGTATTTCAGGCCAGTCGTCAAGACAGCGACCAGCAGCGACGCGACCACTGCCGTGACGGCGAGCGCGCGCCGCCGTGCGAGCAGGCAGACCGCGGCGACCGCCAGGATCAGCAGGCCCCGGCCGCGCGGTTCACCCAGCCAGTCGAGGACGACGGCCAGCTGGTGAGCGGCGGCGGAACGGTCATGCGCGAGCGACTGCAGGCGGCCGTCGAGCCGGCTCGGTCGGGTGCTTCCGGCGAAGACGACCGCGGGGACCGTAACCAGAATGAGTCCTAGCACCACCAGTGGCAGCATCGAGTGCCGGACCGTGACTGCCACGGCCGGCCGAAACCCTGCCCACACAGGAAGATCGCCTGATCTGCTCATTCCCCCCACCCCACGCAAATTCTAGCTAAAGGGTGCCAGGGTGCCGGGCCCCGGCACCCGCCGCGTAGTAATCTGCGGTGACTCCTCGCCGAAGCGCGGGTGAACAGGTCATACTGCAGGTTCCGATGGGCACGGTCCGTGGCTGTCCGGTCGCAGGAGGGAACGAGAACCGCTGTGAGCGGAGCAGAAGCGCCGGACGCTGTGGACAGCCGGCGGCCGCTGTGGGTCGTGCCGCACGAGGTTCCGGCGATCGTTCCGTTGCCGTCCCGCTCGACCGAGCCGCGCTGGGTCGGGGTGTACCGGTGGGCCGCCGTCGGCGGCGACCTGGTGGCCGCGATGATCGGCGTCTCGATCGCGTTGCTGACCCGCTTCGGGTACCACGTCGGCTCCAGCTATCTCGTGGTGAGCAGTCTGCTGCCACCGGCCTGGGTGGCCGTGGTCGCGCTGTCGAAGGGCTACGACTCGCGGTACTTCGGGGCGGGGCCGGACGAGTTCCGCTCGTTGATGCGCTCCGGTGTCGGACTGACGGCCCTCGTCGCGATGACGTCGTACGTGACCAGGACCGAGATCGCCCGCGGCTTCGTCGTACTGGCGATCCCCGTGCTCGTGGTGTCCGCGCTGCTGCTGCGGTACGCGTTGCGGAAGGACCTGCATCGGCACCGGGTCAGAGGCCGTTGCATGCACAGGGTTCTCGTGGTCGGACGTAGCGGTCCGGCCGCAACTTTGTGTGAGCACCTGGAGAGCCGCCCGACCGACGGGTACCGGGTGGTGGCGACCTGCCGTCCGCGCGACGACAGCAACGGCCCGCTGCAGCCGGAGGAGCTCACCGAGCCGGACATCCTGGCGGCCGCCGACCGGCACGCGGTCGAGGTGGTCGCGGTCGCGACCGACCCGGAGCTGGCCGGCCAGTCGCTGCGCCGGCTGTCCTGGGCGCTCGAGCAGCGCGGTATCGAGCTGATCGTGTCGCCGGGCATCATCGAGGTGGCCGGCCCCCGGATCTCGGTCCGCCCGGTCGCCGGGCTGTCGCTGCTGCACCTGGAGCGGCCGTCGGTGAGCGGCGGGCCGCACCTGATGAAGGCCGTCTTCGACCGGATCGTTGCCCTCGGCTTCGTTGTCGTCCTGGCCCCGTTGCTGATCGGGCTCGCCGTTGCGGTGAAGGTGTCCAGCCCCGGTCCGGTGCTGTTCCGGCAGCAGCGGGTCGGCCGCGCGGGCGTCGAGTTCACGATGCTGAAGTTCCGCAGCATGTACACCGACGCCGAGCAGCGGCTCAGCGACCTGTACGCGTTGAGCGACGGCAACGGCGTGATCTTCAAGATGCGCAACGACCCGCGGATGACGCCGCTCGGCCGGTGGATCCGGCGGTTCTCACTCGACGAGCTGCCGCAGCTGTTCAACGTGCTGCGCGGCGACATGTCACTGGTGGGTCCGCGTCCGCCGCTGGCCGAGGAGGTCGCGCTGTACGCCGCCGACGACTCCCGGCGGATGCTCGTGAAGCCCGGCATGACCGGGTTGTGGCAGGTCAGCGGCCGCAGCGACCTGTCCTGGGACGAGTCGGTCCGGCTCGACCTGCGGTACGTCGACAACTGGTCGATGACCCTTGATCTGCTGATTCTCTGGAAGACCGTGCGCGCGGTGTTCTACGGCGCGGGAGCTTATTGAATGGATCTGCATGCACCGGTGTACGTCGCCGGCCACCGTGGCCTCGTCGGTTCGGCGATCTGGCGTCGCCTGGACACCGCCGGGTACACGCACCTGATCGGCGCGTCGTCGGCCGAGCTGGACCTGCGCGACCGGGACGCGACCTTCGCGTTCCTCCGCGAGCACCGTCCGGTCGCGGTCATCGACGCCGCGGCGCGGGTCGGCGGGATCCTGGCGAACCGGGATCACCCGACCGAGTTCCTCAGCGACAACCTGCGGATCCAGGTGAACCTGATGGACGCATGCCTCGAGGTGCGCACGCCGCGGCTGTTGTTCCTCGGGTCGTCGTGCATCTACCCGAAGTACGCCGAGCAGCCGATCCGCGAGTCGAGCCTGCTGACCGGTGAGCTGGAGCCGACCAACGACGCGTACGCGATCGCGAAGATCGCCGGCATCATGCAGGTCCAGGCGGTCCGCCGGCAGTACGGGCTGCGCTGGATCTCGGCGATGCCGACCAACCTCTACGGGCCCAACGACAACTTCGACCCGGTCACGTCGCACGTGCTGCCGGCGATGATCCGCCGCTTCCACGAGGCCAAGCTGGCCGGCGCCCCGGAAGTCGTCCTGTGGGGGAGCGGCACGCCGCGGCGCGAGTTCCTGCACGTGGACGACCTCGCGGCCGCCTGCCTGCATCTGCTCGAGCACTACGACGCTCCCGAGCCGATCAACGTCGGCGTCGGCGCGGACGTGACGATCCAGGAGCTCGCCGAGCTGGTCGCCCGCACCGTCGGGTATACCGGTGCGCTGAGCAACGACCTGTCCAAGCCGGACGGCACCCCGCGTAAGCTGCTCGACGTGAGCCGGCTGCAGTCGCTGGGCTGGAAGCCGTCGATCTCCCTCGAAGACGGCGTGGCCGCCACCTACGCCTGGTACCAGGAGCACGTCGCGTGAAGAAGGCCATGAAAAGGGCACTGATCACCGGTATCACCGGTCAGGACGGGTCGTACCTAGCCGAGCTGCTGCTGTCCAAGGGCTACGAGGTGCACGGCCTGATCCGGCGTGCGTCGACGTTCAACACCAAGCGGATCGACCATCTCTACGAGGATCCGCACACACCGGACAAGCGGCTGTTCCTGCACTACGGCGACCTGACCGACGGCTCGCGACTCGTCACGTTGCTGGCGTCGATCCAGCCCGCCGAGGTTTACCACCTGGCCGCGCAGAGCCATGTCAGGGTCAGCTTCGACGAGCCGGAGTACACCGGTGACACCACCGGGATGGGTACGACGCGGTTGCTCGAGGCGATCCGGATGATCGGGCTGGACTGCCGCTTCTACCAGGCGTCGAGCTCGGAGATGTTCGGTGCGACACCACCGCCGCAGAACGAGGACACCCCGTTCTACCCGCGCTCGCCGTACGGCGCCGCGAAGCTCTACGGCTACTGGATGACGCGGAACTACCGCGAGGCGTACGATATGTTCGCGGTGAACGGCATCCTGTTCAACCACGAGTCCCCGCGGCGCGGCGAGACGTTCGTGACGCGGAAGATCACCCGCGCGGTCGCGGCGATCAAGACCGGTCGCCAGGACCGCCTGTACCTGGGCAACCTGGACGCCTGCAGGGACTGGGGTTACGCACCGGAGTACGTCGAGGGCATGTGGCGGATGCTGCAGCACCACACCCCGGCCGACTACGTGATCGCGACCGGTACGTCGTACTCGGTCCGCGACTTCGTCTCGCTGGCGTTCGCGCAGGTGGGGCTGGACTGGGAGCAGTACGTCGACTACGACCGGCGGTACGAGCGTCCGACCGAGGTGGACTCGTTGATCGGGGACGCGTCCAAGGCCGCCGTCGAGCTCGGCTGGAAGGCCCAGGTGCACGTGCCCGAACTGGTCCGGATCATGGTCGACGCCGACCTCGCCGCGCTGAGCACAGCAACGGAGGATTGATGACCGACACTCAGGCCCGGACCACTGCCTGGACGACGGATCAGCGAGTCGACGTACTCGGTATTCACGTCAGCGTGACGAATCTGGACGCGACCGTGGCGACGTTCGCCCGGTGGATCGAGCAGGACGAGCGGCAGCTGGTCTGCGTGTCCGACATGAACGCGCTGCTGCACGCTCGCGCCGACGCCCGGCTGACCGAGGTCTACAACACGTCCGGGCTGACCGTGCCGGACGGGATGCCGCTGGTGTGGGCCGGCCGGAAGGCCGGGTTCGGCCAGATCGACCGGGTCGCCGGGCCCGACCTGCTCGAGCGGGTGCTGGCCGCGTCGGCGAAGCACGGCTGGACGCAGTACTTCTACGGTGGCGCCGAAGGGGTGGCCGAGGAGCTCCGCGAGCGGTTCCAAGAACGGCACCCGGCGTTGAAGGTCGTGGGTGTCGAGTGCCCGCCGTACCGGGAGCTGACGGACGCCGAGGATGCCGAGACGGTGGCCCGGATGAACGAGGCCCGGCCGGACATCATCTGGGTCGGGCTCGGTGCGCCGAAGCAGGAGCGCTGGATGGCCGACCACCGCGAGCGGCTGAACGCGACGATCCTGATCGGTGTCGGCGCGGCGTTCGACTTCCACACCGGCCGGCTGGACCGCGCGCCGCGGTGGATGCAGCGTTCCGGGCTGGAATGGAGCTACCGGTTGTACAAGGAGCCGAAGCGGCTCTGGCGGCGCTACCTGCTCGGGATCCCGCGTTTCCTGGTGGGCGTCCTCCGGCACCCGCCGCGACCACTCTAGAGTGAGCCGGTGAGATTCCGGCGGCCGAAACTACGTCGGCTGGCCGGTCCGGCCGGTCGTGCGAGCTGGGGTTTGGCCGATCAGGCGCTGTCGAGTCTGAGCAACCTGGCGGTCGGTGTCGTCGTCGCGCGGTCCAGTACGGTCGCCGACTTCGGTGTCTACGCGCTGGCCTTCGGCGGCTACACGATCGCCCTCAACGTCTCGCGGGCGGTTTCCACCGAGCCACTCGCCGTACGGCACTCGGGTGACCGTACGCCCGACTGGCAACGTGCGGTCCGGGCGAGTACGGCGACCGCCTTGCTGTGCGGCCTCCTCGCGATGCTGGTCGGCCTGGCGATCGCTGCCTTCCCCGGTGTCCCGTCCCGGGGGGTGCTGATCGCCTTCGCGGTGACGATGCCGGGACTGCTGCTGCAGGACGCCTGGCGCTGGGCGTTCTTCGTCGTGGGTGACGGCCAGAAGGCGTTCGTGAACGACCTGATCTGGTTGCTCGCGATGCTGGCAGTCTTCGGCGGGCTGTACCTCACAGGTACGACGTCCGCGTTCACTCTCACCTTCGGGTGGGGACTGGGCGCGGTGATCGCGGCGATCGCGGGCCGGTTCCAGGCCGGGGTCGCGCCTCGCCGGCAGCTGATCCGCGAGTGGGTACGCCGGAACTGGGACCTCAGCCCGAAGTACGTGGGGGAGATGCTCGCGGTCTCCGGCACGATCCAGGTCTACATGCTCGGCATCACCGCGGCCGCCGGCCTGGTGGCGACCGCGGGGATCCGCGGCGCCCAGGTGCTGCTCGGTCCGGTGAACGTGCTGAACCAGGGGATCCGGATGATCTCGGTCCCCGAGGCCGCGCGGGCGCTGAAGCACTCGTACCGGCGGCTGTGGCTGGTCGGTCTCGCGATCTCGTTCGGCGTCGGAGCCGGCGCGCTGGCGTGGGGCGCGATCTTCCTGCTGCTACCCGCGATCGTCGGCCGGGAACTGCTCGGCCCGGGCGTCTGGACGCAGGCGCACAGCGTGCTGATCCCGGTCATCCTGTTGCAGGCCCTGGGCGCCTCGAACGCGGGGGCGTTCGCGATCCTGCGCGCCCTCACCGCCGCGACCCGCGGTCTTCGCGTCCGGCTGATCTCGTCGGCCGTCCTGATCACCTGCGGGATCAGCGGCGCGTACCTCTGGGGCCCGAAAGGCGCGGCGTGGGGGCTGGCCGGTGCGTCGTTCGCCACCTTGCTGCTGTGGTGGAACGAGGCACACCGGGCGATCGCCGCCCACCGCCGCGCCGCTGCTGCCACTTAAGGGATCTTCACGCTCACGTTGGCGCTCTTCATGATGTTGCGGCCGTCGTGCACCTCGACGTGGTACGTGTACGTCGAGCCGCGGGCCAGGCCGCGGTCCATCACCTGGTAGGTCTTACGCGCCTGCCAGAAGTACGACACGTTCACGGCCGAACCGATGTTCAGCGACCCACGGAACACGTTGTAGGTCAGCGACAGGTTGTCCAGGTCGTACACGTCGGTGTACGTCGCGTACACCCGCCCGGACGAGGTCGCGGTCAGCGTCGGCGCCTTCGGTACGGCGGGTGCCGCGCCACCCGGCGCGTTGGTGAACCGGGCGATGCCCACCTGGGGCTTGCCGTTGACGTTCAGGAAGTCGCCGCCGACCCACAGGTCGGTGTCGGTACCGGCCATCGCCAGCGGACCGACCTTCGTGGTGCTCTTCGGGTTCGCGTCGGTGTTCGGGAACCACGGCCCGAGGTTGCCGTTGATCGCGCTCTCCACCAGCAGGTAATGGGTGCCGGTGCCGTCCGGGAAACCGTTCGGGGACGAGCTGCAGTTGTGCGCGTGCGAGCCCTTGTACAGCCAGTTCCCGATCGCCTTGATCGCCTCGGTCGCGCCCAGGCACTTGTTCTGCCACAGCAGCTTCCCGGTCGACACCTGCGCCGCCAGGACACCGTCGTAGCAGCCGGAGCCGTCGCCGCCGTTGGACACGAACACCTTGTCGCCGAGCGTGTCGATGTCCTTCACCCGCGTCGTACAGGTCGCGGTCGGCTTCGGGATCGCGGCGGCGGCCGGGAAGTCGAAGGCCGCGCCGGTGGTGTTGTTCAGCATCGCCAGCGAGTAGTGGTCCTTGCCGCCGATGGTGCTGAACGGGCCGCCCGCGAACACCCGGGTGCCGTTGTCGGACACGTCGAGCGCGTACACGTCGTTGTTCGCGTTCGGGTTCCACGGCAGCAGGTCGCCCTGGATCAGCCGGACCGCGCCGAGCCGGTTGCGGACCGCGCCGTCGATCTTGCCGAAGGCGCCGCCGATGAACACGCTGTTGCCGTAGATCGCCAGCGCCTTGACGCGGGCCGCGACCACCGGGTCCCAGGCCTGCACGAGCTTGCCGGTGGCGGTGCTGAACATCGCGATCTTGCTGCGCCGCAGTCCGTTCACCATGGTGAAGTCGCCACCGATCACCACCCACTTGCCGTCCGGGCTGGTGGCGATCGCGTAGACGGGACCGTTCACCGTCGGGTTGAACGAGGTCGGTGCGCCGGTCGTCCGGTCGAAGGCGGCGACGTAGCTGCGCAGCGTCTCCGGAGCCTGGCCGGACAACTTGCCCGGCTGGCGGAGCCTGGTGAACAGACCACCGGCGTACACGGTGTTCCCCGCGATGGCCAGCGCGTTGACGCTGTTGTTGGTCTGCCACGACGTCTGCTTGATGGCGGATACGGCGGAGGCGAAGCCCGGTGTCGCCGCCTGGACAGGCGGTCCTGACGGAATCAGCGCCGCGGCCAGGACAGCCGCGCCGGTGACAAGGGCCAGCACTAACTTCTTCATTTGTGTCCTTCGACAGGCGGGGTCCAACAGCGCGTGCCTCATCACGCACCAGCGGCGGACGATACCGCTGTCGGAGGCCCACTGGAAGCGGGCCTCCGGACCGCGTTATGACTTTGTGCCAGAACTCCCGGAGACAAGCTCAGAGAGAAGCCTTTTCACCTGGCCGAGTAGTGAGACTGGACCTGCGCCGGGGTGAGTGCGTACGGGTAGACCGCCGCCTCGTCGATGCCCATGCCGGTCTGGGTCGCTCCACCGCCGGGCCACGAGTTCGTCAGGTCGTAGCCGACGCGCCACCAGCCGTAGTACACCGACGCGGAACCCACCAGGGCGCTGCCCGAGAGGACGCCGTCGACGTACAGCTTCATCGTGCCGTTGTCGTAGGTGCCGGCTACGTGGTGCCACTGGCCGTCGTTCTTGCCCGACGGGCTGGTCAGGGTGCGCTGCGAGCCGTCGTTGACACCGAAGACGATCGAGCCGTTGGTGCGCATGTACAGCATCCGGTCGCCGCCGCCACCGCTGTTGGTGGTCTTCGAGTTGCCGAAGCCGATGATCCGGCCGCCGCGGTTGAAGCCGCTCTGCTTGACCCACGCCTCGACGGTGAACTGCTGCGGCATGCTGTACGCCTTCTCGCCGACCATCCGGCCGCTGGACGAGCTGATCGTCGCCGACGTGTTGCCGGCGATCGCACCGGCCCCACCCAGCGTCACACCGGTGAAGGTCCCGTTGTTGCTCTGTCCTGACGAGTCGACCGAGGTCGTCGTACCGGCTGCCTCACCGAGCCGCCAGTAGGCCTGCGGACCGTCCGCGTTCACGATCTGGTCGTACGCCGTCGACGCGGACGAGGCGACCGTGAGCGGGTCCGAGTAGTTGCCGCGGATCGTCGTACTGCCATCAGTGACCTCGACGCGGTAGTTCGTCACCTCGCCGGGTGTCACGTCGGTGTCGGTGTAGTGCAGCCAGGGCCGGTCCCATGGCGTGGACTTGGCGGTCCAGGTCGCGATGGTGGTGTTGCTGAAGCCCTTGAGCAGCCGGTAGGTCAGCGTGCTGTCGTCGTTGTCGACCACGGTCGGGAAGTGGATCTGGACGACGCCGGGCTGGACGCTGTACGGCAGCAGCTTCGCGGGCTTGGCCGGCGCCGCACCCGGAGCGGCGTTGGTGAAGTGCGTCAGGCCCTGCTGGCCGGTGCCGTTCACGTTCAGGAAGTCGCCGCCGACCCACAGGTCGTTGCCGCCGGTCGCGAACGCCAGCGGTCCGACGTTGGTGACGCTGTTCGGGTCGGCGTCGGTGTTCGGGAACCATGGGCCGAGCGTGCCGTCGGTGAGCTTCTCGGACAGCAGGAAGCGGTAGCCGAAGCCCTGCGGGAAGCCGCCGGCGCCCTGGTTCGCGCAGTCGTGGGCGTGCGAGCCCTTGTAGAGCCAGCCGTTCACGACCTTGACCGCCTCGGTCGCGCCGAGGCACTGGTTCTTCCACTTCAGCGTGTTGGTCGCGATGTCGACCGCCCAGGTGCCGTCGAAGCAGCCGCCGCCGTCACCACCGTTGCCGAAGTACACGGTGTCGCCGCTGGCGTCGATGGTCTTCACCCGGGTCGTGCAGGACCCGTTCGGCGGCGGTACGGCGGAGGCGCCCGGGAACGGCAGCACCGCCCCGGTGATCGGGTCGAGGCTGGTCACGGTGTTCTGGTTGGTGCCGTTGACGGTGCTGAACTGGCCGCCGGCGTACACCTTGGAGGCGTCATCGGCCGCGTCGACGGCGTACACGTCGCCGTTCACGGAGGGAGCCCAGGGCAACAGGGTGCCGGTGTCGGTGGTGACCGCGGCGAGCCGGTCGCGGGTCAGGTTGTTGACCAGACCGAAGGAGCCGCCGAAGTAGACCGTCGTACCGGAGACGGCGATGCTCTTGACGCGGTAGGAGACCGAGGGCTTCCAGTTCGCGACCAGAGTGCCGGTGGCGGTGTCGAAGGCGGCGATCCGGTTGCGAGTCTGGCCGTTGACCGTGGTGAAGTCGCCGCCGACGAAGATTCGCGAGCCGTCCGCCGAGGCGGCGACCGCGTAGACCTGGCCGTTCAGCACTGGGTTGAACTCGGTGACCAGGGCGCCGGTGCTCGCGTCGAAGGCCGCCAGGTACGCCTGGCCGACCTCACCGGTCCCGGCCGCGGCGCCCGGTGGGCGGACGCTGGTGAAGCGGCCGCCGGCGTAGGCCTTGCCGTCGGCGACAGCGATGCCCTGGACGCTCGCGTTGGTCTGCCAGCTCGAGCTGGTGGCCGCCGAGAGCGAAGCCTCGACGCTCTGCGCCGCCGGCGCCAGCGTCACGACCAGTGCTCCGGCGAGCAGCGTGCCCGCGATTCCCAGCCGCGTGAACAGCCGTGCGGACAGGCGTGTCTTCGTCATGTAGCGATGTCCCCCCTTGGACATGGCGGCGCACAGGCGCCGTACAGCTCGATCCTCACGAAGCCCCGAGATTTCCCCCGGGAAGAGAGTAGGGCACAGAGCGAGATCCTGTGCAGTGGCAGGTACCAGGTTGTGGATATCCTGAGTCGCTGGCGCCGACGGAGTAGTGAGGTACGCATGGAACCGGGCACCGTGGTCTGGCGGGAAACCGCTCAGTCCCTGCTGCGGCAGAAGTGGCTGATCATGGGCTGCATCCTGCTCGGACTGCTCGGCGCCTCGGTGTTCGCGCTCTCGCAGACCACCCGCTGGACCGCCTCGAGCCAGCTGGTGATCGGCCCGGCGGTGCCGCCGGCGCTGGTCGGGAAGCTGTCCAGCAGCGGCGCGGACAAGACCGGCCCGCTCGGCATGGACCTGCCGGCCGAGACACAGGCCCGCGTGATGGCCAGCCCGACGCTGCTCGCCGCCGTGGTGAAGTCGCTCGGGATGCCGAACAACGACCAGACCATCCAGGACCTGGCCGCGGTCACCCGGGTGAAGGCCGTCACCGACAACGCGTACCTCGTCACCACCGACGGCCCGACCGCGCAGAAGGCGGTCGACCGGGCGAACGCGATCGCCACCATCTACCTCAACCAGCGCAACGCCGAGGCCAAGGCGCTGCTCACCAACCTGGCCGAGCAGGCGCAGGCCCGCTCGAAGACGGCGCAGACACAGTCCCGCAGCCTGGTCAGCCAGATCGACGAGGCGGTCGGCCGCGGCGACAACCAGACCGCCGCCGCGCTGCGTGACCAGCGGGTCGGGCTGGCGACCGAGGCCCGGCAGGCCGCCGACGACGCGGCCGCGATGCTGAAGGCGCTGTCGACCGTCGGCGCCGGGAGCCAGCTCGTGACGCCGGCGACCACCGACACCGCCAGCTCCTCGCCGATCGTTGCCCGCGACATCCTGGTCGGCGGGATCCTCGGTCTGGTGCTGGGCTTCGGTCTGGCGCTGCTGCGGTCGCACCTGACGCCGTACATCCTGACCCGCGACCAGGCGGCCCGCGCGGCGAGCGCGCCGGTGATGGCGGCGTCCGAGGGGCACCGTCGCCGGTTCTGGCAGCGGTCGGCGCCCGAGCTCCCGCCGTACGAGATCACCGCGCTCGGGGCCGAGGCCAGCGGTGCGCTGGCGCGCCGCGAGCTGAACCCGCGTGCCTTCGCCGGCGGCGGTCCGGGCGCCCTGCTCGTGGTGTCCGCGTCCCCGACGCCGAACTCGGCCGGCATCGCGCTGGCGATGGCCGAGGCGAACGCCCGGGACGGTCGCGAGACGCTGCTGGTCCTGGCCGACATCGAAGGTACGCCGGTCCTCCCGCACCTCACCGGTCACGAAGGGCTGACCGACCTGGTCAACGAGCCGGCGGCCACCCGCGCGATCCGGGCCCGCAAGCTGTTCCGCCCGGGCACCGTCGCCGACCTGTACGTGCTGCCGCCCGGACTCAACCACGAGGAGACCGCCGAGGCCGTCGGCCCGTCGCTGGTCCCGGGCATCGTCGCCGACCTGCCCCCGGGGTACTCCGTGGTGATCCATGGTCCCGCCTCGGTCGGGCGGCACGGGATCTCGCCGCTGGCAGCCGCCGTCGACGCGTCGGTGCTGGTGGTCCAGGTCGGTCTCGACAAGGAGATGGACGTCGCGCGGCTGACCGGGGCGCTGCAGTTCGCCGGTGCTCCGGTGCTGGGCGTCGTCCTGATCGGGGCCTCGGCGCAGGACGAGACGCTCGGGATCCCGCTGAACTACAAGCCGCTGGACGCGGCTTCACCGATGCGCTGATGTCCGGCATGTCGGCGATGTCCGCGCGGACCCGGCTGGCTCCGCCGGTGCCCGGGACGGTCGACGGCGAGGTCGAGCGGCCCGCGTGGTTCTGGCTGATGCTGTGGTGCCTGTTCGTGCTCGGCGTCCAGCCGTGGTCGTCGCGGGTCGCGGCGCCGCAGGGGACGACCGGATCGACCAACAGCATGGCGAAGGGCCTGCTGCTCGGCGCGGTTTTCCTGGTCGCGCTGGCGGCGACCAAGCCCGGCTTCCGCACCCGGGTGAATCCGGCCAGCTGGCTGTACGTGATGTACGTGCTGTTCGCGTGCGCGACCGCGTTCCTGCTCGCCGAACCGATGGGGCCGTTGACCCGGCTGGCGCGGTTCCTGATCGGGCTGGTGTTCGTCTTCCTGCTCTGGCGGCCGTTGGTGCAGGTGCCGGAGCGGCTGGTCCGGGCCCACCTGTGGGCCCACCTGTTGCTCGGGGCAACTGTCGTGCTGAGCCTGGCCTACTCGCCGTCCCAGGCGTGGCGGCCGTTGAGCTCGCTGGGGACCGGGTCCCGCCTGCAGGGCGTGATCATCCCGATGCTGCCGCCGCGCGTCGGTGAGGTCGGCGCGATCCTGCTCGGGCTGGCGCTGATCGGCCTGGTCTGCCGGAAGCTGTCCGCCCTGCCCGCGGTCGCGTTGATCGGGCTGGGCGGCGTCCTGATCGCGGCCAGCCGGACGCGCACCTCGGCCGCCGCGGTCGCCTTCGGCCTGGTGATCGGTCTGATCATCACCCGCAAGACGTGGCTCGGACGGATCGCCTGCCTCGCGGTCCCCGGGCTGCTCGGCGTCGCGTTCCTGACCATCGGGTCTCTCCACACCTGGCTGCTCCGCGGCCAGGGCACGCGGCAGATCAGCTCGCTGAGCGGCCGTACGACGAGTTGGCAGGCGGTCCTGGACGAGAAGGTGTCGGTCCAGACCGCGATCATCGGCCACGGTCTCGGCAACAAGCGGGTGCTGCTCCGCCGAGGCGAGGGCGACATCGACGTGATGGCGATCGACAACAGCTGGCTCGGCCTGTATTGGGAGACCGGACTGCTCGCCGTCGCGATCGTCGGGTTCGCGCTGATCCTCGCGTGGATCTCGGTGCTCCGGGCGCCCACGCCGTACATCCGGGCCTGTGGGGCGCTGTTGCTCGGGTATGTCACGGCCGCGTCGCTCAACGAGAGCGGACTGTCCGACCTGTCCTCGATGACCGTGCACCTGCTGGTGGCCGCCGCGATCTGCGACGCCGACCGGATCCGGCACCGAAGACGTCTCCAGGAGCGGGCGCTAACTGCTCACTGAATCCTGGTCGAAGCCGGACTGCTGCCATTCGGACCAGGTCATCGTCTTGCCTCGGTAGGCGAAGTGATCGGCGCCCTGGTAGCTGTTGCGGCGGAACGTGATCGCGCCGTCCTTCGCGGGGGAGCGCTTGTTCTCGACGACACCGAGTGCCGAGGTGGCGTCGCTCATCACCACGAGGTTGCCCTCGACGAGCACGTTGCGCAGGACGTACGTACCGCGTGGACCGTCGCCGCGGGTCCGCGACTGGATGGACAGCGCGTTGCGGTTGTCCTTGATCAGATTGCCGCGGACCTGCACGTCGGACGACGTGTTCACGTTGATGCCGCCGCCGTCCCAGAGCGAGCCGCCGGAACCGCGCCCGGTGCCGTACCCGTTGTGCTCGACGACGTTCTGGTCGATGACGCCGGCGAAGCTGATCTCGTACCGGATGCCGTCCGCCGCGTTGTCCCGGATCCGGTTCCCGGTGATCCGGCGGTCGTACTCCGCGATGTCGCTCCACATCCCGACGCCGCGGTTCGCGACGATGTCGTTGCCGCTCACCTCGCCGGACGATCGGGTGGACTTGATCCCGCCGGACTCCCAGTCCGCGATCCAGAAGCCGTCGGTGTTGTTGCCGGTCACCAGGTTCGCGGTGATCCGGACACCGGCCGACTTGTACTGGCCGATGCCGAGCTGCCCGTTGTTCGCGACGGTGTTCCGGCTGAGCTCGGCGTTGTCGCCCTCGATCACCATGATCCCGACCGCGTGGTTCCAGCGCACCTCGTTGGCGGTCACCTTCCAGCCACGGCCGGCTTGCAGTGCACCGGCCTGTGGGCGGCTGGCGAAGTGCTCGATGGTCAGACCAGTCACGGTGACGTCGTCCGCGGACTTGTCGATCGCGGTCTGGGTGCGCGACATCTCGACGACGTGGCCGGTGGGATCGTCACCGAGGTGAAGAGTGTCGGTCCGGTAGTCGCCGTAGAAGGTCCCCGGCTTCACCTGGGTCGCACTCATGACGCGGGTCAGGTGCTTGCCGTCGACGAACAGCTGCTCGCCGAGCTGGCACGGCTTGGATTTGTCGTCCTCACACTGCCCTTTGAGCGGGTAGGCGCTCGGCAACACACCCTGCACCGTCCAGGCACTCCCGGCCCGTTTCCACCCGGTGAGCCGGATCGCTCCGCTCAGCACCGCTCCGGGCTCACCGGCGAGGGTGTCGCCTTTGCGTGGCTGTACGGCGCGCGTCAGCCGGTGCACGCCCCTCGCGAAGCAGAACGTGGTGCCCTGGGGCGCTGCGTCGATCACCGCCTGCGGGTCCACACCGACCGGGATCGCGGTCCCTTGGCACGGCTTCGCCGTACCCGGGCCGGTTGGTCCGAGTACGGCGACGGCCGGGGCCGCGGTGGGGACGGTCACCGTGGTAGTAGCCGCGGGTTTCGACGGTTCGGGGGCACCGCTCGTGCCCGAGCATCCCGAAACCAGGAGCAGTGCGACACCGATCGTCGCGAGAGCCTCACGCCTCATCTGCGCGAGGGTACCGGTTCAGAGGTACGTGTCCCGCGCGAGGTCGTACGCGAGCGCCTTCGCGACCTGTACCGCGTCGTCCTCGTCCAGGCGGTGCTGTACGACGAGATCCGCGAGGTACCCCGCGTCGATGCGGCGGGCCAGGTCGTGCCTGGCCGGGATCGACAGGTACGCACGGGTGTCGTCGACGAAGCCCGACATGTTGTAGAAGCCGGCCGTCTCGGTGACGAGCTCACGGAACCGGCGCATGCCGTCGGGGCTGTCGAGGAACCACCACGGCGCACCGAGCCGCACCGCCGGGTAGACACCGGCCAGCGGCGCGAGCTCCCGCGAGTACACGGTCTCGTCGACGGTGAACAGCACGAGCCGGAAACCCTCGGCGTGGCCGAACCGCTCGAGCAGCGGCCGCAGCGACCGGGTGAACTCGGTCGCGACCGGGATGTCGTGCCCCTGGTCCGGACCGTACGTCGCGAAGATCGCCGGATCGTGGTCGCGCAGCACGCCCGGGTGCAACTGCATCACGAGCCCGTCCTCGGCCGACATCACCGCGGACTGGTAGAGCATGTGACCCGCGAACGCCGCCGCATCCTCGGTGGTGACATCGCCCTTCAGAGCACCCGCGTAGATGCGCGCCGCTTCGGCGTCCGACAGCGGTACGGCGGCTGCGGTCAGGTGACCGTGGTCGGTGGCGCGCGCTCCTGCCGCGACGAACGCCTGCCTCCGCTGCCGGAGTGCGTTCAGGTATCCGTCGTAGGTAGAAGTGTCGACACCCGAGACGTCGGCCAGCTTCGCGATCAGCTCGGACCAGCCGGGGCGGTCGACGTGGACGGCCGCATCCGGGCGGAATGTCGGGACCACCCGGCCGGGCAGGTCCGCGTCGAGCGTCGCATGCTGCGCGAGGTCGTCGGTAGCCGCGTCGGTGGTGGAGATCAGCTCGATGTTGAAGCGGTCGAGCAGCGCACGCGGCCGGAACTCTGGCTCCGCGATCCGCGCCATGATCTCGTCGTACAGCTGGTCGGCGGTCTCCGCGGACGGGTGCACGGTCAGGCCGAGGACCTCGGCGAACTCGTGCTCCAGCCAGTACCGGCTCGGGGTGCCGAGGAACAGGTGCCAGTTCGCGCAGAACTCGCGCCAGATCTCCCGTGGCTCGGCGGTCTGCTTGCCGTCCTTGCGGGGCAGGCCGAGCTTGTCGGGGGAGACGCCCTGGGACACCAGCATCCGGGTCACGTAGTGGTCCGGGACGACCAGCAGCTCGGCCGGGTCGCCGAACGGGGCGTCGGTCGCGAACAGCCCGATGTCGACGTGTCCGTGCAGGCAGAGCAGCGGCAGGTCCTTCGTCGAGGCATGGATCCGGCGCGCGACGTCACGTGCTGCGCCGGCCGGCAGGGCGCGGTCCGGATGAGGCTGCAGAGCCTTCGGCATGAATCCTCCGATGGATGGGCTGAAACGACGCTGCAAAGGATTGCAGTCCGCGCTTGTCAGCACAAGGGACCGTCCAGGAGACGACCGCTTGACACAGACTGCAACCGATTGCAGACTCGTCGCGACCCTCTGAGGGAGCTGACTGTCTCTCAAAGCTGACTGTCTCGAGGAGATGACTGTGGCGGCGACGATCCGGGACGTGGCACGGCTGGCCGGCGTATCGCCGTCCACGGTGTCGCGCGCACTGTCGCTGCCCGGCATGGTGAACGCTGCGACCCGTGCCCGGGTGGCCGCCGCGGTCGAGCAGCTCGGGTACGAACCGAACCGGGCCGCCCGCGGTCTGATCACCGGCCGGACCGGAACCATCGGACTGGTCGTCCCCGATCTCGCCAACCCGTTCTTCGCGAGCCTGACCAAGGGCGTGCAGGCCCGTGCCCGCCGGCATGACGTCGCAGTGTTCGTCGCGGACACCGACGAGGACCCGACGGCCGAGGCCGGACTGGTCCGGGCGCTCTCCAAGCAGGTCGACGGTGTGGTGCTCTGCTCGCCACGCGCCAGCGACGAAGAGTTGGCCGCGATCGCGCAGGACACCACGGTCGTGCTGGTCAACCGCGCGGCCGCCGGGATGCCCGGGGTCACCTACGACAACGAGGACGGCATGCGGCAGGCCGTCGCCCATCTGGTTGCCCTCGGCCACCGCCGGATCGCCTGGGTCGGCGGCCCGGCCACCTCCTGGTCGACCCAGCACCGCGGCCTCGGGCTGCGGAACGCGGTCGAGGAGCTGCGCGCCGAGCTCGCACCGGTCGGCAACTTCGCGCCGACCTACGAGGGCGGGATGGCGGCCGCGGATCAGGTGGTCGCGACGGGTGCGACCGCGGTGGTCTCCTACAACGACCTGGTCGCGATCGGGCTGCTGGCCCGGCTGCACGGGCGCGGCATCTCGGTGCCCGGCGACCTGAGTGTGGTCGGGGTCGACGACATCGCGATGTCGCGGATGGCACGACCGGCGCTGACCACGGTCCGGCTGCCGAAGCAGGAGGCCGGCCGGATCGCGGTCGAACTGCTGCTGACGATGCTCGACGAGCCCGACACCGCGGTCGGGGCGCAGGGGAAACTCCACGGGGAACTGATCGTCCGGGAATCGACCGGACCAGCACCACACAACTGAAAGAGCTGAACACCTCCACCGGTGATCAACCCGGCCAGCTTCATCCAGTGCCGGGCCCGCCTTGATCCAAGGAGAGACACCCGATGCACCTGCAGCGGAAACTGCTCGCGGCTCTGGGCCTCAGCGCCCTACTGGTCGCCTGCGGCGCGCCGACGCCGAACAAACCCGCCACCGACAGCGGTGGCGACGTACCCGACAAGCCGGCCAAGGCGGTGACGCTGAACATCCTGGACGTGGCCGGCAACCTGCAGCTGACGCAACCGATGATCGACGCCTTCGTCGAGCAGCACAAGGACGTGATCTCGAAGGTCACGTACTCGAAGGGGCCGGCGCCCGAGCTGGCCGGAAAGATCAAGGCCCAGCAGAACGCGAACCGGGTCGACATCGACCTGGTGCTCACCGGTACCGACGGTCTCGCGGCCGGTCGTGAGCAGGGACTCTGGACCGACCTGCTGACGAAGTACTCCGAGCGGCTGCCCGGGATGAAGGACTACCTGCCGCCCGCGGCGAAGATGCAGGAGCTGGCCGGCAAGGAAGGTGTGACGGTCACGTACTACCCGTCCGGCCCGTTGCTCGAGTACATGCCGTCCAAGGTCCCGGCGCCGCCGAAGTCCGCCGAAGACCTGTTGGCCTACGCGAAGGCCAACAAGGGCAAGGTCATGTACGCCCGGCCCGCCAACTCGGGCCCCGGCCGCACGTTCCTGATGGGGCTGCCGTACATCCTCGGCGACAAGGATCCGAAGGACCCGGTGAACGGCTGGGACAAGACCTGGGCGTACCTCAAGGAACTCAACCAGTACGTCGACTTCTACCCGTCCGGCACCGCCGACACGATGAAGGCGCTGGCCAACGGCTCCGCCACCATCATCGCGAGTACGACGGGCTGGGACATCAACCCGCGCGTCCTCGGCACGGTCCCGAAGGAGGCCGCGATCACGCCGATCACCGGGTTCCACTGGGTGACCGACGCGCACTACGCCGTCGTACCGAAGGGTGTGTCGGCCGACAAGCAGGCGGCGATCCTGCAACTGCTGCAGTTCATGCTGACGCCCGAGCAGCAGGCGAAGGCGTACGACAAGGGGTACTTCTACCCGGGCCCGGCGATCAAGGGTGTCGAGCTTTCGCAGGCGCCGCAGGACAGCCAGGACGCGATCAAGGAGTTCGGCCGGCCGGAGTACGACAAGCTGATCGCCGGCAACCCGACCGAGGTGCCGCTGGACGCGAAGGCGCTGGTGGCTGCCTTCGACAAGTGGGACCGTGAGGTCGGCGGCAGCAAGGTCAAGGGCCAATGAGTGGATTCGACCAGCTCAGGCTGGACGGTGTCACCCGCAGGTTCGGTACGGCGGACGCGCCGGCGGCGTTGTCGGGGCTCGACCTGACGATCGAGCGGGGCGAGTTCATCGCCCTGCTCGGCCCGTCCGGTTGCGGCAAGTCGACCGCGCTGAACTGTCTGGCCGGCCTGCTCCCGCTGACCGCTGGGGCGATCTGGCAGGACGACCGGCGGATCGACACGTTGCCGCCGGAGAAGCGCGGCTTCGGGATGGTGTTCCAGAACTACGCGCTGTTCCCGCACCTGACCGTCCACGACAACATCGCCTTCGGGCTGCGGATGCGCAACCTCCCGAAGTCCGACGTACGGCGGCGGACCGGCGAGGCGATCGAGATGGTGCAGCTGGCCGAGCACGCGAGCAAGCTGCCCGGCCAGTTGTCCGGTGGTCAGCAGCAGCGCGTGGCGATCGCCCGGGCGACCGTGCTCGAGCCGTCGCTGGTGCTGATGGACGAGCCTCTGAGCAACCTGGACGCCAAGCTCCGCCTGGAGATGCGGACCGAGATCCGCAGACTTCACCAGTCGCTCGGACTCACCACCGTTTACGTGACGCACGATCAGGAAGAGGCGCTCAGTATGGCCGACCGCCTGGTCGTCATGCGCCAGGGCAAGGTCCAGCAGATCGGCACGCCCGAAGAGGTGCACACCCGCCCGTCGACCTCGCATGTCGCCGACTTCATGGGCTACCGCAACCTGATTCCGCTGAAGGCGTCCACGATGAACGGCGACCAGGTCACCGTCGACCTCGGCGGTACGGCGATCCGCGGCGCGGCACAGGGTGCGGTCGCGCCGGGGGACGACGTGATCGCGGCGGTCCGGCCCGAGGACGTGAAGCTCGCGAACGAAGGCGTGAAGGGGCTCGTCGAGGTCGTCGAGTACCAAGGGCGCGAGCGAGCGGTCGAAGTCGTGCTCGACGGCGATATCCGGATCCACCTGCGGACCGAACGACGGGTCGAGCCGGGCGAGCAGGTGGCCCTGTCGGTCACGCCCGGGCGGCTCCTGGTGTACCCGTCATGAGCGCGACCTGGCAGCATCGGCTGGCCGAACGCGGCGTCGACCGGCGGTTGTGGTTGTTGCTCCCGGCCACGATCTTCGTCCTGCTGCTGTTCGTCTACCCGTTCCTCTACGGGCTCAGCCTGTCGTTCCAGCCGATGGACGGCGGCGGCGTGCTGGCGAACTACCACAAGTTCTTCGGCGACGCGTACCAGCGGGACACGATCGCTACCACGCTGAAGATCGCGCTGCCCGCGGCGTTGCTGAACGTGCTGGCCGCCGTACCGATCGCGTTCCGGCTGCGCGGGCGGTTCCGCGGCAAGCGCCTGCTGACCACGATCCTCGTCGTACCGATCACACTCGGGACCGTGCTCACCGCGCAGGGCCTGCTGAACTACCTCGGGCCGACCGGGTGGTTCAACCGGTTGCTGCTGAACCTGCACCTTGCCGACGGTCCGATCCGCCTGACGAACAACTACTGGGGCGTGTTCTTCTCGCTCGTCATCACCGGGTTCCCGTTCGCGTTCCTGCTGGTGCTGTCGTACCTGAGCGGGATCGACCCGACGCTCGAGCGGGCTGCCGCGACACTCGGGGCGTCGCGGGCGCAACGGTTCCGGCGGATCACGCTGCCGCTGCTCGCGCCCGGATTGGCGACAACCTTCTTGTTGACGTTCGTCCTCGCGTTCTCTGTCTTCCCCTCCGCGGTCCTGGTCGGCAATCCGGCCGGCTCGACGCGGGTGATCTCGCTGGCGGCCTACCAGGCGGCGTACGAGCAGTACGACTACGCGTACGCGTCCGCCATCGCGATGGTGATGGGCGCGGTCGAGCTGATCGTGGTCGCGATCGTGCTGATCTGGCGGTCCCGGCTCTACACCGGATCGACGGGAGGCAAGGGATGAGATTGCGGACAACCCCGCTGGGGTGGGTCATCTGGGCCGTCGTCGCGTTCTTCTTCGTCAACCTGGCCGGCGTGGTGTTCTCGGTGCTGGTCAGCTCGTTCGGCACCAAATGGTTCGACACCTGGCTCCCGAGCGGCTTCACCACCCAGTGGTACGGCGAGGCGTGGCACGAGTTCACGTTGTTCCACGTCATCCTCGTGACGCTGCTCGTGTCGGCGCTGGTCGTCGTCCTGTCGGTCCTCGTCGGCGCGCCGGCGGCGTACGTGCTGGCCCGGAAGAACTTCCCGGGCAAGCGGCTGGTGTACCTGACGTTCCTGCTGCCGATCCTGATGCCGCCGATCACGTACGGCATCCCGCTCGCGACCGTGCTGTACAAGTTCGGCTTCGCGGGTCACCTGTCCGGCGTTGTACTGGCGAACCTGGTGCCGTCGGTGCCGTTCGTGATCCTGACCATGACGCCGTTCATCGAACAGGTCGACCCCCGGGTCGAGGACGCGGCCCGGATGCTCGGCGCCGGCACCCGCGCGGTGTTCCTGAAGATCCTCGCGCCACTGCTCGTCCCTGGGCTGCTGGCGTCGGGGATCCTGGTGCTGGTCCGGACCGTCGGCATGTTCGAGCTGACCTTCCTGACCGCCGGTCCGGATTCCCAGACGCTCGTCGTCGCGCTCTACTACTCGATGTCCGCGGCCGGTATCCGGGCGCAGCAGTCCGTGGACGCGATGGCGATCATGTACACGGCGATGATGCTGGTACTGCTGGTGGTGGCGCTGCGGTTCGTCAACCCGACGCAACTCGTCGCCCGTGTGAAGGAAGAACCATCCGAATGAGAGGTGTTCTGGTTTGAGCAGGCTGAGTCTCACCAATCTCCCCGTCGCCCCGGCGGTGGATCCGCGCGCGGTGTCGGTCGGCATCGTGCACCTCGGGATCGGTGCCTTCCACCGCGCCCACCAGGCCGTCGTCACCGAGCGGGCGGCGGTCGAAACCGGCGAGACCCGCTGGGGGATCACCGGGGTGAGCCAGCGCTCCACCACGGTCCGCGACCAGCTGGCCCCGCAGGACGGTCTGTACTCCGTCCTCGAGCGCGGGCTCGGCGATCCGACGGTCCAGGTGATCGGCAGCGTCCGCGAGGTGCTGACCGTGCCCGAGGACCCGGAAGCGGTGGTCGCCCGGATGGCGGACCCGGCGGTGTCGGTGGTGACGCTGACCGTGACCGAGAAGGGCTACCGCGCGACCGGGACCGGTCTGAACCTGGACGACCCGGAGATCCAGGCGGACCTGACCGGACGCCCGCCGCGGACGGTCGTCGGCCAGCTGGCGGCCGCGATCGCCCGCCGGGAGGAGCCGCTGACCATCGTGTCCTGCGACAACCTGGTCGCCAACGGACCGTTCCTGCGCAAGCTGGTGACCGACTACTTCGATGCCCTCGGCAAGGTGCCGGAGGTCTTCGAGGCGACCCGGTTCCCCGCCAGCATGGTCGACCGGATCGTGCCCGCCACGACCGAGGCGGACCGCGAGGAGGCGGCTCGTCTGCTCGGTGTCCGCGACGAGGCCGTGGTGGTCGCGGAGCCGTTCCTGCAGTGGGTGATCGAGAACGACTTCGCCGGTGAGCGGCCGGCGTGGGAGCGCGGCGGCGCGGTCCTCACCGCGGACGTCGCGCCGTGGGAGCAGGCCAAGCTGCGGATGCTCAACGCGACCCACTCGATGCTCGCGTACCTCGGTGCGCTGCGCGGATACGAGACGATCGCCGAGGCGGTGCGGGACGAGGAGCTTGGGGGGCTCGCGCGGCGGCTGATGACTGACGACGTCGTACCGACGCTGACGCCGCCCGACGGGCTGGACCTGGCGGCGTACGGCGCGACCGTGCTGGAGCGGTTCGCGAACCCGGCGCTCAAGCACAAGACCCGGCAGGTCGCGATGGACGGCTCGGTCAAGCTTCCGGTCCGGATGCTCGGCACCGTCAGCGACCGCCTGACGGCCGGTGCCGAGCCGCGGATGATCTCGCTCGCGGTCGCCGCCTGGATGGTCTACGTCCTGCGTACGCCGGACCTCGACGACCCGCAGGCGGACCGGCTGAAGGCCGCGGTCGCCGGTGCCTCGGAGCCGGCCAAGGTCGTCGATGCCCTGCTCGGGGTGGACTCCGTGTTCACGCCGGACCTGCGCGACTCAGCCGTGTTCCGCGAACTGCTGGTCGAGCACGTCAGCGCACTAACGGCAGGATCGTGAGTACGCCGGTCGCCTCGTCCAGCACCGCCTTGCCGAGGGAGAACACGCTCGCGGTGTCCTGACCCGTAGCGCGCCACTGTGGCGCGGTGTACCACTGGCCGGCCTTCTGGAACCGCTCGGCGGACAGGCTGTCCAGGATGTAGACGTTGTGGTTCAGCGTGACCTCGCCCGCCGGGATCGCCGCACCGGAGTTCTGCACCAAACCGGTCGCGGTGGTCCCGCCGCGCATCGTCACCTGGTTGCCGGAGACAACGATGTCGCGGAGCACGTTGGTACCCCACGGGCCGGAGCCGCGGGTCCGGGACTGGATCGCGATGCCGTTCACGTTGTTCGCCACCACGTTGTCGCGGACCTGCACGCCGCGGGACGTGTTGACGTTGATCCCGCCGCCGTCCCACAGCGACGTACCGGAGCCGCGGCCGGTGCCGAAGCCGTTGCCGCTGACCGTGTTGTCCGCGATCACGCCGTTGCGGCCGATCTCGTAGCGGATCCCGTCTGCGGCGTTGCCGACGATCTGGTTGTCGCTGAACGTCCGGTTGTCGTCGTACGCGTCGCTCCACAGGCCGACGCCGCGGTTGTTCTCGATCAGGTTGCCGCTCACCCGGCCGCCGCTCGACCAGGTGGTTTTCACGCCGCCGGACTCCCAGTCGGCGATCCAGAACCCGTCGGTGTTGTTGCCGCTGATCTCGTTGGCGGTGATCGAGCCGTTCAGCGTGCTGTACTGGCCGACGCCCAACTGGCCGTTGTCGTGGATCCGGTTCTTCTCCAGTACTGCGCTGTCCGCGTTCACCAGCATGGCGCCGACCGCGTGGTTCCAGCGGATGTCGTTGGCGAGCACGTGCCAGCCCAGGCCGAGCACGACCGCGCCGCCTTGTGGCGGGGTGGCGAAATGCTCGACGGTGAGCCCGCGAACGGTCACGCCGGTGCCGCCGGGCTCGATCGCGGTCGGCGTCTTGGACATCTCGATCGCATGGCCGACGGGCGAGTCGCCGAGGTAGATCGCGTTCGCCGCGTAATCGGCATAGAAGGTGCCGGGGGCAACCTTGTCGCGGGAAGCGACCCGCGTCAGGTGCTTGCCGTCGCGGAACACCTGCTCGCGGAGATGACAGATGTTCGCCTTGTTGTCCTCACACTGCCCCGTCTGCTCGTACGCCGGCGGCAGCGCGCCCGTGGTCGTCCAGGCACCGTTCGACGCGTTCCACCGGGTCAGCCGGACCGAGCCGGTCAGTACGGCGCCCTTGTCGCCGGCGAGCACCTGGTCGGACTTCGGGTGGATGACCTCGCTGATCCGGTGCACGCCGGAGGCGAAGCAGAACGTCGTACCGGTGGGCCATTTGGCGACGACCGAAGCGGCGTTGTCGGTGGTCCGGATCGGGACGCCGCTGCAGGCGGTCGCGAGCGCGGGACCGGTCTGGAACGTCCCGTCGGCGGGTGGTGCCGCGGCAGCGTGGACGGGCACGGTGCCGTAGGCAATCAAGCTTGCAACTACCAGAAGTGCGGTCTTCATAGCGGAGCCTCCGGTGGCACAGGTAGCCCTGAGCGCACCCCCCATGGCGCGGCTTCGCTTCGCACATTACCCCTACGTCACGTAGTCATGGCAATACGTAGCGCACAACTATGTTGCGAAGAGCAAGCGGTCAGTTCGCGAGGAAGCTACCGACCTCGTCGAGTCCGGCCGAGCGCCAGCCGGCCGCCGTCAGCTTGGTGCCGAAGCGGGCGAAGCGCTGCGTGCCGAGGTCGTCCAGGACGTACTTGTTGCCGCTGAACACCACCTCGCCGGCCGGGACCTCCGCGCCGGAGTTCTGCACCATGCCGGTCGCCTGGGTGCCGCCGGTCATCTCGATGACGTTCCCGCTGACCTGGACGTCGCGCAGCAGGTATGTGCCCCACGGGCCGCTGCCGCGGGTCCGGGACTGGATCGTCACGCCGTTCACGTTGCCGGACACTTTGTTGCCCTTGATCGTGACACCGGAAGACGTGTTCACGTTGATCCCGCCGCCGTCCCACAGCGACGTACCGGAGCCGCGGCCGGTGCCGAAGCCGTTGCCGGTGACCGTGTTGCCCTCGATGGTGCCGTTCCGGCTGATCTCGTACCGGATCCCGTCCGCGGCGTTGCCGACGATCTGGTTGTCGCTGATCACCCGGCCGTCGTCCGCGACGTCGGCCCACATCCCGATGCCCTTGTTGGACTTGATCACGTTGCCGCTGACCGTGCCCGAGGAGCGGGTGGACTTGATGCCGCCGGACTCCCAGTCCGCGATCCAGAAGCCGTCGGTGTTGTTCGAGCTGATCACGTTCCGGGTCACGGCCGCCGCGGCCGAGCTGTACTGCCCGAGGCCGAGCTGGCCGTTGTGGTGGATCAGGTTCCTGTCCACCTTCGTGTTGTTCGCGTTCACCAGCATCACGCCGACCGCGTGGTTCCAGCGGACGTCGTTCGCGGTCACCTTCCAGCCCGGGCCGGACACCACGGCGCCGGCCTGCGGTGCGCTGGCGAAGTGCTCGATGGTCAGGCCGCGGACGACGACGCCGGCGGCGCCGGACTCGATCGCGGTCGCCGTCTTCGACATCTCGACGTCGTGCCCGGCCGGGTTGCTGCCGAGGTAGATCGTGTCGGCCGCATAGTCGGCGTAGAACGTGCCGGGCTGCACCGCCGCGGCGCTCGCGACCCGGGTCAGGTGCGCGTCGTCGAGAAACAGCTGCTCACGCAGGTAGCAGATGTCCGCCTTGTTGTCCTCGCACTCACCACTCTTCCCGTACGCCGCCGGCAGCGCGCCGCGCAAAACCCACCGCGACCCGGAGGCTGTCCACCCGGTGAGCGGGACCGACCCGGTGAGTACGGCGCGCTGCGCGCTCGCGAGCACCTGGTTGGCCTTCGGGCGGATCGTGCTGCTGACCCGGTGCAGTCCCGCTGCGAAACAGAACGTCGTACCGGCCGGCTCGGAGTTCACGATCGACTGCGCGTCCTGACCCGGCTTGATCACCACGCCACTGCACGATCCCGCGACGGCCGGGCCGGCTTCGTCGGAGCTGACGGCCGGCGGCTTCGGGACAGTGGGCTCGACCGGCTTGGCCGCGGTGACGGGCGTCGTCGGCTTCTTGGAGGGGTGCGTCGACGCGCCGGGCTTCTTCGGCGCCGCGGTAGTAGCTGTGGTCTTCGGCTGAGTCTTGCCGGGCGGCGCAGTCGTGCTCGCGCCCTTGCCGGCCCGGTGCGACGGCAGCGTGCGAGCCGCGGCCTGCTCGGCGTCCGGGGCCTTGGCCGCGGTCGTCGCCTTGTTCTCGTTGGCGATCACGGGCAGCGCGACCGCGACGACGGCCAGCCCCGCAGCGACGAGCGCTGCGAACCACAACTTCCTCAATGCACTCTCCTGGGAGCGGGGAGACCAGGGTGTATCCGGTTGCGTGACGAGGGGGAGACTTAAGGTAGTGCCATGCGGGTCGCCATGCTGCACAACCGTTACCGGACCGGTCAACCCAGCGGCGAGAACACCGTCGTCGCGCAAACGGTTGATTTATTGCGCAGCTCAGGACATGAAATCGACCTGTACGCGCGAAACAGCGACGATATCGCCGGCTTCAGCCGAAAAGATCGCGCACTGTTACCGTTCCGCTCCGTCTGGTCATTTTCGGCGGAACGCGATTTAACACAGCTATTGCAAGCGCAGCGGCCCGATGTCGTGCACGTCCACAACACTTTCCCGCTGTTCAGCGCCTCGGTCCTGCGGGCGGCGTACCGGCTGGACCTTCCGGTTGTCGCGACTTTGCACAACTTCCGGCTGCTCTGTGCGAACGCGGTTCTGCAGCGCGACGGGCGGCCGTGCGAGTCGTGTGTCGGCAAGCTCCCGCTGGCGGCCGTGCGGCACGGTTGCTACCGCGAGTCGCGCGTCCAGACGTTGCCGCTGGCGACGAGCATCGGCGTCCACAACACCCTGCACACCTGGCAGCGGTCCGTCGATACGTTCGTCGTACCGTCGGAGTTCGTGCGCGACCGGTACGTCGCGGCGGGCTTCGACCCGGAGCGGTTCGTGGTGAAGCCGCACGCCGTACCGCACTCCGGTGAGACCCGCGCCGGCGCGGGCGACGGCGTGGTGTTCCTCGGGCGGCTGGAGGAGGACAAGGGCTTCGCCGATCTGCTGCAGGCCTGGGACTCCTCGCTCGGCCGGCTGGTCGTGGTCGGCGACGGCGCACTGCGGGCGGCGGCCGAGGAGCGGGCCCGGACGGACGCCTCGGTCCAGGTGCTCGGTCAGCTGCCGTGGGCAGACGGGATGGAAGTCCTGCGGTCCGCGCGCGTCGCCGTCGTACCGGCCCGGTCGTATGAGAGCTTCGGACTCGTGGTGGTCGAGGCCTTCGCGCACGGGGTACCGGTGGTCGCGTCCCGGCTCGGCGCGCTCGCGGAGCTCGTCGACGACGGCGAGACCGGGGCATTGACCGCGCCCGGCGACCCGGAGGAATTGCGGAAGGCGATCGGGTTGGTGGCTGATCCCGAGACTTCGATAGCCTTCGGCGAACGAGCCCGCCAGGTCTACCTGAAGCGCTTCAGCCCGGAGCGTGACGTGCAGGCCACGGAAAGGATCTACACCGATGCGATCGCCCGGCACGCCAGCAGCGGCCGGACGCGCATGGGACGCCGGGCGGGTCGTGGGCAGGATTGACATCGCGGGCGCTGGGGGCGGCGTCGCGCCGGAGGGAATCCAGGAGTTCGGTGTGGGGGATAGCGCGGTGGGGGATGGCGGTTCGCTGCGGATCGGGTGCGTGGCCGGGGTCTTCGACCTGTTCCACGTCGGTCATGTCGACGTGCTCGAGCGGGCCCGGCGGCACTGTGACCGGCTGGTGGTGGCCGTGCTGTCCGACGACTGGGCACTGAACGCCTGGGGCGGGCGGCCGATCGTGCCGTTGCCCGAACGCGTGCAGATCATCGAGCACCTGCGCTGCGTCGACGAGGTTGTTGCTGTGGACGACGTTCGGCCCGAGCGGCTGATCGGCGTACTGGGGGCGCGGACCGTGTTCGCCGCCAGTGCCGCGGACGGCGTGCTGAGTGTGACCGAGCTGGACGGGGTCCCGGCGGAGCTGATCACCGTCCTGCCCGCGGGGCGCGAGTCCACGAGCCCGATCCTGCGGGCCGCGATCGATCAGCGGCAGTCGCGCCGTTCGGTCGCATGACGACGTTGCGGGAGACGGTCGCGCAGCTCTCCCAGGCGCAGAAGCCGTCGGCCGGTACGCCGGCGTACTCGCGGTTCGTGAACCGGCGGATCGGGCGGGTGTTCGCGGCGGCCGCGTTCCTCGGTGGCCGGACGCCGAACCAGGTCAGCCTGGCCAGCGGGTTCTGTTCGCTGATCGGGATCGTGCTGGTGGCAACGGTCCGGCCGTCGTTCGGGCTCGCGCTGGCGGTGACCGCGCTGCTCGTGCTCGGGTACGGGCTGGACTCCGCGGACGGGCAGCTGGCCCGGTTGCGGGGCGGCGGCTCACCGCTCGGCGAGTGGCTGGACCACATGATCGACGCGGTCAAGATCGTGTTGCTGCACAGCGCCGTACTGATCTCGTTCTTCCGGTTCGATGCCTTTGACAACGATCTGGTGCTGCTCGTGCCGCTGGCGTACGTGTGCATGTCGTCGGTGCTGTTCTTCGGGCTGATCCTGATCGACCAGCTCCGCCGGCGGCACGGTGCGGCCGCGCAACCCAACACACGTGGCGATTCCGTGGTCAAGTCGTTGCTGATCGCACCGACCGACTACGGCGTACTCTGCCTGGTGTTCCTCGTGTTCGGCAGCCCGTCGGTGTTCGTCGTGCTGTACGGCGCCCTGCTCGCGCTCAACCTGCTGTTCCTGGCGGCCGCGGTCGCGAAGTGGTACCGGGAGATGGCGGCGCTGGGAGCGCAGGCCTGATGGCGGTCGTCGGGTATGCGCCCGGGGTGTACGACATGTTCCACATCGGGCACCTGAACATCCTGCGCCGGGCCCGCGAGCACTGCGACCACCTGATCGCCGGCGTCGTCGAGGACGACGTGGTGGCCCGGATCAAGGGCCGCCCGCCGGTGGTGCCGCACCAGGAGCGGATGGACGTGATCCGGGCGCTCGACCTCGTCGACGAGGTGGTCAGCGACTGGTCCAGCGACAAGTTCGAGATGTGGGAACAACTCCGGTACGACGTGCTTTTCAAGGGCGACGACTGGAAGGGAACCGAGAAGGGGACCAGACTGGAGAGGCTGCTGGGTGAGGTCGGCGCACAGGTGCACTACTTCCCGTACACCGCCTCCACCTCGAGCACCGATCTGCGCAGGCTTCTGGAGGGGATGAACTGATGCCTGGCCGGCCGAAGGTACTGCTCAGCGCGTACGCCTGCCGGCCGACCGGTGGGTCGGAGCCCGGCGCCGGATGGGCGTGGGCGAAGGCCGCGGCGCGTGATCACGACGTCTGGTTGCTGACCCGCGGCAAGTTCGTGCACGAGATCCACGAGGAACTCGCGGCGCGGCCGGTGCCCGGGCTGACCGTCGTACCGCTGGAGATGCCGCGCTGGATCCTGCGGCTGCGGCGGCGGCCGGCGGACGTGTACTGGTACTACCCGTTGTGGCAGGGCCTGGCCCGGCGGACCGCCCAGCGGCTGCACGCCGAGCATGACTTCGACGTGATCCACCATCTGACCTTCGCGGTGGACTGGATGGGCGCCGGGGTGGTGGAGGAGTCCTCGGCCAAGGTGATCTGGGGCCCGGTCGGCGGTTCCACGAACGCGCCGCTCGCGATGGCGCACTGGCTGGGGCCGCGGGGCGTCGTGGGGGAGTTGGTACGGCGCGCGTACACCGGACTGCGGCGGCGGGTGACCGGACGCCGGATGGCCCGGACCGCGGACCTCATGGTTGCGCAGAACAACGACGTCGCCGAGGCGTTCCGCCCGTACGCGCGGGAGATCGTCGTCCAGCCGAACGTCGCGATCCGGCGCTTCACCGCCTCCGGCCCCTACGAGCCGTTCGGTGCTCCGGGCATCAAGACGGCATTGTTCGTCGGCCGGCTGATCCCGTGGAAGGGCGTGCTGCTGGCGATCAGTGCGCTGGCCCGCCCGGAGGCCGCCCGCTGGGAGCTCCGGATCATCGGCGACGGGCCGGACTGGGGCCGCGCCGAACGGCTGGCGTGGGAACTGGGCGTCCGCGACCGGGTCGAGTTCATGGGCGCGTTGCCGCGTGACGAAGTACTCGCCGCGATGTTCCGCGCCGACGCCCTCCTGGCCCCCGCCTTCCGCGAAGCCGCCGGCTGGGCCGTCACCGAGGCCCTCGCGTCCGGCTGCCCGGTCGTCTGCGTCGACCGCGGCGGCCCCGCCGTCATCGTCGGCCCCGACGAGGGCGTCACCGTCCCCTGGAAGGGCGACGTAGTAGGCAACCTGGCCCGCGGCCTGGCCTCCCTCCACACCCGCATCACCCCCGTAGACCGCTGGGGCCCCGACCGCCTCCCCGACCTCCTAGCCAAGTGGTACACCCCCGCCCGAGTCCCCCACCAGTAACCCCCCCCCCAACCCCCCCCCCCCCCACCCCCCCCCCCCCCCCCCCCCCCCCCCCCCCCCCCCGCCCCCCCCCCCGGCCCACCCCGCTTTTTGGGGCCGGGCCCACAAACCGGGCGGGTTGGCCCCCCGAAATTTGCTGACGCACCCCACACCTTGAGGGGCCGGCCCCTCAAACGGCGCTTGGGTGGGTTTTCCACAGGTGACGTGAAAGGGTCCCTGGGGCTGCGGGATTCGGGTCATCATGGGCTGATGAATCCGATGCTGAAGCTCGTCGCATCCGGTCAGGGCGGCGTCTTCAGCCGGAGCCAGGCTTTCGAGTGCGGGTACACCCCGCAGGAGCTCCGGGATCGCGTCCGGTCCGGTCGGTGGGAGCGCCTGCGCCACGGTCAGTACGCCGAGGCTGTCGATCTGGGCGCATTACCGATCTGGGATCGCGAGCTGGTCCGGCACCGCCGCCTGGTCTTCGCGGCGATGAACTCGCTGCGGACAGGAGCCGTTGCCGTCAGCCATCAGTCGGCGCTGGTGCTGCATCAGTTGCCACAATGGGACCTGGACTTGTCCGAGGTCCATCTCAGCCGGTTGGACGAGCGACGGCACAGCGGCCGGGTGGCCGGTGTTCGCCATCACCGCGGCAGGATCTCGCCGGCCGACCTCGTCCAACGCGACGGTCTGCCGGTGACGACGGTGGCCCGCGCCATCGTGGAGACAGCCTGTACGACGTCCTTCGAAGCTGCCGTGGTCATCGTCGACGCCGCGCTGCGCGACCACGCGATCGGCGAGGCGGAACTGCTCCGGCTCCTGGACGCGATCGAGTTCTGGCCAGGAGGCCCGACGGCTCGGTCCGCGATCCGCTTCGGCGACGCGAAGTCGGAGTCTGTCGGCGAGTCGCGCCTTCGAGTCCTGATGCACAACCACCGCCTCCCGCGACCGGAACTACAGGTTGTCTACGAAGACGCGGACGGTTTCGTCGCCAGGGTGGACTTCGCCTTCCCGGAGTACGAGACCGTCGTGGAGTTCGACGGCAGGACGAAGTACGCCAGTGGCTCGCCGGACGTCCTCTTCGACGAAAAGGTCCGCGAGGACCGCCTTCGGGCGCTGGGGCTGCAGGTCGTCAGGGTGCGATGGTCGCACCTCGCCCAACCGTCCCGCACGGCGGCCGCCATCCGCGCCGCCTTCGCCCGCTCCCGCCGCACCGCCTAACCCGCGCACCGCCAGCCCGCGCACCCGGCCCCGGCACCGCCGACGTTTGAGGGGCCGGCCCCTGAAGTGGTGGCTGTGCTGACCATATTTCGGGGGGCCAACCCACCGTTTGAGGGGCCGGCCCCTCAAACGAGGCCGGGCCGTCGAGCGGGCGCGGGCCGTCGCAGCGGGCCGTCGCAGCGGGGCGGGCGAATGGGCGGGGCGTGTTAGTCGCGGGTGGGTTTGGCGGGGAGGGCGAGCATGCGGTCGAGGGCGAGTTTGGCGTGCTGCTCGGTTTCCGCGTCTACGTGGATGGGGTTGACCACGTGGCCGGCGACCAGGTTTTCGAGGGTCCAGACGAAGTGCGGGAGGTCGATGCGGTTCATCGTCGCGCAGTAGCAGACCGTCTTGTCGAGGAAGACGATGTTCTTGTCGGTGTGCTGCTTCGCGAGGCGCTGCACCAGGTTGAGTTCGGTGCCGACGGCCCACGACGTACCGGGCTCGGCGGTCTCGAGGGTCTTGATGATGTACTCCGTCGAGCCCACCAGATCCGCCTTCGTGACGACCTCGTGGCGGCACTCGGGGTGCACGATCACGTTCACCCCGGGGACTCGCGCGCGGACGTCGTCGACCGACTCGGCGGTGAAGCGGCCGTGCACCGAGCAGTGCCCGCGCCACAGGATCATCTTGGCCGCCGCGAGCTGCTCGCGGGTCAGGCCGCCACCCGGCTTGTGCGGGTCGTAGACGACACAGTCCTCGAGCGAGAAGCCCATCTGCAGTACGGCGGTGTTCCGCCCGAGATGCTGGTCGGGGAGGAACAGCACCTTCTCGCCCTGCTCGAAGGCCCATTCGAGGGCGGTCTCGGCGTTGCTCGACGTACAGACGACGCCGCCGTTGCGGCCGCAGAACGCCTTGATGTCCGCGCTCGAGTTCATGTAGGTGACCGGCACCGTCACGTCCGCGACACCGGCGTCGGCGAGCGCGTCCCAGGCGGCCTCGACCTGCTGGATGCGGGCCATGTCGGCCATCGAGCACCCGGCCGCCAGGTCCGGCAGGATCACGGTCTGGCGAGAGTTGGTGAGGATGTCGGCCGACTCGGCCATGAAGTGCACACCGCAGAACACGATGTACGGCGCGTCCGGCCGGGCGGCCGCGTCGCGGGCGAGTTTGAACGAGTCACCGGTGACGTCCGCGAACTGGATCACCTCGTCGCGCTGGTAATGGTGCCCGAGCACGAACACCTGGTCGCCCAGCGCCTGCTTCGCCTTCAGCGCCCGCTCGACCAGGTCCGGGTCGGAAGCGGGCGGAAGGGCGCCCGGGCACTCGACGCCGCGCTCCGAGTGCGGGTCGGTGTTCTGCCCGAGGAAGAGCAGCGGAAGGGACTTCGAGCCGTCTGCGATCGTCGTCACGTCAGACATCGTGCCACGCCCCCGGCCCGGCGCCGCGTGGCGCACCTCACTGCTCAGAGTGTGAAATCAGTACGCTCCTGATGTGAAGAACGCAGCGCGCTCGGAGGCGGGCATCGCGGGGCTGGTTCTCGCCGCGGGTGCCGGGCGCCGGATGGGCCGGCCGAAGGCGCTGATCCGCGCTGCGGACGGCGTTGCCTGGGTGGTCCGTACGGCGCGGGTGCTGGGCGAAGCGGGTTGCTCCCCGGTCGTGGTGGTCGTCGGAGCCGCCGCCGATGACGTGCGCGCCGAGCTGTCCGGAGAGCCGGTCACGGTGGTCGAAGCGACCGACTGGGCCGAGGGCATGAGCGCCTCGCTCCGAGCCGGTCTCACGTACCTGCGCACGGCGTCCGCGGACGCCGTCTCGGTGGTGACGGTGGATGTCCCGGGCCTGACGCCAGAGGTCGTACGGCGGGTTGACGCGCGGGCCGGGAGCGCGGTCCTGGCCCGGGCCATGTACGACGGACGCGTCGGCCATCCGGTGCTCATCGGGAGGGAACACTGGGACGGCGTGGTCGCGGTGGCGCACGGGGACGAGGGGGCTCGGCCGTATCTGCGGGGTCGTGACGTCGTGGCCGTGGAGTGTGCGGATCTGGCGGACGGGCTGGACGTGGATACCGTCGAGGAGCTGCCGCCCGGCCACGGGTGAGGGTTGGCAGCGCGGCTCAGTAGGTGAATGCTGAAGGAGTGAATGCCGTCGGCTCGGCGGCGGAGCTCGCCGAGTGTCTACGGACGACCGGGTACCTCGCCGGCGAAGGCCTGGCCACGGTCGGGTATCTCGCGCTCGCACTGCGCCGCCCGCTCCTGCTCGAGGGTGAACCGGGCACCGGCAAGACCTCGCTCGCCGCGGCCCTCGCCGAAGCCCTCGACCTGGAGCTGATCCGGCTGCAGTGCTACGAGGGCATCGACGCCTCCCAGGCGCTCTACGACTGGGACTTCCCGCGCCAGATCCTGCACCTGCGGACCGTCGAGGCGACCACGTCCGACGCGGCCGTCGAAGAAGTGGAGAAGAGCCTGTTCGACGAGCGCTTCCTGCTCTCCCGGCCGGTCCTGCGGGCGCTGCGCGAGAGTCCCGCCGTACTGCTGGTGGACGAGATCGATCGGGCCGACGACGAGTTCGAGGCGTTCCTGCTGGAGGTGCTGTCGACGTACGAGGCGACGATCCCGGAGCTCGGCACGATCACCGCCGAGGTGCCGCCGATCGTCGTGCTGACCTCGAACCGGACCCGCGAGGTGCACGACGCGCTCAAGCGCCGCTGCTTGTACCACTGGATCGACCACCCTGGGCTGGCGCGTGAGGTGGAGATCGTGCGCACCCGGTTGCCCGAGGTCTCGGCGCGCCTGGCGGAGCAGGTCGCGCGCTCGGTGCAGCGGATGCGGGAGCTCGACCTGCTGAAGCCGCCGGGGGTCGCGGAGACCCTCGACTGGGCTCGCGCGCTCGGTGCGCTCGGCACCGAGATCCTCGACGTCGAGACCGCGGCCGCTACTCTCGGCGCCGTCCTCAAGTATCGCGAGGACACCGATCGGGTCCGCGAATCCCTCGACCGATTGCTGGCGAGCTGACCATGACAGCGGATCCCGACGTCGCACTGGCCGGTTTCGCCACCGCTCTCCGGCACGCCGGTCTCGCGGTCACCGCTGACCGCGTACATCTGTTCCTGCAGGCGGTCGCGGCGCTCGATCCCACCCTGACGACCGACGTCTACTGGGCCGGTCGCGCCGCGCTCTGCACCGGCCCGGACGACACCGCGAGGTACGACGACGTCTTCGCCGCCTGGTTCATCGGCGACCGCGCGGGTGGCGTCGTACCACGCCGTACTCCGCAAGCGTCCGCGCAGGCCGCGCTCGGCGACGGCGCCGAGGGCGAGACCGGCGACCGCACACTGAACGTCTCCGCGAGTACGACGGAAGTCCTCAGACACCGCGATGTCGCCGAACTCTCCGCGACCGACCGCGCCGACCTGGCGCGCCTGTTCGCGACCCTCCGCCCGAAGATCCCGGTACGCCGCGCGAACCGCCGGCGCCCGTCGCACCGTGGCGAGATCGACCCCCGCCGCACGCTGCGCGCCCAACTCCGCCAGGTCGGCGAACCGGGCCCCGTGCACTACCGGCGACGCGGCGTGCGGCCGCGGCGGGTCGTCGTACTCATCGACGTGTCCGGCTCGATGGGCCCGTACGCCGACAGTCTGCTGCGGCTCGCGCACACGTTGGTGCAGCGGGCGCCACGCTCGGTCGAGGTCTTCACGATCGGTACGCGTCTGACCCGGGTGACGCCGGCGTTGCGGCGACGTGATCCCGAGTTCGCGGTGCGGGCGGCGGGGGACGTCGTACCGGATTGGTCGGGTGGGACGCGGTTGGGGGAGGTGCTCAAGGTGTTCCTGGATCGATGGGGCCAGCGCGGAACCGCGCGGCGGGCCGTGGTGGTGGTGTGCAGCGACGGATGGGAGCGGGGCGACGCTGGATTGCTCGGCGCGCAGATGCGGCGGCTGGCCGCGCTCGCGCACCGCGTCGTCTGGTTGAACCCGCATCGCGGGAAACCGGGGTACGAGCCGGTGCAGGCCGGGATCGTCGCCGTGCTCCCGCATCTCGACGACCTCGTCGCCGGCCACAGCCTGGCCAGCTTCGGTGAGCTTCTGGAGGTGGTCGCCGATGCGTGACGTGCTCGATCGGTTGCTGACCTGGTGGCAGGCGGGGGAGTCGGTTGCCGTCGGCACCGTCGTGGCGACGTTCCAATCGGCGCCCCGGCCGCCGGGCGCGGTGATGCTGGTCGGCCCCGGCCTGGAGGCGGTCGGCAGCGTGTCGGGCGGCTGCGTCGAGGGCGCGGTGTACCAGCTCGGCGAGGAGATCCTGGAGTCCGGTCAACCGGTCCTGCAGCGGTACGGCGTCAGCGACGAGTCGGCGTTCGCGGTCGGACTGACCTGCGGCGGAATCATCGACGTGTTCGTCGAGAAGGTCGACCGTACGTCGTTCCCGGAACTCGGTGACGTGGCGGCGGACATCGCGGCGGGCCGGCCGGTCGCGGTGGCGACCGTGGTGGCACATCCGGAACCGGCCAGGATCGGGATGCGACTGGTGGTCCGGCCGGAGGGCGAACCGACGGCGGGTGGTCTCGGTTCGGAACGCGTGGACGACGCGGTCCTCGACGACGCACGCGGCCTGCTGGCGAACGGGCGCACGGAGACGTTGGAGTACGGACCGGACGGCCAGCGGCGTGGTGAGGGCATGCGCGTTTTCGTCTCGTCGTACGCACCTGTGCCGCGTTTGCTGGTGTTCGGGGCGATCGATTTCGCAGCTGCGGTTGCGCGACTCGGCTCGTTCCTCGGCTATCGCGTGACGGTGTGCGATGCGCGGGCGGTGTTCGCGACGGCGTCCCGATTCCCTTCCGCGGACGAGGTCGTGGTCGATTGGCCGCACCGCTATCTGGGCGGCGAGGCCGCGGCGGGGCGGATCGACGACCGGACCGTGATCTGCGTCCTGACGCACGACCCGAAGTTCGACGTACCGCTGCTGGAGGTGGCGTTGCGGTTGCCACAGGTCGCGTACATCGGAGCGATGGGGTCGCGGCGGACGCACGAGGATCGGCTGAAACGCTTGCGGGAGGCGGGTCTGAGCGAGGCCGAGGTCGCGCGGCTGGCGAGTCCGATCGGTCTCGACCTCGGCGCGCGGACGCCGGAGGAGACCGCGGTCAGCATCGCGGCGGAGATCATCGCGCAACGCTGGGGTGGCGCCGGTCAACGACTGTCGGGTGCCGCCGGACCGATCCATCACTGATCCACCACAGGCCGACTCTTGTGGTCGGTGTCACACGAGCGCAGGATCGAACGTACGGCGATAGCTGACATCGGGAGGCGGGGCGATGAGCCGGATCACGGTGATGGTCGACGGAAGCAGCTTCACTGACGAAGTGGAGCCGCGCACGCTGCTGGTGCACTACCTGCGCGAGCAGCTGGGAAAGACGGGCACTGTGATCGGTTGCGACACCGGGAACTGTGGTGCCTGCACGGTCCACCTCGACGGGCGCAGCGTGAAGTCCTGCTCGCTGCTCGCGGTCCAGGCCGACGGTCACGAGATCACCACGATCGAAGGGCTCGCGACCAACGGTCAGCTGCACCCGATGCAGCAGGCGTTCCACGAGAACCACGCGCTGCAGTGCGGTTTCTGCACGCCGGGCATGATCATGCAGTCGATCGATCTGCTGGCCGACAACCCGGATCCGAGCGAGGAGGACGTGCGGCTCGGCATCGAGGGCAATCTCTGCCGCTGCACCGGCTACCAGAACATCGTCAAGGCGGTTCGCGCCGCGGCGGCGGGTGGGGGTGCGCAATGACCGCCACCGAGCAGCGTCCTACCGCCGAGATCGGCACCCCGCGCAAGCGCAAGGAGGACGCCCGGCTGATCACCGGCCGGACCCGCTGGACCGACAACATCGTGCTGCCCGGCATGCAGCACATCGCGATGGTGCGCAGCCCGTTCGCGCACGCCCGGATCACCGCGATCGACACCGCCGCGGCGAAGGCCTCGACGGGGGTCGTTGCCGTGATCACCGGTGCCGACATCGCCGACGAGCAGGGCGGGCTGCCGAACGCCTGGGCCGTCGTCTCCGACCAGCAGGCGCCGAACCACCCGTCGATGGCCGTCGACCACGTCGCCTTCGCCGGTGAGATCGTCGCGATGGTCGTGGCCCGGACCGCGGCCGAGGCCAACGACGCGGCGGACCTGGTCGACGTGGACTACGAGGAGCTTCCGCCGGCGCTCGAGCTGCGCGCCGCGGCCCGGGACGAGGTGCTCGCGCATCCGGATCTCGGCACGAACGTGTCCGCGGTCTGGTCGTACGACTCGGCCGCGTCCGGCACCGGCGGCGACGTCGAGGCCGCGATCGCCGCCGCCCGGGACGGCGGCATCGTGATCGAGGAGGACTTCCGCCAGCAGCGGCTGATCCCGGCGTTCATGGAGCCGCGGGCGATCGTCGTCGATCCGACCACCGAACAGATGACCGTGTGGACGTCGACGCAGGTACCGCACTTCGTGAAGATCTTCATCGCGCTGGTGCTCGGCATCCCGGAGAGCAAGATCCGGGTGATCGCGCCGGACGTCGGCGGTGGTTTCGGCGGCAAGCTCCAGTTCACGCCCGAAGAGGTGCTCACGGTCATCGCGGCCCGGCGGACCGGCAAACCCTGTAAGTACAACGAGTCCCGCTCCGAGTCGTTGATGGCCGCGCACCACGGCCGGGACCAGTGGCAGCACGTCACGCTGGCCGCGAACGCCGACGGCACGGTCACCGGGCTGAAGGTGGAGCTGATCGTCAACATGGGTGCGTACCTCGGCCTGGTGACGTCGGCGATCCCGCTGCTCGGGGCCTTCATGTACAACGGGATCTACAAGTTCCCGGCGTACCACCTCGGGATCACGAACGTCTTCACGAACACGACCTGGACCGACGCGTACCGCGGCGCCGGCCGGCCGGAGGCGACGTACGCGATCGAGCGTTCGATGGACGAGCTCGCCGCCCGGGTCGGGATCGACCCGCTGGAGATCCGCGAGCGGAACTGGATCAAGCACGAGGAGTTCCCGTTCTCGACGGTTGCGGGTCTGCAGTACGACTCCGGCAACTACGAGGCCGCGACCGCGAAGGCGCGCGAGCTCTTCCGGTACGACGAGTTGCGCGCCGAGCAACGCAAGCGGCGCGAGTCCGGTGACCCGGTGCAGCTCGGGATCGGCGTGTCGACGTACACCGAGATGTGCGGGCTGGCGCCGTCGCGCTGGCTGGGCTCGATGGGGTACGTCGGTGGCGGCTGGGAGCACGCCGCGGTCCGGATGCTGCCGACCGGGAAGGTCGAGGTCGTCACCGGGACGAGTCCGCACGGGCAGGGCCACGAGACGGCGTGGAGTCAGTTGGTCGCTGACCGGTTGGGCGTCGCGTTCGAGGATGTCGAAGTACTGCACGGTGACACGCAGGTCGCCGTTCGCGGCCTGGACACCTACGGCTCGCGGTCGCTCGCGGTCGGCGGGATGGCCGTGCTGGCCGCCGCGGACAAGGTGATCGAGAAGGCGAAGCCGATCGCGGCGCAGCTGCTCGAGGCGAACGTGGACGACCTGGAGTTCTCCGCCGGCCGGTACGGCGTCCGCGGGACCGAGGCCGGGATGACGATGGCCGAGCTGGCGTTCGCGGTGTTCCAGGGGCACAAGCTCGACGGATCGGCCGAGGGCCACCTGGACGCCGACGCGACCCTGGACCCGGACGACTTCTCGTTCCCGCACGGCACGCACCTGTGCGCGGTCGAGGTCGACACCGAGACCGGGGCGACGACGATCCGTTCGTACGTGAGCGTCGACGACGTCGGCGTCGTGGTGAACCCGCTGATCGTCGAGGGGCAGGTGCACGGCGGGCTCGCGCAGGGCATCGCGCAGGCGCTCTTCGAGGAAGCGGTGCACGACGAGAGCGGGACGCTGGTCACCGGCTCGTTCGACCAGTACACGTTGCCTGGGGCCCCTGATCTGCCGAGGTTCGAGACCGCGCGGACAGAGACGCCGGCGACGACGAACCAGCTCGGCGTGAAGGGGGTCGGCGAGGCCGGGACGATCGCGTCGACGCCGGCTGTGGTGAATGCGATCGTCGACGCGCTGCGGCCGCTCGGCGTGACCGACGTACCGATGCCGTGTACGCCGTACCGGGTGTGGAAGGCGATCCAGGACGGAGCGAAGTCATGATTCCGGCGGCGTTCGAGTACTACGGACCGGAGACCGTCGACGAGGCGCTGGCGTTGCTGCGGGAGCACTCCGACGCGAAGGTGCTGGCCGGCGGGCAGAGCCTGATGCCGGCGCTGCGGTTGCGGCTGGCGGCGCCGGAGTCGATCGTCGACCTCGGGAAGATCGGCGAACTGCGCGGTGTCCGCGACGACGGCGACGCGCTGGTGATCGGCGCGATGACGCCGCACAGCGTGGTGCAGCACGACCCGCTGGTGCGCGAACACGCGCGGCTGATTTCGTTGGCCACCGCAACGGTCGGCGATCCGCAGATCCGGCATCGGGGAACGTTCGGTGGGTCGTTGGCGCACGCCGACCCGGCCGCCGACCTGCCCGCGGTCGCGGTCGCCCTCGACGCGTCGTTCGTGATCGCCGGCGCCGACGGACGCCGTACCGTGCCCGCGGCGGACTTCTTCCAGGGCGTGTTCAGTACGGCGCTCGCGGAGGACGAGCTGCTGATCGAAGTACGGGTGCCCAAGTACACCGGGTGGGGCGCGCACTACGAGAAGTTCAACCGGGTAGCGCAGGGCTGGTCGATCGTGTCCGTCGCGGCGGCCGTCCGGCTGGACGGCGACACCATCGCGGAGGCGCGCGTCGGGCTCGGGAACATGGGTGCGACGCCGGTCCGGGCGACCGCTGTCGAGCAGGCGCTGGTCGGGCAGCCGGCCACCGCCGATGCGGTGCGCGCCGCGGCGGCGCGGGCCGCGGACGGGACGTCGCCGGTCAGCGACGCCGACGGTGATGCGGACTACCGGCGGCACCTCGCGACGGTCCTCACCCGACGGGCAGTCCTCGCGGCGGCAGGTACGGCGTGAAGCTCGAGCACAGGTTCGTCGTACCGGCGCCCGTCGAGCAGACCTGGGCCGCGTTCAACGACCTCGAACGGGTGGTGCCGTGTTTCCCCGGCGCCACCCTGGAGTCGTACGAGGGTGACGAGTTCACCGGTGCGTGCAAGGTGAAACTCGGGCCGGTGTCGCTGCAGTACAACGGCAACGGCACCTTCGTCGAACGCGACGAGGCGGATCATCACGCGGTGATCGAGGCCAAGGGCAAGGACCGCCGCGGCAACGGTACGGCGAGCGCGCGCGTGACGACCCGCCTCACCGGCACGGCGGACGGTACGACGGAGGTCACCGTCGACACCGACCTGACGATCACCGGGCGACCGGCGCAGTTCGGGCGCGGCCTGATCCAGGACGTCTCGAACAAGCTCCTGGACCAGTTCACAGCGTGTCTCACCACAAAACTCGACACAGCCGCCGCCGAGGCGGCGTCCCCGGATGGCCGTGCCGCCGGCCCGACGCAGGCCGCCGAGTCGGCCGCCGACGCTCCGTCTGAGGATTCGCCCGAGCCACTCGCCCTCGATCTCGGGAGTACCGTCCTCCCAGTCCTGGCCCGCCGCGCGGCGCCGTACCTGATCGGTGCCGTCCTGGCGCTCCTGATCAGACGCCTGATCCGTCGCTGACTCCGATCACGCGGTCTCGGCGCTCAACGTGCGCGCTGATCACCGGACAACTCGGAGGGGAGATGGCGGGCGCGGTCCGCCAGTCCGACCCGATCGAGGAGCGATTCGGCGCGCCGTCGGGCGGCCCGAGGTGAGCGGCCGGCGAGGAGAGCGGGCAGCTCGACGTTCTCCGCGGCTGTCAGCTCGTCGACCAGGTGGAACGCCTGGAAGACGAAGCCGATCGAGCGCCGGCGGAGATGCGCCAATGCACGCTCGCTGAGGATGTCGGTACGGCGGCCCGCTATCCAGACCTCTCCGTCCGTGGGGCGCTCCAGACCACCCAGCAGATGCAGCAGCGTCGACTTCCCGCAGCCGCTCGGCCCCATCACGGCGAGCGTCTGACCCTCGGGTACGTCGACGTCGAGGTCGTCGACGGCGCGGACCCAGCTCGCGCCCGCGCCGTGTTCTTTGGTCAGGCCGCGGACCTGAATCAGGGGAGTGTCGTTCATGCGTCCTCGGATTCGTCGAGTGGCTTGGTCCACGTGCGTTCGCAGACGTCGAGCCAGCGGAGGTCGGCCTGCAGACGCAGTACGACGCCTTCGAGCAGGACCACTGCGGCGGAGTCGGCCGGCTCGGCGAGCACTGCCTGCTGCGCTTCCCGCAGGCTCCGCAGCAGCTCGCGGCGCTGGGCGGCGACGAGTTCGACCGGGTCCGCGAGCCGGGCAGCCGCGGCGACGACGAGCTTGAGATGGAACTCGGCCAGCTCGAGCTTCGGGCCGCCGACGTCGCTCAGCCAGGTTGCGACCCGCTGCTGCCCGTCCGGGGTGAGGGAGTACACCTTCCGATCGGCGTGCTCGGCGGGCTCGCAGACGATCAGTCCGGCTTTCTCCAGCCGCGCGAGCGTGACGTAGATCTGCCCGGGATTCATCGACTCCCCGAGCGGCCCGAGACTCCGCTGCAGCCGCGCCCGCAGGTGGTACCCGTGCGACGGCTCCTTCGCCAGCATCGCCAGCACTGCGTCCTGCACCCGACCCCCTAACGGTTAGCTAATAGATAGCGGTTATCCCCGCGCCCTGTCAAAGCCCAGCCTGCTGGCGGTTTGTTTCACCACTGACGTGCTACAACACGCCACCGATCACATAACCCGCCATCGGCTAACCAATGGGCTCGTCGAAGTACAGCCCGCCTGCGAAGACGGCGGTCAGGAGCGGGCGGTGGCTGGCGACCACCGGCAGCGCCGCGGCCTCGTCCGCCGTGAACCACCCGACCTCACTCACCTCCGCGGAGCAGCCCGCCTCGCCGGCGACCACCTCGGCGCGGAAGACGATGCCGAGGAGCTGAACGCGATCGCCGTCGGGGTAGACGACGACAACGTCCGGGTTGGAGTAGACGCCGATCAGCCCGGTGGCGCGCACGGTCAGCCCGGTCTCCTCGAAGGTTTCGCGCTCGGCCGCTTCGGCCGGTCGTTCGCCGGGCTCGATCGCGCCGCCGGGGAGGCACCATTCGCCGTTGTCGGTGCGCTTGGTGAGGAGGAGACGGTCGCCGTGCATGACTGCTGCGACTGCTCCTGGGCGGAGGCGGGCGGTAGTGCCGATTCGGGGGCCGTGTTCTTGGTGGGCATAGCCCGGGACTCGGGGTGTTTGGTCAACCATCGCTCAGCGCCCTTCGGCGGGCGCCGGCCGCTGCATCAAGAGTCCTCGGGGCTCGGTGGGCCGCCGGGGGGCCATTCGACGAGTTCGATGCGGTAGCCGTCGGGGTCGGTGAGCCAGGACGTCTTCGGACCGTCGGGGCCGCCGGGCAGTTCCGCGTCCGCGGGGTGCAGGCCGGATTCGGTCAGCCGCGCGATGGTGCCGGCCAGTGAGTCGACCTCGATCGCGAAGTGCTGGAAGCCGCCGATCTCGACCGGGCCGTCGGCGGGCCGGTGCACGAGTTCGAGCGACACCGACTCCTCGCCGGGCAGCCGGAGCCACACCAGGCTCGAGCCGTCGTCGAACGGGACCGTGCCGAGGTCGACGTACCCGACGGACTTGTAGAACGTCAGCGAGCGTTCGAGGTCGGTCACGCGGAGTGCGAAGAGGATCGACTTCATGCCCAACGATCCAACTGGCGGCACTCGGCGACGTCAACAGACCTGGGTGGGAGAGGATGTCGGCATGCGGATTCTGATTGCGCCGGACAAGTTCGCCGGGACGTTGACGGCTGTCGAAGCGGCCGCGGCCATCGAGGCGGGCTGGCGGCGCCGCGACCCGAACGCGGAGGTGCTGGTGGCGCCGATGGCGGACGGCGGCCCGGGGTTCATCGACGTGCTGTCGGCCGTCGTCGACGGGAAGCTGCTGTCCGTCACCGTCCGTGGTCCGCTCGGTGAGGAGACTCCCGCGACGGTCCTGCTCGCGGGCGAGACGGCGTACGTCGAGACCGCGCAGGCGTGCGGGCTGCACCTGGTGGAGCCGAAGCAGCGCCGGCCCGAGGACGCGACGACGTACGGCGTCGGTCAGCTGATCGTGGCGGCCGTGGACGCCGGTGCGCGGCGGATCATCCTCGGCCTCGGTGGTTCGGGGACCAACGACGCGGGAGCGGGTCTGCTCGCGGCGCTCGGGGCGACGGGGGAGTCGGGCGAGCTGGACGCCGGTGCCGCTGGGCTCGCCGGACTGACCGCGGTCGATCTGACTGCAGCTCGGGAACGCGTGGCCGGTGTCGAGTTCGTCGCGGCCAGTGACGTTGAGAACCCGATGCTCGGCCTGCGCGGCGCGACCAATGTCTTCGGCACCCAGAAGGGCATCGCCGACGAGCGGAAGCCCGAGGTCGACGGCTGGCTGACGCACTTCGCCGAGCTCGCCGACCGGAAGACCGCGGACCAGAAGGGTGCCGGCGCCGCGGGCGGTCTTGGGTACGCGCTGCTGCTGCTCGGCGCCGAGCGGGTCTCCGGGATCGACCTGGTCGCCGAGCTCACCGGGCTGAAGCAGAAGGCCGCACAGGTGGATCTGGTGCTGAGCGGCGAGGGAGCGTTCGACTTCCAATCCCGCGACGGCAAGGTGATCGCCGGCGTCGCGAAGGTGGCGAACGACGCGATGCGGCCGTGTGTGGTGCTCGCCGGGAAGGTGCTGATCGGCTCCCGCGAGATGCGGTCGATGGGCGTCGAGTCGGCGTACGCGCTGGTGGACGCGGTCGGCGAGGAGCAGGCGTTCGCGGACCCGAGCGGTTCGCTCGCGACGGTCGCGGAGCGGGTCGCGAAGACCTGGGCGCGCTGAGTGGGCCCGGTCCGGCACTGGTCCGGCACTGGTCCGGCACCGGTCCGGTACCTGACGGGATGGTTGATCTGTGAAATTGGTGTGCGACCATGGGAATGAGCGCGGGACGCCAGCTGTTGACCCGTGTTGACATGAGACTTCCGTGCCGCCCGGAAGCTGTACGGCGGCACTTGAGAGATGACTGGAGTCAGGGATGACTGAAGCGCAGACCGAGCAGACGGCAGCCACTGGTGTTCTCCTCACCGACGGAGCCGCCGCCAAGGTGAAGGCGCTGCTCGACCAGGAAGGCCGCGACGACCTCGCGCTGCGGGTCGCCGTACAGCCCGGTGGTTGCTCCGGACTGCGGTACCAGCTGTTCTTCGACGAGCGTCAGCTCGACGGCGACGTGGTGGCCGACTTCGGTGGCGTGAGCGTCGTCACGGACCGGATGAGCGCGCCGTACCTGAAGGGTGCGTCGATCGACTTCGTCGACACCATCGAGAAGCAGGGCTTCACGATCGACAACCCGAACGCGACCGGCTCGTGCGCGTGCGGCGACTCGTTCAACTGATCTGATCTAGACAGAACAAAACCCCTGGTCACGCCCGTGACCAGGGGTTTTGTCATGTCCAGACTTCGGAAGGAACCGTCCCAATGTGTGAATCCAACGCTTGTTGGGTACCGGTTGCCGTGTGTGGGATTACATCACTGAACGTCACTCGCAGCTGCTCTATCAGAGTTATCAGCACCTGAGCCTGGTCATCCAGTGCGTGCTGCTGGCCACCGTGATCGCGGTCGGCCTGGCAGTCGTCGTGCACCGCAATCCGCGGATCGCATCACTGGCCGGGGCCGTCAGCGCGGTAGGTCTGACCATCCCGTCGTTCGCGTTGCTCGGCCTGATGATCCCGTTGGCGGGCATCGGTACGGCGACGTCGGTGGTGGCCGTCACCTTCTATGCGTGCCTGCCGATCCTGCGCAACGCCGTCGTCGGCCTGGCCGGCGTCGACGCGACGCTGATCGAGTCGGCGCGCGGCATGGGGATGGGGGCGATCCGGACGTTGCTCCGGATCGAGCTGCCGTTGGCCTGGCCGGTGATCCTGGCCGGCGTCCGGGTCTCGGCCCAGATGTCGATGGGGATCGCGGCCATCGCCGCCTATGTGCTCGGGCCCGGCCTGGGCAGCTTCATCTTCACCGGCCTGACCCAGATCGGTGGCAAGAACGCTCTGAACTCCGCGTTGGTCGGCACGATCGGCGTCGTACTGCTCGCACTTGTCCTGGACGCACTGCTGCTGCTCGTCGGCCGCCTGACCACCTCGAGGGGTATCCGTGTCTGAAACCATCATGACCGAGAGCGGCACCGACAGCCCTGCCGAGGAGATCAGCGGCGTCGACATCGAGCTGACGAACGTCGTCAAGCGGTACCCGGGCCAGAAGAAGCCCGCCGTCGAGGGGCTCTCGCTGCACATCCCGGCCGGTGAGATCGTGATGTTCGTCGGCCCGTCCGGTTGCGGCAAGACCACGTCGCTGAAGATGATCAACCGGCTGATCGAGCCGACCTCCGGCAACATCCGGATCGGCGGCGAGGACATCAGCAAGCAGGACGACGACGACCTGCGCCGCCGGATCGGGTACGTGATCCAGGGCGGCAGCCTGTTCCCACACATGACCGTCACGCAGAACATCGCCCTGGTGCCGGGCCTGCTCGGCTGGGACAAACGCCGTACGGCGGAACGCGTCGACGAACTGCTGGAACTCGTCGGCCTCGACCCCGACCGGTACCGCGGCCGCTACCCGCGGGAGCTCTCCGGCGGTCAGCAGCAGCGCGTCGGTGTCGCCCGGGGGCTCGCGGCCGACCCGCCGGTGATCCTGATGGACGAGCCGTTCGGCGCGGTCGACCCGATCACCCGGCAGCGGCTGCAGGACGAGCTGCTCAGCATCCAGGAGGAGCTGCGCAAGACGATCGTCTGCGTCACCCACGACTTCGACGAGGCGGTGAAACTCGGTGACCGGATCCTGATCCTCACCGAGGGCGCGAAGATCGCGCAGTACGACACCCCCGAGGCGATCCTGGCGAACCCGGCGAACCGGTTCGTCGCGGACTTCGTCGGCGCCGGCGCCGCGCTCAAACAGCTGACCCTGAGCCGGGTCAGCGAGATCGAGCTGAACCAGCCGACGGTCGCGGAGATCGGCGACCCGGCACCGGCCGTACTGCGGGCCGCGAACGAGGCGGGCGACGATTCGGTCGTCGTACTCGACCGGCGGAAGCGGCCGGTGGACTGGATGTGGACCACGGATCTGTCGGAGGTCGACAAGGTCCCGGCGCCGCACGAGGACACCGACCTGGTCACGATCGACCGGCGGGCGACGCTGAACGACGCGCTCGACACGATGCTGATGTCGAGCCACGGCAGCGCGGTCGTCACCGGTCGCCGCGACGAGTACCTGGGGGTCGTCGACTTCCAGTCGGTGCTCGCGCGGATCCAGGAGGGCTCGAACGGCACCGACCCGGAGGCGGAGGTCGCGCAGTGACCACGCTCGATCCGTCACCGGACACCACACCGAAAGAGAATCTCGCCGACGCGAAGGCGGCCGCGGCCGGTCTCGCGACGAGTCGGGCCCGGCGCCCGTCGTGGGGCCTGCTGATCGGCCAGCCGTTGTTCGTCGCGCTCGTCATCGTGGTCTGGGCGATCTGGCGTTCGCAGGCCGACCTCGACTCGATCGAGCAGCGCCAGCTCGAATGGAAGCTGATCGGCCGGCTGACCGTCGAACACCTCGAACTCACCGCCGTCGCGACGATCATCGTGCTGCTCGTCGCCGTGCCGCTCGGCATCATGCTCACCCGGCCGCGCGCCCGGCGGGCCGCCCCGGTCGTTGTCGCGATCGCGAACGCGGGCCAGGCGGCGCCGGTAATCGGCCTGATCGTGCTGCTCGCGATCTGGCTCGGCTTCGGCTTCTGGACCGCGATCTTCGCACTCTGCCTGTACGCGATCCTGCCGGTGCTGCGAAACACCATCGTCGGCCTGCAGGGCGTCGACCGGACACTGGTCGAGGCCGGTCGCGGCATGGGCATGTCCAACTTCGCCGTCCTCGGCCGGATCGAGCTGCCGCTCGCCGTGCCGGTGATCATGGCCGGCATCCGCACCGCGCTCGTCCTGGTCGTCGGTACGGCGACGCTGGCCACCTTCATCGACGCCGGGGGACTGGGCAGCCTGATCACCACCGGCATCCGCCTGCTGCGTTACCCGGTGCTGATCAGCGGCGCCATCCTGGTCGCCGCGCTGGCGCTGCTGATCGACTGGGCGGGCCGAGTACTCGAAGAAGTGACCCGACCGAGAGGACTCGGATGAAGCGGCTGGTAGCAGGCCTGACAGCGACAACGGCCGCGCTCACGCTGCTGCTCTCGGGCTGTGGCCTGGGGACGAGCGGCGGGTTCGTGCCGACCGGTGCGCTGCAGGGTGACCTGAAGTCGGTGAAGAGCCTCGACGGGCTGACCATCGCGATCGGCTCGAAGAGCTTCCAGGAGCAGCTGATCCTCGGCAAGATCGCCGCGATCCTGATGCGGTCGGCCGGCGCGGACGTCCAGGACCTGACCAACATGCCGGGTAGCGACACGTCCCGGCAGGCGATGCTCGGCGGCCAGATCCAGATGGCCTGGGAGTACACCGGGACGGCGTGGATCTCGTACCTCGGCCACGACACCGGCATCCCGGACAAGCAGAAGCAGTACGACGCGGTCGCCAAGGAGGACCTGGACAAGTACGGGCTGGTCTGGCTGAAGCCGGCGCCGATGAACAACAGCTACGGCTTCGCGATGACCCGCAAGGAGTCCGAGAAGACGCACATCACCAAGCTGTCGCAGATCGCGTCGCTGCCGGTGAAGGAACGCACGTTCTGCGTCGAGTCCGAGTTCGCGAACCGCAACGACGGCTTCGAGCCGATGCTGAAGCACTACGGGATCCCGCTGGGGACCGGCGTACCGCGGAACAACATCCGGACCCTGGACACGGGTGCGGTGTACGCCGCGACGAGCAACGGGGATTGCCGGTTCGGTGAGATCTTCACCACCGACGGGCGGATCAAGTCGCTCGACCTGCAGGTGCTCCAGGATGACAAAAAGTATTTCCCGGCGTACAACGTGGCTCCGGTGATCAGCAAGAAGGTGCTGGACAAGTACCCGCAGTTGCGGGACCTGCTGCAGCCGGTCTCGGACAAGCTCACCGACCCGGTGCTGATCGAGCTGAACGCGCAGGTCGACGTCGACGGACGTGAGCCCGCCGACGTCGCCATGGACTGGTTGGTGAAGGAGGGGTTCGTCAGCCGTGGCTGATGCTCTCCTCCCGGGCCCGCTGCGGGAGTAGGAAGGTCACGGCGAGGCTGACCACGAAGAGCCCGGTCGCGACCAGGACCGACGTCTTGGTCGCGCCCAGGAAGGCGTGGCCGGGCAGCGACTGGAAGAACACCGTGCCGATCACGGCGACGCCGATCGCGCCGCCGTACTGCTGCATGGCGGTCAGCACGCCGGATGCGGAGCCGGCGGCCTGGTCGTCGATCGAGGCCAGGATGATGTCGAACAGCGGCGCGAAGACCATGCCGGCGCCGATGCCCGTGGCCAGCGTCGCCGGGACCAGGTTCCAGATCGTCGTCGCGTCGCCGTAGGTGTGCAGGGTGAACCAGACGCCGGCCATCGCGACGGTCATCACCGCGACGCCGAGTTGCAGCGCCTTGCGGCCGAGTTTCGGGGCGAGTACGGCGGCCGACACCGGTGCGCCGATGGCGATTCCGAGTGAGAACGGCACCATCGCGAGGCCGGCCTTCAGCGGGCTGTAGTGCAGGCCGAGCTGGGTGAACAGGTTGAACACCAGCGTGAAGCCGTTCATCGCGAGGAAGAACGTGGTGATCACGCCGAGCCCGGCGACGTACCCGCGGTTGCGGAACAGGGACGGGTCGATGACCGGGTTGCCGGAGCGGCGTTCGCGCCGGCCGAACAGCGCGAACACGGGAACCGAGGCGACCAGCATCAGGATCGACCACAGCGGCCAGCCGAGCTCGCGGCCCTGGACCAGCGGGTAGATCAGCAGGCCGGACGCGAGGCTGACCAGGAGCACGCCGACGGCGTCCAGCCGGTTGGCGCCGGCGGTCTTCACCTCGGGCATGAACCGGAGCGCGCCGACCAGGGCGGCGATGCCGATCGGGACGTTGATGAAGAAGATGGTCCGCCAGCCGGCGCCGAACCAGTTCGCGTCGATCAGCACACCGGCCAGGATCGGGCCGGCCACCGCGGACAGGCCCATCACCGGGCCGAACATCGCGAACGCCTTGCCGAGCTCCTCCGACGGGAAGATCGACTTCACGATCGCGAAGCCCTGCGGGATCATCACCGCGCCGAGCAGGCCCTGCGCGAACCGGCTGCCGATCAGCAGTTCCGGGCTGGTCGCGAACCCGCAGACCGCGGACGCGACGGTGAAGCCGAGCGCGCCGATCACGAACAGCCGCCGGCGGCCGACCAGGTCGCCGAGCCGGCCGAAGGTGATCAGGCCGATCGCGAAGGCCAGCGTGTAGCCGGCCAGCATCCACTGCATGGCGGACTCGGAGCCGCCCAACTCGGCGCGGATGGACGGCGCGGCGATGTTCACGATTGTCGCGTCGACCAGGTCCATGATCTCGGCGATCAGGATCGTCGCCAGCACGATCCAGCGCCAGCGGTACGGCGTCCCGCGGGCGGCCGTCGTGGTTTCGGGTGAGTTCTCTGCGACTGCGGTCATGGCGGCCCCCTGGGAGACGATTCAGAACGGTGTTCGTTGACGAACACTGTTCTACGCTCGAACAGTGTTCGCATCAAGTACAGTGTTCGTATGAGCCAACCTCCGTGGCGGCCGATCAGCCCCGCCAAACCCGTCCGCCCGGCCCGGGAGCCGTTGAACCGTGAGCGGATCGTGGACACCGCGCTGCGGCTGGTGGTCGACCAGGGGTACGAGGCGGTCTCGATGCGGAAGGTCGCGCAGGAGCTGCGCACCGGTCCGGCGTCGCTGTACGCGCACGTCGCGAACAAGCGGGAGCTCGACCAGCTGCTGGTCGACCGGGTCGCGCAGTCGATGAATCTGCCGTCGCCGCCGGATCCTGAGCGCTGGCAGGAGCAACTCAAGGACGCCATGCGCGAGATGTTGCGGGCGATGCGGTCGACACCCGGAGTGGCGCGCGCCGCGATCGGCGCCGTACCGCTGGGGGAGGCCGCGCTGCGGACGTCGGAGTGTCTGCTCGGCATCTTGAAGGCGGGTGGGCTCCCGGATCAGGCGGCCGCGTGGGCGGTGGACCTGATCCCGCTGTACGTGACCGCGATCGCGTTCGAGGAGGACGTGCAGCGGGTGGCCGACTGGACGCCCGAGGACCTCGAGCGGTTCATCGACGGTCTGCGGGGCCATTTCGCCTCGTTGCCGGCCGATCGGTTCCCGCTCACGGTGGCGCTCGCGGGGCCGCTGACCTCCGGAGCCGACGGCGACGAACGCTTCGAATTCGGTCTTGCTGTGATCACCGCCGGTCTGGCGGCCCTCGCCGAGAAACCTTGATCCACCGGTAGTCATCGCTTGCCGTTCACGAATGCACATGGCTAACCTTCGGATTGTCAACAAAACTACGACCGGACCCGCGCGGCGTGTTGAATACGTGGAGGGTGGGCACACGGGTGAGGCCGTATCCGACACAGGAGGAAATGTGGACGCCGAGACCCAGCCGCCAGTGAGCGATCAGCCACCCGGAGGTGGACAGCAGCAGGACCGGCCGCCCGCGACCTCAGTCGACACGGAGCCGCCGCCCGGAGTGCTGAAGAAAGCGATCGCCGCCTCGGCGATCGGTAACGCGACGGAGTGGTTCGACTACGGCATCTACGCCTACGGCGTGACCTACATCTCGGCCGCCATCTTCCCGGGCGACACCGAGAGCCAGACCCTGCTCGCGCTGATGACGTTCGCCGTCTCGTTCCTGGTCCGCCCGCTCGGCGGTCTGGTCTGGGGTCCGCTCGGTGACCGGCTCGGCCGCAAGCACGTGCTGGCGATCACCATCATCATGATGTCCGGCGCGACCCTGCTCGCCGGACTCGTACCGTCGTTCGACACGATCGGCTACTGGGCCCCGGTGCTGCTGGTGCTGCTCCGGATGATCCAGGGCTTCTCGACCGGTGGTGAGTACGGCGGTGCCGCGACCTTCATGGCCGAGTACGCGCCGAGCCGCAAGCGTGGGTTCCTCGGCAGCTTCCTCGAGTTCGGGACGCTCGCCGGCTTCTCGCTCGGTGCCTTGCTGATGCTGTTCTTCTCCCTGGTGCTCGGCGACGACGCGATGCACGCGTGGGGCTGGCGGCTGCCGTTCCTGGTCGCCGCGCCGCTCGGTCTGGTCGGGGTCTACCTCCGGTCGCGGCTCGAGGACACGCCGGTCTTCCGTGAACTCGAGGCGAAGGGCCAGAAGGAGGAGCAGACCTCAACGCAGTTCAAGGACCTGCTGTCCGGCTACTGGGGCCCGATCCTGCGGCTCGGCGGCATGGTGATCGCGCTGAACGTCGTGAACTACACGTTGCTCACGTACATGCCGACGTACCTGGAGAAGGAGATCGGGATGAGTTCCGATCTGTCGCTGGTGGTGCCGATCATCGGCATGCTGGCGATGATGGTCTTCGTCCCGTTCGCGGGCCGGATGTCGGACCGGGTCGGCCGGAAACCGTTGTGGTGGGCGTCGCTGGCCGGGTTGTTCGTGTTCGGCGTACCGATGTTCCTGCTGATGGGGACGAACCTGGCCGGGGCGATCGTCGGTTTCGCGGTCCTGGGTCTGCTCTACGTCCCGCAGCTCGCGACGATCTCGGCGACCTTCCCGGCGATGTTCCCGACGCACGTCCGGTACGCCGGGTTCGCGATCGCGTACAACGTCTCCACCTCGCTGTTCGGTGGTACGGCGCCCGCGGTCAACGACTGGCTGACGGCGAAGACCGGGGACTCGCTGGTGCCGGCGTACTACATGATGGCGGCCTGCGTGGTCGGTGCCATCGCGCTGGCCAAGGTCCCGGAGACGACGCGGTGCCCGCTGAACGGCACCGAGATCCCGGGGACCGACGAGGCGCCGCCGCCGGTGGCGCTCGACGCTGAGCCCGCGAAGGCGTAGTGACAGCAGAAGGCCGGTCCGCGAATCCCGCGGACCGGCCTTCTGCTGTGTCGTGTGCGCTAGCCGATGACGGCAGCCACGGCGTCGGACCAGATGCCGGCGGCCTCGTCGATCTCGTCGGGGGAGACGACCAGGGCCGGGATGAAGCGGACGACCTGGCCCCAGGCGCCGCAGGTGAGCAGCAGCAGGCCCCGGCGGGCGGCCTCCTGCTGGGCCGCGGCCGCCGTCACCGGGTCGGGCTTGCCGTCCGCGTCCCGGAACTCGTTGCCGATCATCAGGCCGAGCCCGCGGACATCGGTGATCTGCTCGTGCTTGTCCGCGACCAGTTGCAGCGCCTGCTTGAGCTGGGCGCCGCGGTCGGCGGAGTTCTGCACGAGACCTTCGTCCTGGATCACGTCGAGCGTTGCCAGCGCCGCCGCGCAGGCGACCGCGTTCGCGCCGTACGTGCCGCCCTGCGAGCCGGGCCAGGCCTTCTCCATCAGCTCCGACGACGCGGCGATCCCGGACAGCGGGAAGCCGGAGGCGAGGCCCTTCGCGGTGACGAGTACGTCGGGCCGGGAGCCGAAGTGGTCGCCGCCCCAGAACTTGCCGGTGCGGCCGAAGCCGGTCTGTACCTCGTCGACGACGAGCAGGATCCCGTGCTTGTCGGCGCGTTCGCGGAGGCCGGCGAAGAAGCGCTCGTTCGCGGGGACGTACCCGCCCTCGCCGAGTACCGGCTCGACGAAGAACGCCGCGGTGTCGGCCGGCGTGCTCAGGGTCTGCAGCACGTAGTCCAGCTGGTTGAGTGCGAAGTCGGTCGCCTGCTCGACCGGCCAGTCGAAGTGGCCGGGGTCGGGGAACGGCGAGACATGCACGCCGGCCATCAGTGGGCTGAAGCCGGAGCGGAACTTGGTGCCGGACGTCGTCATCGAGGCCGCCGCCACGGTCCGGCCGTGGAAGCCGCCGTGGAACACGATCACGTTCGGCCGTCCGGTCGCCTGCCGGGTGAGCCGCAGCGCCGCCTCGATCGCCTCACTGCCGGAGTTCGCGAAGAACATCCGGTCGAGGCCCCGGGGAAGCACCTCGCCGAGCCGCTCGACCAGGTCGAGCAGCGGCCGGTGCATCACCGTCGTGTACTGCGCGTGGATGATCCGGCCGACCTGTTCCTGCGCGGCCGCCACCACGCGCGGGTGGCAGTGCCCGGTCGACGTGACACCGATGCCGGCTGTGAAGTCCAGGTACCGGCGATCGTCCTCGTCGAACAGTTGCACACCGGTCCCACGAGCGGCGACCACGCCGGTCGCCTGTTTGAGGATCTGCGAGAGCTCCGCCACGGACCTTCCCCTCCAGTGTTGAATGGTCGGTTGAATGGTAGATTGTCGACAATCAGCGTATCTCACGTGTCGAGGCCGGTGAAGGGGTGCGAATGAGCGTGCACGACGAGTCCAGGGTGATCGAGGCGGTCGACAAGGGACTGTTCATCGACGGGAAGTGGACCCCGGCGACCCGGGGCGCGACGTTCGACGTCGTCGACCCGTCGACCGGCAAGGTGCTGTGCGCCGTCGCCGACGCGTCGCCGGCCGACGGGCGGGCCGCGCTCGAGGCGGCGGTCGCGGCGCAGCCGGACTTCGCGCGGACCGCACCGCGCGAACGCGCCGACATGCTCACGGCGGCGTACGAGCTGCTGATGGAGCGGGCCGACGACCTGGCGCTGCTGATGACGCTGGAGATGGGCAAACCGTTGCCCGAGGCCCGTGGAGAGATCGCGTACGCGGCCGAGTTCTTCCGGCACTTCGCCGGGGAGGCGCTGCGGATCGACGGCGGGTACCAGACCGCGCCGGCCGGGAACGCGCGCTTCCTGATCACCAAGCAGCCGGTCGGTCCGTGCCTGCTGATCACCCCGTGGAACTTCCCGATGGCGATGGGGACCCGCAAGCTCGGGCCGGCCATCGCGGCCGGCTGCACGAGCGTGATCAAGCCCGCGCACCAGACGCCGCTCTCGATGCTCGCGCTGATGGGGATCCTGACCGAGGCCGGCGTACCGGCGGGAGCGGTCAACTGTGTGACCGCGATGGACGCGGGTGGCGTGATGGAGCCGCTGATCCGGTCCGGGCTGGCCCGGAAGCTGTCGTTCACCGGGTCCACGCGGGTCGGCCGGGTGCTGCTCGAGCAGTGCGCGGAGAAGGTGCTGCGGACGTCCCTCGAGCTCGGCGGCAACGCGCCGTTCATCGTCTTCGAGGACGCGGACCTGGACGAGGCCGTGACCGGCGCGATCGCGGCGAAGATGCGGAACATGGGCGAGGCCTGTACGGCGGCCAACCGGATCTTCGTGCACGCGTCGGTGATCGACGACTTCGGCCGCCGGCTCGCGGACCGGATGGCGGCGCTCACGGTCGGGCGGGGCACCGAGCCGGACGTCAAGGTCGGGCCGCTGATCGACGAAGCCGGGCGGGAGAAGGTGCGGTCGCTGGTGGCGGACGCCGTCGAACGGGGCGCGACCGTGCTCACCGGGGGAGAGGTCGCGCAGGGGGACGGGTACTTCTACCCGCCGACGGTGCTGACCGGCGTACCGCGGGAGGCGGCGATGGCCGACCAGGAGATCTTCGGGCCGGTGGCTCCGCTGACGCCGTTCAGTACCGAGGAGGAGGTCGTGGCGGCGGCCAACGACACGGAGTACGGGCTGGTCGCCTACGTGTTCACCAACGATCTGCGGCGGGCGCTGCGGGTGGCGGAGTCGATCGAGACCGGCATGGTCGGGCTGAACCAAGGCGTGGTCTCGAACCCGGCCGCGCCGTTCGGCGGGGTCAAGCAGTCCGGGCTCGGGCGCGAGGGCGGCTCGATCGGGATCGACGAGTTCCTGGAGACGAAGTACATCGGGATCGCGGTCTGATTCAGCGGCTGGTCAGCGGCTGGTCAGCGGGTGGTGAGGCGCACGATCGCGTCGTCCATGTGCGCGATCAGGAGGCGGTCGGCGGACTCGGCGTTGCCGGTGCGGATCGCCTCCGCGAGCGCGTAGTGCTCGCGGACGCGGACGTCGGAGGCGGAGTACGTCTCCTCCAGGGCGTGGATGCACATCCGGGTCTCGGTGATGAACGTCTGGTGCATCCGCGACAGCCGCGGGCTGCCGGCCAGCTGCACGAGCCGCTCGTGGAACGCGATGTCGAGCTCGCCGACCGCGGCCGGGTCACCCTCGGCGACGGCCATCCGGTCGACGATCTCGAGCAGCACGGCGCCGGCCGCCTCGGGGTCGCCGTGCAGGATCTTCCGGGCCGCGGCGCGCTCGATCGCCTCCCGGGCCAGGTACATGTCGCGGACGTCGTCGGGGGTCATGTCGACGACGAACAGCCCGCGGTTGCGGATCGAGATCAGCAACCCTTCCTGCGTCAGCCGCTGCATGCCCTCCCGCAACGGGCCGCGGCTGACGCCCAGCTTGCGGGCCAGGTCGGCCTCCCCGAGCTGGGCGCCCGGCTTGAGCTCCCCGTGACCGATGGCCTTGCGCAGTTTGTCGGCGATGATGCTCGGCGTCGACTCCTGGGCCAGCGGCTCGATGTAGTTGGTCACTCCGATATCCCCCTTGTCGCGAACAGGGTCCCCAGACCTGGCAGAGACGGTACCGCTCCGGCCAGCTGCAGGCCCTTCCAGACCGTCACCTGGTTCGCGGTGAGTACCGGCTTGCCGACCGCGGTCTCCAGTTCGTCGATGATCGCCAGCGTGTGCATCGCGGTGTCCGGCACCAGGATCGCCTCGGCGTCCGGGTGGTCGGCGGCCTTCACCATCGCGACCACCTGGTCCGGGGTGAGCGTCCCGACCTCGGCGGCGGTGATGATCCCGTTGCTGCCCATCGAGACCACCTCGACGTCGCCGCCGGTGAGGAAGCGGACGAAGTGCTGAGCGACGTCCTCGGGGTACGACGCGGCGACCGCGACCTTGTGCAGGCCGAGCGCCCGGCAGGCGTCGACGAACGCGATCGAGGTCGACGACGCGGGCACACCGAGCGCCTGCGCGACGCCGGCCGCCTGGATGTTCGCGCCCTCCCGCCCGAACACGAAGCTGCCCGAGGTGCAGGCCCACATCACCGCGTCCGGCCGGGACGGCGCCAACTCGGCGGCGCCTTCGGCCAGCCGTTCCGCGCGGCCGAGGTCGAGGAGCGCGTCCACCCGGTGCGCGTCCTCACCGACCGAGGTGATGACGACCGGCAGCTTTACGGATCCGTCCAACCGCGCCTCGAGCGCCGGGTAGTCGTCCTCCGCGCTGTGTCCCGGGTAAAGCAGCCCTACCGTGACCATCGGACCTCCTGGCTGTCGCGCACCGAAATGGGTAGATTGTCGACAATGTTAACCCCAGACCGCCCCGCGACCCGACCCGCTGAGTACGACGTCCCGCGGCTGGCCACGGTCCTGCGCCGGGAGCTGAGCGGCGTGGTGGCCGACGACGCCCGCACCCGCGCGCTGTACGCCACCGACGGGTCGAACTACCGCGCCGTACCCGACCTGGTGGTGGTCCCGGCGGACGCCGACGAGCTGGCGATCGCCGTCGCGTCGACCGCGGCGGCCGGCGCGCCGGTGGTGGTCCGGGGCGGCGGTACGTCGATGGCCGGCAATGCGATCGGTGGAGTCGTCGTCGATGCGTCCCGGCACGTGAACCGGATCGTCGAGCTCGACCCGGCGTCCCGAACCGCGGTCGTCGAGCCGGGCGTCGTACTCACCGATCTGCTGGCGGCCGCGCGGCCGCACGGGCTGGCGTTCGGTGCGGACCCGTCGTCCGCGAGCCGGGCCACGCTGGGCGGGATGATTGCCAACAATGCCTGCGGTGCACATTCGGTCGCCTGGGGGACGACGGCCGACAATCTCCGCTCGCTCGACGTCGTGCTCGCCGACGGCACGCGTCTGACGGTCGCTTCGGAGGCTGATCGGGCGGCCGCCGCCGCGCGCCCGGGGCGCGAGGGCGAGTTGCACCGCGCGCTGCAGGCGTTCACCGATCGGAACGAGTTGCTGATCCGGCGACGGTTCGGGCAGTTCACCCGGCAGATCTCTGGTTATGCGTTGCATCGGCTGCTCCCCGAGCACGGCTACAACGTCGCCGGTCTGCTCTCCGGCAGCGAGGGCGGTCTGGCCGCGACGCTGCGTGCGACGGTGCAGCTCACCGAGTTGCCCAAGGCAAAGGTTCTCTGTGCGCTGGGGTTCGCCGACTCGGTGACCTCGGCTGATTGTGTGCCCGTCGTGCTCCGGCACGGGCCGCTGACGATGGAGTCCATCAACAGCGAGCTCGTCGACCGGTTGCCGACAGAGGTTCGCGACGCCGCGGTCCGTGCCGGACTGCCGGCCGGGAACGCGTGGCTGCTCGTCGAGATCGGCGGCGACGACGAGGCGCTCGCCGCGGCGTCGGCGCGCCTGATGCTCGAGGAGTTGCGCGACTCCGGTTCGCCCGCGACCGCGTCGCTGGTCACCGACCCGAAGTCGCAGGCGGTTCTGTGGCGCTGCCGTACGGACGCCGCGGGCCTGGCGACACGTCGCGCGGACGGGGCGGAGGCGTGGGGCGGTTGGGAGGATGCCGCCGTACCGCCGGAGCGACTGGGCGCGTACCTGCGCGGGCTCGACGAGGTGCTCGGGCGGCACGGGTTGTCGGGGGCGTCGTACGGGCACTTCGGCGAAGGTTGCATGCACATGCGGATCGACTTCGATCTGCTGAGTGCGCGCGGCCTCGCGACGTACCGCGACTTCGTCGAACAGGCCGCGGACCTCGTGGTGGAGCTCGGCGGTTCGGTGTCCGGCGAGCACGGTGACGGGCGCGCGCGGGGTGAGCTGCTCGGCAAGATGTACGGCGCGGACGGTCTCGCGCTGTTCGGTGAGCTGAAGCGGCTGTGGGATCCGGCCGATGTGATGAACCCGGGCATGATCGTCGACCCGCCGCCCTTCGACGCCGGGATCCGGCACGACGGCCCGGCGAAGGGCCGCAAGCTGCTGACGATGTTCGACTATCCCGAGGACGGGCACGACTTCGCGCAGGCGCAGCGCCGGTGTGTCGGGATCGGGAAGTGCCGGCAGAGCTCGGGCAGCGTGATGTGCCCGAGCTACCAGGTCACCCGCGACGAGCTGCACTCGACGCGCGGCCGGGCGCACCTGCTGTGGGAGATGTTGCAGGGTGATGTCGTCACGGACGGCTGGCGGTCCACCGAGGTGCGGGACGGGCTCGATCTCTGCCTGTCCTGCAAGGGATGTCTGTCCGACTGTCCGGTGAACGTCGACATGGCGACGTACAAGGCCGAGTTCACGCATCACCACTACGCGCGGCGGCCGTGGGCGCGGCCGCTGTCGCACTGGTCGATGGGGTGGCTGCCGCTGTGGTCGCGGCTCGCGTCGCGGGCGCCGAAGCTCGCGAACGCGTTCGCCGGTCTGCGGTTGACGAAGCGGCTCGGTGGGATCGCGGCCGAGCGGGACGTGCCGCCGTTCGCTCGGGAGAGCTTCACCCAGTGGTTCACGCGGCGGGGCGGGTCGACCGGTGAGAAGAAGGTCGTGCTCTGGCCGGACACCTTCACGAACTACCTCGCGCCGGAGATCGGCCGTGCCGCGGTCACCGTGCTGGAGGCCGCGGGTTTCGAGGTCGTGCTCCCCGACAAGCCGGTCTGTTGTGGACTGACCTGGGTGTCGACCGGTCAATTGTCGACGGCCCGCCGCGTCCTCGACCGTTCCCTGCACACGCTCGCCCCGCACCTGACCGCCGGTACGCCGATCGTCGGCCTCGAACCGAGTTGTACGGCGGCCCTCCGCCACGACGCACCAGACCTGCTGTCCGGCAACCCGCTGGCCGCCGCGGCCGCCGCGACGACGCGCACGTTCTCCGAGCTGCTCGTCGAGGCCGGCTGGAAGCCACCGCAGGTCGGGGGAGCTGCGTACGTCCAGCAGCACTGTCACCAGCACGCGGTCCTCGGCTTCGACTCCGATCGTCACCTGATGGCGGCGGCCGGCATCGACGCGGGCATGGCCGATCCCGGCTGCTGCGGGCTGGCGGGCAACTTCGGTTTCGAACGCGACCACTACGAGATCTCGCAGGCCGTCGGCGAGCAGTCACTGCTGCCCGCCGTACGGTCATTGCCCGAGACAACGACCGTACTGGCGGACGGATTCAGTTGCCGTACCCAGATCGCGCAGGGTACGACGCGCCGCGCGAGGCACCTCGCCGAACTCCTCGCCGACGGGCTACCCCGCTAGCTTGTCGACCGCTCGGCGGAGGCGGGTGATGCCTTCGTGGATGCGGTCCGGGGTGGTCGAGGCGAAGCAGACGCGGAAGGCGTCGGTGAAACGGCCGGTGGGGGAGAAGGCGGGACCGGGGATGAACGCGACGCCTTCGGCCAGGGCGATCTCGAACAGTTCCTCGGTGCTCACGCCGTTCTCCAGCGTCACCCAGAGGAAGAAGCCGCCCTCGGGATCGGTCCACCGCGCGATGTCCCCGAAGTGCTCGGTGAGCGCGGCGTGCATCGCCTCCTTGCGGCGCCTGTACTCCGCCCGCTGGGTCGCCAGGTGCTCCTCGAGATGACCGCCGGTCAGGAACCCGGCGAGCAGCTTCTGCGCGGGCAGGTTGGTACACGTGTCCATCGCCTGCTTGGCGTTGATCAGCAGTTGCTGCAGTTGCGGGTCCGCGTCGACCCAGCCGACGCGCAGACCGGGCGCGACGATCTTCGAGAACGTACGCACGGAGAACACCAGCGGATCGCCCGCGCCGAGCGCACGCAGCGTCGGCAACGGGTCGCCGGCGAACCGCAACAGCCCGTACGGGTCGTCGTCGATCACCATCGATCCCCAGGACCGGGCCAGTTCGAGCAGCCGGTGCCGGCGCTCCAGCGAGAGCGTCGCGCCGGACGGGTTCTGGAAGGTCGGGATCGTGTAGATCGCCTTTGGCCGGCGGTCGCCGAGTAGGCGGGGCAGATCGTCGACCATCATCCCGTCGTCGTCGACCGGCACCTCGAGCAGTTCGGCGCCGTACGAGAGCGCGGTCGCGCTGCCGTTCGTGTACGTCGGGGACTCGACGACGACCAGATCACCCGGGTCGACGAAGATCTTGCAGAACAGGTCGAGCCCCTGCATCCCGCCCGCGGTGACGGTGAGCCGCTCCGGCGTCGTCTCGTCGCTGGTGCCGCGGAGCATCTCGAGGAGTGCGGCGTGTAACGGCGGGTCGCCCTCGGTGGCCGCGTAGTCGTAGGCGGCCGGCTGACTCAGCTCGCCGGCGGCGATCGCGGACAGGAGCTTGGCCGGGACCGCCTCGGCCGCCGGCGATCCCATCGCGAAGCGGACGATGTCATGGGTCTGCTTGTGCAGGAGCGACGTACTCGAGTCGATCACCGATCCCACCAGTCCGGCGGCACGTGCGGCGTACGGCAGTGCGGGTCGTGCGGTCAAGGGGTTACCTCCTGATCGTCAGTTCGTGGGACAGTCCGGTCAGACGTTCCACTCCGTCGGTGGTGACCACCACGGGCTCGGACAGCTCGTAGCCCCAGCCGTCCATCCACATGCCGAGGATCACGTGGAACGCCATCCCCGCGGTCAGCACGGTGGTCTCCTCGGGGCGCAGGCTGACGGTGCGTTCCCCCCAGTCCGGCGGGTACCCGATGCCGATCGAGTACCCGATCCGGGACTCCTTCACCAGCCCGTGCGCCGCGATCACGTCGTTGAACGCGGCGTGCACCCCGCTCCCGGTGACCCCGGGACGGATCGCCGCCAGCGCGGCCTGCATGCCGTCGGCAACGATCTTGGCGGTCTCCCGGAGCCGGTGCGGTGGGTCGCCGAGCATCGCGGTGCGGGCGAGCGGGGCGTGGTACCGGCCGAACACGCCGGCCAGTTCGATCGTGGTCGCCTCGTTGTTGACGAACGGGCGGTCGGTCCAGGTCAGGTGCGGCGTACCGGCCGCGTCGCCGGTCGGCAGCATCGGCACGATGGCGGGATAGTCACCGCCGTGCTCGGGGGTGCCGGAGGTCTGCGCGGCGAGGATCTCGGCGACCAGATCGCACTGCCGGCGACCCGGCCGGAGCTGCTCGAGCGCGACCCGCATCGCCTGCTCGGCGATCGTGCCGGCGATCCGCAGCTGCTCCACCTCGTACGGCGACTTCACCAGCCGGACCCAGTTCACCAGCTCACCCGAGTCGACGAGCCGGTGACCGGGCAGACCGTTGCTGAGGGCAAGGTAGCTGCGCGCGCTGAAGAAGTGCGCGTCGGTCTCGACCGCGATGTCGGCGCCCGCCGGGACCAACTCGCGGCACCCGTTCGCGATCCAGTCGAACGGATGGACGTCCGGGCGGTGCACCAGCCGTTCGGGATACCCGTGGATCTGGTCGGGCCCCAGGTTGCAGGTGTACGCCGCCCCGGCCGCGTCCATCGCCCGCGCGAACAGGTGCGCGTCACCGTCGGCCAGGACCAGCAGACATTGCGGTGTGTAGAACGACCACGCGTCGTACCCGGTCAGGTAGAAGATGTTCGCCGGGTCGCTGACCACCAGTGCGCCGAGCCCGCGCTCGGTCAGGATGGCGCGCACCCGGGCCAGCCGGACGGCGTACTCGGCGGCGTTCATCCGGCGCTCATCAGGTGTTGTCCCGGCCCGATCCCGGTGTGGCCGGCGAGCTCCAGCGCCGCCCACATCGTGACCTGGTTCGCGGTCAGTACCGGCTTTCCCAAGGTGGCCTCCAGCCCGGCGATGACGTCGTACGTCGGAAGGTTCGTACAGCTGATGAAGATTGCCTCGACCGCGTCGCTGTCGACACTGCGGACCAGCTCGACGGTCGTCTCGTAGGGGACCGCCCAGATCTGCGCGATCAGTCCGAGCCCGGCGGTCGCTACCACCTCGACCCCGGACTCGGCGAGGAACGCGCTCAGTCCCGCGGTCAGGTCGTTCGTGTACGGCGTGACGGTGGCGATCCGGGTGATCCCGAGGCGGCGCAGTGCGAGCAGCAGCGCACCGCTCGTGGTCACCGCCGCCGGAGCGCCGGCGCCGATCATCGCGTCGACGAGCCGGAGTTCGCCGGCCAGGCCGCCGACGAAACTCCCGAAAGTACAGGCGTAGGCGACCGCCAGCGGAGCCACCGACAGCACGTTGTAGGTGGTCCGGGCGACCATTTCCGGATCCGAGATGTGCACGGCCATCTCGACGGTGGCGGCCATCGGGGCGTAGGGCGTCCGGGTGCAGTGCAGGGTGACGTTGTCGGGGACCCAGCGCCACAGTTCCCGGTCGAGCGCGAAGTCGTACGGCGCGACAACCCCGATGCCGGTCTGCAGCAGTGGTGGCACCGCCGCCGGCAGGGGGTGAGTGGAGGGACGCGAACTCATGCGAGTCAGTGTGCGACCTCGTAGAGATTGTTGACAATCCTACTAGCGAGTTCCTAGCCTCGAAGCCGTGCCAGCCACCCCCCAACGCCCCGTGGTCGCGGTGCTCTGTGAGCGCGCGACGGACCGCCCGCCGGGCCTCGCCGACCTGCCGGTCGACTTCCGGTACTGCGCCGCCGACGGACTGCCCGAGGCGGTCCAGGGCGCGCAGGTGCTGATGCTGTGGGACTTCTTCTCGACGGCGGTCCGGGACGTCTGGCCGGACGCCGGATCGCTGGAGTGGATTCACGTCACCGCGGCGGGTGTCGACACGCTGCTCTTCGACGAGCTGCGGGACTCCGCGGTCGTGGTCACCAACGCGCACGGCGTGTTCGACCGGCCGATCGCCGAGTACGTGCTCGGCGCGGTGATCGCGCACGCCAAGGACAGCCTCCGCAGCTTCGACCTGCAGCGCGGTCACCAGTGGCGGCACCGCGAGACCCGAAGCATCCTCGGCGCGAAGGCGCTCGTCGTCGGCACCGGCGCGATCGGGCGCGAGACCGCCCGCCTGCTCCGCGCGGCGGGCCTTCAGGTGCGCGGCGCCGGTCGTACGACGCGATCCGGCGACCCGGACTTCGGCGAGGTCGTTGCCAGCGGCAATCTGGCGGCCGAGGTGGAGTGGGCCGACCATCTGGTCCTCGCCGCCCCGCTGACCGACGCGACCCGCGGTCTCGTCGACGCCGGCGTCCTCGCGGCGATGCGGCCGGGCACGCATCTCGTCAACGTCGCCCGCGGTCCGATCGTCGATGAAGCGGCGCTGCTCGAGGCCGTCGCCGACGGCCGGATCGCCGCCACCCTGGACGTCTTCGACCGCGAACCGTTGCCGCCGGACCACCCGCTCTGGGACGCCCCGAACGTCACCGTCACCGCGCACATGTCCGGTGACGTGATCGGCTGGCGCGACACCCTGGCGGCGCAGTTCGCCGGCAACGTCCGGCGCTGGCTGGCCGGCGAACCGCTGCTGAACGTGGTGGACAAGAAACTCGGCTACATCCCGACAGGAGATCGATGACGCAGGCAACCGAGCTGGTCGAGGGGTATCGGAGCAAGCAGATCTCGCCGGTCGAGGCCACGCAAGCGGCGTTGGACGCGATCGAGCGGTACGACGGCCAGGTGAACGCGTTCGTCCTGGTGGACGCCGAGGGAGCGCTGGCCGCTGCGAAGGCGTCGGAGGCCCGGTGGCACTCAGGGGAGCCACTGGGGCCCGGCGACGGGGTGCCGACGTCCATCAAGGACGCGCTGTGGACCAAGGGCTGGCCGACCCTGCGCGGCAGCACGTTGATCGACCCGGCCGGCCCGTGGGACGAGGACGCTCCGTCCGTCGCGCGGCTGCGGGAGACCGGCGCCGTCTTCCTCGGTAAGACCACCACCCCGGAGTACTCGTGGAAGGGCGTCACCGACTCGTCCACGTACGGCGCGACCGGCAACCCGTGGGACCCGGGACTGACGTCCGGCGGATCGAGTGGTGGTTCGGCGACCGCGGTCGGGCTCGGGATGGGCGTGTGGTCGCTCGGCACCGACGGCGGCGGGTCCGTCCGGATCCCGGCCGCCTTCACCGGCACGGTCGCGTTGAAGCCGACGTACGGGCTGATCCCGTTGTTCCCGCCGAGCGCGTTCGGGACCTTGTCGCACGCGGGGCCGATGACGCGGACGGTGCGCGAAGCGGCGGCGCTGCTCGACGTGGTCACCGGGTTCGACCCGCGCGACTGGTCGGCGATGCCGACGCCGCCGACCTCGTTCCTGCACGGGATCGACGACGGGGTGGCCGGGCTGCGGGTCGGCTTCTCGGCCGACCTCGGGTTCGTCCGGAACGACCCCGAGGTCGAGGCGCTGGTCCGGGCGGCGGTCGGTGTGCTCGCGGACGCGGGGGCGCGGATCACCGAAGTGGATCCGGGGTTCACGGATCCGATCGACGCGTTCAACGTGCTCTGGTGGTCCGGTGCCGCGAAGGTGCTCTCGGCGTACGACGTGGACGACCGCGTCGATCCGGGACTGCGACGGGTCGCCGAGCTCGGATCGGCGTACTCGGCCTCGGACTTCCTCGACGCCACCAACGTCCGGATGGAGTTGGGGACGTTGATGGGCCGCTTCCACGAGCGGTACGACGTGCTGATCACGCCGACGTTGCCGATCACCGCCTTCCCTGTCGGGCAGGATGTTCCGGACGGATCGACGTCACCGGACTGGACCGACTGGACGCCGTACACGTATCCGTTCAACCTCACCCAGCAGCCGGCGCTCAGTGTGCCGTGCGGGTTCACGAAGGCCGGACTGCCGGTCGGTCTGCAAGTGGTCGGTCGGCGGCATGACGACGCGCTGACCCTGCGGGTCGGGCAGGCGTACCAGGCCTTGACCGACTGGCATCGCCGTACCCCGACTTTGGAGGCCCAGTGAGCGACACCGTGAGTAAGTTCATCACCGTCAGTTTGGACAAGCGCGGCGTGAGCTGCGTCGCGAAGCTGCTCGATGACGTGGCACCGCGGACCTGCGCGGCCGTGTGGGACGCGCTGCCGTTGTCGGCGCCCGTGTTCCACGGCAAGTACGCGCGGAACGAGATCTACACGCTGCTGCCCGCGTTCGCGCCGGCCGACCCGGGGAAGGAGAACACCACGATCACGCCGATCCCGGGTGACCTGTGCTGGTTCTCGTTCGACTCCGACGACCTGGGCAACCCGGCGTACGGGTACGAGAACACGACCGGGACCGGGACGACCGGCGCGATCGTCGACCTCGCGGTGTTCTACGGGCGGAACAACCTGCTGATCAACGGCGACCAGGGCTGGGTGCCGGGCAACGTGTTCGGGGCGATCACCGAGAACCTCGACGAGTTCGCGGCTGCGTGTCAGGACCTGTGGATGGGGGGCGCCCGCGGCGAGACGCTGTCTTTCAATCGACTCTGAGCGGCTCCTGCGGTGTGAGAGTCAACGCGCGACCTCGACCCCGTTGTGGAAGACCCGTTGGAGACGTTCCTCGATCGAGGCGCAGTCGACCGCGTCGCCCGCGAGCACGAGGAGATCGGCCCGCTTGCCGACCGCGATCTCCCCGCGGTCGTCGGCCAGCCCGAGCAACCGGGCCGCCTCGATCGTCGCCGCTCGGAGCGCGCCCGCATCGCCCAGTCCCGCGTCGGCCAGGTGCCGGAGTTCCCAGAGCACCTCGGTGTGCGGCCGGACGGGATTGTCCGTGCCCATCGCGATCCGCACACCCGCGTCGATGGCGAGTCGCATCGACTTGCGGTGCGCCTCGGCAGCACCTTCCGGCGCGTGCTCCGGGTCCGACTGCGTGACGGAGAGCGTGGGCACGTACCACGTCCCGGACTCCGCCATCGCCCGAACCGCGGTCTCGTCGAGGAACGTCCCGTGCTCGATGCTCCCGGCACCGGAACGCGCGGCGAGCTCGGCGGCCCGGGCTCCGTGGGCGTGGACCATCACCTTGCGCCCGCCGCGCCGCTGCGCTTCGTCCACCAGCGCAGTCATCTCGTCGGCGGTGAGCTCGATGTCGTGAACTCCGGTCCCGATCGCCATCGAGCCGGTGGCGGTCGCCTTGATCCAGTCCGCGCCGGCGCGGACCATCCGCCGTACGACGGCCCGTGCGCCGTCCGGCCCGTCGAAGATCGGATCCGGTAGCGACGGGTCGTCGAAGAAGTCGAGCGGCCCGGTCCGCGGCGCCCACAGGTCGCCGATGGCACCCGTCGTCCCGACCTGCCGAAGACTCAGAAGGATCTGCGGCCCGTCGATCCAGCCCTTCTCCACAGCCATCCGTACGCCGGCATCCGCACCCCATGCGTCCCGCACAGTGGTGACCCCGAGTCGCAGCAGCGTCCGCAGCACCGGTACGGCGGACAGCGGCCGGACCGACCGCGGCAGGCCGAACGGGTCGCGTCGGGTCTGCGTGATGCACACATGCGTGTGACAGTCGATCAAGCCAGGCAGTACCAGACCGCCCGCGCAGTCGATTGCCTCGTCACCGTCCAGCCCGATCCCGACGTCGACGATCCGGTCGCCTTCCAGTACGACGTCGGCCGGCCGCGCCGCGCCCGAGTCGACGTCGAGGACCGAGCCCCCGCGGAGCAGGATCCGCCGGCTCACCCGAGCATCCGCAGCGCGGTGAGGACGTAGGTCCGGGCGGCCGTGACGAGTTCGGCGATCGCGACGGACTCGTCGGCTCGGTGTGCCTGCGACGTGACCGAGCCGGGGCCGACGACAACCACCGGTACGCCGAGATCGCGCGCGACGTACCCGCCGTCGCAGGCAGCCGACCAGCCGGCCAGCGGCATCGGCGCACCACCCGCGTCGAACCGGGCCGCCTCGGTGATGCGGACCAGGTCGTCGTCCTCGGGTGTCTCGAACGCGGGCATCTCCATCGGCATCGCGAGCTCGACGGTCAGGCCGCGGTCTTCCAGGCGGAGCGCGGCGACCCGGCGGCCGAGGTCGGCGAGCACCTCGGCGGGGGACTCACCGGGCAGCAGCCGGCGGTCCGCGACGACGACACAGTCGGCCGGGACGATCGAACCGCCGGTGCCGCCGTTGATCTGGCCGACACTCCACGTCGCGGGGCCGAGCAGGGGATGCGGGGTCTTCGCCAGCTCTTCGTGCAGCCGCTCGATCTCGGCGACGACCGCGGTGGCGCCGTAGATCGCGTTGACGCCGTCGTCCGGGTGGCCGGAATGCGCGGCACGGCCGTGCACTGAGACCTGCAAATAGGAATCACCACGCGCCGCGATGATCGTCTGCAGATCGGTCGGCTCGGCGGTGATACAGCCGGCGTACCTGCCCTGGTTGTCCTTGAGAAACGCGCGGATGCCTTTGCCGGTCTCCTCCTCGTCGACCACCGCGGCCAGTTCGACCGGTCCGGCGAGGGTGCTGCCGCGGAGTGCGGCGAGCGCGACGAGGGCCGCGGCCAGGCCGCCCTTCATATCGGTCGCGCCGCGCCCGTGGATCCGGCCGTCCCGGACCAGACCGCCGAACGGATCGACCGTCCAGCCGTCGCCGACCGGGACCACGTCGGTGTGCCCGAGCAGCAACAGCCCAGGACCGTTGCCGCCGGCAAGCGTGATCGAGACGTTGTCCCGGTCCGGTTCGACGGCCGCCGTCCGGACGTCGAGACCGAGATCGCGGGCCGCCGCGGTCAGGACGGCCACCGTCGCGGCCTCCTCACCGGGCGGGTTCTGCCCGCGGGCCCGGACCAGGTCCGTGGTGATCCGGACCAGCAGGTCCTCGTCGATCCGGTCCAGCACCTGCTGTTCGGTGGGTGTCAGGCTCATGCCCACCAACCTTAGGGTCAGAGGCCGTCACGGAAGCCTTCGCGCCAGGACGAGTACCGCGGTTGCCAGTCGAACGTGCGCTTGGCCAGCGTGTTGTCCGCGCCGCGGATCTCGGTGAATGCCGCCACTCCAGCATCGCCGACCGCGAGTCGGCCGAGCCAGGTGGGGATGTGCCGCGGCGGCTTCGCGCCGAGGATCTTCGCGAACTCCGGCAGCCACACCGCGACCTGCGCCGGGTCGTCGTCCGCGATCTGGAACACACCGGTGACGTCGCTCTCGACCGCTTTCACGGTCGCCGCGGCCGCGTCGTCGTAGTGGATGAACGACCAGACCCCGGTGCCGTTGCCGATCAGCGGCAGCCGGCGCTTCTGGATCAGCTCCACCATCGAGCCGCCCTTGCCGATGTCACCGGTCGGGCCGTAGAAGCTCCCGTACCGGAGCGCGACGCCCTCGATGTCGCCGGCGTCCGTCACCGCCGACTCGAGGTGCTTGATACCGGCCATCGTCTGCCGCTGCGCGGGCACCGGGTCCGGGTCCAGCGGGACCGCCTCGGTCTTCGTCGCGGATCCACCGTGCTGCAGGTTCCAGCCGGCGTACGACTGGACGACGAACCGTCGTACGCCGGCAGCTCGGGCGACGGCGAGCAGATGGTCGGTCCCCTCGGTCCGCAACCGGTTCGTCGTCGCGAAACTTTCGTCGAAATGCTTGAAGTCGATCCCGCCCTTGAGCGCCGTCATCTGGTGGACGACGACCTCCGGACGCACCGACTCCACGGCGGCACGGACCGCGGCAGCGTCCAGACCGTCCGCGAGAACGGCGTCCGCGCCGAACGCCCGCACCCCGGCCGCACCGGACTCGGACCGGGTCATCCCGGTCACGTCGTGCCCTGCCGCGAGCAGCTGCGGTACCAGCGACCGGCCCATTCCGCCGGTCGCGCCTGCCACCAAGACCTTCATGTCATCCTCCGTCGTGCGTGCTTACGACCCGGAGGACACGGCCCACCCCCAGCGTTGTGACATGACCTGGATCACTTGTCCGAGGTCAGCGAGATGCCGGTCGGGCCGAACGAGACGTTCAGCTCGCCGTCGATCGTCATCGTGTCGCCGTCGGTCCGGCAGGCGAGCCGGGCGACGAACGGCGTCTCGACCCAGCGGAACGTCGCGACGAACGCGTCACCGTCCTGGTACGCGCTGGTCAGGACCCGCTGAGCGGTGTCGGGACCGGTGTCCGGACCGGCGTCGTCGATCGGGTCCGTCGCGGTCTGCTCCCGCCAGTCGCCGGCCGCGCAGACCAGCTCGTGGGACCGGCCCTGCAGGTCCTCGAACGTGAACGTGCCGGTGCCGTCGACGTCCAGTCGCACCGCGGTCAGGCCGGTCGCGTTGCTCGCGCTGAAGCGGTACGTCGTGCCGTCGCCCGGGGCCGGCGCGGGACCGGCCGGCGGCGCCAGCACGAGTCGCTCCGGGCGCTCCGCCGCGGGCACCTCCTTGCCCTCGAGCGCGGGCAGCAGGTACTCCCAGACGGTGTTCAGGATCGCCTGCATGTCCGTCGTCGCACTGGTGACGATCAGCGCGGCGTCGTACTCCGGGAGCACCAGGATGAACTGGCCGAACGCGCCGTCACCCCGATAGGTGTTGTGGCGGCCGCGCCAGAACTGGAAGCCGTAGCCCTGCTTCCAGTCCGGGTTCTCCTCATTGTCGTTGGGTACCTGTTTCGACGTCGCCGCCTCGAACCACTCGGCGGGCACGAGCTGTGTGCCCTGCCACTGTCCCCGCTGGAGGAGCAGTTGCCCGAAGCACGCCATCGACTCGGTGTCGATGCTGAGCCCCCAGCCGCCGACGGTGATCCCTTCCTTCGACACCTGCCAGGTCGCCTCGGTCGCGCCGAGCGGCTCGAACAGGCGCGGACGCAGGTAGTCCAGCAGGGTCTCGCCGGTGAGGCGCTGCAGGATCGCGGACAGCATGTACGTCGCGCCGCTGTTGTAGACGAACTCCGTGCCCGGCTCGTGCCTGACCTCGAGGCCGAGGAAGATCTTCACCATCCGGCGGTCCCGGCTGAGCGCCTCGACGGTGTCCTGCGAGTGCCCGGTCGTCATCGTCAGCAGATGCCGGACCTTCATCGCGGCCAGGTTGTCGCTGATCGTCTCCGGCAGCTCGTCGGCGTCGAAGAACGAGATCACCTGGTCGTCGAGCGACAGCAGCCCGGCATCGATCGCCAGCCCGATCGCCGTCGACGTGAAGCTCTTCGAGACCGAGAAGAGCAGGTGCCGGTCCGTCGACCGGTACGGCGCCCAGGCCTCCTCGAGCACGACATGACCGTGCCGCAGCAGCATGATCGTCTGGATCTCCGGGTCGCCGGCGTCGAGGGCTCCGACAAAACTGCCGAGCGCCGCGGCGGACAACCCCTGGGCTTCTGGCGTACTCCGTGGAAGTCTGCTCACCCTGAGCACGCTATCTTCCCGAACGGACAAAAATAAGGTGAGTTCTGCCAGGCGAGCAGCCGTCATCGTCAATCCCGTCAAGGTCGACGGCGCCGCGTTCCGCCGTACCGTCGAGGCCGCGCTGGCCGACCGGGGGTTCGACGAGCCGTTGTGGCTGGAGACGACCCCGGACGACGCCGGCGTCGGGATGGCGCGGCGCGCGATCGACGAGCAGGTCGATCTGGTGCTGGTCGCGGGTGGCGACGGCACCGTCCGGGTGGTGTGCGGTGAGCTGGCCGGGACGAAGGTCCCGGCGGCCGTGCTGCCGGGCGGCACCGGGAACCTGCTCGCCCGCAACCTCGGGATCTCGCTCGACCTCGAGGTCGCGTTGCACGACCTGCTCGACGGGTCGGAGCGGCGGATCGACAGCGTGCTGATCGAGGGCGACGAGCTGTCCAGGGATCGATTCGTGGTGATGGCCGGTCTCGGGCTGGACGCCGCGATCATCGACGACGCGCCCGACGATCTGAAGAAGCAGGTGGGGTGGGCGGCGTACGTCGTCTCGACGCTGAAGAACCTGAACCATCCGTCCGTGCACGTCGAGATCACCGTGGACGACCAGCCGCCGGTACGCCGCCGCGCGCGGACCGTGGTGATCGGGAACGTCGGCACCTTGCAGGCGAACATCCCGTTGCTTCCGGACGCCGAACCCGATGACGGGCGGATCGACGTCGTCGTGCTCATGCCGCGGCGGATCAGTCACTGGCCGCGGCTTGCGCTCGGCCTGGTCGTCAAGTCCTGGCGCGAGCGCCACGTCGAACGCTTCACCGGCCACCGCATCCAGGTCCGGGCCGACCGTCCGGTACGCCGCCAACTCGACGGCGACGCGATCTCGGAGGGCACGTCCTTGGTTGCGGAGGTGGACCCGGCAGCCCTCGTCGTTCGCGTCCCGTAACGGCCGGGCCGGCGGTGTCAGGGCTGGACGTGGGTCAGTTTGTCGGGGTTGACGACGCCGTGGATGGCGCTGATGCGGCCGTCGGCGACCACGAAGGACCAGACTGCGACGGTGCGGTTGGCGCCGTCGTGGATCCGGAGCGCGGGCTGGCCGCCGACGTGTACGCCCTCGGTGCGCAGCTGACCGAACTTACCGAAGGCACCGACCAGCATCCGCGCGACATTGCCGGCGCCGTGCACGGGCCGCGGAAAACCGCCCTTGCCGCCGCCGTCGCCGGTGAACGTCGCGTCCGGCGTGAGCAGTGCGACGAGGGCCTCCAACTCGCCCTCCTGCGCGGCCGCGACGAATCGGCGTACCAGCTCGTCGCGTTCCCGCGGTGAGGGATCGAAGCGGGGCCGGTTGTCGGCGATCCGGCGGCGCGCGCGGACGGCGAGCTGCCGGCAGCTGGCGGGCGTCTTGCCGAGGATGCCGGCCAGGTCGTCGTAGGAGTACCCGAAGACGTCGCCGAGCAGGAACACCGCCCGCTGGTCGGGGGAGAGGCGCTCGAGGACGACCAGGAAAGCGGTCGACAACGAGTCCGCGAGCGCGGCCCGATCGGCGAGATCGACGTACTCGTCGACGGCGGGCTCCGGGAGCCACGGACCGAAGTACTGCTCCCGCTGCCGCCGCGCCGACCGCAACTGGTCGATCGCGAGCCGCGTCGTGACGGTCGTCAGAAACGCCTTCGGTGAACTCACCTCGGGCTCCCGGTGCAGGCGCAGGTACGCCTCCTGGACGACGTCCTCCGCGTCACCGAAGGTGCCGAGCATCCGGTACGCGATCGAGAGCAGCAGCGGTCTGAGTTCCTCCATCACATCCTTCACAGACGATCGAGACGGTCCCTCAGTGACAGTGTCACAGGTGCGATCGTTCGATCGTCTGCAATCCACATGAACACGATCACCTGGATCTTCAGCGGCGCGCTGGCCGTCGTCTTCACGATCTCCGGCATCCTCAAGGCCACGATGTCCCGCGCCCGCCTGATCGCCACGGGTCAAACCGGCATCGCCCCGTTCCCGATGCCCCTGATCCGCCTGGTCGCCATCTGCGAACTGGCCGCCGTGGCAGGCCTCTTCGCCCCCTGGCTGACCAACCACGCCCGCATCCTCACGCCACTCGCCGCCGTCGGCCTGGCCGTCGTCATGATCGGCGCCGCCACCTCCCACTCCTCCCTCAAAGAACCCAAATCCACCGCCGCCAACACAGTCCTCCTAGCCCTAGCCACCTTCGTAGCAGCCACCCGCTTCGCCGACCTGTTCCTGTGAGCTAGTGCCGTGACAAGAAACGTTGAGGTCGTCCATCAGCTCAGCGCGTCCCCCGGTTTCCCCAGCCAGACACCCCAGCCAGGCACCCCGGCCGGGCACCCCGGCCGGGCACCCCGGCCAGGCACCCCGGCCAGGCATTCGAGCGGTTCACCCCTGATGTTGTCCCTGTGCAGTTGGCATGCCGCGTGGGAACGGACCATTTCCGAGGTGAACCACCCAAACGGCGCCACGGCGCCACGGCGCCGCGTGCAGAGCCGGCTGGGGTCATCGCTGTCAGGGACGGCAAGGGCCTGACAACCCGAAGGTTTCTTGACGCGGCACTAGTGCTGGAGGAGTACGGCGACGGTTCGGGGTGGGACTGTGGTGGTGCCGGTTGTGGGGGACCAGGTGGTTTGTTTGACGACTGGGTCGGTGCCGTTGGACTGGATGGGGGAGAGGGACAGGTTGGCGCCGGTCAGGGCGGGGATGGTTTGGGTGACCGTTGAGGCGGTGGAGTTGAAGACGACCAGGGCGCCCTTCAGCGCGGGGTCGACGTCCGGGCCTACGGTGTCGTCGATGCGCATGGTGATGACGCCGGGGGTCTTGCCGCTGAGCGGGAAGGTCAGCTTCTGATTGATCAGGGCTGCTGAGCCCAGCCGGAAGAGCGGTGTGGAGAAGCGGAGCTTGAGGAGATCGGCTGCCGCACCGGAGGCCGTCGCCACGTCGGTGGGTGACGGCTTCAGGGCCGGGTTGGCGAGTAGCGGCTTGATGTACGACCACTTCGCCTCGTTGTCCGCCTTCGGCGGGAGCCCGTGACCGAAGCCGTTGTCGGCGCCGGTCCAGTCCAGCGTGTTGAACCAGTCGCCGGAGTCGTACGAGTTGCGGTCCAGCGACTTGCTGCGCAGCATGTCCGCGCCGGCGTGCCAGAACGACGGCGTCTGCGCCAGTGCGGTCGTTGCCAGCGACAACGTGTTCATCCGGATCCGGTCCGCCATCGGCATCGTCGTCGGCAGCTTGTACGTCAGCGTGTCCCACAACGTCTCGTTGTCGTGCGCGTCGACGTAGGTGATCACCTCGTCCGGCTGATCGGCGTACCCGGCCGGTGAGCCGTTGTAGTCGATCTGGTCGCCGCGGACCACGTCCCCGGACGACGCCGACGTGAAGCGGAACGACCGGAGGTTGCCGGCCAGGCCGAGCTGCACCAGGTCGGTGTCGTGGGCGAGCCGCTGCGCGCGCTGGTCCGGCGTACCGTTCACCGGGTCGCCGTTCGGGTCGCTCGCCTCGCCGGAGCCGAAGCCCTGCACGCGCGGGTTGTCGTCGAACGGCCCGCCGCCGCGTACCGCGTCCCGCAGCCGGTCCGAGAACGTGCCGATGCCGGTGCCGCCGAGGTTGCCCTGCCGCGCCTGGACGAACAGCGCGTCGTTCGCCACCTCGCCGAAGTTCCAGCCCTCGCCGTACAGGTAGATCGACTTGCCGTCCACGCCGTCCTTGGCGAGCGTCAGCTTGTCGAGCGCGGCCCGGATCTTCAGCATGTTCGACTTGGTGTGGTGGCCCATCAGGTCGTAGCGGAAGCCGTCGACGTGGTAGTTGCGTGCCCAGCTCACGGTGCCGTCGACCATGATCTTCTCGGCCATGGCGTGCTCGGTCGCGATGTTGCTGCAGCAGGTCGAGTTCTCGACCGTCCCGGTGGCGTTGAGCCGCTGGTAGTAACCGGGCACGATCTGGTCCAGCACCGACGTCGGCGCCTGACCGGCTGCCGGTGTGTGGTTGTAGACCTGGTCGAGTACGACGCGCAGCCCTGACTTGTGCAGCCCGCCCACCATCGTGCGGAACTCGGACACCCGAGCCAGACCGTCCTTCTGCGTCGCGTAAGACCCCTCCGGCGCCAGCCAGTGGTACGGGTCGTAACCCCAGTTGAAACCGTCCTTCGCGGCCACAGACGTCACACAGGCCTGCTGCTGCTCGGAGTCCGGCGGCAGCGCCTTGAGATCGCACGCCGGTGTCTGCTGCCCGGTCTCCGGGATCGACGCGATGTCGAACGTAGGCAATAGGTGCACCGTGTTGAGCCCAGCAGCCTTCAGCGTCCGCAGGTGCTTCGTCCCGTCACCCTCGTCAGCGAACGCCAGATACGTACCGCGGTGCGCGGTCGGCACCGTGTTGTCGTTGATCGAGAAGTCCCGGACGTGCAGCTCGTAGATAGTCGAGTCGACGCCTCTGGCGAGCTTCGGCGACGGGGTGCTCGACCACAGCGCCGGCTTGCCCGCCGGGTCGTTCAGATCGGCGGCAACGGAGTACGCCGAGTCCGTGGTCAACGCGACCGAGTACGGGTCCGTGACGACGTTGGTCTCCACCTTGCGGGTGCTGGGCGCGTAGACCGTCACCTCATAGCGGTACGACGCGTTCTTCCACGACCGTGGTCCACGCACCGACCAGGAGCCGTCGTCGTTGCGCTTCATGGCGACTGCGCTAGAGCCAACGAGCAGCCGGACGCTCTGTGCGGTGGGAGCCCACAACGTGAACGTCGGCTGACCGCCGCTCCACGTGACGCCGTACGAGCGTCCAGTGGCGTTCCCGTAGACGTCGTCGAGCACACCGGGGATCTGCACACCCGTCGCGTCGAGCAGCCGGCCTGTGCCGTCGTACTGCGCGAGTCCTAGCTGACCGGTGAGGATCTTCTGGGCGTCAGCGTGGTCGAGGCGGAGCGTGGTGTAGCCCGGCTTGACCTCGGCGGGGTCGTACCGCAGACCGGCCGAGGAGCCGCCGATGTCGTCGGCGTCCACCTTGAGCGAGCCGGTGTCCGACCAGTGCAGGCGCCAGCGGTACCGCTCCGGGTGGGCGACGGCCGGTACGGCGAGGGTGTCTCGGTTCAGCCAGTACGCCTTCGCCTGGCCGAGGTCGGGCTGCGCACCGGGCTTGGATGTCGTCACCGTGAACTGGTGGGTCGCGAGCACGTACGAGAACGTGACGACCAGACCGTCGGCCGGCACCGCGACCGGCACGTTGTTCGCCGGATAGCTCTCGTCCCAGGACAGGTTGTGCGCGACCTTCGCCTCATAGTTGCCCGCCTTCAACTCGCTGGTGGACCAGGTGTACGTGCCGTCCCCGTCCTCGTCGGTCAACCAGGGTCGCATGCAGGACGGGTCCCAGTCGGCCGGGCAGCCCAGCTCGGACTGGAACGACCCGGGCACCGTGATGATCGGTCCCTGCGCGCTGGACGTGACGTAGTGCCGCCCGTGCTCGTAGTAGAAGGTGACCGGCCCGTTCGGTGCGGTGTAGGAGATGTTGGCGCCGTTCTGCGCGCCACCGGCACCGTAGTTCTCGTCCCAGGTCTTGTTGATCGCCGCCTTGTAGGCGTGCTCACCCGCGGGGATCGTGTAGGTGCCCTTCCACACCTTGTCCTTCGGGTCGAGCGTCAATTGCGCCTGGTCGCAGTCAGGTGACCAGTCAGCCGCGCAGCCCATCTCCGAGTTGTGGTCGCCCGGCACCGACACATTGGCCGGCTGCACGACCGGACCGGTGCTGCCACCACCCCCACCGGGGGCGGCAGCGTCGCCGACCACGCCGTACGACCCCGAGACCGAGTAGTTGCCCGAGGCATCGCGTAGTACGGCGCGGTACTCGAGCAGCGTCCCCTTCGGCATACCCATGACGTCCTGGAAGACGCGGTACGGCGCGTTGTCGTCGGAACCGAGCCGCTTCCACTCCGACGTACCCACAGGTCGGTAGCCGAACGTCACAGTCGCCGGTGTGTTCTCCGGGACCGCTGCGGCGATCTCAGTGCGCCCACCGACCGTGGCGCCGAGTTCCGGCGAGCTCATGTACACAGCCGGTGCCTTGGCGCGTGGCGGGACCTTGGTCTGCGCCTGGTACACCGTCACGGACAGGGGACCCTGGCTGAGGACCACGCGACCCTCACGGTCCGTCTTGACCGCCTTAGAGCCGCCATAGACCGGCTGGAGCCAAGTGTTCGGCCCGTACGTCGGAACCGTCGCAGAGGCCGCCGTTTTCGAGTTGTTCGCCACCACTAGGTACTCGATGTTGTCACTGCCCAGTCGACTGAACGCGTAGAGCCCGTTGGTGTTCGAGGAGTACCGGTGGACCTGCCGGCCGTCGGACAGAGCTGGGTACTTGGCCCGCAGCTTCGCCAGCTCCGCGATGTGCTTGTACATCGGCGAGTTGACGTCGTACCGGTCCTTGCTGCCGATCTTCGTCGTACCGGTGCCGTCGACGACCTCGTCGTCCGCGTAGTCGGCGGTCTTGGTCGCGAACATGTCCTGCCGCGCGTCCTTGTCACCACCCGGGCCGGTGAACCCCTGCTCGTCGCCGTAGTAGATGACGGGCTGGCCGCGGGTCAGGTACATCAGCGAGTGCGCCAGCTTGTCCCGGGCGAGCAGATCCGGACCGGCCGCGCCACTCTGCTGCAGGAACGTGCCGACGCGGCCCATGTCGTGGTTGCCGAGGAACGTCGGCAGCTCGTAGGCGTTGGAGTCCGTGTCGGTGTAGTAGTCGTCGTCCGCGTAGAAGTCCTGCAGCTTCGTACTCGGATCGCCCTTGGCGTAGGCGACCGCGTTCTGCTGGAATCCGAAGTCGAGCGTCGCCTGCAGAGCACCCTTGGTCGTGTACGTCGACATGAATTGCGGGTTCGCGTCGTACACCTCACCGAACATGAAGAAGTTCTTCGAGCCCGCGCTCTTCGCGGCGGCCAGGATCGCGGGCGAGAACTTCTCCCAGAACTCGATGTTCACGTGCTTCACGGTGTCGATCCGGAAGCCGTCGATACCGAACTCGGCCCAGGTCTTGTAGACGTCGATCATCCCGTCCCGGACCCGCGGCTGCTCCGTGAACAGGTCGTCCAGCCCGACGAAGTCGCCGTACTCCGCGCTCTCGCCGGCGAAGGTGGAGTCGCCGCGGTTGTGGTAGAGCGTCGGGTCGTTCAGCCAGGCCGGGACCTTCACGGTCGCGTCGGCGGGCGTACGGAACACCGGCACGTTCGGGAACGACGTGGCAGCGTCCAGTGGCGGGAAGGTGTCGCCGGCGGCGTACTGCTTGTCGTCGAAGACGTTGCCATTGGCATCTTTATAGGGAGAAGCCGATTTGGGGACGTAGCCGTACTGGTGCGACTGGTAGTCGATCACGTCCGCGGTGTGGTTGGTGATGATGTCGAAGAAGACCTTCATACCCTTCGCGTGCGCGAGTGTGATGAGCTTCTTCATGTCCGCGTTGGTGCCCAGGTGCGGGTCGATCCGGGTGAAGTCGGTGATCCAGTAGCCGTGGTACCCGGCGCTCACGTCGGCGCCGGAGCCCTGCACCGGGCGGTTCTTGAACGACGGGGTCAGCCAGATCGACGTCGTACCGAGGGACTTGATGTAGTCGAGTTTCTGCATCACGCCGGCCAGGTCGCCGCCGTGGTAGAAGCCCTTGTCCGTCGGGTCCAGTCCGGTCTGCAGGCGGTCGCCGGTGAGACCGCCGGCGTCGTTGGACTTGTCGCCGTTGGCGAACCGGTCCGCCATCAGGAAGTAGAAGCGCTCCTTGGTAAGATCCGGGCGTAGGCTCGGTGTCGCGAGCGTCTTGTCCGCAGCGGTCACCGTCGGGCCGGCCAGCTCAACCGGCTTCACCGTCACACTGTGACTGGTGTCGTTGTAGCTGAATTCCAGCTTGGCCGGACCCTCGATCCGCAACGGGATGTTCGGTCCGTTCAGTACCCCGCCGGCGCCGTAGTTCTCGTCCCAGCCCTTGTTGACCGTGACCTTGAACTCGTACGACCCAGCCGGTACGTCGAACACCTTCGTGTACGGCGCACTCGCGCCCAGACTGGTCGCGTCGCAGCCCGGGTCCCAGTCACCCGCGCAGCCGAGCTCGCTCTGCAGCGACCCCGCGAGCGTGATCACCCGCTCCGCCGCGACCTGAGCCGGTGCTGGTGTCGCAGTCCCTATCCCCAGCCCCAGCACGGCCACCGCGGCCGCCGTGAATCCTGCAGTCCAACGCTTCACTCCGCGCATCGCGGTCCCCTCCCGCCGACTCACCTGCGGGGGACGGTAGCGGCAGGCGTTTACCGTGAGGAGGGCTCAAATGTCACGGTCGGGTCACGAGGTCCGGAAGTGTCGTCTCGATCGGCGTACGCACGACAGCGGTCGCCTCCTCGTCGTACGGCGTGGCCTGCGCGTTCACGATGATCAGCGGCTTGCCGGCCTTCAACGCGAGGTCGCAGAGACCTGCGGCCGGGTAGACCTGCAGTGAGGTGCCGACGGCCAGAAAGACCTCAGCCTCCGCGGTAGCCGCCGCGGCGCGTTCGAGGACGGTCCGGTCGAGCGACTGGCCGAAGGACACCGTGGCCGACTTCAGGATGCCGCCACACACCTCACACACCGGGTCCTCGTCACCGGACTCGAGGCGGGGGAGTACGTCGGCCAGCGGGATCTGCCGATCGCACTGGAGACAGTCGACGTACCAGACCGTCCCGTGGAGTTCGTGGACCAACTCCGGTGACGATCCGGCCTTCTGGTGCAGGCCGTCGACGTTCTGCGTCATCAGGCCGGTCAGACGTCCCTGGCGCTCCAGCTCGACCAGTGCGAGATGCCCGGCGTTCGGCTCAGCAGTCCACGCCGGTACGGCGAGGCGGTGCTTCCACGTCGCCACGCGCACCTCCCGACTGGCGACGTACTCGTCGATGTCGAACATCGCCTCCGCGGCCGGGTCCTTCGTCCAGACCCCCTGCGGCCCCCGGAAGTCGGGGATCCCCGACGCCGTCGAGATCCCGGCCCCGGTCAGTACGGCGATGCGTCCAGCGTCCCTGAGAGCGTCGATCACACCCCCGACGGTATCCATTCGGTGGCCAGAACGGACATCAGCACCTCGTCGACCCACTCGCCGTCCCAGCGGAGCGCGTCCCGCAGTACGCCCTCGGTCCGGAAGCCGGCCTTCTCGTAGGCACGCTGCGCTCGCGGGTTGAACGCGTACACGCCAAGGCTGATCCGGTGCAGGCCGAGCTGCTCGATCCCGTAGCCGACGATCAGCCGGGTCGCCTCCGTGCCGAGTCCACGGCCCTGACCGGACGGGCCGATCAGGATGCGGAAGTTGCAGCACTGGTTGTCGGGGTCCCAGTCGTTCAGCACTGCCTCACCGACGACCGCACCGCACGCGCGGTCGACGATGACCAGGTCGAGCCGGTCGGTCTGGTCCTTGCGGGTCCGGATCCACTCGCGGGCCTGCTCCTCACCGATCTCGGCGTGACTGCCGGTCAGCCGCCGGACGTCCGGGTCGTCGATGGCAGCGCGCAGCGCGTCGTAGTCGCCCGCCTCCATGGGACGCAGCGTCACCAGATCCCCGATGAGTGTGGGCTTGTGCGCAAAGTCGGTCACAGAGCGGAGTGTTTCAGCTGACCCGCCGGACGACGTACCGGTTTTCGCCGGCCGACACCAGGTCCTGCGAGCGCATCCGGCACCACGCCGGGATATCGGTCGCCGCGGCCGGGTCGTCCGCCAGCACGGTGACGGTGTCGCCGACGGCAACGGTCGGTAGCGTCTTGGCCAGCTTGATCACCGGGAGTGGGCACAGCAGGCCGAGACAGTCCAGGTCGACGTTCACATCCCCACCTCCGCGCGGATCCGCTCCACGATCCCAGGCAGCACCGAGCAGAAGCGCTGCACGTCCGCATGGGTGGTGTCGCGGCTGAGGGAGACACGGACGTTGCCGTGCGTCAGTACGCCCATGGCGGCCAGCACGTGCGAGGGGCGCAGGGTGCTCGACGTACAGGCCGAGCCGCTGGAGACAGCGAAGCCCTCGGCGTCCAGCGCGGTCACCAGTGCCTCACCGTCGACGTAGAGACAGGAGAAGGTGAGGATGTGGGGCAGCCGGTCGTCCGGATCGCCCACCACCTCGACGTCGGGAACTTCCGCTGCGACCCGATGCCGGATCTCGTCGACCCAGGCCCGGTGCTGCTTGTCCAGCTCGGCCAGCTCGGCACTCCGGGCCTGCAGTGCGGCGGCGGCAGCCAGCGTGTTCGGTACGTCCGGGAAACCAGGGGAGAGGCCGTCCTCCCGCTCATCCATCGGCCAGGCCGGAGCAATCCGCGTGCCCTTCCGAACCGCCAGCAACCCCACACCGGCCGGTCCGCCCCACTTGTGCGCACTTGCCGCCAGCACCGACCACCCCGCCGGTACGACGTCGTGCCCGACGGAAGCGGACGCGTCAACAAACAGCGGTACGTCGCCACACGCCGCCGCTGCCGCGGCGATCGGCTGGCGGGTCCCGACCTCGTGATTCGCGGACTGCAGCGCAGCCACCGCGACACCCGGCTCCTGGACTGCCCGCGTGAACGCCTCGAGGTCGACCCGGCCCTGCATGTCCACTCCGACCTCGACTCCGGACTCACCGGCGGTGTGCAGTACTGCAGAGTGCTCGACCGCGCTGTGCACGATCGCCGTACCGATCCGGCGTCTGGCGGCGCGGACCGCGGACAGTCCGGACCGGATGGCCGCCGTGCCGGAGGTGGTCAGGTACAGCTCGTCCGGGCGTACTCCGACGGCGTCGGCGAGCACCGCGCGGGCGTTGTCCAGCAGCAGTCTCGCGGTCCGCCCCTCGTGGTGCAGACGCACCGGATCGGCCCATCCGGAATCCACTGCCGAGAGCAACATCTCCCGGGCCGCGGGATGCATCGGCTCCGCCGACGCGGCGTCCAGATACGTACGCTCGCTCACACGGGAAACGCTAAGCCCTACCTATGCGCAGGACCGCAGAAGGTGTCCAGTAGTGTTTGGTCGTCAGTCTCACTTGGGAAGGGAAAGGCGCCCCGTGGGTTCGAACGGCACGCCCGGAGTGGACGAGCGACCGGCAGGTTCTGCCGGCGCCACACGTCCGGCGAAGCGACGCCTGCTGGTCGGTGCGGCAGTGGTGCTCGGCACCCTGCTGATGACCGGTTGCTCGTCGGCGACCACTGAGCAGTGGAAACGACTCGGTCTGCCCGAGGGTGCGTCCGACCGGACCGAGTCGGTCCGAAGCCTCTGGATCGGCGCCTGGATCGCCGCTCTGATCGTCGGCGTGATGGTCTGGGGCCTGATCCTCTGGGTCGTCGTGCGGTACCGCAGGCGCAACGACGACGCCCCCCGGCAGGTGCGGTACAACCTGCCGCTCGAGGTGCTCTACACCTTGGCGCCGTTCGCGATCATCGGTGTGCTGTTCTTCTACACCGTCGAGCACGGCAACAAGATCACCGCGATGTCGGCGAACCCGCAGCACACCGTGAACGTGGTGGGCCAGCAGTGGCAGTGGACCTTCAACTACAAGGACACCGTCGACGGCAAGGAGGGCGTCTGGGAGACCGGCACGCTCGACAAGCCGGCCACGCTGTGGCTGCCGGTGAACGAGTCGGTCAAGTTCGACCTGACCTCGCCGGACGTCATCCACTCCTTCTGGGTGCCGTCGTTCTACTTCAAGCTCGACGTGATCCCGGGCCGGACGAACAAGTTCGAGCTGACCCCGACCAAGACCGGCACCTTCGCCGGCAAGTGCGCGGAGCTCTGCGGGCTCTACCACAGCCGGATGGTGTTCAGCGTCAAGGTGGTCTCCCGTGACGAGTACGACGCACATCTGAAGGAACTGGCCGCCAAGGGCCAGACCGGCGCCGCAACCGGTGGCGCCGACGCCACCACCATTCCCGGTTCAGGGGAGGGCGAGAAGTGACGGACTTCGCCGAGCGCACCGGCGCCATCGGCAGCACCACCGCGCTACCGCGGCGGCGCAGCAAGGGCCAGCTGCTGGTCAAGTACCTGACCACGACCGACCACAAGCTGATCGGGCACATGTACCTGGTCACGTCGTTCGCGTTCTTCCTGATCGGCGGCGTGATGGCGCTGCTGATCCGCGCCGAGCTGGCCAAGCCGGGCCTGCAGATCGTGAACGAAGAGGTGTACAACCAGCTCTTCACGATGCACGGCACGATCATGCTGCTGCTGTTCGCGACCCCGCTGTTCGTCGGCTTCGCGAACGAGATCATGCCGATCCAGATCGGTGCCCCGGACGTCGCGTTCCCGCGGCTGAACATGTTCAGCTACTGGCTGTTCCTGTTCGGCGGCACGATCACCATCAGCGGCTTCTTCACCCCGGGCGGCGCGGCCGACTTCGGCTGGTTCGCCTACGCCCCGCTGTCCAACGCGGTCCGCTCGCCGGGTGTCGGCGGTGACCTGTGGATCATGGGTCTGTGGATGGCCGGTCTGGGCACCATCCTCGGTGCGGTCAACTTCGTCACCACGATCATCACCATGCGCGCTCCGGGTATGACGATGTTCCGGATGCCGATCTTCACCTGGAACATCCTGGTGACCTCGATCCTGGTGCTGATCGCCTTCCCGATCCTGGCCGGCGCGCTGCTGGTCCTGGAGGCGGACCGAACACTCGGTGCACACGTCTTCGACGCCGCGAACGGCGGGCCACTGCTGTGGCAGCACCTGTTCTGGTTCTTCGGGCATCCCGAGGTCTACATCATCGCGCTGCCGTTCTTCGGCATCATCACCGAGATCCTCCCGGTCTTCAGCCGCAAGCCCGTCTTCGGCTACATCGGTCTGGTCAGCGCGACCCTCGGTATCGCGGTCCTCTCGGTCGCGGTCTGGGCGCACCACATGTTCGTCACCGGCGCGGTGAACCTGCCGTTCTTCTCGTTCATGACGTTCCTGATCGCGATCCCGACCGGCGTGAAGTTCTTCAACTGGATCGGCACGATCTGGGGCGGGTCGGTGTCGTTCGACACCCCGATGCTCTGGTCGATCGGGTTCCTGACCACCTTCCTCTTCGGTGGCCTGACCGGCATCATCCTGGCCTCGCCGGCCCTGGACTACCAGCTGTCCGACTCGTACTTCGTGGTCGCGCACTTCCACTACGTCGTGTTCGGCACCGTGGTGTTCGCGATGTTCGCGGGCTTCTACTACTGGTGGCCGAAGTTCACCGGGCGGATGCTCGACGAGCGGCTCGGCAAGCTGCACTTCTGGCTGCTCTTCATCGGGTTCCACACCACGTTCCTCGTGCAGCACTGGCTGGGCGTCGAGGGCATGCCGCGGCGCTACGCGTCGTACGGCGCCAACGAGGGCTTCACCACGCTGAACGAGGTGTCGAGTGTCGGCGCCTTCGTCCTCGGCCTGTCGATGCTGCCGTTCTTCTACAACGTATACAAGTCGCGGAAGTCGCCGCTGGTCGGCGTCGACGACCCGTGGGGCTGGGGCCGCTCGCTGGAGTGGGCGACCAGCTCCCCGCCGCCGCGGCACAACTTCGAGAAGCTGCCGCGGATCCGGTCCGAGTCGCCGGCGTTCGACCTGCACCACGCCGACCTGGCGCTGGCGGAGTACCCGGACAACCGGGCGGGCGCCGACAACCTGCTGGACGCGGGCGACGACCAGGGGCGCGTCGAGCACCTGAAAGAGCAGCTCGACGAGTCCGGTGACAGCTCCGATGCCGGGACCGAAGGGAAGGACAAGGCGTGAAGGTCGAAGCCTGGGTCTTCGGGATCCTGAGCGTTTTCGTGGTGGTCGTCACGCCGATCTACTGGCTGATGTCCGGCGACCCCACCGGCACCACCGCGCTGGTGATGGTGTTCTTCCTGTCGCTGCTGGTGGCGTTCTACCTGAGCGTCACCGCCCGGCGGATGGACGCCCGGCCGGAGGACCGCAAGGAAGCGGAGATCGTCGAAGGAGCCGGCGAGCTCGGCTTCTTCCCGCCGTACTCGTGGTGGCCGCTGTGGTGCGCGCTGACCCTGTCGGTGGTGGTGCTCGGCATCGTGTTCGGCTGGTGGCTGTTCATCGCCGGCTGTGGCATCGGCATCGTCACCCTGAGCGGTTTCATCTTCGAGTACTACCGCGGGGACCACGCTCACTAGTTGAGAGTCGTACGAAAAACGCCGACCGGGAACGAACCGGTCGGCGTTTTCGTGCGTCTTTAAGGAGTGCCGACGGTACGGACTGTTGCGGTCCGTACCAGTTCGGTGGCGATGCTATGCAGGGAAATGTCAGTGCGGCAGGTTACCCTTACCGCGGTTTGACTAAACAGGGGAGAGCTGGGGAATGGTGAGCAGTTCGGTGAGGAAGCACGGCCTTGCCGTGGCGGGGATCTGCGTGCTGCTGCTGGCCGGCACGGCGTGTAGCGACACGAAGGCCGATGGTGGCGGCAGCGGCGGCCAGTCGACGCCGAGCAACTCGACGTCGCAGAACTCGCCGGGGGCCTCCGGCACGCCGTCGTCGACCCCGTCGGAGTCGACTCCCGCGGCAAACATCGCGATCGTGCCTGCCAAGGGCGCCACGTCGGTGCAGCCCGACAAGCCGGTCACGGTCACCACGACGGCCGGCAAGCTCACCGCGGTGACGCTGAAGGACGACGACGGCGACAAGGTCACCGGCAGCTTCAACACCGACAAGACCCAGTGGACCTCGGTGCCGCAGCTCAAGCCCGGCGCGTCGTACACGCTGAGCGGCTCCGCCGAGGGCACCGACGGGGCCAGCGTCCCGATCAGCTCGTCCTTCAAGACGCTGAAGGCGACCAAGAGCCTGAAGGCCTCGGTCGTTCCGCTGAACGGTGAGACCGTCGGCGTCGCGCTGCCGATCCAGATCTTCTGGAACAACCCGGTCAAGGACCGTGCCGCGGTCGAGAAGCGGCTGTCGGTGAAGACCTCGGTCCCGGTCGACGGCAGCTGGCACTGGGTGAGCAGCAAGCAGGTCAACTACCGGCCGAAGGACTACTGGCCGGCCGGCACGAAGGTGACGGTGAACATCGACACCCAGGGCGTGGCCGCGGGCAACAACACCTGGGGCACCGCCAGCCGGAAGATCGAGTTCAGCATCGGCAAGTCGGTGGTCAGCAACGTCAACGTGAAGAAGCACACGATGACGGTGACGATCAACGGCAAGTTGGCCCGGACGATCCCGATCACCGCCGGCAAGGACGGCTTCACCACCCGCAGCGGGGTGAAGGTGATCATGGAGAAGTTCACCACCAAGCGGATGGACGCGGCGACCGTCGGCATCAAGCCCGGCGACCCCGAGTACTACAACATCAGCAACGTGAAGTGGGCCCAGCGCGTCACCAGCTCCGGTGAGTTCATCCACGGTGCCCCGTGGTCGGCCGGCAGCCAGGGCAGCGCCAACGTCAGCCACGGCTGCGTCGGCATGAGCCTCGCCGACGCCCAGTGGTTCTTCAACCAGACCCTGCGCGGCGACCCGGTGATCGTCACCGGCACCACCCGCCACATGGAGCCCGGCAACGGCTGGACCGACTGGAACACCACCTGGGCCAAGTACAAGGCCGGCTCCGCCCTGTCCTGACCCCACTAGCACACCGCCGAAGGGCGGCCCGACTCGATCGGGCCGCCCTTCGGCCGGTTCAGCGCCGGCCTGATGTGGCCTGATGTGGCCGGGAGGGGCGGGAGAACCGGTGTGGCGTTTACGCTCGGGGATCGGCGGTCACGGAGTGTCCGTGGCTGGGTGAGGACTCCGGAGTGGTTCGTGGCGGACGGTGTGCAGCGGCTGGTCGGTGGTCGGTACCGGTTGATCGACGAGCTCGGGTCCGGTGGGTTCGGCCGGGTCTGGCGGGCCCGGGACGAGACCCTCGCGGTCGACGTCGCGATCAAGGAGATCGGCCTCCCGGACGGGCTCTCCGAGCGGGCGCGTGCCGACGTACTCCGGCGGGCCGAGCGGGAAGCGCGGAACGCGGCCCGGCTCCGCGCACACCCGAACGTGGTCGGGGTGCACGACATCCTGGCCGACCGCGGTACGGCGTGGATCGTCATGCAGCTCGTCGACGGCCGATCTCTCGCCGATCGCCTGAAGGCAGGCGGCCGCCTCCCGATCCCCGAGGTACGGCGGATCGCGGAAGGACTCCTCGATGCGCTCGAGGCAGCGCATGCCGCCGGGATCGTGCATCGCGACGTGAAGCCGGGCAACGTCCTGCTCGGCTCCGACGGTGACGTGCAGCTGGCCGACTTCGGGATCGCCGTTCATCTCGCCGACACCACCCTGACCGCGGTCGGCACGATCATGGGCTCCGCGCAGTACGCCGCACCCGAGCGCCTGCGCGGTACCGACGGACTGCCCGCGAGCGATCTGTTCTCGGTCGGCGCCACGCTGTACGAGGCAGTGGAGGGCGTCGCGCCGTTCCATCGCGACACGGTCCAGGGGACGATCGCCGCGGTGCTGATGGAGGATCCGCCGGAGCCGCAGCACGCGGGGGAGCTCGGGCCTCTGATCGACGGACTGCTGCTGAAGGACCCTGACGAGCGCCCCAATCTGGCAGCAGCCCGCAGGCTGCTCGACTCGTCGGCGACCACGAGCCCGGTACGCACCAAGAAGTTGCCGGAAGCTCCACCCCGCAAGCGCCCAGAGCCACCCCGCAAGCGCCCAGAGCCACCCCGCAAGCGCCCAGAGCCACCCCGCAAGCGGCCGGAGCCACCCCGCCAGCGTGCAGAGCCGAAGGGCGCGAAGAAGCAGGAGTCCTCCACCACGGGTGGCATGCTGGGACTGGTACTCGTGGTCGCGCTGATCGTTGCCGCGGTCTACTTCAAGCCCCAGCTCGGCGGGCTGTTCAGCTCGACAGCGCCGGCGAACGCCGAGCGAATGGTGACCGCGTCGAAGGGTGACTGCGCAGGTAAGGCCGATACCAACGAGGCGGACAACTACCGCGTCGTGCCGTGCTGGTACGGGGCCGCCGACCGTCGCGTGATCTCGGTGCAGGACGCAAGCAACTCGGAGATGGTCGACGGCGCCGCCGAACGCACTTGCTCCGATGGCACCGACACCGGCACGAAGTACACCGTGGCGTCCGGCTCCGGCTGGCGCATCCTCTGTCTCGCCACCAAGTGATCACCCGGTGAGCGCGTCCACCACCGCGTCCGCATGCAGCGCAGGCAGTGAGTGGTGGCTGGCGTCGGGGACGTGTACGACGGTGGCGCCGGCGGACTCCGCGCGCTGAGCTACCGCCTCTGGGTCATGAGCCTTGCTGCGGTCAGCGACGAGGACGAGTGTCGGCGGCAAGCCGGTGAGGTCGGTCGGGCGGCGCGGCCGCACTGGGCGCGTCGTGGGCTCGAGTGAGCCGAGAGCCGCCAGATGCAGCCAGTCCTCGGGTACAGGCAGGCCCTGGGTCTCCCAGCGGATGAAAGCCTCGTGACGGCGCTCTGACGGCTTGAGAAGCATCGGGAGGGCTCTGGCCACGTACGACGGTTTGAGGCCGCTGAAGCAGTCCGTGGGGTCAATCAGGGCCAGTTTCCGTACAGGCGTCTGCAACGCGTACGTGAGGGCGACCCAGGCGCCGTACGAGTGGCCGACCAGGAAGGGGTCGTCCAGGCCCTTCATGACGCCGGAGAGCCAGTTCACGAGGTCGCTGGTGGTGCGGGGTGGGGGAGCGGTGCTGAGGCCGGCGTCGCCGGGGAGGTCGGGGGCGTAGACGCGATGTTGCTCGGCGAGGCGCGGGGCGACCGCGAACCAGACCGGTGCAGTGGCGCCGTGGCCGGCCAGGAGGACGACGGGCGGGGCGTCGGTGGGGCCACAGACGTTCACGTGGGTGCCGTCGAGGTCGAGGTGCTCCACCGGGACGTCCCAGCGGGCCAGCAGAGCGTCGTACGCGTCCTGGAAACTCATGATCCCGAGAATAGCTCACTGAGTGAGGTAAATTGAGGGTATGCGAGAAGGAGTGACGCCGGCCGACCCGGACCGTGCCGCGGCGCTGGGGCTGGTGCACCAGCTGCGCGAGGTCGCGTTGCGGCTCGAGCTGGCTGTTGGGGAGTTCGCCAGGACGACCGGTCTGCACAACACCGACGTACGGGCGCTGGTTCGCCTCCTGGACGCCGAACGCGCCGGACTGGACGCGACGCCCAGCTGGCTAGCCCAACAGCTCGGTATGACCTCTCAAGCGACTACCGCGGTCATCCACCGCCTGGAGACCGCCGGCCACCTCGAACGCCTCAGAAGCCGCACAGACGGTCGCAGCTCCCGCTTGCAGGTCACCGACACCGCCGTAGCCCTCGGCTGGCAGTTCTTCGGCCCTCTCCTCGACCGCTTGATCACCACCACGCAGACCCTCGACAGGTTCGACCAGACCGTCGTCAAGGACTACCTGACCGCCGTTTCCGACGCTCTCGGATAGACAGAAGAGCCTCCGGCTAGTGCCGGAGGCTCTTCTCGTTCGGTACGACGTCAGGAGCGGTCGCTCGTGACCTCGCGGTAGGTTTCGGTCTCTTCGGTCAGCTCGTGGATCTCGTCGGCGTCGTGAGCGTGCTCCTGCGCCTCGCGGAGTTCCTCGGCCGTCGGCTTCTGGACCGCGTCCGCGTAGTAGAACCGGGACAGTGCGGCCCGGGCCTTGTTCAGTGCCCGGCGCGGGGCGCGGACACCGTTCTCATCGGTCTCCGGACCGATCTCGTGCGGCACGAGCCGGTCCCGTGCGGTCAGCGAGTAGGCCTCGTACGTCGAGATCGGCTGGTGCTTCTCGGTGTACTTGCCGTTCGCGTCCCGCACGATCACACCGGTCTCCAGGCCGTGCAGCAACCGGTCCCGGTCGGCGCGCTGGAGCGAGATCGCCCAGCGGCGGGTCACCCAGAAGGCCAGGATCGGGCCCAGGATCACCGCGAACCGCAGGAACCAGGTCACGGCGTTCAGCGAGATACCGAAGTGGGTGGCGATCAGGTCGTTACCACCACCGACCCACAGCAGGCCGTAGAAGGTGATGAACGCGACCCCGATACCGGTCCGGGTCGGGACGTCCCGCGGCCGGTCGAGCAGGTGGTGCTCCCGCTTGTCGCCGGTGATCCACCCCTCGATGAACGGATAGAGCGCGACCAGCGTGACGAACGCCGGCGGGATGATCAACGCGGGTATCAGCAGGTTCCAGCTGATCGTGATGCCCCAGAAGGTCGACTCGAAGCCGGGGAAGATCCGGACCGAGCCTTCCAGCCAGCCCATGTACCAGTCCGGCTGCGAGCCCGCGGTCACCTCCGCGGGGTTGTACGGCCCGTACAACCAGACCGGGTTGATCTGCATCAGGGCACCCATCAGGGCGGTAATGCCGAACACCACGAAGAAGAAGCCGCCGGCCTTCGCCATGTACACCGGGAACAGCGGGTAGCCGACCACGTTCTTCTGGGTCCGGCCAGGACCGGCGTACTGCGTGTGCTTGTGGTACACGACCAGGAACAGGTGCACCGTGACCAGGGCCAGGATGATGCCCGGGATCAGCAGCACGTGGACGATGAAGAATCTGGAGACGAAATCGTCGCCCGGGAACTCACCGCCGAAGATGAAGAAGTTCAGATACGTGCCGATCACCGGTGACGCCTGGATCATGCCGTTGGTGATCCGCAGACCGGTACCGGACAGCAGGTCGTCGGGGAGGCCGTAGCCGATGAAGCCCTCGATGATGCCGAGGAACAGCATCCCGAAGCCGACCAGCCAGTTCAGCTCACGCGGCTTGCGGAACGCGCCGGTGAAGAACATCCGGAGCAGGTGCACCATCATCGCGGCGATGAACAGCACGGCCGCCCAGTGGTGGATCTGCCGGATCAGCAGACCGCCGCGGACGTCGAAGGTGATGTTCAGCGTCGAGGCGTAGGCCTCCGACATGTGCAGGCCCTTGAGCAGGCTGTACGAGCCCTGGTACTCGACCTCGGCCATCGACGGCTTGAACCAGAAGGTCAGGAAGGTGCCGGTGAGGATCAGGATGATGAAGCTGTAGAGCGCGATCTCACCGAGCATGAAGGACCAGTGGTCGGGGAAGACCTTACGCAGGTTCTTCTTCCCGATCTTCGCGATGCCGAGGCGATCGTCGACCCACTTGACCGGTCCAGGGAACTCTGTGTTTGTTGACACTGTTGTCACCCTCGTTCGAAGAAGCTCGGGCCGACCGGCTCGTGGAAGCCGCTCTGCGCTACCAGGTAGCCCTCACCGTCCACTGCCAAAGGTAGCTGAGGGAGCGGGCGGGCCGCAGGGCCGAAGACGACCTTGGCGCCGTCGGAGAGGTCGAAGGTCGACTGGTGGCACGGGCAGAGCACGTGGTGCGTGGTCTGCTCGTACAGCGAGATCGGGCAGCCGACGTGGGTGCAGATCTTCGAGTAGCAGAGGATCCCGTCCACGCCCCAGTTCTCCCGGCCGGGTGGGGTGCGGATCTCGCTCGGCTTGATCCGGACCACGATCACCGCGGCCTTCGCCTTGGCGTTCTGGTACTCCGTCGGGTTCTCTTCCTGCAGCGGCGCCAGGTTGGCCGGTGCCGCGTTCACCAGCTGGCCGACGACCAGGTCGGACGGCTTGAGCGGGCGGTCCGTGACGTCGTTGACGACGCGGATGCCCTTCGCCCAGATCGTGTTGTACAGCGCCCGGCCCGGCAGCGGGCCCAGGTCGCGGAGGAGCACGATGGCCGGCAGGCCCAGCGCGGCGAGCGCACCGATCAGCGAGTTGCGGATCATCTTGCGGCGACCGAAACCGGACTCGGCGGCGCCTTCCTTGAAGGCCTCGGTGATCTCGGCGATCTGCTCGGGCGAGGAGTGCGCAGGGTGCCGGTCCTCGGCGATCTCCTCGTCGACCATCAGCTTCTTGGCCCACTGGATCGCACCGGCGCCGATCAGGAACAGGGCCAAGCCGAGGCACAGGCCGATGACCATGTTGTTGGCGTTGCCGGACAGCGGGCCGAACACGATCTGCGAGTCCCGCGGAATCGCGAAGTACGCCACGCAGGCGCCCAGCACCAGCACCGTGGCCAGGCCGAACATCGTCGCCACCTGCCGCTCGGCGCGGTCGGCGGCCTTCGGGTCGATGTCGGTGATCCGCGGCTCGTGCGGCTCGATGCCCGGGTCCGGGATCGGCTCGGCGACCTCGACGGCACCGTGGTGCTCGTCCTCGGCCTTCACCGCCGGAAGGTTCTTGTCATCGCTCACTTGGCCTTCGCTCCCTTGGCCTTGACGCCCTTGGCGCCGATCCAGACCGCTACGCACACCAGGACGCCGATGCCGACGAACCAGCCCCAGAGGCCCTCGGAGACCGGGCCGAGCCGGCCGAGGCCGAAGCCACCCGGGTCCTTCTGGTTCTGCAGCGCCTTCAGGTAGGCAATGATGTCGCGCTTGTCCTCCGGCTGCATGACCTGGTCGGAGAAGACCGGCATCTGCTGCGGGCCGGTCAGCATGGCCTCGTAGATGTGCTTCTCACTGACGCCCATCAGCGACGGCGCGTACTTGCCGTTCGGCAATGCGCCACCGCGGCCGGCGAAGTTGTGGCAGGCCGTGCAGTTGGTGCGGAACAGCTCGCCACCGCGGGTGACCTGCTCGTCGGTGGCCTTGCTCACGTCGTACGACTCCGACGCCGGGACCGCGGGACCGGGGGCGAGCGAGGCGACGTACGCGGCCAGGGCCTCGATCTCCTCCTGCGAGTACGCCGGGGTCTTGCGCGGGATCTGCGAGCCGGGCTGCATGGCCGGCATCCGGCCGGTCCCGACCTGGAAGTCGACCGCGGCGGCGCCGACGCCGATCAGCGACGGTCCGGCCATCTTGCCCTCGCCGTTCCCGCCACCCTCGGCGTTCAGGCCGTGGCAGCTGGCGCAGCCGACCGCGAAGAGCTTCTTGCCCTCCTCGATCTGCTGGGACTGGGCCGAGTTGTCCGCCGCCGCGTCGTCAGGGGCGAAGGCGGCGTACGCCGAGCCGACTGCCAGGAGGCCGAACAGGAGCACGACGAGGCCGGCGGACCGGTGCCGTCGTCGCGCGGAGAGAAAGCGCGCCGGTGACAAGGAAGGTCTCTTCTCACTCATTTGAGCAGGTAGATGGTCGCGAACAGGGCGATCCAGACCACGTCGACGAAGTGCCAGTAGTACGACACGACGATCGCCGAGACGGCCTGTTCGTGGGTGAACTTACGAGCCATGTACGTCCTGGCCAGGACGAACACGAAAGCGATGAGGCCGCCGGTCACGTGCAGCGCGTGGAAGCCGGTCGCCAGGTAGAACACCGAACCGTAGGCGTTCGACGAGATGGTCAGGCCCTCGTGGACCAGCCCGGTGTACTCCGTCACCTGCCCGGCGACGAACACGGCGCCCATCAGGTAGGTGAGGATGAACCACTCACGCATACCCCAGCCGCGGATGTTCGCCAGCGAGCCGCTCCGGCCCACCTTGCCGTGCTCGGCGGCGAAGACGCCCGCCTGGCAGGTGAACGACGACGCGACCAGGATGAACGTGTTCACCGAGGCGAACGGCACGTCCAGCATGTGCGTCATTGCCTGCCACAGCGTCTCCGTCCCCGGAGCGGCGGCAGCGGTCGTCACCGACCGGATCGTGAAGTACGCCGCGAACAGGGCGGCGAAGAACATCAGTTCGCTCGAGAGCCAGACGATCGTGCCGACACTGACCATGCTGGGACGGTCGTGGTGTCCGTGTTCACGAGACGCTGGGAGCGCGGTTGCAGTGGCCACGCGGTCATTATGTCGGTCCTCGCTGTCGGCGCTACGACCACCCCCGTGCATGTCGCCGACTGGCGCTTTCTACTGTGGAAGCGTGCTTCCCCTTCACGCCACACCGGGCGACCAGATCGAGCCGCTCACGCCGGTCCGGTTGCTGACGGCATGGACCTTCGAGCCGGTGTTACTCGGCGTGATCATCCTGCTGGGCGCGGTCTATCTGTACGGCGTGCACAAGTTGCGCGCCCGCGGTGACAAATGGTCCCGCGGCCGGACGTTCTCCTTCGTCGGCGTCGGTCTGGGCAGTGCCGTGATCGCCACCCAGTCCGCCCTCGGCACGTACGACACGGTGCTGATCAGCGTGCACATGGTGCAGCACATGATCCTGTCGATGCTGACACCGCTCGCGATGGCCCTCGGCGCGCCGATCACGCTGGCGCTCCGGACGCTGCCACAGCGTCCGCGGAAGTGGTTGCTCTCCGTGTTGCACTCGCGGTTCGCGAAGGTGATGTGCTTCCCGCTGGTCGGCTTCACGCTGTTCGTCCTGAGCCCTTGGGCGCTCTACTTCAGCGGCTGGTACGACGCGACGCTCCGCTCGACCGTCCTGCACGACTTGCTGCACCTGCACTTCATCCTGGTCGGCGCGTTGTTCTTCTGGCCGCTGCTCGGGCTGGACCCGGTGCCGGGCCGGGTGATCTACCCGTTCCGGCTGATCCTGGTGTTCCTCACGCTGCCGTTCCACGCGTTCCTGGGGATCACGATCATGTCCGCGAACACGCTGATCGCCGAGGACTGGTACACCGGCTTCGGCCGCTCGTGGCCCCCGTCACCGCTGCACGACCAGTACATCGCCGGCGGTCTGCTGTGGGGATCCGGCGACCTCGTCGGGGTCGCGTTCTTCGCCGTCCTGTTCGTCCAGTGGGTGCGTGAGTCGCAGCGTGAGGCACGCCGCGAGGACCGCCGCCTGGACCGCTTGGAGGAACAGGCTCGCCGGGCCGGCCAGGCACCCCGGTAACATGCGCATGTCCACTCGTCACAGAACACAGCTTGGGATGGATCGATGAGTTCAGAGCGTCCGCTGAAGGTCCTGCTCTACAGCGACGACCGTACGACGCGGGAGTCCGTCCGGCTGGCCCTCGGGAAGCGGCCCGCCGCTGATCTGCCCGAGCTCGAGTACGTCGAGTGCGCCACCGAGCCGGCCGTGATCAAGACCATGGACAAGGGCGGCATCGACCTGGCCATCCTGGACGGCGAGGCCGTTCCGGCCGGCGGTCTCGGGATCGCCCGGCAGCTGAAGGACGAGATCTTCCAGTGCCCGCCGGTGCTGGTCATCACCGGCCGCCCGCAGGACGCCTGGCTGGCGACCTGGTCGCGGGCCGAGGGCGCGGTCTCGCACCCGATCGACCCGATCAAGATGGCCGAGGTCACCGCGGAGCTGCTCCGCCGCCGCCTGGCCAAGCTCCCCGCCACCACCGCCTGACCCAGTGGCCGCCTACACCTGGCCGCAGGTCATCGGTCCGCTGCTGCGGCACGAGGACCTGGAGGCCGCCGCCACCGCGTGGGCGATGGAGCAGATCCTGTCCGGTGCGGCCACCCCGGCGCAGCTGGCCGGGTTCGTGATCGCGCTGCGGTCCAAGGGCGAGACGGTGTCCGAGGTCGAGGGGCTCGTGCAGACGATGCGCGAGTTCGCCACCCGGATCAGCGTCCCGGGCCGGACGCTCGACGTCGTCGGCACCGGCGGTGACCAAGCACACACCGTGAACATCAGCACGATGTCCGCGATCGTTGCCGCAGGCGCCGGGGCGAAGGTCGTCAAGCACGGCAACCGCGCCGCCTCGTCGGCGTGCGGCGCGGCCGACGTACTCGAGGAGCTCGGGATCCCGCTCGACCTCACCGGGCCGCAGGTGGCCGAGGTGGGGGAGCGGGCCGGGATCACGTTCTGCTTCGCGTCGGCGTTCCACCCCGCGCTGCGGAACGCCGCGGTCCCGCGGCGGGAACTCGGCGTGCCGACGACGTTCAACCTGCTCGGCCCGCTGGCGAACCCGGGTGACCCGTCCGCGCAGGCGGTCGGGGTCGCCGACGGGCGGGTCGCCGGGCTGATGGCCGGCGTACTCGCGCGGCGCGGGATCGACGCGCTGGTGTTCCACGGTGACGACGGGCTCGACGAGCTGACCACGCGGACGACGTCCCAGGTGTGGACCGTCGGCGGCGGCAAGGTCGAGGGGCCGGTCACGCTGGACCCGCGGGACCTCGGGATCGAGCCGGTGTCGGCCGAGGCGCTGAAGGGCGCGGACGCGACGTACAACGCCAAGGTCGTCCGGGCGTTGGTCGAGGGCGAGCCGGGAGCGGTACGAGACGTCGTACTGCTGAACGCCGGGGCGGCGCTGGCGGCGTACACGCCCGAGGAGGGCACCGTGACGGCGCGGATCCGGGTCGGGATGGACCGGGCGGCCGAGGCGATCGACTCCGGGGCCGCGAAGGACGTGCTGGACCGGTGGATCGCCGCCTGCGCCGAGGTGCGCGGCTGATCGTCCTGATCGTCCTGATCGTCAGGTGATGGCAACAGGGGCCGGCGGGTGGTTGCACGCCGGCCCCTGCTGTTACTTCATAGTGATCTGACTGACCTTGTAGCGCCAGACGTTTTGCCAGGCGGGCGTGGATCCGGCGATGTCGGCGATCGAGACGTCCGCCGTACCGTCGCCGCGATCGATCACCGCGATCATCACCGTGGAGTAGGTCTCGGTCAGCTTCGGCACCTTCACCGCGACCTTCGCCACGATCTCGTGACCCGGGTGGCCACCGACGCTGATCGCCTTGTGGGTGGTGCCGGGCAGCACCTTGGCGTCCTTGTCGTACAAATTGACGATCGCGCGGCCGCCGATCTGCACCGCGGCCTCCTTGAGGCCGGCCGGGGTGTTCTTGTACGCGATGTCCGGCGGCAGTTGACCGAAGGCGACGTAGTTGCCCCAGCTCGCGCTCTTGCCGTCGTAGTTCTTGTGCACGGTCAGCCAGATCGCGGCGCCGCCCCAGAGCCCGGTGCGCTCGTAGTTGTTGCTCCAGGCCGAACTCATGATCGGCATGGAGTCATTGTTGGCGGCAAGCATCTCGGTACCGAGCACCTTGCCGACCGGGGTCGGCGTACTGGACGGCTTCGCCGAGGGGCTGATGGTCGCGATCGACTTCCCCTCCGACGGCAACGCCACCGGGGTGACGGCATCGGCTTTGGTCCAGATCCACCCCGCGCTCAGCCCGGTCGCCGCCAACGCGGTCACGACCAGCACGAGCGCACCAATCATCCGAGCCCGCCCGTTGACCCCAACCGGCGTCCCGTTACCACCGTCACTGCCAGGCCCCCGCCCACCATCAGCAGACAGCCCGCCGACGTACGCCGCCCGACCATCCCCCGCCACCCGAGGCCCGGGCCGACCGGCTTCCTGCCCGGGCTGCACTGATTGAGCGGCGTGCTGACCGGCTTGCTGGCGCGCCTGCCCTCCTGCACCCGGCAGGCCCGGCTGACCGGCTTGCTGACCCGGCTGCCCGGGCTGACCCGGCCGAGCGGCGTGCTGCCCACCCGGCGACGGCTGACCCGATTGCTGACCAGCCGAGCGCTGCTGACCTGCCTCCGGTCCACTCTGCTGAGCCCCAAGCGCCTGGTTCTGCCACCCAGCCGCCCGCTGCCCGGGCTGCTGCGCCTGCGGCTGCCCACCCCACATCTGCCCCGCCTGGGCCTGCCCAGCTTGCGGCTGACCGGCTTGCGGCGACTGTGGTTGTCCAGGGCGTTGCTGACCCGCCTGTGCCTGTGCCGACTGCGACTGACCCGGCGGGTACGGCTGACCCGGCGGGTACGGCTGACCCGGCTGCGGTTGCGGTTGGGTCGGCTGGGGCTGCGGTGACTGGGGTTGACCCCACTGCGGCTGTGACGGGTGCGGTTGACCCGATCGCGGGGCTCCAGCCTGCTGCTGACTTGGCTGCGGCTGGCCCCACTGCGGTTGCGGCTGCGGTTGGCCCGGCTGCGGGCGGTTCGGCTGCTGGTCGGCGTACTGCGGAGTCTGCGGCGTGCCCGGCTGGGGAGTGCCGTGTTGGGAACCGGCGTGGTGTGGCCGGGGCTGTTGCCGGCCCGGCTGTGGTTGCGTGCCCCACATCGGTGCGCCTGGCTCTTGTGGGCCGGGCTGAGGTGCGGGCCGGCTGGTCCAGTGTTGTTGCTGGGGTGGCGCCGCGTGCTGTGGGCGCGTCGGCGGTGGGGGCGGCGGCGCAGGCGCGGGCGACTGTCCGAACAGCGCATCCGAGGAACCGTCCGACGACGCCTGCCCCGGCTGCTGCCCCGGCTGCTGATGGGCGGGGGAGGGGGGCGCTTGGGGGGTGCCGGCGAGGGGGTCGCCTGTGGGTGGGCGTGCCGGATCGGCGGGGGCGCCCGGGGGAGCGCTGTGCCGGGGCGGGTTCTGGTCTTCGTTCTCAGCCAACGTTGATTCCCTTGTAGGCCTGACTCTCGGCCGCCTTCAGGTCTGCCCGGTTGTTCGGGATTCCGCTGATGTAGGCGACCGCCGTTCCGTCACCGAGGTCGAAAACGGCCACCGTCAGGGTAAGCACTCGATCGGTCACCGCGGCCGACTTCGCGGTCACGGTCTGCTGGAAGAACCAGCCGGCTTTGCCGGACCGCTTCACTGCCCCGTTCGCGATCGTGGTGTAGGTCACCGGGATGGTTCCGTACATGTCCTTCCGCAGCTGCACCGACAGCGTCGCCGCGGTCGCCTTCGGGTCACCGTTGAACCCGGATCCGGTCCCGAGACCACCGACGAAGATGTCCGCGCTCCAGTCGTCCGAACCGTTCGCGTTCTCCTGCAGGACGATCCGCTGGCCGGCCGAGTTGAGCAGCTGCTGGACAAGTCGCTTGCGGTCCGACCACGGCGGGTTCCGGCGTGGGAACGAGATCGCGTCGGACGCGATCCGGCCGAAGCCCTCGTGCAGCTTCGGGTTCTTCGACTGGCCCGGCTTGGTACTCGACTCGCCCGTCGGCTGCCCGGTCGGGGAGGTGCTCTGGGTCGGTGCACCGGTCGGGTTCGGGCCGGCCTGCTTGTCGTCGCCGCCCTTGGTGATCAGGACCACCGCGAGGGCGATCACCAGCACCAGCGCGACACCACCGGCGATGATCAGCGGCAGCTTCGCACCGAACGGTCCGCCGCCACCGCCAGGCCCCTTCGGCTTCTTTCCCTTGCTCTTGTCCTTGCCGACCCCCGAGCTCAGGTCGGCCTGGCCGCCCCAGGCGTCGTTGCCGTCGTCACCCCAGGCGCGCTGAGTCTGCTGATCGCCCCACGCCTGCTGGCCACCGCCCTGCTGCAGCGCCTGCGGACCGCCAGAGCCCTGCCCCTGCTGGGCGCCCCACGGCTGCCCTCCCTGCTGCTGCCCAGAGCCCCACGCCTGGTCGCCACCCTGCTGACCGGAGCCCCAAGACTGCCCCGTCTCCTGCGTGGCACCCCAGCTCTGCTGGCCGGACTGGTGAGTGTCACCCCAGCCGTTGCCTTGCTGGTCGTCACTCTGCTGCACAGGCCAGCTCTGGCCACCCCACTGGTCGACCTGCTGCCCGCTCTGCGTATCCGCCGTCGCCTGCTGACCCCAAGGCCCAGACTCCTGTACGGCGGTGTGCTGGTCGCCAACGCCCCACCCGTTGTCTGCCGCCTGCGAACCGGCCCCGGCCGCACCCTGCTGCGCGCCCCAGCCTTCCTCACCCGCATGCGGGTCGTCCCAGCCATGCGAAACCTGCCCACCCGACTGCTGATCACCCCAGCCGGCGTCCTGACCGCCAGACTCCTGGTGACCCCAACCGCCCCCTTGCCCACCGCCCTGCTGGTTCTCCCAGCTTGGCTGAGGTCCGCCCGCCTGCTGGTTCTCCCAGCTCGGTTGCGGTCCGCCCGCCTGCGGGTTGCTCCAGCTGGTGTCCTCGCCGGTGGACTGATCGCCGTTCCAGCTCGTCGACTGTACGGTGGTCTGCTCGTTGTCCCAGGTCGGCTGCTGCGTGGTCGGTTGCTGCGTGGTTGGCTGCTGCGTGGTGGATTGCTGGTCGTTCGAGCTCTGGCCCTGGCCGGTCGTCGGCTGGTCGCCCCACAGCTGCACCGGCTCGGGCTGCTGATTGCTGGATGCGCCCCAGGCTGGTTGCTGTTGCGTGGAATCGTCCGCAGCCGGCACGGTCCAGAGCGGTGCTGCCTTCTCGGGGGTCTGCAGGTCGTCTTCGTCCTGCGCCTCGACACCCCACGACGGCCCGTCGCCGGCCTGCTGATTGTCGGCCTCACCCGACTGGCTACCCCAGTCAGGCTGCAGCTCCGTGATCCCTTCGTCGTCGAAACCCTCCGAGTGCACACCCTCGCCGACGGAGGACTGCGTGCCCGCAGACTCCGTGCCGGTGGACTGCGCTTCGGAGGCGTTCGACTCGGAGGTTGGCTGTGTGGAGGGGACGGTCGACGGCGGGATGTTCGCGCCGGCGGCCTCGACGTCCTCCTTCGGCGTCGGCGCGAACCTCGGTTGCGCGGTCCAGCTGACGTCGGACCAACCCTGGGTCGAAGCGGTACCTGTCGCGGCACCGGACTCGGTGGCCGGATCATCCGAAGCGTCGGACGGATCCGGCGCGAGCTTCAGCGTCCAACCGTTGGTCTGCTCCGCCGGCCGCGTCTCCTGTACGGCGGCTGCGGCCGCGGCTGCCGCCTCTGCCTCGGTGATCTCACGCTGCGTCCAGTGCTCGGACGGCGCCGGCGCGATCTCCGGGGCGTTCCACGTGGCCTTCGCCCGCTCGGCCGGCGACGGCACGGTGTGTTCGGCCCCGTCACCCGGCCCCGGCTCGCCAACCACAGTCGCACCCGTCGACTGCGTTGGTTGTCCGGTCGGCTGAGGAGCGGTTTCGGGGTAGCTCTGGATCTGGGTGGAGTCGTCCGGGGAGACGGCGCGCAGGTGTGGGCCGTTGCTCGGCTGTGCGTCGCCGGGAGTGGACGGCTCCGGAGTGGGGGACGGCTGCGGGGAGGGATCCTCCTGCGCGGCTGCGTCCTCCTTCTCGGTTTTGTTGGTCCACTTCTCCCCGTTCCAGAAGCGGATGGTGTTGGGCTGGCCGGTGGGGTCGGGGTACCAGCCGGCGGGCGGGTTGCTCATCCGCGTCCTCGCTCGGCGGTCGGCACGACGGTGCGGACCGCGGCGGACTCGGCACTGAACTGGCCCCGGACGTTCATGTGTTCACCGTAACTTCAGCTCGTGTCAGCCGGACCGAATCGGACGGGTCCTCAGACACCGTCCTCCTGACCCAGGCTGAAGGCGGCTTCCAGGTCGTGACTGGAGTACGCGCGGAAGGCGATGTGCGTCTCGGTGCTGAGGACGCCGGGCACCCGGTTGACGTGCTCGGGGATGACGGTGGCCAGGTCGTCGTGCCGCGCGACCCGGACGAGCGCGACCAGGTCGAGCCCACCGGTCACGGAGTACACCTCGCTGACGCCCTCGATCGCGGCCACCTGCTCGGCGACCTCCGGGATCCGTGCGACGTCGGCCTTGATGAACACGATCGCGGTGACCATGCCGTCCTCTCCTCGGAACTCACTCAGCACCAGAAACTACTCACACCCCAACCCGCTGAAGCATAGTGCGGTCAAGGCCTCGCAACGCCGTCGCCGTCCGTTCGTCGGCGGGCAGGAACGCCTCCATCCGGAGCTCGGCCACCGTCACGTCGAGCGCGGTCGCGAACCTGGTCAGCGTGGTGATCAGCCGCAGCTCCTCGTCCACGGACCGCAGCCGCAGCGGTACGGCGAACCCGAGGTGGTCCGGCCCCACCTCCGGACGCGGCGGGATCAGCTCGGTCAGCTCCGCGATCAGTACGTCGGCCGCCTGGTTCGGCACCAGCGCGGCCTCGCGGGTCAGACCGTCGATCACATGCCACGACCACTCGGCGAGGTTCACGATCCGCGGCGCCAGCCCGTCCGGGTGCAGGAGCAGCCGCGGCACCGACACCGGCGGCTCCAGCAGGTACGGCGCGACGCCCCGGCACAGCGCCTCGAACGACCGGTTCGCGAGCACCACGTCACCCCGGCGGTCCACCACGACGGCCGGACTCGGTCGATGCCCCTCGAGGATCCCGGTCAGCGCCGTGCGGATCGCCCCGAGCTGCGCGTCGGCGTACGGCGTCTCGTCGTACGCCGGGGCGTACCCGCCGGCCACCAGCAACTGGTTGCGTTCCCGCAGCGGCACCTGGAGTGACTCGGCGAGCCGGATGACCATCTCGCGGCCCGGCACCGACCGGCCGCTCTCGATGAAGCTCACGTGCCGCTGTGTCGTCCCCGCGCGCAGCGCGAGCTCCAGCTGACTCACCCGCCGCCGATTGCGCCATGCCCGCAACCCCACCGCCACCTCGGATTCCATACCCGTGTTCTAGCGGATGCCACCGACAGTCGATTCCTGCCGGGGAATTGAGCGGCCGACGGCGTCACGGCAAGGTCGTGGACGTGAACGACAACACTGCTGAAGAGCTCGCGAAACGTTATGTGGCAGTCTGGAACGAGCCCGACGCCGAAGCCCGCCGTACGGCGGTCGCGGGGCTGTGGGCCGACGACGGCGTGCACCTGCTCGAGCCGCCGGAGGAGATCGTCAAGCGCGCCGGCGAGATCGGTGTCACCGCCACGCTGGAGGCGCGCGGCCACGCGGAGCTGGTCCGCCGGGTGACCCGCGCGTACGACGAGTTCGTCGCGCCCGGGCAGTACGAGTTCGTGCCGCACGGCGAAGCCACCGGGCTCCGGGACCTGGTGAAGCTGCGGTGGGCGATGGTGCCGGCCGGCGGCGGCGAGGCGCTTGCCATCGGCATCGATCTGCTGCTGCTCGGTCCGGACGGCCGGATCGTCACCGACTACCAGTTCATCGAGGGGTAGGGCGTGTCTGCCTAGCCGACCCGGGCAGGCCCCAGCGGACGGAGGTTGCGGCGGCGTTCGGTGGGGTGCTGGTGCCGGTCGGAGTTGGCGTTGTCGAGGCGCGTCAGGTGCCGGCCGGCGCCGCTGACCGGGCAGGTCCAGGTGCCGTCCATCTCGACCAGGCGGATGCCGGGCAGTTCGAGCCAGCGCAGGATCAGCTCGATCTCCTCGGGCGACGCGGCCGCGACCGGGCCGATCCCGGGCAGCACGGTCTCGGCGGATGCCCGCAGCATCTCCAGGTGCGGGCGCGGATCCGTCCCGCGCGGGGTGAACCCGGCCGCCGCGAGCCGCCCGCGGCGGATCACGTGCAGCTCCCAGCCGCCGTCCTCGGTCCGCCGGGCGGCGCAGATCTCGGCGCACCCGGTCACCGACGCCATCCGCTGCATCCGCGCCGAACTCCGCACGAACGCACCCAACCGATCCCGGTGGACGGCCGCATCCTCGAACCGCTCGTCCGCCGACAGGACGTCGATCCGCCGGTCCAGCGCGTCGACCACCGGAGTCGGGTCGTCGGTCAGCGCGGCCCGCAGCGCGGACACGAACTCGCCGTACGAGTCGGCGGAGATGCGGCCGTCGCACGGCGCGACACAGCGGCCCATCTCGGCCAGCACACACGGCGACAGTTGCGGGTGCCGGGACATCCGCGCGGTGCACTGCCGGATCGGGAACGCCTCGTGCAACGCGGCCATCGCCCGCTCGGCGGTCTTTCGCGAGCTGAACGGCCCGAGATACCCGGCGTCGTCGTCGCGCACCTGTTTGACCAGCGACAACCGCGGAAACGGTTCGACCGTGACCTTCAGCCAGTGTTGCCGCTCCGGGAACTTCGACCGCCGGTTGTACCGCGGTTTGTGCTCCGCGATCAGCCGTAGCTCGCGGACCTCGGCCTCTAGCGGCGTGCCGCACTCGATCCCGCGGACACCGGTGGCGATACCGACCATCTCACCGATCCGGTTCCTGGTCTCGGACGCGGTGAAGTACGACCGGACGCGCGTCCGCAGGTCCTTGGACTTCCCGACGTACAGCACCTCGCCGCGGTCGTCGGTGAACAGGTACACACCCGGTGCGTGCGGCAAACTCTCGGCCAGGTGCCGCTTGGCCCGCACCGCCGGCGCGACCCGGGACGAGTACGTCTGCAGATCCTCCAACGTTTGGACGCCCAACGACCCGACCCGCTCGAACAGCCCGTGCAGTACGTCGACGGTGGCGCGAGCGTCGGACAGTGCGCGGTGGTTCGGCGTGGTGGTGGTCCGGAACAGTTTCGCGAGCGTGCCGAGCTTGCAGTTCGGCGCCTCGTCGGGGGTGATCACGCGACGCGCCAGCAGCGCGGTGTCGACGACGGCGAAGTCGGGCCAGTCGTACCCGTGCACGAGGCTCTCGTGTTTCAGGAAGCCCATGTCGAACGGCGCGTTGTGCGCGACCATCACGCAGCCGTGCGCGAACTCGAGGAACGCGGGCAGCACCGACTCGATCCGGGGTGACGAGGCAACCATCCCGTTGGTGATGCCGGTCAGCACGGCGATGAACGGCGGGATCGCCTCGGACGGGTTCACCAGGGTCTGGAACTCGCCGACCACCTCGCCGGCCCGCACCTTCACCGCGCCGATCTCGGTGATGCCGCCCTCGCCCGGCGGATTGCCGGTCGTCTCCAGGTCCACCACGCAGAACGTGATGTCGCGCAGGGGTGTCCCCAGGTCGTCGAAGCTGTGCTGGACGCCGCGGATCGGCAGCTGCGGATCCGGGGTCTGCGCACGCCCTGGGCTGGTCATGGCCACGACGCTAGGAGGGGCCACCGACAATTCCGCAGGTGACACGCCTGCGAGTCGACTAGGCTCTCGGTATGCGTACACAGGCGATCACCGCGAATCCGGGCCGGACGCCCGTTCGTTGTGGTCTGCGTCACTGGCCGAGCAGCAGCTCCCAGGCCGTCGTTCCAGCCGGACTGCGGACCGGTGACTGAAGCAGGCACCGCCGCGAGCTCCGCCACTACGACTTTGCCTGAACCGGTCCGGCAACGCGTCCTGACCCTCGCCGCGCACGCCCTCGGCCAGCTTCCCGCGACCGACATCCCGGCGCCGTTGCGCCGGTTCGCCAGCTTCGCGCCGGCGAAACGCGCGAAGCTGTCCGCGTCGGTGCTCGGCCCGATCCTGGAGACCGACGACCACTTCCGCCGGCTGACCGCCTTCGAGGTACGCCGTGAGCACCCGGAGCTCGGCGACGCGGTCGCGGACGGTGTAGCGGTCCCGGCGGCGGATCCGGTGGAGGTCGCCGCCCTCGCGTATCTGCTCCGGCCGGACGACTGGGAGCAGCACGTCGCGGCCGCCGCCCAGGTCCCGGTGGAGAACCCGAACGCCGACTCCGCGGCGGTCGACCGGCTCGCGGACCAGCTCGACCAGGCCCGCACGGAGACCCGGCAGGTCCGCGAACGGCTTCGTGAACAGGTCAACGAGCTGAAGTCCGAGAACGTCACGCTCCGCCGCAAGCTGAACGAGGCACGCCAGCGGATCGCCGGTCTGCAGAGCGAAGTCGAGCAACGCACCAAGGAGGCCGAGACCGCCGACGAACGCGTCGAGGCGGCCCGTGCCGAAGTTGAGCGTGAGCTGCGCAAGCTGCGATCCCGGATCACCGAGCTCGAGGCGGTCGAGCACGCGGCCCGGCGTACTGCAGGGCAGGAACGGGAGCTCGCCTCGACGCGGACCCGCTTGCTGCTCGACACGTTGCTGGAGGCAGCGAGCGGGCTACGGCGCGAGTTGGCGCTGCCACCCGGGGGAGAGCTCCGGCCTGCCGACACGGTGGCCGGCTCCGAGCCGGAGGCGGCCCCGGTCGGGCGTACGGCGCCCGAGGACGACCCGGCGTTGTTCGACGAGTTGCTGGCGTTGCCGCAGGTCCACCTGATCATCGACGGCTACAACGTGACGAAGACCGCCTGGCCGAACTCGCCGCTGCACTCGCAGCGTCAGCGACTCGTCACCGCACTCGGTGCGTTGGTGGCGCAACGCCGCGTCGAAGTGACCGTCGTCTTCGACGGCGCCGAGCTGTCCGGCCCGGTGCAGCTGAATCCACCGCGCGGCGTGCGGGTGCGGTTCAGCCCGGCCGGTGTGATCGCCGACGAGGTGATCCGGCAACTGGTCCGCGCCGAGCCGCCGGGCCGCCCGGTCGTGGTGGTCTCCACCGACCGCGAAGTTGCCGAGAGCATCATCAAGCTCGGAGCCCGTGCACTCTCCGCGACCAGCCTGATCGCGCGCATCGCCCGTACCTGACGAACGGAAATTGTCGGCGGGGGTCTCTAGCGTCCTTCTCAGCCGGATGCAAGTCCGGGTGCTTCCCCCCTTGGAGGATGTTGTGCTGATCGACTGCGACGCTTGTGTGATGAAGGGTCCGGGCTGCCAGGACTGTGTGGTCACGGTGGTGCTCGGGTTCTCGGCCGAACGGTCCGGCAGCCTGCGGATCGACGACGACGAGAAGGCCGCGCTGGACGCCCTGGCCGACTCCGGACTGGTCCCGCCGCTACGCCTCGTGCACGCGGTGAACAGCGTCGACCCGACCGTCGACCCGAAGGAACAGACCGGCTGACACGCCGACGGCATGTCCGGACCATGCCACCTGGTGGTGCCGCGCGCCGGGACCGAAACCCCTGTATGGGAAGGCGAAACGACCGTTTGGCCGGAACCGGCCTTCGTTAATTTTCGATCAAACCCGAGGGGCGAATTGCACTGGTCACGAAACGGTCACTACTGTTACCTCTCGTTGCCTCAGGGTGTCGGCCGCTCCGGCCGACCGGGTAGCAGGAAAGCCGAGGGAGTGATCCGGCGGATCCTGCGGGCGTGACGTCCGCGGTGGGCCTGATCAACGGGGACGGCGCGAGCAGAGGAAGGGACCGACCGGGCTGTGTCCATCGGACGCATCAACCGCACCAAGGGAATCGCCCTCGCCGCCATCACCAGCACGGCTGTCGCCGCGGGTGTGCTCTTCATCCAGGGGGCGGCCGACGCCGAACCCAAGCCCACCCTGGACCAGGCGAAGAAGCAGGTCGCCGCGCTGCAGGAGAAGGCCGGCGCGATCGGCGAGTCGGCGAACGATCTGCGTGGTCAGATCACCGCCTCGAGCGCCCGCGTGAAGGCTCTGCAGGCCGGCATCGCCAAGCAGCAGGCGCAGGTCGATTCGGTGAAGCGGCAGATCGGTTCCCTCGCGGTCGCCGGCTACCAGACCTCCGGGATCTCCACGACGGCCCAGCTGTTGCTGTCGACGAACCCGGACCAGTTCCTCAGCCAGGCCTCGACCGCGCAGGCCTTCGCCGGCCAGCAGAACTCGGCACTGCGTCGCTACCAGGTCGCCCAGGGCAAGCTCACCGACCTGCAGGCCAGCGAGCAGACCGAGCTGGCCGCGCTGCAGGCCGTGCAGTCGAAGCAGGACGCGCTCAAGAAGCAGATCCAGGACAACCTGGACGCCGCGCAGAAGGTGCTCGACAAGTTGAGCGACGCCGAGCGCAAGCGCCTCGAGGAAGAGAACGCCAAGGAGGCGGAGGCGGCGCGTAAGCAGCGCCCGACCCGCAGCGGCGACCGCACCGGCGAGGACATCCCGAACATCCCGGCCAGCGGCCGCGGCGCGATCGCTGTGAACGCGGCGCTGTCCCAGCTCGGCGACCCGTACGTCTGGGGCGCCGACGGACCGAGCTCGTACGACTGCTCGGGCCTGACCATGTACGCCTGGGGCAAGGCCGGCGTGTCGCTGTCGCACTCGTCGAAGGCGCAGACCGGTGAGGGCCGCCGGGTCAGCCGCTCCGAGCTCGCGCCGGGCGACCTGGTCTTCTACTACAGCCCGGTCAGCCACGTCGCCATCTACCTCGGCAACGGCCGGATCGTGCACGCGCCGCGTCCGGGCAAGAGCGTCGAGATCGCCCCGCTGGACGAGATGCCGATCAACAGCATGGTCCGTCCGGGCTGACCTGAGACCTTTGACATACTCTGCGGCTCCGGGGATCTCTCCCCGGAGCCGAGTCATTGTGTGGTGATGCCGTAGTGTCGGAGGAGGCCGGGTGTCCCGCCTGACTGGGGCAGGTGAGCAGCGAGGGGCCGAGGTGATCGACGAGCACGGCGACACGGTTCCGTTGCCGGTGGTCCCATCGTCTGATGACGTACCGAAGTCACTCGACCACCGCCAGGAGTCGTACGCCGGGCCGCCGCCACAGGAGGATGACAGGCAGCGCCCGCCGTTCGCGCCGATCCTGAAGAAGGTCGCCCTCGGTGTCGCCGTCTGCCTGGTCGCCGGAGCCGGGTACGCCGGACTTCAGCACCTCGCCAACGCGCCGGCCGACCCGAACGCGCCCGGAGCCCGGCCGCCCGCGTCCAGCGCGTCGACACCCGACCAGGCGCAGGCCGGCGTCCAGCGGGCCGTGGCCGGCGAGGCCGTGCTGCAGAAGATGACCGACGCGGTCGAGAACGACAACCGCACGGAGTTCCTGAACACGATCGACCCGAAGGCCACGGGCTTCCGGGCCAGCGCGCGGACGATCTTCAGCAACTTGACCACGCTCCCGATCGGCACGTTCCAGCTGCGCTACGTGAGCGACGACATCGGTGCCCTGACCCCGGACCGCCAGAGTCAGCTCGGCGGCAGCCAGTCCTGGCTGGCCCAGGTCGAGGTCTCCTGGCAACTCACGGGGTACGACGTGAAGCCCGCGCGCGAGACCCTCCCGGTGACGTTCGTGATCCGGGACGGGAAGACGTATGCCGCGTCGTTCTCCGAGCGGTTCGCCGCCGGGCAACGAAAGCCGATCTGGGCCCTCGGGCCGGTGGACGTGGCGAAGGGCAAACACAGCCTGGTGATCAGCCTCGACTCCGAGTCCGAGGCCCGGAGTTACGTTTCGGTCGCCGACAGGGCGGTTGAGTCGGTGAGCAAGGTCTGGGGCAAGAGCTGGCGGCAGAAGGTGATCGTCTATCTGCCCGCCCAGCAGGCGCAGATGGAGGGTGTCCTCGGCGCGCAGCCGAACACGTACACCCAGATCGCCGCGGTGACCTTCGCCGAGCTGGACCAGCCGGCCGTGGGCGCGCCGGTGCGGATCGTGGCGAACCCGAAGCTGTTCGAGGAGCTCGGCAAGCAGGGCCGCCGGATCGTCCTGACCCACGAGACCACCCATGTCGCGTCGACCGCGACCGCCTCGCCGGTACCGTTGTGGTTGGCCGAGGGTTTCGCGGACTATGTCGCGTTCACCGCCGTGCCGGTGCAGGACGACTCGGCGGCCAAGGAGCTCTTCAAGGCCGTGCGGGCCGGCAAGGTGCCGGCGACGTTGCCGACGACGGAGGCCTTCGCGGCGTCGGCGGCCGAGCTGCCGCAGGCGTACGAGTCCGCGTGGCTGGCCTGCCGGCTGATCGCGGAACGTGACGGGCAGGCGAAGCTGGTGAGGTTCTACCGGACCGTGCACGCGTCGAAGTCGTCGACCGGGCTGGCGGACGCGTTCACGTCGGTGCTCGGGATGACCGAGGCCGAGTTCGTCGTCGAGTGGCAGAAGTACCTGAAGAGGCTCGCCGGTGCCTAGGCCGTCCAGCCGGTGGGCGCCCCGCGCCGCCGGCGGTCTGCTGGCGCTCGCGCTGGTCTTCACGATCGCCGTCACCACGCCGTGGCACCTGATCGACCTGCCGAAACCTGATGCCACGCTGGACTTCAGCACCGCCGAGATCGCCCGCCAGAACGCGTTCCGGCACGAGATGCTGCCGTGGTCGACCACGTCCTGGGTGATCTCGGTCGTGGTGCCGCTGGTGATCGGCTTCAGCCCGCTGGGCCGCCGCCTGTACGACGCTCTGCGGGTCCGCCCGTGGTTCCTCGCCGTACCGGTGACGGTCGCCGGGATCGCCTTGATCACCAACCTGCTCACCGTGCCGACCGACGTACTCGCGGAGCGGGTCAGCCTGAAGTACGGGCTGTCGGTGGAGAACTGGCGGTTGTGGGTCTGGGACCGCGGCGTCAACTGGGCGCTCACGTCTCTCGGGGTCGCGGTGATCGCGGTCGTCCTGATGGCGTTGGCGAAACGCCGTCCGCAGGGCTGGTGGTTGCCGGGGGCACTTGTCGCGGCGCTGCTGGTGCTCGGCGTCTCGTTCGCGTACCCGGTGCTGGTCGAGCCGCGCTTCAACAACTTCACCTCGATGCCGGCCGGTGCCCTGCGCAGCGACTTCCTGAAGCTGGCGGACGCGGACGGCGTACCGGTGCAGGATGTGCTGGTCGCGGACGCGTCGAAGCGGACGACGGCCCTGAACGCGTACGTGTCCGGGTTCGGGTCGACGCGCCGGCTGGTCGTGTACGACACGCTGCTGAAGGACACGCCGCCGGCCCAGATCCGGCTGGTGGTCGCGCACGAACTCGGGCACGCCGCGGAGGACGACGTACTGCACGGGACACTCATCGGAGTGCTCGGGACGGCATTCGGGGTCACGTTGCTGTACCTGCTGCTCGGCGCGCGGATGGCTGATCCGCGGAAGGTCGGCGTGTTCGTGGCGCTGGTCGTCGTCGCCACGACGCTGGCGAGCCCGGTGCAGAACCTCGTCAGCCGGAAGATCGAGGCGCGCGCCGACTACCACTCGCTCCGGTTGACGAACGATCCGAGAGACTTCGTCGCGATGCAGCACGACCTGGCGGTGCGCAACATCTCCGGTCTCGACCCGAGTCGCTGGCGGTACTGGATGTTCGCGTCGCACCCGACCCCGCCGGAGCGGATCGCGATGGGCCGGGCGTGGGCGGCCCAGAACTCGGGCCCGGTCCCGCCGCTGGTCCGACGGTGACCGTCCTGGTCGTCACCAACGACTTCCCGCCACGGCAGGGTGGGATCGAGTCGTTCGTCCGGTCGTTGTGCGATGAACTGCCGGACGTCGTCGTCTACACGTCCCGCGAGCCAGGCGACACGGCGTACGACGCGACGCCGGCGTTCCCGGTGATTCGGGATCGGACGTCGATGTTGCTGCCGACAGCCCGCGTCACGAGGATGGCCGTGCGGCTGATGCGGGCGCACGATGCCGACCGGATCGTGTTCGGTGCCGCCGCGCCGCTCGGGCTGATGGGTCCGGCGCTGCGGCGCGCCGGAGCGCGGAAGATCGTCGCGATGACCCACGGACATGAGACGTGGTGGGCCGGCGTACCCGGTGCTCGGCAGGCGCTGCGCCGCATCGGCGACGCGGCCGACACGATCACCACGGTCTCGTCGTGGTGTGCGGACCGAATCGCCCCGGCGCTGTCTCCGCAGGCCGTACGGCGGATGCGCCGCCTGACTCCCGGTGTGGACACGAGCCGGTTCTTCCCGGGCTGCGGGGGAGAGCAGATCCGCAAGGGGCTCGGTCTGGAAGGCGTTCCGGTCGTGGTGTGTGTCGCGCGGTTGATCCCGCGGAAGGGTCAGGACACGTTGATCCGGGCCTGGCCGCGGGTGCTCGCCGCGGTGCCGTCCGCCAAGCTGCTGCTGGTCGGCGGGGGCCCGGATCGTGAGCGGTTGGAGGGACTCGCCGCCGAGGTGCCCGGGTCGGTCGTGTTCACCGGTGCGGTGCCCTGGGCCGGCATCCCGCCGTACGTCGACGCGGCCGATGTGTTCGCGATGCCGTGCCGGACGCGGCGCTTCGGTCTGGAGCCCGAGGCGCTCGGGATCGTCACGCTGGAAGCCTCCGCGACCGGCAAACCCGTGGTGGTGGGCGACTCGGGCGGTACGCCGGACACCGTCCGGCACGGCGAGACGGGTTTTCTCGTAGACCCCTACAACCCGGTGGCGGTCGCGGAGCGGATCACGCAGTTGCTGACCGATCAAGAACAGGCGAGAGCGCTCGGCGCCGCGGGCCGCGCGTGGGTGCGGGACAAGTGGACCTGGACACGCTCCGGAGCCGTGCTGAGGCAATTACTGGACATCTGACGCCGGCTGTCGTGTACTCTGGCCGACATGCACCGGATGTTCCGACTTGCCGCAGCCGTACGAGCTTCCCGCTCCCCGGCTGCCGCTGCCTGACATCCTCGAAACCTCCACCGGCGACCGGAAACGGTTCGCCGGTGTTGTTGTTTCCGTAGCCCGGTGGTCTGGTTCCGGTCCTAGTTCCCAAGGACAGAATCATGACCATCAGCAGGACTTTCATCGACTTCTTCAGCGACCGCGGTCACGTCCCGACCACCGGGTCCACGCTCATCCCGCGGCTCGGCGATCCGGTGCTCTTCACGACCTCCGGGATGCATCCACTGACGCCGTACCTGGAGGGTGAACCCCATCCACTGGGGCGCAGACTCGTGGGCATTCAGCGATGCCTGCGCACGACCGACCTCGACGAGGTGGGGGACCCGACGCACCTGACGGTGTTCGAGATGCTCGGGTCCTGGTCGCTCGGCGACTACGGGAGCAGCCAGACCCTGAAGTGGGGCTACGAACTGCTCACCACCCGCTTCGGGCTCGACCCGCGGCAGATGTACGTGACGGTGTTCGGCGGTGACGACCAGGTGCCGCTGGACCAGGAGTCGCTGACCACCTGGCAAGAGCTCGGCCTGCCGGTGGAGCTGACGACCGACGACAACTGGTGGTCGAACGGCCCGACCGGTCCGTGTGGCCCGGACTCGGAGATCTTCGTCTGGACCGGCGACGGCGACCCGCAGGGTACGCCGACCACGGACGACCGCTGGGTCGAGGTGTGGAACCACGTGATGATGCGCTACCGCCGGTACGATGACGGCTCGCTCGAGTCGCTGAAGCAGCAGAACATCGACACCGGGCTCGGGCTGGAGCGGCTGACGATGCTGCTCGAGGGCAAGCAGTCGGTGTACGAGACCTCGCTGTTCGAGCCGTGGATGCGGATCATCGGGTCGATGTGGAAGCTGGACGAGCGGTCCCGGCGGATCGTCATCGACCACCTGCGGTCGAGCATCGTGATCGTCGGCGACGGCGTGCACCCGTCGAACACCGGCCGCGGGTACGTGCTGCGCCGGCTGATCCGCCGGATGCTCACGGTGCTCTGGCGCGACGACGAGTCCCGGTCGCTGTCCGACGTGCCGGTCGAGTTGTTCGAGCACACCCTGAACCACTTCCACCAGGGTGAGACGGTGACGCTGATCCGGCGGATCCTGATCGACGAGGAGATCCGGTTCAGCAACCTGCTCGACCGCGGCCGGAAGGTGCTCAGCCACGAGCGCTTCCACAAGTCGCTCGACGACACCGACTACGAGTACCTGCACGACACGCACGGCCTGCCGCGCGAGTTGGTGGATTCGCTCAGATGACCGGATCCAGTACGTCGGTGCGGGGAGTGTCGGTGTCCGGGATCTCCGGGGGCACCACCTTCCCGACCGACGACTGGGCCACGAAGGCGCCGGCCAGCACGATCACGCCGCCGATGATCTGGTTGGTCCGCAGCGTCTCGCCGAGCAGGATCAGCGCGAAGATGCTGGCGGCCACCACCTCGAGGTACGCGACCGCTCCGCCGATCGCTGCCGACAGCCGCTGCACCGCGGCGGCGCCGGCGAGGTAGGCGACGACCGTGCTGACGACGATCAGCCAGGTCGCGAGCAGCCAGCCGGGCGCGTGCCGGGAGCCGATCGCGGTCGACTCGACCAGCACGTGCCACGGAACACCCCACGGGCTCGAGATCAGCGTGAGGACGACCGCGCCGACGACACTGCCCGCGGCGGTCATCACCAACGGATCCGCGGCACCGGTCAGCTTCTCGATCAAGATGAAGTACGTCGCCTGGCACGCGGCCGCGCCGAGGCCGGCGAGCAGCCCGATCGCGTCGATCCGCAACCCGGACCAGATCTCGGCCACCGTCGCGAGACCGACGACCGCGATACTGACCCCGATCGCGGCCGACCGCGGTACGGCGACCTTCTGCCCGAACTTCAGCCACGCCACGACGAGCACCGGCCCGGAGAACTCGAGCATCAGCGCGACGCCCACCGGCAGCCGGCTGGCCGCGACGAAGAACAGCGTCTGGCACCCGGCGATCCCGGTCAGGCCGTAGAGCACGAGTGATTTCCAGGACGCCCGCGCCGCGCGCAGACCGGCGCGGCCGCGGAACACCAGCACGAGCGGTACGAGCAGCGCGGCGGCGCCGAGGATCCGTAACCAGGCCGCCTGCTCGGGGGTGAAGCCCGCCCCGATCAGGGCCTTGGCGAACGGCCCCGACCCTCCGAACGTGATCGCGGAGAAGACCGCGAACCCCAACCCCACCGACTTCGTGCTGTACACGACCATAACGGTCTCACGCCCATTACACCGCTGTCGAGAGAGATCTCAGAGGACGTTCACCGCGCGGGCTGCGATCACCGCCACGGTCAGTAGCGACACACCCGACTCGATGCCCATCAGCGTCTTCGTCCGCGCGGTCAGCGGCATCGTGTCGGTCGGGCTGAAAGCGGTCGCCGCAGTGAACGAGACGAACAGGTAGTCGGTGAATCCGGGCAGCCAGCCCTTCCAGCCGGGCAGGTCGACGGTCATCTGTGGGAAGAGCATGTCGGCGCGCTCGGCGGGGCGTTCGTGCTCCGGGGCGCGGGCGAACGGGCCGCCACCATCGACCTCCCAGTACCAGACCGCGAACGCGACGACGTTCGTCACCCAGATCAGGAGCGCGCCCTTCACCAGCACCAGGCCCTGGTTCGCGGCGCCGTGGTTCAGGAAGTAGATCATTCCGCCGAGGTAGAACACGTTGGCCAGCACGATGACCGCGAGCAGGATGAGCTCGACCCACCGCAGCCACGGCTCGTCGCGGCGCAGGTGGAACGGATTCATCCAGACGAGCGGCAGCAACAACAGGAGACCGAGGGTCGGCATCACCCACCGGGGTAGGCCGTTGATCTGCGTCGGTACCAGTAATTGCAGGACCAGGACCGCGACAACAGCCAGTGAGGCCGGCCATCGCCGAGTGTGACGCGTGCTGTGTACCTTCTCCTTCACCACAGCATTCTGACGCCCGATCCGGCTCAGCCGAGGGAGGCGTCGACGACGGCCTGTCCTACCTCGGTACGGCGGTAGTGGACCTGATGCCCGGTACGACGACGTGTCGCGAGCCCTGCGTCGTACAGCGCGGACAGGTGCTCGGCGACAGTGGCGAGCGCGAGACCGTAGTCCGCGGCCAACGCGCTCGTCGTGGCGGGCGGATCGAGGGCGACCAGGAGGGTGGCGCGGGTGCGGCCGAGGAGGCGGGCCAGCGAGTCCGGGGGAGTGGGCGCGTCGGACCACAGGCGGGCGGCGCCGCGGGCCGGGTACACGAGGGTCGGGTGGTAGGCCGGGTCGACGACGATGACGAGGAACGGCCAGGCGAAGACGCCGGGGACCAGGAGCAGGCCTTGGCCGGTGAGGTCGCGGTCCTCGGCCCGGTGCCGGGCGGCGACCAGGCGCTCGTCCTCCCAGGTGAGCGTCGGGTGCAGGTCGTCGAAGAGGCCCGCGAGGCCGTTGTCCGTGAGCTGCCGGCCGCGGTACGCGATGTCGTCCTCGAGCACCCGGCTGATCAGCGGCCAGTCGGGTTCGACCAGGGTCTGCCAGGCGCTCTCGATCGCGTCGGCGAGCCGTTCCCGGGTGCCGGCGACGTCGTCCAGCATGCGATTGATCACCGGCGCGGCCGGGTTGTTCAGTTCGTCACGGGATTGGACCAGCTCGCTGCGCACGCGCTCGAGCGGCGTACTCCGGACGCGGGCGATCTCGGTCGCGAACCTCGCCCGGGAGGCCTTGGGTGGTGGCGTCAGGAAGTCCGGTGTGTAGCCGGCGCGTGGCTGCAGGGCCTTCAGGCCGCGCAGGTCGACCGATGCGGCAGCCTCCCGCTTCGCCTCGACCCAGTCGGTGTAGAGCGGCCGGTGCCTTGACCCGTTCAGCACCCGCACCGCGGACATCGTCTCCCACAACGGCGAGACGCCGAACCGGCAGCGCAACGCGTCAGCCTGGGTGAAGCGCAGTACCGTCACGGCAGTGCGGTCATGATGGGGAACTTTCGGCCACAACCAAAACTCTACGCCGGACCGGACGGCGTCGGGCACGCTCGCGCCGTGACGTCCTATCGTGCGGTCCTCCGCGTTCCGGGTTTGCGGGCGGTGTACGCCGCGCACACCGTGTCCATGCTCGGTACCGTCGGCGCGCAGGTCGCGCTCTCGATCCTGATCTTCGAGCGCACCGGTTCGCCGCTGCTGTCCGCGCTGGTGCTGGTCTGCTCGTTCCTCCCGTACGCCGTCGGTGGCGTGCTGTTCTCCTCGGTGGCGGACCGGTTTCCGGCGCGCCGGGTGCTGGTGGTCTGCGATCTGCTGAGCGCGCTGTGCGTGGCCGGCATGCTGTTGCCGGGGATGCCGGTCGGCGGCCTGCTCGGTTTGCTGGTCTGCACCGGCGCGATCGCGCCGATCTTCGCCGGAGCCCGGGCGGCGAGTCTCGCGCACCTGCTTCCGCCGGACCTGTTCCCGGTCGGCCGGTCGTTGCTGCGGGCAATTGGTCAGATCGCGGTGCTGACCGGGTTCGCGCTCGGCGGCATCGCGGTCGCCGCGATCGGCGCGCGGTGGCTGCTGGTCGCGGAGGTCGTGACGTTCGTGTCGAGCGCGATCCTGATCGGCACGGGGACGCCGCCCACGCCCGCGGGGGAGCGGAAGAGCAACGCGGTCCGCGACTCGTGGTCGGGGCTGCAGGTCCTGTTCGCCAACGCCAAGCTCCGCAACCTGATCCTGCTGACCTGGGTGGCGCCGGCGTTCTCGTCCGTCCCGGACGGGCTCGCCGTTGCCTACACCGACCAGGTCGGTACGGCGGCCGCGGCGGCCGGTGCGCTGTTCACCGGTTACGCGGTCGGCGGTGTGGCCGGCGAGCTCGTCGTCGCGCGGTTCACCCCTTCCGTGCGGCGACGGCTCGTCGTCCCGTTCCTGCTGACCAGCCAGCTTCCCGCGATCGCATTCCTCGCCCAGCCGCCGATCCCGGTCGCGGCCGTCCTGCTCGCGATCTCCGGCGCCGGGTACGCGTTCAACCAGGGTGTCGACCCGTTGATCCTGCAGACGGTCGAACCGGCGTACCGCGGGCGGCTGTTCACCGTACAGACCAGCGGCCTGATGGCGATCCAGGGCGTCAGCATCGCCCTCGGCGGTGTCGTCGGCTCGTTCCTCGCACCGAACCTGACGATCGCCGCCGCCGGCATCCTCGGTACGGCGACCACGCTGCTGATCGCCCGTCAGGCGCTCACCACGGAGCCACGTCAGCCAGTGAGTCAGGCCCTCTGAAGACGCCGGTCGGGCCGTCTGCCGGCAGGGTCGCCAGCGCGACCGGAACCGCCGCGCCGTCCTCGACTGTCCGGGTGCCACGCGGGACGGAGGCCTCGGTGTTCAGGTCCGTCGGCACGAGGCCCGGGGTCGCGGCGTTCACCTTGATGCCGTCCGCGCGCAGTGCGCTCGCGTAGACCAGGGTCAGCGCGTTGAGCGCCGCCTTCGACGAGCTGTACGCGAGCAGGCCCTGCGTCGCGAGCCGTCCGTCGAGCTCCGACAGCAGGTTGACCGACCCGAGTCCGCTCGACATGTTCACGATCCGCGCGTTCGGCGACCGGCGCAGCAGTGGCACGAACGCGTTGATCGCCGAGACGACTCCGAACACGTTCACGTCGTACGCCGTCCGTACCTGCTCGGCCGTGATGTCGGCCACCGGCGTGCCCCACTCGGCGACGATGCCGGCGTTGTTCACCAGCACGTCCAGCCGGCCGGAGTCGGCGTCGACCTGCTTCGCGGCGGCCGCGACCGACTCCACGTCGGTCACGTCGAGCTGCACGAACCGTACGTCGAGACCCTCGCCGACGAGTTCCGCTGCCGCGGCGCCGCCCAAGGCGGCGTTGCGTGCTGCCAGATAAACCGTGAGGCCGCGCCGGCCGAGTTGCCGGACGATCTCGTGGCCGATGCCTTTGTTTCCGCCCGTCACCAGGGCGACTTCGTTCTGATTCATGCACCCAGTCCAGCGCGCGAACCCGCCGCGGACCAACACCGATCAGGTGGTCCGCCATACCCTGGAGGTATGCCGGAACCCGAGATCCGCGAGCTGCGGTACTTCCGTGCGGTCGCCGAGGACCTGAACATCACCCGCGCCGCCGAACGGCTGGGGATCGCGCAGCCGCCGCTGTCGCGGGCGATGCGCCGGCTCGAGCACCGGCTCGGCGTCGAGCTGTTCGACCGTTCCGGTCCGCGGCTCGCGCTGACCGCGGCGGGGGAGACCCTGCTCAAGGAGTCCGGCCCGGTCTTCGACGCCGTCGACTCGGCGGTACGTCGGACGCAGCGGGCGGGATCGTCGGCGCGCGGGCTGATCGTGACCGCGAAGCCCGGGGTCGCGACCGAGCTGCTGCACCGGATCGTCACCGAGCTCCGCGACGAGCTGCCGAGGATCGACGTGGTGGTGAGCGGGTTCGGGGAACAGGCGGACATGGTGCGCGACGGGCGCGCGGACGTCGCGCTGGTGAGTCGCCCGTTCGACGATCACGGGCTCGAGATGGAGATGCTCTACACCGAGCCGCGCGTGGCGGCGCTGCCGGCGGCCCACGAGCTGGCGGCGTACGACGTCCTTCGGGCCGACGACCTGGCCGGGATCCCGGCGCCGCGGTGGAGCCGGTCCAACGTGGCCGAGCGCAACTACTGGTCGGCACACCCGGACGACGCGGTGGACGGGCCGATCGTGCAGGACTCGTCGCAGCTGCTGGAGGTGGTCGCCTTCGGGCAGGCGGTCGCGCTGGTCCCGCGGTCGATGGCCGAGCGCAATGTCCGCCCGGACGTCGTCTACCGGCCGGTGGCCGACGTCGAGCCGTACCGGATGCTGGTGGTTTGGCCGGCCGGCAGCCGGTCGGCCGAACTGGCCGCCTTCGTCGAGGCGGCGGTCAGGCACTCGAGCGGACCACCAGCGGCGCGGTGACGAGGCGGCCCGGCGCGTCCGGCTCGCCGCTGATCTCCCGCAGCGCGCGGTCGAACAGGCAGGTGGCGATGTCCCGGAGCGGGATCCGGGCCGTGGTGAGCGGCGTGTCGAGCATGCTCGCGAACGGGAAGTCGTTGAACCCGGTGACCGCGATGTCCTGGCCGACCGCGATCCCGCGCCGCTGCAGCGACCGCATCGCCACCACTGCGAACGCGTCGTTGTCGGCGACGAAAGCGTCCGGGGTCTCGGCTTCCGCGACGTACGCCGCCACCGCGTCCAGCGAACCGAACGAGCGCACGACCGTCGCTGGGAACTCGCGGACGAACCCGTCCTGGCGCTGGTGGACCCACGGCAGCGCGCTGTCGGTCGCGAGATAGACCGCCCGCTCCCGGCCGGTCGAGCGCAGGTGCGCGGCGATGCCCGCCATCGAGGTCTCGTTGTCGACGTCGACCCAGCACTGCCGCTGCTCCGCGCCGGTCCGCCCGAACGCGACGAACGGGAACCGCCGCCGGCTGAGGAACTCGATCCGCGGGTCGTGCGGCATCGTCTCCAGGACCACGATCGCGTCCACCTGCCGGGCCGCGATCAGCTTCTCGTAGAGCGCGATCTCGGTCGCGCCCTCGGTCGGGGTGGTGACGTGCACGCCGTACCCGGAAACCGCGGCCGCCTTCACCAGGCCGCCCAGCAGGCCGTGCAGGAACCCGCCGAGACCCGGGTTCTCGTCGTCGGAGAAGCCGTCCTCGAAGTACAGCGGCAGGCCGATCACCTGGCTGCGACCGGACGACAGCGCGCGGGCCGCGTGGTTCGGGATGTACCCGAGCTCGTCGATCGCGGCGCGGACGGTCCGGACGGTCGGCTCACTGACACGGTGCGGCGCGTTCAGTACGTTCGACACCGTCATCGCCGACACCCCGGCGAGCCGGGCGACGTCCGCGACCGTCGTACGCCGTGGTTTCTCTGCGGCCAAGTCGTTTCCCCCTCAACTCTTGACGATCCGGGCCACCCCGCCGACCGGTACGTCGATCACCCAGACCGCGGGCGGCGTCGTGGTCGCACGCCGTACCTCGTGGCCCGAGCAGTCCGACACTACGAGGTCGACGGGCCCACCGTCGGCGCCTTCGACGTAGAGCCGCGGCTCTGCGCTGCCGTTGACGATCACCGTGCAGGGGTCCTCTACCCGCACAACCGGGTCCGTGAACACGGCAACCACGGTCTCCGACTGACCGACGGCCCGCACCTGCGTGTAGCGGGCATCGGGTCGCGACGGCAGCAGTACGCCGTGCAGCAGCGCATCGGCGTGGTCGTTCAGGAACCCGAGCCAGTAGCGAACCACCTGCTCGTGCTCCGGTGGCAACGCGTCCAGCTCCATCGAGACCTGCGCCGTACTGAACAGTGCGCCGATGAACTGCTGCGCGACGTTCTCGACGGATGCGGACGGGCTCCACATCAGCATGTCCGAGTGCACCGCGCGGTCGCCGGCCAGCAGCCGGCAGTCGATGGTGCGGACCCGGTTCTCCACCGGGTCGAGCGCGCAGTCGCCGGCCCGCAGGAACGTGCCGAACTGCCACAGGCGCGGGTGCACGTAGTCCTGACGGAACTCGATCAGCACCTCCGGCCGGAGCCGCTTCAGCTCGTCGGCGATGGCCTGCAGCAACAGTTCGACGCCTTCGTCCACCGACTCGCAGTCCGCATCCGGCGCCGCTGGTACGTCGTCCCGCGCCCACGAGTCGATGAAGTCGATCTTCAGCCCGTCCACACCCCAGTCGCGCACCGGGCGGATCGCGCACTCCAGAAGGTGATCGCGGACCTCGCGGTACCGCGGATCCAGCACTCGCACGTTCGCGTCGGCCTGCCCGAGGGTCCGGTCCTTCAGTCTCGCCCAGGCCTTCGAGTGCGCGCCCATCAACGGCGGCGCGAGCCACAGCACGTAGAGCTGCCCGAGCTCGTGCACCCGCCGTACGTGGCCGGCCATGTCGGGGAACGTCTCGCCGGTCGGCTCCCAGTCGCCGCAGTACGCGTACCCGCGCCGCGTGTCGTCGGTCTGCCACCCGTCGTCGACGATGACCGCCTTCGTCCCGTACGCCGCTCCGGCGCGGGCGTGCCGCTCGACGGACTCGGCGGACACGTGCTGATGGTCGCTGTACCAGGTCGAGTACATCGCCTCCCGCGCCACCGGCGGCACCCTCGCGATCCGATCGCCGAGCTCGGCGGTCCAGTCCGCGGTCACGCCACGCAGCGCGTCGGCGAAGTGCTGGGTACGCGTGTCGATCCGCAGCGCGAAGGAGCCGCCTTCGACATCGGTCACGGTCAGCTCGATCAGCTGCTCGGCGGTCTCCTCGTTCACCCCGACCGCGAAGTCGCAGCGGCGGACGCTCGACGACAACGAGATCGTCGCGATCGATCGGTCCCGGGCGTCGACCAGGCTCGCGACCGGAGCCGAACGGACCGAGCGGACCTCGCGGTGCGAACCCCAGTCCGTCGGCAGCTCACGGCGGGATCCCTGGGTCGCCCGCCAGAGCGTCACCGCATCCTCCGCCGGCCACGTCCAGCGCAGCGTCACCGGCCCGTCCGGCACCACGTCGAAGTACTGCAACCCGGGCTCGACGTCCGTTCGCCCGGAGAGCCCGGCGGCGCCTGACACCGAGCCGGTACGCCGCGTGCGGCCGTCACCGGAGCGGATCTCAAATGTCGTCACCAGCCGGACTATAGCGGTAAAACCAACCGGCCCCAAGGTATTGACGAAATTGGACTGACGTCTCTAGTTTTACCGCTAAAGTGCTCTTGATGGGAGATTGCTGGTGCTGGCTGTCAGTTCCGATCTGGCGTACGTCGAGGACGCCTTCCGCTGGGCCCGCGACCGGGCGCTGGCGTGGGTGCAGACCGGCGCCGCCCCCGGGAACCTGCCGTCCTACTGGGCCGGCTACCCGTCCCGGCCGATGTTCTACTCCCGCGACGTCTGCCACCAGGCGGCCGGTGCGCACCTGCTCGGCCTGGACGCGGAGAACTTCGCGATGTTCCGGCACTTCGCCCGCTCGGCGACGCCGGCCCGGAAGTGGTTCCCGATCTGGGCGTTCCACTTCGACGGGCGGATCGCCGCCCTCGACTACCACTGCGACGAACACTTCGTCCGGGAGATCCCCGCGGTGTTCGACCTGACCTACCGGGCGCTGGAACAGTACGACTGGACCGGTGACCGGCGCTGGATCGACGACCCCGACCTGGCGGCGTACTACGCGCACAGCGTCCGCGAGTTCGTGGCCGCCCACGACTCCGACGGCGACGGCATCCCCGAGGCCGCCGGGACCGCCGACATCTTCCTCGGTACGGCGACGTACAACGAACGCGAGGCCCCACTGCTGCGAGCGGGCGACGGCCTCGCCACGCAGTACGCCGCCCTCCGCAAACTCGGCCGGCACGCGGAAGCCGACAAGATCCAGGCCACGTATGGCGAATGGTGGAACGGCGACCACTTCGCGCGCGGCATCACCAAGGACGGCCTCGACTTCGACTGGGGCCTGGAGTCGCACACGCTCGTCCCGCTGTTCGGGCTGAGTGGCGCGGGGGAGCGCACCGAGCGGTTCCTCGACTACCTCGAGGAGCAGATGGAGTCCCGCCCGCCGCTGAACATCGAGTCGTTCAGCTACTGGCCCGAGTTCCTCTTCGGCCACGGCCGGGACGAGTCGGCCTGGCGCTGGACCAAGCACCTGATCGACAGCCGCGACGACTACCCGGAGATCTCGTTCACGGTCGTCGAGCACCTCGTCGCCGGGCTGCTCGGGCTGCGGCCGGACGCACCGAACGCAGGTCTGACCATCACCTCCCACCTGCCCGCCGAGATCGGCGTACTCACCGCCGACCACGTCCCGGTCGGCGACTGGGACCTGCGCATCCACCAAGAAGGCACGCACACCACCGAAGTCACCGTGCACAGCGGACCCGGTCCGCTCACCGTGACGGTCGGGCCAGAAGGCGACTCCGAGACCCACTCCCTCGCACCCGGTCGGACCGTCCGGGTCACGCACCCCAAGGACCCCGCATGAAGAAACTCGTCCCCGCCGCACTGGCCGTCCTGCTCGCCGCGGGCTGCGCGACCGGCAACGCCCCGGCGTCCAGCACCGACAACGGAACCGCCGAGATCAGCTTCTCGTTCTGGGGCACGAACTCGGAGGCCGCCTCGCTGAAGGCGATCGCCGCCGCCTTCGAGAAGGCGAACCCGGGCACCAAGGTGACCACGAACTGGATCCAGTCCGACTACGAGCAGAAGCTGCAGACCTCGATCGCGGCCGGCACCCAGTCGACGGTGATGGAGATCAGCAACACCAGCCTGGCCGGGTTCGCGCCGAGCTTCGCCGAGCAGACCGTCGACCCGGGCAAGTACGTGCAGCCGAACATCTCGGCCGCGATGAAGTACCAGGACAAGTACTACGCGATGCCGTTCGCGGCCAAGCCGAAGGTGATGGCGATCAACACCGACGCGTTCAAGGCCGGCGGCGTACCGTTGCCGGACGCAACCAAGCCGCTGACGCTGGAGGAGTTCAAGACGATCAGCGCCAAGCTCTCCCACGGTGACGGCAAGGCGCGCGTCTACGGATCCAGCAACCTCTGGTACCGCGGATGGCTGACCGCCGCGGGCGGTAGCTACTACAACGCCGACGCGTCGTCGTGCACCTTCGGCGACCCGACCGGTGTGAAGACCGCGCAGTACGTCGTCGACATGCAGAAGAACCGCTACTCGCCGACCTCGACCGACATCCAGGGTCAGGACCAGGCCCAGTGGTTCGCGGCCGGCCGGCTCGCGACGTTCAGCGACTTCGGGCCGTGGACGGTCGCCGACTTCGCCAAGATCAGCAAGCCGAACTGGTCGCTGGTCCCGGTGCCCGGCAAGGGATTCCCGATGGAGGTCGACGGGCTCGGGATCGCGAAGACCGCGAGCGGGAAGCAGTTGGAGACCGCGAAGAAGTTCGTCGAGTTCGCCAGTACGCAGAAGGATGCTCAGGACCAGCTGATCCAGGGCAACACCGCACTCGGCGTACCGATCATCGAGGCGTCCGCGCCGACCCTGGAGAAGGTGCTGCCGCCCGAGCGGAACCTGGCCGCGTTCACCAGCGCCCTGAAGACCGGCGTGGTCGACGTCTCGGTGCCGAAGGAGGCGCAGATCTCCGGTGACGCCGAGAAGGGCATGACCAGTTACACCGCGCTCGGTACCGGCAAGGACGACGTCGCGAAGGTGCTGCCGCAGCTCGCCGAGAAGTGCACGCAGGCGCTGCAGAAGTGAATCCCACCGTTGGCTGGATCCGGAACCTCGCCGAGTCCTGGGGTGTCCCGCACGCGCTGGTGCCGCTGGTCCCGTTCCTGCTCCTGCTGATCGTCCTGTACGCCGTCATCGGACTGGCGGCGTACGGGGCGCGGCGGACGTGGCCGCGGGCGGACAAGACGATCGCGTTCTGGCTGTTCGTCTCGCCCTGGCTGATCGGGTTCTGCCTGTTCACCGTCGGCCCGATGGCATCGTCGGTCTACGTCAGCCTGACCTCGTGGGACCTGATCACTCCGCCGAAGTTCGTTGGCCTCGCCAACTACACCGAGGCCTTCGGGGACCCGAAGGTCGCGCAGGCGCTCAAGGTCACCCTGCTGTACGCCGTGATCAGCGTGCCGTTGCAGACCGCGCTGGCGTTCCTCGTCGCGCTGCTGCTGAACACGGACCTCCCGGGGATGCGCTTCTTCCGGACCGTCTGGTACCTGCCGTCGCTCGTCTCCGGTGTCGCTCAGATGGTGCTGTTCCTCTGGGTGTTCAACCCGCAGTACGGCCTGATGAACGACGTCCTGGGGCGCTTCGGCATCGCGGGGCCGGGCTGGTTCAACGACGCGTCCTGGGCGCTGCCGACAGTGATCCTGATGAGCCTGTGGACTGTCGGCGGCGCGATGGTGATCTACCTGGCCGGCCTGAAGGACGTGCCGTCGAACCTGTACGAGGCGGCCGCACTCGACGGCGCCGGAGCGGTGCGGCAGTTCTGGCACGTGACGCTGCCGCAGATGTCGCCGATCATCCTGTTCAACGCGTTGACCGGCATCATCGGCTCGCTGCAGATCTTCACCCAGGGCTTCATCGCGAACGGGGGCCCGAAGGATTCGCTGCTGTTCTTCGTCTATTACCTGTACGACAACGCCTTCCAGAACTTCCGGATGGGCTACGCCTCGGCGCTGGCCTGGATCCTCTTCGCGGTGATCCTCGCGCTGACCGGCGTCACGCTCCGCGGGAGTTCGTTCGCGGTGTACTACGAGACCGAGCTGTCGAGAAAGCGGAGGCGCCGATGACCGCCCTGACAGAACCACTCGTGCTGCGGGCCGACCGGCCGTTCTGGCGCCGCAACCTGCCCCGCACCGTCGGCCTGTACGTCGTCCTCGCGCTCGGCTCGCTCGTCTTCGTGTACCCGTTCCTGTGGATGATCGCGACCTCGTTGCGATCGCTGGCCGGAGTGGGGAGCTCTGGCGCCAGCGTCGTACCGCACGAGTTCCTGTGGGACAACTACGTGCGGGCGGTGACATCGTTCCCGTTCTGGCGGTACGCGCTGAACTCGGTGCTGACCACGCTGATCCCGATCGTCGGGACGGTGTTCTCCTGCTCGCTCGCCGGGTTCGCGTTCGCGCGGCTGCGGGTGCGGTTCGCCGGCGTCCTGTTCGCCGTCGTCCTGGCGACGATGCTGCTGCCGGGGGAGGTGACGATGGTGCCGCAGTTCATGCTGTTCAACAACTTCGGCATGGTCGACACGCTGTACCCGCTGATCCTGCCGGCGTTCTTCGGGTCGCCGTTCTACATCTTCCTGTTCCGGCAGTTCTTCGCCCGGATGCCGTCCGAGCTGGCCGACGCCGCGGTCGTCGACGGCTGCGGCTGGTTCAAGATGTTCCTGCTCGTCTACCTGCCGCTGGCCCGGCCCGCGGTGGTCGCGGTGTCGATCCTGCTGTTCATGGGCTACTGGAACAATTTCCTCGGCCCGGCGATCTACATCAACTCCGACCAGTGGAAGACGCTGCCGCTGGCCCTGGCCGGCTTCCAGTCCGTCAACGGCACCGACACCCCGCTGCTGATGGCAACGTCGGTGCTGATCACGATCCCGTGCCTGCTGATCTTCTTCCTCGCCCAGAAGCAGATCACCAACGGCATCACCTTCACGGGCGGGAAATGATCCCCGGCCGGTACGCCGGCAGCGCCTCGGCCAGCGTCGGGTAGTGGTCGAGCGGCTGGACGGTGTGAGCGGCCCGGAGCAGATCACCGAGCCACTGCCCGGCGCCGGACGCGCGCAGCCAGCCACCGTGTTCGACGGCCAGGTCGTGAGCCTCCGCGAAGACCTCGAGGGCCGCGGCCTCCATCCTGGTGACGCGGCGCAGGTCGACGACCAGACGCGGAAGCTTGGTGGTGATCACGTGGTGCAGTTCACCGGCGAGCGTCGTCAGCGTACCGACGTCGATCGCGCCGGCGACCCGCACGACCGCGCAGTCACCCACGGCACTCCAGCTGCAAACGAAAGGTCCGCTCGCGCTCGCCGGTTGGCGAGTGGAGCGGACCACCTGAGGTCTTGGGCGTGGCTTCATACCGCTTCCGGTACCCGCGCCCTAATCGTGGCGACGTGTCACTTCGCGTAGAGGGCCTCGACGTCGCTGCCGTGGTTCTTCATCACGATGTGGCGGCGGAGCGACAGCTTCAGCGACAGCTCGCCGGTCTCCTGGGTCCAGTCGATCGGGAGGATCGAGAACTTCTTGATCGCCTCGGCGTGCGAGACCGAGGCGTTCGCGTCGTCGATCGCCTTCTGCACCTCGGCGATCAGGTCGGCGTCCTGGGTCAGTGACGCGACGTCGGTGGGCTTGCCGCGCTCGGTAGCCCACGGCACGATCGTCTCCGGGTCGATCGTGATCAGCGCGGCGATGAACGGCTTGCCGTCGCCGACGACCATGCACTGGCTGACCAGCGGGTGCAGCCGGATCTGGTCCTCGAGCAGTGTCGGCGCGACGTTCTTGCCGCCGGCCGTCACCAGGATCTCCTTCTTCCGGCCGGTGATCTTGATGAACCCGTCGACGTCGAACTCGCCCAGGTCACCGGTGTGGAACCAGCCGTCCGCGTCGATCGCCGCCGCGGTCGCCTCGTCGTTCTTCCAGTAGCCCTGCATCACCTGGCCGCCCTTGAACAGCAGTTCGCCGTCGTCCGCGACCGCGACCGTGACACCGGGCAGCGGCCGGCCGACGGTGCCGATCCGGATGTCGTCGGGCAGGTTCACCGACACCGCCGCGGTGGTCTCGGTCAGGCCGTAGCCCTCCAGGACCGGTACGCCGATACCGCGGAAGAAGTGGCCGAGCCGGTCCCCGAGGGGTGCGCCACCGGAGACGGCGTACTGCACCTGGCCGCCGAGGACCGCGCGGAGCTTGCCGAACACCAGCCGGTCGAAGAGCAGGTGCTTGGCCTTCAGGCCGAACGACGCGCCGCCCTTGTCCTGCGCCTGCGAGTACGCGATCGCGGTCTCGGCCGCGGCGTCGAAGATCTTGCCCTTGCCGTCGGCGTGCGCCTTCTGCGCGGCCGAGTTGAAGACCTTCTCGAACACCCGCGGAACGCTCAGGATGAACGTCGGCCTGAACGCGCCGAGGTCGTCCACCAGGTTCTTCACGTCGGCGCTGTGGCCGACCTTGACCCGCTTCATCACGCAGCCGACCTGGATGATCCGGGCGAACACGTGCGCCAGCGGCAGGAACAGCAGCGTGCTCGCGCCGGTCGTGTCGAACAGGCCGTCGAGGATCTTCACCGCGGGGCCGAGCTCGTCCATGAAGTTCGAGTGGCTGATCTTGCAGCCCTTCGGACGGCCCGTCGTACCGGAGGTGTAGATCAGGGTGGCCAGGTCGTCCGGAGTGACCGCGGAGCGGCGCTTGTCGTACTCGGCGTCGCTGACCTCCTGGCCGAGCGCGGTCAGTTCGTCGACCGCACCGGCCTCGATCTGCCAGACCTCCTGCAGCGCCGGCGCTTCGGCGCGGGCGGACTCGACGACCGCACCGTGGGTGGCGTTCTCGACGATCGCCACGACAGCTTCGGAGTCCGTCAGGATCCATTGCACCTGAGAGGGGGAGGAGGTCTCGTAGATCGGCACGGTGACCGCGCCGATGCTCCAGATCGCGTAGTCGACCAGCGTCCACTCGTACCGCGTCGGGCTGAGCAGGGCGACCCGCTCGCCGTGCTTCACGCCGGCGGCCATCAGGCCCTTGGCCACGCCGGCCACCTGCCGCGCGAACTCCGCCGCGGTGACGTCGGTCCAGCCGGACCCGTTCCGGCGGCTGAACACCGCGGTGTCAGGATGAGAGGACGCGTTCGCCCACACCGGGTCGCTCAGGCTCCCGGTGGGTGGCTCGGTCACAGCAGGAACGGTGTACTCACGCATCCGCGTCTCCTCAGTCGGTCACGAATTGTCGACTTCCGGCGCACGCTACAGTCACCTACCCACAAGTAGCCACCATTATGTGACCCACGGAACTAGGTTCTAGCCATGCCACAGCTCGACATCAGTTGCGACGACCTGGTCGTTGCTGATCCAGCCTACGTCGCCGAGCGGCTCGGTTCGGACACCCTCTGGCGCGAGTGGTGGCCGGACCTCACCCTGACCGCCTCCGAACGCCGCGGCCTGGAGGGCGTCCGCTGGACCGTCACCGGCGCAGCCATCGGTACGGCGGAGTGGTGGCTGGAGTCCGTTCGGGACGGCGTCGTCGTGCACTGGTACCTCCGTGTCGACCCGGCCCGTCCGGTCCACGGCCGCGCCCTGCTCCGGCTCAAGGAGCGGTACGTCGCGGCGTACCGGGAGCGGGTGTGGCGGTTCAAGGACGAGGTCGAGGCAGGGCGCGCGGCGGGCGAACGCCGTACCGGGTCCGAACCCGCGATAGTCTCCGGGGAGGACACCGGCGCCGCGATCGAGCAGCCCGCCGGTCACACGCACCAGACCCGACCGGCGAAGAGGTGAATCGATGGCGGAACAGACCACCTCGACCATCCAGGTGAACGCGACCCCCAAAGAGATCATGGCGGTGATCGCGGACTTCGCGGCGTACCCGGAGTGGGCCGACTCGATGCGGGAGACCGAGGTGCTGTCCACCGACGAGGCCGGCCGGCCGAACAAGGTGCGGTTCAAGGTCGACGCCGGCGCGATCTCGGACGAGTACACGCTGGCCTACGTCTGGTCCCGCAACGAGGTGACCTGGACGCTGGTCGAGGCGAAGATGATCAAGGGGATGGACGGCGCCTACGTTCTGCGGGACCTGGGCGCGGAAGGTGGAGCGGGGACCGAAGTGACGTACCGGCTGGCCGTCGACGTGGCGATCCCGATGATCGGCATGCTCAAGCGCAAAGCGGAGAAGGTCATCATCGACACGGCCCTGAAGGGCTTGAAGAAGCGCGTCGAGTCGTAAGCCAGTGACCCGGGTTCTGCTTTACACAGGTAAGGGCGGCGTAGGCAAGACGACCTCCGCTGCCGGTACGGCCACGCTCGCGGCGCTCCGCGGGCTGCGCACGCTGGTGCTGTCGACGGACGCCGCGCACTCGCTGTCGGACGCGTTCGACTCCGAGGTCGGTCCGGAACCGACCGAGATCGACGACCTGCTGTTCGTCCAGCAGATCGATGCGCAGCGCAAGTTCGAGCGCTCCTGGGGCGACATCCAGGCCTATCTGCGCTCGGTGCTGCACATGGTCGGGGTCGACCCGATCGAGGCCGAGGAGCTGACCGTGCTGCCCGGCGCCGCCGAGGTACTGGCGCTGCTCGAAGTCCGCGACCACGTCCGGTCCGGCCGCTGGGACGTGATCGTGGTCGACTGCGCGCCGACCGCGGAGACGCTGCGGCTGCTGGCGTTGCCCGAGGCGCTGAACTGGTACCTCGACCGGATCTTCAACGCCGAGCGGAAGATGATGCGCACCTTCCGCCCGTTCCTCAACCGCGGCGCGAGCATCCCGATGCCGGACGACACCGTCTTCGACGCGCTCCGCCGGCTGCAGGGCGACCTGGCCGACATCCGCACGCTGCTGGCCGGCCCGGACGCCTCGGTGCGGCTGGTGCTGACCCCGGAGGCGGTCGTGGTCGCCGAGGCGCGGCGCTCGCTGACGAGACTGTCGCTGTACGGGTACCGCGTCGACGGCGTGGTGGCCAACCGGGTCTTCCCGGCGGCCGGCGCCGACACCTGGCGGCGGCAGTGGGTCGCCGCGCAGCGTGGCATCCTCGAGGAGGTCGCCGACTCCTTCCGGCCGTTGCCGATCTGGGAGTCGCCGTACCGGGTCTGTGAGCCGGTGGGCGTCGAGGAGCTGGCCGCGTTCGCGGTCGAGATGTACGGCGGGGACGATCCGTTCGCTCGTGCCACCGACGAGACGTCGCTGTGGGTGGACCGGCACATCGACACCGACGGCCGGACGTACACGCTGACGATGCCGTTGCCGCTGGCATCCGCCAACGAGCTGGAGCTCGCGCGGCACGGGGACGAGCTGATCATCACCGTCGGGTCGTACCGCCGGGTGCTGCCGTTGCCGGCGGCGCTGGCCCGTGGTGTGGTCGCGGGCGCGCGGCTGGACGACGGCCGGCTGCAGGTGCGGTTCGCGCCGCGCGAGGCGGCCCGGGAGGCCGCGCGCGACGCCGGGCGCACTCCGGGCGCCGAGGTACCGAGCGGGTCGGGGCCGCTGGAGTCCGCGCAGGAGCTCGCGCAGGGGCTGGCGGCGGAGTACCACGAGCAGCTGGCCCGGCGGGAAGCGGCGATCGGTGACCGGCCATGACCAAGGAACCGATCGGTTCGGTCGCCGAGGAGGCCGCGAAGCTGTTCGCCGTATTGCAGCACGCCGCCGCGACTGCGCCGCCCGCGCAGGACACGGCAGACGGTGCAGCAGACGTGACGGCAGACGGCACAGCTGGCGATGCGACCGATGCGACGGCTGACGAGACCGCGGGCGAGAAGCACGAGCACAAGCTCGGCCCGGACTGTGTGTGGTGCCCGGTCTGCCAGCTCATCCACCGGGTGCGGAACACCAGCCCCGAGACGATCGAGCAGCTGTCGTCGGCGGCCGCGCACGTGCTGGGCTCGGTGAGATCTCTGCTGGAGGCCGCGGCGGACGCGGCCCGGCAGGCGCGGGAGGACGCAGCGTCGCGGGCCTCAGCACCCGAGGAGGAGACGACCCGGTCCCGGGTGGACCGGATCGACGTGAGTGAGGACCCGGAACCATGGGACTGACGATCGGTATCGATGTAGGTGGCACCAAGATCGCGGCCGGAGTGGTCGACGAGGACGGGGCTATCAGGGCCCGGACGACCCGCGACACCCCGGCGGACTCGGTCGACGCGACCGCCGCGGCGATCTGCGACGCGGCCGCCGAGCTGATCGCCGGCCACGACGTGGAAGCCGTCGGGATCGGCGCTGCCGGATTCGTCTCGTCGGACCGGTCGACGGTGCTGTTCGCGCCGAACCTGGCCTGGCGCGACGAGCCGCTGGGCGACCGGGTCGCGAAGCAGCTGGACGTCCCGGTCGTGGTGGAGAACGACGCCAACGCGGCCGCGTGGGGCGAGTTCGCGTTCGGCGCCGCCAAGGACGTCGAGCACATGGTCTGCATCACGGTCGGCACCGGCATCGGTGGCGGCGTGGTGATCGGCGGTGAGCTGCTCCGCGGTGCCCATGGTGTGGCGGCCGAGCTGGGCCACATGCGCGTCGTACCCGGTGGGCATCGGTGTGGCTGCGGGGCGCGCGGGTGCCTGGAGCAGTACGCGTCCGGACGGGCGCTGGTGCGTGAGGGCAAGGCGCGGGCCGAGTCGGGGTCGCTGGCCGCGGCGCAGATGCTGAGCGTGTGCGGGATCACCGACCCGGCGGAGCTGACCGGCCCGATGATCACCGAGGCGGCCATGCAGGGTGATCCGTGCGCCGTCGAGCTGCTCGAGGACCTCGGCCGCTGGCTCGGCGAGGGGCTGGCCAGCCTGGCGACCATGTTCGACCCGACACAGATCGTGATCGGTGGCGGCGTGAGCGCCGCGAAGGAGCTGCTGATGAGGTCCGCGCAGCTGGCCTTCGAGAAGAACCTGCCGGCGAAGTCCAACCGGCCGCACGCGTCCTTCAGCCTCGCCGAGCTGGGCAACGACGCGGGCCTGATCGGTGCCGCCGACCTGGCCCGCCGCCCCGCTCCGGCGCCCGAGAAGTCCCGGTGATTGTCCTGACCAGGGATACTGGAGACGTTGCGGCGGGGGTCACGAGGAAGGTCGAACCTTGGCTCTGACACAGGCTCTGACGATCGGGATCGACATCGGTGGCACCAAGGTGGCCGCCGGCGTGGTCGACCCCGAGGCCAACATCTTGGACCGGGTCCGCCGGGACACGCCGACGACCGATCCGAAGGAGACCGAGGACGCGATCGCGGAGATCGTCCACGACCTGGAGTCGCGGCACGACGTGATCGCGGTCGGCATCGGCGCCGCCGGGTTCGTCGACGGGACCCGCTCGTCGGTGCTGTTCGCGCCGCACCTCGCCTGGCGGCACGAGCCGCTGCGGGACGCGGTCGAGCGCCGGCTCGGGCTGCCGGTCGTGGTCGAGAACGACGCGAACGCGGCCGCCTGGTCGGAGTGGCGGTTCGGCGGCGGGCAGGGCGAGAGCCACCTGGTCTGCGTCACGCTCGGGACCGGCATCGGCGGCGCGATCCTGAACGACGGCTCGTTGCAGCGCGGGAAGTTCGGCATCGCGGGCGAGTTCGGCCACATGCAGGTGGTGCCGGGCGGTCATCGCTGCGAGTGCGGCAACCGTGGCTGCTGGGAGCAGTACGCCTCCGGCAACGCGCTGACCCGGGAGGCACGTGAGCTGGCCCTGTCCGGGTCACCCGTGGCACACAACCTGCTCCGCGCGGCGGGTGGTGACCCGCGCAAGATCAACGGCCCGATGGTGACCGAGCTGGCCAAGGACGGCGACCCGGTCGCGGTCGAGCTGCTCGAGGACGTCGGCCGCTGGCTCGGCATCGGCCTCGCGAACCTGGCCGCCGCGCTGGACCCGGGCACGTTCGTCATCGGTGGTGGCGTGTCGGACGCCGGCGAGCTGCTGCTGGCGCCGGCGCGCGAGGCGTTCAAGCGGACGCTGACCGGTCGCGGGTTCCGGCCCGAGGCACGGATCGTCCGGGCGGTGCTCGGTCCGGAGGCCGGTCTGGTCGGTGCCGCCGACCTCGCGCGTGAAGAGGCGACGTGGTTGCGTCGCGTTCGGGTGAAGACCACGGCCGTGACCGCGAAGACGGCTGCCGCGCGTGGCCGGTCGACCCGTCTCGACCGGGCGGCCCGGAAGTCCGCGGGACGCCGTACCGGGATGCGCGCGGGCTCGGCGGACTCCGAGTTCGAGCACGCCGACGTGAACGGCGACACCGACGCATGACCGCCGGCTCCCTGCGGGTGCTGTCCTACAACGTGCACCGCTGGGGAGACGACCGTACGGCGCTGGCTCGGGTGGTGCGGGCCTGCGCGCCGGACGTGCTGCTGGTGCAGGAGGCGCCGACCTGGTTCGGCACCCGGCGTAAGCGCCGCGCGATGGCCGCGACCTTCGGGATGCGGTACGTCGCGGCGTCCGCGCGGAACGCGATCCTGGTTGCCGACGGCATCGAAATCACCGGGATCCGGAGTCGCCGGATCTGGCGTCCGTTCTTCCGCCGCCGTCTGAACTTCATCGCCACCCAGCTGCCGGGTGGCGCGGTCGGCGGACACGTCGGCGGCGTGGCGGTGGTCGTGTGTCACCTGGGACTGCATCCGCGCGGCCGGGTTTACGAACTCGCCCAGGTCCTCACGCTGTGCCGGTCCTTCAACGCGCCGTACCTCCTGGCCGGTGACCTGAACGAGGAACCCGACGGCCCGATCTGGAAGCGTCTGTCCGAGGAAGGCCTGCGTGATCTCGGCGTCGACGCAGGCCCCACCTTCAACTCGGCGACCCCCTACAAACGCATCGACGGGGCCGAGTTGTCGGCCGGCCTGGACGGCCGCCTGCGCCACGTCCCCGCCACCCGCGAGGACCTGGCCGCCGCGTCCGACCATCTCCCGCTGCTGATCGAGATCAGCGTCTGAACTCGGTCAGGGGGTCGGTGACGATCGCGCGCCAGTTCGCACGGTGGGTCTCGGTGCGCAGGCGGAAGTAGAGCGTCTCCCGGCGTACGTCGTCCGCGCTGCCGAAGTGCCCGCCGATGTTGTGCGCCAGCAGATAGTGCGCGAACAGCACACTGCCCGCCGGGCCGGTCGCCTGGATCGGGTCGCCGAGCGGGATGTCCGGGTACGGTCCTGGGTCGAGTTCGGCGACGTTGGCAAGAGCGTCGGCGCCACGCTCCGCGAGGTACGTGCCGAAGCGGAGGTGCGTGCCGGGCCAGATGTACAGGTTGCCGCGGTCGACCTCGTCGTGCGGCGTCAGCCACAGGCCGGCGAGCATCGTGAACGTTCCCGGCGTACCGTCCTCGAGCGTCGGCGTGATGCCGTCCACGTGCGGCCCGCCGGGCACGTGCGGCCACGGCGGGATCGTGGTCGCGACCTGCGCCTGATCGGGCTCTTGCAGTCGGAGGTCGTCCTGGATCAACTCGCCGGCCAACGCGCCGATCCCGGTCGTCCGGTACAACTCCAGCAGCGGGTGACCATCGCTCAGTTGCGGCCAGAGGAAGTGTGCTCCGACTCCCTCCGGCGGTTCCCGGTCGAGCATGCGGCCGACGATCCGCCGGCCGTGCGTGATCTGCTCGTCGGACAGTACGCCGGGAATCACGACGTACCCCCGGTCCCGGAACTGCGTCCGCTGGGTGCCGGTGATCATGTGGCCAGTCCAGCAGTGGTGCCGCGGACCCGCAAACGGATTACGCCTTGGCTAGTTCTTCTTGCGGTTCAGGAAGGCGAGCATCGCTTCCTGCGCGGCGGGGGAGCCGAAGAGCGAGGCGGAGAGCTCGGCGAGATCCTTGCCGCGGGCATCGATGTCGGCGAGCAGCTCGCGGTTCAGGAGCTTCTTGGTCTCGCGGAGACCCTGCGGGACGCCCTTCAGCAGCGAGATGAGCAGCGCCCCGACCGAGGCGTCCAGCTCGTCGTCGGGCACCGTCAGCGTGAGCAGGCCGAGGCGTGCGGCCTCCAGCGCGTCGAAGGGGTTGCCCGACAGGAACGTGTACGCCGCGGCGCGGTCGGTCAGCCGGGGGAGCACGGTGAGCGAGATCGTCGCCGCCGCCAGCCCGAGCCGGACCTCCGTCAACGCGAACGACGCACTCTCGCCACCGATGCTGATGTCGGCCGCCGCGACGATCCCGATCCCGCCCGCGCGCACCGGCCCCGCGACCCGCGCCACCACCGGCTTCGGGTTCGCGACGATCGCGCGCTGCACGTCGACCATCCGCTGCGCGCCGACGCCCATCCCGACCGTCGTCGCCTCGGACATGTCGGCACCGGAGCAGAACACGTCGAGCGCGGATCGGATCACGACCACCCGGACGCTGTCGTCGGTACCGGCCGACTCCAGGTGCTCGAGCAACTCCCCGGTGAGTTGCTGCGAGAGCGCGTTCTTGTTGTGCGGCGAGTCGAGCGTGATCGTCGCCACGCCGCCGTCCACTGCCAGGTGCACGAGTTCGGTCATGGAACCCATCCAACACCCATCGCTGCCCGCGCAGCAGTTCCGGCGCGTAGGGGACCCCTTCCGTCACTAGGATCGACGCCCGACGACCCGCTCGGAGGAGACTGATGCTCGACCTCAGCGACACGAACGCCTGGCACGTGGTGCACTTCGACCCGCCGGCCACCGGCGCGCAGATCGTGGCCGCGGCGAAGGCCACGACCGAACGGTCCGGTGACGTGCACCACGAGGAAGCGGCGTACTACAACGGCTGGGTCGTGGAGGTCGGCCGGGCCTCCGAGCACCTGGAGCGCGGCGTCGTCGTCGCACAGGACCTCGCCCGGCCGTACCTGGATCCGGAGGAGTCGTACGACTCCGTGGTGCTCGCGCACCATCACCTGTGGGACGCCGGATCGACGATCCGTCCGGCGAACGCGAACATCCAGAACGTCGTCGGCTCCCTGAAGGAGTTCGGCGCCGACCTGCAGCGGCACGTCGGGTCCGGCGCAGACCAGAACCTGGGGCAGAACCAGGAGCGCACGGTGCAGCCGGTCGTGCTGAGCGAGACGGCCACCCGGCAGGCGGTCCAGTTCGAACGGCCGACGACCGGCAGGGAACTGATCACCTCGATCAAGGCGTGCTGCGTGCCGGAGAGCATGTACGGCACGCAGTACTACGAGGCGGCCAACCCCGACGGTTCGCAGATCGTCGCCGGGCAGAGTTCCGGTCTGGCGCACAAGAGTCTGGTGGTGATTCCCATCGGCGGGGAGGGGTACATCGACCCGGACGCCACCTACACCGGCGCGATCGTCGCGAACCATCATCTCGCGGTGCCGTGGCAGCACCGCTTCCCGGTCCGTTCCACGGTCGAGGACGAGTTCCAGTCGGTCGGCGAGTTCGCCGCTCGACTGGACCGGAGCGTCCGCCAGCAGAACCTCGCATCCCTCGCACTCGACCGCTCACCCGCCCGAGGCTCCGGCCCGGACCGTTCCGGGTCGAACGACCCGGAACTTGGGGCGTTCGACCGCCCCCAACGCACCCCCGGCACCCGCCTCGGCGACAACCTGAGCCGCGGCTGAACCACCCGGCGAACGACAGCCGTGAGAGAAGGAGAATGCCGTGGTCGACCTCAGCGATTCGCCCGCGATGAAGACCGTCGAGTTCGGTCGGGCGATCACCGGCCGGCAACTGGTGGACGCGGTCGAGAAAGCCTGCGAGCAGGCCGGCGGTGGTGCGTACAAGGAGAAGGTCCTCAACGAGGACGTCATGTACCTGGTCGGCCGGCGCGGCTGGAACGACTGCGACAACCTGCTGGTGACGCCGGACAAGACGACCGCCACCATCGACCCGGCCGCGAGCTACACGTCGGCAGTCGTCGTTCGGCACGACCAGCCGGTGAAGGGACGGATGTACGACGAGAGCGGTCCCTACACCCGCGACCAGGAAATCCGGTCGGTCGTCGACTTCAGCGAGCACCTCGCGCAAGCCGTCGCCCAGCAACCCGAACCCGCACTCCAGAAGGGCCTCGCCCCGAACGCTCTCACCGGGGTCACGCGGCCGGTGCAGGACCCCGTCGCAGGCTCGAGGTCGGAGTCGTCGGCCTGGTCGCCGCAGCGCGACGGGAACCCGACCCGGTTCGGCCGCGGCGACGGCTCGCAGACGCGTTGAGGTCTCGGCAGAAGAGTTCCGCGATCAGGTCTGCGTGAACCCGGGGACGCCCTACGATCGCTCGATGGATATCAGTGACTCACCGGTCAAACAGACGATTACGTTCGACCGGCCGATCTTGGGTTCGCAGCTCATCGACGCGGTCAAGGCCACCTGCGAGGCCAACGGGTCGGAGTTCTCCGAGACGAAGAAGTACGACGACGGCTGGCTGCACATGGTCGGCCGGACCTCGTACGACTCGGCTGAGAACCTGCTCGTGACGCCCGATCGGGAGAATGCCTACATCGAGCCGGGTAAGACCTACACCGAAGCTGTGGTTCTCCGGCACGACGGAGAGTCCAGGGGAACGCGGAGCCTCGCCCGTACCAGCATCGAGACCGAGGTTGCGAAGACGCTCGAGTTCGCCGAGGCACTGCAACGCACCGTGCAACACGGCCCGCAGGCCACTGCCGGCTTGTCCCGCGATCAGGCCACCCGTGGCGCCGATGCGGCCGTTTCCACCGACAGGGCCCAGGGATGGAACCCGCCGACGCACGACTACCGCATGGACCGCGGGCGCTGAATCATCCTCACGGGCCCGACGGCGTGGACTTCGGGTTGAGGGGGTCGGCGTGGCGGTGGGTGATCTTCCACTGGCCGTTCTCGGCGCGGAAGACCATGGTGGTGCGGAGCAGGTGCGGGACCGGCTCGGTCTGGGTGACGTGGTGGACGGTGCCGCGTTCGATCGCCACCGTGTACGCCGTGTCCGCGCCGACGTGCTTGTCCAGGTACTCGAACCGGATCTCCGCACCGCTGGCGCGGAACTGCGCCGACGCCCACTCGTAACGCGGCCCGATCTCCGACCAGCCGACCTCCTGGCCGCCGAACCCGCCGAAGATCGACGTCTGCTCGCTGCGTGACACCAGCGGCAGCCACAACGACGGATCCCCGTTGACGAACGCGGTGTTGGCCTCCTCGAACCTGCGCAGGAACGTCTCGAAGTCCTCAGTCACCATGGCACCAGCCTGAACCGCGCCGGGGTCACGCCGGGGCTGCGGTCACTTCGTGTCGGCGTACGTGGGAGACAGCTCACGTGCGAGGTGCTCGACGAACAGCCCGACGTCGGTGACGATCCCCCGGGCGTGCGACGAGCCGCGGTCGGCCAGCTTGGTCACGGTGGCCGGGTTGATGTCGACGCAGGTCAGCGGGATCGACGCCGGCAGAATGTTGCCCGTCGCAACGGAATGCAGCATGGTGGCGGCCATCAGGCAGTACCCGACGCCGGGGAGTTCGGCGCGCATCGCGCGCTGCCCGTCGAGGACGTCGGTGTAGACGTCCGGCAGCGGCCCGTCGTCGCGGACCGACCCGACCAGGACGAACCGCTTCCCGTTCTTCACCAGCGCGTGCATCACCCCGGACGTGAGCACGCCCTGCTCGACCGCCGCGGCGATCGACCCGGCTTTCCGGATGGTGTTGATCGCGCGGATGTGGTGCTCGTGACCGTGCTCGACACCGCGCCCGCGGTCCAGGTCGACGCCGAGCGACGTACCGTACAGCGACGACTCGATGTCGTGGGTGGCCAGTGCGTTCCCGGCGAACAGCACGTCGACGAAACCCGCGTCGACGAGCGCGACCATGGCCGGCGCGGCGCCGGTGTGCACGATGCCCGGACCGCCGACCCAGAGCACCTTCTGGCCGTTCGCCTTCGCCTCGCGCATCCCCTCGGCGACCTGGCGGACGAGCACTCGCTGCGGCTTCTCGCTGGACACCTCCGACTCCATGAAGCCGAAGCCGCCCTCGGTCGATTCGGTGATCGGCGGGATCACCCGGACGCCCTGCGCGCTGGTGATGATCCGCATGCCGGCCCGGACGTCGGACATCGGGATCGTGCGCACCGCGCCGCCTTCGACCAGCAGGCCGCAGTCCATCTCCGGGTTGTCGACCTCGACCCAGTGACCACCGAGCCGGACGTTGGTCGGCAGGTTGGTGGTCGAGTAGAAACCGTCCGGGAAGACGCCGTCCTGGGTGACCTCGGTGATCTCCGGCTCACCTGGATTCACCAGGTTCGCGCCCTTGGTCTGGATCCGCATCAGCAGCCGCTGCAGCGCCTCCTCGTCCTCGGCGCCGACCGTCATCCGGACCGTGGACGGGTCGTCCTTGTCGTAGCCGAGGTCGAACTTGTCCAGCGTGTACTCACCGCCGTACCCGCGGATGTCGTCGAGGACCCGGGACAGCAGCCCGGTGTCCATCAGGTGGCCGGTGATCTCGACGGTCTCGGTGACCTGCACGGGTACCTCCCACAGAACGGCCCAAAGAACGGCACGGTATGTCGGATTGTCCGACGATCCGCATGCTAACTCAGACGACCGCCCCGTCGTCGCCGCCGTCCCCGGGCGGCAGCCGGTCCTTCATTCGCAGGACCAGCGTGAGGAAGCCGCCGATGAACCCCGCCACCGCGATCGTGGTGATCCGCCCGGTCCCGAAGTCGAGCACCGCGGCCGCGATCAGCAGCAGCGGGCCGCCGATCAGCCCGAGCCAGGCGGCCCGGCTGATCCAGTCCAGCCGCGGTCCGCGGGGCGGCTCCGGCGGCACGAAGTGGTCGTGCGGGTCGTCGTCCTTCCTGGCCGGCTTCGCGTCCTCCTCCGGCGCCTCGTCCTTGATCGAGAGCCCGGTCGGTACGTCGATCAGCGGCTCGTACCTGTCGTCGACGTCCTCGCTGGCCGGCCACCGCGGCACCGGGTCGTCGCCACCGTCGTGACCCGGGGCGGACGGTTTGCCGAACTGCTCGACGAGGGACTCCCACTCCGCGTCCTCGGTACTGCGGTCGATCACCGGGCGGGCCCGCTCGACCGCCTCGGCGTCGACGAAGATCTCGTCGTACCCGACCGGGATCCGGACCGGTTCCTCGGCCTCCTCCGGCGTACGGGCCTCGTTCTGGTTCTCGCAGTACGCCGCGATACCGGCGGCCTTGAGCGCGTCCAGGACCGGCTCGGCGACCAACGGATCGATGCCCCCGAGCGACGTGTACGACGCCGCCGTCAGTCCGTTGTCACGCATCGTCGTGCCCACCCGCGGGCTCGCTCAGCCGGGATGCACCCGGCTGGGCGGTGCGCAGCCGAGCGATGAAGGCCGCGGAGTCGGAGAAGATCCGCGGTGCGTCGTTGTCCAGGGTTGCCACGTGATAGCTGTCCTCGAGCAGGGTCTCGGTCACGTCGCGGGACGAGATCGAGGACAGTACGGCGCGCCCCGAGCTCGGCTCCACCACATGATCGACAGTACTGCGGAACAGCAGCACCGGCTGCGTGACCTTGGCGAGATCCGCCCGGGTCAGCTTCCACAACTGCGACAGTGACAGCAGTGCGCGCAGCGGCATCCGGTCGTACGCGCCCTCCTGGACGCCCGGCTTCTTGATGTCGTTCGAGATGCCCGGGAACGACGGCACCAGCCGCGCGAGCACCGGCAGCAGCGCCAGCCGCTTGTCGTCGGTCCGCACGGACGGGTTGATCAGGACCAGACCAGAAATGTCGGCGCCGTGCTGCTCGGCCAGCCGGAGCACCAGGCAGCCGCCCATCGAGAGCCCGACGAGGAACACCTGGTCGTGTTCCTTGCGCAACCGGGTCAGCTCGTTGTCCAGGACGGCGTACCAGTCCGGCCAGCCGGTCTTGTTCATCTCCTGCCAGCTGGTCCCGTGGCCGGGCAGGCGCGGCACCGCCACGCCGTACCCCTCGGCGGCCAGGTGCTCCGCGAACGGGCGCATCGACAGCGGCGAGCCGGTGAAACCGTGACTCAGCAGGACTCCGACGGCGGCGTTCTCCCCGGATCCGGGGCTGCGAAACTCCTCCGCGTGGGCTTGCACTGGCACGCTCGACTCCTCGCCGGTCGGTCCTCACTGGCGCCCGGACCGGTACCGGCAAGGGCGCGTGTCAATCGTCGCATCTGGGCTGCGTCCAGTCTGCATCCAGGTGACAACACGGTGCGCAACACTCGCATTCCTGGCGGTGACATTGCCTGAGGGGGAAGCTGGAACGTAGTGTCCGCACCGGAACGGTCGGCGCGCCGGAGATGTCGCGTGACCGCCACCGGCGGGCACTGGTGCCGGACGAGGGTACGACCGACGATGGCCTGGAAGGTGTCGTCGGGTGGGTGTCGGGTGAGCGTGTCGGGCAAGTGACGGAGGTCGAGACGGATGCTGTACATGTTCCTCAGACGGTTCGTGGTCGCACCTCTGATCAAGCTGTTCTTCCGGCCGAAGGTGACCGGCCTGGAGCACGTGCCGACCGACGGTCCGGCGCTGCTGGTGAGCAACCACCTGGCGTTCTGCGACTCGATCTTCCTGCCGGTCTCGGTACCGCGGCAGATCGTCTTCCCCGCCAAGTCGGAGTACTTCACCGGTCCCGGCCTGAAGGGCAAGCTGGTCGCGACCTTCTTCCGGTCGGTCGGCCAGATCCCGATCGACCGTTCCGGCGGCCGCGCCTCGCTGGCCGCGCTCAACACCGGGCTGCAGATCCTCGAGAAGGGCGGCCTGTTCGGGATCTACCCCGAAGGCACCCGCTCGCCCGACGGCCGGCTGTACAAGGGCAAGACCGGCGTCGCCCGGATGGCGATCGTGGCCGGCGTCCCGGTGATCCCGGTCGCGATGATCGACACCGAGAAGCTGCAGCCGCCGGGCCGGATCTGGCCGAACTGGTTCTACCGCGAGAAGGGCCGGCTGCTGCCGCGCCTGGTCCGCCCGGGTGTGGCGTTCGGCACGCCGCTGGACTTCTCCCGTTACGAGGGCATGGAGCGGGACCGCTTCGTCCTGCGCTCGGTCACCGACGAGATCATGTACGCGCTGATGGACCTGTCCGGCCAGGAGTACGTCGACATGTACGCGGACAAGGCCAAGGAACTGATCAAGGCGGGCGAATCGGTCGACGAGCACATCCGGCTCGGCGACACGAAGGCCAGCTGACCCCGTTCCGCCCGCTGTCCGGCGAGGATTGTCGCCATGGACAGCGACTTGAACGTCCTCGGCGAGCCGCTGGAGGAGTGTGGGACCGACCCGGTCACCGGGTTCTACCGGGACGGCTGCTGCTCGAGCGGCCCCGAGGACCTCGGTAGTCACACGATCTGCGCGGTGATGACGGCCGAGTTCCTGGCCCACCAGGCGTCGGCCGGGAACGACCTGATCACGCCACGCCCGGAGTACAACTTCCCCGGGCTGGAGCCCGGTGACCGCTGGTGCGTCGTGGCCGCCCGCTGGCTCCAGGCCTACCACGACGGCGCCGCGGCCCCCGTAGTCCTCGCGTCCACCCACTCCCGCGCCCTGGAAACAGTCCCCCTCACCGTCCTCCAAGCCCACGCCGTCGACGTACCCCCCGACCCCAGCTCCCTCACCTGAGCTCCCTGGCCTGAGCTGGGGAGGATCCTGCGCCGAATCGGGCAGACGATCCTCCCCAGGCTTCTGTCAGAGCCGACAGGCAGGGGAGCAGCGGCGGGGTCGGCCGGGCCAGCCGCGGTGCTGGAGGGCAGCAGCTACCTGGATCGCGGCCGAGCATGGGTCGCTGACCAGTTGGTACCCGAAGCGCAGCGTCACCTTGCCGCTTGTCGCCGCCGCGTTGTCCCGGGTCATGTCCCGCCAGCGGCTGATGGAGTCGGCGTGGCCGGCTTGGCCGTCGAGCTCGACGATCACGCCGTACGGCTCGTACTCCGTGTCCCGGTAGACGACGCCCTGCTCGGTCGTCGCGCGGACCTGGCGCCGGGCGTGCGGTAGGCCATGGGCTCGCTCGACGCGTCGCAGGTACGCATGCTCGAGGAACGACTGCACCCCGTCGGACGCATCGGCCAGGATCCTCCGGAGAGTGCTCCGTCCGGCGAGGCTCGGCAGAGCGGGCAGCTCAGCGAGGATCCGGTGCGGCGTGGTCCGGCGTTGCCGACAGGCATCCAGCAGTACGGCGGCACGCCTCGACACGTCCCGGTGCGCACCGGCGGTGAGGAGTAGTGCGACTTCGATGCGAACCGTCAGGGGTCGGCGCGTCCGGTGCAGAATCGCCGGCAGGTCACGATGCCGGCTGACCACGACACTCGACTTCCGATCGAGTCGCCGGGTGTGCGGCACCGCGAGATGGATCCGGTCGTCCCTCCAGTCGCCGTCGACGCCGTACTTGCGCAGCGCGGTCGGTCCAGTGAGCGCGGTCCCCGGCCCACACGCGAGCAGCGCACACCACACCCTCGTCTCCCACGGCAGCGGTCCGGTGAAATCGACGTACACGCCTGGATGGATCCGCTGCAACTGCCTGGCCCGGACCCCCCGTCCGAGCACCTTGTCACTGATCCCGCACCTCATCGCCTGCGTCCGGGTGAATGCCCCCGCCTGCGACCTGCGCAAGTCCACGAATGACCCGTCATTGCTCTCCTCTGCTCCATCCACGCCCTGAACATGCACTCGTCAGGCTGTCCGCGGACGCACCTCTCTCCGCCTGTGGACAGCTGCCTGGGGAGATCTCGCTCCAAATCGGGTACGGGATCCTCCCCAGCCTGGGTGTGGTGAGACGGAGAGGCGGGGGTGATGGGGGCTCTACTAGGGTGGGCGCATGCAATTCGCGACGTTGACGACGGGGGAAGTGCCGGGGGTTCCGACCCTCGACGAGCTGCGGGCCTTGAAACCGTTGCAGCAGCCGGAGTGGCCGGAGTCGGCCCCGCTGGACCAGGTGATCGCCGAGCTGCGGACGCTGCCGCCGCTGGTGTTCGCCGGTGAGTGCGACGACCTGACCACCAAGATCGGCGCCGTCACCCGGGGTGAGGCGTTCATCCTGCAGGGCGGCGACTGCGCCGAGACCTTCGCCGGCGTCACCGCGGAGAACATCCGGGCCAAGCTCCGGGTGCTCCTGCAGATGTCCGTCGTACTCCAGTACGCCGCAAGCGTGCCGGTGGTGAAGATCGGCCGGATCGCCGGTCAGTACGCGAAGCCGCGGTCGTCGGGCGAGGAGACGCGGGACGGCGTGACGCTGCCGTCGTACCGCGGTGACGCTGTGAACGGCTTCGACTTCACCCCCGAGTCGCGGATCCCGGACCCGCAGCGCCTCCGCGGCGTCTACAACGCGGCCGCCGCGACGCTGAACCTGACCCGCGCCTTCACCACCGGTGGGTACGCCGACCTGCACCAGGTGCACGCCTGGAACACGGACTTCGTGAAGTCGTCCCCGGTCGGCCGGCGCTACGAGCAGCTGGCGTCGGAGATCGAGCGCGCGCTCGCGTTCATGCGCGCCTGCGGCGCCACCTCGGACGAGTTCAAGACCGTCGACTTCTACGCGTCGCACGAAGCGCTGATCCTCGAATACGAACACGCCCTGACCCGGATCGACTCGCGGACCGAGCAGCCGTACGACGTCTCCGGCCACCTGCTGTGGGTGGGGGAGCGGACCCGGCAGCTGGACGGCGCGCACGTCGAGTTCCTCGCCTCGCTGTCGAACCCGCTGGGCGTCAAGATCGGCCCGATCACGACCCCGGAGTACATCCGGGCGCTGATCGACAAGCTGAACCCGAAGGGCGTCGAGGGGCGGCTCACGTTCATCACGCGGATGGGCGCCGGGAAGATCCGCGAGGCGCTGCCGCCGCTGCTGGAGGCGGTCCGCGACCACGGCTCGCCGATCGCGTGGGTGTGCGACCCGATGCACGGGAACACCTACGAGACGCCGAACGGGTACAAGACCCGCAACTTCGACGACGTGATGGACGAGGTCCAGGGCTTCTTCGACGCGCACCAGCAGGTCGGGACGTGGCCGGGCGGCGTGCACATGGAGCTCACCGGCGACGACGTCACCGAGTGCCTCGGCGGTGGTGAGGCGCTGGTCGCGGAGGACCTCGTGAACCGGTACGAGACCGCCTGCGACCCGCGGTTGAACCGGCACCAGTCGCTCGAGCTCGCCTTCCTCGTCGCCGAGCGCCTGCGAGGAGCCCGAGCGTGACGGTCATCGATCTCCGCTCCGACACCGTCACCCGGCCGTCGGCGGAGATGCTGGCGGCCATGACCTCGGCGCCGGTCGGCGACGACGTGTACGGCGAGGATCCGACGGTCAACGCGTTGGAGGAGCGGGTCGCCGAGCTGCTCGGGCACGAGGCGGGGCTGTTCACCGTCACGGGCTCGCTCGCGAACGTGCTCGGCGTCCGCGGGCTCGTGCCGCGCGGGGGCGAGGTGCTGTGCGAGGCGAGCGCCCACATCGTGCGGGCCGAGCTCGGCTCGCACGCGGCCGTCAGCGGTGTCACCACGCGCACGTGGAGCGCCCCGGCCGGGCAGATCGACCTCGAGCAGATCCGCGCCCTGATCGCCCCCGACCTCGGTCCGTACTTCGTCACCACGTCGGCTGTCTCGGTCGAGAACACCCACAACTTCGGCGGCGGCGCGATCCAGCACGGGTACGACGCCCTCGCCGACGAACTCGAAGCGCGCGGTCTGCCACTGCACCTCGACGGCGCCCGGTTGTGGAACGCGGCTGTTGCGAGCGGGCGCACCGCGGCGTCGTACGCCGCTCGCGCCGCGGCCGCCAGCGTCTGCCTCTCGAAGGGCCTCGGCGCGCCGGTCGGTTCGGTGCTCGTCGGCTCCACGGAGCTGATCCGCGAGGCAAGGGTGTGGCGCAAGCGCCTCGGTGCCGGCTGGCGGCAGGCCGGCGTACTGGCCGCCGCTGGGCTGTACGCACTCGACCACAACATCGAGCGGCTGGCCGACGACCACGCCAACGCGCGCCTGATCGCCGAGGTGCTCGCCGACGCGGCGCCCGGCTCGGTCAAGCCCGACCAGGTCGAGACGAACATCGTCGTCGCGAACCTGTCGGCGACCGGCAAGTCCGTCGCCGAGGTCGTCGCCGGCGCGAAGGACCAGGGTGTCCTGGTCGGTGGGGTCGGGGCCACGCAGCTGCGGGTCGTCACGCATCTGGACGCGTCCACGGCCGACTGCCGGAGTGCTGCGGAAATCCTCGCGCGACTGATCGGTTAGGGTTCAGCTGTCGGGTTCGCAGCGTTCGGGGAGAGCCGTGCGAGAGATCGTCGTGTTCAGCGGAAATGCCCACACCGAGTTGGCGCAGCAGATCTGCAGAGATCTCGGCGTACCGCTTTCTCCGGTCGAGATCCATCGTTTCAGCAACGACTGTCTGCAGGTCCAACTGCAGGCGAACTGCCGGCAACGAGATGTGTACATCGTGCAACCGCTGGTTCCGCCGACGCAGGAGCACCTGATGGAGCTGCTGCTGATGATCGACGCCGCCCGCGGCGCGTCGGCGCAGCAGATCACGGCGGTCATCCCGCACTACGCGTACGCGCGGTCCGACAAGAAGGACTCCTCGCGGATCTCGATCGGCGGCCGGCTGGTCGCCGACATGCTGACCACCGCCGGCGTCAACCGGGTGCTCACGATGGCGCTGCACGCGCCCCAGGTGCACGGCTTCTTCTCGGTCCCGGTCGATCACCTCACCGGGATCGGCGTCCTCGCGGACCACTTCCGCGGCCGCGACCTGTCCGACACCGTCGTGGTCAGTCCCGACCTCGGCAATGCCAAGACCGCGACCCAGTTCGCCCGCCTGCTCGGCACGCCGGTCGCGGCCGGCAGCAAGCGCCGCCTCGCCGACGACCGGGTCGTGATCGACACCATCGTCGGTGACGTGGCCGGCAAGCGTGCGATCGTCCTCGACGACGAGATCGCCACCGGCGGCTCGATCATCGAACTGCTCGACCGTCTGAAGGACCGCGGCTGCACCCAGGCCGCCGTCGCCTGCACCCACGGCCTGTTCGCCGGCCCCGCGGTCGACCGCCTCCGCAGCCACCCGTCGATCACCGAGGTCATCAGCACCGACACCGTCCCCCGCCCCGACGGCTTCCCCGAACTCGAGGTCACCTCGGTCTCCGGCCTCTTCGCCGAAGCCATCAAACGCATCCACGACGGCGAATCGGTCAGCAGCCTCTTCGACGGCGTAGACCCCACCCACGCCCCACCCCAACCCAAACTCCCGTTCTGAGTCTGACCAGCGGTCGGGGGTTTGGAGAGGCACCCGGGTCCGTGAACAGGTTATTACCTGTTCACGGACCCCGCTGACTGTCCAAGCCCACCGCAACTGCCCGCGCTGCGCTGCCGCCCGCGCTGCGCTGCCGCCCGCGCCGTCGCGCCGCCCGCGCTGCCGTGCCGCGCGCTGGCGTCGGGTTAGCCCTCGCAGCAGGCTCGGTGGAGCCATTCGGGTTCGTGCCACCAGTAGTCGGCGTCGTGGGCGTGGGCCTCGGCGCGAGTCAGCGGTTGTGGTGCGTCGGCGGTGTGTACGGCGGGCTGGACTCGCGCGCCCGCCGCGTACGGCGCCAACAGTTCGTCGACCGTCTGCAGGCGGCCCGCCACCATCACGCGATCAACCGCAGCAGCCGCGCGGATGTCGGCCAGCGGATCACCGGTGACGAAGGAGAGGTCCGCCTGGGCGCCCGGTTGGAGTACGCCGAGTTTGCCGTCGAGCCCGAGCCACTTGGCGGGGTTCCGGGTCGCGGTGGTGAGGGCCTCGTACGGCGTGAAGCCGCCTGCGACCATCGAGCGGAGGTTGGCGTGCAGGGAGACCGCCATGTTGTCGAGCGGCGTGTCGGTGCCCGAGATGACCAGGCCGCCGCCGCGATGGATGCGGAGGACCATGTCGACGTTGCCACGCAGGAGCTCGCGGGTGGTGACGCCCGCCGGTCCCTTCGCGGTCGTGACCTCGGCGATCAGTGCGTCGTACTCCCAGGACGGATAGAGCGCCGTCGTACGCCGGTCTGTGAGCAGCGAGGGATCGTCGACGTGTGCCATCGTCGAGTTGAACAGCGTCGGGGTCACGGACAACCCGGCGCGGGTGAAGAGCGTGACCACGTCGGCGTACGCGCGACCCAATCGGCTGACCGTGTGCGAGTATCCGAGCCGGTTCGTCGCGCCGGTGTGTTCCATCCCGTCCATCCCGAGATGCTCCGCTGGGTAGAGGTAGTGCGACGACAACTGCAGCCCGAGCCGATGGACGAACGCGATCGCTCGCCGCTGGTACTCGATCGGCAACCGCACGTACGTCTTCACCAGGTCGTACGCCAGCCCCTCGACGCGATCGAGCTCCAGAGCGAGCTGCCGGATCGAAAGCGTTGGCCGCATGAAGTTGTAGTACACGCGCGACCCGTCGATCGCCTCGCCGGTTGCGAAGTACCGCGGCCCGCGCAGCGCCCCACTGGCGAGCGCCTCTCGCGTCTCCTGCATCTGGTAGACCGGGTCGCCGGGGGAGCGGGTGCTGGTGATCCCGTAGGCGAGCCACAGGTTGCCCTGCCGCGCACCCCACGCCCGCCCGCGCAGATGCCAGTGGTTGTGCGCGTCGATCAGCCCGGGCATCACGGTCAGCTGGGAAGCATCGACGTCCGCGCGACCGGCGTGCGGGCGTACGGCGGCAATGCGCGCGCCGTCGACCACGATGTCCACCTCCCGGCGGAGCGTCGTCGACCGGCCGTCCCACATCGCGCCTGCGTGGATCGTGATGTGCTGATTGACGCTCGCCCGCTGGTACTGGAGATCGAGCTTGACGGTCTCCGGACGCCCGCCGTTGATCGTTGTCCGGCGCAACTTTCCGCTGTTCAGATAGAGCAGCGTGCGGTCGTCCAGCCAGACCGGTGAGTCGGTCACCTCGTCGGTGATCGCGCGCGGCTCGCCGGTGGATCGGCCGCGGGCATCGACGGGTACGACGTACAACAGGCTCTCGACGACGAACGCGAGGTGGCTGCCGTCGGGGGAGAACACCGGCCCGTCGTCGCCGCGGGTGGCGAGCGAGCGGAACGGCATCGGCTCGGCGTACTCGAGGGTGGCGGTCGCGACGTCGACGTACAGGAGCTGGCTGGTGCCCTCGCGGAAGCGTTTGGAGAACGGCTTGACCGCGGCCAGGACGAGCGTCTTCCCGTCGCGTGACCAGCTGACCCGGCCGGGTTGGAACAGCGTCGGCGTGAGCTGGCGGACCTGCCCGGACGTGAGGTCGAGGACCCAGGCGATGCCGTCCTGGTCCTGGTACGCGATCCGCCCGCCGTCGGGGGCGAACCGCGGTGCGGTCTGGGCGCCGGGCAGGCCCGACACCTTGGTGTCCTTACCGGTCGCCAGATCGTGCAGCCAGAGGTCCGCCGTACCGTCCCGATCGCTTGCGTAGAGCAACGTCTTACCGTCCGGCGCGAAATCCGGATCGGAGTTGAAGTAGCCGTCGGCGACCAGTTGCCACGGACGGGACTTGCCGTCGGTCGGCGCCAGCCAGAGCGCGTTCAGCGCCCGGAACGCGAGCCACTTCCCGTCCGGCGACACGGTCGGGCTCGCGATCCCGCGCACCGGCCGCTTCGCCGTCCACTCGAGATCCGGCGCCTTCGGCCGCGGCCGCTTCGCCGTCACCGGAACGGCCGCCGAGAACGGTACGACGGTGTGCCCGCCGCCGGCGTGATACCGGTGCACCGAACCGTCGGCGCTGTAGAACAGGTCGGTCGCGGACACCCACGACGGCGGGAGTGCGAACACGTCCTTGCCGGTCGTGACCTGCTGACCGTCCACCACGAGATCGCACGTCGGCCCGGTCAGCCGTACGTAGGCCAGCTTCCCGGCGGGGGAGTACGACGGCCCGAACACCGTGATCCCCGTCCGCGCCGCGACCACCGTCGTCCGCACACCGGTCGCGAGGTCGAGCTCCACGATCGAGCTCGTGTCGACGGTGAAGGCGACTCGGCGGCCGTCCGGCGCGAAGGTCGGCTCGGCTTCCTCCCCCGGGCCATCGGTGAGCGCCACGATCGCGCCACTCCCAAGATCCAGCCGGTGTACGCCGTAGCTCCCGGTGCCACCGCGGTCGGACGAGAAGACGATCGACCGGCCGTCGGGGGAGACCTGGGGTTCGCGGTGGTCGTAGCGCCCGGAGGTCAGTTGCCGGAGGCCACTACCGTCCGGTGCGATCGACCAGAGGTGGAAGTTCCCGTCCCGGTACGACTGGAACACGATGGACCGGCCGTCCGGCGACCAGCGTGGGCGGGTCGCGTCCTGCAGGTCGTCGGTGAGGCGCCGCGCCGTACCGCCCGCGGCCGGCGTCACCCAGATCGCCGTCACCAGGTCGAACGCCAGCCACTTCCCGTCCGGCGACACCGACACCATGAAGTTGGTGCCTTCGGCGAGGACGGCCTGATTCGCGCTGGGCGCGGCTCCGGTCGACAGGGCCGGCAGGGCCGGCAGCTGGACGGCGCCGACGGCGGCCGCACCGCCGCCGAGTTGCAGTGCTCGACGCCGCGAAATGCTCCAGGAGCCCGGGTTCTCGGTCACGTCATCAGCCACGATCCGGATCCATTCCCTAGGGGGCGGTGGGACAATTCGAATCTGCCAGCACCGTCCGCGTCGCACGATCCTGACCGGCGCGTCCCGCGACCAACGGCCACAACCCTGCGCCGAACGGCTGTCGCGGGACAGCGGCCGACTGCCGGCGATTCTGGAAGAACGGGGGTGGAGCCTGGACGCATGTCCAGTACGGCGGACGGCGGGCGCCTGAGGGCCTTTGAAGGCCTGCCGTCTATCGTCTGCGGCATGCAATCTCTGTCTCCCCGGGTCCGGGCGCTGGGTGCGGCCGTGCTCTGCCTGGTGATCGCGGTCGCGGCCGGAGTCGCGGTGGACGGGCGACTGGATCGGCACTGGGTGATGCGCGGGCTGACGGTCTTCCTGGCGATCTGCTGCGCCGGGCTGCTGCTGACCGACCAGACCCGGCGGATCCGGCAGATCGTCACCGCGATCGGCTTGGTGATGTTCGGCCTGATCATCCCCGTGTCCCAGACGAGGTGGTCGAAGCCGCCCGAGATCGCGTTCGCCCTGCAGGTCGCGACAGATGCCCGGAAGGCGGCGGAGAAGGCAGCGGAGAGCGCCGTCACAGTCGCCGAGGTGCGGGCCGCGGCCGAGGGGCGTGGGGGCGCGGTGGGGTCACTGCCGAGCGAGAAGAACCCACAGGTGCGCGGTGCGGACGCCTACCCGCTCATCGTCCGCGCCAAGCGCGACCAGGGCCGCCCCTGGGCCTGCGTCTCCTTCACCGGCCTGACTGCCAAGGTCCGGTCCTGCTGATCCACCCGCTCCTCCGTCTGGGCGTCGTGCCGCCGAGTCCACTTGGCGGGCAATCGATTTCTTGCGGGACCTGGTGGCGCCTAAGGTCGCGGGTATGACTCTTGGGAATCTCACCGGCATCAGCGCGCTCGCCGATGTCGAGACGCGCTCCATCAGTGCGGAGAACCCGACCGGCGAGCCCGGTCAGGGTGGGCGGCGGACCGAGGGGACCGGTGCGCGCGCGGCCCGGGACCTCGGCCAGGGCTGGAAGGTCTCGCCGTCGATCGAGATCGGGCCGGGGGAGACCGCGACGCTGGCCGACATCGCCGGCTCCGGCTGTATCACGCACATCTGGCTCACCACGCACGTCGACCACTGGCGCCGCCTGGTCCTGCGCGGGTTCTGGGACGGTGACAGCGCCCCGGCGATCGAGGCGCCGGTCGGTGACTTCTTCTGCTCCGGCTGGGGCAAGTTCGCCCAGGTGAACTCGCTCCCGGTTGCCGTGAACCCGAACGGCGGGTTCAACTGCTACTGGGAGATGCCGTTCCAGTCGCAGGCGACGCTGACGCTGGAGAACACGCACGACGAGCCGGTGGTCGTGTACTTCCAGGTGGACTACTGGCTCGGCGCGGTGCCCGACAAGTCGGCGTACCTGCACACGCAGTGGCGGCGGAGCAACCCACTGCCGTCCGCGACGGTGCACACGCTGCTGGACGGTGTGGAGGGACCTGGTCACTACGTCGGTACCTACCTGGCCTGGGGCGTCAACAGCACCGGCTGGTGGGGTGAGGGCGAGGTGAAGTTCTACCTGGACGGCGACGACGAGTTCCCGACCATCTGCGGTACCGGGACCGAGGACTACTTCGGTGGCGCGTGGAACTTCGACGTGCCCCACCTGGGTGGGTACACCGAGTTCAGTACGCCGTACCTCGGGATGCCGCAGGTGATCCGGCCGGACGGGCAGTACCAGAGCCAGCAGCGGTTCGGCATGTACCGCTTCCACCTGCCCGACCCGATCCGCTTCAAGGAGAAGCTCCGCGTCGACGTGCAGGCGCTCGGCTGGCGGTCCGGCGGCCGCTACCTGCCGCTGCAGGACGACATCTCGTCGACCGCGTTCTTCTACTCCGGCAAGACGAGCACCACCCGCCCGGAGGCTCCGACCCACGACGTCATGGAGATCTGCTGACTAGGGGATAGGCAGCGGGTTCTGCAGAGCTGTGTCGGCGAGGACGACCAGTGCGGCGGTCCAGCCGAGAGGTGCCTCGCCGGCCGGCTCCAGATCCCGATTGACCTTCTCCGGCAGCGCACCGGTCTTCGTCCGGTGCTGATCGAGCCACGAGAGCAGACTGTTCGCCGTGGCCTTGTCGCCGCGTGCTGCCGCACTCAGCGCGAACAACGCGGTCTGCGGTGTCCACGACACCCCGTCGGCTCGCCAGTCCTCGCCTGGCGTCACTCCACCGTTCGGCTGTGTCAGTACGGCGTGAGCTCGGTTGATGGCCGTGGTGACGACCGTCCGCGCCGGAGCGAACGGCGGACCGAGTACCGTGACGATCGCATCCGCACCGCCGTCGAGGCTGATCGGTTCGACACCCGGCTCGACGAAGCTGGTCGCCTGCGCCGGAGTCCGCGGATAGTCCGGTCCGAACACCCGGTCGGTTGCTTTCGACAACGTATCGGCGGCGCTCCGCCACCGAGCGGCCTCAGCCGGGTGCTGCTGGTCGGTGGCGATCCGGACCGCCGACCGGAGCCCAGTCAGCAGCGGTGCGACCGTGCCGAGCGTCAGCTCCCTCTCGGGCCGCTCCCAGTAGTCCGGCGACGGCGCGGGCAGCCCGTCAGGGCCCAGCTCGGAGACAATCTGGTCGGCCGACTCCTGGACCAGATCCCAATACTTGCCACCCGCACGGCAGAACCACGTCGCCCACAACACCCACCCGGAGCCGTCGAGCTGCGCCGCGCGACCGTCGCCGACCTGACCGCCGCTGTCCGTGTACCGCGCTTCCCATCGCCCTGTCGACGGCCGCACGCGGTCCAGGAACGACAGTACGGCGAGCGCCTCGTCGTACTGGCCGGTCGCGCAGCGAGCGACGGCGACGAACGAGGCGTCCCGCGGCCAGACGTAGCGCCATGGGCCGTCCCAGCCGGCCAGCGTGGCGCCGTTCGGGAGGGTGAGACCGTCGAGGTCGGCCAGTGCGTGCCGGACCAGGTCGTCGTACTTGTCGCTACTGCGTGACGACGCTGGAAGCGCCGACGGGCGACCGGGGATGCCGTCCGCGACCAGGCGAGGCTGCGGGTGCTCGACGAGGTTGCTGATCGCGCCGGCGGCCAGGACCGCGAGCAGGACCGCGATGACGACGACCGGGTACCACCGGCCGCGCCTCCCGTTGTCGTCCCGCATTCGCACTCCTACTGGGCCAGGTGTTGCACTTCCGCCTCGAACTTATGCCGTGGCGCCAGCTCGACCAGATACATCGCCGACACCACCAGTGCGCCGCCGACCAGCATCCGCCAGGTCAGACTGTCCGAACCGAACAGCACCGCGAACGCCGACGCGAACACCGGCTCCATTGTCATCGCGATCGCCGCGCGAGTGGGAGTGAGGTGTGCCTGCGCCCAGGTCTGGACGATCAGTGCGAGCGCTCCGGCGACCAGCGCCATGTACACGACTGCGACCCAGTCGCCGCCCGTGCTCGGGACGGAGAACCCACCAGGCACCGCACCGATCGCGCAGACCAGTGTGATCACGATCATCTGCAGGGAGGACAGACCGAAGGCGTTCCGCGAGGTCGACCAGGCGCCCAGGCCGATGATGTGCAACGCATAGAGCCCCGCCGAGGCCAGCGTGAGCAGCTCGCCCTTGCCCAGACTGAGACCGCGCAGCGACAGCACGCCCAGGCCGACCGTGGCGAGGATCACCGCGACCCAGGCCCAGCGACCGATCTTGTGCCGCAGGATCACGGCGCCGAGCAGCGGCGTGAAGACGACGTACATGCCGGTGACGAAGCCGGAGACGCTCGCGGACGTGTGCCGCAGGCCTTCGGTCTGCACCAGCTGGGCGATGCCGTAGGTGACGCCGAGGGCCACCGCGCGGCCGCGGTCGAGGCGGCTCAACCGCGCGATCGCGGGCGGGTGGACCAGGATCAGCGCGACCGACGCGATCAGGAACCGCAACGCCAGGTAGTCGGCGACGTCCATCCTGGTGAGCAGGTCCTTGGTCAGGAAGAACGTCGATCCCCAGGCCGCCGCGACCGCGAGCAGGGCCAGGACGGCGAGGCGGGGGTGGTTCACGTCCGACATCTCACCAGACGCCTTACACCAAAGGCAAAACGGTGACTTAGAGCACGGTGATAACGATCGTGCTTCCGGGCTTCGCCTTCTTGCCGGCGCCGGGGTTCTGGGCGGCGACGATGTTCAGGCCGAGGTTGAACGGCGCCTTCTCCACCCGGACCACGAACCCGGCGTCCCCGAGGATCTTCTGCGCCTCCGCGGTGGTCTTCCGCTTCACGTCCGGTACGTCGACCAGCGGCGGCCCGAGGGAGACCACCAGCGAGACCTTGTCCTTGGCGAACAACGTCCCGCTGTTCGGGCTCTGGCTGATCACGTTGCCCTCGGCGACCTTCTCGTCGTACTGCGTGCTGCGGGCGACGGTGAAGCCGAGTTTGCGCAGCGCCTTGTTCGCCTCGCGGTACGACTTGCCGGTCAGGTCCGGCACGCTGATCGGCCGTTTACCCTTGCTGACCGCGAAATTCACCGCGGTCCCCGGCTTCACAACCGTGTTGAACTTCGGGCTGATCGCGATCACCCGGCCCTGCGGCACGGTCTCGTTGTACTGCTCGCTGATCTGCCCGGTGATCAGCTTGATCGGGGACAGCGCCTGCTGAGCGGCGTCGAGCTGCAGACCGACGAGCTGTGGCACGCGGTAACGCTCCGGCCCCTTGGAGACGGTGAGACCGATGTCACCGTCCTTCCGGATCCGGTCGCCCGGAGCCGGATCGGTCCGCATGACCTCACCTTGTTTGATGTCCTCGGAATAGTCCTGGTTGTCCAGACTGGTCTGCAGACCGGCCTCGCCGGCTCTGGCAGCCGCGGCGGCCGGCGACAGGTTCATCAGGTCCGGCGTCGTCGTGTAGCGGTGAATCCCGTAGTACCAGGCCGCTGTGCCGATGGCGATCGCCGCGGCCAGGATCACGATCAGCGCGATCGGTCCGCGGGACCGGCGCTGCTGCGGTTGCTGTGCGGCCGGTGGGGTCCGGGGCGGCGGTGCCGTCGTCGCCGGGCCGCCGGTCGGGCGTCCCTGCTCCACCGGTACGACGATTGTGTCGTGGCGGAGCTCACCCTGCTCAGCGGCGACTCCGCGGGTGTAGCCGTCGTCGTACCCGCTGTCCTGGCGGATCTGCTGGATCGGCACGGTCAGGTCGCCGGTCAGTTCCGGGTCGTCCGGCAGCCCTTCCTCGAGCGCACTGCGCACCCGGTGCACCTGCCGGCTGAACACCCGGGCGTCCGTCGGCCGCAGGTCCCGGTCACGCGCCGTCGCGCGCTGCACGAGCGCATCGACGTACGGCGGGATGTTCGGCTGCTCGAGTGACGGCGGGGGCACGTCGGCGTGGACGTGGGCGTAGGCGACCTGGATCGGGGTGTCACCGGAGTGGGGCTTGTTGCCGGTGAGCATCTCGTACAGGAGGATGCCGGCCGAGTACACGTCCGAGCGGGCGTCCGCACTGCCGTCGGTGACCAGCTCGGGCGCCAGATACGACACCGTCCCCATCAGGAGACCCTGGGTGGCGGTGTTGCCGCTCGCGCTGACCGCACGGGCCAGACCGAAGTCGGCTACCTTCACGGCGCCCTTGTCGGAGATCAGGACGTTCTCGGGCTTGATGTCGCGGTGCACGATGCCGGCGTCGTGCGCGGCCGACAACGCGGACAGGATCGGCGTCAGCAGGTCCAGCGCGCGGGCGGGGGAGAGCGGAGCCTCCGCGCGGATCACGTCCCGCAGCGTGCGGCCCGGGACGTACTCCATCGCCAGGAACAGCGTGCCGTCGTCGTCACCCTGGTCGAAGACGGCGACCACGTTCGGGTTCGAGAGGCGGGCGGCGGCGCGGGCCTCGGCGACGAAGCGGCGGGTGAACTGGGCGTCGTCACCGAGCCCGTCGTGCATCACCTTGACCGCGACGGTCCGGTCCAGACGCATGTCGAGCGCCTGGTAGACGGTGGCCATCCCGCCCTTCGCGACGCGCGCGCCGACACGGTAGCGACCGTCGAGCACTCGCCCGACGAGGCGGTCGCTGACCTGCATGTCCACGTCGTCCGTCACTTGCGGTGAGCCGCCTCTCCCCAAACAGTCCTGCCCAGAGAGTGTAGATAACAGCTCAGCGTCACCGCGCCAGGCTCACCGCAGCGGATCCCACCCGCGTTCCAACTGCGCCTTGATGCGGAGGACGTTCTGGACGTAGAGCTTGGTGTCGGGGTAGACGCCGTTCTTCTTCACGCCGCCGAGGCCCTGGTAGTAGCCCGCGACCGCGATGTCGAGGCGGGCGGCGCCGGTCAGGCGGCTCAGCAGGACGACTCCGGCGGTGACGTTGTCCTTCGGGTCGAGCAGGTCGAGCTTCCGGCCGACGATGCCCGAGGTGTACTTGCCCGTCGACGGGACCACCTGCATCGCCCCGACCGCGTTCGCGGGGGAGACGACCCGCTGCTTCCAGCCCGACTCCTGCCAGCTCACCGCGAGCGCGAGCTCCGGGTCGACGCCGTACCGCTTCGAGGTGGACACGATCAGTGAGCGCATGTGTGACCGGGTCGGCAGCTTGCGCTTCTTCAGGATCGCCCGGTTGCGGTTCGCCTGCGCGACGACGTGGTCGGCGTACGTGCGGCCGGCGAACGTGTTGTCGGTCCGCGGCTTCGCCTTCGGGCGGATTTTGACCGGGACCTGCAGCGGCTTGCCGGCGTAGATGTGGTCGCTCGGCTTCAGCCCGTTCGCGGCGAGCAGGTTGGCCTGCGAGCAGTGGAAGCGCTTCGCGATCCCGGAGACGGTGTCGCCGGACTTCACGACGTACGTCACCCGGCCGAGCTGGGACCGCTTCGCGGGGGAGCTGGTCGTCGCCGGCCCCTGGGTGGGGACCTTGAGCAGCTCGCCGGCGTAGATCGCGTTGCCGTTGCCGGGCAGGTTGTTCAGGGCAACCAGCCGCGCGACGGACGTGCCGTGGCGGTTCGCGATGTGGCTGAGGGTGTCACCCTGCTTGACCTTGTACGCGCCGAACCCGGGTGAGCCGGCGGTGATCACGGCCGCGGTCAGCACGGGTACGGCGACCCCGGTCAGAACTCGTATGACGTTGCGCATCGCATCCAACTCCCCGTGTGAACGTCAACCGACCGTATGCGCTGGTACGGATGTGACAACAGGGGCGACTGGGGTTGGTGTTACGCCTGTAATGCAATGTTTACAATTCAAGGCTGAACTACATTGTTGTCGTTCACAAGCGTTCCGGTTGCTGAGGGCAACTGTGAACTAGTGCGCGAACCGGCCGGCGAGGAACGGCTTCCCGAGATCCGGCAGGGTGCCGGTGCGCACCATGTCGGCGAGCACCTGCGCGGTGACCGGCGTCAGCAGCACCCCGTTCCGGTAATGTCCGGTTGCCCACAGCAACCGATCCAGACCGGACGGGCCGAGGATCGGCGCGTTGTCCGGCGTCGCGGGCCGCAGTCCGGCGATCGCCTCGACGAACTCGAACTCGTCGGAGATCGGCAACACTGTCCGCGCGTCCCGCAGCAGCGCGAACACGCCGCCGGCCAGGACACGGGTGTCGTAACCGAGCTCGCTGGTCGTCGCGCCGACCACCAGCTCGCCACCGGGCCGCGGCACCAGGTAGACCGAGAAGCCGCGCGCGGTCGCTCGCACTGTGTGCCGGAGCGCCGGCCGGTACGCTTCGGGGACCCGCAGTCGCAGTACCTCACCTTTCACCGGACGTACTGGCGGGCGGAACTCCTCCGGTACGCCGTCCAATTGCGACGACCACGGCCCGGTCGCGGCAATGACCTGCCCGGCGTGAACGGTGTCACCGTTGTCGAGCAGTACGCCGGTTGCCGTCGTACCGGACGTGATGACGCGAGTGACGCGCTGACGGATGAGTTGGACGCCGGACAGGTCCACGGCGCGGAGGAGAGCGGCTACTGCCTGTCTGTTGTCGACGGAGTGGTCGCCAGGAACCCAGACGGCGCCGGAGACGCCTGTGGCGAGGAGTGGCTCGCGACGACGGGCGTCACGACCGGACAGCTCCTCCACCTCGAGACCCAGCCGACGCTGGTAGTCGGCGAGCCTGCGGAGTGCGGCTGCGTCGTCGACGTCGTACGCGACCGCGAGAGTGCCGGTCTGGTTCAGGCCCGCGGGCAGTCCGGTGAGTTGCTCGAGCTCTGCTGCGAAAGAAGGCCAGGCGTTGACCGAGGCCAGGTTGAGCGCCAGCAGGTCGTCCTCGCCGAACTCCACCTCGGTGACCGGAGCAAGCATGCCGGCGGCCACGTTGGAGGTCTGGGTGCCTGGAGTCGGGTCACATACCGCCACCTGAAGACCGTCGGCGGCCAGCCGCCACGCCGTCGCCAAGCCGATCAGCCCGCCGCCGATCACCACCACATCGGACGTCGTTTCAGGCATGCCCAAAGCCTACGTCCGGTGGCTCATGGCAGGCTGTGCGGTGTGACTGAGCACACCGACCGGCTGAACGACGCACGGCTCTACCTGTGCACCGACGCGCGCGAGAAGCAGGGCGACCTCGAACAGTTCCTGGACGCCGCGCTGGCCGGTGGCGTGGACATCGTGCAGCTGCGGCAGAAGGAGATGGAAGCCGCCGACGAGCTGGCCGCGCTGGAGGTGTTCGCCGACGCGTGCAAGCGGCACGGCAAGCTGCTGGCGGTGAACGACCGCGCGGACATCGCGTTCGCGGCCGGAGCCGACGTACTGCACCTCGGGCAGCGTGACCTGCCGGTCCACGCCGCGCGCGCGATCACCGGGCCGGCGCCGATCATCGGGCGCTCGACCCACTCCTTCAGTCAGGTGAACGCCGCGGTCGACGAGGTCGGCTCGGACTACTTCTGCGTCGGTCCCACCTGGGAGACGCCGACCAAGCCGGGCCGCCAGGCGGCCGGTCTGGACCTGGTGTCGTACGCCGCGGGTCGGCGGCAGCCGAAGCCGTGGTTCGCGATCGGTGGCATCGACCTGGAGCGGCTGGACGAGGTGCTCGAGGCGGGCGCGACCCGAGTGGTCGTCGTACGGGCGATCACCGCGGCCGACGACCCGGGCGCGGCGGCTGCCGAGTTCACCCGGCGGCTGCGGGAGGCCGGGTGATCAACAACCCGAAGGCCGCGCGGATCGTCGCGGCCGTGGTGATCGCGATGCTGGTGATCACCCTCGCGGCGTCGCTGTTCGGGTGCTCGGCGGACACGAAGACCGGTTCGGGTGCTGTCGATCAGGAGAGCGGCCTGAAGTACGTCGCGGTCGCGGACCTCCCGAAGGAGGCTCAGGACACGCTGAAACTGATCGACCAGGGTGGGCCGTACCCGTACAGCCGCGACGGCGTGGTGTTCGGCAATCTCGAGAAGATCCTGCCCAAGCACGACCGCGGCTACTACCACGAGTACACCGTGAAGACACCGGGGGAGAAGGACCGTGGTGCCCGCCGGATCGTTACCGGGAACGCCGGGGAGCGGTACTACACCGATGACCACTACAAGTCGTTCCGCCGGATCGCGGAGGACGGGGGAACGTCATGAGCTCGCTGCGCGCGTTGCTGGCCGAGGGACTGCGCCCGGGCGTCTACCGCTGGCCGTCGGCACCCCCCGCGGACGAGGTACGCCGGGACGCCGCCGCCGAGGGCTTCGGGTTCGTGTTGCTCGACACGAGTGAGATCAACGACAAGGCCGGCTTCCTCGACCTGTGTGCGACCGCGTTCGATCTGCCCCGCTGGTTCGGCCGGAACTGGGACGCCCTGGCGGACTCGCTGAGTGACCGGTCGACCGGATCACCCGAGGTCGTGCTCTGGACCGGCCTGCGGAACCTGCTCGAGCACGACCACGACACCGTCGACGTCGCGCTGCAGATCTTCGCCGAGGACACCACGAACTCCGGACAGCTCAGGGTGCTCATCGACGAAGCGTCGACACCTGACCTGCTGAGCTCACTGCCTGTGCTGTAGGTGCTCGGCCAGTTCGTCGAGATCCTTGGCGAACAACAGGTTCCGGCCGCGGTTGCTCTCCCGCACCCAGTCGGCCAGCGGTTTGCTCCGCGCGATCCGCGCCGAGATGTCGCCGACCACCGCGAGACCCATCCGGTAGGACACGAACTTCTGCGTGATCCCGCCGGCCCGCCCGGTCCGCAGTTCGAAGAACTCGTCGCCGAGTTGCTCCGGCGTGAACGCGATCCACTCGGCCTGGTGCGCGTAGTACGCGTCGACGATCTGCTGGACGGCGTCGCGCTCCTCGGTGAGCGGCGTGTCACTCACATGGACCTGAACCCCAGCCACCATCACCATGTTCCTCAAAATACCCTAAGAGTACCTATCTGGGCATTTATAGGGAATTCTAAGGAAAGGCCTTAGGCTGAGCAGATGGCTCAGGAGCTGTACTCGGTCGAGCAGGTGGCGAACCGCCTGGGCCTGCACGTTCGGACCATCCGGAACTACGTCCGCGACGGGCGGCTGAAGGCCGTCCGGATCGGGAAGCAGTACCGGATCACCCGCGAGGATCTCGAGGCGTTCACCGGCGCGCCCGCCGCGGTCGTCGAGGTCGATCGCTCCGCGCGACACGTCGAAGCGTCCAGCATCGTGCACATCGACGCCGTCGACCGCGCGACGGCCGACCGCCTCACCACCCATATCCATGGCGCGCTCAACCAGCCCGAGGCGGTGCACCTCAAGGCCGAGACCATCTACGACGAGGAACGCGCCGTACTCAAGGTGATCGTGCTCGGCAGCCTGCCGGCCACGGCAGATCTGCTGCGGCTGATCAACCTCCTGGCCGACCAGTAGCAGTCACACCACGCGTGACGTCGCGGCGATCGCCAGGTCGGTCAGTGCCTTGCGGGCGGTCTCGTCGGCCAGTGGTGCGCGGTCGAGCGCGTCGAGTGCGTCCTCGGTCCGTTCGGTGATCAGGTCCTCGCAGGCCTGGACCGCACGGGAGTCCTGGAGGATCTCGCGCAGCAGCTGGATCTCGTCGTCGTCCAGGTCCGGCCGGCCGAACAGCCGGTCGAACTCGGACAGCTGCGCCTCCGACGCGTGATCCACGGCGTACGCGATCAGGACCGTCCGCTTGCCTTCCCGCAGGTCGTCACCGGCCGGCTTGCCGGTGAGCGCCGGGTCCCCGAACACGCCGAGCAGGTCGTCGCGCAACTGGAACGCCTCACCGAGCGGCAGTCCGTACCCGGACAGGGCCGAGATCAGGGCGGAGTCCCCGCCGGCCAGTGCGGCGCCGACGTGCAGCGGCCGCTCGATCGTGTACGTCGCCGACTTGTACCGCAGGACTCGCAGCGCCAGGTCCATGTCCGAGGTGCCACTCGCCTGAGCCACCAGATCGAGGTACTGCCCGGCCGTCACCTCGACCCGTACGGCGTCGAAGTACTGCTCCGCTCGCGCCAGCGCGGACGCGTCGAAACCGGACGTGTGCAGCAGCTCGTCGGCCCAGATCAGACACAGGTCCCCGAGCAGGATCGCGGCGCCGGCGCCGAACCCGACCGGATCGCCACCGTGACCGGTCTTCTCCGTGCGGGCCCGCTGCAACGCCTCGAACCGGCGATGCGCGGCCGGCGCGCCCCGGCGTACGTCGGAGGAATCCATCACGTCGTCATGCACCAGCGCGCTGACGTGCAGCATCTCCAGGCTCGCCGCGGCGGTCAGGATCGGCAGGTCCCGTTCGCCGCCCGCGGCCCGGAAACCCCAGTAACAGAACGACGGACGCAACCGCTTGCCGCCACTCGTCGCGTCCCGCGCGGCCTGCACGACCTCGGCCAGCTCCGGCCCGATCGCCACCAGCCGCGCCTCCTGCCGATCGAGGAAGCCACTCAGCGCCCGCTGGATCTCGACCGGAATATCCACATCGCCGTCCACGTCTCGGAGCGTAGTCGGTGGGCAGACGCCGGCCGCCACCGCGGGTAACCTGAACGCCATGGCGAACGGACTTCCCTCGACGCTGCCCGGCGGTGCGCCGACCATCCGTGAGCTGCTGGCGTCCGGGGGCCGGTCGTTCTCGTTCGAGTTCTTCCCGCCGAAGACCCCCGAGGCCGAGGACGTGCTGTGGCGTTCGATCCGGGAGATCGAGCAACTCCGCCCGACCTTCGTCTCGATCACGTACGGCGCCGGCGGCACGACGCGGGACGGCACGATCCGCGTCACCGAACGGGTCGCGCAGGACACCTCATTGACCCCGCTCGGTCACCTGACCTGCGTCGCGCACTCGCGTGACGAGCTCCGCTCGGTGATCGGCGCCTACGCCGGCGCCGGCGTCCGCAACATGCTCGCGCTGCGCGGCGACCCGCCCGGCGGTCCGAACCAGCCCTGGGTCGCGCACCCGGAGGGCCTGAACCACGCGGTCGAACTGGTCGAGCTGATCCGTTCACTCGGCGACTTCTGCGTCGGCGTCGCGGCGTTCCCGGACAAGCACCCGGAGGCGACGTCGCTGGAGGCCGACGCCCAGGTGCTCGCGGCGAAGGCCCAGGCCGGCGCCGACTACGCCATCACGCAGATGTTCTTCGGCGCGGACGACTACTTCCGGCTGGTCGACCGCGCCGCCGCGCTCGGCTGTGAGATGCCGGTGCTGCCGGGCATCATGCCGGTCACCAACATCAAGCAGATCCAGCGGATGGCCGAGCTCACCGGCATGGCGTTGCCGGCCGCCGTCACCGACCGGCTGCTCGCCGTCGAGGACGAACCGGCCGCGGTCCGTGAGGTCGGGATCGAGATCGCCACCGAGCTGTGCGAACGTTTGCTTGCCGGCGGCGCACCAGGCATTCATTTCATTACCTTGAACAGATCCACGGCAACCCGGCAGGTGTTCCTCAACCTCCGGTCGTCGGTCGTATCCTGACCCAATGGCTGACCCGTCGGACCTGTTGATCGACCGTACTCTCGTTCTGCTCCGGCACGCGAAGGCGGTGCCACCGGAGACGATGCCGGACTTCGAGCGCCCGCTCGCGGACCGCGGCCGCGCCGACGCGAGCGCCGCCGGCCGGTATCTCGTTGCCCAGGGCATCGAACCGGACCTGGTGCTGTGCTCGCCGTCGAAACGGACCCGCGAGACCTGGAAGTACGTCGCCGAGGCCGGCGTCACCGCCAAGGACGTCTGGTACGACAAGCGCATCTACAACGCCGACACCGAAGGCATCCTGGACGTCATCCACGAAGCCCCGGCCGAGGCCCGGACCGTGATCGTCGTCGGCCACGCCCCGGGCATCCCGTGGCTGGCCGACGAACTGACGCTGGACGGCACCAGCCCGGAGCGCGTCGAGCTCACCCAGAAGTACCCGACCACCGGTCTCGCGGTCCTGCACCTCACCACCCACTGGGCCGACCTGGCCGCCGACGACGCCGACCTCGTCTCGTACGTCGTCCCGCGCGGCTGACCCCGCCCGGGCAGCTGGCTCCCCCCCATCTGCCCAGACAGATGGGGAGGATCCTGTCCCGAATCGGGCACAAGATCCTCCCCGGGCCCGCGAGCCTCAAGAGGCGCGGCCGGGCAGCCAATCGGTTGTGCTGTTCACAGTGATCATCCGTTGGGTCGCCCGGGTGAGAACGACATACAGCGCCCGTACGCCGCCCAGTGTGTCGCTGACGATCCGGTCCGGCTCGACGACGACCACCGCGTCGTACTCGAGTCCCTTGGACTCCAGCGGACTGACCGCGATGGCCCGTGGGTCGTCGAGCTCGGCGAGGACCGGGTCGATGACCGGCCGCAGCGCCGGGGGCACGATGACGCCGACCGTGCCCTCGACCAACTGCAGCAGCTCGGCGGCCGCGTCACCGGCGGCCTGGGCCACCTTGCCGTCGTCGAAGACCCGGTGCTCGGGCTGCACGCCGGTACTGCGGACCGCGTTCGGCAGGTCGGCGTCCGGGATGGACTGCCGGATCACCTCACCGGCGAACGAGTAGATCTCGGCCGAGTTCCGGTAGTTGGTGGACAGCCGGAACGCGTGCCGCTGCAGGTGCGACAGCATCGAGTCCATCGCGGCACGCGCCTCGTCCGGGTCCGGCCAGGAGCTCTGCGCCGGGTCACCGACGATCGTCCAGCTGGCCTGCGGTCCGCGCCGGGTGACCATCCGCCACTGCATGGGGGACAGGTCCTGTGCCTCGTCGACCAGCACGTGCGCGTACTCCTCCGGCTCGTCCGCCTCCCGCGCGGCCTGCGCACGCGCCCGGCGCTCGGAGCTGGTCAGTACTTCGTTGACGCCGTCCGACAGGCCTTCGAGCCAGTCGAACTCGTCGTCGGTGTTGTCGACCAGCGGCGGGCGACCGAGGAACGTGGACAGCTCGTCCAGCAGCGCGACGTCCGCGATCGTGAACTCGTCCGTGGTCCGGATCGCCTTGGCGAGCGCGTCGACCTCGGCCGGCGTCAGATCGTGCCGGGCCCAGCGCTGGAGCCGACGGGGGTCGCCGAGCCAGCGCAGTACCGACTCCGGGGTCAGGATCGGCCACCACTGGCTGAAGAAGGTACGGAACGCCGGAGTGTCGGCGACCCGATCGCCGAAGGCCTCACGGTCGCCGAGCGGACCGTTGCGCAGGTCCTCGGGGAAGCGCTGCCACAGCGCGGCGATCAGGCCCTTGCGCGCCTCGGCGGCCGCGCGGTTGCGTGCCGTCCGGCGCAGCGCGTTCCGGCGTACGTTGTCGAGTTGGTTGGCGTCGAGCTCGACCGCGGCGCCGCCGAGGAAGACGCGCAGCGTCGCCGGCGCGTTCGGAACGCGGTCGCGGGCGGCCCGCGCCAGGATGCCGCGCATCCGCAGCGAACCCTTGATCGCAGCCACCTCGGCCTCGTCGACCGCGGTGGCCCGCACACCGTCGACCAGCTCACCGACGGCCCGCAGCGAGACGGTGTTCTCACCGAGGCTCGGCAGGACCCGTTCGATGTAGGCCATGAACGCAGCCGACGGGCCGACGACCAGCACACCGCCGCGCTCGAACCGCCGGCGGTCGCTGTACAGCAGGTACGCCGCCCGGTGCAGCGCGACGACCGTCTTACCGGTCCCCGGACCGCCACCGATGACGGTGACTCCGCGAGCTGGTGCCCGGATCGCCTTGTCCTGCTCGGCCTGGATGGTGGCGACGATGTCGCGCATCGTGTGCCCGCGGGCCCGGGACAGCGACGCCATCAGCGCGCCCTCGCCGATCACCGGCAGGTCCTCCGGCGCGCGCTCCGGCGCCAGCAGGTCGTCCTCGAGGCCGACGATCCGCGAACCCTTGTTCCGCAGGACGCGGCGCCGGACGACCTTCTGCCGGTCGGTCGCGGTGGCCCGGTAGAACGGCTCCGCCGCGGGCGCGCGCCAGTCGATCACCAGCGGTTCGTACTCCGCGTCGCGGACACCGATCCGGCCGACGTACAGCTTCTCGAGCTCGGCGGCGGACCCGGCGGCGGCTTCGTCGTCGCCGTGGTCGGAGTCCAGCCGGCCGAAGACCAGGCCTTCGTGTTCGGCGTCCAGTTCGGCGATCCGGCGGGCGGCGGCGAACACCAGCACGTCCCGCTCGTACAGACCGGTCTGCTCTTCGTCGCGGACCCGCCCGACGTTCTGCGCCTGGCCACGCTGGTGGCCCTCGACCGCGATCCGGGACGCGGACCGGGCGGCCTCCTCGACCCGGCCGTACACCCGGTCGACATGTTGTTGCTCAGCCGCCAGCTCAGCCCGCTCCACGCTGTCGTTGCGGTCACTGGTGTCACCGCCGGCGTGGTTGTCGTGATCGGCCGATGTGGGGGTTTGATCCACCGAGGTCCTCTCTACGGCCGGGCCTGCCCCGACTCAGAACACAGGAACAACCAATCTTAGTTCGCTCCTGTGTCCAACCCCACCGGGGCCTCAGGCCTTCCCGATGGCGTCCGCCACGATCGCCGCGCCCAGCGTCGTGGACGGTACGCCGGAACCCGGGTGCGCGCCCGCGCCGACGCAGTACAGGCCCTTGACGGGGGAGACGTTCGAGGCGCGGCGGCGGGCGGTCCGGTAGCCCTCCCAGGCCACGCCGGCCCACCAGGACGGCGACGTCTGCCGGGACACCACGTTCTCCCGGACCGGCAGGCCACGCGCGACCAGGAGGTCGAGGACGTCGTCCGTCGGGTAGCCGTGGACGAGCACGGACCACGCCTGATGACCGGCCGGTGCGATGCCACCTGTCCGGACGACGACGGTCGGCGTCCCGTGCAGAACGGTCTCGAACGGCAGCTCGGGCACCGGGTCCTTCAGCCCGAGATGGACGACGTACGCCGCTTGCGCCTGGTGCGTCGACAGGATCCGTTTGCGCACCTTCCTCGCCGCCGGATCGTCGACGAAGGACTCATACAGCACTCGTGGATCGACGTCGCTCACCACGATGTCCGCGGGCAGTTCTTCACCGTCCACGAGCCGTACGCCGGTCACTGCGCCGTCCGACGTACTGATGGCGACCACCTCCGCGTGGGTGCGAACGGTGATCTTCCGTTCACTCGCTCGCTGCACCAGAGCGTCCGCGAGCGCGCCGAATCCACCTGCGATCGTCCAGCGGCCGAATGTGCGCTCCAGGTACGACCAGACACCGACGTACCCAGGCGTGAGGCTGGCGTCCGAACCACCTTGTGCTGCGAAGTGCCGCAGTACGGCTCGGGCTCGGTCGTCGCTGAGCTCGCGCTGAGCGACCTTCTCCAGCGACTGCCAGGGCTTGAGGGTGCGGATCGTCTTCAGCGGCAGCTTGTCCTCGAGCGGTGGCTCCAGTGAGGTCTTCCGCAGGATCTGCCAGGTGTCGCCGTACGCATCGACCAGCGCGGTCCACTGCTCGGCTACAGCGCCACCAGCGAGGCCGGTCCAGGCCTCTTCCTGCGCACCGCGGTCGCTGACGGGCAGGTCGAGCACGGAGCCGTCGGCGAACATGTGGCGGCGTGGCTCGGTCACCGGGTCGAGCTGGACCAGGCTCTCGATCGGACGACCGCTCTTCCGGAACAGGTCGCGCAGAGCGGCAGGCAGCGTCGTACTGGCCGCACCGGCGTCCCAGGTGAAGCCATCCGCCTCGACGCGACCGAGCGCACCGCCCAGATGCTCGTCACGCTCGCAGATCGTGACCTGGTGGCCCAGCTTGGCCAGACGCACCGCACTGGCCAGACCGGCCAGTCCGGCTCCGACAACAACCACCTTGGCCATCAGGCAACGCTACTTCCGGTCGCAGGGGTACTACGTTTCTCGCGCCACGCTTTGAACCTGAGATATCCGCGCCGAATGAATCGGAACGCGAAGTACACGCCGATCAGTCCGAGCAGCAGCAGGAGGCCGGCGATGATCAGCGCCGCCTCCGGGTGGAAGGCGGCCAGCGACATCACACCGGCGACGGCGACGTCCTCACCGGAGGACGCGGCGATGTTCGTGACGGGTTCGGGGGAGGTGTTGATCGCGAGCCGCAGACTCGCCTTCACCGAGTGCGACAGCAGGGCCACCAGACCGCCGGTGGCCGCGATCACCGCCTGTTGCAGCGTGCTCGCCTGACCTGACAGCAGCGCGGCCAGGACGACGGCGATGGTCGGCCGGATGAACGTCGAGACCGCGTCCCAGGCCGAGTCGACGTACGGGATCTTGTCGGCGACGAACTCGAACGCGAACAGGGCCGCGGCCGCGATCAGCACCGGCGTCGTGGTCAGCGCGTGCGGTACGTCGCCGGCGCCGGCGAAGCGGCCGAGCAGACCGAGGATCAGCACGCAGGCGTAGGCGTTCACGCCACTCGCCCAGCCCGTCGTCACCGCCAGCGGCAACGCTTCCATCTCCGGTCTCCGTAACCCTCAGTCGCCGTACTGCGCGAGCCATGATTTCGCCAGTGATCGTCAGTATCGAACCCGATGTCGCGAGTTTTGGTTAACCGTTGACATCCGCGTCGCCTCGACTCACAGTGACTAGGCTGCCAGTCTGTGTGACCGGCACCCGCCCAGGGGTTCAGGAGATCATCATGCTGCGTCGTCCGAAGATTCTTGCCGCACTCGCTGCGGTAGCACTGCCGGCCGCCCTGGTCGGCGTGTCGTTGGGAGGTCCACCCGCAGACGCGTCAGAACCGGGGACACCGCCGGCCGACGCCGCGTCGGCGTTCAGCGCGGCCGCTGCGAAGTACGGCGTACCGGAGCCGGTTCTGCTCGCCGTCTCGTATGCCGAGTCCCGCTGGGACGACCACGCCGGCACGCCGAGCACGTCGGGCGGCTACGGCCCGATGCACCTCACCGGACTGGGCGCCTCCGAGGTCGCCGACCTGTCCGGCAAGCAGAAGGTCGCGTCCGCCGAGTCGCTGCAGACGCTGAAGAAGGCGTCCGAGCTGACCGGGCTGGACCAGGCCACGCTGCGCAAGGACGTGACCGCCAACATCGACGGCGGCGCCGCGGTGCTGGCGTCGTACCAGAAGTCGCTCGGCCTGCCGGTCGGCGCGAACACCTCCCCCGCGCAGTGGTACGGCGCGGTCGCGTCGTACGCCGAGGCGAACGACAAGGTCGGCGCCGCCGGGTTCGCCGACGACGTCTACTCGATCATGGCCAAGGGCGCCGCCCGGACCACGAACACCGGCCAGCAGATCGTGATGCCGGCCGTCGCGGTGCAGCCGGCCAAGGCCCAGCTCGCCAAGCTCTCGCTGCCGAACGGTGTGCAGCCGTCGAAGTCCGACGTCGAATGCCCGCCGTCGCTCGGGTGCGAGTGGCTGCCCGCGCCGTACTCGCAGTTCGGTGACGGCGACTACGGCAACCATGACCTCGCCAACCGGCCGAAGACCGGCAAGATCGACTACATCGTCATCCACGACACCGAAGGCACCTGGCAGGGTGTGCTGAACCTGGTGCAGGACCCGACGTACGTGAGCTGGCAGTACACGATGCGCTCGTCCGACGGCCACATCTGGCAGCACGTGCCGGCCAAGGACGTCGCGTGGCACGCCGGCAACTGGTACGTGAACATGCACAGCATCGGCATCGAGCACGAGGGCTTCGCACCGCAGGGCGCCACCTGGTTCACCGAGTCGCTGTACCGCAACTCGGCCAAGCTGGTGCGTTACCTGGCCGTGAAGAACAACATCCCGCTCGACCGCGCGCACATCATCGGCCACGACCAGGTGCCGGGCACGGTCCCGTCCACGGTCCGCGGCATGCACTGGGACCCGGGACCGTACTGGGACTGGGAGCACTACATGGACCTGGTCGGCGCGCCGATCTGGGGCAAGTCGGTGCTGCCGGTCAAGGCCGGGTCGGTCGTCACGATCAAGCCGGGCTTCGAGGACAACGTCCAGGTCGTCAACAGTTGCGACACCGCCGGCACGCCGTGCAAGCCGCAGGGCACGAACTTCGTGTACCTGCGTCAGGCGCCGGACGACAACGCTCCGCTGGTCAAGGACCTCGGTCTGCACCCGGACGGGTCCAACGGCACCACTGAGGTCTCCGACATGGGCTCCCGGGCCGCAGCGGGTTCGCAGTACGTCGTGGCCGAGCGCCAGGGCGACTGGGTGGCGGTCTGGTACCTGGGCGCCAAGGGCTGGTTCAAGAGCCCGGCGTCGGCTCCGGACGCGTTCGCCAAGCCCGGTCTGGTCGTGAAGCCGAAGGCTGGGCTCACCTCGGTGCCGGTGTACGGGCGTGCGTACCCCGAGCAGTCGGCGTACCCGACGGGGATCCCGTACCAGACGGTGACTCCGTTGCAGTACTCGATCGGCGCGGGACAGGCCTACCCGGTCGGTGACCTGAACATCGAGACCGACTACTACCGGGCCGTGACGTTCGACGGGCAACCGCCGACCGATCACGTCCAGGTACTCGGGAACGACAAGTACTACCAGATCTGGTTCGGGCACCGGATGGCCTACGTACGGGCCGCCGACGTGGACGTTCGCCCAGCCGTCTAACCTGTCCGTTGTGATCGACGAGGCCGTCCAGCCCTTGCTGGACGGCTTTGTCACGTCAGTGCGGGAAGTCGCCGACGTGAAGGCGGTCTGGCTGCACGGCTCGCTGGCACTGGGGGACTACCAGGTCGGCCGCAGCGACCTCGACACGATCGTCGTGGTCTCGTCGCCACCCCCGCCCGCCGTCGAGGACATGCACCGGCGGCTGATCCGCGAGTACCCACTCGCCGCCAAGCTGCACTGCTCCTACATGGCAGTGGACCAGCTGGGCGACCTCACGGTCCGGCATCCGACGTTCGCGCACGAGGAGTACTTCGATCGGCCGGTGACCCCGGTGACCCGCCGCGAGCTTGCCATCGGCAACCGTACGCTCTTCGGCCCGGTGCCCGCCGAGCTGCTGCCGGCGGTGACCGACGAGGAACTGTTCGACTTCGTCCGGCGCGACCTGCGCGACTTCTGGCTGCCGGTGACCCGGAAGCGCGGCCACTGGTACAACGACATCTGGGTCGACCTCAGCCTGCTCACGATCGCCCGCGCGCACGTCACACTGGCGACCGGTGACCTGATCACCAAGCGCGCCGCGTTCGACGTCCTGCCGTACCTCGGTGCGCCCGCCGACGTCGTCGAGGACATCCGGCGACGCCGCTACGGGCCCGACGAGGTCCGTACCGGGATGTGGTGGCGGCACACGCGCGCCGGACTCACCCGGCGCTTCGTGCGGGCCGCGATTCCCGCCGTCCTCAGTTGACGGTGATCGTGCTGCCGTTGGTGAGCTTCAGGAGCTCGTCGTACGTCGTGGGGAACACCGAGTGCGGGATCCCGGCGGCGGCCCAGATCACGTCGTACTGCTCCAGGGCGGTGTCGACGTACGTCGGGACCTGGCCCGGGTGCCCGACGGGAGCGACACCGCCGATCGACTGACCGGTGTGCTCCTTCACGAACTCGGGGGTGGCACGCTTCAGCTTCGTGATCCCGAGCTCGGCCGCGACCTTCGCGGTGTCGACGCGGTGCGCGCCCGAGGTGAGGATCAGGACGGGGGCACCGTCGCCGTCGAAGATCAGGCTGTTCGCGATCGCGCCGACCTCGCAACCGAGCTCCGCCGCCGCGGCCGCCGCTGTCGGCACCGCCTCGTCCAGGATCACGATCTCGCCGGTGGCACCTGCCGCCTGCAGCGCGGCGGCGACCTTCTGCACATTGGGATGACTGCTCACCCTGCGAGCTTAGGCGCCCCGTCATCCCGATTTCAGCGCGGCCGCTCCGAACGAGACGTTGAACCGGTCGCACCAGATCGCCACGCTGCGAAAGCTCTCCAGCCGCACCTCGCGGGGGATCGGGTAGTTCTGGTTGCCGTGGTTGCCCTTGAGGCGGCCGAGGTCGCGATACGTCCCGTCGTCGAAGACATGCCACCCGGCCCTGCCGGGCCGGACCGCGGCGTCGCTCAGCCAGACCTTCAGATCCGGCCCGTCGGAGGTGTCCAGGTTCTCGATCCGCAGGACCCGGCGGCCGTCCGGCAGAGCGAGTACGGCGATGTCTCCGGACGTCCCGTGTTCGTGACTGATCAGCTGCCCGGTCAGCAGAATCCTCGGTGCGGTCTTGACAGTAGGCGCCGGTTCTGTCGGGACGACGGAAATTGTCGGTGGCGTCCTCGATGCTGAAGGCGTGGAGATCGGAACAGCGCCCGGCAGCCCCTCGTCGACGACCTTGTCGGTGAGCAGCCGCCACGGCTGGAAGAGCGGCAGCGTGATCGCTGTCACCACGACGGCGACCGCCGCCGCGGCGCTTCCGGCTGTCCGTTTCCGCATCGTTCGTCCTTCCGTCCCGGGGTTCCCAGTCTGGTCGCCCGGACGCCTGCGGGGCGGCGCGCCGGGCTTACCGGACGTTGACGATTGTCGGCGCGCGGCGCTACGCTTCCAGTGTTCGAACAGATGTTCGATTACCTCGGACCCGGTTTCGTCGGGAGGCCGGACCGAGGCGGGTCGGACAGCTGGACGGCTCCGGTGCGGAGTTGCGGCCGCATCGGAATCCGGTGGTCCCGGCGGGCGGGCCCCGGGGTGGTCCTCGACCCCCACCCCGGGCTCACCCGCCGGGCTGCCGACCCGGGGAAGCTCGTTCACAGGAGGCGATGGAGCATGTGGGAGTTCGACGACGCCGTCGAGGTGCACTCGGTGTCCGTGGACGGTCTCGAGACCCCCGATCAGTTCCTCTGGCGCGGCCGCCTGTGGCGGGTCTGCGCGGTGAAGTCGCAGTGGACCGAGACCGCGGTCTGGTGGGAGCGCGGCATCATCGGCACCGGCCAGACGTACGACGCCCGCGCGCACTACCGCGGGCAGTCCGAAGAGACCTTGGCGCGGATCGACGCGGCGACGGTGGCCGAGGCCTGCTCGGCGGCCCGCGGCACGGCCCGCCCGGTCCGCAACCACCCAGCCGGCGTGGCAGCGGCGGCGACCCCCCGTTCTCACGCCGCTGCCACGCTTCCCTCCACCACCACACTTCCCTCGGCCACCCCGCTTCCGTCGGCGGGTGCGAGTCCGGCGGCCGTGGGCGTGCTGGATGCGGAATGGGGGCCGGAGCGCGCGGTGTTCCGGGTGGAAGCAGGCTGCGGCCGGCACGGCCGGCGGGAGCTGTTCGATCTCGCCCACGACCCGGACTCGGGTCGCTGGCAACTGGAGAGGGTGACCGACCGATGACTGTTTCACCGGTATCGCCGGCCGCGGCCGGTGCGGCCAGCCGAGAGCTGTCCCGCGCCCGCGCCGCCCTGGCCGAGGCGACCGAGACGAGCGACCACCTGCTCCGCTACTCGAGCGCGCACGTCGCGGCGCTCCGGGTCGCGGCCGCGGTGCTCGCGGTCCGGGCCCGCCCGGTCCGCTCGGGCAGCCGCCGACGGGTCCAGCGCAACGCCTGGGTGCTGCTCGCCGAGGTCGCGCCGGAGTTCGGCGAGTGGGCGACGTTCTTCGCCGCCGGTGCCGGGCAGCGTGCCGCGGCCGAGGCCGGCCTGGAGCGCGCCGTCAGCACCCGCGAGGCGGACGACCTGATCCGCGCCGTCGACACGTTCTACACCCAGGTGGAGGCGAGCCTGCGGCTGTCCACCAGCCCGGTGCTCACCGCCACCACCGACCCGCAGTCCGTCCTGACCCAACCGTGGATGCAAGCCAGCTGAACCACCCGCACCGAGAAACATCAGCGCCGAGAAGCAGCACCGAGAACCGCCAGCACTGAGGAGATCCCGACCGTGAGCGAACCATCGAGAGGGCTCGGCAAGGACCTGTGTGGTCGCGTGCACGCCCTCACCGGCGCCGAGTGTTATCTGCCGGACACCCATTACCCACGTCCTCATCACTCCCTGTCCGGCGAGTCCTGGCACGACGGTCTGTGCACTCGCTGCTCAGGCTCCGGCCTGGTCGACGACGCGCTCTGCCCGTCGTGCAACGGCACCGCGTTCGAGCCGCTGACGCTCCCGGAGACCTACCAACCCGGCTGACCGATCCTGCGTGGCTGCAGATCTCTGCAGACCGTCGGCCGGTGAGCCCTTAAGGTCGGACGGGTGAGCGATCTTCCTGTCCTGGGTATCGAGGATCAGCGGGTCCTCGGGAGCTTGCTGGAGAAGCAGACGACGGTGCCGGCGTCGTACCCGTTGACGGCCAACGCGTTGCGCACCGCCTGCAATCAGACGAGTAATCGGGAGCCGGTCGTCGACTACGACCAAGGGACCGTCGAGCGGGTCGCCCGGTCGCTGCGCGATCGCGAGCTGCTGCGGATCGTCTGGGTCGACACCGGCCGGCGGACCTTGAAGTATCACCAGATCCTCGACGAGAAGCTCGGCCTCGAGGAGGACGAGCGGGCACTCATCACCGTGCTACTGCTCCGTGGCGCGCAAGCGCCGGGCGAGCTGCGGACGCGGACCGAGCGGCTGCACCAGTTCGCCGACCGGTCCGACGTCGAGGACTGCCTCCGACGGATGGCCGCCCGTCCCGAACCGCTGGTCCGCGAGCTCGAACGCCGCGCCGGCCAACACGACCGCCGCTGGATCCACCTGCTCGGACCGGTCCCGGAGGAGGAGGCGGTCGCCGCCGTCGAGGCTGTGGATCGCGACACGGTGATCGCCGACGGCGTCGAGGCACGCGACGCGCGGGTGCGTGCGGCGTACGACGCGGTCGCGACGACGTACGCGGACGAGCTGCTCGACGAGCTCGACGGGCTGCCGTTCGAACGCTGGCTGCTCGACCGGGTGATTGCCCATGCCAACGGCCGTCCGGTGGTGGAAGTCGGATCCGGGCCGGGGCACATCACGGCGTACCTGGCCGAGGGAGGTGCCGATGCCACCGGCATCGACCTGTCACCCGAGATGGTCGCCGAAGCGCGCCGCCGGTTCCCCGGCCACAACTTCGAGGTCGGAGACCTGCGCCGCCTCGGCAGGCCGCCCGCCAGCTCCGGCTGGGCGGCAGTCCTCGGTTGGTACTCGCTCATCCATCTGGCCGCATCCGAACTTCCCGAGGCGATCGCCGCCTTGACGAGGCCGCTCGACCCCGGTGGCTGCCTGGTCCTCGCCCTCCACGCCGGAGCCGAGGTCCGGCACGTCGAGGAGCTACTCGGCCACGAGGTGAGCCTCGACTACGTCCTCTACGACCCGACTCAAGTGATCGCCGCGGTCGAAGCCGCCGGCCTGACCGACATCGAGTGGTACCTGCGTGGCCCGATCACCACCCGCGCCGAAACCACCCGCCGCCTGTACGTCATCGGCCGCACCCCGTCCTGAGGCCGGCGAGCGCGGGCGTTCGGGTCAGGGTTTGGCGTAGGTCTCGGCCGCGGTCGACTCGAATTCGAGACCGACCACCGGCTCCTCACCGACGACCCAGGCGTCGTGCCCGGGCTCGATGACGTAGGCGGAGCCTGCCGCCAGGCGCGCCTTGGTGCCGTCGTCGTGGATGACCTCCATCTCCCCGGAGAGCAGCGTCCCGACATGCCGGACCTGGCAGGTGTCACCTCCGACGACGGGACGGATGCACTCGGACCAGCGCCAGCCGGGCTGGAAAGTCATCCGCGCGACGCTGGCCCCTGGCAGCTTGACGACGTCGATGCTCGTCTTGTCCGGCCTGCGTTGCTCGTCCGGTTCGGTGAAGGACTTGCTGAAGATGGCCATGATCCCCTCCCTGACGATCGGCTCTCCCCTTCTTCCCCACAGTGTCGCGCTCGCCCTGCCGGCGACAGACCCCACCGAGCGACGGACGCTTATGGTCCGCTAACGAGGTCGGCACGACTGGCGGATCGGGTGCGATGGGCGGGGCTGGGTGGGAGTGGAAGTAGGGTGTGGCGCGGTGGGGTGGTGATGGGGGATCGGCAGGAGGGTTGATGGTGGATCGGCGACGGCGGAGCGTGCGGACCGCGTTGGTGGGAGAGGCGCTGCGCGTTGCGCTGGCGGGACGCGGGCGGACCGATCCGGGCGCCGGGCTGGACATTGTCGACCTCGGCGGCGGGACCGGCGGGTTCGCCGTACCGCTCGCGGTCGAAGGGCACCGGGTGACCGTGGTCGACCCGAGCCCGGACGCACTCGCCTCACTGGAGCGCCGGGCCCGCGACGAAGGCGTGAGCGAATTGGTCCGCGGTGTTCAGGGTGACGCGGGCGAGCTCCCCGGGCTGGCGGGGGAGTCGAGCGCGGACGCCGTACTCTGCCACGGGGTTCTTGAGGTCGTCGACGATCCGGTGCAGGCGCTGCAGGCGATGGCGTCGGTACTGCGCGAAGGCGGCGTACTGAGTCTGCTGGTTGCCCAGCGCAACGCCGTGGTGCTGGCGCGGGCGCTGGCCGGTCACCTGGCCGAGGCACGGATCGCCCTGCAGGACCCGGACGGCCGGTGGGGCGCGACCGACCCGATGCCGCGGCGGTTCGACGAGACCGGGATCACCGCGCAGCTCGCGGATGCCGGGTTCATGGTGCACACCGTGCACGGCGTCCGGACGTTCGCCGACCTGGTGCCGTCCGCGTTCGTGGACTCCGAGCCGGGCGCCGCGGAGTCGCTGGCCGAGCTGGAACGCGCGGCCAGCCAGCACCCCGCATTCCGCGCGCTGGCGACGCAGCTGCACATCCTCGCGACCCGCTGAGCAGCGCCGCGGTCGCCGGCAGCCCTGACGGAGGGTGACGGCTGAGCTACCGGCTCACGGAGGCTGTGCGGACGCTGTGAACTGACCGTGAGCGACACGCCGACAGACACAGGTTTGGGACCGGCCCTCCGGGGGCAGTTGCCGGACCGTGACGCGCTGGACAGGCGGTCAGGGTTTCGTGTCGGCCGAGCGCGGCCTAGACTGAAGGCGGCCTATCGAGATCGCGCTCATCATGGAGGGATCGACGGTGCCCCTCTCGGAAGAAGAGCAGCGCCAGTTCGAGCAGCTCGAACGTGCCCTTGCTGCGGAAGACCCGAAGTTCGTTTCCGCCATGCGTGGGACCAATGTGCGCTTGTACTACAAGCGGCGGGCAGTGCTTGCCGGCGTTGGATTCGTGCTGGGCATCGCGGTGCTGATGACCGGTGCGATCATCCCGAACACCATCATCGGAGTGATCGGCTTCGTGATGATGGTCGCCTGTCTGTACATCGCGGCGCTGAGCATGAAGCGGATCAGCAATGCGGGGGAGTCCGACGACATCCCGCCGCCGCCGACGACCAAGCGGCATCGGACCAAGCACGACTCGTCCGGCAGCTTCATGGAGCGGATGGAAGACCGCTGGCGCCGTCGCCGCGACGAGGATCTCTGACGCGTCGCAGCGCGGTCTGAGCGCAGGCTGAGACTTCGACCACACCCGTGCCCTGGTGGGACGGGTGTGGTCGTTTTTGCACCCTGACAACCGCGAGGCGTCAGCCGGCACCCATCGCGCCGCCGCCAGCGACCGCGAGGCGTCGGCGGGCTTCTTCCCCCGGCAGCCGGGAGGTGTCAGTTGGCGTGGCGGCGTTTCGGGAGGATGACGGAGCGCAGCCGGGCCAGCAACAGGTCGAACTCGTCGAGCAGGTCCGAGGCCTCGGTCGTGCCGCGGCTCAGGTACCAGCGCCACGACGGCGGCAGCAGCCGGGCGCGCCAGCGCCGCCGCGTCGGCGCCTGCGACCACAGAGCCGCGCGTACGGCGGCCGCGTCGGCGCGCAGGTCCAGCTCGGGATTGGCATCGCCCGCGTACCGCAAGGCCTCGATGCCGCGAGCCAGGCGCCGGGCCGCGGGATGCGTCTCCTCGGGGAGCTTCGTCATCAGCCACTGACCGGTCTGGCGCGGCGTCGAGATGTCGGACCAGTCCAGACCCAGGTCGCGCGAGGTATCCCGGACCTCTGCCCACAGCCCTTCAGCCGCCTCCCGACCTGGCGGCCGCAGGAGCCGTTTGCGCCGCGTCAGCGTCCGGATCAGCCACGGGATGCACAGCACGAGCAGCACCGCGAGGGTTCCGGCGATCGCCTGCCCGCCACCCTTGGTGAACCAGTTGCCGGAGTCAACGACCGGGGCGCCGGTCGGGTCCCCCAGGCTCGGGTCGTGGCGCGGCTTGCTGACCCCCGGGGTCTCCTGGCTTCCCGGCGTCGTCGCCACGGCGGTCGGCGCGGTGGTCGGGCTGGTCGGGTCCGGTCCGGCCGCGACGGTCCAGTTCGGCGTGCTCGCGACCCGGGCGGACGGCGTCGGTTCGAACCGCACCCAGCCGATGCCCTGGAAGTACAGCTCCGGCCAGGCGTGCATGTCGTGCATCCGGACCGTGAACTCGCCGTCCTTGCCGGCCTGCCCGGGCAGGAACCCGATCCCGACCCGGGCCGGGATCCCGATGATCCGGGCCATCAGGGCCATCCCGGTGGCGAACTGCTCGCAGTACCCCTGCTTGTTCTTCAGTAGGAAATCCTCGAGCGCGGTCATCCCGCTGCCCTTGGCGTTGTCGGTGCTGTAGGTGAAGCCGCCGCTGCTGCGGAACCAGTTCTGGATCAGGACGGCCGCCTCGAACTTGTTGTCGGCCGCGGCGGCGGTGATCTCGTACGTCTTCTGCTTGATGTCCGTCGGCGTCTGCCGCGGCACGATCAGGGTGTACTGGTCCGGCCCGCCGGTGGTGATCGAGTCGTGCAGCTGCTCCGGCGTGGGCTGCAGGTCGTACGACGTGACCTTGTACTTCTTGCCCGCGACGATCGAGCCGTTCGTCGACACCACGTCGAGCGCGCCGGCGTCGTACTGCCACTCGCGCTTCAGCGAGATCGAGTGCGTCGGGTAGGGGACCGGGGCGAACTGCGACCGGAAGTCCCTGGTGACGTTGATCTCCATGGTGGTCTGCGGAACCTTCGAGAGGTCACCGGTGTAGCCAGGCGGCGGCGTCAGGTCGCCGCCGATCTTGTGCCCCGCGGACCGCGGCGCGATCCGCCAGGTGTTGCCGTCGAACAGGTCGAGCGCGGTGAGCCGCAGGTAGCTGCCGCCGGCCGGCCCGCCCTTGTAGGTGAGCGCGACGTCGTTGGCGCCGCGCTTCAGGTTCTTGCCCATGTCGAGCATCGGGTCGGTCGACGAGATCGAGGCGCCGAGCCCGTTCCCGTTCCCGCTGCCGCCGGCCAGACCGTTGCCGACGACTCCTTCCGGCAACGCCGGGAGCAGCGCGGGCAGGAGGGCGGCGATCGCGACGACGCTCAGCCCGATCCGGCGCCCGGCCTGCCCGAGCGCCGACGCCTCGACGGGCTCGGCCGCGTCGAGGTGCGAGACGCCGGAGATCCGGCGGCCCCAGCGGCTCAGCCGGCTCCGGCCCTCGGCCGACAGCAGCACGATGTAGCCGATCGCGGGCGGGATGAAGAGCAGCGCCGGCAGCCCGCCGTGCACGGTCGCGGCCGGCACCGTGTACATGATCAGCAGCAGCAACCCCGACCACGCGGCCTGCCGGAGCTGGACGGCGATGACGTGGATCAGGAAGCCGGTCGCGGTGATCACCGACACGGCGAACAAAGTCAGATGTGGATCCTGTGGCAGTGGCGCACTGAAGCGGTTGATCGAGTCCATCGCGTCGACCATCTGCGCGTTGAACTCGATCGCGGTCGCCTTCACCGGGAACAGCCCGAACTTCATCGTCGCGTGCAGGAAGAACAGCGACAGCAACTCGACCAGCACCAGCAGCTGAACGATCGGTACGACGACCCGCGGGATGCGCAGGTTCTGCAACAGGACCCCGATGCCCGTCATCAGCGCGCACAGGAACGCGCTGATGAACAAGAACGGCCCAGAGAACACCGGCGTCAGAACGAGCGACCCCAACACGGTCGCTCCCCAAGCAGCAATGGAGATCCTGGCATGACCGGTCATGCGATTCTTCCGCTTCTGAGGCCGAGGGTGGACCAGACGGTGGGGAGGTGGTCGCCGCGGCGGACTCTGGCTACTCGCCAGCCGTTGCGGCGCAGTTCGTTCTCGGTGGCGTCCGTGGCTGCGGTCAGTCGGGCGGCCTTCTCGGTCGCCTCGACGCCGACCGCCCAGCTCGCGGCGTCCAGCAGCAGTGCGACCCCGGTCGCCTGACTCGTCCGCCATCGGTTGAGCGCGGTGACGTCGTCGGAGCTGCACGCACCGACGATCGCGATCACCAGACTCGGCTCCTGCGCGTGCCGGTCGACCGTCAGCAGCGGACCGATCTCGGCGTACTTGTGTTCCTCGACCGTCGCGCACTCGGTCAGCAACTGCTGCTGGGTGAGTGGCTGGTGCACCGCGGTGGACGACCGATGAGTGATGGCAGACAGCGTCGTCGGCCCACCGAGCATCGTGGTGACGTAGCCGCGGCGTACCCGGTCGATGCCGATCGAGGCGGTCGCGCTGACCGCCCACTCCAGGCTCGACGACGGGCCGTGCCCGTGGTGCGAGATCGTCCGCGCGTCCAGGAACAGCGCGCAGCGGCTCTGCCAGGGCTGCTCCTCACGCCGCACCATCAGCTCGCCGCGGCGTGCCGTCGACCGCCAGTGCACCCGGCGCAGGTCGTCGCCGTCGCGGTACTCGCGGACCGTGGCGTCCTCCTCGCCGGCCGCGGCGATCGCCCGCGGCCGGTTCTCGCCCGAGCCGGCCCGGTCCGCGCCGAGCCGGATCTCGGGCAGCCGGAAGACCCGTGGCGTGACCAGCAGATGCTGGCTGCGGGTGAACGTCCTGCTGGTCTCCACCAACCCGAACGGGTCGGCGACGGTCAGCATCAACGGCCCGACCTGGAACAGCCCCCGGACGTCGCTCTTCACCGGATAGGTGACGGTACGGCGCCAGTTCGGGCTGACCCGGTCGACGACGAAGCGCGGCCGGTGCCCCAGTACATAAGGAATGCGGTCCTCGAGCAGCAGCAGCCCGGCGGGCATCCGGCCCTGGTTGCTCAGGGTCAGCTCGACGGTGGCCTGGGTCCCGACCGGGACCTGGTCCGGCGCGAGACTGCGGCGTACCTGCAGGCGCAGTCTGGTCCGGCCGACGACGAGGGCCGCGACGACCGGCAGCGCGGCCAGCAGGATGCCGACCCGCAGCAGGTCCTTCTGGCCGAGCAGCAGTGCGCACAGCGATGCCGTCAGACCGGCCGCGACGAACGCCCGCCCCCTGGTGGTCAGTCCGCGCAAAGCCTGCCGCATGGCTCAGTCCCGACGCGTGCGGGGGAGGGCCACATTGGACACCAGCCCGGAGATGATGTCGGCTGCACCGCGCCCACCGAGATGCGCCTCAGCCGCCGGCAGTACGCGGTGCGCGAGCACCGGGACCGCGAGCTCCTGGATGTCGTCCGGCAGCACGAACTCCCGGGAGTCGAGCGCCGCGGCCGCGCGGGCCGCCCGGATCAGGTGCAGTGTCGAACGCGGGCTGGCGCCGAGGCGCAGCTCCTGCGAACGCCGCGTCGCACCGACCAGCGCGACGGCGTACTCCTTCACCGACTCCGACACGTGCACCGACTGCACGGTCTTCACCAGGCGGAGGATCTGCTGCCCGTCGGTCACCGGCTGCAGGTTCAGCAGTGGGTCGTCGGCAGCGTGCCCGTCCAGCATCCGCAGCTCGGCGGCCGGCTCCGGGTAGCCCATCGAGACCCGGGCCATGAACCGGTCCCGCTGCGCCTCGGGCAGCGGGTACGTGCCTTCCATCTCGATCGGGTTCTGCGTCGCGATCACCATGAACGGCGCCTCGAGCTGGTACGTCGTGGTGTCGACCGTGACCTGTCGCTCCTCCATCGACTCCAGCAGCGCGGCCTGGGTCTTCGGCGAGGCCCGGTTGATCTCGTCGCCGACGACGATGTTCGCGAACACCGCGCCGGGCTTGAACTCGAAGTCGCGGATCTCCTGGTTGAAGACCGAGACGCCGGTGATGTCCGACGGCAGCAGGTCCGGCGTGAACTGGATCCGTCGCACGCTGCAGTCGATCGACTTCGCCAGCGCCTTGGCCAGCATCGTCTTGCCGACGCCCGGGACGTCCTCGATCAACAGGTGGCCCTCGGCCAGCAGGACCGTGACGGCGACCTCGACAACGTCGGGCTTGCCCTCGATCACCTGCTCCATGGCGCGGCGGACCCGGCCCGCCACCTCGGACAGCTCGTCGAAGTCCCCGGCCCCTGCCAGCGGCGAGCTGGTCGCGGTGGTGCTCACTCTGAGTCCTCCCCATTCGTTGACTGCCGCCACATTCTCACCCGCTGTAGGGGTCGGACCTAGAGTGGCGGGAGTTTCGTTACCTGGCGTTTCGATGTCCATCGGCGCACGCCCTCACGGCGGGGTCGGTAAGTCGTCCCTCCAAGCGTACGGGTGGCAAAAGCCGTCTGCGGGGCGTACGACGCTCCGAACGCCTGCCTGGTTCACGGTCGAGCCCTGCGAACGGTTCACCGATCGGGTCGTGGGTTCCCCCACTTTCCTCCACCGCCCCCTCCCTTTCGCTCCACAGCGTCCTCCACTTCGCACCACCAGTGCGCTCCACCACGCTCCACAGCGCTGCCGGCACGCTTCGCAGGCGACGTACTCAAGCGGTTGAGCCGGCAGCGACACGCGGGAATCGCGGGGCGGATTCAGGCGGCGCGGGGGCGTAATGGGGCGGAAGTTGGTTGACGGTGGTGGAAAGTGGAGTAAGGTGGAGCGCAGTGGAACTGAAGTGGTGGAAGCACTCGCCTGAGTCGGAAGGTCCGCAACGGGGAGGTGGAGCGTGTTCCTCGGAACGCACTTCCCCAAGCTCGACGACAAGGGGCGGCTGTTCCTGCCGGCGAAGTTCCGGGACGAGCTGGCCGACGGCCTGGTGATCACCCGTGGACAGGAGCGATCGCTGTCCGTGTGGCCGGAGCGTGAGTTCGTCCAGCTGACCGAGCAGTTGAAGCAGGCTCCGATCACCAACAAGGGTGCGCGGGACTACCTACGGATGTTGTTCGCCGGCGCCTCCAACGAGATGCCGGACAAGCAGGGCAGGGTCACCATCCCGCCGATGCTGCGCGATTACGCATCACTGGATCGCGACTGCGTCGTCATCGGGGCGATGAATCGGGTGGAGATCTGGAACACGGAGAACTGGAACCGGTACTCCGCGGAGCAGGAGCAGGCGTTCGCCGACCTGTCCGAGGAAGTACTGCCAGGCATCTTCTGAACGACCAGCTGAACAGTGTGCGAGGGCCGAGAACACCGAACCGTCCGGTGAGATCACGGGTCCGACTTCCGACCTGGAGTGTTGGCGTCACTTCCCCGGCGCCAAGACCAGCAGGTACTTCCCCGGAAGGCGTACCCGCGATCTGACCGGACGGTGCTGTCTGAAGATCCGCACCCGTTCACGGACGAACCTGTCCAGGCACCGCGACGCCGGGACAGCACACACAAGACCTGCGGGGGCAGGGTCGCTCCCGCGGCGACGGGAAGGGTCGAGATGGACGCTGCGGAGCGGCATGTGCCGGTGATGCTGGAGCGCGTGGTCGCGCTGCTGGCGCCGGCGCTCGCGCGTCCCGGTGCCGTCCTCGTCGACGCCACCCTCGGCCTCGGCGGTCACTCCGAGGCCTTCCTGCGGCAGTTCCCCGAGCTCCGGCTGATCGGCTTCGACCGGGACCCGGCCGCGCTCCGGCTGGCCGGCGAGCGGCTCGCGCCCTTCGAGGACCGGCTGACGCTCGTGCACGCGGTGTACGACGAGCTGCCCCGGGCGCTCGCGGACCTCGGCGTACCGGCGATCGACGGGATCCTCTTCGACCTCGGCGTCTCCTCGATGCAGCTCGACGAGGCCGAGCGTGGTTTCGCGTACGCGCAGGACGCGCCGCTGGACATGCGGATGGACTCCACCGGCCCGGTGACGGCGGCCGACATCGTCAACACCTACAGCGCGGCCGACCTGGCCCGGATCCTGTTCCAGTACGGCGAGGAGAAGTTCGCCCGCCGGATCGCGGACCGGATCGTCCGGGAACGCGAGACCGAGCCGTTCACGAACAGCGCCCGGCTCAGTGAGCTGGTCAGGAACGCGATCCCGCAGGCCGCGCGGCGGACCGGGGGACACCCGGCGAAGCGGACCTTCCAGGCGCTCCGGATCGAGGTGAACGGAGAGCTCGAGGTACTGCGTCGTGCGCTGCCGGCCGCCCTCGGGGCGCTCGCGCTGCACGGCCGGATCGTGGTGATGAGCTACCACTCGCTCGAGGACCGGATCACCAAGCAGGTGTTCGCGGCGGCCACGAAGACCGACGTACCCGACGACCTGCCGGTCATCCCGGCGGGGCACGAACCGTATCTGAAGCTGTTGACCCGCGGCGCCGAACGACCGACCGAGGAAGAGGTCGCGGCGAATCCGCGGGCCGCCTCCGCGCGGGTCCGCGCGGCGATGCGTATCCGGGAGAAAGGACTGGTGGCCTGATGAGTACTGTCTTCAGCCCGCAGAAGGCGCGGGTGACGCCGGTCGCCACCAAGACCGCCCCGAAGACCGCCAAGAAGGCGGAGCCCCGGCTGCGGGTGGTCTACGGTGCGCCGTTCCGGCCGCCGCGGATGCCGTTCGTCATCTTCGTGGTGTCGCTGCTGGCCGCCGGACTCGTCGGCCTGCTGCTGCTGAACACGGAGCTGCAGAGCGGGACGTTCGCGATCACCAAGCTGAGCAGCCAGGCCGATCAGCTGCGCGACCAGCAGGAGCAGCTGGAGAAGCAGGTCCGCACGCTGGAGTCGCCGCAGAACCTGTCCGACCGCGCGCTGCGGATGGGCATGGTGCCGAACCCGAACCCGGTGTTCCTGCGGCTCTCCGACGGGCGCGTGCTCGGCGTACCGGCCGAGGGCAAGGCCGGAGCCGGTACGGCGATGTTCGGGCCGGGCACGCCGACCGGGACGACGACCACGAAGCCGCCCGCGGTGGTCAAGCCGCCGGTGGTGAAGCCGCCGGTGGTGAAGCCGACCGCCGGCACGGTGCAACCACCGGCAACGACGAAGCCGACGGCCGGAACCACGAAGCCGACGGCCGGAACCACGAAGCCGACGGCCGGCACTACCAAGCCGCAGACGACGACGAAGCCGCCCGCCACGACCACACGGGGATGATCGGATGACGGACCGACGGGGAAACGAGCCGCCACGCGACCGTGGCACCGGATCCGGCCGGGGGAACCCACCGCCGCGCAAGGCTCAGCCCCGTCGTTCGTCTGCTACGGACAGTGCCCGGAACGCCTCGCAGCGCGCCGAGTCGACCCGCGACCGGCTGCTCCGCAAGGCTCAGGAGGAGAACGGCGGTGCTCGCCGTCCGGCGTCCAAGGACCGGGCGAGCGGAAGCACACCGGCGCCACGCAAGCGGTCCGACGAGGGGCGCAGGCGCACTGGAGACAAGCGTGCGGGCGACGGCCCGGCTCGCGCGGGCGAGAAGCGCGCCGGTCAGCGGCGCGTGGACGAGGCACGCGCAGGGGAGCGGCGGGCACCGAGAGCCCAGTCCGGCGGCACCGGCCGCCCCACAGGCACCGGGAGCACTCGCGGGACGGGCAGCGGTGGGGCTCGCAGTACTGGCGCGGCTCGGGGCACGGGCAGTGGGAGTGCCCGCGGTACTGGAAGCGGTCGGAGCGGTGGCGCGGCTCGGACCGTGGCGAGCGGCGGCGCGGGGCGGGGGCCTGCGGGCGGGCGGAAGGGGCCGGTCAAGAAGGCTGGCGTCAAGAAGGGGTCTGCCAAGCGACCGCCGCAGAATCGGCCTGCTCCGCGGCCGAAGAAGCGGAAGGTCCGTAAGCCGCCGCGGATGCTGCGGTTGGGGCGTCCGGCGCTGCGGCTGCGGATGACCTTCGGCGTGATGGCGTTCGTCCTGTCCTTGTTCGCCGGCCGGCTGGTGCTGCTCCAGGGCGTGGACCCGGACAGCTACGCCCAGGCCGCGACCAAGGAGAACGCCCGGACCTACACGCTGCATGCGTCTCGCGGCACCATCGAGGACCGCAACGGTGTCGAGCTGGCGGTCACCGAGGACGCGGTAGCGATCACCGCGGACCCGAAGCAGACCAAGCCCGTCGCGCAGCAGCTGGCCGCGATCCTCGCTCCGAAGCTGCCCGGTTCGACGACCGCGAAACTGGTCGCCGCGATGAGCGGCACCGGCCGGTTCGCGTACGTCGCCCGCCGGGTCAGCCCGACGACCTGGACCGCGATCCAGAACGAGATGAAGGCCGCGAACGTCCCGATCGCCGAGCAGAACAAGGGCAAGCCGAAGGAGCAGCAGGCGCCGCTGCTGACCGGGCTGTACACCGAGGAAGACCCGATCCGCAGCCACCCGAACGGCAGCATCGCCGCGTCCGTGGTCGGTGTCACCGGCGGCGACGGCAAGGCGCTGTCCGGACTCGAGTACGGGCTGAACAGCAAGCTGTCCGGCAAGGACGGCAGCGCGATGTACGAGGTCGACGCCAAGGGCAACAAGATCCCGAACGCGAACCACACGGTCGTCGAGCCCAAGCCCGGCCTCAGCGTGCAGCTCACCCTGGACACCGACCTGCAGTTCTTCGCGGAGAAGCGGATCGAGCAGGCGGTGAAGCAGTACAAGGCCAGCTCGGGCACGGTGGTCGTGATGGACGTGAAGTCCGGCGAGCTGATGGCGATGGCCAACTACCCGACGTTCGACCCGAACAAGAAGTACACCTCCGCGGACCTGAACAACCCCGCGCTGGAGCGCAGCTACGAACCGGGCAGCGTGCAGAAGGTGGTCACGATGGCCGCGCTCGCCGACGCCGGCAAGATCAACCTGGGTACCAAGCTGAAGGTGCCGGGCAGCATCGACGTGCAGCGCCGGATCATCAAGGACCACTGGCCGCACGACACGATGAACCTGACCATCTCCGGGGTGATCGCGAAGTCGTCGAACGTCGGCACGATCATGGCCGCGCAGCAGATGCCGATCGCGCAGTTCGTGAAGTACCTGCACGACTTCGGGTTCGGTGAGCCGACCGGCCTGAACTTCCCGGGCGAGACCAAGGGTCTGCTGACGCCGGGTGACGAGTGGCCGGAGCTGACCCGTTCGAACGTCGCGTTCGGCCAGGGCCTGTCGGTGAACGCGGTGCAGGAGACCGCGGCGGTGAACGCCGTCGCCAACGGCGGCGTGTACATGCCGCCGAAGCTGGTCCGCAACTACGTCGACGCGAACGGCACCGTGACGCCGAACCAGGCCGCGCCGGGCCGCCGGGTGGTGAGCGAGCAGGCCGCCAAGGAGGTCACCACGATGATGGAAGCGGTGACCGCCAAGAAGGGCACCGCGCCGCAGGCCGCGATCGACGGCTACCTGGTGGCCGGCAAGACCGGTACGGCGCAGCAGGTCGACCCGAAGACCGGTAAGTACGGCAAGTGGGCGACTTCTTTCGCCGGATTCGCTCCTGCCGACAACCCACGGTTCGTTACGTACGTCGTACTGCACGACCCGAGCGACGGCGTTCGTGGCGGTGGCCTGCAAGGAGGACCGGTGTTCCGAGACGTGATGAGCTACGCGCTGCAGAAGTACGTCGTCCCGCCGTCCGGGGCGAAGCAGCCGGAGATCCCGATCACCTGGACAGACTCGGGCCGGTGAACCTCAGCCTCGTGACGCAGGGTCAGGTAGGAGTCACAGGGCCCGGAGCGGTAGCCTCAGGGCCCGTGTCCACCCCTACCGCCGCCGGCGGCGCGGTCGCAGCGATCAGGCCTCGGCACGTCGTGCCGGTGAGCCTCGCCGACCTCGCGAGCGTCGCCCACACAGACTCTCCGGCAACGTCGCCGGTGACCGTGACCGGCGTCTCCCTCGACTCGCGTTCCGTCCTTCCCGGCGACCTGTACGCCGCGCTGCCCGGTGCGGTCACGCACGGCGCGCAGTTCGTCGCAAAAGCCCAACAGGCAGGTGCGGTCGCCGTACTGACCGACCCGGCCGGTGCCGAGCGGGCCGCCGCTACCGGACTGCCGGTGTTGGTCGTCGACAACCCGCGGAGTGTGCTCGGCGCGGTCGCGTCCCGGATCTACGGCGATCCGACGAGTGCGCTGCGGTTGCTCGGCGTGACCGGTACCAACGGCAAGACCACCACCAGCTTCCTGCTCGACTCGGTACTGCGGCAGCTCGGCCGGTCGGCGCTCATTGGGACGATTCAAACGCGCGTTGGCGATGAGGTCGTGAAGAGCGTCCGGACCACGCCGGAAGCCACCGACCTACAGGCGTTGTTCGCGGTGATGCGCGAGCAGGAAGTCACCTGGTGCGCGATGGAGGTGTCCAGCCACGCGCTGGCGCTCGGTCGCGTCGACGGGGCCCGGTTCGCGGTCGCGGGGTTCCTGAATCTGACCCAGGACCATCTCGACTTCCACAAGACGTTCGAGGACTACTTCCAGGCGAAGGCCTCGCTGTTCACCCCGGAGCGTTGTGATGTCGCGGTGGTGACGATCGACGACGAGTACGGGCGCCGGCTAGCCGCGCAGACCGTCGTACCGCTGGTCACCGTGTCGACGACGGGGGACGCCGACTGGACGGTCGCGAGCCGGCACCGGTCTGAGCACGGCACGACCGTGCTCACCATCGAGGGGCCGGGCGAGACGCTGACGGTGGAGATCGGGCTGCCGGGTGACTTCAACGTCGCCAACGCGCTGCTCGCCACGGCGATGCTGCGGCAGCTCGACGTACCGGCCGAGGCGATCGCCGCCGGGCTGCGGACCGCGACGGTGCCGGGGCGGATGGAGCTGTTCACCCGCGAGGACGGGCTGGCGGTGATCGTCGACTACGCGCACACGCCGGACGCCGTCGCGCTCGCGCTGCGGGCGGCGCGCGGCGCCACCAAGGGCCGGTTGTTCGCCGTTGTGGGCTGCGGTGGCGACCGCGACCCCTGGAAGCGGCCGGCGATGGGTGCCGAGGCGGCCCGGGCCGCGGACGTCGTGATCGTCACCGACGACAACCCGCGCAGCGAGGACCCGGCCGCGATCCGCGCGGCGGCGATCGACGGCGCCCGCAAGGCGGTGCCGGACGTCGATCTGCACGAGATCGGTGACCGCCGGCGGGCAATCGCGACCGCGATCGAGCTGGCCGGCCCGGGCGACACGGTCGTCGTCCTCGGGAAGGGTCATGAGACAGGCCAGGACGTCGGCGGTGTGATCCACCCGTTCGACGACCGCGAAACTGTGCGTGAGCTGTTGGAGGCAGACCGGTGATCCCTGTCAGTTGCGGCGAGATCGCCGACGCCGTTCGTGGCGAGCTGGTGGGCGTCGAGCCCACGGGTGTCGTCGACGGCGCGGTAGTCATCGACTCGCGAGACGCCGGGCCGGGGGGACTGTTCGTCGCCCTGCCCGGTGAGCGCGTCGACGGCCACGACTTCGTCGGTACGGCGACCTCGGCAGGCGTCACCGCGTCCCTCACGACCCGTCCGGTCGACGGCAGCCCCTGCATCGTCGTCGACGACCCGCAGCGGGCGCTGGGCGAGCTGGCCCGGCTCGTGGTCGGCCGGCTGCCCGATCTGGTCGTCATCGGCCTGACCGGCTCGACCGGCAAGACCAGCACCAAGGACCTGATCGGCCGGCTGATCAGCCCGTACGGCGAGACCGTCGTACCGGAGGGCTCGTTCAACAACGAGATCGGGCACCCGCTGACGGCATTGCAGGCCACCGGGAGCACGAAGTACCTGGTCGCCGAGATGGGGGCGCGGCACCGCGGCGACATCACGTACCTGACCGGGATCACGCCGCCGACTGTGGGGCTGGTGCTGAACGTCGGCACCTCGCACATCGGCGAATTCGGGTCGCAGGACAACATCGCCGTCGCCAAGGGCGAGATGATCGAGGCCGTGGCCGCGGGCGGCACCGCGGTGCTGAACGCCGACGACCACCGGGTCGCCGCGATGCGCAGCCGGACCGAGCAGCAGGTGCTCACCTTCGGCGAGGCGCCGGAGGCCGACGTCCGGGCGACCGACGTGAAGGTCGACGGCGAGGGCCGGCCGGCGTTCACCCTGCACCTCGGCGGATACAGCGGCACCGTGCAGCTGCGGCTGATCGGCGAGCACTTCGTCTCCAACGCGCTGGCCGCCGCGGCCGTCGCGGCGGCTGTCGGGCTGACGCCGGAGCAGATCGCCGACGGTCTGAACGCCGCCACCCTGATGTCCGCGGCGCGGATGGAGCTGACCGAGCGCGCCGACGGCGTGACGGTCATCAACGACGCCTTCAACGCGAACCCGGACTCGACCCGCGCGGCCTTGAAGTCGCTGGTCGCGATCGGCCGGTCTCGCGGCGCGCGGACCTGGGCGGTGCTCGGCGAGATGCTCGAGCTCGGCGATACCTCCGCCGACGAGCACGACGCGATCGGCCGGCTGGCCGTCCGCCTGGACGTGAACCGGCTGGTCGTCGTCGGCGCGGGCGCGAAGCCCATGCATCTCGGCGCCTCGCTGGAAGGCTCGTGGGGCAACGAGTCGACGTACGTCGAGACCATCGGAGAGGCCCTGGAGCTGCTCCGCGCCGAGCTGCGCGCGGGCGACGTGGTCCTGGTGAAGTCCTCGAAGGCGGCGAAACTCCGCAGCCTCGCAGACGCCCTGGTGGAGGCACAGCAGTGATCTCGATCCTGTTCGGCGGCGCCGTCGCGATGGTGCTGACGCTGCTCGGCACCCGCTGGGCGATCACGGTGCTCGCCCGCCGCGGCTACGGCCAGGAGATCCGCGACGACGGCCCGACCTCGCACCACATCAAGCGCGGTACGCCGACCATGGGCGGCACCGTGTTCATCATCGCGACGATCGTCGGGTACTTCGCCGCGAAGCTGTTCACGATGACGCCACCGACCGCCTCGGCGCTGCTGGTGCTGTTCCTGTTCGCGGGGATGGGCGCGGTCGGCTTCCTGGACGACTTCATCAAGATCTTCCGGCAACGCAGCCTCGGCCTGCGGAGCAAGGCGAAACTGGCCGGCCAGACGATGGTCGCGGTGGTCTTCGCGGTGCTCGCGCTGCAGTTCCCGGACGAGCGCGGGCAGCGGCCGGCGTCGCCGTTCATCTCGTTCATCCGCGACATCGGCTGGCTGGAGCTGCCGGCCATCCTGGTGATCATCTGGATCCTGCTGCTGATCGCCGGCATGTCGAACGGCGTCAACCTCGTCGACGGTCTGGACGGTCTGGCCACCGGTGCGTCGATGATGGTGTTCGGCGCCTACACGCTGATCTGCATCTGGCAGTTCAACCAGAGCTGCGCGACCGCCCAGGGCGTCGGCGCCAAGTGCTACGAAGTACGAGATCCGCACGATCTGGCGGTGGTGGCGGCCGCGTTGACCGGCGCGCTGTTCGGCTTCCTGTGGTGGAACGCGTCGCCGGCGAAGATCTTCATGGGTGACACCGGTTCGCTGTCGCTGGGTGGTGCGCTGGCCGGGATGGCGGTGATGACCCGGACCGAGCTGCTGGTGCTGCTGCTCGGCGGTCTGTTCGTGATCGTCACCGCGTCGGTCATCCTGCAGGTCGGGTACTTCAAGATCACCCACGGCAAACGCCTGTTCCGAATGGCGCCGCTGCATCACCACTTCGAGATGCTCGGCTGGGAACAGGTGAACGTGGTGATCCGGTTCTGGATCATCCAGGGCCTGTGTGTGGTGATCGGCCTCGGGGTCTTCTACGCGGAATGGGTGACCGGATGAGCCTCGACACCAGAACCTCCGACGGGTGGGCGTCGACCCGCTTCGTCGTGCTCGGCTTCGGTACGGCGGGATACGCGTGCGCCGACTCACTGATCCAGGCGGGCGCCGAGCAGCTCGTCGTCCTCGACGACCGGGACAACGAAGGGCTGCGCGAGAAGGCGCAGATCCTCGAGACCCTCGGCGCGACGATCACCCTCGGCCCCGGCAGTACGGCGGAACTCCCGAAGGACGTCGACGTCGTCGTCACGTCGCCCGGCGTACCGCCGCACGCGCCGCTGCTCGCGCAGGCAGCCGAACGCGGCGTGCCGATCTGGAGCGAGATCGAGCTGGCCTGGCGACTGCGTGACCCGGCCAACGCCGCACCTTGGCTGTGCATCACCGGCACCAACGGCAAGACCACCACGGTGCAGATGCTGACCGCGATCCTGCGGGCGGCCGGCCACCGGGCCGTTGCCGCGGGCAACGTCGGGCTCCCGCTGCTCGAGGCCGTCATGGACCCCGAGCCGTACGACGTGATCGCGGTCGAGCTGTCCAGCTACCAACTGCACTACACACACTCGATGTCCGCGCACGCCGCCGCGGTGCTGAACATCGCGCCGGACCACGTCGACTGGCACGGGTCGCTCGAGGCGTACGCCAAGGACAAGGGCCGGATCTTCGAGAACTGCCAGGTCGCGTGCGTGTACAACGTGGCCGACCCGGCGACCGAGCAGCTGGTGATGGACGCGGACGTGATCGAGGGCTGCCGCGCGATCGGCTTCACGCTCGGGACGCCGGGCCTGTCGATGGTCGGCCTGGTCGACGACCTGCTGGTCGATCGGGCGTTCATCGAGCAGCGGCAGACCTCGGCGCTGGAGCTGGCGAGTCTGTCCGACATCACGCCGCCCGCGCCGCACAACGTGGCGAACGCGCTGGCCGCTTCGGCACTGGCGCGCGCGCTCGGCGTACCGGCGACCGCGATCCGCGACGGGCTGCGGGGGTTCCGGCCGGACAAGCACCGGATCGCGCAGGTCGCAGAGGTTGCCGGGGTCAACTATGTCGACGACTCGAAGGCGACCAACCCGCACGCCGCGCAGGCCTCGCTGCTCGCCTACGAGCACGTGGTCTGGATCGCCGGCGGACAGGCCAAGGGCGCGACCTTCGACGACCTGGTGATCGCCGCCCGGGAACGGCTGCGGGCCGTCGTACTGCTCGGGCAGGACAAGGACGTGATCGCCGAAGCTCTCGAGCGACACGCACCGGATGTGCCGAGGATCGTGGTTGACGCAACGGACACTGGAGCCATGGAGATCGTGGTGGGGGAGGCGGCGAAGCTTGCACAATCCGGCGACACCGTGCTGCTCGCACCCGGCTGCGCCTCCTGGGACATGTTCGCCAATTACGGGGCCCGTGGGGACGCTTTCGCCGAAGCGGTTCGCTCGTTGGCTCTCTGACCCGGGGGTGATCGTGTGACATCGGTCGTCGATCAGCCGGATCAGAAGAAGCAGACGAGTGCCGAGCGCCCGTGGATCGCGGCCATCAAGGACGTGCTCGACCGGCCGCTGACGTCGTACCACATCGTGCTCGGGGCGACCGGCCTGTTGCTGGTGCTCGGGCTGATGATGGTGCTGTCCGCGTCCAGCGTGCTCTCGTTGCGGGTGAACGGGAACAGCTACACGATCTTCGTCCGGCAGTTGATCTGGGTCGGTGTCGGCCTCCCGATGGCGTACGTCGCCTCGCGGATGACGCCGCGGCACTTCCGGATGCTCGCGTACGTCGCTCTGCTCGGCTCGATGTTCCTCCTGGTGCTCACGTACATCCCCGGCCTCGGCGTCGGTGTGAACGGCAACACCAACTGGCTGAACCTCGGCGGACCGCTGCAGATCCAGCCGAGTGAGTTCGCCAAGCTGGCGATGGTGATGTGGTGCGCGGACCTGTACGCGCGCAAGGAGAAGCTGCTCACCCAGTGGAAGCACCTGCTGGTGCCGATGGTCCCGGTGTGCGGCCTGCTGATCGCCCTGGTGGTCGGCCAGCACGACCTCGGGACGGCGCTGGTCCTGATGGCCGTGATGATCGGGATGATCTGGATCGTCGGCGCGCCGACCCGGTTGTTCGTCGCGACGATCGTGGTGGTCGGCGCGGTGGCGACGTACTTCGTGAACGCGGAGCGGTACCGGATGGAGCGGGTCACGTCGTTCCTGGATCCGTTCGCGGACCCGACCACGGTCGGCTGGCAGGCGTACCACTCGTTCTACGCGCTCTCGACCGGCGGCTGGTGGGGCGTCGGGATCGGCAACAGCCGGCAGAAGTGGAGCAACCTGCCGGAGGCGCACACCGACTTCATCTTCTCGGTGATCGGTGAGGAGCTCGGCCTGGTCGGCTCGCTGACCGTGCTCGCGCTGTTCCTCACCATGGCCTACGCCGGGGTGCGGATCGCGACCCGGAACACCGAGCCGTTCGTCCGCTATGCGGCGGCCGGGATCACCATCTGGATCATGGCGCAGACCCTGGTCAACCTCGGCGCCGTGATCGGACTGCTACCCATCGTGGGTATCCCGCTCCCGCTTTTGTCGTACGGTGGTTCCGCACTGCTGCCGACGCTGATCGCGATCGGCATGCTGTTGTCCTTCGCGAAGGCCGAGCCCGGCGCGCAGGCCGCCCTGAAAGAGACCAGGCGGCCCCGGTTCGGGTGGTTGCCCTCGCGGCGTATGTCATACAAGTGAACCCGCGGGAGCGTTGAAAGCTGTGCCCAGCATCGTTCTGGCCGGTGGCGGTAGCGCCGGCCACACCTCACCACTGATCGCCACCGCCGACGCCCTGCGCCGGATCGACCCGACCATCGAGATCCTGGCCCTCGGGACCGAGCGCGGCCTGGAGACCCGGGTGGTCCCCGAGGCCGGGTACCGGCTCGAGCTGATCCCGCCGGTGCCGCTGCCGCGCAAACCCACGCCCGCGCTGCTGGCCGTCCCCGGGAAGATGCTGGCCTCGGTCGGCGCCGCCCGGAAGGCGCTGGACGAGGCGAAGGCCGACGTCCTGGTCGGTTTCGGCGGCTACGTGTCCACCCCGGCGTACGTCGCCGCCTGGCGGCGGAAGACCCCGATCGTCGTGCACGAGGGCAACGCGGTCCCGGGGATCGCCAACAAGTTCGCCGCCCGCTACTGCACGCAGCACGTGAAGACGTCGTTCCCGGGCAGCGAGCTACCGCACGCCGAGTACGTCGGCCTGCCGATCCGGCGGGCGATCTCGACGCTGGACCGGGCCGCGCTGCGCGCCGAGGCCCGGCAGTTCTTCGGCCTCGACCCGGACGCGCCGACGCTGTTCGTGACCGGCGGCTCACAGGGCGCGCAGCGGATCAACGAGGCGATCTCCGGCGCCGCCGCGGACCTGCAGGCCGCGGGCATCCAGGTGCTGCACGCGATCGGCCCGAAGAACACCCTCGAGGCCCCGCTGACCGGCCGCTACCCGTACGTCGTGCTGAACTACGTCGACCGGATGGACCTGGCGTACGCCGCCGCGGACCTGGTGGTCTGCCGCTCGGGCGCGAACACGGTCACCGAGGTGTCCGGCGTCGGCCTGCCCGCGATCTACGTCCCGCTGCCGATCGGTAACGGTGAGCAGCGGCTGAACGCGAAACCCGTGATCGACGCGGGTGGCGGCGTCCTGATCGACAACGCGACGCTGACCGTCGACTGGGTGCGGGAGAACGTGCCCCAACTTCTGCTCGACCGCGAGCGTCTCACTGCCATGTCCACAGCAGCGACCGGTGTCATCCGGACCGACGCCGACGAACGATTGGCGCGGATCATCCTCGATGTGGTGAGGTCTGCTTCGTGATCGTCACCGCTCCTGACACCCTGCTCCCGGCCGAGAAGCTGGGCCGGGTGCACTTCGTAGGAATCGGCGGCGCCGGCATGTCCGGTATCGCCCGGATCATGGCCTCCCGCGGGATCGAGGTGTCCGGCTCGGACGCCAAGGACGGCAAGGTGCTCGCCGCGCTCCGCGCGCTGGGCGCCACCTGCTGGGTGGGGCACGCCGCCGAGCACGTGCAGGACGTCGACACCGTGGTGGTGTCGACCGCGATCCGCGAGACCAACCCCGAGGTGGTCGCCGCCCGCGCCGCCGGGATCACGATCCTGCCGCGGGCCGCCGCGCTCGCGTCGGTGATGGTCGGGCGCCGGACGCTGGCGGTCGCCGGCACGCACGGCAAGACCACCACCACGTCGATGCTCACGGTCGCGCTGCAGCACTGCGGCGCGGATCCGTCGTACGCGATCGGTGGGAACCTCAACGAGTCGGGCTCGAACGCCCACGACGGCAACGGTGACCTGTTCGTCGCCGAGGCCGACGAGTCGGACAAGTCGTTCCTGACCTACGCGCCCGAGGTGTCGATCGTCACGTCGGTCGAGCCGGACCACCTGGACAACTACGGCGACGAGGCCAGCTACCGGAAGGCGTTCGAGGAGTTCTGCGGGCGCGTGCTGCCGGGCGGCTTCATGGTGATCTGCCAGGACGACGCGGGCGCCCGGCGACTGGCGTCGTACGCCCGGGACCTCGGGATCGACGTCCGGACGTACGGCGAGGCCGAGGACGCGGACCTGCGGGTCACCGAGATCACCGCGACCGGGGCGACGCAGTCGTTCGTACCGGTGTACCGCGGCCGCAAGCTGCCGGCGGTGAACCTGCAGCAGGCAGGCAAGCACAACGCGCTGAACGCGTCGGCGGCGCTCGCTGTCGGGCTCGGGCTCGGGTTCTCCGCGGCCGACCTGGCCGAGGGGCTGGCGGCGTTCACCGGGACCGGGCGGCGGTTCGAGTTCAAGGGGCTCGAGGACGGCGTCCGGGTGTTCGACTCCTACGCGCACCATCCGACCGAGCTGGCCGTCGACCTGACCGCGGCGCGGCAGGTGGCGGGGGAGGGGCGGGTGATCGCCTGCTTCCAGCCGCACCTGTTCAGCCGGACGCGGATCTTCGCGACCGAGTTCTCCGAGGCGCTGTCGCTGGCCGACGAGGTTGTGGTGATGGACATCTTCGCCGCCCGCGAGGACCCGGAGCCCGGCGTCACCGGGGCGCTGATCGCGAACCACGTGCCGCTGAAGCCCGAGCAGGTGCGTTTCGAGCCGTCGTGGTCCGCCGTACCGCAGCTGGTCGCGGACCTCGCCGAGCCCGGTGACCTGGTAGTCACGCTGGGCGCGGGCGACGTGACGCTGATCGGCCCGGAAGTCGTTGGTTTGCTGGCCGAACGCGCCGCCACCCGCGAGTCTCCCGCGGACGCGCTCGCACCTGTGGTGGAGTAAAAGGGTGGGGTTTGTTGAATGAGCCAGAGCGTCGATCTGGCTCGGGCACAGCAGCGGTTCGCGCGCCGGCAACGGCTGGTGCGGTGGCGGAGCTGGCTGCCCTGGGCCATCGGCGGCGGCCTGGCCGTGCTGGCTGGGCTGGTCGTCTGGCTGTTCTACTTCTCCTCCGCGTTCGCGGTCTCGGGGGTCCGGATCAGCGGTGCCGACACGGTGCCGGTGGCAACGATCGAACAGACCGCCGCGGCGCCGCTGGGCACCCCGCTGGCGAAGGTCGACCTGCGGTCGATCGCGGAGCGGGTGCGCACCATTCCGGCGGTGGCCGACGCGCAGGTGACCCGGGCCTGGCCGCGGAAGATCGTGATCGTCGTCACCGAGCGGGTTCCGGTGGTGGTGGTCACGGACGGCTCGCGGTACGAGCTGGTGGACGCCACCGGGACGTCGTACCGGACGGTGCCGGACCGGCCGGCCGGGCTGCCGGAGGCGAAGATCACCGGGGTGCGCCGCGACGTCACGATCCACTCGGTGGTGACGGTGTCGGCGGCCCTCCCGGACACGTTGCGGGCGCAGGTGGGTTCGATCTCGGCAGCGTCGCCGGACTCGATCACCCTGAACCTCAGCTCCGGGGTGAAGGTGGTGTGGGGCAGTTCCGATGACAGCGAGCGCAAGGCCGGCGTACTCAGCGTGCTGATGAAGCGGCAGGCGAAGGTGTACGACGTCTCGGCGCCCGATCTCCCTGTCACCAAAGGGGAAAAACGGTGACGGATCACATCCGGGAGCACGCGCGGCGAGGCGCGTGGACTTTGCCCGGAAGCGTCCCGTACCGTGCGTCGTAATCTAAAGTTGACATAAGTCTAAGCATTCACTTGAGGTTCAGTCTTTTCGCTGGACAACGGGAAACGAACGAGGCGAGAGGCGCGGACGTGGCGGCACCGCAGAACTACCTGGCACTCATCAAGGTCGTTGGTATCGGCGGGGGCGGCGTGAATGCCGTCAACCGGATGATCGAGCACGGTCTGAAGGGCGTTGAGTTCATCGCCATCAACACCGACGCCCAGGCGTTGCTGATGAGCGACGCGGACGTGAAGCTCGACATCGGCCGCGAGGAGACCCGCGGCCTCGGCGCCGGGGCGAACCCGGCGATCGGGCAGAAGGCCGCCGAGGACCACGCCGAGGAGATCGAGGAGGCGCTGAAGGGCGCCGACATGGTCTTCGTCACGGCCGGCGAGGGCGGCGGCACCGGCACCGGCGGCGCGCCCGTCGTGGCCCGGATCGCCCGCTCGCTCGGCGCGCTGACCATCGGTGTCGTCACCCGGCCGTTCTCGTTCGAGGGCAAGCGCCGCGCGACCCAGGCCGAGGACGGCATCAGCACCCTCCGCGAGGAGGTGGACACGCTGATCGTCATCCCGAACGACCGGCTGCTGACCATCTCCGACCGCGCCGTGTCGGTGCTGGACGCGTTCAAGCAGGCCGACCAGGTGCTGCTGCAGGGTGTCTCCGGTATCACCGACCTGATCACCACGCCCGGTCTGATCAACGTGGACTTCGCGGACGTCAAGGCGGTCATGTCGAACGCCGGCTCCGCCCTGATGGGCATCGGCTCGTCCCGTGGCGAGGACCGCGCGGTCGCGGCCGCCGAGGCGGCCATCTCGTCTCCGTTGCTGGAGGCAAGTATCGAGGGCGCGCACGGCGTCCTGCTCTCGATCGCCGGTGGCTCCGACCTGGGTCTGTTCGAGATCAACGAGGCCGCCCAGCTGGTGTCGGAGTCCGCGCATTCGGACGCGAACATCATCTTCGGTGCGGTCATCGACGACGCCCTCGGCGACGAGGTACGGGTCACGGTGATCGCGGCCGGGTTCGACGGTGGGATGCCGAAGCGCCGCGAGCAGGCGATGAACCAGGCGCGACCACAGTCGTCCCGCCCGTCGTCGCAGGGTGGCTACTCGGCGCCGATGTCCGGTGGCTCGACCGCGCCGGGCGGCCAGCAGGCCCAGCCCACGCAGCCTGCCCAGCCGACGCAGACCCCGCCCCCTGCCCAGCCGCCGGTCCAGCAGCCTGGCCCGACGCAGCAGCCGGGCCAACCGGGTCCGGGTCAGGTCCCGAATGCGCAGTCCTCGGCCGGGAACCCGCCGCCCAGCAGCCAGAGCACCCCGACCATGCCGACCATGCCGACCATGCCGACTACGCCGACCATGCCGCCGGCGCCGACCGACGACACGGTCCCGGTGCCGGCGCCGACCGAGCCGCGGCCCGGTGTCGGTACGACGAACTCCGCGCGGCCGCCGGCCGGTGACGGCGTCCGGACGGTGCAGTCCGGTCAGCAGTCGGCGCAGCCGGCGCCGCACACCCCGGCCTCGCCGTCGACCCAGCACTCCTGGCCGACCCACGGCCCGAGCAACGCCACCTCCGGCAACACGTCCGCCAGCACCCCCGGCAGCACCGGGCAGGCGAACCGGCCGAAGAAGCAGGAGCCCGAGGAAGACCTCGACATCCCGGACTTCCTCAAGTAGTTCGTACTCCGATCGCCGCGCGCACCCCTCGCGGCAGTCGACTTCGAGCACCCGCCGACCGCCTCATCACGAGGCGGTCGGCGGGTGTTCACCGTTTCGGCGACGGCCCCGCCTGGCGCGGGCGGTGAACCCGATCTCGGGCACCAACTGGGAAGGCGCCGGGGTCGTTCCCGATCTCGACGTACCGGCCGATCGTGCCTTCGCCGAGGCCTGTCGGCGGGCGGCCGAGCAGGTGCTCGCGCTACCGCCGGATCCGGAGCGCAACGGTGTGACGGACGAGGCGCGGACGGTGCTGGGCGCGGCGGTCGCCGCTGGGTAACCTTCAGTCGTGTTCGGCTACGACGAGGTTCGCCCGGGTGTTCGCATGGCCTTCACCGACCGCTTCGGTGGCGCGAGCCAACCGCCGTACGGCGGGCTGAACCTGGGCGGGTCGGGTGAGGACCCGGACCGGATCGCCGCGAACTTCCACCTGATCGCGGAAACCTTCGGAGTGCAACCGGACGCCGTCGTTCGGGTGAGCCAGGTGCACGGCCGGGATGTGCACGTCGTCGCGCCGGGGGACGAGCTGCCGATCCGGTCGATGCCGAAGGCCGACGGACTGGTCACGACGCGCTCGGACGTGGTCCTGGCCGTCCGCGCCGCCGACTGTCTCCCCGTGCTGCTGTACGCCGACGGTGTGATCGGTGCCGCACACTCGGGCCGCAAGGGCATGTACGTCGGCATCGTCCCGGCGACCGTCGACGCGATGCGCGCACTCGGTGCCTCGGGTATCACCGCCGTACTCGGGCCGTACGCGTGTGGGAAGTGTTACGAGGTCCCCGAAGCGATGCGGGCCGAAGTCGCGGAACGGGTGCCGGCGTCGTACTCCGAGACGAGTTGGGGAACACCCGCGATCGACGTCGCCGCCGGGGTGACGGCGCAACTGGCCGAACTCGACGTCGAGGTGGTCGACGCGACCGCCTGCACGATCGAGTCCGAGAACCTGTACTCGTACCGTCGCGAAGGTCCGGAAAGTGGCCGGATGGCGGGCCTGATCAAGCTGGCCGCGCGATGACCACGCGGGCGGACGAGCTGCGGGCCAATCTCGAGCAAGCGCGGGAGCGGATCGAGAAGGCCTGTCAGGCGGCCGGGAGGGCCCCGGAGGAGGTCACCCTCGTGGCGATCACCAAAACCTTCCCCATCAGCGACGTACGGGCGCTGGCGGGCCTCGGGGTCCGCGACGTCGGTGAGAACCGCGAACAGGAGCTCAAGCAGAAGGCGCCGGACTGCCCCGGCCTCACCTGGCACTTCGTCGGGCAGTTGCAGTCGAAGAAGTCCCGCTCCGTCGTGAGATATGCCTCGGCCGTGCACTCCGTCGACCGCACGTCACTCGTCGACGCGTTGTCGAAGGCCGCGCTCGCCGAGGAGAAGTCGGTGCGCTGCCTGATCCAGGTGAGTCTCGCGGCGTACGGCTCCGCGGATGCGGCGACGGGCGCGAGTCGCGGTGGCGTCGCGCCGTCCGACGTACCGGAACTGGCCGCCGCGATCGCGGCCGCCGACGGGCTGGAACTCGGCGGTGTGATGGCTGTCGCACCACTGGGTTCGGACCCGGAAAAGGCCTTCGCCGGACTGCGGGAAGTAGCGTCCCGGCTACGCTCCGAACACCCTGGTGCGGACTGGATCTCGGCCGGGATGACCGGCGATCTGGAGGCCGCGATCAAGCAGGGTGCGACACACGTTCGGCTCGGGCGCGCATTACTCGGTACGCGCACTCCACTGGGTTAGTGTCGACATCGAGCAGGTTTCCTTCCTGCTCACTGTTGTCGTCGAAGTTGTCGCCGAACCGGATCGAGGTGCTGAGGGGCCATGAGCGGCGCACTGCGCAAGATGGGTGTGTACCTCGGCTTGGTCGAGGACGGTGAGCGCTACAACGCCCGCTATGACGACACGTACGACGACGAGTACGACGAAGAGTACGACGACTCCGTCGACGGGGACTCCCAGGAGACTGAGCCGGTACCCGCCGGCCGGGAGAGCCGCGAGACCCGGGAGCACCGCGAGGAGCGTCCCGAGCCGAGCGGTGCCACGGTCAGCAAGTTCCCAGACCGGCGCGGGGTCGCGCCGTCCCCGGAGGTTACCGAGTTGGCCCGCATCACCACCGTGCACCCGCGCAGCTACAACGAGGCGCGCGTCATCGGTGAGCACTTCCGCGACGGCACGCCCGTCATCATGAACCTGACCGAGATGGACCACGCCGACGCCAAGCGGCTGGTGGACTTCGCCGCCGGGCTGATCTTCTGCTGCCGCGGCTCCATCGAGCGGATCACCACCAAGGTGTTCCTGGTCTGCCCGCCGAACGTCACGGTCGCCGCGGAGGAGAAGGAGAAGATCGCCGCGGACGGGTTCTACAACCAGAGTTGACGCTCTGGATGGCTGGCCCGTTGCGCCGTCTTCTACACTCATTGACGACATGAATGCTCTCGCGATCGTCCTCGGTGTCCTCAGCTGGGTCCTGCTCGCCTTCTTCCTGGTGCTGGTGGCGAGGTTCGTTCTCAGTCTGATCGTCATGTTCGCGCCGCAGTGGCACCCCAAAGGCCCACTGCTGCTGCTCTTCGAGTTGATCTACTCGATCACCGACCCGTTCCTGAAGCCGTTGCGGCGGATCCTGCCCCCGATCGGGGCCGGTGGGGTGCGGATCGACCTGTCCATGCTGATGCTCTTCGTCATCGTCTCGGTGGCGATGTCCATCAACTCGACGGCCATCCGGTCGTTGTGAGGGTGAGGATCGCGAGGACTGGGTAGGTAGTGTCACGGGAATTCTCGGGGCCGCAGGAACGGGGCGCCGTACGGGTGCAGGGGCGTTGCCGCCCGCCCCGATTCCGTCATAAGACAACGAAGCGATAACGTGATCTACTGAGTCGCCAAGGCGCAGGCCACGGGGACTCCGCCAAGACACAGACAAACGAGGTGAAAGATGCCGCTGACGCCGGATGACGTCCGCTCGAAGCAATTCACGCCCGTCCGACTACGGGAGGGCTACGACGTCACTGAGGTCGACTCCTTCCTCGACGAGGTCGAGGCCGAGCTCGAGCGACTTCTCGCCGAGAACGAGGAGCTGCGGGCCAAGCTCGCGGCGGCTCAGCGCGCGGGTGCGGACCAGCAGCGGCCGGTCGTCGACCAGACCGCCGCGCTGCCGCCTGTCGTGCAGCAGCCGAAGCCCCCGGTCGTGGTCGAGAAGCCAGAGGAGCCCAAGCCGCCGGTGGCGGTTCCGGGCGCGGCCGCGGCGGCCGGCACGGTCGGTGACGCGTCCAGCTCGGCCGTGCGCCTGCTGGAGATGGCCACCAAGCACTCCGACGACCTGGTCCAGGAGGCGAAGGACACCGCCGACAAGATCATCGGCGAGGCCCGCGCCAAGGCGGAGCGGCTGGAGAACGAGGCGCGTGGCAAGGCCGACCGGATGACCGGTGAGGCCCGTGCCCGCGCCGAGAAGCTCGACGGCGAGATCGCCGAGCGGCGCGCGCAGATGCTCGGCACCCTGGAGAAGCAGAAGGGCCAGCTCGAGCGCACGATCGACGACCTGCACGCCTACGAGCGCGAGTACCGCAGCCGCCTGAAGACGTACTTCACCGAGCAGCTGAAGGCGCTCGGCAACGGCGACGACACGCTCAGCCCGCGCAACGGCTTCCGCCCGGAGGCTCGCGCCCAGGCTCACGGCCACGGCGTCTAAAAAACCTCGTAGAAGAGGCGGTGCTTTCCGGCGGCACCGCCTCTTCGCCATGTCTGGACACTTCTGACACAGGGTCCCTCGACGGTGACTCGCAGTCAGAACCCAGCCAGAGGTCGCACGCTCTCAGTACCACGGGTGATTCCCCGGCCGGCCCTCGGGGAACACACTCCACAACGCCGCCCCACCGAAGCACCCGCGCCACGCTTCCGCGCCAGACGCCGCAGCCTCGCCCGACGAGCAGCCGACAACCGGCGCCCCCCCGTGACCGAGCCTCCCGCGCCAGTCGCCCAGCGGTCATTCCCCAGCCGCGCAGCTGGCGTTCCCCGTAGCGCAGCCGACGTACCGCGCCTCACCCGCAGCCGAGTGCCACCGAGCATCCCTCCCACACTCGCCACTTGCTTCCCACGGCGCCGACCCACGCCGCCTCGCACTCCGCGACGGCTGCCCCAGCTCCGATCAGATGCAGCTCACCCATGGCGCCTGGACCATCGCCGTACCTCCGCGGACGTCTTCACCATCAAGCTCCCGACCCCGCCGACATGCGGCTCGCGGCCAGGGCGGTATCCCAGCATCCGGTCGGTCGCGCGGTGACGCTCAGCACGCTCATCCCAGAACCCTCCGCACCCCGCCCCGCGGAAGCCCATCACTAGCCGCATGTGCCTGCAGAGCTGGGCTTGTCTCCGTGCTCGGACACCCGGCGAGGACCTTGGACACGTTATTGCTTGTTCAAAGTCCTCGCTGGGTATCCGAGCAGAGCCACGACCCACATCGGCTGGGTCTGCGGGTCGGCCAGGGTCCGCGCGCGCCAGGTCGTGCGCTGGGTTCAGGTGGTTGCGCCGTACGCCGAGACGTGGGCTTGTCCCCGTGGTCGGATACCCGGCGAGGACCTTGGACACGTTATTGCTTGTTCAAAGTCCTCACTGGGTATCCGAGCAGAGCCACGACCCACATCTGCTGGGGCCAGGAAACTGCGGGTGGTGGGTCAGGCCTTTGTCAGCCAGTAGGTGAGCTGGAGGTCTTCTTCGGTGCCGGTGGCAACATCGGCCGACTCCGACGGCGCCGACTGGGTCAGCTCGACGGCGAGTACCTCGCGGGCGATCTCGTCGGCGTGCTTGCCCAGGGCATCGGTCAGCTCGGCGTCGGTCGAGGTCAGCCAGACCCGGATGCGGTCCGACACCTCGAGGCCTGCGGTCTTCCGCGCCTCCTGCAGCGTCCGGACCACCTCGCGGGCCAGACCGGCCTGCTTCAGCTCCGGGGTCACCTCGAGGTCCAGGGCAACGGTCTCACCCTGCTCGTTGACCACCGACCAGCCTTCCTTCGGCCGCTCGGACAACAGCACCTCGGCCGCGCTGACGCGCACGTCCTCGCCGTCGACGACGACACTCGCCGTCCCGGTCTCCTTCAGCTCGACCGCGAGCGCGCCGGCGTCGGCCGCGGCGATCGCGGCCGCGACCACCGGCGTCTGCTTGGCGAACCGCTTGCCCAGCTCCCGGAAGTTGCCCTTGGCGGAGAACTCGACCAGGTCGGCGCCGGCCGCGGACAGCGGCTCGACCGCGCCGACGTTCAGCTCCTCGGCGATCTCGCGCAGCAGCTCCGGCGACAGGTCCGCGATCGCGGCCGACCCGACCAGGGCGCGCGTCAGCGGCTGCCGCGTCTTCACCTTCGCCTCGGCCCGGGCCGACCGGCCGAGCTCGACGACCCGCCGCGCCATCGACACGTGGTGCGCCAGGACGTCGTCGATCAGCGTCTCGTCGTACGTCGGGAAGCTGCTCAGGTGGACCGATTCGGGCAGACCGGGGGTGACGGGACGGAACACGTCCTGCCAGACACGTTCCGTGACGAACGGCATCAGCGGCGCCATCACCCGGGTGAGCACCTCGAGCGTCTCGTGCAGCGTGGCCAGCGCGCCGGCGTCACCGGCCCAGAACCGGCGGCGCGAGCGGCGGACGTACCAGTTCGAGAGCACGTCGACGAACGAGTTGATCAGCGCACCGAGCCGCTGCGTGTCGTAGTCGGCGTACGCCGCGTCGGTGTCCCGGACCAGCCGGTGCGTCTCGCTGACCAGCCAGCGGTCGAGGACCGAGCGCTCGGTGACGGCCGGGGCGTCCGCGGGGGACCAGTCGGCCAGCCGTGCGTACAGGGAGTGGAACGCGACGGTGTTCCAGTAGGTGATGAGCACCTTCCGGACGATCTCGTTCAGCACGTTCGGCCCGATGCCGCGCGCCTTCCACGGTGAACCGGACGCGGCCATGAACCAGCGCACCGCGTCCGCGCTGTGGTCGTCCATCAGCGGGATCGGCTCGAGGATGTTGCCCAGGTGCTTGGACATCTTCCGGCCGTCCTCGGCGAGGATGTGCCCGAGGCAGACCACGTTCCGGTACGACGACTCGTCGAACACCAGCGTGCCGACCGCCATCAGCGTGTAGAACCAGCCCCGGGTCTGGTCGATCGCCTCGGAGATGAAGTCCGCCGGGTAGGTCTTCTCGAACTTCTCCTTCGAGCCCTCCGCCCACGGGTAGCCCCACTGCGCGAACGGCATCGAGCCCGAGTCGTACCAGGCGTCGATCACCTCGGGCACCCGGCGGGACTCCGCGCCGCAGGTCGGACAGTCGAAGGTGATGTCGTCGACATACGGCCGGTGCGGGTCGGTGGCGCTCAGGTCCCGTCCGGCCAGCTCACCGAGCTCGGTCAGCGACCCGACACACACCTGGTGGTCCTCGGCGCAGCGCCAGATCGGCAGCGGCGTACCCCAGTAGCGGGAGCGGGAGACGGCCCAGTCGATGTTGTTGCGCAGCCAGTCGCCGTACCGGCCCCACTTCACCGACTCCGGGTACCAGTTGGTCTTCTCGTTCTCGCGGAGCAGCGCGTCCTTGACCTGCGTGGTGCGGATGTACCAGGACGGCAGGGCGTAGTACATCACCGGGGTGTGGCAGCGCCAGCAGTGCGGGTACGGGTGCTCGTACGGCACGTGCTTGAACAGCAGACCGCGCTCCTGCAGGTCCGCGACCAGCGGCTCGTCGGCCTTCTTGAAGAACTGCCCGCCGACCAGCGGGACGTCCGCGGCGAAGTGGCCGTCGTTGTCGACCGGGTTCACCACGGGCAGGCCGTACGCCCGGCAGACCGCGAGGTCGTCGGCACCGAACGCGGGAGACTGGTGTACCAGACCGGTCCCGTCCTCGGTGGTCACGTACTCCGCCAGTACGACGTAATGCGCCGGCTCGGGGAACTCGACCAGCTCGAACGGGCGCTGATAGGTCCAGCGCTCCATGTCGCGACCGGCGTACCGCTCGGTGACCGTCCAGCCCTCGCCGAGCTTGTCCAGCAGCGGCTCCGCGACGACCAGTGACTCGGTGCCGTCGGTAGCGACGACGTATTCGACGTCGGGGTGCACGGCGACCGCCGTGTTGGAGACCAGCGTCCACGGCGTCGTCGTCCAGACCAGGAGCGACGCCTTGCCGGCCAGCGGGCCGGATGTCAGCGGGAAGCGGACGTAGACCGAGGGGTCCACGACGGTCTCGTAGCCCTGGGCGAGCTCGTGGTCGGACAGGCCGGTGCCACAGCGCGGGCAGTACGGCGTGATCCGGTAGTCCTCGACCAGCAGGCCCTTGTCGTGGATCTGCTTCAGCGACCACCAGACCGACTGGACGTACTCCGGGTCCATCGTCCGGTACGGCTGCTCCAGGTCGACCCAGTAGCCCATCCGGACGGTCAGCTCGTTGAAGGCGTCGACGTGCCGGAGCACGGACTCGCGGCACTTGGCGTTGAACTCGGCGATCCCGTAGGCCTCGATGTCGTTCTTGCCGTTGAAGCCGAGCTCCTTCTCGACCGCGACCTCGACCGGAAGCCCGTGGCAGTCCCAGCCGGCCTTGCGCTCGACCCAGAACCCCTTCATGGTCCGGTAGCGCGGGAACACGTCCTTGAAGACGCGGGCCTCGATGTGGTGGGTGCCGGGCATGCCGTTCGCGGTCGGCGGGCCTTCGAAGAACGTCCACGGCCGGCCGCCGGCGGACTGTTCGAGGCTCTTGGCGAAGGTGTCGTGCTCGTCCCAGTAGGTGAGCACCTCGCGCTCGAGCGCGGGGAAGTCGACCTGGGCCGGGACCTGCCGCCAGGGGGTTCGCGGGGTGTGCCCAGAGCTGTTGGTTGCCGCCATCTTCGGTGTCCTTCGTCGCCAGTGCTGGTGCTGACGAGGGACGAAGTACCCAGACCGAGCTGGTTACCGCGCGGTACCACCCTCCTTGGCGACCATCGATGCGGTCACCCACTTCCTTCACGCGTCGCTGCCGGTTCTAATAGGTCCTTACGGACTGTTCTTCCGGCGGCTCCGGGGTGATGGCCCCATCAGTGCCTCGCGGTTCGCGATGGCCAGTGTACGGCGTCGTACCGGGTGACTACGAATCGTTAGAACGAACGGTCCGCTCAGGTGTGGGGGGAGAATTAAACCAGTGGTCAAGCGAGGTATCGGCGATGAGAATTCTGCTGCGGTACGGGCGGCCGTCCGACTGACCTGGGGATTGTTACGGACAGTGATGTCCGCAATGCGGTTGTGACGCGCAGAACATCGAGCGGACTTGAAGAACCGACTACCGTATGTCCACGGTCTGCGCGTCGGACTGGTACGCCGGGGGTACCTGGCCTACTGTCTTGCGACCAGTCCGCTTCAGTCTCCGACGAAGGCAGGGGGTAGCTGATCATGGCTACATCGGCACCCAGGAAGTCCGCCCCCCAACGCTCCGCCGCGGCCAAGAAGAAGAGTGCCGCCACGAAGAGTGCCGCCAAGAAGTCCGAGCCGGTCCAGAAGACCGCGACCCGGAAAAGCCCGGCGAAGACCACGCCGGCCAAGAAGACCTCCGCGGTGAAGAAGTCCACAGCCGGTACCGAGACCACTGGCACCACTGGGACCACCGCGGCCAAGAAGGCTCCGGCCAAGAAGACCCCTGCCAAGCAAGCTCCGACGAAGAGGGTGGGCATGAAGACGAACGAGAACAGGACTCCGGCGACGGCGCCGGCCAAGTCCGCGGCCCACACGGCCGAGACCTTCAAGGTGAAGCCGGGCGAGGATCCGTGGACCGCTGCCGAGCTCGCCGAGCTGCGCACGGAACTGGAAGGTGAGGTCGAGCACCTCAAGGAGGAGATCCGCGACGCCGAGCAGGAGATCGCGGGCCTGTTCCGGGACGGGAGCGACGGTGCCGGCAACGACCAGGCGGACGTCGGCTCCACCACCCTGGAGCGCTACCACGAGCTGTCGCTGGCGAACAACGCGCGGGACATGCTGAACCAGATCGAGTTCGCGCTGTCCCGGATCGACGACGGCACGTACGGCGTCTGCGAGAGCTGCGGCAACCCGATCGGCAAGGGTCGGCTGCAGGCGTTCCCGCGTGCGACACTGTGTGTCTCATGCAAAGAACGCCAGGAACGCCGCTGAACGACCCCGCCCCGTCTCCCGAGGCGGGCGACACAGCCACCCCGGAACCGGTCGACGACATGTCGGCCGGTTCTCCGTCGTCCCCGGCGCCCCCGGCCAGCCGGTCCTGGAAGTGGACCGCACTGTTCGGCGGCGTCGGACTGGTGGTGCTGTTCCTGGACCAGCTGACCAAGGCGCTGGCGCTGGCCCACCTGACCCCGGGTGAGCCGGTGAACGTCGTCGGTTCGCTGCTGAAGTTCAACCTGATCCGGAATTCGGGCGCCGCGTTCAGCCTCGGCGCCGGTTACACGCCGTACATCAGCGCGGTCCAGATCATCGTGGCGATCGGTGTCATCTACCTGTCCCGGCGGCTCGGGTCGGCCGGGTGGTCGGTGGCGTTCGGGCTGCTGTTCGGCGGCGCGGTCGGCAACATCCTGGACCGGATCTTCCGCGAGCCGTCGCCGTTCCACGGGCACGTGGTCGACTTCCTGCAGACCCCGCACTGGGCGATCTTCAACGTCGCGGACATGGCCGTGACCTCGGCCGCGATCCTGCTGGTGATCCAGACGCTGCGCGGCGTCAAGCTGGACGGGACCCGGGAGCAGCGCCAGTGAGCTCACGGACCGTGATGGTGCCGGACGGTCTGGCGGGGGAGCGGTTGGACGCGGCGTTGTCGCGGCTGTTCGGGGTCTCCCGGACCAAGGCGGCCGAGCTGATCGAGTCCGGGCTGGTCCAGGTGGACGGGGTCCCGGCGCCGAAGTCGTCGCGGGTCGCGGCCGGCGTGCTGCTCGATGTCGAGCTGCCACCGCCGCCGTCCGAGGTGACCGTCGTACCGGAGACCGTGGACAACCTGCGGATCGTGTACGACGACGACGAGATCGTGGTCGTCGACAAACCGGTCGGCGTCGCCGCGCACCCGTCGCCCGGGTGGACCGGGCCGACCGTGATCGGGCATCTGGCCGGGGCCGGGTTCACCATCTCCACCAGCGGCGCGGCCGAGCGCAAGGGGATCGTGCACCGCCTGGACGTCGGTACGTCGGGTTTGATGGTGGTCGCGAAGACGGAGTACGCCTACACCGTGCTGAAGCGCGCCTTCAAGGAGCGCACGGTGCGCAAGATCTACCACGCGCTGGTGCAGGGGCATCCCGACCCGTTCACCGGCACCGTGGACGCGCCGATCGACCGGCACCCGCACCACGACTACAAGTTCGGCGTGGTGGCCGGCGGCAAGCCGAGTGTGACGCACTACGAGACCCTCGAGGCGTTCCGGTACGCGACGCTGCTGGAGATCACCCTCGAGACCGGCCGCACCCACCAGATCCGGGTGCACATGTCCGCGATCGGTCACCCGTGCTGCGGTGACCTCACGTACGGCGCCGACCCGGTCCTCGCCGAGCGTCTCGGCCTGACCCGTCAATGGCTGCACGCCATGCGCCTCGGCTTCACCCATCCGGGCACCGGCGAGTACGTCGAGTTCACCTCGGAGTACCCGGCCGACCTCGACCACGCCCTCGACCTCCTCGTCGACACCCAGTAGCGGGGTTTCCGGCCTAGGCTGAGGACATGCAGGGATCTCGGCGCGCCGGGGCGGCAGGTGCGCGGCTGCCGGCGGAGGTGACGAGCTTTGTCGGGCGCAGGCAGGAACTCGCGGACACGAGGCGCTTGCTCTCGAACAGCCGCATGCTCACGCTGACCGGCGTCGCCGGCGTCGGCAAGACCCGGCTGGCGGTGCGGATGGCGGCCGAGGTACGGCGGACGTTCGACGACGGCGTCTGGTTCGTCGGGTTGGGCTCGTTGCGGGACCCGGCTTTGCTCGGCCCGACGCTGGCCGAGGTGTTCGAGCTGATCCAGGTCTCGACCAGTCCGGAGGGTGAACTCGCCGAGTTCCTGGAGGACAAGGACCTGCTGCTGGTGCTCGACAACTGCGAGCACGTGGTGGAGGCCTGCGCAGTCCTGGTGAGCAAGCTGCTCGCGGCGGCGCCGCGGCTGCGGGTCCTGGCGACCAGCCGGCACGTCCTCGGTGTCGAGGGCGAGCAGGTCCTGCCGGTACGGCCGTTGCCGACGCCGCCGGTCGAGATGCAGCGGCCGCAGACCGATCAGAACGAAGCGCTGATGCTTTTCACCGATCGGGTCCGGGCGGTCGTGCCGGAGTTCGTGCTCGACGACTCCAACCGGGCGCAAGCCGTCGAGGTGTGCCGGCTGCTGGACGGCGTACCGCTGGCGCTCGAACTCGCGGCGGTGTGGACGCGGACGCTGACGCTGCCGCAGATTCTGGAGCGGCTGTCGGACCGGTTCCGGCTCTTGCTGGGCAACCGGCAGCTGGATCCGTCCCATCCCAAGGCGTTGGAGGCGGCGATCGGCTGGAGCTACGACCTGTGTTCGCCCGCCGAACGGCTGCTCTGGCAGCGTCTGTCGGTGTTCTCCGGAGGCTTCGACCTGGACGGTGCGGAAGCGGTCTGCTCCGGGGACGGCATCGAGCGCGACGACGTACTGGGCCTGGTCGCCGGCCTGGTGGACAAGTCCATCGTCACCCGCACCGCGGCAGGCGCCACCCCGGCGGTCGCCGGTTTCGACATGCTCGTGACGATCTCCCAGTTCGGCGCGACGCGGCTGGGTGAGCAGACCCGCGCGTACCAGTTCCGGCACCGTGACTACTACCGGTCACTGGCGGCCCGGTGGGCGACCGACTCCTTCGGGCCGCAACAGAGCGATTTGTTCCTGCGCACGCGGCGTGAGCACCACAACCTCCGGACGGCGATCGATTTCTGCCTGGCGGAACCGGGAGAAGAGCCGGTCGCGCTGGAGCTCGCGGCCCCGATCTGGACCTTCTGGTACGCCGGTCTGCTGCACGAAGGCCTGCGCTACCTCACCCGCGCGATCGCCGCCGCGCCGGAGCCGACACCGAACCGGGCGTTCGGCCTGTTGGCCGGCTGCCAGCTCGCGATGTTCCTGGGTGAGGCCGACCTGCTCGCGCGCTGGATGGTGGAGTGCACGGAGCTCGCCGAGCGGTACGACGACGATCGGCTCCGGGCCGGGGTCGCGCAGGTCTCGGGCAGCGCGATGGTGTACGAGGGCCGGCTCGACGTCGCGGTCGGGGAACTGGAGCGAGGGTTGACCTGGTTTCGGGCGGTCGGAGACCGGCACGGTGAGTTCAACTGCCTGTTGCAGCTGGCGCTGGCGACCTTCTTTCTGGGCGACCCGCGGGTCGAGGACTTCAGCCGGCAGGCGTCGGAGCTGGCCGAGTCGCGGGGAGCCGTCCAGTCGACGGCGTACGCGCGGTTGGTCGCCGGGATCGTGCAGTGGCGCGACCACGACGAGTTCGAGGTCGCGAACCGGTACTTCCGGGACGCGATCAAGGTGTTGCGGCCGCTGAACGACCGTACCGGGATCGGCTTCTGCGTTCAGGCGCTGTCCTGGTGCGCCGGGTCGGCGGTGCCGGACGAGCGCGCCGCGCTGTTGATGGGTGCGGCCCGGGCGGTGTGGCGGAGCGGAGTCGTCGTCAAGGAGACGACGCCGTACAGCGGACTCGACGACCTGACCCGGCGGCGGATCCAGGACGCGATCGGTGACGCCGCGTTCGGCGCCGCGTTCGCGCAGGGCGCGGCGTACACCTTCGACCAGACCATCGCGCTGGCGATGGGGGAGGACGACCGACGCGACCGGAGCGGGACCGGTGCTGACGGGCGAGGGCTGACGCCCCGTGAGTACGAGGTCGCCGTTCTGATCGGGGAGGGCCTGAGCAATCGCGAGATCGGCGCCCGCCTGACGGTGTCCCGGCGGACCGCCGAGACGCATGTCGAACACATCCTCGGCAAGCTCGGCTTCACGTCCCGCAGTCAGGTCGCCCGCTGGGTCGCCGACCACCCGCCTGCGTAGGACCCTGTAAGTCGCCCGCAGACCGCCGGGCCGAAGATCCGTAGCGAGATCCGTACCCGGATCCGTAGCCGTCCCGATGTGCACCGGTGCGGATCCCGGCATGCTCGTCTTTACGTTGTGTACCACAACGGGTCGCGGAATCCCTCCGTTCGCGACCGTGCCGCCTGGATCTCCAGCGCAGGCAATTGCCGGCGGGGCCGGCGCCCCCGGACCCCGGGCGCCAGGCCCCGCCATTGCGCGTGGGTGGCCTCGGGTGATCGCGGGTGAACTGGTGTGCTCCTGGTCTGGTCCACGACCGGATAGCGGGCGCCGCGGCCCGCGCGCGGTGAGCCGATTCAGAACTGTCCACGGCGCCGCATACGCTGTGTCGGTCCACCTCGTTCACGCCCTCGGAGGTCTGCGTCGACATGGCGTCCAGTGACAGCTTCGTCCACCTGCATGTGCACACCGAGTACTCGATGCTGGACGGCGCCGCGCGGATCGACGAGTTGTTCAAGACCGCCCAGGAGATGGGCCAGCCGGCGATCGCGACCACCGACCACGGGTACGTGTTCGGTGCCTACGAGTTCTGGAAGACCGCGAAGAAGTACGACGTCAAGCCGATCATCGGCGTCGAGGCGTACCTGACGCCGCACACCCACCGCTCGGAGCGCAAGCGGGTCAAGTGGGGTGACGCGAACTCCGGCCGCGACGACGTCTCCGGCTCCGGTGCCTACACACACATGACGCTGCTGGCGAAGAACACCTCGGGCATGCACAACCTGTTCCGGATGAGCTCGCTGGCCAGCCTCGAGGGCTACTACTTCAAGCCCCGGATGGACCGCGAGCTGCTGAACACCTACGGCAAGGGCCTGATCGCGACCACCGGCTGCCCCTCCGGTGAGGTGCAGACCCGGCTCCGCCTGGGGCAGTACAAGCAGGCCGTCGAGGCCGCCGCGGAGTTCCGCGACATCTTCGGCAAGGAGAACTTCTACTGCGAGCTGATGGACCACGGCCTCGGTATCGAGCGGGACATCCAGAAGGATCTGCTGAAGCTGGCCAAGGAGCTCGACCTGCCGCTGGTCGCCACCAACGACCTGCACTACACCAAGCCCGAGGACGCCACCTCGCACGCCGCGCTGCTGTGCGTGCAGTCCGGCTCCACGCTCTCGGACCCGAACCGTTTCAAGTTCGACGCGAACGAGTTCTACGTGAAGACCGCGGCCGAGATGCGCGAGGTCTGGAAGGAGTTCCCGGAGGCGTGTGACAACACGCTGCTGATCGCGGAGCAGTGCGACGTCGGGTTCACCGAGGGCGAGGGCCGGTTCATGCCGCGCTTCCCCTGCCCGGAGGGGCACAACGAGGAGTCCTGGTTCGTCGCCGAGGTCGAGACCGGTCTGCACCACCGCTACCCGGCCGGGATCCCCGACGACGTCCGCAAGCGCACCGACTACGAGATCGAGGTCATCGTCTCGAAGGGGTACGCCGGGTACTTCCTGGTGGTCGCCGACTTCATCAACTGGGCCAAGGCGAACGGCATCCGGGTCGGTCCGGGCCGTGGCTCCGGTGCCGGTTCGATGTGCGCGTACGCGATGAAGATCACCGACCTCGACCCACTCCTGCACGGTCTGTTCTTCGAGCGCTTCCTGAATCCGGAGCGGATGTCGATGCCAGACTTCGACATCGACTTCGACGACCGCCGCCGCCCCGAGGTGATCCGTTACGTCACCGAGAAGTACGGCGACGACCGGGTCGCGATGATCGTGACCTACGGCACGATCAAGGCGAAGCAGGCGATCAAGGACGCCGGCCGGGTGCTGGACTACCCGTTCGCGATGGGCGACCGGATCACCAAGGCGATGCCGCCCGCGGTGATGGGCAAGGACGTCCCGCTGTCCGGCATCTTCGACCCCTCGCACAAGCGGTACTCCGAGGCCGGCGAGTTCCGCGGGCTGTACGAGTCCGACCAGGACGTCCGCAAGATCGTCGACACCGCACGCGGCCTGGAGAACCTGAAGCGCCAGTGGGGTGTGCACGCCGCCGGTGTGATCATGTCCAGCGAGCCGCTGATCGACCTGATCCCGATCATGCGCCGCGACCAGGACGGCCAGGTCATCACCCAGTTCGACTACCCGAGCTGCGAGACGCTCGGCCTGGTCAAGATGGACTTCCTGGGTCTGCGCAACCTGACGATCATGGACGACGCGGTCAAGAACATCGAGGCCGCGCACGGCATCACGATCGACCTGGACAAACTGAGCAAGGACCTCGACGACAAGCCGACCTACGACCTGCTCGCGCGCGGCGACACGCTCGGCGTGTTCCAGTTCGACGGCGGGCCGATGCGGGCGCTGCTGCGGCTGATGAAGCCGGACAACTTCGAGGACATCTCCGCGAGTACGGCGCTGTACCGGCCGGGCCCGATGGGAGCGAACAGCCACACCAACTACGCGCTCCGCAAGAACGGCCAGCAGGAGATCAGCTACCCGCACCCCGAGCTCGCCGAGGCGCTCGAGCCGGTCCTCGGCATCACCTACGGCCTGATCGTCTACCAGGAGCAGGTGATGGAGATCGCCCAGCGCCTGGCCGGCTACTCGCTCGGCAAGGCGGATCTGCTCCGCCGCGCGATGGGCAAGAAGAAGCGCGAGGTGCTCGACGCGGAGTACGTCGGCTTCTCCGAGGGCATGAAGGCGAACGGGTACTCCGAGGAGTCCATCAAGGCGCTCTGGGACATCCTGCTGCCGTTCTCCGACTACGCGTTCAACAAGGCGCACTCCGCGGCGTACGGGCTGGTCTCGTACTGGACCGCCTACATGAAGGCCAACTACCCGGCGGAGTACATGGCCGCCGTCCTGACGTCGGTGAAGGACGACAAGGACAAGATGGCCATCTATCTGAACGAGTGCCGCCGGATGGGCATCAAGGTGCTCCCGCCGGACGTCAACGAGTCGGACTCGAACTTCACCCCGGTCGGCACCGACATCCGCTTCGGCCTGTCCGCGATCCGCAACGTCGGCGTGAACGTGGTCGCCGAGATCGTCGCGGCTCGTGAGGAGAAGGGCCGGTTCGGCGACTTCGTCGACTTCATCGACAAGGTGTCGCTGCCGGTCTGCAACAAGCGCGTGATCGAGTCGCTGGCCAAGGCCGGCTCGTTCGACTCGATGAACCACGCCCGGCGCGCGATCGTCGCGGTGCACGAGCAGGCCGTCGACGAGGCGATCGACCTCAAGCGGAACGAGGCGCACGGCCAGTTCGACCTGTTCTCGATGGGCGACGACGACGCCGACGAGGGTGAGGGCAACAGCCGGCTCACCGTCACCGTTCCCGAGATCGAGGAGTGGGACAAGGCGACCAAGCTCGCGCACGAGCGCGACATGCTGGGGCTCTACGTGTCCGACCACCCGCTGTTCGGTGTCGAGCACGTGCTCACCAACGGTTCGGACTGCACGATCGGTCAGCTGCTCGCGGACGAGGACCGTCCGGACGGCAGCCGGGTGACGATCGGCGGCCTGGTCACCGCCGTGCAGCGGAAGGTGAACAAGCGCGGCGACATCTACGCGATCGTCACCATCGAGGACCTCGAAGGTTCGATCGAGGTGATGATGTTCTCCTCGGCGTACCAGCTGCACGCGCACCTGCTCAGCAACGACGCGATCATCCTGATGAAGGGCCGGGTCCGCCGTCGTGAGGACCGGCTCGAGCTGAGCGGCGACGAGGTCGTGGTGCCGGACCTGACCGAGGGGCCGAGCGGCCCGGTGGTGATCACGATGCCGGTGACCCGCTGCACGCAGCCGGTCGTCGACCAGCTGCGCGACGTGCTGCAGTCCCACCCGGGGATGACCGAGGTCCAGCTCCGGCTCCAGGCGCGGCAGAAGACCACGGTGATGCGGATCGGCGACCGGTTCCGGGTGACGCCGACCTCGGCGCTGATGGCCGACCTGAAGGCGCTCCTCGGCCCGTCCTGCCTGGCCAGCTGACCGGCGCTGGATCCGATGCGTCACACTGTCGACGTGAGTCAACCGCAGTCCTCCCAGCCTTCCCCGCAGTCGCCGTCGTACGGGGCCTCGCCGTACGGAGCGCCGCCGTCGAGCAACCCGTTCGGGGCGCCGCCGGCCGCCGAGCCGGCGATGCCGTGGGCGAAGGCGGTGCTGGTGACCGTGGTGGTGTTCCTGGCCGCCGGGGTGGTGGCCGGCTGGGCGTGGCAGCAGTTCTCGCCGCTGGCGAAGTACACCGTGGACGAGCAGGGTGGCGCGCTCGGCGAGGAGCAGATGACCCGGATCTTCGGGCCGGACGGGACGTTCACCGCGATCGGGTTCGTCGCCGCGATGGTGCTCGGGGCGGCGCTGTTCTGGTGGCTGCGGAACTACGGTCCGTGGTCGGTGGCGATCGTTGCCCTCGGCGCCTGCCTCGGGTCCGGTGTCTGCTGGGGTGTCGGCATGCTGCTCGGGCACGACCCGCTGAAGCCGCGGCTGCAGGCGGCGCACCCGGGTGATCTCGTCCCCGCGCCGCTCGAGCTGCACACCTGGACCCCGTTGATTGCCTGGCTGGTCGGCGCCGCGCTGGCGTGCGCTGTCATCGCGGCCACGACCTGGCGGGCCGACCCGCCGGTTGCAACCACTTCGCAACCTGGTGCGTCGGAGTCTGCACCGCCGGTCCATTAGCCTTGCAGGTCCGGTTGGTGAGGCCACCGGAGCCAGCGAGGGAGCATATGTCCGACCAGAACCGACCGCCGCAGTACCCAGGTGCCGGCGGTCCGCAGCCGCAGTACGGTCCGCCCCAGAACCAGAACCAGAACCAGAACCAGAACCCGGGCCAGAACCAGTGGCCCCAGCAGGGCCAGCAGCGTTACCCACAGCAGCAGCCGAGGCACCCACAGCAGGGCCAGCAGTACGGCGGCCAGCAGCAGGGTGCGCCCCAGCACGGTGGTGCCCAGCACGGCGGTGCCCAGTACGGCGGCCCGCAGTACGGTGGTCCTCAACAGGGCGGGCCTCAGCACGATGGTCCCCAGCACGGTGGTCCCCAGTACGGCGGACAGCCGCAGGGTGGGCCGCAGTACGGGCAGGCTGGACAGGCCGGACAGTCTTCGTACGAGCAGCTGCACGTCGGTGGTGGACAGCCGCCGCAGGGGCCGGGGTTCGGCGCGCCGCAGCAGTGGCAGCCGGAGCCGAAGAAGAAGCGCGGCAAGCTGATCCCGATCGTCGCCGCGCTGGCGATGGTGCTGGTCGTGGCCGGCGGCGGAATCTTTGCCTACGGCAAGCTCAGTGGCGGTAAGCAGCCCGCCGACGTGCTGCCCGGTACCGCGGTCGGGTACGCCCGGGTGGACCTGAACCCGTCGGCCGGCCAGAAGGTCAACGCGATCCGCTTCCTGATGAAGTTCCCGTCGGTGAAGGACCAGCTCGGTCTCACCGGCGAGAAGGACGACCTGAAGCAGAAGCTGTTCGAGCAGATCAAGAAGTCCGCCGGTGACGACCTGGCCGACGTCGACTTCGACAAGGACATCAAGCCGTGGCTCGGCGACCGGGCCGGGGCGGCCCTGCTGCCGTCGGCCGACGGCAAGAAGAGTCCGACGCCGGTGATCGCGGTCGAGGTGAAGAACCAGGACGCCGCGAACAAGGGCATGGACAAGCTGCTCGCGAACGAGCGGGACAAGCCCGGCCGCGCGTTCAGCAACGGTTACCTGCTGGTCGCCGAGGACCAGGCGACCGTCGACTCGGCCGTCGCCGCGGCGAAGGACAGCCCGCTGAGCAAGAACGCCAAGTTCAGCGCGGACATGGACAAGCTCGGCGAGCAGGGTTTCGTGTCCGCGTGGGCGGACATGAAGGCGATCGCGTCGATGACCGGCCGCGTCGACTCCGGCCAGCTGGCCGGTCTGGGTGACGCGAGCAGTGCGATCGCGCTGCGGTTCGACTCGTCGTACGTCGAGCTGAAGGGCATCGGTCACGGCGACAAGAGCATCAAGGTGAACTCGGCCGACGCCGGTGACCTGATCTCGAAGCTGCCGGACAGTACGGCCGGTGCGATCGCGATCTCCGGTGGCGACAGCCTGATCGACACGATGTGGCAGCAGGTGCAGAAGGCCGGCGGCGAGAACCTGAAGCCGATGCTCGACCGGATCACCGAGGAGACCGGGCTGACCCTGCCGGACGACCTGAAGAGCCTGGCCGGCAAGAACCTCGCGGTCGGGATCGACAAGGACACCGCGGACGGTCCGAAGATCGCGGCCCGGATGGAGACCGACCCGGCGAAGGCCGAGCCGGTGGTGCAGAAGCTGACCACGCTGCTGCGGGAGCGGTCGTCGGAGAACATCCCGATCGAAACCGCGAAGGACGACGACACGTTCGTCGTCTCGACCAGCAAGGAGTACGCCGAGCAGGTGCTGAAGGGCGGCAACCTCGGTGGTACCGAGAACTTCAAGCAGGCGCTGCCCGACACCAAGGGTGCGGTGATGATCGGTTACGTCGACTTCGAGGCCGCCAGTGCGGTCAGCGAGCGGCTCGCCGACAACAAGGACCTGGCCGCGCTCCGCTCGGCCGGCATCGTGACCCGGTCGACCGGTGACGGCGAGGCCGAGTTCAGCCTGCGGGTCGTCGCGAAGTAACAGCCCGCTCGAAGAAGCCCCGGACGCCTACGCACAGGCGGTCCGGGGCTTCTCCGTGCATCCAGCATCGCGTCGCCCGGCGCGATCACGCGGGAGTCCGGGGCGGGCGCTTGGGCGAGGGGCACGAAGGTCGGGCCGCGGCCGAATGTGCCGTGCAGCGCGACGACCGGCGGACCGGGACCGCCCGCGTCCTCGTAGATCATGCGCATGCGACCAATACTCGCGGACGGAAGACGGCGGGAAGGGTGATGGCGATCAGGGCGAGGAGCAGACTGATGCGGAAGCCGGTCATGAAGTCCGCGCCGGCCAGGAGAACGCCGAAGATCGCCGGTGCGGCGCCGCTGCCCAACTGGCGGGCGGCGTTCAGGAGTCCGGAGCCGAGGCCGCTGCGGTCCGTGGGTACGCCGGTGAGCATCAACGTGGTGGCGGTCGGGGCCACCAGTCCGGCGCCGGCGCCGATCGGGAGCAACCAGCCGGTTAGTTGCCAGATCGCCGTATCGGTGAAGCAGAGACCGACGAGACCGACCGCCATCAGGCCCTGACCGAGGAGCATCGTTCGGCCGACTCCGAGCCGCGCGCCGAGCTGACCCGCGGCGAGGTTCGCGGGGATGATCAGCAGCGTCATCGGGACGAACACCACGCCGGTCGTCCAGGCCGAACGGCCGAGCTGCTGCTGCAGGAGGAACGTGACGACGAAGATCGCGCCGTACGACGCGAAGTTCAGGGCGAAGCCGGTCGCCGAGCTGAGCAGGACCGGCGCGGAGCGGAGGAGCGTCGTCACGCCGGAGGTGGTAGTGGCTCGGGCGGTTGCTTCGCGATGGCCCACCGCGGTGGCGAGGACGATCACGCTGACCGGCAGGTTCAGCCAGAAAGAGGCTTGCCAGCCGAGCCCGGAGGTGACAGCGCCGCCGAGAGGTGAGCCGACCACCAGCGCGACCGCGCCGGCGGCGGCCCAGCGCCCGACATCCCGGGCACGCGTGGTCGTGTCGCCGTTGAGCATCGACAGCCCGGCCGGGAGTACGACGGCGGCCGCGGCACCCTGGCACGCTCGGGCGATCAACAGGACCCGCAGATCGGGGGCGAGTGCGCAAACGATTGATGTCCCCGCGAACACACTGACGCCGGCCGTGAAGGCGCGGGCGGGCCCGATCCGGTCGGCCCAGGCACCGGCGGGTAGGAGGCAGATCGCGAAGACGAGCGAGTATCCGGTGAGCACCCAGGAGAGGCCGGCCCCGGTCAGATCCCGGCCGATCGAGGGGAGCGCGGTGGTGGTCATGGACGCGTTGAGAGTGACCAGGAAGAACGAGAGTGCAGAGGGGATGAGCGCGGAGCGACGTACGGGCATGGCACTACCGTGGGCGGTTCCGGGCGAACCCGGGTACATCTGTCAGGTGCAGTCAGGAAGGAACAGATGAAGCGGCAGCACGAGCTCGGTGCGTTCCTGCGGGAGCGTCGCTCGCGCCTGACCCCGGACGCCGCGGGCCTGATCGACGGACCACCCCGCCGTACGCCGGGTCTGCGGCGCGAGGAGATCGCTGAGCTCGCCGGGCTGAGTGTCGGGTACTACGCCCGGCTCGAGCAGGGAAACGCGGCGCATCCGTCGGACAGTGTGCTGGCGGCGCTGATCCGGATCCTGCAGCTCACCCCGGACGAGGAGCGACACCTCCGGGCGCTGGCCGCTGCGCCGACTCCGGTGGCCGCGGAGCAGGTGTCCCGATCCGCGCTCCGGATGATGGACCTGTTGCAACCGCCCACAGCGGCGCTGGTCCTCGGGCGTATCGGTGACGTGCTCGCCTGGAACGAGTACGCGCCGCGACTGTTCCCCGGCCGGTTGCCCGAGTCCGGTCATCACGCCGACCGGCCGAACAACGCGCGCTACGTGTTCTGCGACCCGAGCGCCCGGGAGATCTTCCCGAACTGGCCGGAGGTGGCAGACGACACCGTGGCGCACCTGCGCGCCGCCGCCGGGCACCTCGTCGACGACCCGGGCTTTCGCACCCTGGTGGACGACCTGCTGCGCGAGAGCCCGGACTTCGCGGCCCGCTGGTCCCGCCGGGAAGTGCGGCGGCACGTGTCCGGCGAGAAGTCCCTGAATCACCCGGCGCTGGGCCGGCTGACGGTCGACTACGAGGTGGTCGCCGTACTTGATGAGCCTGATCAGTTCCTGGTCGCCTACGGACTGCAGAATTCTTTTCCGGATGATGTCGAAAACGTCTGGCCGGCTTCTACCTCCTGAGTGAAAGCACCTCTTCACGACAAGGAGCACCACGATGAACCACATCAGCGAGATCCGGACCATCGGCGTCCCGGTGACCGACCAGGACCGTGCGCTGGAGTTCTACACCGAAAAGCTCGGCTTCGACCTGCTGATGGACGCGCCGCTGCCGCAGTTCGGCGGCCGCTGGATCGTCGTCGCCCCGGCAGGCTCGGGAGGATCCTCCGGGAGCATCGCCCTGGTCCCTGCCAAGGAGGGCATCCCGGCCGGCGTCGACACCGGCATCCGGATGGGCAGCCCCGACGCCAAGACCGCCCACCAGCACTTCGTCGACAGCGGCGTCGACACCGACGACCTGCTGGAGTGGCCCGGCGTCCCTCCGATGTTCAGCCTCCACGACCCGGACGGCAACCGCCTCTACGTCTCCCAGGCTTAGGTCGTGTCTGGCAATTCCCCGCCTACTGCGCGGGACTGCCAGACACGACCTAAACCAGGACGTGCCCGCCGTCGACGCCGACGATCGAGCCGGTCGCGTACGGCTGGTTCATCAGGTACACGTAGGCGGCGGCGATGTCCTCGGGTTCGCCGACGCGTTGGACCGGGAGGTGGCGAGCGGTCTCGTCGTAGTCGACGGCCTCCCGCCACAGCGGCGTACGGACGACGCCGGGCTTGACCGCGTTCACCCGGAGCGGTGCGAGTTCGACGGCGAGTGCGCGGACGAGTGAGTCCATCGCGCCACAGATGCTCGCGGCGACCGACCAGCCGGGCCCGGGACGGTCCCCGGCGGCGCCGGTGGTGAGGACGATCGAACCGCCCGGACGGATCTTCGGTACGGCGGCACTCACCGCACCGAGCGCGCCGAAGTACCGCAGTTCGAAGGCCGCGCGCGCCCGGTCCAGATCCATCGAACCGACCTCGAGCAACGTCAACGCCTCCCCGGCGGTGAACACGAGATGGTCGAAGGCGTCGAGCCTGTCGAAGAACGCGGCGACGGCGGCCACGTCGGTGAGGTCGACGGCCTCACCGGCGGCCGGGCCGGGGAGCGTCTCCAGAGCCCGCTGCACCGATTCGGGGTTGCTGGAGGCAACAACCACGGTCGCGCCGGCGGCCGCGGCGAGTTGTGCGGTGGCCAGGCCGATACCCGACGTACCGCCGAGGACGACGACGCGCTGATCCTGCAGAGTCACGGAACTGCCTTTCGTGGGAGGGATCTCGGGTCCCACGATGCGGCCGCCCGGCCCCGGCCGTCCAAGACCTGTTCCGGCCGCTGTAATACCCTGAAGGTATTATGGACCTCGACCTCCGGAAGCTCCGGTACTTCGTCGCCGTCGCCGAGGAGCTGCATTTCGGCCGCGCCGCGGACCGCCTGCACATCGCGCAGCCGGTGCTGTCCCGGCAGATCCGCGCCCTCGAGGACGAACTGCGCGCGCAGCTGTTCGTCCGGACGAAACGCAGTACCGAGTTGACCGCGGCCGGCCGTCAGTTGCTCGACGACGCCCGGCCGTTGCTGGCCGGCGCGGACGCCACGCGCCGGCGAGTGGCCAGGGCGGCACGCGGCGCGAAGACGTTCACGATCGGTTTCATGCCAGGGCTCACCGTGACCGAGGCGGTCCGGGCGTTCGGCGCGCTGCATCCCGAGCTCGAGGTCGAGCTGATCCGGACGACGTGGAACGACCAGGTCGACGTACTGCGGGACGGCCGGGTCGATGTCAGTGTGGTTCGGTTGCCGATCGATCAAGCGGGCCTCACGGTTCGGCCGTTGTTCGAGGAGCCACGGGTCGCGATGCTGCCCGCCGATCACCGGTTGGCGGGTAAGCCCGCGATCGACATCACCGACCTCGCGGCCGAGCACCTGTTGCAGGACCCGGACGCCGTACCGGAGTGGCGTGACATCGCGGTCGAACTCCGCACCGGAACGGCGAAACCGGTGCCCGCGATGGGGAGTGTCGAGGAGAAACTCGAGCACGTCGCGACCGGCCGCGGTGTCTCGATCATCCCGCTCTCGGTGGCCACGTTCTACCAGCGCTCAGACGTCGTCGCGGTCCCCGTCGGCAACCTCGCCCCGAACTCCGTCTGCCTCGCGTGGACCGCCACCCGTCGCTCCCACCTCCTCCACGACTTCGCCACGCTTGCGACCACGGTCAGCTGGACGCCTTAGCCAACGGCGGATTCGGTGGCATCATCGAAAGATGAGGTGGAGCGCAACCGCCCTCCTGGTGATTGCGTTGGTGGGGTGCTCTGGTGGGGGGAACGAGCCGGTGCCCTCGCCCGGCACGCCTTCGGTCAGCAGTTTCCCCGAGCCCGGTACGCAGAACCTCGACCCCGCGCGAGCGAAGGCCTTGCAGGCCGCGCTCGCGCAGATCATCAAGTTCCCGGAGAGTCCGTCCGGGGCGAGCGGCGCTACTGCCGCGGTGGTCACCGATCACTGGACGTGGTCGGGCGCCGTCGGCGAGGACAGCCGCGGTACGCCGTTGCGCCCGGACACCAGCCTGGGCATCTCGAGCATCACGAAGACGTTCGTCGCCGCCGAGGTCCTGCGGCTCGCGCAGGAAGGGAAGATCAACCTGGACCTGCCGATCTCGAGGTACGTCCGGCACCGGCTGACCGCGAACGACGCGACCGTTCGTCAGCACCTGGCGATGACGTCCGGGATCCAGGACTTCCAGCAGTCCGACTACGAAAGGCTGAACCGGGCGGTTGCCGCGGCGCCGGGTAAGCACTGGACGCTCGCGCAGCCGTTGAACTACTACACGTCGACGATCGGTTCACCGGACGGCGACTACAGCTTCAGTAATGCCAGCTACGCGCTGCTCGGCATGCTGATCGAGAACGTCACCGGCGAGCCGCTCGCGGTCGCTCTCCGCCGCGACCTGGCCACCCCGGCAGGGCTGCGGCACGCGGCCTTCCAGGACGGCGAGAAGCCCGAGCCGCCGGTCGTTGGCGACGCCAATGATGCCTGCGGTGCGCCGGACGGTTACATCCCGTGCCGGGCGTTCGCGAGTTCCGGAGCCGCGTACGACGGCGCGGCGGCGGACGCACCGACAGTCGCCCGGTGGGGATACCAGCTGTACGGCGGCCGCGTGATCCCGTCCGACCTGGTCGACCAGATGACCGCGGGCGACGGCGAGTACGGCCTCGGGACGATGCGGTTCACCCGGGAGTTCGGCCTCGGTGACGCCTACGGGCACGCCGGTATCTCACCCGACGACACCAGCCTGCTGGTGGTGATCCCGGACAAGCGGGTCTCGATCGCGCTGATCCTCGCCGACGGCGACCGGAACATCGGCCGGCGAATGGACGACCTCACCGAGGCACTTCAACCGTTACTCGGCTAGGCCGTGGCTGGGGACTCAGCGCAGCACCTGGTAGCGGATGTGGGTGGCCTGCGCGGTGTCGATCACTCGAACGATCTCCAGCTCGACGCGCCGTGGCAGGACGTCGAACAGCCGCAGCCCGCTCCCGAACAGCACCGGCACCTGGCTGATCTGCAGTTCGTCGAGAAGCCCCGCCGCCAAGGCGCTTTGTGCGGTCACCGCACCGTGCACCAGCACGTCCTTGCCGCCGGCGGCTTCCTTCGCCTGAGCCATCCCGGTCTCGATGTCGTTGACGAAGTACACGTTGTCGTAGCTCACCGGGCCCGGGTCGTGACTCACCACGAAGATCGGTACGCCGTGGTGGTCGCCGCCGTAGTAGTCGACCTGTTCCGCCGTACGACGACCGACCAGCAGCGCACCCGTCGCGTGCAGCTCGTCCCAGATGGCACCGGGCTCACCCGCCGGACGACCGAACTCACCGTCGGGGCCCTGGTACCACTCGTGCAGTCGCATGAAGTCGTCGCCGCCCGGGTTGCCCGGCCCGTCGTTCGGCGCCGCGATGTAGCCATCGACGGACATCGACATCAACAGCACAGATGAAGACATGAGCGTTCTCCTTCGCTCCGCGGGCACGGGTTCGTCCCTGCCCTCCTGCCTTCGCGTCGAACCGGCGACGCCCGATTCGACATCACTCCGCGGCGAGTGCCTCCAGGACGCCCTCGCCGTACTTGGCCAGTTTGTTCTCGCCGATCCCGCTGATCGTGCCGAGCTCGGCCAGTGACGACGGCAGGTCGGTGGCGATCTGCCGCAGCGTCGCGTCGTGGAAGATCACGTACGCCGGGACGCCCTGCTCCTTGGCGGCCGCCGCCCGCCACGCGCGCAGCCGTTCGAACACCGGCGCTGCCTCGGCCGGAAGGTCCGCGGCCGCCTTCTTGCCGCCCGACGACCGGCTCGACCTGGACCTGGTCCGCTCGGGCTCGCGGCGCATCATCACCTCGCGGCGCCGGCCGAGCACCTCGCCGCTTTCCTCGGTCAGCACCAGCGTGCCGTAGTCGCCCTCGACCGCGAGCAGTCGCAGCGCGAGCAGCTGCCGGATCACCCCGCGCCACTCGGCGTCCTTCAGATCGGTGCCGATCCCGAACACGGTCAACTGCTCGTGCCGGAACTGCTTGACCTTCTCGGTCTCCTTGCCGAGCAGGATGTCGATCAGCTGCCCGGCGCCGAACTTCTGGCCGCGCTCGTGCTGCAGTCGATACACCGTCGACAACAGCTTCTGCGCCGCGATCGTCCCGTCCCAGGACTCCGGCGGCGTGAGGCAGGTGTCGCAGTTCCCGCAGGCGTCGCCGTGCTGACCGAAGTACGCGAGCAGTTGCGACCGCCGGCACTGGACGGTCTCGCACAGCGCGAGCATCGCGTCGAGGTGCGAGCTCAGCCGCCGCCGATGCGCCAGGTCGCCCTCGGACGTGTCGATCATCTTCCGCTGCTGCACGACGTCCTGCAGCCCGTACGCCAGCCAGGCGGTCGACGGCAGTCCGTCCCGCCCCGCACGGCCGGTCTCCTGGTAGTAACCCTCGACCGACTTCGGCAGATCGAGATGCGCGACGAACCGGACGTCCGGTTTGTCGATCCCCATCCCGAACGCGATCGTCGCGACCACGACCAGCCCGTCCTCGCGGAGAAACCGCGCCTGGTTCGCCGCGCGGGTCCGGCTGTCCAGACCGGCGTGGTACGGCACGGCTTCGATCCCGTTCTGGGTCAGGAAGGCCGCGGTCTTCTCGACACTGTTGCGGGACAGGCAGTAGACGATCCCGGCGTCACCCGCGTGCTCGCTGCGCAGCAGGTCGAGCAGTTGCCGCTGTGGATTGTCCTTCGGGACGATCCGGTACTGGATGTTCGGCCGATCGAAGCTCGCAACGAAATGCTTCGCGTCCGACAGGTTCAGCCGGGTCGCGATCTCCTGGTGCGTCGCCTCGGTCGCCGTCGCGGTCAGCGCGATCCGCGGTACGTCGGGCCAGCGCTCATGCAGCTCGGACAGCATCAGGTAGTCGGGCCGGAAGTCGTGGCCCCACTGGGACACACAGTGCGCCTCGTCGATCGCGAACAGTGCGATCTTGCCCTGGTCGAGCAACCGCACGGTCGCGTCGAGCCGCAACCGCTCGGGCGCCAGGTACAGCAGGTCGAGCTCGCCGGCCAGGAACGCCTGCTCGACGTCTCGCCGCTGCTCGAAGTCCTGCGTGGAGTTCAGGAATCCGGCGCGGACGCCGAGGGCCGTCAGCGCGTCGACCTGGTCCTGCATGAGCGCGATCAGCGGCGAGATCACCACACCGACGCCGGAGCGGACCAGGGACGGGATCTGGTAGCACAGTGACTTGCCGCCGCCGGTCGGCATCAGCACCAGTGCGTCACCGCCCGCGACCACGGTATCGATGATGTCGGCCTGCTCGCCGCGGAAGGCGTCGTACCCGAACACCCGCCGGAGGACCTGAAGGGCTTCGGAATCGGGCAGCTCGGTCGTCTCACTCACCCCGGCGAGTTTAGTGAGATCCTGCGGACGATGCTGGCACGATCGCCGCAGCCTGTGGATTACCGGACGGATTGACGGGCAGATTGGGCAGTTCCTCGGCCATCCACCGGCGCGGAGAGCAGCCCGCGATGGCCTGGAACTCGCGCGTCAGGTGCGACTGGTCGGCGAACCCGGCGGCGGCCGCCACGTCGACGAGCCGCGGGCGCGGCTGCCGGCGGAGGTGCGCGGTCACGCGTTCGAACCGCAGGATCCGGGCGGCGACCTTCGGGGCCAGGCCGAACTCGGTGACGAAGCGGTCGGTCAGATGCCGCCGGCTCCACCCGACCTCGGACGCCAGTTCTTGCACGCCGACCGCGCCGTTGGACTCGCACAACCGGAGCCAGGCCCATCCGAGCTCGGGACGGACCGTCGCCGGGCGGCGGTCCTGGAGCCGTCGTAGCAGCAGGCCTTCGAGCAGGTCGAAGCGCTGCGACCAGGTCGGGGTCTCGCGAAGCTGGTCCGTCAGTTGAGCGGCTCGACGGCCGAGTAGCTCGTCCAGGTTCACGACCATGGAGCCGAGCTCGCCCGGCGGCAGCCCGAAGAGTGTCCGCGCGGCGGCGGGCGTCAGCGCCAGTTGCACGCCTGCGCAACTGGCCGTACCGGCGATCACGACCGCGGTCGAGTGCAGGCCGCCGATCAGTGCGTCGTGCTTCTGGAGTGGACCGCCGGGCCACCGGATGCCCAGCGGTTCGTCGAGCGTGACCACGATGGTGAGGTGGCGCGACGGCAGTCCGCGGTGCAATTCCGGGGGCGGGGCGTCGGACGAGTACCCGATGACGTCGTCGACATACTGCCGCAGGGCAGGGTGGACGGGCCGGTTCGCGTACCCCGTCGTACCGTGCTCGGCTCCGGGCATGGATCAAGGCTAGGTCCAGCCACCGACAGTTGCGATCAGCTCGGGCGTCGCACGATGACGATCCGCCCGAGATCGGTCTGTGCCACCCGTACCGGCTCGAACCCGGCAGCGACGGTTTCCTCCGTCAGCTCCTCAGCGGTCCGCCCGAACGGGATCCCTTGAGCCTGCGCGAGCAGCCGTCGCATCGTGTACGCGGGCCGCGCAGCCTCGTCCGGCACCGGCTCCATCTCCTGGAGGAACAGCAGGCCACCTGGGCGCAGAGCGTTCAGGATCGTCGCGAGCGCCGCGGCCCGGGTCGGCTCGGGGAAGAACGGCTGCGCCCAGAACGCCCCGCCGAACGCGTCCCGCTCGTCGAAGTCGCGGACGTCCGTCGTCCGGATGTCCACTCGGTCGGCCACTCCCTGGACCGCCGCCCGGCGCCGCGTCTCGGCGGCCACGGTGGGAACGAGTTCGAGCGCGACCGCCTTCAGCTCGGGGAAGAGGCCGGCCAGCGTCAATGTCGATCCGGCGACGCCACACCCCACGTCGAGCCACCGTTCGGTGCGGACGGCATCGGCCAGTTCGGGCAGCTTGGGCACGAACAGCTGGTCGAACAGAGCCCTGGTGATCCGGGTCGAGTTGCCGCCGGAGGAGCGGGCGATCACCAAGGCGTCGGTTTCGGACAGCGACAGCAGGCCGGTCTCGGCGGTCGCCGGAACCAGCCGCGCCGTCAGCTCGATCCGGTCGAGCAACTCGTCGAGGCCGACCCACGCGTCGTCGGCGGACAGCGCCGCGAACTCCGCCGTCAGCCGGACCGTCTCCGCGCGCCGGCCGACCACGCCGTACGCCTCGAGCACGTCGACGATGTCCGCGACCCGTTCCGGCGGAAGGCCGGAGTACGCCACCAGGTCCTCGACGGAGCGCGGTTCGGTCAGGAACGCCGTCCAGCCCTTGTCGCGTAGGGCGGTCAGCAGGTGCAGGACGTACGCACCGTCCGCCCAGGCCTGCAGCGTCCTGCGTGCCGCGCCGGCCGACGCGAAGCGGACCAGTGGATCGGTGTCCCCAGATGTGCTCACGCGGCCAAGATACGGTGCCGGGGTGGCGCCGGAGGATCCGTCATCCGGGACCGACGTACCGCCATCCGGACCGGCGTGGCAGTATCGAGAGATACGTACTAGCTGCGAGGAGATGTCGTCGTGCCTGCTCTGAGGTCCCGTACTGTCACCCACGGCCGCAACATGGCGGGCGCCCGCGCGCTCATGCAGGCCTCCGGGGTACTCCGGGAGGACTTCGGGAAGCCGATCATCGCGGTGGCGAACAGCTTCACCGAGTTCGTCCCCGGGCACACCCACCTCGCGCCGGTCGGCCGGATCGTCTCCGAGGCGATCCACGCGGCCGGCGGGATCGCGCGCGAGTTCAACACGATCGCCGTCGACGACGGGATCGCGATGGGGCACGGCGGGATGCTCTACAGCCTGCCGTCCCGCGACCTGATCGCCGACTCGGTCGAATACATGGTCGAGGCGCACTGCGCCGACGCGCTGGTCTGCATCTCGAACTGCGACAAGATCACCCCGGGCATGCTGATGGCCGCGCTCCGGCTGAACATCCCGACCGTGTTCGTCTCGGGCGGCCCGATGGAGGCCGGCCGGGCGACGCTCGTCGACGGCACCGTCCGCAAGCTGGACCTGATCGACGCGATGTCCGAGGCCGTCAACGAGAACGTCTCCGACGCCGACATCCTGCGGATCGAGGAGAACGCCTGCCCGACCTGTGGTTCGTGTTCGGGCATGTTCACCGCGAACTCGATGAACTGCCTGACCGAGGCGATCGGCCTCTCGCTGCCGGGCAACGGTTCGGTGCTCGCGACGCACACCGCCCGCCGCTCGCTGTACGAGAAGGCCGGCGAGACCGTCGTACAGATCACCAAGCGGTACTACGACAACGACGACGAGACCGTGCTGCCGCGGAACATCGCCTCGAAGGAAGCCTTCGGGAACGCGATGGCGCTGGACATCGCGATGGGCGGGTCGACGAACACGATCCTGCACCTGCTCGCGGCCGCGCAGGAGGCCGAGGTCGGCTTCGACCTGGACGACATCAACGCGGTGTCGCGCCGGGTCCCGTGCCTGGCCAAGGTCGCGCCGAACGTCGCGCCGCAGGGCACGTACTACATGGAGGACGTGCACCGCGCGGGTGGCATCCCGGCGATCCTCGGCGAGCTGCACCGCGCCGGCCTGCTGAACGAGAACGTGCACACCGTGCACAGCGACTCGATCGACGACTGGCTGAAGACCTGGGACGTCCGCGGCGGTTCGCCGTCGCCGGAGGCCGTCGAGTTGTGGCACGCCGCGCCGGGGTGCAAGCGGTCCGCGACCGCGTTCTCGCAGTCGGAGCGCTGGGACACCCTCGACACCGACGCCGCGAACGGCTGCATCCGCGACCGTGAGCACGCGTACTCGAAGGACGGCGGTCTCGGCGTACTGAAGGGCAACCTGGCCGTCGACGGGTGCGTCGTGAAGACGGCCGGTGTGGACGAGTCGATCTGGACGTTCGAGGGTCCCGCGGTGGTCTGCGAGTCGCAGGAAGAGGCCGTCGAGAAGATCCTCGCCAAGCAGGTCACGCCCGGCGATGTCGTCGTGATCCGCTACGAGGGCCCGAAGGGCGGCCCGGGCATGCAGGAGATGCTGTACCCGACCTCGTTCCTGAAGGGCCGCGGCCTGGGCAAGGTCTGCGCGCTGGTCACCGACGGTCGCTTCTCCGGCGGTACGTCGGGACTCTCGATCGGTCACGTCTCACCCGAGGCGGCGTCCGGCGGCACCATCGCTCTCGTCCAGGACGGCGACCGGATCAAGATCGACATCCCGAACCGCTCGATCGAACTGCTGGTCTCCGACGAGGAGCTGGCGGCCCGCGAGGCGGCACTGAACGGCGTCTACGCCCCGAAGAACCGCGAGCGCAAGGTCTCCAACGCCCTCAAGACCTACGCCGCCATGGCCACCAGCGCCGACAAGGGCGCAGTCCGCGACCTCAGCAAGCTCGGCTGACCTCCGGCCGCGGCGAGACCGCCGCGGTGCGTCCGTCCAACTCGAGCCGATATCCGTCCGAGTTGGGGGTTCTTCGCTGGTGTACGAGTGAAGAACCCCTAACTCGGACGGATATCCGCTCCAGTGGGCTAGAGCTCCAGGTCGAAGGCGAGGTTGATGGCTTCGGCGAGGGCTGGTTCCTGGTCGGGGTGGAGGTAGCCGATCAGGCGGCCGAGTTGGGCCTTCGGGATGGTCTGGATGTTGTCGCACGAGATCGCGCTGGTGTGGTCGAGGCCGTTGTCGGGGCCGACCAGGACTTCGGTGGACAGGCCGCGGATCGTGCTGGTGATCGGCGCGACCGTCACGTTGGTGAGGCGCGGGCGGATGAGTTCGCGCGTCAGCACCAGCACCGGCCGGGGTTTGTCCAGCCGGGCGATGTGCAGCGGGCGCATCAGTCGAGGTCGCTCAGCACCGTGCCGGCGGCGGCCGGCGCCAGGCCTTCGAGGTCGGGGTAGTCGCCGTGCGCGGACAGGATGGCCAGGTCGCGGGCGGCCAGCTCGCGACGGCGTTCACGTTCCATCGCCCGGGCGACCACGGACGCCCGGCTGGTCGCCTTGTCGGTGGCGACGAGTTCGTCCATGAAGTCGACGAGGTCGTCCGGCAACCGGACAGTGATCTGCTTACTCATACCAAAACCATACCGCCCCGGGATTCATTTCGGTAGCGTTGTCTGGCCCTCCAGTGTCTTCCACAGCCGCTCGGCCGCCGCCCGGTCCTGCGCCGCCGCCGACGGATCGGTACGGCGTTCGCGCGAGTAATAGAGCCCCGACTCGTCGGCGACGTCGGGGGAGGTGGCGAGCCAGACCATCGTCTCGGCGCCCTGTTCCGGCGTGCGGGCGAACGGTTTGGTCATCGCCATCATCAGCTTCATCAGCCGCCCGTTGTTCAGGTTGAACCCGGTCGCGACCAGACCGGGCTCGAACGTGTAGGTGTGGATCCCCGGCATCCGGCGCGCGAGTTCTCCGCTGAGCAGGATCAGGGCGAGCTTCGTCTCGCCGTACCGCCGCAGTGACCCGCCGGTCAGCTTCGCCGACGCGGAGAAGAAGCGCTCGCCGTCCAGGTCGTCGAAGTCGATGGCCTTCGCCTTCTCGTGCTCGTCCGACGCGGTCCCGATCACGCGGGCCCCGGGCACCAGCCGATCGGCGAGCAGCGTGGTGATCAGGTACGGCGCGACGACGTTCAGCGCCCACGTCAGCTCGATGCCTTCGGCCGAGACCTGGTGGCTCCCGTAGATCGCGCCCGCGTTGTTGATCAGTACGTCGATCATCGGCGCCCGGGCCGCGACGTCGTCGGCCATCGCGCGGATCGAGGCCTGTGAGGTCAGGTCCGCCTCGAAAACGTCCGCGCCGCCGAGCTCGCCGGCGACCTGCGCCGCCTTCGCGCCGTTCCGCGCGACCAGCCCGATCCGAGCACCCTGTTTCGCCAGCGCACGGGCACCCGCCAGCCCGATTCCGTTGGTGCCACCCGTGATGAGTACGTACCTGTCGTTCATCCCCCGGCTCCCTCCCTGGTCACCCCATCGCAGTGTAGAGACGGGTGCCGACCGGCGGGATCAGTTCGGGGAGAGCGCCGACCAGGAGATCAAGTCGGTGGCGGGGAGCGAGGGGAGTGCGGCGATCGCGGTCATCTCGCTGTCCATCAGGCCGACGAGCTGCGCCAGCCGGGTGGTGGTGTCCGCGGCTTCGAGGAGCTTCTGCCGGTCCGGGGTCATCAGCTTCATCGCGGCCGACATCAGGTAGGACAGCGTGCCCGGGTCGTCCGGCAGGTCGCCGATGTGCAGTCCGGGCCGGCTGATCTCGCTGACCGCCGCGGCATACTTCCGGAACCGTTCGACCGCGACCATCGCCGTACCCAGGGGGTCGTCGCCGCGTTCGTCGTCCAGCCATTCGACGTCCGCGACCAGGTAGTCGCCGCTGCCGTCGAGCTCGGTCACCTTGAACCGGCGGTTCCCGGTGAGTGTGACCTCGACCGGTCCGTCGTCGTCCGGGTCCAGCGTGATCTCGGAGATCGTGGCCGCGCAGCCGGTCCCGTACAGCGACCGGAAGACCCGCTCGCCCAGCTCGTACCCGTCCCGGACCGCGAGGGCGCCGCAGGCCAGCTCGCCCCCGTTCTCGACCAGGTCACGGACCACCGCTCGGCCCTGGACGTCGGTCACCGGAATCGGCAGCACCAGCCCGGGAAAGATCACCGTGTCGACAGTGAGCAACGGCAGGCGGGAGTCCATGTCGACGAGCGTAGTGGACGCGGGCGGAGATGACGCCCGGTGACTGGCCGCCCTGTGGATGCGGCGCGGGGCCGACGGGGTGTCACCACTAGACTGAGGCCATGATTCGCCGCGTCGACCTGCGGGGCCGAGTGGCGGCCGGAGAGGTGACCGACCTCCAAGCCGAAGTACCTGCCCTCGTTCCCCGAGCCGTGTTCGACGTCGAGAAGGCCCTCGACGTCGCCCGACCGATCTGCCTGGACGTCCGCCATCGCGGCCTCGAGGCGATCAGGGAGTACGGCGAGCGGTTCGACCATGTGCGCGTCGACGACATCCGGGTCCCGGCCGCGGCGCTGAAGACCGCGCTGGAGGAGCTCGACCCGGAGGTGCGCAGCGCCTTCGAGGAGTCGATCCGCCGGGTCCGCGAGGTCAGTCAGGACGAGCTCACCGCCGATGTCGCCTCCGAGCCCGCCCCCGGCGGCCGGGTGACGCAGCGGTTCGTCCCGGTGCAGCGCGTGGGGCTGTACGTTCCGGGCGGTCGCGCGCCGCTGGCGTCGTCGGTGCTGATGAACGTCGTACCGGCGCAGGTCGCCGGGGTGCCTTCGCTTGCCGTCGCATCGCCGCCGCAGAAGGAGTTCGGCGGTCTGCCGCACCCGACCGTGCTCGCCGTGTGCGCACTGCTCGGGATCGACGAGGTGTACGCGATGGGTGGCGCGCAGGCGATCGCCGGGTTCGCGTACGGCTTCGACGGGTGCAAGAAGGTCAACCTGATCACCGGTCCGGGCAACATCTTCGTGGTCGCCGCGAAGCGCTTCCTGCTGGGTGAGGTCGGCATCGACTCCGAGGCCGGCCCGACCGAGATCGCGGTCCTCGCCGACGACACGGCCGACCCGAAGCACGTCGCCGCCGACCTGATCAGCCAGGCTGAGCACGACCCGATGGCCGCCAGCGTGCTGGTCACGCCTTCGGAGACCTTGGCCGCCGCGGTCGAGGCCGAGCTGCCGGTCCAGGTCGCGCAAACCAAGCACCAGGACCGCGTCACCGAGGCGCTGTCCGGTCAGCAGTCGGCCGTCGTCCTGGTCGACGACCTCGACCAGGGCACCGCGTTCGTGGATGCCTACGCGGCCGAGCACCTGGAGATCCAGACCGCGGACGCCGAGGAGCGGGCCGGTCTGATCACCAACGCCGGTGCGATCTTCGTCGGCAGCTGGTCCCCGGTGTCCCTCGGCGACTACTGCGCGGGTTCCAACCACGTGCTCCCGACCGCGGGCTGCGCCTGCCACTCGTCCGGTCTGTCCGTGCGCAGCTTCCTCAAGGCCGTGCACGTCGTGAACTACACCCGCGACGCGCTGCACCAGGTCGCCGGTCACGTGGTCACGATGGCGCACGCCGAGGATCTTCCCGCCCACGGCGCCGCGGTGTCGGCCCGATTCCCCGAGGAGGGCTGATGGGCCGCTTCGACGGGTTGCCGATCCGCGAGGAGCTGAAGAGCTTCGAGCCGTACGGCGCCCCGCAGCTCGACGTCCCGGTGCTGCTCAATGTCAACGAGAACCCGTACCCGGCCAGCGAGGCGACCGTCGCGGACATCGCGGCGGCGGTCACCGAGGCCGCCCGCGGCATGAACCGGTACCCGGACCGCGAGTTCCTCGGTCTGCGCGCCGACCTCGCGGCGTACCTGGCCCGGGAGTCCGGCGCGCAGTTGGAGCCCGAGCAGATCTGGGCGGCCAACGGATCCAACGAGGTGATGCTGCACATCCTGCAGGCCTTCGGCGGCCCCGGTCGTACGGCGTTGTCCTTCGCGCCGACGTACTCGATGTATCCGGAGTACGCGCGGGACACGAACACCGCCTGGGTCACCGGCCGGCGCGCCGAGGACTTCACGCTGGACCGGAGCAAGGCGATCGCCGCGATCTCCCGGCACCGCCCGTCGGTCGTGCTGCTCGCCTCGCCGAACAACCCGACCGGGACGGCGCTCCCGATCGACGTCACCGAGGCGATCGTCGCGCAGGCCGCGGCGCTCGGTTCGGTCGTCGTGGTCGACGAGGCGTACGCCGAGTTCCGCCGCGCCGGGACCCCGAGTGCGGTGTCCCTGTTGCCGGCGTACCCGAACCTCGCCGTCGCGCGGACGATGTCGAAGGCGTTCGCGATGGCCGGTGGCCGGGTCGGATACCTTGCCGCGAGCAAGCAGTTCGTGGACGCCCTGCGGATCGTCCGGCTGCCGTACCACCTGTCCGCGGTCACACAGGCGACCGCCCGTGCGGCCCTGCGGCACTCGGACGAGCTGCTCGGCCGGGTCGAGCAGTTGCGCATCGAGCGCGACGAGACCGTCGACTGGCTGCGGTCGCTGGGGCTGCGCGCCGTCGACTCGGACGCGAACTTCGTCCTGTTCGGCACGTTCGCCGACCGGCACGCGGTCTGGCAGGCGTTGCTGGACGACGGCGTCCTGATCCGCGAGACCGGGCCGGCCGGCTGGCTGCGGGTTTCGATCGGCACCGGCGAGGAGATGGCCGCGTTCCGCGCTTCGCTGGAGCGGATCCTCAAGACAGACACGGGAAGGCTGATATGAGCCGTACGGCGCGGATCGACCGCGAGACGAGTGAGTCCAAGGTTCTCGTCGAGCTGAATGTCGACGGCGAGGGCCGGGCCGACATCTCAACTGGCGTCGGGTTCTACGACCACATGCTCAACGCGCTCGCCAAGCACGCGCTGCTCGACCTGCACGTCAACACGGTCGGCGATCTGGAGATCGACGCGCACCACACCGTCGAGGACACCGCGATCGGCATCGGGCAGGCGCTGCGCGAGGCGTTGGGTGACAAGCGCGGCATCCGGCGCTTCGGCGACGCGACCGTCCCGCTGGACGAGGCGCTCGTGCACTGCACGGTCGACCTGTCCGGCCGGCCGTACTGCGTGCACACCGGCGAACCCGAGGGCCAGGTGTACGCGATCATCGGCGGCGACTACGCCGGTTCGCTGACCCAGCACGTGTTCGAGACGCTCGCGTTCAACGCCGCGATCTGCATCCACATCCGGGTGCTGTCCGGTCGTGACCCGCACCACATCGTCGAGGCGCAGTTCAAGGCGTTCGCCCGAGCGCTCCGGGCGGCCGCCGAGCTCGACCCGCGGCAGCCCGGCATCCCGTCGACCAAGGGCGCCCTGTGAAGAAGGTCGTCCTGCTCGACTACGGCTCCGGCAACATCAGGTCGGGGGAGCGGGCGCTGCAACGCGTCGGCGCGGACGTCACGGTCACGGCCGACTTCGACGCGGCGATGAACGCCGACGGTCTGCTGGTGCCCGGCGTCGGCGCCTTCGAGGCCTGTATGACAGGTCTGAAAGCGGTCCGTGGCGACGTGATCGTCGACCGCCGGCTGACCGGCGGTCGCCCGGTGCTGGGTATCTGTGTCGGCATGCAGATCCTGTTCGCCCGTGGCATCGAGCACGGCGTCGAGACCGAGGGCTGCGATCAGTGGCCCGGCACCGTCGAGCGGCTCCAGCCGGAGACGGGTGAGCCGGTTCCGCACATGGGCTGGAACACGATCGACGTACCGTCCGGCAGCAAGCTGTTCGAGGGCATCGACAAGGAGCGCTTCTACTTCGTGCACTCGTACGGCGTCCGCGCGTGGGAGCTCGCCAACACCCGGGCGTCGGTCACGCCGGCCGTCACCTGGACGACGTACGGCGGGGACCGCTTCGTCGCGGCGGTGGAGAACGGCCCGCTGAGCGCCACGCAGTTCCACCCGGAGAAGTCCGGTGACGCCGGCGCCGCCTTGCTGGAGAACTGGGTCCGCTCGCTCTGACCGTGACGCAGTGCCGGGCTCGTCATCGACCGCGACGAGCCCGGTTCCGATGGTCGACCGAGACGGCGAGCGAGGGGTACACCAGCACCGACAGGGCACCTGCGCCGACCAGCGCGGCGGCGTTCTCGGGCAGCATCTTGCCGGTCTCGAGCCCGATCGTGGTGAGCGCGACGAGCACCGGCAGCGCCGTCGACACGATGAAGACGAGCTCGAACCGGCGCGCCCACGGGAGTGCGTTCCGGTACACCAGCAGCGTCGGCAATCCGCGGACAATCAGCAGCAGGAAGAAGAACAGGAACAGTCGCGCCGGAGCCTTCGCGATCGACTCCACGGCGAGCCCCATGCCCGACGAGACGAAGAAGATCGGGATGAAGAAGCCGTAGCCGATCGTGTCCAGCTTGCGTTCGAGGCCCTGGATGTTGCCGGGCGCCCAGTGCCGCAGGACGACGCCCGCGACGAACGCGCCGAGGACCACGTCGAGCCCGAAGTCACTGGCGACCACGAGGAGCAGCAGCAACAGGGCGATCGTCCACCGCAGCGTCAACTGCGAGGTCGCGTCCTCGCCCTCCGAGAGGATCCGGGAGATCCGGCGACCGCGCACCAACCGGGGCAGCGCCACGGCCAGCAGTAGCGCGAACAGGCCCATCCCGACCAGCGAGAAGAGCCCGACGAAACGCCCGTACGACCCGAGCAGGATCGCGATCGCCACCACGGGCAGAAACTCGCCGACCGCGCCCGCGGCGAGGACGTAGGGGGCGAACCGGCCGCGCAGCATGTCGTTGTCCCGCAGGATCGGCAGCAGCGTCCCGAGGGCGGTCGTGGTCAGGCCGAGCGCGACCGGCAGGAACGCCCGTACGACACCAAGCGCCGCGAGCCCTCCGACGACCGCGGCGGCCAGCGCCGCCGAGACCAGCCACCCGGTGACGGCGAGGCCGCCGGCCCGCTGCCTGAACAGCGACAGCTCGAGCTCGTAGCCGGCGAGCAGGAACAGGAATCCGAGGCCGACGTTCGAGAGCAGCGCGATGCTGTCCGGATCGGCCAGCCCGAGGACGTGCGGGCCGACGATGACACCGCCGACCAGGAGCACGACCACCTGCGGGACCCGGAGCCGACCGAGCAACCCGACCACGACCGGGGCCACGGCCGCCACCAGCGTGACCACGAAGAGGCTGGTCAGTCCCGACCCGAGTTCGCTGCCCATCCCATCAGCCTGACCACGTCGCGGTACGCCGGTCCTCCCTCAGATCGGACGATCGTTGCGGTACTTCCTGACACGCGTTCACTTGCTGATGGTCAGTTGTTTACCGTACGTTCACTGCTCACCACTGCTTGTCATCGAGTCAGGAGGCCGCCCCATGTCCATTCCTTTGTCGAGGCGTCAGTTCGTCGGTCGAGCGGCCGCGGCCGGGGTCGCGGTGAGCGTGGCCGGATCGGTCGACGCGCTCTACACCGCGCAGCCGGCCCTCGGTACGTCGGGACCGGCGATCGGGTACGGCCCGCTGATCGAGGACCCGAACGGCATGCTCGACCTGCCCCGCGGGTTCAGCTACCGGATCCTGTCCCGGGAGGGCACGGTCCGGCCCGACGGGCTGCAGACGCCGAGCCGGTTCGACGGGATGGGTGTGTTCCCGGACCGGGACGGCGGGAGCCGGCTCGTCCGCAACCACGAGTGCAGCCCGACCTCGAAGATCAAGGTCGTCGCGCCCGCCGAGCGCACCTACGACCCGGCCGCCGCCGGCGGCACCAGCACGCTCGCGGTGGACCGGCACAACGCGACCACGAAGGAGCTCGTCAGCCTCGGCGGTACGGCGATCAACTGCTCCGGCGGCCACACGCCCTGGCGTACCTGGCTGACCTGCGAGGAGACCGAACTCAAGGCCGGCGAGAGCGGCTATACCAAGGACCACGGCTTCATCTTCGAGGTCGACCCGTACGACGACCGCCGCAACGTGAACCCGGTGGCGCTGACCGCGATGGGCCGCTTCCAGCACGAGGCGGTCGCGATCGACCCGCGGACCGGGATCGTCTACGAGACCGAGGACGCGTTCGTCGCGCCGCTCGGCGGGTTCTACCGCTTCCTGCCGAACCGTCCGCGCGGCGGCTGGGGCGCGCTCCGGGCCGGCGGCGAGCTCCAGGCCATGCACATCCCGGACCTGCCGGACCTGTCCGTCGTCCAGGAGGCCGGGGCCGAATTCCACGACGTGCAGTGGGTGCCGGTGCCGGACCCGCTCGCGAAGACCGAGTCGGTCCGGGCGCAGGACTACGCCAAACCGATCACCGGCGGCTACAAGCTCGAGGGCTGCTGGTGGGGCGACCTGGATCGCTGCGTGTACTTCGTCTCGTCGTTCGCCCGCACCGAGCTCGGACCGAAGGTCGACCACGACGGCCAGGTCTGGAAGCTCGACCCGCGGAAGCGGACGCTGCGCCTCGAGGTGATCTTCACCCGGCCGAAGCCCGGCTCCGACGACCCCGAGTTCGACGCCCCGGACAACATCACGATGTCGCCCTACGGCGGTCTGATGATGTGCGAGGACGGGCTCGGGGAGCAGCACATCCTCGGTACCACCGCGACCGGCGAGGTGTTCAAGTTCGCCCGCAACCGGGTGAACATCGGTACGCCGGCCGACCCGTCGTACGGCGAACTCTCGGGCGTCGGCTTCGCGGCGGACGGCCGGACGATGTTCTTCAACGTCTACAACCCCGGGATCACCTACGCGATCACGGGTCCGTGGCGGCGCCGCCGGTGAACTAGGCGCCGGGGAAGGCGAGCGGAGCGCCACCCCAGGCGAGCTGCGCGGTCGCGGATCCGAGCAGGCTCTCGACCGCGAACGCCCGGACCGCGGGTTGTTCGGCGGCCTCGACCAGGTCGCCGTACACCGCCGCGATCCGGCGCTCGATCAGCAGCACCAGCGCGGTCGCGGTCGCGGTGTTCGTCACGGCCTGCGGCAGGTCGTACGCCGCTTCGGCCGCGACCGGGGTCTCGCCGGCGGCGACCAGCAGCGCGCTCAGCTTGTCGCGGTTGTCGCGATGCTGCTCGAAGGTGTCGGTGGCGTCGCGGAACCGGGCACCGGTCAGCTTGCCGCCGGCGACGCCGACGCCGTACATCGCGGCGTGCTCACCGGCCAGGGCGGCCTGCAGGGCTTCGACCTGGTTCACGACGCCGCCTTCTTCTTGTTCTTGGGTGCCAGGGTGGAGCCGAGCTGGGTCTCGGCGGCGGCGATCGTCGCCAGCAACCGGGCCGGAGCGCCGCTCAGCCTGCCGGCCGCGGCCGCGTGGGCGGTCGCGGCGAGCTTCTCCTGCTGGGCGAGCGCCGCCAGCGCGGCCGCCGAGGACGCGGGCACTTTCGGCGCCTGGACGGCCTTCGCGGCCACCCCCTGGGTCTCCTTCAGCTTCGCGAGATGACTCACGTGGTACTTCGCTCCGGCGGCGAGCTGGGCCCGCAGCGCGGGGAACTTCCGGCCCAGGGTTGCGTAGTACTGGGACAATTGAGTCACCTGGGTCGCCGCCGTACTGAGCGCAGCGACGACCGCGGGGTCGACCGTCGGCGTCTCCTCGGCCGGTCCCTGCGACGACGAGGGCGATCCGTTCACGGCACCCGGCGTACCGGACCCCGCGGCGGGATCGTCCTTGCAGCCGGCCAGCGCGACCGCGCCGGGCACGAGGGCGGCGGTCACGACGACGGAGCGTCGGGTCAGCACTCGACGGGGGAGGCGGCGTTCAGGCACGGCGGAACGATACCCGGTGACGCGCCGACATCCGGTCCGGGACGAGCCGGTGACCCGGATCGGCGTACCGGCCGGATAGGGTGGGCTACTGCCCTTGGCGCGATGGTCAGGGGTGGAACGGGTGCACAACTGGAGAGAGGCAGGTCAACCTGTGAGCCGAAAGCCGAATCCCACGGGCCACACGGACACCACGAGCCTCGAGAACTTCCTGCGGCCGATCGTCGAGCAGTTCGGCTGCGATCTGGAGGCCGCGGACATCGCGCCGGCCGGCCGCCGCCGGTTGCTGCGCGTCCTGGTCGACCGCGACGGCGGGATCAACCTGGACGACGTCGCCGATGTCACCAGGGCCATCTCCAAGGCCCTCGACACCGACGACATCATGGGCGAGGGCGCGTACACGCTGGAGGTCTCGAGCCCCGGCGTGGACCGGCCGCTCACCCTGCCCCGGCACTGGCGGCGCAACACCAACCGGCTGGTCGCGGTCACGCTGACCGCCGGCGGGAAGCTCACCGGCCGGATCAAGTCCGCCTCCGACGAGGCGGCCGAACTGGACGTCGACGGCAAGCGGCAGACCGTCGCGTACGCCGACGTGGCCAAGGCCAAGGTCCAGATCGAGTTCAACCGGGCTGCCGGCAACGACACTGAGCCATCTTCTTTAGGTGGAGAAACACCTGCCGACGGCACGGTGGAGGAGAACTGACATGGACATCGACATGGCCGTGCTGCGGTCACTGGAACGGGAGAAGGACATCTCCCTGGACGTGGTCGTCGAGGCGATCGAGCAGGCGCTGCTGGTCGCGTACCACCGCACCGAGGGCGCCCAGCAGCACGCCCGCGCCGAGCTGGACCGCAAGACCGGACACGTGACCGTCTACGCCCGCGAGCTCGCCGAGGACGGCACGGTGGCCCGGGAGTACGACGACACTCCCGCCGACTTCGGCCGGATCGCCGCCACCACGGCCAAGCAGATCATCCTGCAGCGGCTCCGCGACGCCGAGGACGAGGTCCGGTACGGCGAGTTCTCGGGTAAGGAGGGCGACATCGTCTCCGGTGTCGTCCAGCAGGGCCGCGACCCGCGCTCGGTGATGGTGGACCTCGGCAAGATCGAGGCCGTGCTGCCGGCGCCCGAGCAGGTGCCGGGGGAGAAGTACGAGCACGGCTCCCGGCTCCGGGTGTACGTCGTCGGCGTCCGCAAGGGCTTCAAGGGTCCGCAGATCACCGTCAGCCGGACGCACCCGAACCTGGTGAAGAAGCTGTTCGCGCTGGAGGTCCCGGAGATCGCCGACGGAACGGTCGAGATCACCGCGATCGCCCGTGAGGCTGGTCACCGGACCAAGATCGCGGTCCGGACGCTGAACCCGTCGGTGAACGGCAAGGGCGCCTGCATCGGGCCGATGGGCCAGCGGGTGCGGAACATCATGCACGAGCTGCACGGTGAGAAGATCGACATCATCGACCACAGCGACGATCCGGCCACCTTCGTCGGGAATGCGCTGTCCCCGGCGCAGGTTACGTCTGTGGAGGTCGTCGACGCCGCGGCACGCGCCGCGCGGGTCGTCGTCCCCGACTACCAGCTCTCGCTGGCGATCGGCAAGGAGGGGCAGAACGCCCGCCTCGCCGCGCGGCTCACCGGGTGGCGGATCGACATCCGGCCGGATACCGATGTGACTCGGGATGGCGAGCAGGTAGACTGAGTGCTCGGTCGGTCGACTGAGTCGCAACCACACCCTGAGGATCACCTGACAGTGACGGCGGACGCGCGCCCTGGACTGAGTTCATCTCACCCCCGGGAGCGCACCTGCATCGGGTGCCGGAAGCGATCCGGTCCGGCTGACCTGCTGCGGATGACGGTTTCTGGCGGTCTCGTACTGCCGGATCCCGATCGTCGGGCACCCGGCCGTGGGGCGCACCTGCACCCGGCGACCGAATGCTTCGACCTCGCCGTCCGGCGCAAGGCGTTCCCCCGGGCCTTCCGGCTCTCGGGTCCGCTCGACGTGACCGGGCTGCGGGACTACGTCGCGCAGCGTGATAAGTAAGAAGTAACCAATGGCAGCCTCCGGGCTGCCCACGACGGTTCAGACCGTGCCGTCGTGACGACTTGAAGGCGGGTCATCGACTCATGACCACTCGATGAGTGTCTACCGATGAGTGCAAAGCGATGAGCACGTACGTCAACTAACGGTCCGCGCCCAGGCTCGGACCAGAGGGAGAGTAGTGGCAAAGGTCCGGGTCTACGAGCTCGCGAAGGAGCTCGGAGTTACCAGCAAGGTCGTTCTGACCAGACTGAACGACATGGGCGAGTTCGTCCGGTCGGCATCCTCGACGATCGAGGCACCTGTCGTCCGGCGACTGGCGGAGGATTTCGAGAAGAACCCGCCGAAGAAGCGCACGGCCAAGAAGGCCGCTGCCAGCACGTCTGCCGCGCCGCAGGCGACCGCACCGGTCGCACCCGCGGCGCCGAAGCCGGCCCAGCCGGCGACCCCGAAGGCTCCTGCCGAGCGTCCCGCGCCGGCTGCTGAGCCGACCCCGGCCCCGGTGGCCGAGTCCGCGCCTGCCCCGGCCGCTCCGGCGACCCCGGCGGCGACGGCTCCGGTGACCGAGCCGGCTCCGGCGAAGGCCGCTCCGGCGCCGGGTGCCAGGCCGGGCCCGCGTCCGGGCCCGAAGCCGGGTCCGCGTCCCGAGCCGACCCCGGCCGAGTCCGCTCCGGCTGCTTCGGCCCCGGCGGCTCCGGCCCCCGAGGCTCCGGCTCCGGCGACCCCGTCGTTCGAGGCCCCGGCGGCCAAGGCGGCCCCCGAGTCCCCGGCCGCGTCGGCTCCGGCCCCCGCGCCGCGCCGTACCGGTGGCGACAGCTCCGTCCGTCCGGGTCCGCGTCCGGGCGCTCCGCGTCCGGGTGGTTCCCAGGGTGGCGGCGGTGGCCGTCCGGGTCCGGGTGGACAGGGCTCCGGCCCGCGTCCGGGTGCGCCCCGTCCGGGTGCTCCGCGTCCCGGCGCTCCGCGTCCGGGCGGTTCCCAGGGCGGCGGTCCGCGTCCGGGTGCGCCGCGTCCGGGCAACAACCCGTTCAGCTCGACCCAGGGCATGCAGCGTGGTGGCCGCCCGGGTCCGGGCGGCGGCGGTAACGACCGGCCTGCTCCGAGCCCGGCCGGAATGGCGCCGCGGCCTCCGCAGAACCGTCAGGGTGGCGGTGCCGGTGGCGGTAGCGACCGTCCGCGCTCGAGCGGCGTGCCGGGCGCTCCGCGCCCGAACCCGGCGATGATGCCGAAGTCCTCGGCGGGCACCTTCACCGGTCGCCCCGGTGGCGGCTCCGGTGGTCCTGGCGGTGGCGGTCGTGGCCGTCCCGGCGGCGGTCCCGGTGCCGGTCCGCGCGGTGGCGGCGGCGGTGGCGGCGGCTTCCGTCCCGGTGGCGGCGGCCCGAGCGGTCCGCCCGGTGGCGGCGGTGGCCGTCCGGGTCCGGGCAACCGTGGCCGTGGCGGAACGCAGGGTGCCTTCGGGCGTCCGGGCGGTCCGGCGCGCCGTGGCCGCAAGTCGAAGCGGGCCAAGCGCCAGGAATTCGACAACATGCAGGCTCCGGCCGTCGGCGGCGTGCGCGTCAAGCACGGTGACGGCGAGGTCGTGCGGCTGCCTCGTGGTGCCTCGCTGACGGACTTCGCCGAGAAGGTCGGAGTCGACCCGGCGTCGCTGGTCCAGGTGCTGTTCCACCTCGGTGAAATGGTGACCGCGACCCAGTCGGTGAACGAGGAGACGCTGGAGCTGCTCGGGACCGAGCTGAACTACGACGTCCAGATCGTCTCGCCGGAGGACGAGGACCGCGAGCTGCTGCAGTCGTTCGACATCGACTTCGGTGCCGACGAGGGCGACGAGAGCGACCTCGCGCCGCGGCCGCCGGTGGTGACCGTGATGGGTCACGTCGACCACGGTAAGACGAAGCTGCTGGACGCGATCCGGATGGCGAACGTCCAGGCCAAGGAAGCCGGCGGGATCACCCAGCACATCGGTGCGTACCAGGTGACCACCGAGGTGGACGGCCAGGAGCGGGCGATCACCTTCGTCGACACCCCGGGTCACGAGGCGTTCACCGCCATGCGTGCCCGTGGTGCGCAGGCCACCGACATCGTGATCCTGGTGGTCGCGGCCGACGACGGCGTGATGCCGCAGACGATCGAGGCGCTGAACCACGCCCGTGCGGCGGGTGTCCCGATCGTGGTCGCGGTCAACAAGATCGACGTCCCGGCGGCGGACCCGGCCAAGGTGCGCGGTCAGCTGACCGAGTACGGCCTGGTGCCCGAGGAGTACGGCGGCGACACGATGTTCGTCGACGTCTCGGCGAAGTCCCGGATCAACATCGACGGCCTGCTCGAGGGCGTCGTACTGACCGCGGACGCGGCGCTGGACCTGCGGGCGAACCCGAACATGCACGCCGAGGGCATCGCGATCGAGGCGAACCTCGACAAGGGCCGTGGTCCGGTGGCGACCGTGCTGGTGCAGCGCGGCACGCTCCGGGTCGGCGACTCGATGGTGGTCGGTCCGGCGTACGGCCGGGTCCGGGCCATGCTCGACGAGCACGGCGAGCCCGTGGAGGAGGCGACTCCATCGCGTCCGGTGCTGGTCCTCGGTCTGACCGCCGTGCCGGGTGCCGGTGACAAGTTCCTGGTCGTCGACGACGACCGGCGGGCCCGGCAGATCGCCGAGAAGCGGGAAGCCCGCGCCCGGGCGGCTGCGAACGCCAAGCGTCGCGCCCGCCGTACCCTCGAGGACTTCATGGCCTCGATGGAGAAGGGCGAGAGCCAGGAGCTGTTGCTGATCCTCAAGGGCGACGTGTCCGGTTCGGTCGAGGCACTGGAAGACGCCTTGGTCCGGATCGAGGTCGGCGACGAGGTCAACCTGCGGATCATCGACCGCGGTGTCGGTGCGATCAACGAGAACGACGTCAACCTGGCCATCGCGTCGAACGCCGTCATCATCGGCTTCAACGTGCGGCCGGCGGGCAAGGCCGGAGACCTGGCCGAGCGCGAGGGCGTGGATGTCCGGTACTACTCGGTCATCTACTCGGCGATCGACGACATCGAGGCCGCCCTGAAGGGCATGCTCAAGCCGATCTACGAGGAGGTCACTCTCGGCCAGGCGGAGATCCGCGAGATCTTCCGCTCCTCGAAGGTGGGCAACATCGCCGGTTGCTGGGTGACCAGTGGCCTGATCCGCCGCAACGCCAAGGTCCGGTTGATCCGGGACGGCGCGGTGGTCGTCGACAACACCGAGCTGTCGTCGCTGAAGAGGTTCAAGGACGACGCGTCCGAGGTCCGCGAGGGCTTCGAGTGCGGTCTGACCATCAACAACTTCAACGACATCAAGATCGGCGACGTGGTCGAGGCGTTCGAGCTCCGCGAGAAGCCGCGCAGCTGACAGTGCCATGACAGGCAGGCGGTGACCCGGCCCCGGGTCACCGAGGAGTAGCGTCCGGAGAGACCACGGTCTCTCCGGACGTTGTTCATGAATGAGGGAGTGAGCCCTGATGGGTGAAGCAAGGGCGAAGCAGCTGGCCGACCGGATCCAGGTGCTCGTCGCGGAGCTGCTCGAGCGCCGGGTCAAGGACCCGCGGCTGGGGTTCGTCACGGTGACGGACGCCCGGCTGACCGGCGACCTGCGCGAGGCCAGCGTCTTCTACACGGTGTACGGCGACGAGCAGGCGCGGGCGAACACCGCCGCGGCGCTGGAGTCGGCGAAGGGCCTGATCCGCAGCGAGGTCGGCAAGGCCCTCGGCCTGCGGCACACGCCGAGCGTCGAGTTCTTCCTGGACGCCGTACCGGAGACCGCCGGTCACATCGAGGAACTGCTGGAGAAGGCGCGGATCGCCGACGCCGAGGTCGCCAAGAGCGCGTCAGGCGCGAAGCCGGCCGGTGACGCGGACCCGTACAAGCACAAGGCCGACGACGAGGACGAGCAGGACTGAGTACTGCGTTGAGCCTCGACTTCACCTCGACGTCCGACGGGATCGTCGTCGTCGACAAACCGGCCGGCCTGACCTCGCACACCGTCGTCGCCCGGATCCGCCGACTGGCCGGCACCCGCAAGGTCGGGCACGCCGGCACGCTGGACCCGATGGCGACCGGTGTCCTGGTCGTCGGCCTGAACCGGGCCACCCGGCTGCTGGGCCATCTCCAGCTCGCCGACAAGTCGTACGACGCGACGATCCGGCTCGGTGCCACGACGACGACCGACGACGCCGAGGGCGAGATCGTGTCGACCGCACCGGTCGACGGCGTGACCGTGGAGGCGATCTCGGCCGCGGTGGCCGGCTTCCGCGGCGAGATCTCGCAGGTGCCGTCCAAGGTGTCGGCGATCAAGGTCGACGGCCGGCGGGCGTACGAACGGGTGCGCGCGGGGGAGGAGGTCGCGCTGAAGGCCCGCGCGGTGACCGTGTCGCGGTACGACATCCTCGACGTCCGGGCGGAGGCCGACGGGATCGCCGTCGACGTGACCGTCGACTGCTCGAGCGGGACCTACATCCGCGCGTTGGCCCGTGACCTGGGCGCTGAACTGGGCGTCGGCGGTCACCTCACGGCGCTGCGCCGTACCCGGGTGGGGGCGTTCGATCTCAAGGTCGCGCACACGCTGGAGTCGCTCGCGGAGTCGTTCGACTGGCTCCCGATCGCGGACGTTGCCGGCGGCACCTTCCCGAGGTACGACGCCGACGACGCGCAGGCCGCCGCGATCCGGACCGGCCGGCCGTTGCCGGGGCTCAACCTGGTGCCCGGGCAGACCGCGATGTTCGCTCCCGACGGCACCTTCCTGGCCCTCTACGAACCCCACGGCCCGCTCGCGAAACCCACCGCCGTCTTCGTCGCCTGACGGCTGTTTGAGGGGCCGGCCCCTCAAACGGTGGGTCGGCACCCCGTATTTCGCCTCCGCTACCCACCGCTTCAGGGGTCGGCCCCTCAAACGGCGGGCGCTTCGTACGGCGGGTGCGGGCGGCGGGTGCGCGGGCAGTGGGTGTGTGGGCGGCGAAAGGTGTCGGTGGGGCGGCGTAGCGTCACGGGCATGAGATACGGGTTCGTGATGGCGTACGGCGATGCTCGCGACGCGGCCGAGCTGGCCCCGCTCGCGGAAGCCAACGGCTGGGACGGGTTCTTCGTCTGGGAGTCGATCTGGGGGATCGACGCCTGGGTGATGCTCGGGGCCGCGGCGATGACCACCGAGCGGATCCGGCTCGGGACGATGCTCACCCCGCTCCCGCGGCGAAAACCGTGGGACGTCGCGGGGCAGGTCTCGACCGTCGACAACCTGAGCGGCGGCCGGGTGATTCTCTCGGTCGGGCTCGGGGTGACGGGCGACGACCGGTTCTGGCTGTTCGAGCAGGATCCGGGCCGAAAGGTCCGTGCCGAGCTGATGGACGAGTCGCTGGAGATGCTGCCGTTCCTCTGGCGTGACGAGCCGTTCGAGTTCGCCGGCAAGCACTACCAGGCCAAGAAGGTCGCCGAGCTGAACCCACCGGCGCCACCGCCGCCGGTGCAGCAGCCACGCGTGCCGACCTGGGTGGTGGGCGGCTGGCCGCGACCGAAGTCGATGCGCCGCTCCGCGCTGCAGGACGGCTGGCTGCCGGCGGCCGTCGGCGCCGAGCTGACCCCCGAGCTGCTGACGCAGGGTGTCGAGTGGATCCGCAAGGAACGCGCCGAGCACGGTCTCACCATGGACGGGTACGACGTGGTTGCCGAGGGCACGACGGCGGCCGACGACGCGAAGGCAGCCGAAGCGGTCCGCCCGTGGGCCGACGCCGGCGCCACCTGGTGGATCGACGCCGACTGGTCCTCGATGGATCGGGCGGTCACCCGGCAGAACGCCGAACGCCGCCTCGCAGCAGGTCCACCCCGCGTCGATTGACCCGCACGTACTCTGGAGAGGTGCGTTCTCGTCCGACGTTGGAATGGGCCCCGAGCCCGGAGGTGCTGGCGTTGGAGCCGGGGTCGACCGATATCGGCCCGATCGCGGAGACGCTCGCCGCGGGGAAGGTCGTCGTACTGAGCGGCGCCGGGATCTCCACCGAGTCCGGCATCCCCGACTACCGCGGCGAGACCGGCAGCCTGCGCACGCACACCCCGATGACGTACGGCGATTTCGTGGCCGGCGAGACCGGCCGCCAGCGGTACTGGGCCCGCAGCCACCTCGGCTGGCGCACGATCGCCCGCGCGGCCCCGAACGACGGCCACCGCGCGGTCGCCGCCCTGCAGGCCCGCGGCCACCTGAGCGGCGTGATCACCCAGAACGTCGACGGCCTGCACCAGGCCGCCGGCGCCCGCGACGTGATCGAGCTGCACGGCAACCTGGACCGCGTCATCTGCCTGGACTGCGGTACGACGTCAGCTCGCGAAACCCTCGACCAGCGCCTCCGCGAAGCCAACCAGGCGTTCGCCGCCGAGGCGACCAGGATCAACCCGGACGGCGACGTCGAACTCCCGGACGACGTCGTCCGCACGTTCGTCGTCGTCCCGTGCACCGTCTGCGGTGGCGTCCTCAAACCCGACGTCGTGTACTTCGGCGAGAACGTCCCGAAGAGCCGCGTCGAGCGCTGCTACTCGCTCGTCGACGAGGCGAACGCGGTCCTGGTGCTCGGTTCGTCGCTGACCGTGATGTCCGGCTTCCGCTTCGTCCGGTACGCCGCGAAGGCCGGCACACCGGTGCTGATCATCAACCAGGGCCTGACCCGCGGCGATCCTTACGCGACGTACCGGGTGAACCTGCCGCTCGGGCAGGCGCTGACCGAAGTACTCAGAGAAACCACCAGGCCGAGCCACGCGTGAGGTGGCCCGGCCCGGAGTCCGCGGTACGGATTGGAAAGGGTCAGCGTTGCGCGCTGGTCCGTACGCGGTTCAGGGAGGCCACGTGGGCCTGTTGGGGTGACACAGCTGCCTGCTTGGCCAGCGCCCGCGCCTGCGAGGCCCAGGTGGCCTGCTCGGCGGCGGTGACGACCGCCGGCTGTCCGGTCAGCGTCTTGTAGCTGAGGGCGGTCATACCTGCCTCGCCCTCGTAGCGCGGGTGGTAGTTGAAGGCGCGGAGCAGGTCGACGTCCTTGCCCTGGATCCACGCCTGCCCGTCCGGTGCGCAGGCATCGTGCCCGGTCGACGGTCCGAAGGTGTCGACGTACGTCGCTCCGCCCGCGGCCGCCGCGTTGGAGACGGCTGTGTTCAGCGCCTCCTCGATCGAGTACAGGTAGGTGTAGTCGCCGTCGGCGAACGGCAGCACCGACGGGCAGGTGCCGTGCTCGGGCGCGATCTTCGGGTAACCCAGGAGCAGGATCTCGGCCTTCGGCGACCGGGCCTTGATGCCCTGGACGACGATCGCGATCCGGGTCTGGGTCTGGGCGATCTTCGCCCGCAGCGTGTCCTCGCCGTTGACCGTGAAGTGCGCCTTGCACGGCGCGCCGGTCGGGTCCGAGGACCGCAGCTTCGGGCACGTGTCGATGATGCTGCCGAACACCCCGAAGTCGTTGCCGCCGATCCCGACCGTGACCAGGTCGGTGTCCGGGGTCAGGGCGTCGAACTGCGGCGCCGCCGTACCGAGCAGGGTGCTCTGCGGCTGCGTCATGTTGGTCGTGTCCGCGCCGCCGCAGCTCACGTCGGTGAGGTGCCGAACGTGCAGCTTCGCCGCCAGCTGCTTGGGGTAGTTGTTGTACGACCGGAAGCAGCCCAGCGACAGCACCTCGGGCAGCGGGACGAACGGGGCGGCCGTGTAGGAGTCGCCGAGTGCCACGTACCTCTCGAAACGCGGAGTCGCCGCGGCGTGGGCGGCAGGCATGCCGGCCAGCAGCGCGAGCGCCGCGCAGGCGGCGGCAAGACGGCGTAACTTCACGAGACCTCCCCAGGCTCACCAGATGCGCGGCCCACCCTAAGTTGAGTCACCGTGCGATTACAAGGGGTGATCGTGGACCTGATGCGCGGTTCATCGCCGGGACATGGAATCCTGCTGCCATGCGTGTCTGGCACGGAGTGGACCAGGTGAGCCCGGATTTCGGGCCGACGGTCGTCACCATCGGCAACTTCGACGGCGTCCACCGCGGTCACCAGCAGGTGCTCGCGCACGCCCGCGCGCGGGCGGCCGAGCTCGGCGGACTGCCGGTCGTCGCACTGACCTTCGACCCGCACCCGATGCGGGTCCTGCGGCCGGATCACGCGCCGCTGATGCTCAGCGGGCCCGAGCAGCGCGCCGAACTGCTCGGCGCGCACGGCGCGGACGCGGTGCTGATCCTGCCGTTCACCAAGGAGGTGTCGGGCTGGTCGCCGGAGGAGTTCATCGAGCGCGTCCTGGTGAACGCCCTGCACGCCAAGGCGATCGTCGTCGGCGAGAACTTCCGCTTCGGCCACAAGGCGGCCGGGCACGTCGACACGCTCGTCGAGGCGGGTACGCGGTACGGCTTCCAGGTCGAAGGGCTGAGCCTGGCGGGTGACGAGCAGCCGTGGTCGTCGACGTACGTGCGGCAGCGGCTCGCCGACGGTGACGTCGAGGCCGCCGCGGAGGCCCTCGGGCGGCCGCTGCGGGTGACCGGCGTGGTCGTCGAGGGGGACAAACGCGGCCGCGAGCTGGGGTACCCGACCGCGAACCTGCCGGCCGACCCGGGTGCCGCGGTCCCGCAGGACGGCGTGTACGCCGGGTGGCTGACCGTACTCACCCCGGCGCCGGGAGGTCCGGCGTACCCGGATCCGCTGCCCGCGGCGATCAGCGTCGGCAGCAACCCGACCTTCGACGGTCTGGACCGCCGGGTGGAGTCGTACGTGCTGGACCGTGACGACCTCGAGCTGTACGGCGCCACGGTGGCGGTCGACTTCGTCGCGCGGCTGCGGGGCACCCAGATCCGGTTCGACAGCATCGACGAGCTGCTGGTGCAGATGAAGGCCGACGTCGACGGCGCGCGCCGCATCCTCGGCGCCCGAGCGGCTGATTAGGGTGACGCGTCCACGGACTGATACGCTGGCTGCTGCCGTCTGAACGGCCGCGGACAGAGAGTGCTCGGGTGAAGAATGCCCCGGTGCGCCGCGCAACGGAAATCGAGAGGACACCTGTGTCAGCTGTTGACGCTGCTACGAAGAAGAAGATCATGGGCGAGTACGCCCTGACCGAGGGCGACACCGGGTCCCCCGAGGTCCAGGTCGCGCTGCTGACCCACCGGATCAGCCACCTGACCGAGCACCTCAAGGAGCACAAGCACGACCACCACAGCCGTCGTGGCCTGCTGCTCCTCGTCGGCCAGCGCCGCCGGCTGCTGAACTACCTGGCGAAGAAGGACATCAACCGCTACCGGTCCCTGATCGAGCGGCTCGGCCTCCGCCGATGACGTCGCGAGGAGCGGCCCCCCGAAACCTGGGTGGCCGCTCCTGGCGTATCCACGCCCAGTAGCGTGGAACCCGACAACTGAATACGTAGAACGACGTACAAGGCGATCGCGAAGCGCGTTGCGGGAGGACGACCGGTCCTCGGTAGTGGCTTTCGGGTACAGGTAGCACCGAACCCGCGGGCCTCGATCGAAGACCGGCACCCCGGAAGCTCGCGCCTCGCAGTCGTCGACACTGTGAGAGAGGGGTATCCCGTGACGGGATCCACCGGTACGCCCATGGAGGGCACCGAATTCGCCGAAGCCGTGATCGACAACGGTAGTTTCGGCACCCGCACCATCCGCTTCGAGACGGGCCGTCTGGCCCAGCAGGCCGCCGGCTCCGCCGCGGCCTACCTCGACGGCGACACGATGGTGCTGTCGGCCACCACGGCCAGCAAGAAGCCCAAGGACCAGTTCGACTTCTTCCCGTTGACGGTCGACGTCGAGGAGCGGATGTACGCCGCGGGCCGGATCCCCGGCTCGTTCTTCCGCCGCGAGGGCCGGCCCTCGGAAGAGGCCATCCTGACCTGCCGGCTGATCGACCGCCCGCTGCGGCCGTCGTTCGTCTCCGGCCTGCGGAACGAGATCCAGGTCGTCATCACGGTCCTGGCACTGAACCCGGACAAGCTGTACGACGTGCTCGCGATCAACGCGGCCTCGATGTCGACCCAGCTGGCCGGCCTGCCGTTCTCCGGCCCGATCGGCGGCGTCCGCGTCGCGCTGATCGAGGGCCAGTGGGTGGCGTTCCCGACCCACACCGAGCTCGAGGACGCGGTCTTCGACATGGTGGTCGCGGGCCGGGTGACCGAGACCGGTGACGTCGCGATCATGATGGTCGAGGCCGAGTCCACCCCGGGCACCTTCGAGAAGGTGGCCGCCGGTACCCAGGCGCCGACCGAGGAGATCGTGGCCGAGGGCCTCGAGGCCTCCAAGGCGTTCATCAAGACGCTGGTCGAGGCGCAGGCCGACCTGGCCGCGCGGGCCGCGAAGCCGACCGGCGAGTTCCCGGTCTTCCCGGACTACGCCGACGACGCGTTCGCCGCGGTCGAGGCCGCCGCGTCCGAGGAGCTGGCGCAGGCGCTGACCATCGCCGGCAAGCACGAGCGCGAGGACGCCACCGACGCGGTCAAGGCCGCCACGGTGGACAAGCTGGCCGCCGACTTCGAGGGCCGCGAGAAGGAGCTGTCCGCAGCGTTCCGCTCGCTGACCAAGAAGCTGGTCCGGCAGCGCGTACTCAAGGAGAAGGTCCGCATCGACGGCCGCGGGCTGGCCGACATCCGGCCGCTCAAGGCGCAGGTGCGGGTGCTCCCGCGCGTGCACGGTTCGGCGCTGTTCGAGCGCGGCGAGACCCAGATCCTGGGTGTCACCACGCTGAACATGCTGCGGATGGAGCAGCAGCTGGACACGCTCTCCCCGGAGACGCGCAAGCGCTACATGCACAACTACAACTTCCCGCCGTACTCGACCGGTGAGACCGGCCGGGTGGGTTCGCCGAAGCGCCGCGAGATCGGTCACGGCGCGCTCGCCGAGCGGGCCCTGGTGCCGGTGCTGCCGTCCCGCGAGGACTTCCCGTACGCGCTGCGTCAGGTGTCCGAGGCGCTCGGCTCGAACGGTTCCACCTCGATGGGTTCGGTCTGCGCCTCGACGCTGTCGCTGCTGAGCGCCGGTGTGCCGCTGAAGGCCCCGGTCGCCGGTATCGCGATGGGTCTGATCTCCGGTGAGGTCGACGGTGAGACGCAGTACGTCGCGCTGACCGACATCCTCGGCGCCGAGGACGCGTTCGGCGACATGGACTTCAAGGTCGCCGGGACGAAGGACTTCGTCACCGCCCTGCAGCTGGACACCAAGCTGGACGGCATCCCGGCGAGCGTGCTCGCGGGTGCGCTGACCCAGGCCAAGGACGCCCGCCTGACGATCCTCGACGTGATGGCCAAGGCCATCGACGCGCCGGGTGAGATGAGCGAGTTCGCGCCGCGGGTCATCTCGGTGAAGGTCCCGGTCGACAAGATCGGCGAGGTCATCGGCCCGAAGGGCAAGATGATCAACCAGATCACCGAGGACACCGGCGCCGACATCTCGATCGAGGACGACGGCACGGTGTACATCGGCGCGACCGACGGCCCGTCGGCCGAGGCCGCCCGGGCCGCGATCAACGCGATCGCGAACCCGACCATGCCGGAGAAGGGCGAGCGCTACCTGGGCACAGTCGTGAAGACGACCAACTTCGGTGCGTTCATCAGCCTGCTGCCGGGCAAGGACGGCCTGCTGCACATCTCGAAGCTGCGTCCGCTGGCCGGTGGCAAGCGCGTCGAGGCGGTCGAGGACGTGCTGTCGGTCGGCCAGAAGCTGCAGGTCGAGATCGCCGAGATCGACGACCGCGGCAAGCTGTCGCTGATCCCGGTCATCGAGGGCGAGGACAAGAAGGCCGACGACAAGGCCGAAGCCGCCGAGTGACTCGAGCGACCACCAGCACACTGCTGAGCCCGGAGGCGGGCGGTCCGGTGAAACGGACCGTCCTGCCCTCCGGGCTTCGTGTGCTCTCCCAATCCGTCCCCGGCTTCCGATCGGTCACGTTCGGAGTCTGGGTCGGCGTCGGCTCCCGGGACGAACCGGAGCAGCTGGCCGGCGCCACGCACTTCCTCGAACACCTGCTGTTCAAGGGCACCGAGCGCCGCGACGCGCTGGAGATCTCCGCCGCGATCGACGCGGTCGGCGGCGAGATGAACGCGTTCACCGGCAAGGAGTACACCTGCTACTACGCGCGGGTGCTGGACTCCGACCTCCCGCTCGCGGTCGACGTCATCTGCGACATGATCACCTCCGCGACGCTGACGCCCGCGGACGTGGAGAGTGAACGCGACGTCATCGACGAAGAGATCGCGATGCACGCCGACGAGACGTCGGACCACATCCACGACCTGTTCGCCGAGCAGCTCTGGGGCAAGTCACCGCTCGGCCGGTCGATCACCGGTACGCCGGAATCGGTCGCCGGACTGTCCCGCCGGCAGGTCGTCGGCTGGTACCGGCGCCGCTACAAGCCCTCGAACATCGTCGTCTCGGTGGCGGGCAACGTCGACCACGCCGACATGGTCCGCCTGGTCCGCAAGGCGTTCGAGCGGCATTGGGTGACGACCGAGGCCGAGCCCGCGCTGGTCCGTAGCGGTGCCGCCAAGCGGGTTCCGACGTACGGCGGGGTGCGGGTGCACCACCGTGACGTCGAGCAGGCGCACCTGGTGCTGGGGATGCCGGGGCTGATCCGCAACGACGACCGGCGGTACGTGGCCGGCGTACTGCACGGCATCGTCGGCGGCGGGATGTCGTCGCGGCTGTTCCAGGAGGTGCGCGAGAAGCGTGGCCTGGCGTACTCGGTGTTCACGTTCGGCTCGGCGTACGCCGACTCCGGGATGGTCGGCGTGTACGCCGGCTGTCTGCCGAAGAAGGCGCCCGAGGTCCTGGACGTGATCCGCGGCGAGCTCGAAGCGATTGCCGGCGGCAACATCACGCCGGAGGAACTGCTCCGCGGCAAGGGGCAGATGCGCGGCTCGGTCGTGATGGGCCTGGAGGACACCGGCGCCAAGATGACCCGGATCGCCAAGGCCGAACTGGTCTACGGCGAACTCCCGACCGTCGACGAGATCCTGCACCGCATCGACGCGGTCACCCTCGACGACGTCACCCAACTCGCCGGCGAGCTCTACGCCGGCACCCCCGCCCTCACCGTCATGGGCCCCTTCGACGAAGACACCACCGCCTTCGACGGCTGATCCGGTGCTGCGCTACAGCAGCGCGCCACCGGAGACCTCGAGGCGCTCGCCGGTGACCCAGCGGAGGCCGTCCGAGGCCAGAGCGGCGATCGCGTCGCCGATCTCCTGCGGATCGCCGACCCGTCCGAGCGACGTCTGCGCGGCGAGGGTTTCGCGGAGCCCGGCGTCGTCCCGCATGGCGCCGCTGTTGAAGTCGGTGGCGCTGGGCCCGGGAGCGACGGTGTTGATCCGGATGCCGCGCGGTCCGAGCTCGGAGGCAAGGCTCCGGGAGAGTACCTCCACGGCGGCCTTGCTCGCGGAGTACACCGACGTTCCGGGACTGATGTGCCTGGTCAGCGACGTCGAGACGTTGATGATGCGGCCGCCGTCGCCGAGCAGCGGGACGAGGGCCTGGATCACGAAGAACGTCCCGCGAAAGTTGGTGCCGACGAGCTCGTCGAAGGCCTCCGGAGTGACATCCTCCAGCCGTCCGAACAACCCGATGCCGGCGTTGTTGACCAGCACGTCCAGCCGCGAGCTGCCCCACCGCCGGCGCAGCGTGGTGGCGAGCTCGGTAGTGAAGGTGCCGAAGGAGCCAACGTCGCCGATGTCGAGACGCATCGCGAACGCGTCCCCGCCCGCGGCCCGGATCTCCTGCACAGTGCCGGCCGCGGCGTCCGCACCGCTGCGGTAGGTCACCACGACCCGCGTGCCTTGAGCGGCCAGGGCGAGTGCCGTACTGCGGCCGATACCCCGGCCCCCGCCGGTGACGAGGGCGATTCTGCGATCTGTCATTCTCCAGCTCCTTCCATGAAGTCGACGCGAACCAGCGGGCTGCCCGCCATCCATTCCTCGAGCGGTCGCACCGGCTGGGGGATACCGGCCGGGTTCCACGGCTGGTTCAGGTCGGCGATGATCGCGCGGAACACCTGCTCGCGCAGCCCGGGATCGCGCACCGGCGTACCGATCGCGGACAGGTCCGCGCGCACACCGTGCTTGAGGTGGAACGTGAACGCGGGGTTCTTCAGCAGGTTCGCGAACCAGCTGCGCCGCGCCGGCACCGTGCTCAGGTAGATCTGCCCGTCGACCCGGTAGAACCACACCTCGATCCGTCGCGGCCGGCCGGTCCGTGCCCCGGTGGTGGTGATGTCGATGGTGCGTTCCCACGAGCGTGACGCCGGGGTGATCGCGAGCGCCCGCCGTATCTCGCTGTTCATGGCACACTCAATAAGTAAGTATTCATTTACTTGTAGACTAGGTCCCGCACCGAGCACTGTCAAAGACCGCACCGGACGGGAGGGTCGATGAGCCCACGGGATGCCCAGGCCACCAAGGCGCGCATTCTGCGTACCGCCGTCGTGGAATTCGCCCAGCATGGGTACTCCGGCGGCCGGATCGAACGGATCGCCCGGGACGGCGAGACGAACGTGCGGATGATCTACGCCTACTTCGGCAACAAGGACGGCCTGTTCGACGCGGCGCTGACCAGCGCGATCCAGTCGATGGCCGCCGCGGTCCCGCCGCGACCTGAGGATCTTCCGGCCTGGGCCGGCGATCTGTTCGACTACCACCAGCGCGAGCCGGCGGCGCTGCGCATCAACATGTGGGCCCAACTCGAACGCCCTCAGGCCGCGTCCGAGCCGCTGGAGAGCTATCTCGCGAAGATCTCCGCCCTCGCCGATGTGGGAGCACCGCCGCTCACGGTGGTCGACCTGCTGGTCCTGATCTACGCAATGTCGCAGGCCTGGTACCTGACGCCGGTCGGCCTCCTGAAGGCGGACGGGTCCGATCCGGAAGACCCGGAGCGGATCAAGGCCCACCGTCAGGCCGTCGTCGCAGCCGTCACCCGTTTCGCGGGGCCATCCTGACATCGCGGCGCAGTACGTCGATCAGTTCTGTGATGACCCCCCACGCCCGTCATCCAGTCTGATCGGCAGGGTTTGGTAGCCGCGGAGGACGAGGCGGTCGCGGCGAGTGGGTTCGCCTGTTGGGGCGATGGTGGGGAAGCGTTCGAGCAGTCGGGGGAACGCGATCGTGGCCTCGAGCCGGGCGAGGGTGTTGCCCAGGCAGATGTGGGCGCCCGCGCCGAAGCTCAGCGGCTTGTTGTCCGCTCGCCCTGCGTCGAAGCGGTCGGGATGCGGGAACCGTGCCGGGTCCCGGTTGGCGGCGCCGAGCAGCAGGACGAGATTGCTGCCCGCGGGGATCGGTGTGCCTGCGACCGTCCGGCCGTCGCGCGCGACGCGGGTCGTGACCTGCACGGGGGAGTCGTAGCGCAGGACCTCCTCGACGAACGCCGCGGGATCGGTCAGCCGATCCGGTTGGTCGATCAGGATCGCGAGCCCGTTGCCGAGCAGGTCGGTGGTGGTCTCGAAGCCGGCGACCAGGAGCAGGATCAGGTTGGCGAGCAACTCCTCGTCGGAGAGCCGCTCGTCGCCCGCATCCCGAGCGGCGACCAGAGCACCGACCAACCCGTCGGCAGCGGGATCTCGGATGCGGTCGGCGAAGTACTCACCCAACTCGCGCGCGGCCGCGTCGGCGGTGGCATCCGCGGTGTCGGTGAGCTCGAGGGCCGCGGTGAGGTTGGAGGCGAGCGGCCGGAAGCGATGGCGGTCGTACGCCGGGACGCCGAGCAGCTCGCAGATGACCGTGACCGGGAGCTGGAACGCGAACCGGTCCATGAAGTCGGCCTCGCCCGGGAGACCGTCGAGCAGGTCGTCGACCGCCGCTTCGACGACCGGTCGCAGAGCGGCCACGCGGCGAGGGGTGAACACCTGGGAGATCAAGGACCGCATTCGTCGGTGGTCGGGAGGATTGGTCCGGAGGATCGATCGCTGCATCAGATCCAGCGCGGGCCGGGTCGAAGGCTCTGACGGGATCTCGAAGATCGGGCTGCGCAGTACGTCGTCGACGGCGTCGTACCCCACGACCAAATAGGCGTCGTCGGCGATTGGCAGCACGGGGCCGAGCCGGTGCGCGGCGCCGTACAGCGGGAACGGGTCGGCGCGGCCGGCCGGGGACATCAGCTCCTGGAGGATCTCGAGTGCCGTCATGCGCGGCGGCCGATCAGGAAGTAGCCGACCGCGTACAGCGTCGCGCCGGCGACCTCGAAGAGCTGGATCAGGCCGAAGCGCGGTCCGGCCGTGAAGATGAACAGACCACCGAGCGTGTAGGCGACCGCGCCGACCCCGAGCAGTACGCCGGCCAGTCGCAGCCCGTGGCGGCTCAGCGTCCAGCCGAGCCAGACGTAGCCGAGCGGGAAGATCAGCAGGGCCGGGAACACGATCAGTGCGGCCGGTGTGTCGAGGTCGGCCGGCTGGTGCACCACACTCGGCGCGTACTCCGCGCGGACCGGGTTGTGCGACCCGTCGAAGATGATCAGGGCGAACCAGAACAAGGTGCCGGCCAGGGCGGCGTACCAGGAGCGCAGGTCGCGGCGCCGCGTCAGCTGGTTGCCCAGTGCAATCATGCTGGCGAGGCAGACGACTTGCAGCCCGAGTCCGAGGGCCTGGATGTCGTGGGTCAGCCCGTACCGCTCGCCGACCGCCGCGATGCTCCAGCCGTCGCGGGCCGGATGCAGCAGCGTTCCGAGCCAGAACAGCGGACCGCCGGCGAATGCGGTCAGCCGGGCGGTGCTGTGCAGGGTCCGGCGCAGGCTGGTCGGCGTGGGCAGGGTTTCGGTCATCGGGGACCTCCTGAAGCTCTCACTAGAGTGAGCCACTAGCGAATCACTAGTGAGGCGCTCTAGTCAACGGCTATGCTGGCCACCATGGCGCGACGAGCGGACAAGACCCAGGCGAATCGGCAGCGGATGCGGGCGGCGGCGCAGGCGTTGTTCACCAGCAAGGGGTACGCCGCGACGTCGATGCAGGCGATCGCCGACGAGGCGGGGATGGCCGTGCAGACGCTGTACTTCACCTTCGGCACCAAGCGCGCGCTGCTCAGCGAGCTTCTCGACGTAGCGGTCGCCGGCGACGACGAGCCGGTCCCGACCCTGGACCGGCCGCGGGTGCGAGCGGCGATCGCCGATCCCGACCCGGAGGCGCAGTTGCGCGCGCAGGCGCGACTGGCGAGGGAGATCTACCAGCGGGTCGCCCCGGTGTTGCAGGTCGTCGCGCACGCTGCGACAGCCGATGCCGAGATCCACGAGCTCTGGGAGACCAACAACGCCCAGCGGGCCGTCGTGATGGAACAGTTGATCGCCGCGCTCGCGACCAAGACGCCCTTGCGCGCCGGGCTCGACACGGCGGAGGCGACCGACGTGGCTCTCGCCCTGCTCAGTCCCGAGGTCTACCAGTTCTTCACGGTACGTCGAGGTTGGGCGGCCGACCGCTGGGAGAAATGGACCGCGGACGCGCTCGTGACGCAGTTGCTGCCGGATCGGTAGAGTGGCGGGACTGCTTCACAACGTGATCTGCCACTGGATCCCTGGACGCACGGGCAAGGCTCGCTTGCTGGGATGACACGCATTTTGCGCCTCAATCCGCGTCGGAGCACCGGCGTGGATCCGGCTGCTCCTGTGTGAAAGAGGATCCCTGTGCTGGATGCGTTCCGTACTGCCCGCGATTCGCTCACCGATGCGGTCCGGGTCGCGCCTGGGTGGCTGGCGGCGTACTCGTTGCTGCAGCTGTTGCTCGCGCTGCTGCCTGGTGTGCAGGTGGTGTTGATCCGCGACCTGATCGAGAGTGGCGAGACCTGGCGGCCGCTGCTCGGGCTGACCGTGGTCGTCGGGTCGATGTATCCGCTGACGCAGGTGTCGAACGCCGTCGGCCAACGGATGATGTTGCGGCTGCGGCTGCACCTGCGGGTCGAGCTGGCGCGAGTCGCGGCGCGGTTGAGTCCGAACCGCCTGGCGGATCCGGAGGTGGTTCGGGACCTCGAGGCGAGTCAGACCGCGACGCATCCGATGAGCGATGTGGCGGGGAAGCCCGTGCAGGTGCTGAGCGCAGCCGCGACGTCGGTGGTGCTGTGCGTGGCGATCTCGTCGATCAACGTGCTGTCCGGAGTGCTGGTCCTCGCGGCGCTGGTGCCGACGGTGCTCGCGTTCACGTTGATCTCGCGGATGGAGGAGCGCGGCTGGCCGCGGGTCGGGGAACACGAGCGCGCGGCGGCGTACGCGACCGAGCAGCTGATCCAGCAGCGACCGGGGACCGAACTGGCGGTGCTCGGCTCCGGCTGGAAGGTGGCCGAGCTGATCGCCAAGAGCCGCGCGCGGGCGACGGACGTCCTCGATCGGATGATTGCGATCGCGATGTACTACGAGTTGGGTGCCGCCGTGCTCACGGTGCTGTTGTTCGGCGGAGCGTTGGTCGCGCTGGTGGCAGGTGGAGCGACCGGGGGAGCGGCGGCCGCGGCAGTCGCCGGCACGATCACCGGCCTGAACGCGATCCGCCAGTGTGGGTACGCGTTCGGCAGCATCGTCACCACGACCCCGCAGGCGATGATCTATCAGCGGTTCGTGCACGCGGCGCCGGCGCCGCAGCAGCAGCGCGTCGTGCCTGAGGTCGGTTCGGTCGCCTTGGAGCACGTCAGTTTCAGCTACTCGGGGAAGCCTGCACTGCGGAAGGTCTGTGTGCAGGCTCGGCGGGGCGAGCTCGTCGCGCTGGTCGGGGTGAACGGCGCGGGCAAGTCGACCGCGGTCAACCTTCTCGTCGGCGGGCTGACTCCGGACTCCGGCCGGGTGCTGATCGACGGTCAGGATGCGAGCGAGCTGAGCGAGTCCGAGCGCCTCGGGCACTTCGGCCTGCTGGTGCAGGAGTTCGGCCGTTTCGAGTTCACCTTGCGGGACGCTGTCGGTCTCGGGGCGCCGCACCCGGTCAGGGACCACACGATTCGCGCGGCGCTCGCCGGCACCTTTGCCGCGGACCTGCCGCTCGACACCCAGTTGGGGCAGCAATGGAGCGGTACGGGCATCTCCGGCGGTCAGTGGCAGCGGCTCGCGCTGGCGCGGATCCGGTTGCGGGACGCGGGAATCTGGATCCTCGACGAGCCGACGTCGGCGATCGACGCCGAGGCCGAACGCGAGATCTTCGCGGAACTCCGGCGTACCAGCGCGGAGCGGATCACGATCGTCGTGTCGCATCGGGCCTGGACGCTACGGGAGATGGACCGGATCTACGTCATCGACAACGGCTCGGTCGTCCAGGAGGGCACGTACGCCGAGCTGATGGCCGAGCCCGGTGGCCGCTTCGCCCGCCTGTTCGCAGCACAGCAGGAGTGACCACTCAGCGGTGGTAAGTTGGCTGGCCCTCGCGGTGCCGGCAGACGAGATCGAAGGCGGTGGTCATGGCAGTCGGTGCCGGACTCCGGCGATTCGCCTCCATCGCCTGGCGAGCGGGCAAGGGACTTTCGGTCCTGACCGCAGTGTCGATCGCGCTGTCAGCCGCCGCTCCGATCGGGACCGTGGTGGCGATCGGGCAGGTCGTCGCCAGCGTTTTGGCGGCCACGGGTCTCCACCGCGCGGTGACCTGGGCCGGCGTCGCGGCCGGATGCCTGCTGCTGCAGTGGCTTGCGGGTGCGTTGCAGCGGGCATCCGCGACCGCGCTCGGCGAGCGCGTCGATGCGCTGTTGCAGCACGACCTGATGCGAGCCGTGTCCGCGCCGAGCGGCGTCCGTCATCTGGAGGACCCGGCGACGGCGGTGCTGGTGGAGGTCGGGCGCGACACGCTGAGGGCCGACTGGGCGCGTCCCGGCCGGCTGGCGAGCACCGCCGGTGGCCTGGCGACCGGCCGGGTCATCCTGCTGGCCTCGGGAGTGATTCTCGCCGGGTTTCACTGGTGGCTCGGTGCGGGTCTGCTCGCGGCCGGCCTGTGGGCGGCGTACGAGGACAAGGTGGCGTCGCGGACCGAGGCCGGGCACCATTACGGCGCGACGGAGTCGGCGCGCCGGATGCAGTACTTCAACGATCTGGGAACCACGCCCGCTGCGGCCAAGGAGATTCGCCTCTTCGGACTGCCGGACTTCGTCGTCGGCCGCCATGGCGAGACTTGGGCAGAGACGATGCAGCATGTCCTGACCCGACCCGGTCGTCGTCCCGCGCTGGCGACCGCGGCGCTGGGTGTGGTCGTGCTGGGCGGGATCGTCCTGGTGGTTCGCGAGGCGATGGCCGGACATCTCCCGGCCGGCCGAACCGCGACGTACGTCCAGACGTTCATGGTCGCGCTGGCCGGCATCCAGCAGTCGTCCTGGACCGGCTTGCAGACCGAACTCGCGCTGGCGACGCTGCAGCGCTACGACGACGCGATGGACGCGGTCGCCCCGGCAGCCGAGCCCGCGGACCGTGGCATCCGGCCGGCCGAGGGGATGCCGAGGCGAGAGATTGCCTTCCGCAACCTTTCGTTCAGCTACCCGGCAACGGATCGACGGGTACTGCGTGATCTCGAGCTCGTGATCCCGGCCGGGCGATCGCTCGCGGTCGTCGGCGCGAACGGCGCCGGGAAGACCAGTCTCGTCAAGCTGCTCTGCGGTCTGTACGAACCGACCCAGGGGTCCGTGATGATCGACGGCGCCGACCTGCGCGAGCTCGACATCGACGACTGGCGACGCCGGCTGGCGGTCGTCTTTCAGCAGCCGTTGCGGCTGCCGATGTCGGCGTTCAGCAACGTCCGCTTCGGCAGCGTCGACGCGGCGCCGTCCCTCGACGTCGCGCAGCGGGCGGTCGAGCGGGCAGGGGCGACGAGCGTGGTCGAGGCCTTGCCGAACGGCTGGGAGACGGTGTTGTCGTCCGAATTCGAGGGTGGTGTCGAGCTGTCGGGAGGCGAGTGGCAGAAGCTCGGTCTCGCGAGGGCGCTGTACGCCGTACAACAGGGAGCGTCCGTACTGGTCATGGACGAGCCGGCCGCGCACCTCGACGCCCGTTCCGAGGCGGAGCTGTACCGGCGCTTCCTCGACCTGACCGCGGGTCTGACGACGATCCTGATCTCGCATCGCTTCTCCACGGTGCGGCAGGCGTCCTCGATCGTGGTGCTCGACGACGGCCGGGTGATCGAGCAGGGATCGCATGACGAGTTGCTCGAGCTCGACGGAACCTATGCGCATCTGTTCCGGCTCCAGGCCGCTCGCTTCGACGGAGGCCAGGCATGAAGTCGTGGGTCGCCACTGCCCGCCTGCTGATCGGGCTCGGCTGGGAGATCGGTCCGGGACTGTTCCTGCTCTACACCGCGGTCACGATGTCGACCTTCATCAGCCCGCTGCTCCTCGCTCTCGGGGTGCGGCCGCTGGTCGACGGCGTGGTCTCGGGGGAGCCGGGGCAGATAGTTGCCGGTGGCATCGCCGTCGCCGTCGCGCTGTTCTTCGTGCTGGTGGCGCCGATCGGCTATCGCTGGGCAACGATCCGGATGCGCGAGCGATCCAGCTTCGTCTCCGAGCGGCGGGTCCTGCGGCTGGCCGCCGAGGCACCGCAGATCGAGCACTTCGAGCGGCCGCAGTACCTGGACCGTCTGCAATCGCTGCGGCGGGAGGCGCCCGAGCTCGGCGACAGCGTGACGTTGCCGTTCATCGGCCCGCTGGTCGTGGCCCAGTTGGCGATCAGCACCGTCTTGCTGGCGAACCTCGAGCTGGTACTCGTCGCGCTGCCGTTGGTCGCCGTACCAGCGCTGTGGCTGAGCCGTCGTGCGGAGAAGCTGCGCCGGAGATCCGAGCTGGAGGCGGCGCCGCAGCGGCGACTCGCGCAGCAGCTGTTCATGCTGTCGGTCGCCCCGTCGTCGGCGCAGGAGATCCACGTCGCCTCGCTCGGCGACGAGCTGCTGCGTGAGCATCGTGAAGCGGCCGGGAAAGCGAACCGAGTCGTCCACTCCGCGCTCTTCAGATCCGTCGCGATCGGGGCCGCCGGGTGGTCGCTGTTCCCACTCGCGTACGTCGCCGCGATGGTGATCATCCTCCGCGAGGCGGTCGCCGGACGCGCCACCCCTGGCGACGTGGCCCTGGCGCTGGCCCTCGCCGGCGCGGTGGTGAGCGCAGCGAACCGCATCCTCGACCTCGCCGGGTCCGTACTGCGCGTGCGCACCTCGGCCGAGCACTACCTGTGGCTCGAACACCAGGCTCGGCGAGAGCCGGGCACCGCGCCCGTTCCGGATCGCCTCGTCCACGGCATCGAGGTGAAGCAGGTGACCTTCGGGTACGGCGCAAACGATCGCCTCGCGCTGCCCGGCACCGATCTGCTTCTCCCCGCCGGACAGACGGTCGCCATCGTCGGCGAGAACGGCGCGGGCAAGTCGACCCTGGTCAAACTCCTCACCGGCATGTACCGCCCCGTCTCAGGTGAGGTGCTCGTCGACGGCGTCGACCTCGCCTCGATGGACATCGAAAAGTACCGGCAGAAGGTCAGCGCCGGATTCCAGGACTTCGTCCGCTATCAGCTGACCGTCGGCGAGGCCGTCGCGGTCGGCGGGCTGTCCGAGTCCCCGGAGCAGGTCGGCGTCGCACTCGAGAAGGCGGACGCGACCTTCGTCGAGGACCTGCCGCGCGGCGCCGACACCCAACTGGGTACGTCGTGGCACGACGGCGTCGAGTTGTCGGGCGGGCAATGGCAGAAGCTCGCGATCGCGCGGGCGCTGGTCCGGCCGGCGCCGCTGCTGATGATCCTGGACGAACCGAGCGCCTCGCTCGACCCGCAGACCGAGGCGGCCCTCTTCGACCGCCTGGCCGAGGAGGCACAGGCCGGTCGCGCCGACGGCCGGATCACGTTGCTGATCTCACATCGCTTCTCGACGGTACGCGCCGCGGACCTCATTATCGTGCTCGAGAACGGTCTGGTGACCGAGCAGGGTACGCATGCGGAGCTGATGGACCGGGCCGGAACCTACGCGGAGCTCTACAGTCTGCAAGCGGCCGGTTACCGCTGAGCTGGCCCGATCGCCGACCGTCGGGTGCACCAACCACAGCACGCACGGGCGCGGACACTCAGCGCACCCGCCGAAGTGCGCAGCTGTGAACAACCGCACGGTTTTGCCGTGATCTGACCTGTCATCTGATGACTCTCACGCATTGATCTGATTAAGTGAGGGTTCGGTCCGAATGTGGGGCCCGGTCGTCTGAGGTCTTGGCAAAGTAACGCTCGCGTTACGCGCCGCCGCTTTGTGCCTGACAACGTTGACATGCGCAGTTTCGACCAGCCACCATGACGCTTGATTCGCCCGCCTAGCGGCCCTCCTGCCGAGGAAGTTGGTTTGACCGTGCGACGTCTGACTGGGGTTGTGGGGGTGGCAGTCGGTCTCGCGCTGCTGCTGTCCTCCTGTGGTGACAACAAGAGCAGTAGCGGTAGCGGCTCCGGTAGCAAGAGCGAGACCATCGCGATCGCCGCCGACCCGCTGGAGTACATCAACCCGCTGAACGAGAACGGCAGCCCGGGGATCCAGATCGCGATGGCGATGTTCGCCCCGCTGGTCACGACCGATCCGGAGACCGGCAAGCTGCAGAACGTGATGGCCGACTCGGTCACGCCGGACAAGACCAGCCAGACCTGGACGATCAAGCTGAAGGCCGGCAACACGTTCCAGAACGGCCAGGCGATCACGGCCAAGGACTACGTCGACAGCTGGAACATGACCGCCGAGGGCTCGAACGGCTGGAAGAACAACGGCTTCTTCTCCAAGGTCGACGGGTACGACGCGCTGAACCCGCCGACTCCGGACGGCGCCACCCCGAAGCCGACCGCGGTGAAGACGCTGAGCGGCCTGAAGCAGGTCGACGACCTGACCTTCACGGTGAAGCTCAAGGTGCCGTTCTCGCAGTTCGGCCTGACCCTGCAGTACCTCGGCCTGGCTCCGCTGCCGGAAGAGGTGCGGAAGAACCCGGACGCCTACAAGCGCAAGCCGATCGGCAACGGCCCGTACAAGCTGGCCGCCGACTGGAACGCCGGTGACGACATCAAGCTGGCCAAGTGGGACGGCTACAAGGCCGGCCCCGCGCCGCAGGCCGACGCGATCACGTACCGGTTCATCCCGAACGCGGACACGGCGTACAACGAGTTCCTGGCCGGCAACATCGACTTCGTCGACGTGCCGTCGACCAAGGTGAAGAGCTTCAAGACCGACGCGCCGGACCAGTGGGTGACCAGCGTCAGCTCGGGCGCGAACTACCTGGTGATCCCGGCCTGGGACGCCCGGTTCAAGAACCCGAAGATCCGGCACGCGATCTCGGAGGCCATCGACCGCAAGGCGTTCGCCGACCTGGTCGGTCTGTCCGAGCCGGCCAAGGGCCTGGTCGCGCCGGACATGCAGGGCTACCGCGACAACGCCTGCAAGTACTGCGACTTCGACGCCTCCAAGGCGAAGGCGGATCTGGCGGCGGCCGGCGGTTTCTCCGGTGTCCTGAACATCAACTACAACACCACGTCGGCGACCGGTCAGATCTTCGCCGAGGCGATCGGCAACATGCTCCGGCAGAACCTCGGCCTGCAGGTGAAGTACACCGGCAAGCAGGGTTCGGAGATCACCGAGCTCGCCGACAGCCGCAAGCTGGACGGGCTGCGGTTCTCCGGCTGGGGTCACGACTACCCGTCGATCGAGGACTACCTGACGCCGATGTTCAAGTCCAACGGTGACGCGAACTTCGCCGGCTACGCCAACCCGGCGCTGGACGCCGTGCTGGCCAAGGGTGACGCCGAACCGGACCCGGAGAAGGCGATCAAGCTCTACCAGCAGGCCGAGGACATCGCGCTCGAGGACATGCCGCTGATCCCGCTGTACACCAAGTCGAACGCGTACCTGCACTCGGCCAAGATCGAGCCGCGCGTCTCGAAGTACGTCGGCGTCTCGGCACTCTGGGCCACTTTCAAGTGATCCGCTTCGTACTGCGCCGTGTGCTTGCGGCGATTCCGATCGGACTGGTCGTCACGCTGGGGGTCTACGCGCTCGTTTTCGCGATGCCCGGAGACCCCCTGCGGGAACTGGCCGGTGACAAACCGATTCCGGCCGCGGTACTGGCCGCCAAGCGCGCCCAGTTCCACCTCGACGATCCCTTCATCGTCCAGTACCTGCTGAGCATGAAGGACATCCTGACCGGGCACTTCGGGACGACGTTCGCCGGCGCCGACATCGCCGACCAGCTCCGGCTCCGGATCCCGGTCACGCTCAAACTGACGCTGCTGGCGAACGCCTTCCAGTGGACGCTCGGGCTGTTCTTCGGCATCTACGCCGGCTTCAAGCGCAACGGCCTGATCGACAGGTCGTTGCTGCTGGCAACACTGGTGCTGCTGGCGGTGCCGGGCCTGGTCGCGTACTTCGCGGCACAGTTCCTGTTCGGCGTGCAGCTGAAGTGGTTCCCGGTGTCGGGTGTGCTCGAAGGGTTCCCGCGGTCGTACCTGTTGCCGTCGCTGGTGATCGGCGTCCTCGGCTTCGCGGGCCTCGCCCGGCTGCTGCGGACGTCGATCGTGGAGACGGTGAACGCGGACTTCGTGAAGACCGCGCGGGCCAAGGGACTGGGGGAGCAGCGGGTGCTGTGGCGGCACATCCTGCCGAACGCGCTGCTCCCGGTGATCACGTTCATCGGGCTCGACCTGGCCGGCATGTTCGGCGGCGCGATCATCACCGAATCCATCTTCAACCTGCCCGGGCTCGGCCAGTTCATGTTCCAGGCGATCAAGCTGAAGGAGGGCGGCGTCGTCGTACTGCTGTCGACGCTGGCCTTCATCTCGTTCATCGTGATCAACCTGCTGGTCGACGTCCTGTACGGCGTCGTGGATCCGAGGGTGCGCAATGTCTGACGTCCAACAGATCTCCGCAGCCGTCGGCGCCGAGGCCCAGGAACTCGGCGACGGCCGCACGCTGTCCAACCGCGAGCTGCTGCGGGCGCTGCTGCGCAAGCCGCAGTTCGTGCTGTGCAGTCTGCTCCTGCTGCTGTTCTTCACGATGGCGGCGGTGCCGAAGCTCTTCACGTCCGTCGATCCGCGGTTCTGCGAGCTGGCCAAGAGCCGGCAGGGCCGCGGTCCCGGGCATCCGTTCGGCTTCGACATCCAGGGCTGCGACTACTTCGCCAACGTGATCTACGGTGCCCGGCCGTCGGTGCTGGTCAGCATCTGCGCGAGTTTCGGGGTGTTCCTGCTGGCCGGCTCGCTGGGCCTGCTGGCCGGGTACTTCCCCGGCTTCGTGGACGGGCTGATCTCGCGGACCGCGGACGTGCTGTTCTCGATCCCGGGCATCGTAGTGCTGATCGTGATCCTGAACTCGGTGCAGAACCGGAGCATCTGGATCATCGTCGGCGTCATCCTGCTGATCGGCTGGCCGGGTGGGATGCGGCTGATGCGGGCCACGGTGTTCTCGGTCCGCAACCGCGAGTACGTGCTGGCGGCCCGCTCGATCGGGGTGCCGCCGGTCCGGATCCTGCGCAAGCACGTGTTCCCGAACGCGATGGCGCCGCTGCTGGCGATGACCACGCTCGGCATCGGCGGCATGGTCGGGCTCGAGGCCGCGCTGACGTTCCTCGGGGTCGGTCTGCAGCCGCCGTCGATCTCCTGGGGCTCGCAGTTCGGCGTCGCGGCGTCGTACCGCGACACTCCGCACCTGTTCATCTGGCCGGCGTTGTTCATCTCCACGATGACGATCTCGTTCATGATCATCGGCGACTCCATCCGGGACGCCCTCGACCCGAAGCTGATGCGATGAAGAAGACAGGCGAAGTACTGCTCAAGGTCGACAACCTGTCGGTCGAGTTCGACACTCCGCGGGGTGCCGTGCGGGCCGTGGACGGGGTGTCCTGGCAGGTCCGGGCCGGGGAGACGCTGGCGATCCTGGGAGAGTCGGGGTCGGGCAAGAGTGTCTCGACCCAGGCGCTGACCGGGATCCTTGAGATGCCGCCCGGCCGGATCGTGTCCGGTACGGCGAAGTACCGCGGCGCCGACCTGATCTCGATGACGGTGAAGGAACGGCGCAAGATCGTCGGCGACCGGATCACGATGGTGTTCCAGGACTCGCTGTCGGCGCTGAACCCGGTGCAGTCGGTCGGGACCCAGATCGCCGAGTGCTACCGGGTGCACCGCGGGTTGTCCAAGCAGGACGCGATGAAGCGTGCCGCGGAGATGCTCGACCAGGTGCGGATCCCGGCCGCCGCGAAGCGAGTGCGGGACTTTCCGCACGAGTTCTCCGGCGGTATGCGGCAGCGCGTGATGCTCGCGATGGCGCTCGCGCTCGATCCCGACGTACTGATCGCCGACGAGCCGACGACGGCTCTCGACGTGACGGTGCAGGCGCAGATCCTGGAGCTGATCGCGGAGCTGCAGGCCGAGCGGGAGATGGGCGTCGTGCTGATCACCCACGACCTCGGCGTGGTCTCGGACGTCGCCGACAACGTCGTGGTGATGTACGCCGGCCACGTGGTCGAGCGGGCCGCGACGTCGGAGGCGCTGGAGCATCCCGTGCATCCGTACACCGAAGGCCTGCTCGGCTCGATGCCGTCGGCCGACCTGAAGGGCCGGGAGCTGCCGACCATTCCGGGAACGCCGCCGTCGCTGCGGGCGATCCCGTCCGGCTGCGCGTTCCGGACCCGGTGCCCGATCGCGATCGACGACTGCGCCACCGAGGTGCCGCCGTTGCTGACCGTCGGCCCGGGCCGCGATGCCGCGTGCATCCGGCGTACGACGCTCGAGAAGGAGGCGGTCTGATGCCGGAAGAGTTGCTGGTGGCAACGGATGTCGTGAAGCACTACGACATCAGCCCGGCGCTGAACTTCGGCGCCAAGACCCTGGTCCGCGCGGTCGACGGCGTCGACCTGACCCTGAACAAGGGCGAGTCGCTCGGCATCGTCGGCGAGTCCGGCTGCGGGAAGTCGACGCTGGTCCGGCTGCTCGCGGCGCTGGAGAAGCCGACGTCGGGCCAGATCGAGTACGGCGGCGTGGACGTCAGCAAGCTGCGCGGCCGCGAGCTGCGGCGCTGGCGGCGGAACGTCCAGGTGGTGTTCCAGGACCCGTACTCGAGCCTGAACCCGCGGATGCGGGTCGGCGAGATCGTCGCCGAGCCGTTCCAGGTGCACCCGGACGTCGCGAAGGGGATCGACATCCGCTCGCGGGTCCGCGAGCTGCTCGAACTGGTCGGTCTGCGGCCCGAGGACGAGACCAAGTTCCCGCACCAGTTCTCCGGTGGTCAGCGGCAGCGGATCGGCATCGCGCGGGCGATCGCGCTGAATCCCGACGTACTGCTGTGTGACGAGCCGGTGTCGGCGCTGGACCTGTCGGTGCAGGCCCAGGTGGTGAACCTGCTGATGCGGCTGCAGCGTGAGCTCGGTCTGAGCATCATCTTCGTCGCCCACGACCTGTCCGTCGTCCGGCACGTGTCCGACCGGGTCGCGGTGATGTACCTCGGCAAGGTCGCCGAACTGGGCGAGCACCAGCAGGTGTACGACGTCCCCGCGCATCCGTACACGCAGGCGCTGCTGTCCGCCGAGCCCGGTCTGGCCCGGCAGGGCCGGGAGCGGATCGTGCTGGCCGGTGACCCACCGTCGCCGGTGTCGCCGCCGTCCGGTTGCCGGTTCCACACCCGGTGCCTGCGGGCCGAGGCGAAGTGCGGTACCGACGTTCCGGAACTCCGGGAGATCGGGTCCGGTCAGACCGTTGCGTGCCACTTCGCGGAAGATGCGCAGAACGCTTACTCGACCGGTGTGAAAGAGCAGCGCGCGGGATAGCTGTCGAGTGATGGCCTAGGGTTGCGGCCGTGAGTACGGTTTCGCCGGCGGGCAGACGTTTCGTGCTGCTCGTCGGGGTGATCGCGATCGCCGGCGGCCTGGCCGTGTGGTGGATCGTCACCGCGGCCCGGGCCGCCCGCGAAGGATTCGACATCACCGACGAGGGGTACTACCTGCTCTCGTACCGGTGGTGGGACAGCAATCCGCTGGCGCTGACCGGCGTGCAGTACCTGTACGGACCGGTATTCGAGTGGTTCGGCTACAACATCGTCGCGCTCCGGATCTTCCGGCTGGCGACCGTGGTGATCGTCCATCTCGGCTTCGGCTACAGCTTCATGCGGTGGCTGCGCGGCCGGCGCCCGGGGATGCCGCCGACCAGAGCGTGGGAGCCGGCCGGGATGGCGGTCATCCTCGCCGCGGGCGGGATGTGTTACAGCTGGCTGCCGCAATCGCCTGGCTACAACGACGTTGTGCTGCTCGGCGCGCTGACCCTGGTGTCCTGCGTGCTCTGGATGGCGACAGCGGTCGATCGTGGTCGCCCGGTGCCGATCTGGGTGTTAGTCCTGGCCGGTCTGGTGATCGGCGTGATGGTGCTGGCGAAATGGACCTCGGTCGTGGTGATCGGGCTGATCGTGGTCACCGCGGTCGTCGTACTGGCCGGGGAGGGCCGGCGTGCCGTTGCCCGCGGCATCCTTTTCGCGCTCGGTGGACTCGGGCTGGCGGCGCTCGTCGTGCAACTGTTCGTGGTCCGGCTGAACGTCGCGGTGCCCGGGATCCTGACCGTCAACAGGTTCATCGCGGGTACGTCGTACTCGCCGGCGGAACTGCTGCAGCTCTACTGGACGAGCACCGTCAAGCTGTTCGGCCGGACACTGTCCGCGCACGGCCTTCTCCTGCTCGCGACCGCGCTGGCCGTCATCGCCCGCTGGCGCTGGCTCCGCATCGTGGCAGCCGTCCTCGCCGTGGTCGCGCTCGCCCTCTCGGTACGCCGGGTGCTCGTCCACGACGGCGCACTCGGCGGGTCGCAACACACCCCGATGTACGCCGAGACACTGCTGGCCGCCGTACTGGTTGCTGTTGTGGCCGCCGCCGGCGCGGTGCTCGCGGGTCGTTTCGGCGTGACGGACTGCTCGCGTCTGAGCCGGGAGAACCTGCGAACCTGGGTCATCCTCGCGCTGCTCGTGCTGCTGCCGTTCGTGCAGGCGTTCGGGACCAACACACCGCTCTACACGATCGGCTTCAACGGCTTCGCCGCCTGGGCCGCGGTCATGATCGCGGTACTGACCGGGATCTGGGCCACGCCGATCGCGGCCCGGGCCACGCTCGGGCTGGTACTGATGGGCTCGCTGGTGGTGACGGCGACGATCGCGTACACAGGTCTGTTCCACTACCCGTACCGTTCGGTCGGGCACTCGCAGTTGACCGCGCCGGCGACGCTGCCCGCGTTGCGCGGCCTGCGCCTCTCGCCGCAGGCCGAGCAGAACTTCAGCCGGCTCGCCTCCGACCTGCGCCCCTACACGGAGCCGGGCGGGCGACCGATACTGGCCTTCGACAAGATGGCCGGCCTGGTGCTGATCCTCGGCGGCCGCCCGGTCGGCGAGGCCTGGGTCGCGCCGCGGGAACGGGAACGGACCGCCGCCGGGATCGAGGAGGTCTGCCGCGACGGCCGCCCGTGGGACGGTGGGCGCCCGCCGTTGATCATCCTGAACCGGGCGATCTCGGACCTGGAGATCAATGCGCTGCACACCTGCGGGCTGGACTTCCACGCGGACTACGAACAGCTCGCCGCGGCGCGGCAGACGATCGGTCTGCAGGTGTGGATTCCGAAGGCCGAGCGGACCGTCCCGGCCGCCGGATGAGATCCTGTTCCTCGTTCGGACGGGTTCGGATCGGGAAGGGTGCGCATGATCAAGGTCGGTGTCCTGGGGGCCAGAGGCAGGATGGGCGCACAGACGTGCCTCGCGGTCGAAGAGGCCGCCGACTGTGAGCTGGTCGCCCGGCTCGACCAGGGGGACGATCTCGAGCAGCTGACGAAGGCCGGCGCCGAGGTCGTGGTCGACTTCACCCGGCCTGAGGTCGTGATGGACAACCTCGCGTGGTGCATCGAGCACGGCATTCACGCCGTCGTCGGCACCACCGGATTCGACGACGAGCGCCTGGCGACCCTGCAGTCGCAGCTCGCCGCGAACCCGGGGACCGGTGTCCTGATCGCGCCGAACTTCTCGATCGGTGCCGTGCTGATGATGCAGTTCGCCGCGAAGGCCGCCCGGTACTACGAGTCCGTCGAGATCGTCGAGCTGCACCACCCGGACAAGGTGGACGCTCCGTCCGGCACGGCCCGTCGTACGGCGGAGCTGGTCGCGGCCGCGCGCCGGGAGGCCGGCGCCGGGCCGATCCCGGACGCGACCACCACCGCGCTCGACGGGGCCCGCGGCGCCGACGTCGACGGGATCCGGGTGCACGGGGTCCGGTTGCGCGGCCTGATCGCGCACCAGGAGGTGCTGTTCGGGGACGAGGGCGAGACGCTGACGATCCGGCACGACTCGATGGCCCGGGTCTCGTTCATGGCCGGCGTCCTGCTCGGCGTCCGCAGCATCGGCAGCGCCCCCGGCCTGACCGTCGGCCTCGAGAACTTCATGGACTTGGCCTGACCCGCGGGGCCGGGCGAGGCGCGAGATGATGCAGCGATGACGGCCAAGCGGACCGCGTTCGTCCTGGCGGCGGTGTTCGTCGCGTACGCCGGGTTGATCGGCTGGCGCGGCGTCCTGCTGATCAAGGTCGGTACGCCGGTCTCGGTCGTGCTCGGGCTCGCCGTTCTGGTCATCCCGCTGATCGGTGCGTACCTGGTCTGGCGCGAGATCCAGTTCGGCCGGCAGACCGAAGTACTGGCGCGCGAACTGGAGGCGGCCGGTGGGCTGCCGGTCGACGATCTGCCGCGCCGGCCGTCCGGACGGGTTGACCGGGCCGCTGCGGACGAAGCCTTCGGGAGGTACCGGGCCGAGGCCGAGGCAGCGCCTGACGACTGGCGGGTGTGGTTCCGGCTGTCGACGGCGTACGACGCCGCGGGGGACCGCAGGCGGGCCCGCGAGACGATGCGGAAGGCGATCGGGCAGCACGACGCGGCGTCCTGACCCCCCGCGACCTGTCTGGACCCGCCGTGAGTTCCCTGGGAGTTCGCTGTGAACCGCCCGAGATGACTGACAAGCCGCCGCCGGACGGGATACCTTCGGACCGAAGGTACGTGGCAACCGCCACGTAAAGGTCGGAGACTGGGTGGGGCCGTCCTGTGCCGACAGACGGGTCTCGCCGCGGCTCGGACGACGTGCAGGTGGCCGGGTTCGGTGGCTTGCTGCGTCGGCACCGGCGAGAGGCCGGGCTGTCGCAGGAGGCGCTGGCGGAACTCGCCGGCCTGAGCGTCGACGCGATCGCGGCCTTGGAGCGCGGACGCCGGCGGGCGCCGCGAGCGCACACGCTGCGCTTGCTCGCGGACGCCCTGCGCCTGCGCGAGGCTGACCTGTCCGTGCTCACCGCGGCTGCCCGGCAGGAGACCGACCCCGGTCGTCCACCGATGCGGCAGCCACCGGCGCCGACGAACGAACTGATCGGGCGGACGACCGAACTGACCGCCGCGAGCCGCGTGCTCGGGCAGCGAATCACGCGTTTGCTCACGGTGACCGGCCCTGGCGGCGTCGGGAAGACGCGCCTCACGATGGCGGTCGCCGCAGAGGTCGCGGACGCGTTCCCGGACGGCATCTGCTGGGTGCCGCTCGCGAACCTCACCGACGCGGCGGCCGTCGTCCCGGCGCTCGCGGCATCGATCGGACTGCACCCGCTGGAGAGCACCCGGCTGGTCGAGGAGATCGCCGAGCGGATCGGTCGCGGCACGATCCTGCTGGTGTTCGACAACTGCTCGCACGTGGTCGCGACGGTCGGACAGGTCTGCGCCGCGTTGCTCGAATACTGCCCGAACCTCTCGATCCTCGCCTCCAGCCGCGAGCTCCTGCGACTGCCGGGGGAGAGCGTGTACGTCGTACCCGCGCTCGGACTGCCGCACGACGACGAGGTGGAGTCGTCCGACGCGGTCCGGCTGTTCGTCGAGCGGGCCAGTGCGCGCGGCTACGACCCGACCGGCGAGCTGGACCAGGTCGCCCGCGTGGTACGCCGCCTGGAGGGCATGCCGCTCGCGATCGAGCTCGCCGCGGCCCGGACCAACGTGATGACGATCGAGGAACTCGCCACGGAGCTCGAGACCTCGTTCAGCATCCTGGCCGGCGGCTCGCGCACCGCGACGCCGCGCCAGGCCTCGATGTACGGCGCGATCGAATGGAGCCACGCGCTGCTCACTCCCGCCGAGCGGGACGTGTTCGCGCAGCTGTCGGTCTTCGTCGGCGGGTGGACGCTCAACGCGGCCGCCACGGTGATGTCCGGGCGGACCGACCCAGGGCCTGAGGAGCGGGCCGCGGCGGTGGACCTGATCGGACGGCTGGCGGACAAGTCGCTGATCCGGGTGATCCGGCGCGGCGGCGTCGCGCGCTACTACATGCTCGCCGTGATCCGCGAGTTCGCCGGCGACCGGTTGCGGACCGCCGGTCATGCCGAGGAGGCAGCCGGCCGGCACGCGCAGTTCTACCTCCGGCTGGCGGAGGAGTCCGAGGAACACCTGCGTGGCCCGCGGCAGGGGGAGTGGCTCGAACTGCTGGAGCGCGAACTCGACAACCTCCGGGCCGCGATGGCGTGGGCGCTGCGGACCAATTCGGTCGCCCAGGCCCTGCGCCTGGCCAGCGGGCTGTGGCAGTTCTGCTACCTGCGCGGGCATTACGCCGAAGGAAGCCGGTGGCTGGAGCGTGCCTTGGCGCTCGGGGACGAGATGCCGCCCGAGGTGATGGCCGACCTGTCCGATGCCTGCGCCAAGGCGAACCTGGGCGCAGGCACGCTGGCCTTCCTCCAGTGCGAGTACGACGTGGCGACCGAGCGGTTGCAGACCGCGTTGCAGCAGTTCAAGGACCTCGGCGACAAGGTCGGCACGGCGCAGGTCCTGCAACGCCTCGGCGGCGTGGCCCGCGAACGCGCCGACTACGAGGCCGCGGAGGACCTGCACTGCGAGAGCTACGACCTGTACGAGAGCCTCGGCGACCGCGCCGGGATGGCATCCGCGCACAACCATCTCGGATTCGTCGCCTGGCTGCGCGGCGATCTCGAGGTCGGCGCCCGGCGTTGCCGGCGCGCCCGCGACAGCTTCCGGGTGGTCGGTGACGGCGAAGGACTCGCCTGGTCGCTGATCAGCCTCGGCGCCATAGCGCAGTACGGCGGTGAACTCATCGAGGCCGAGGACCTGTTGCAGGAGGCGCTCGCGCTGTCGCAACGGCTCGGCTACCGCGAGGGCGTCGCCTGGTCGCTGAATCAGCTCGGCATCATCGAACGCCGCCGCGGTCTGACCGAACGCGCCGTACATCTGCTCGACGAGAGCCTCGCCGAGCATCGCGACCTGGGAGACCGGTGGCGGTCGGCCAGTGTGCTCGAGGAGCTGGCCGCGGTCGCGCAGCACCGGGGCCGCAGCGAGTACGCCGCGTTCCTGCTCGGGGCCGCGGACGGCGTGCGCGAGGTGATCCAGGCGCCGGTGCCGGCGATCGAGAAGGCCGACTGTGAAGCCACCCGAGCCGCGGTCGAAGCGTCACTCGAACGGCGGGACTTCCGGGTCGCCTGGTCGGCCGGCCGGGCCGCGCCGTTGGCGGCGGTCGCCGACGGCTACCCGCCACCGGGTCCGAGACCCGCCGCGGGCTGGACCCGCGATCCCCTCTAGCAAACCCGGCGCACCGTGCGCATGCCTCGCGGAGCACCACGACCTGGGGGATCGACGATGCCCCGCGAGGGATCTGAAGGCGCGGTTCGTGATGCGTGACCCGGCCGGCTGTGTCCTCTGTCTGACCCCCCAGGCAGTCCCCCCACCCCACAGCCGGCCGAAGCCACGTCGGCGACGGCACCGTCATCGAGCCCTCCCAGTCGACGACCGGTTCCTCCGCGCTGACTCAAGGTTGCCGTGATCACACAGCGTCGCACAGGGACGGAACCCTGACATCGCCCTGACAAATTTGTCCTGACAACGAAAGCGCCGGGCCGGATTCGCCCACGGTGACCGGATTCTTCCGGTGCGTAGGGAAAGAAGCGGCCGGATTCAAACGCTCGGCCGGCCGGATTTCCCGTCAGGGCAGATATCCGGAAATAGCTTTTGTGAATCCGGCGATCTTTCGTAAAGGAGCACCGTGCGAGTATCCGGTCAGGTCGTCGAGTCCGGGCTGTTCGCGGTCCGGCGCCGGGATTCCGGTGCCGCGGCAGCTGGCGTCCTCGGCCGGCGCGACGCCGGTGGTGAGGAACGTGTTGACGATCCGGTCCGCGCACGCGTTCACGCCGCCGTAGACACCGTGGTCGCCCTCGTTCGTGACCGTGAGCAGACGCGACCCGGCGTACCGGCTGTGGGCCGCGGTGGCGAGGCCGTAGTTGGTGGCCGGGTCGTGGACGGATTGCACCATCAGCGTTGTGGGCAAGCCTTTCCCGGTGGGTGTCGGCATGGTGAGGTTCGGCCGGTCCCAGTAGAAGCAGGGGTTCTCGGTCATCGTCCAGCCGACCAGCGGGAAGTGCGGGCCGAGACGGGCGGCCAGCTGCTCGCCGTACTCGCGGCCCTGCGGCCAGGCTGTGTCGTTGCAGGTGATCGCGGTGAAGGTGGCGTCCTCGGCGTCGTCCGCGCCGACCGTCCGCAGGCCGACCGGGGCGCGGTTCGCGCGCTGCACGAGCTGCCGCTGGCGGGCCGTCGAGAGGGCGTCGACGCGGCGCTGCGCGGCCTGCGGACCGCCGTGTTCCTGGGCCGCGGAAAGGTCCCGGAGAAATGCCAGGTCGACCGCCAGGGAATGGAAGTCGAGCTTCGAGTACATATCCTCGGTGACCATCTGGTCCAAGGTGTTCTGGTCATAGGTGACCTGGACGCCGGCGTCCATGAACTCCTCGGTCGCGGGCCGCTCCTTCAGCGACCGTCGTAACCGTTCGTAGGCACGGACGACCTCGCCGGGTGACGATCCGAGGTGCAGCTGGTCGTCGTACTTCGCCGCCCAGGTCGCGAAATCCTCGCGGAACCGGCGCTCGAACGCCTGCGGCTGGCCGGCGAAGGTGTCCAGCCAGGTGCTGGTGAAGTCCGTGTTCGAGTCCAGGACGAAGCGGCCGACGTGGTCGGGGAAGTAGGTCTGGTAGTACGCGCCGAGCCAGGTGCCACCGGAGTACCCGACGTAGTCGATCGTCTCGAAGCCGAGGAGCCGGCGGATCAGGTCCATGTCCTGCACGGTCTGCGCCGTGGTGATGTACGGGAGCAGGCCGCGCGACTGCCGGTCGCAGTACTGCTGAGCCATTTCGGAGGCCTCGGAGATCAGGGCGCGGTTCGCGGGGTCGCGGTCGCGGGCATCCATCGTGTAGCCGGGGCTGCCGTCGCAGCTGACGTTCGAGCTGCCTCCGGTGCCGCGCGGGTCGAAGCCGACGGCGAGGTGGTCCTTGGCGAGCGGCGCCTGGCTGGCCAGGTACGGCGCCATTCCGAGGCCGGCGCCGCCTGGGCCGCCCGGGTTGCCGAACACGACCCGGCTGGGCTTGGTGCCCGTGGCGGGCGCGACCTTGCTGACCGCGATCTGCAGGTCGTTCCCGGTGTACTGATTGGCCCAGTCGCGCGGGACGGTGATCTTCGCGCAGTACGTGCGGAGCTCGGTGTCACCGCACGGGATCCAGCGCGGCTTCTGGTCGAGGTACTTGTTCGCGACCCGGTGCGGTGCGTCGACGACGGTCGCCGCGTTCATCGACGCGGTCGCTCCCGAGCCGGGAACGACGAGGACGGCGACTGCGGAAAGCCCTAGGCCGACGGCCAGGGTGAGGTACTTCATGCAGACTCCAGCGGATGGCCTTGCGTGATCGGACCGTGACAATCTGTCATGTCGCCCAGGCGCGGTCGAGCACCACCCCCGGCTCGTCGCCGATCACCAGCCTGCTAAGGCGTGCCTACTCGGTACCTACTCCGGGCCTACTCGGTGCCCGGGTCGGTGTGCAGGCGGATCTGCTTGATGCGGACCGACGCGTCGCCGTACAGGTCGAGTTCGCGGTGCGCGCCGTCGGGGGCCCAGCCGGACTCGGTGTAGAAGGCCCGCAGTACGTCGTCGGTGGAGTTGACCCAGACCGTCACGCGGCCGAAACCGTCGGCGCGGATCGTGTCGACGACCGCGTTCAGCAGCCGGGACCCGTGGCCGGCGCGGGTCGCCTCGGGACTGACCGCGAGCTCGGCGATCAACGCGTCGTGCTGCGGGTCGGCGTCCGGGTCGTCCGACGGCGTGATGGCCGCGAAGCCGACCAGCGTCCGGCCGGCCAGCGCGACCATCACCCGGTTGCGTGCCTCACCCGGCGCGAGCAGCGCGGCCCGCCACTGGGCCGCGAACTGCGCCGGGTTGAGGTCGGCGAGGACGTCGGCGGGAAGCAGTCCGGCATACGACGTCCGCCAGGCCGCGACCTGGATCTCGCCGATGTCGTTCGCCTCCGCCGGGAGTGCGAGTCGCACACTCGTCTCGGCCACCGGGGACTCGCCTGCCGGGGCGGACAAGTCGGAGAGGTTGGCGGGTTCCGGTACGCCGAAGTCGCTCATGCCCGCCATCCTCCCAAACCCGCTCCGTTTGCTTTCCTGCACCCTCGCAGTGCGGGTAGGCGGTCAGTAGACGAGTCGGCGGAGCAGGGTTTCGGCGGGGCCGCGGTAGGAACGGCGGCTCATCGCGTAGGCGCCGAGGACCGAGATGATCCAGACCCCGATCGCCACCAGCGCCGCGGTGTACGCCGTGCTGCTGAGCCGCAGGTTCAGCATGAACGGGGTGAGCAGCAGCGTCCAGGCGACCGACTGGAACAGGTACCCGGACAGCGACCGCTGACCGAGCGCGGAGATCGCGCGGACCGGCAGCGACAGCTTCTTGACCCGGGTGACCAGCAGCCCGAACAGGGCGACGTACCCGGGACCGCCGAACATCCCGCTGACGTGGGAGAGGGTGCCCATGGCATCGACCGCGGTCTTGTCGACGTGCAGCCAGCCGGCGCCGACCAGCGCGAGCGGGAGACCACCGACGATGGTCAGCCCGAGGCCGACGGCTGCGGTCCAGGTCAGCAGGGTCTTGTGTGCGCCCGGGTTCTCCAGGATCTGCTTGCGTGCGGCCCAGATGCCCAGCCAGACGATGACGCTGACGCCCAAGACGCTCGCCGCGTGCATCGGGTACTCCTGCAGCCGGTCGACCAGGCTCGCGACGTAGGACGTCGCGCCCAGCGACGGGTTCGGGGAGTTGGTCAACGGCTGCGCGGGACCGGAGCTGTTCACGACCGCGAGCACGGCCTTGGCGCCGAAGGCGAGGGCCTCGACCGCCATCAGGCCCCAGATCACGAACACGATCCGGTGGAACTTGTCGCTGCGATTGAGCAGGAACACGGTGCAGAGGATGCCGACGACGCCGTACGCGCCGAGGAAGTCGCCGAAGTACAGCAGGGTCGCGTGGATCAGGCCGAAGACGACCAGCCAGGCGTTGCGCTTCACCAGGATCCGCCGTACGGCGCCGGGCGTGGCGCCCGCCGATTGCTGCCGCCGGGCCAGCTGGACCAGGCCGTAGCCGAACATCACCGCGAACACCGGGTACGCCCGGGCGTCGACGAGGGTGAGTTTGAGGAAGTTCAGGATGCGTTCGAAGCCGTGCGGTGCGCTCTCCAGGCCGGGCTGGCCGGCGAACGCGAAGTTGGCGCTGTTCGCCAGGCCGATCAGCAGCAGCATCGCGCCGCGGATCAGGTCCGGCGCCAGCGCGCGCTCGCGTCCGGTGACCGGACCGCGGTGATCGACGGCCGGGGCGGCGGTAAGGGTGGTGGTCACGGGGTCCTCCGGGAAACTGTTAAGCCCTTGAACGGATAACAGAATCCTCGCCGGGTCCGGCCGGGCGCCCCAGTGCGTCACCCCCACTTCCCGAGGTAGGTCCAGCTCCACCTTTGTGACAGTTCCTGTTGATTCTGAGAAAAAGTGTCACATATGCTGAAGGCATGGACAGCTTCCAGGCGACGATCGACGCCGACGGCCGGATCGAGCCGCGGGATGCGATGCCGGACGGGTACCGCAAGACCCTGATCCGGCAGATCGCGCAGCACGCGCACTCCGAGATCATCGGCATGCAGCCCGAGGGCAACTGGATCAGTCGCGCGCCGTCGCTGCGCCGCAAGGCGATCCTGATGGCCAAGGTGCAGGACGAGGCCGGCCACGGTCTCTACCTGTACGCCGCCGCGGAGACGCTCGGCGTGGATCGCGCGGACCTGCTCGACCTGCTGCACAGCGGGAAGCAGAAGTACTCCAGCATCTTCAACTACCCGACCCTCACCTGGGCCGACATCGGCGCGATCGGCTGGCTGGTCGACGGCGCCGCGATCGTCAACCAGGTGCCGCTGTGCCGCTGCTCCTACGGGCCGTACGCGCGGGCGATGGTCCGGGTCTGCAAGGAGGAGTCGTTCCACCAGCGGCAGGGCTTCGAGATCCTGCACACGCTGTGCAACGGCACGGAGGGGCAGAAGGCGATGGCGCAGGACGCGCTGAACCGCTGGTGGTGGCCGTCGCTGATGATGTTCGGCCCGCCGGACTCCGCGTCGACGCATTCCGAGCAGTCGATGGCGTGGGGCATCAAGCGGCACAGCAACGACGAACTGCGGCAGCGTTTCGTCGACATGACCGTCCCGCAGGCCGACGTACTCGGGATCCGGGTGCCGGACGACGGGCTGTCGTACGACGACTCGACCGGGCACTACCGCTTCACCGAGCCGGACTACGCGGAGCTGTACGACGTTGTCAAGGGCAACGGTCCGTGCAACGAGCAGCGGCTCGCCAAGCGGGTGAAGGCGCACGAGGACGGCGCGTGGGTCCGCGAGGCCGCGGCTGCCTATGCGGCCAAGCGATCGGTGAAGGCGGGTGCCGCATGAGCGTCGAACCGTTGTGGGAGGTGTTCGTGCGGTCGCGGCGCGGACTGTCGCACACGCATGTCGGCAGCCTGCACGCCCCCGACGCGACGATGGCGCTGCGGAACGCGCGGGATGTCTACACCCGGCGTCAGGAAGGCGTGTCGATCTGGGTCGTGCGCGCGGCCGACATCACCGCGTCCTCGCCGGACGAGAAGGACGAGTTCTTCGACCCGGCGGCCGACAAGGTGTACCGGCACCCGACGTTCTACGAGGTCCCGGAAGGCGTCGAGCACCTGTGAACGACCTGTTCGCGTACACGCTCCGGCTCGCCGACGACGCGCTGATCGCGGCGCAGCGGACGGCCGAGTGGATCGCGTCCGCGCCGCAGCTCGAGGAAGACGTTGCGCTCGGCAACATCGGGCTCGACCAGCTCGGACAGGCCCGGTCGCTGCTGCAGTACGCCGGCTCGCTCGACGGCCGCACCGAGGACGACCTCGCCTACTTCCGGGACGAGCGCGAGTTCCTGAACCTGCAGATCTGCGAGCTGCCGAACGGCGACTTCGGCTTCGCGATGGCACGGTTGCTGTACTTCGCGACGTACCAGCAGTTGTTGTACGACGAGTTGCGAGCCCGCGGTGACGAGACGCTGGCCGGGGTGGCGGGGAAGGCGGTGAAGGAGGTCGCGTACCACGTCGACCATGCGACGCAGTGGGTGCTGCGGCTCGGCGACGGGACGGACGAGAGCCACCGGCGGATGCAGGCCGGGTTGGACGCGCTCTGGCCGTACACGGGGGAAATGTTCGAGTCCGACGAGCTCGTGCGGCGGTTGCCGGTTGCTGTCGATCCGTCCGCGCTGCAGGAGGTCTGGCTGGAGCGTGTCCTGGCGGTTGTGGACGAATCGACGTGTGAGCGGCCTACTTCGTCGTACCAACACAGTGGTGGCCGCGAGGGGCGGCATACCGAGCACATGGGCTACCTGCTTGCCGAGATGCAGCATGTGGCGCGATCCCATCCCGGTGCGACATGGTGACCGACGCGGCGGTCTTCGAGGCGGTCGGCGAGGTCACGGACCCCGAGGTCCCGGTGCTGACGATCGCTGACCTCGGAGTGCTGCGTGGGGTGCGGCACGAAGGCGACGAGGTGGTGGTGACGATCACGCCCACCTATTCGGGGTGCCCGGCGATGGATCTGATTCGCCACGAGGTCGAGCTGACGCTGAATCAGCTGGGCGTCGACGGTCGCGTCGAGACGGTGCTGTCGCCGGCGTGGACGACCGAGTGGATGAGCGCGGCGGGGAAGGCCAAGCTCACGGAGTACGGGATCGCGCCGCCGACCGGGACCGGCCCGGTGATGGTGAGTCTCAGCGTGCGGTGTCCGCTGTGTGGATCGCTCGACACGAGCGAGCTCAGCCGCTTCGGCTCCACCTCGTGCAAGTCGCTCTGGCGGTGCAACGCGTGCCGTGAACCCTTCGACCACTTCAAGGCGATCTAGATGACGACCACAAGGGCGCCCCGGCGGCGTGCGACGTTCCATTCCTTGAAGGTGGCGGCGATCGACGCGATCACCGACGACTCGGTCGCGATCACGTTCGCCGTACCGCCGGAGCTCGCGGGGGAGTACGAGTTCTCCGCGGGGCAGCACCTGACGATCCGGCGTACCGGGGAAGAGGTGCGCCGGAGCTACTCGATCTGCTCGCCGGAGGGATCAGGGGTACTGCGGATCGGGGTGAAGCGGATCCCGGGCGGCGACTTCTCGTCGTACGCGGCGAAGGACCTGCGGGTCGGTGACGAGCTCGAGGTGATGACGCCGCTCGGCCGGTTCGGCACCACGCTGGAGCCGGGCAACGCGAAGCACTACGCGTTCGTCGCCGCCGGAAGTGGGATCACGCCGGTGCTGTCACTGGTCGCGACGGTCCTGTCGGTCGAGCCGGCGAGCCGCGTCACGCTGCTGTACGGCAACCGCACCGCTGGTTCGGTGATGTTCGCCGACGAGCTCGCCGATCTGAAGGACCGGTACGCCGAACGCTTCCACCTGGTGCACGTGTTGTCGCGGGAGACGACCGAGGTGGAGTTGTTCAGCGGCCGCATCGACGGGGACCGTTTGCAGCGGATGTTCGCGACGATCCTCCCGCTGAACTCGGTCGACGAGTGGTTCCTCTGCGGGCCGTACGCGATGGTCGTCGGCGCCCAGGAGCTACTGCTGGGCGAGGGTGTTGCCCGCGAGCACGTGCACGCCGAGCTCTTCCACGTCGGCGACGACGCACCGACAGCACCCGTCGAGGAGTCCGCGACGGACGAGGACGCCGCCCAGGTGACGATCATCCTCGACGGCCGCCGCTCCACGTTCGCGCTGCCGGAGCACGCCAAGGCGGTCCTCGACGCGACCCTCGCGGTTCGCTCGGACGCGCCGTTCGCCTGCAAGGGCGGTGTCTGCGGCACCTGCCGGGCGAAGGTCCTGGACGGCAGCGTCCGGATGGACACCAACTGGGCCCTCGAGCCCGACGAGATCCGCGCAGGCTACGTCCTCACCTGCCAGTCCCACCCCACCACGCCCACGGTCACCCTCGACTACGACGCCTGACAGCGCGAACCCTCCAACTCGGGGGTCATCCCTCGAGTTGGAGGTTTGCCCCCTCGGAATTCAAGGGGGCAAGCCATCGCTTGAGCGGGCAAGCAGCGTTGAGTTAGTCGGTGCCGGCTTCCATGGCGGCGCGGTCGAGGAGTTCGTCCTCCTCGGTGGCCTCGCCGCGGGAGGCGATCGCCTCGGCGCCACCGGTCGGGAGCTCGCCGATCAGGTCGGTGGACGACGCCAGCGCCGGGTTCGAGGAGCCGAACATCCCGAGGCCGGCGTACTGCTCGAGCTTCGCGCGCGAGTCGGCGATGTCCAGGTTCCGCATGGTCAGCTGGCCGATCCGGTCGACCGGGCCGAACGCCGAGTCCTCGATCCGCTCCATCGACAGCTTGTCCGGGTGGTAGCTGAGCGCCGGGCCGGTGGTGTCGAGGATCGAGTAGTCCTCGCCGCGCCGCAGCCGTAGCGTGACCTCGCCGGTGACCGCCGTACCGACCCAGCGCTGCAGGGACTCCCGGATCATCAGCGACTGTGGGTCCAGCCAACGACCTTCGTACATCAGCCGGCCGAGCTTGCGGCCCTCGGTGTGGTAGCTCGCGAGCGTGTCCTCGTTGTGGATCGCGTTCACCAGCCGCTCGTACGCCGCGTGCAGCAGCGCCATCCCAGGAGCCTCGTAGATTCCCCGGGACTTCGCCTCGATGACCCGGTTCTCGATCTGGTCCGACATCCCCAGCCCGTGCCGGCCGCCGATCGCGTTCGCCTCCAGCACCAGGTCGACCGCGGTACCGAACTCCTTGCCGTTGATGGTCACCGGCCGGCCCTGCTCGAACCCGATCGTGACGTCCTCGGGGGCGATCTCGACCGCCGGGTCCCAGTGCTTCACACCCATGATCGGGTCGACCGTCTCGAGTCCGGTGTCGAGGTGCTCGAGGGTCTTCGCCTCGTGCGTCGCGCCCCAGATGTTCGCGTCGGTGGAGTACGCCTTCTCGGTGCTGTCCCGGTACGGCAGGCCGTGGGCGACCAGCCACTCGGACATCTCCTTCCGGCCGCCCAGCTCGTGCACGAACTGCGCGTCCAGCCACGGCTTGTAGATCCGCAGCTGCGGATTCGCGAGCAGGCCGTAGCGGTAGAACCGCTCGATGTCGTTGCCCTTGAACGTCGACCCGTCGCCCCAGATCTGGACGTCGTCGTCGAGCATCGCCCGGACCAGCAGCGTGCCGGTCACCGCCCGTCCGATCGGGGTGGTGTTGAAGTACGTCCGGCCGCCGGACCGGATGTGGAAGGCGCCGCAGGCCAGCGCCGCGAGACCTTCCTCGACCATCGCCGTACGGCAGTCGACCAGGCGGGTGATCTCGGCGCCGTACGCCGTGGCGCGGCCCGGGACCGACTCGATGTCAGGCTCGTCGGCCTGACCCAGATCGGCGGTGTACGTGCACGGGATCGCACCCTTGTCCCGCATCCACGCAACCGCAACCGACGTGTCGAGACCACCCGAGAAGGCAATCCCGACCCGCTCACCGACCGGCAAAGAAGTAAGCACCTTGGACACAGGAAGAGTATGCATCACCCTGGATGATTATGCAAAGCAGGTCAGGAAATCGCGGGGCTGGTGTGACTGGTGCGTCGAGTGGGGGAGGATGTAGCTCGAGTGAGGGGAGTGAGGCGCGGATGATGGGGCGGTCGCATGCTCTGTCGGGGTGGTGTGCCGGGTTGGCGGTGGCCCCGCTGATCGGACTGACCACCGTGGCGGAGGTGGTGCCGTTCGCGGCGGCCACTGCTGGTTACGCGTTGGTGCCCGACCTGGACCACCCAGGAGCGAGCGCCTCCCGGCTGCTCGGCCCGGTGACCCGGCTCGTGTCCGGAGCCGTCCGGGCTTTCTCCGGTGTCCTCTACAACCTCACCAAAGGCCCACGCGACGAGGACAGCACCGGCAAGCACCGCCACGCGACCCACACGGTCGTCGCGGCGATCCTGCTCGGCATGCTCGCAGCCGGCCTCGGCGACCGCGGCAAGTGGGCCGTGCTGGCAGTAGCTGTGACCGGACTGGTGCTCGCCGCCGACGCACTCGGCGACTGGATCGTCCTCGCCGTCCTCGGCGCCGCCGGGTGGTCCGTGATCAGCACCCAAGGCGCGGGTACGGCGCTCCCCGGAACCGCGGCCGCCGACGCGCTCCAAACAGGTCTGACCCAGATCGGCGGCTGGATCGGAGTCGCCGTCGCGCTGGGCATGTTCGTGCACTGCCTCGGCGACAGTCTGACGCGCTCGGGCTGCCCCTGGCTGTGGCCACTCCCGATCGCCGGCGAGACCTGGTACGAGATCCGCCTGCCGAAACTCCTCCGGTTCCGCACCGGCAGTTGGGTGGAGCACCTGGTCGTCGTACCGCTCCTGGCCGTCGGCGCCGTACTGCTCCTACCGGGCGCTGTCCAAGTGGTCGAGCGGTTCTTCGACGCGACGTCGATCTGGATCGCCGGTCAGTCCTGAAGCCGCCCACCCAGGTACGACGGGACGCCCCGCGACTCGAGTGACGCGGCGAAGCGTTGCTGGTTGCGCGCGTTCGGCCACACCTCCAGGAAGAACAGCGGGAGGGCGAGCACGGCTCCGATCAGCACCACCCAGAAGCTCTGGACGACGAACGCCAGCGCGACCGAGACCAGGAACACGCCCTCGCACACTGCGAACCGGGTGAACGTCGACGCGGTGAACCGCCGCCACGACTCGGCTTCGATCTCGGCGGCGGAGCGGGCGGAGTGAGCGGAGTGCTCGAGTGCCGGAGTACGGAATCCGGCCAGCTCGCAGAACGAGTACGCGGCGGCGGCCGCGGCCAGCACCACGAGCGGCGCCCAGGTCGCCGGGAACTCGCCGATTCCGTCGGTGGCGAGCACGAACCAGAGCACCAGAGTGATCATCGGGATCGCACCGGCCATCGCGGCGCAGGTGACGGTGAGACTCTGCTGAGCCGCGGGCGGTGTGGAGGATGGTGTGGAGGATGTCGACACGCGGATGACCCTAGCGGTCTCGGAAGTCACCGATTTATCGACACAGAGCACTCGTATGATCACGCAAAGTATTCGCAGAAGTTTTTCCGGACTTTTTTGGTGGAAGCTGTAACGACTACGGGGCGGGGCCCGATAGGACGAGTGAGCCTGGTGGCTGCCCGGACCCCCGAGCGGACAGCCACCAGGCCTACTCATTTCTTCAGGGTCCGGGAGCGGTAATCTGAGGCTCATGTCCTCGCCAGAGTCCACGCCCTCGCAGGCGCTGCCGTTCGGCCGCCTGACGACCGCGATGATCACCCCGTTCCGGGCCGACGGTTCGCTCGATCTCGACGCCGCCCAGCGGGTCGCGACCCATCTCGTCGACGGCGGTAACGACGCCCTGGTGCTGAACGGGACCACCGGCGAGGCGCCGACCACGTCGGACCAGGAGAAGGTCCAGCTGATCGAGGCCGTCCGGGAGGCGATCGGCGACCGCGCCCTGATCGTCGCCGGCGTCGGTACCAACGACACCGCGCACACGATCGAGTGCGCCAAGCAGGCCGAGGCCGCGGGTGCACACGGTCTGCTCGTCGTCACGCCGTACTACAACAAGCCTCCGCAGGACGGGCTGCGCGCGCACTTCACCGCGGTCGCCGACGCCACCGGCCTGCCGAACATGCTGTACGACATCCCCGCCCGGTCCGGCGTCGAGATCAAGACGGAGACCTTGATCGCGCTCGCCGAGCACCCGCGGATCGTCGCGGTGAAGGACGCCAAGGGTGACCTCGCCGGGACCACCAAGGTGCTGGCGAACACCGATCTGTTCTACTACTGCGGTGCCGATGAGCTGAATCTCGCCTCCCTGGCGATCGGCGCGGTCGGCATCGCGAGCGTGGTAGCCCATGTCGCGAGCCGGGAGTACCGGCAGCTGATCGACGCCGTGGTGGCCGGCGACCTCGCCACCGCGCAGGAGATCGACCGACGGCTGGTGCCCGCCGTCGAGGCGATCATGACCAGGACCCAGGGCGCCATCATGGTGAAGGCCGCGCTCAAGCTGGCCGGCGTCATCGAGCACGCGACGCTCCGGTCGCCGTTGGTTGAGGCGACGGCAGCGCAAGTGGACCGGCTCACCACCGACTTGAAGCAGGCAGGACTGATTGCATGAGCCATCCCCATCCAGATCTCGACGCGCCCGGACCTCTCGCTCCGGGCGCTTTGCGGGTCATCCCGCTCGGCGGCCTCGGCGAGGTCGGCCGGAATATGACGGTGTTCGAGTACGACGGCAAGCTGCTCATCGTGGACTGCGGCGTACTCTTCCCGGACGAGAACCAGCCCGGCGTGGACCTGATCCTGCCGGACTTCGAGCCGATCCGGGACCGTCTCGACGACATCGTCGCGGTGGTTCTGACGCACGGCCACGAGGACCACATCGGCGGGTTGCCCTACCTGCTGCGTGAGCGGGGCGACATCCCGGTTGTCGGGTCGCAGCTCACGCTCGCGCTGCTCGAGGGCAAGCTGAAGGAGCACCGGCACCGCAACGTGCCGCAGCAGACCGTGGTCGAGGGCGAGAAACTCCAGATCGGACCGTTCGTCTGCGAGTTCGTGGCGGTCAACCACTCGATCCCGGACGCGCTGGCGGTGGCGATCAAGACGCCGGCCGGAGTCGTGCTGCACACCGGTGACTTCAAGATGGACCAGCTGCCGCTGGACAACCGGATCACCGACCTGCGCGCGTTCGCCCGGCTCGGCGAGGAGGGCGTCGACCTGTTCATGGTCGACTCCACCAACTCCGAGGTGCCCGGGTTCACCACCCACGAGCGCGACATCGCGCCGGTGCTGGACCGGGTCTTCACCAAGGCGAAGAACCAGCGCATCATCGTCGCCTGCTTCGCCTCGCACGTGCACCGCGTGCAGCAGGTGATGGACGCCGCGGTGAAGCACCACCGCAAGGTCGCGTACGTCGGCCGCTCGATGGTCCGCAACATGGGCGTGGCCCGGGACCTCGGCTTCCTGACCGTGCCCGGCGACACGCTGATCGACATGCGGGACCTGGACAACTACCCGCCGGAGCGGGTGGTGCTGGTGTCGACCGGTTCGCAGGGCGAGCCGATGTCGGCGCTGTCCCGGATCGCGGCCAACGACCACAACGTCGTCCAGCTGCAGCCGGGTGACACCGTCGTGCTGGCGTCGTCGCTGATCCCGGGCAACGAGAATTCGGTCTACCGGGTGATCAACGGCCTGATCCGGCACGGCGCGAACGTCATCCACAAGGGCAACGCGCTGGTGCACGTCTCCGGTCACGCCAGCGCCGGCGAGCTGCTGTACTGCTACAACATCGTGAAGCCGCGCAACGTGATGCCGGTGCACGGCGAGGTCCGGCACCTGCACGCGAACGCCGACCTGGCGGTGCAGACCGGCGTACCGCGGGAGAACGTGGTCGTCGTCGAGGACGGCGTGGTGGTCGACCTGATCGACGGCAAGGCCGTGGTGGCGGGCAAGGTCGACTGCGGGTACGTGTTCGTCGACGGCTCGACCGTCGGAGACATCACCGAGACCTCACTGAAGGACCGCCGGATCCTCGGGGACGAGGGCTTCATCTCGGTGATCGCGGTGATGGACTCGGTGACCGGGAAGCTGACCGCCGGGCCGGAGATCCAGGCCCGCGGGTTCGCCGAGGACGACACGGTCTTCGACGACCTGAAGCCGAAGATCGAGGCCGAGATCGAGAAGGCGATCGGCGGCGGCGTCGATGACATGTACCAGTTGCAGCAGGTGATCCGCCGGGTGGTGGGCAAGTGGGTCAGCGACACCCACCGCCGCCGCCCGATGATCATTCCGGTCGTCGTCGAAAGCTAGTAACGTCGGCGCGACTTAGACGAAGGGGTGGGCCGGCGATGAGTGTCAGTGGAGTGAACGGGACGGGCCAGCGCCGGCCCACGATGAAGGAGGTCGCCGCCCGGGCCGGGGTCGCGTTGAAGACCGTGTCCCGGGTGGTGAACGAGGAGCCGAACGTCAGCCCGGAGCTGACCGCCAAGGTCCAGGCGGCGATCAAGGAGCTCAACTACACCCCGAACGAGTCGGCCCGGATGCTGCGCCGCGGCAAGACCGGGACGATCGCCGTGGTGATCCGCGATATCGGCGACCCGTTCTTCGCCTCGCTCGGCCGCGCGGTCGAGCTGTGGGCGCGGTCGTCCGGCTCGGTGGTGATGATCGGTCTGACCGACGAGGACCCGGAGCGGGAGAAGGACGTCTGCCTGGAGTTCGTCGCTCGCCGGCCGGACGCGCTGATCATGGCGCCGATCGGCGAGACCCAGGACTATCTCGCCCCGCACGTGGACGCCGGGATGGCGGTCGTCACGATCGACCGTCCCGCGCACGGGATCGAGGCGGACGCCGTCCTCGCGGACAACGCCGGCGGGATCGACCAGGCGATCGATCACCTGGTCCGGCAGGGTCACCGCCGGATCGCGTACCTCGGTGACGACGAGCGGATCTTCACCGCCCGCGAGCGCGTCGTGGCCTACCGGGCGGCGATGGCGCGGCACCGGATCGACGTCGACGAGGACCTGGTGCACCTGTCCGAGCCGACCACCGAGGGCATCGGTATCACGCTGTCGGCCGTCCTCGACCGCGCCGAGCCCGCCACGGCGCTGCTGTCGGCGAACAACATGACGACCGCCGAGGTACTGCGGGGCCTCGCGGGCCGCCGGGACCGGGTCGCCCTGGTCTCGTTCGACGACCTGCAGCTCGGCGACCTACTCAGTCCTGGCCTGACCGCGGTCGCCCAGTCGGCCGACGTGATGGCCCGGACCGCGATCCAGCTGATGACCGAACGCCTCCCGGAGCCACACCGCCCCGGGCGCACGGTCCGCGTCCCGGTGAAGCTGACGATCCGCGGCTCAGGCGAGATCCCGCCCGCCCGCTGACCCCGCGGTCCGCAGTTCGGTGGCGAGTGGGCAGTCGAACGGGTCGCGGGCCCGGAGACCGACGTTGTTCAGGTAGCCGACGACGATCCGGTACGACGTGAACAGGCCGACCTCGGCGTACGGGATGCCGTGAATCTCGCAGTACTCGCGGACGATCGGCTGCACCCGCCGGAGCGTCGGTCGCGGCATGCTCGGGAACAGGTGGTGCTCGATCTGGTAGTTGAGCCCGCCCATCGCGAGGTCGGTGAGCACACCGCCGCGGATGTTGCGTGACATCAGCACCTGGCGGCGCAGGAAGTCGAGCTTCGTTCCGGCCGGCGCGATCGGCATGCCCTTGTGGTTCGGGGCGAAGGCGGCACCGAGGCAGACCCCGAAGACCGCGAGCTGCAGCCCGAGGAACGCGCTCGCCTTCCCGACCGGCAGCAGCAGGTAGAGCGCGGCGACGTACGCCGTGATGCGCGAGGCAACGACCGCGGCCTCGATCCGATCGGTCCGGCTCGCACCGGGCCGCAGCAGATGCGTGAGGCTCGACGCGTGCAGGCCGACCCCTTCGAGGGTGAGCAGCGGGAAGAACAACCAGCCCTGCCGCGCGGCGATCCATCGGCCCAGCGGCCCGCGCGCGGCGACGGCTCCCGGGTGGAAGGCGACGGCTCTGAGTTGGACGTCGGGATCCTTGCCGACCTGGTTCGGGGCCGCGTGGTGCTTGTTGTGCTTGGCCCGCCACCAACTGACGCTCATGCCGAGTACGCCGCCGGCCAGGATGCGGGCCGTCCAGTCGTTGCGGGCGTTCGAGTGGAAGATCTGCCGGTGCGCGCTGTCATGGCTGAGGAACGCGACCTGCACCAGAACCAGCGCCAACGCTCCGGCGAGCCAGAGCTGGTGCCAGGAATTGCCGAGCAGAACGAAGCACGCGGCGACGGCGACCAGGGCGCCGAGCACGATGCTCATCCGGGTGACGTAGTACCCCTGCCGACGCCGGAGCAGGCCGAGGTCACGGACGGCCTGGAGGAGATCGGTGTAAAGACTCACGTACTGCTGCTGCGCTGTCTGAGGGGGACGCACGCGTTCATCATCGGGCCTGCGATCCGCCAGGCATAGGCACGCTGGTGATTTGCCGCCAAGTTCGCCGGGGAGTCACCTTGCGGTCACTCGTGAAGCGCACCTTCGGGTCATGACACTGAGCCGCCGCCAGCTCCTGGCCGCATCCACGGCCGCGGGCGCGTCCCTCGCCGTACCGGGCGTGACCGCAACCGCCGTGCCGAACCTCGTCCGTCGCGACCGGGCCGCGCTGCCGTCCGGGATCGCGAGCGCCGACGTCACGCCGAACTCGGCCGTCGTCTGGTCGCGCACCGACCGCCCCGGCCGGCTGGTCGTCCAGCTGACCAGCCACGGACGCTTCGACAAGGCGATCAGCCTGCGCGGTCCGAAGACCGACCCCGTCGACGACTTCACCGCGCGGCTGCCGCTGCGTGGTCTGCGGCCGGGCCAGCGCTACGACTACCGGATCGGGTTCGAGGACGCGAACGGCCGGATCGGCGAGACCCTGGACGGCTCGTTCAGTACGCCGGGCCGCAACCGGCCGGTGTCGTTCGTCTTCACCGGCGACACCGCGGGCCAGGGCTACGGCATCAACCCGGACCTCGGCGGGATGATCGCGTACCAGGCGATGCACGACACCCGGCCGGACTTCTTCCTGCACTCCGGCGACAACATCTACGCCGACGGCCCGATCCAGGCCGAGCTGAAGGTTGCCGACGGCACCGTCTGGAAGAACGTGGTGACCGAGGAGGTCTCGAAGGTCGCCGAGACGCTGGCCGAGTACCGCGGGCGGTACAAGTACAACCTGATGGACGGCAACGTGCGGTCGCTGTACGCCGACGTACCGCTGATCGCGCAGTGGGACGACCACGAGACGCTGAACAACTGGTACCCGGGGGAGATCCTCAGCGACGACCGGTACGCCGAGAAGCGCGTCGACGTACTCGCGGCGCGGGCGAAGAAGGCGTTCCTCGAGTACCTGCCGATGGAGCACGTCGGCGGGCGAGACCGGATCTACCGCAAGGTCGGCTACGGCCCGCTGGTCGACGTGTTCTGCCTGGACATGCGGACGTACCGCGGTGCGAACCCGGTGCCGTCGACGGTCGGCCCGGTCGCGATGCTCGGCGCCGAGCAGGCCGCCTGGCTGGTGCGTGAGGTCGCGGCGTCCAAGGCGACCTGGAAGGTGATCGCCAGCGACATGCCGCTCGGACTGCTGGTGCCCGACGGCGACCTGATCGAGGCGGTCGGCAACGGTCTGCCCGGTGCACCCGGTGGTCGCGAGCACGAGATCGCGTGGGTGCTGAGCCAGTTCAAGAAGCGCAAGGTCCGCAACGCGATCTGGCTGACCGCGGACGTGCACTACGCCGCGGCCCACCACTACGACCCGGCCCGCGCGGCGTTCACCGACTTCGACCCGTTCTGGGAGATCGTGGCCGGTCCGATCAACGCCGGGACGTTCGGGCCGAACGCGCTGGACGGCACGTTCGGGCCGGAGGTCGTGTGGTCGAAGGCGGCCGACTTCCCGAACCAGTCGCCGGCCGGCGGCAACCAGTTCTTCGGTCACACCACGATCGACCCACGGACCGGCGTGTTCACCGTGTCGCTGCGCAACCTGTTCGGCAAGGTGCTCTGGTCGAAGGACATCAACCCCACCCGATAGAGCGTGGTTGAGAGGCCCGTCACTGACGGGTCCGTCGTACTCACCGGGCCCCGGCGCCTGCGCGGGATGCCGCCCACCGGGGCCGGTGAGTACGACGCCTTCTCCGGCTAAGTTTGGCCCCATGACTGTACTGATGCCACGCCTCCGGCGCGGCGGGTCATGGGGCTGGAACTCCCGCCCTTCCCTCGTCGCTCCAGTCGCTTCGCTCCCTACGCTCCTCAGTCCAGGGCGGGAGACCCCATGACCTATCCGGAAAGCCGCCGCGACGATGTGGTCGAGACGTTGCACGGGCACGAGATCGCCGATCCCTACCGCTGGCTGGAAGACCCCGACGCGGACGACACCCAGGACTGGGTGCGCCGGCAGAACGCCTTCACCGAGGACGAGCTGTCGGGCTATGCCGAACGCGCGTGGTTCCAGCGCACGATGTCCGCGATCCTCGCGCGGCCGCGAGCCGGCGTACCGGTGAAGAAGGCCGGTTGGTACTTCGCCGGGCGCAACGACGGCACGCAGGCGCAGGACGTGATCTATGTCGCCGAGTCGCTCGACGAACTGCTCACCGGCGGCCGGGTCCTGATCGACCCGAACACGCTGTCCGCCGACGGCACCGACTCGCTCGGCTCGTTCACCGTCAGCCCGGACGGCAAGTACTTCGCGTACGGCATCAACGAGAGCGGCAGCGACTGGACGACGTTCCGGCTGCTCGACATCGCCACCGGTACGCCGGTCGACGACGTGGTGTCCGAGGCCAAGTTCTCCGAGGCGACGTGGCTCCCGGACAGTTCGGCGTACCTCTATCTGCACTACCCGACGAGTGGGCGGAGTGAGGGGACCGAGACCACCTCGCTGGCTGCCGGGCGGCTGATGCTGCACAAGGTCGGCTCTGCGCAGTCCGAGGACCAGTTGGTACTGACCATCCCGGACAAGGAGCAGTACTTCTACGCACCCGAGGTGTCCGACGACGACCGGTACCTCGTCGTCCACATCACCGAGGGGACCGACCCGAGCACGCGGCTCTGGGTCTACCCGACCACCTCCGACGGGCTGGGCGAGCCGATCAAGGTCGTGGACGAGTTCACCGACGAGATCGCCTTCGTGCGGATGTCGGGCGACCACCTCGTGCTGCGGACCGACCGGGACGCGTCACGGGGTCGTGTGGTGCTGTCGACGCTGGACGGCGAGTTCACCGACCTCATCCCGGAGGGCGAGGCGACGCTGCAGGCAGTCCGCGGTACGGCGAACGGTCTGGCCACGCTGACACTCGTCGACGCGCAGTCGGTGCTGACGCTCTATGCGCTGGACGGCTCCGGTGCGCGCGTGGTCGACGTACCGGGTGGGGGAGTGGTGGGGCTCAACGCGTCACCGGAGTACGACGAGCTGTTCATCGGGCTGTCGACGACGACCGACCCCACCCTGTCGTATGTCGTGTCGACCGGGTCAGGTGAGGTACGGGCACTGCCGGAGCTGGTCCGCGGCTCTGGTGGCTTCACACCGCCGCAGGTCACCGTGACGCGCCAGATGGCTCCCGGGCGCGACGTGCCGTACTTCCTGATCACCCGGTCCGACCTGGACTTCTCCACACCGCGCCCGACCCTGATGTGGGGGTACGGCGGCTTCCGCATCCCGATCCAGGCGGACTACCGCCCTGGCTGGCCGGCGTGGCTCGCCGCGGGCGGCGTACTGGTCATCGCCAACCTGCGTGGCGGTGGTGAGTACGGGACCGACTGGCACGATGCGGGCCGGCTGAAGAACAAGCAGAACGTGTTCGACGACTTCATCGCGGTCGCGGAGCACCTGCGCGACACCGGCGTGACCACTCCGGGGCAGCTGGCCATGCACGGCCGCAGCAACGGCGGACTGCTCGTCGGCGCGGTCATGACGCAGCGCCCGGACCTCTTCGCGGTCGCACTGCCCGGTGTGGGTGTGCTGGACATGCTGCGGTTCCACAAGTTCACCGTGGGAGCGGCGTGGGCGTCGGACTACGGTCTGCCGGATGATCCCGAGCAGTTCGAGGACCTGTTGGCGTACTCGCCGCTGCATCGCGTCAGCGACGGGACGGCGTACCCGGCGACTCTGGTGGTCACAGGTGACCACGACGACCGGGTGGTGCCGTTGCACAGCCACAAGTTCATCGCGACCCTGCAGCATGCCCAGTCCGATCCGCGGCCAGTCTTGACGCGCGTCGAGGTCAACACCGGCCATGGCTTCGGAAAGCCCGCCGCGATGGTCGCTGCGGAGTGGGCGGACCTACTGGCGTTCGCTGCTCACCATGTAGGTCTCGATGTAGGTCTCGTACCTCCTGAGCAGTAGGAGGGCTGCGTCACCAGATCCGCGGAGCCTGGAGGTCGCGGGGGTCGTCGGCCGGCTGACAGCCGTGCGCGCTCTCCGCGTACTCCGTCCGCGGTCCGGTGGTCGCGAGCGTCCGGACGGCGTTGACGAGGCGGTCCACGTGCTCCCGGGTCGTTCCGAGGCCGAGGCTGGCGCGGACCGCCGTACCGTGCTCCGGGGAGTTGGCGAGCAGGTGGCCGACCAGCGGGTGTGCACAGAACTTGCCGTCGCGGACACCGATGCCGTACTCCGCGCTCAGGGCCGCGGACACCAGCGTCGAGGTCAGACCGGCGACGGTGAAACAGACCGTGCCGACGCGGTCGGCGTCTGCACCGAAGATCGAGTACGTCGTGACGTTGTCGATCTGCGCGAGCCCGGTGCGCAGGCGGGCCAGCAGGCTCCGCTCGTGCTGCTCGATGGCGTCGCGGTGCTTGCTGATCGCGGCGCAGGCCGAAGCGAGGGCGATCGCACCGATGACGTTCGGGGAGCCACCTTCGTGCCGCGCCGGCCCGGTCGACCAGATCACGGTGTCCTCGGTGACCGCGTGGGTCGCGCCACCGCCGTACAGGTACGGGTCGGCGGCGTCGAGCCAGTCGGAGCGGCCGATCAGTGCGCCGGCGCCGTACGGGGCGTAGAGCTTGTGACCGGACAGTGCGACCCAGTCGACGTCCAGCGTGGCGATGTCGACCGGGCGGTGCGGCGCCAGCTGCGCGGCGTCGAGGCAGACCCGGGCACCGTGGGCCTTGGCGACGGCGGCGATCTCGGCGATCGGGAAGATCTCGCCGGTCACGTTGGACGCGCCGGTGACGACCACCAGACGCGGACCCTCGGGCGCCCGACGGAGGGCGTCGGCGACGTTGCTCACTGCCTCGGTCTGGCTCGCCGGAGCCTTCAGACGCACCGTGCGCTCAGCCGGCCAGGGCAGCAGCGCCGCGTGGTGCTCGGACTCGAACACGATCACGGTCGCGTCCGCCGGCACGGCGTGGGCCAGGAGGTTCAACGCGTCGGTGGTCTGCCGGGTGAAGATCACCTGGTCGTCCGCCCGAGCACCGACGAACGCGTGCACCTCGGCGCGCGCCCGCTCGTACCACTGGGTGGTGATGCGCGAGGCGTACCCGTTTCCGCGGTGCACTGACGCGTACGACGGCAGCGCGGCCTCGACGCTGTTCCGCACCGACTCCAGACACGGCGCGCTCGCACCGTGGTCGAAGTTCGCGTAGTCGGTGACGCGGCCGTCGGCGAGCGGGACCAGCAGATCCGAGCCGACGGTGGCGGGGATGCTGCCGGTCGCGAGCCGGGCGACGGTCGGTCGCGAGGACGTCGTACTGGCCGGCTCGAGGATGGACAGGATCGACATGAGGATGCTCCCAGGAAGTCCGCACTTGCCGAACGGGGTATCCGCACGGCCTGGTCTTCACCCGGGGCACCCCACCGCGGAGGAGGGTTGCCGGCCAGCTAGCCGGGGCTTGTCGCTGGCACTCATGACCTGCCGTGAACGGTAACGAACGGGACACGGGGTCCGCCAGTGCGAATCTCATGTGATGAGATAGGCGAACACATCGTGGACACGGTGGGGATTGCACAGTGAGGAATGCGAATGACCTGGAGAGCACCTGCGGTCGAGCGGCCGGACGGCTCGTTGACTGCGCCCGAACGTGAACTGCTGCAGGGCTACCTGGATTTCTATCGCACCACGCTGCTGTTCAAGTGCGCGGGGCTGACCGCCGAGCAGTTGGCCGAGCACCCGTCGCCGCCGTCCAACCTGTCGCTGCTCGGCCTGATCCGGCACCTCACCAAGGTCGAGCGGATCTGGTTCCGGATTCACTTCGCCGACGCGCCCGCCGAGCCGCTGTTCGCTCCCGAGCTCGGCAAGGACGCGGACTTCGAGCTGATCGATCCCGCGGACGCACAGGCGGCGTACGAGGGTCTGATCGCCGAGTGGCAGCTGTCCGACGCGGCGGCCGCCGGCCGGTCCCTGGATGATCGGTTCACGTTCAGTGGCACCGAGTCGACGCTGCGGATGATCTACATCCACCTGATCGGCGAGTACGGCCGGCACTGCGGTCACGCCGACCTGCTCCGCGAGCAGCTGGACGGCACCACCGGCGCCTAGGGGGTGCCTGACGGTTCCCCGCCTACTGCGCGGCACTCGGCACGGAACCGTCAGACACCCCCAGTGGTCCACCGCGGCTGGAAAACGATTGCCGTTCGGTCTTCCCGGCGGGGACTTGCTGTGCTCGACTCGTCACATGAAGCGAACGACCGCCCTCGTGGCGCTTGCAACGGCGATGATTGCCGCTGTCCTGGCGTTACCTGCCAGCGCGGCGTCCGGGGTGCGGATCGAGGTGCTGTCCACACCCCGCCCCGACATGGTCAGCGACGGCAACGCGCTGATCTCCGTCACCGGCCGGCACCTGGAGGACCTGAAGGTCCGCCTGAACGGCCGTGACGTCACCGGTTCCTTTACCCGCACCGCGGACAAGTTGGTCGGCGTGGTCCAGGGCCTCGTCAACGGCCGCAACACGGTCACCGCGGCCGGCGCCCGGCTCGTGGTCACCAACCATCCGCGGACCGGCCCGCTGCTCGCCGGTCCGCACGAGACCCCGTTCGTCTGCGGTACGGCGGACTTCATCACGCTCGCGAAGGTCAAGCTCGGGCCGCCGACCGACGCGAACTGCTCGGTGCCGACCCGCGTCGACTACCTGTACCGCTCGACGGTCGACCGCTCACTGAAGGTGCTCCCGGCAACTAAACCGGCCGACCTCGCGACCACCACCACCTCGGACGGCCGGACCGTGCCGTACGTCGTCCGCGTCGAGACCGGCGTGATCAACCGGTCGATCTACGAGTACGCCGTACTCGACGACCCGGCCGCGGGTGAACCGAGCGCGGTCAAGGCGCCGGCCGGCTGGAACGGCCGCCTGGTCTACACGTTCGGTGGTGGCTGTCCGGGCGGTTGGTACCAGCAGGGGAGCGGCACCGGCGGGATCAACGACGACGTACTGCTCGGGCGTGGGTACGCCGTCGCGTCGTCGAGCCTGAACGTGTTCGGCGTGAACTGCAACGGCGTACTCGCGGCCGAGACGATGGCGATGACCCGTGAGCACATCGTCGAGAGCATCGGCGTACCGAAGCAGACCATCGGGTGGGGCTGTTCGGGCGGTTCGTACCAGGTGTTCCAGATCGCCGACGACTATCCGGGGCTGCTGGACGGGATCGTCGCGTCCTGCGTGTTCCCCGAGGTCGGCTTCGCGACGCTGCACACGATCACCGACGCGCTGCTGCTGGACCACTACTTCAAGTCCGCGACCGGCTGGACCGACGAGCAGAAAAGAGCCGCGTCCGGGTTCGGCATGGTCACCACGATCGCCAACCTGGCCGGCGCCGGCCGCCGGATCGACCCGCGGGTCTACTGTCCCGCGCAGCTCCCGGTCGCGTTGCGTTACGACCCGGTCAGCAACCCGGACGGCGCCCGCTGCGACGTGTACGACCACCAGGTCAACATCTGGGGCAAGAATCCGGCGACCGGCGCGGCCCGGCGCCCGCTGGACAACGTCGGGATCCAGTACGGCCTCGACGCACTGAACGCGGGCAAGATCACGGCCGCGCAGTTCCTGGACCTGAACCGGTCGATCGGCGGGTTCGACACCGACGCGAACTTCGTCCCCACCCGGACCGTGGCGGATCAGCGCGCGATCGACACGGCGTACCGGACCGGTCAGCTGATCAACGGTGGTGGGGGACTGGCGAGTACGCCGATCATCGACTACCGCCAGTACTGGGACCAGTTGCCGAACGGCGACATCCACCTGATCTTCCACTCGTTCTCGCTCCGCGAGCGGCTGCGCAAGGCGAACGGTGACTTCGGTAACCACGTGATGCTCGTGCAGGCCGGCGACGCGGCCGGCGGGTTCAGCACCAAGAACCCGGTGCTCACCGACGCGTTGGCCGCGCTCGATCGGTGGATGGACGCGACCGACGCCGACCACGGACCCGGGTCACCGCATCAGCGTCTGCTCCGCAACAAGCCGGCGTCGCTCACGGACGCGTGCTGGAGCCCGCAGAACCAGAAGATCGTCGAGACACAGGTCAACGGCATCGGAACGACCAAGTGCAACACCCTTTACCCGGTGTGGCCCGCGCCGCGGCAGGTGGCTGGAGCATCCGTTGCCAACGACATCATCAAGTGCCGGCTGCATCCGCTCGACCGGTCCGACTACAAGGCCAAGCTGACCGCGGCGCAGTGGCAGACGCTGCGCCAGACCTTCCCCTCCGGCGTCTGCGACTGGTCGAAGCCAGGCCTCGGCCAACAGGATCCCGGCCCGGGCTGGCCCACTTTCTGAGAGGCTGCGGGGTGTGCCCTTCACGCTGGCCCACCCCGCGGCCGTCCTCCCGCTGGTCCGCCGGCCGCTCGTCGCCTCGGCGCTGGTCGCCGGCGCGGTCGCGCCCGACCTGCTGTACGTCGACCCGATCTACCGGTTCGCCACGCAGTACATCAGCGGCAACTTCACACTGACGCTGACACACGAGTTCACGTCGGCCCTCTGGCTCGACCCGCTGTTGGCTCTGCTGTTGCTCGCGGTCTTCACCGTGGTCCTCAAACGCCCGCTGATCGCCCTCGCGCCACAGCCGCTCGCTGCACGCCTTCCGTCCGCGCGGCTGATTCCGCGGGTGCCAGGCGCTCGAGTTCTCCTGTGGACAGTTGTCTCAGCCATCCTCGGTGCCCTGACTCACGTCATCTGGGACTCCTTCACCCACGGCGACGGCTATTTCGTCCGTCACTTCCCCGACGTCTTCCGCGCCGCCGTGACGCCGGCTTGGGACGTCAATCGGATCCTCCAGTACGTCAGCACCGTCGGCGGCTGTCTGGTTCTCGGCGTCTGGCTCTACCGCTGGTACCGCCGGTCGACGCCGACTCCGATCACTCCGGGTGACCACGTCGCCCCCTGGGTGCGGTACGTCGTCCTCGCCGGCGGGATCGTCCTCGCGGCGACCGGAGCGATCGTCGAACTCGGCCGCGCGGACAGTGAGTTGGGCGGTGAGTTGGGCGGTGAGTTGGGCGGCGAAACCGCCGTACGGCTGCTGCTCTCCGGGCTCGTGTCGGGCGGCCTGGCCGCTCTCGGGTGGTACGTCGTGATCTGGCATCTCGTCCGGTTCCGGAGGCGAGTCTCGACGCTGTGACGCTACGGATGGGGCAGCGTGATCGGCGTGTGACACGTGGGACTCAAGGGGTGATCGGGGTAGCCTGAGGAGTATGGCGACCCGCACGTCTTCCCCGGCGCGGGCGCAGAAGTCGGCAGCCAAACGGCCGAGCACGGCCCGTTCGGCTGCTGGTGGACGCTCCCGTCCGTCCGGCGCCCAGAAGCGTGGGCAGAGCACGAAGCGCGGTGGAACTTCCGCCGCACGGACCAGCACGCCCAAAAACAGCGGACCGGGCCCGTTCGCGGCCGCCATGCTCGCTCTGTGTCGCGGAGTGGTGAAGGTCTGGATCGGTATCGCGCACCTGCTCGGCAGCATGGTGCGGGGGATCGGCAACAGCGCCCGCGACCTCGAGCCGGAGCACCGCCGCGACGGTGCCGGGCTGTTCCTGATCGGTCTGTCGGTCGTCGTGGCCGCCGCGATCTGGTGGGACCTCCCGGGCGCGGTCGGCAACGGTGTCCGGACGGTCGTCGGCGGCAGCATCGGCATGCTCGGTTGGGCGCTGCCGTTGATGCTGCTGCTGATCGCGGTCCGCACACTGCGTAACCCCGACCGCAACGGTCCGGCCGGCCGGCAGGTCATCGGGTGGACCGCTGTCTGCCTCGGCGTACTCGGCCTGATCCACATCGCCAACGGTCTGCCCCGCCCCAGCAACCCGGCCGACGCGCCGCTGCGCGACGCCGGTGGCGCGATCGGGTACTTCATCTCGTCGTTCCTCTCCGACCTGCTCACGCAGTACGTCGCGGCGCCGCTGCTCGTGCTGCTCGCGATCTTCGGCGCGCTGGTCGTCACCGGTACGCCGGTGTACTCGATCCCGCTGCGGTTCCGCGCGGCGTTCGACGTACTGATGGGACGGACCGAGCTGCCCGAGGACGCGCCGTCCGTCCAGGCCGCGCCGACCGATGACACGGTCCGGTTGACGCGCAAGCAGCGCCGCGCGAAGGCGGAGCTCGAGGACGACGGCGACCCGACGGTCAAGCCGTACGACTCGCCCGTGCTTCAGGACCGCGAGATCGCCAAGCGTGGACGGAAGACGAAGACGCCTGAGCCGGAAGAGGGCGCCTACGACGTCGACGCCGAGGGCGCCGCTTCGGCGCCGGAGCCGGTCGACGAGGCGCCCGCCGTCTCGAGCAAGTCCTCGTCGTCCACGCCGCCTCCCGAGCCGCCGCCGCATACGCCGCTGCCGCAGCGGGTCGAGCAGCTGAGCCTGTCCGGCGACATCACGTACACGTTGCCCGACGGCCAGATGCTGAAGCCCGGTTCGGTGCACAAGGCCCGCACGAAGGCCTCGGACCAGGTCGTCGACCGGCTGACCGAGGTGTTCGAGCAGTTCGGCATCGACGCCCAGGTCACCGGCTACACCCGTGGCCCGACCGTCACGCGGTACGAGGTCGAGCTCGGCTCCGCGGTCAAGGTCGAGAAGGTCACCGCCCTCTCGAAGAACATCGCGTACGCCGTCGCGTCGGCCGACGTCCGGATCCTGTCGCCGATCCCGGGCAAGTCCGCGATCGGCATCGAGATCCCGAACACCGACAAGGAGACCGTCAGCCTCGGCGACGTGATCCGCTCGGCGACCGCCCGCAACGACCACCACCCGATGGTGGCCGGACTCGGCAAGGACGTCGAGGGCGGTTTCGTGGTCGCGAACATGGCGAAGATGCCGCACCTGCTGGTCGCCGGCGCGACCGGCTCGGGTAAGTCGTCGTTCGTCAACTCGCTGATCACCTCGATCCTGATGCGCGCGACGCCGGACGAGGTCCGGATGATCCTCGTCGACCCGAAGCGGGTCGAGCTGAACAACTACGAGGGCATCCCGCACCTGATCACGCCGATCATCACCAACGCCAAGAAGGCGGCCGAGGCGCTGCAGTGGGTCGTCCGCGAGATGGACATGCGGTACGACGACCTCGCGGCCTTCGGCTTCCGGCACGTCGACGACTTCAACAAGGCGGTCAAGGCGGGCAAGGTGAAGCCGCCACCGGGGTCCGAGCGCGTGCTCTCGCCGTACCCGTATCTGCTGGTGATCGTCGACGAGCTCGCCGACCTGATGATGGTCGCGCCGCGCGACGTCGAGGACTCGATCGTCCGGATCACCCAGCTGGCGCGCGCCGCCGGCATCCACCTGGTGCTCGCCACCCAGCGGCCGTCGGTGGACGTCGTCACCGGTCTGATCAAGGCGAACGTGCCGTCCCGGCTGGCGTTCGCGACCTCGTCGCTGGCCGACAGCCGGGTCATCCTGGACCAGCCCGGCGCGGAGAAGCTGGTCGGTCAGGGTGACGGCCTGTTCCTGCCGATGGGCGCGAGCAAACCGATGCGTATCCAGGGCGCGTGGGTCACCGAGAACGAGATCCACGTCGTCGTCGAACACTGCAAGGAGCAGTTGCAGCCGACGTACCGTGAGGACGTCACCGCGGCGCCGGGGCCGAGCAAGGACCTCGACGACGAGATCGGCGACGACCTCGACCTGGTGGTGCAGGCCGCGGAGCTGATCGTTTCCACCCAGTTCGGTTCCACGTCGATGTTGCAGCGTAAGCTCCGCGTCGGTTTCGCCAAGGCCGGCCGGCTGATGGACATCCTGGAGAGCCGCGGCGTCGTCGGTCCCAGTGAAGGTTCGAAGGCCAGGGACGTGCTGGTCAAACCCGACGACCTAGAGGACTTCATCAGCACCCTCCGAGGAGAGTGAGACCGTGACCGCGGCGAGCGCACTGCCCAGGCAGGAACGATTCGACGTCGACCCGGAGCCGACGCCGTTCACCGTGCACGCCTCCCAGAAGGTGCACGGCGGACTGGCCGTCGGCGCCGCGCTGGTGGCGATCGGCTTCGCCGCGTCGGCGTCCACGAGTCCGACCGGCATCCTGCGCTGGATCGTCGCCGCCGCCTTCGCCGTCCTCGCGGTGGTGTGCGCCCGCGCCCTGACGGTGGGGGACATGCTGGTCGCGGACGACGTCGGCATCCGGCTGCGAATCGGCAACGAGTGGATCGGTACGCGGTGGGAGGACATCGAAGAGGTGACGGTGCTGCAGCGCCGGCATCCGCTCGACGACGGGCGGATCGCCGTACACCTGCAGGATCCTGGGCCGATCCTGGGTGCGATGCCGAGTTCGACCCGTAAGACAACCGATGCGAACCGTCGACTCACCGGATCCTCACTCGCGATACCGTTCGGGTTGACGGCTCGGCCGTCGAATGGGGAGGTTGTGCAGGCTCTGCACATGCTGGCGGATGCCAGATGTCCGGTCAGAGAACAACTCTGAGTGGTCCGTGACCCCGCCGTACCAACGGCGTTGAGTTGGTGTCGGCGGACCGGTCGCCGGCCAGGTGGGCGTCGACGCTCCGTGCGACAACGCCGAGCGATGGAGAGGATGGTGGGGACGTGAGCATCGGCAGCGAGCTCACGGCGGCCCGCGAACGGGCCGACATGACGATCGAGCAGCTGAGTGCCGCGACCCGGATCAGAACCGGGCTGCTGATCGCCATGGAGGCCGACGATTTCTCCCGCTGCGGCGGGAATTTCTACGCCCGTGGACACATCCGGTCGATCGCTCGCGTGGTCAAGGCCGATCCCGCGCCACTGCTGGCCACCTTCGACGCCGAACACGCCGTCGAGGAGGAGAAGTCGCGCCGCGAGGAACGAGCCGCGGTCAAGGGCCCGACGCTGCGGCCGGCCCGCCCACGCTGGGCTCTGGTGGTCGGCGCGATCCTGGTCATTCTGATGGGCTGGGGCATGGTGCGGCTCTTCACACTGCCCAACGACATCGAGGCCAACGCGTCCAAGACCGCGACCACCACGGCGACCGTCACCACGCCGACCCCGAAGGCGTCGTCGAAGCCGACGGTCCAGCCGACCACGAAGCCGAAGACGCCCAAGCCACCGGTCCTGAAGACCGCGTTGACGCTGACCGCGAAGAACGACGGCACCTACCTGACGATCCGGGACAAGAAGAACCGGCGCCTGTTCCAGGGCCGCCTCAGCCCCGGCATCGCGCAGTCGGTCACCAGTTCCGGCGACATCCGCGTGACCGTCGGCAACCCCGCGAACCTGATCATCGTCCTGAACGGCAAACGCCTCGACACCAAGCTCTACAAGTTCACTGCCCACCCGAACGGCACGATCGGCAAGACCGCCTCCTGAGCCCGGGGTGTGAGATCCGCTGGTGAGTTAGGTCGCGGCGTGTACCGCGGGTCATACTCGTAGCGATGACTACGCCACCCACCACCGTCGCCCTGGTCACGCTGGGCTGTGCCCGCAACGATGTCGACTCCGAGGAACTGGCCGGCCGGCTCGAAGCCGGTGGCTTCCGGCTCGTCGACGATGCCGCCGAGGCGGACACCGTGGTGGTGAATACCTGCGGCTTCGTCGAGGCCGCGAAGAAGGACTCGGTCGACACGCTGCTGGCGGCCGCCGACTACAAGGACTCCGGCCGCACCCAGGCCGTCGTCGCGGTCGGCTGCCTGGCCGAGCGGTACGGCGAGCAGCTCGCCGAAGCCCTCCCGGAGACGGACGCGGTCCTCAGCTTCGACGACTACACCGACATCTCGGACCGTCTCCGCGCGATCCTCTCCGGCACCAAGCACCAGGCCCACGTCCCCCGCGACCGCCGCAAGCTTCTCCCGCTCGCGCCCGCCGACCGCCACGCCACTGAAGGCGTAGCAATCCCCGGCCACGGCAACCTGGGCGCAACAACCGCCGAGACGCTCGCGGGTGCTCCGTCAGACGGCTCCGCTTTGGCCGCCTCGGGTGCTTCCGGGGGCGCCCCGGCCGGGGGTTCCGTCACGAGCGGCTCCGCGACCGGTCCGGTGCTGGGTGACCACATTCCCGCCGCGCTGCGGCCGACGCAGACGGACGGCGCAACGCCCGAGCCCGCCGGCCTCAAGGGACGTTTCGTCACCGGCGCCCCCGAAGAGCTGAAGATCGACGCCCCCGACCTCGAACTGGCCCCAGCCAGCGGCCCCCGCGTCCTGCGCCGCCGCCTCGACGGCGGTCCGATGGCCCCGCTGAAGCTCGCCTCCGGCTGCGACCGCCGCTGCGCGTTCTGCGCCATCCCGATGTTCCGCGGCGCCTTCATGTCCCGCCGCCCCGCCGAGGTCCTCCGCGAGGCCGAGTGGCTCGCGGAGAACGGCGTACGCGAACTCTTCCTGGTCTCCGAGAACTCCACCTCCTACGGCAAGGACCTCGGCGACCTCCGTCTCCTGGAGACCCTCGTCGGCGAGATCGCCCAGGTCGCCGGCATCACCCGCGTCCGCGTCTCGTACCTGCAGCCTGCCGAGATGCGCCCCACCCTGATCACCGCGATGTCGTCGACCCCTGGCGTGGTCCCGTACTTCGACCTCTCGTTCCAGCACGCTTCGGGCCCGTTGCTCCGCCGGATGCGCCGCTTCGGCGACTCCGAACGCTTCCTCGAACTCATCGCCCAGGTCCGCGCCGCCGCCCCGACCGCCGGGATCCGCAGCAACGTCATCGTCGGCTTCCCCGGCGAGACCGAAGAAGACGTCGACATCCTCTGCGACTTCCTGTCCCGCGCCGGCCTCGACGCGATCGGCGTCTTCGGCTACTCCGACGAGGACGGCACCGAGGCCGAGACCTACGACGGCAAACTCGACGAGGACACCATCGCCGCCCGCCTCGACCGGGTCACCCGCCTCGCCGAAGACCTCACCTCCGCCCGAGCCGAGTCCCGCATCGGCGAACTCCTCGAAGTCCTCATCGAATCCCTCAACCCCGAACCCGCCGACGCCGACGCGACCGCCTCCTCCGGCACTGGAGCGGCAAGCGCCGGCATCTCCGCTCCGGCCGGCGAAGCCACGGACGCGGCGGACCGCGCAGCGAACGCAAACGTGGCAGGTGCCGACTCCGAGCAGCTCGTGGGCGACGAATCGGGCGATCGTGGGCTGCTCGCCTCCGGCCGGACGGCGGAGGGACGCGCCGCGCACCAGGGTCCCGAGGTGGACGGCGTCACGACGGTGACGGGCCTCCCGGACGGCATCAAGGTCGGCGATCTGGTGTCCGCGAAGGTGGTGGCGAGCGACGGCGTCGACCTGATCGCCGAATTCGCGGCCCTCGTCACGGCGCCGGACGCCCGTTCGGCAGTTAACCTGACCGCGTGACCAACCCGCCGACGAACCCGGCGCCCCGTGCAGCCGGCAGTCACCTCCACGCGCCCAGCGCCTGGAACCTGCCGAACGCTCTCACGGTTCTCCGGCTGGTCCTGGTACCGCTGTTCGTCTGGCTCCTTCTCCGCGAGGGCGGTCACACCACCGACAACCGCCTTCTCGCCACCGCGGTGTTCGTCGTCGCGATCGTCACCGACCGCTTCGACGGCGACATCGCCCGGCGCTGGAACCTGGTCACGAACTTCGGCAAGGTCGCCGACCCGATCGCCGACAAGGCCCTGACCGGCGCCGCCTTCCTCGGTCTCTCGTACCTCGGCGAACTCCCGTGGTGGGTCACCATCCTCGTGATGGTCCGCGAATGGGGCGTCACCGCCCTCCGCTTCTGGGTCATCCGCCACGGCGTCATGCCCGCCAGCCGCGGCGGCAAACTGAAGACGGTCCTCCAGGCGATCGCCCTGGGCCTCTACCTCCTACCGTGGCAAGACGTAGCCATCCTCCACTGGACCGCCGTAACCATCATGGCCGCCGCAGTCCTGGTCACCGTAGTAACCGGCATCGACTACGTAGGCCGAGCCCTCCGCCTCCGAGCCGCCGCCAAACGCCCCCTCCCATAACCCGCCTCACACCGCGACCTCACACCGCGACCTCACACCGCGACCTCACACCGCGACCTCACACCGCGACCTCACACCGCGACCCAACGGTCAGTCCCCGCCCCACGCTGGCCCTCTGCTCCGGCCTACGTCCCGCACCGCGCCTTGCCCAGGCACCGTCTCGGCCCACGTCCCGCCCACGCTCCGCGCGGCGCGCCGCCTCGGCCCGCGCCCGGCACAGCCCCGCGCGCCGTCGTGGTGCCGTTTGGGTGGTTCACCTCAGAAATGGTCCGTTCCCACGCGGCATGCCAACTGCACAGGGACAACATCAGGGGTGAACCGCTCGAATTCCTGGCTGGGGTGCCTGGCCGGGGGGATGGCTTGGGGAAACCCTCCAGGGTCGGATAACCCGGGGGACGCGCTGAGCTGATGGACGACCTCAACGTTTCTTGTCACGGCACTAGCCAGGAGAGGAGCTTGCCTCGGGACCAGGTTCGGCCTACTGATTCGGCGTGTAGGGAGCTGTGGCTGAAGGTCGCGAGGCTGATGATGCTGTGGCCTGAGGCGCGGCGGTCGCCGAAGGTTGGGATTGCCGGGGCGACGCCGACGCCCTCGACTGCGACCCACGCGACCGGGCGGTGGGTGGCCGCGTCGTTGAGATGTTGAAAGAACCGCAGCCGACCCTCGAGCGGAACATTCGACAACGCCCAGGTCGTGGTGACAACGGGCACCACGTCCGCAGGCACTTGAGCGAGCGCATGAGGCAACATGTCGACGGGTTCACCGCGGATCAGCGTTGGCGCTGCAGCACCCGCCAGTTCGAGTTCGGCGCCGAGCAGCGCCAGCCCGTCGCCGTCATCTGGGGGCAGACAGGCACGCAACCACCGCGTCTGATCGACGTCTGTGACATCCACCGGATCGACGTCCACGACCGCTCTGCGGACTACCTGTGGAATTGCACCCGCCGGCAAACGTCGGTCGCCCACGATCGAGGCCGACACCTGCACCGACGAACCTGAGTCGCCCAACGATTGCCCGTCGCTGTACGCAATCCCAACCCGATCGACATTGAGGTTGAGCCCACCGGCCCGCCCCACGTCAATCAGTGCAATCGCTTCCGCATCGACCCGCCGCGCTACCTCCGCGACGGCCGGGTACAACACGGCGTACCGTCCGCTCTCGTTCGAACGCACAGTCCGGCTCTCGGCAAGCGAGACCAGGGAGTCCCGCATCTGCACCACGGCCTCAGCAGCCGCAGTCGCCGCCGCATCACTCCGGCGATATCCGGAGCCACCCAGCGATCCACCGCCTACACCCGGTTCATCAGTAGTTGCGCTGTTGGTTGAGTCGGTCGGAGCGTTCGTTGTCTGGGCGAAAGCCGCGGCGAGGGCGGGGGCTTGATCGGTGAGGGCGAGGTAGTGGAGCGCGGCGAGGATGAGTGTTGGGTTGCGCTTCCGGGGTGATGCTGTCTCGATGGCGGCGAGCGCCTCGTCGGACTCGCTCAGCGCGAGCGCGATCCGGCGGTTGAGGGGAGAGCTCTTGCTCGCGTCGCTCTCGGCGAAGCGGCGATAGACCTGAGCGAGTGAGCGCGCGCGACCCTCCGGCTTGGCTCGTCCTGCGGTCGGCCTCGGCATTTCCTGGAGTTTAGCGATGGGTCGGCACATCAGGGACGGGCTGGCGTGTGTTGGCGGGGTCACGTACGGCGTTGGTGTTGAGTACAGGTACTGGCTGGAGCGACGGAGGTGGCGGGTGGCTGGTGACGGTGTTGAGGCGGCAGTTGGGCGGTTCGTGGAGTTGTTGCTGGAGCGGAGCGTGACGGTTGCGACGGCTGAGTCGTTGACTGGGGGGATGGTTGGGGCGGTTCTCACGGACGTACCGGGGGTGTCGGCTGTGTATCGGGGTGGCGTGGTGGTTTACGCGACTGACCTGAAGGCCAAGCTCGCGGGCGTGCCGGAGGATCTGCTGGCGGCTGTGGGCCCCGTGCACCCGGACACGGCTGCGGCCTTGGCCATCGGGGTGCGAGAGCGTCTGGAGGCCGATTACGGGCTCGCGACGACCGGTGTGGCTGGTCCCGACCCGCAGGCGGGGATCGTGGCCGGCACGGTGTACGTCGCAGCGGCCGGTGCGGACTCCGTCCAGGTGCGGAAGCTGCAATTGACCGGTGATCGGGCGGCGATACGCGAGGCGAGTGTCCAGGCAGTTCTCGAACTCGGAGCCACAGTTGTGGCGGAAGAACTCGACTGAACGGGGTGTTGAGACCACCATGGGGACAGGTAAGGCAGACTGGCACGGCGCACCGAAGGTGGACATTGCGTCGGGTAGTGACCCAGCAGCAGGTACCGTTGGTTCCTACGGTCGCGCTACCGTGCGAGTAGACGCGGCCGGACAGGTGGAAGGGAGAAACCTCATGGTGCTGGTTCGTGGCCTGCTGGGCGACGTACTGCGGCGTAAGCGGCTGCGCCAGGGACGTACTCTCCGCGAGGTGTCCGCCGACGCTCGGGTGAGCCTCGGCTACCTGTCCGAGGTCGAGCGTGGTCAGAAGGAAGCCTCCAGCGAGTTGCTGGCAGCGATCTGTATGGCGCTCGATGTGCCGCTGTCGACGGTCTTCGCCGAAGTGAGCGAGGACTTGGCGCGCGAAGAGGCGCTGGTGCTGGCCCACCCGGCTATCGAGCCCGAGGTCGTGGCTTCGGCCGCCTGAGCTTCGAGTCATCGCGTACCGCCTTCGGGCGTTGGACTGCTGCACGGCTGGATCAGAGCTGTCCGGCTCGGCCAGAGGAGCTGCAGCGCCGGGAGCGGCGCGCAACCTGGCTGCCGGAACATCTGGTTCGCCGTGTACAGGTGCAGTGCCGAGTCTGGAAATCGGAGCAGTTCTGCTCTTTCCGGCGGCGGGAAGAAGTCGGACAGGTCATCGCCCTCGTCGAACTGGGTGCCCTCCATCACCGCCCAGGCGAGCGACTTGAGCCCGAGGTACGCCGAGCACGGCTCCGGGTCGAAGACGATGATCTCCGGATGCCGGTACAGGCTGAGGCCGAGCGTGTACCCGAAGGCTGGATTGCGGGCGCCGTCGCCCTCGACGTACTGCATCGTCCAGCCGTAGGTCCGGATGTTCCGCTCGATCTGCCGTGAGTACTGCTCGTCGGCCACACCGCCGCACGCGTCACACATCACCGTCTCCTTTCGCTCGAACAGTTGTTCGATGCGTCAGAGAAGATATCCGTGGTCGACCCCGCCGATGGAGTTGTCCACAGGGCAGTTCCCGGAGATCAGACTTCCGGCTGGCAGGCGGGGCACCAGTACGTGACTCGCTCCCGAGTTGGTTCGCCGAGCATCGCGGAGACGATCGTCGTACCGCAGCGGCGGCAGGCCTTGCCGGCGCGCTCGAACACCCAGGAGCGTTGCCCGGGCCGGTCGACGCCGGTACTGACCTGGGTGCCGTTGCGCACGTTGGCCTTCATCAGCTTCCGGCTGAGGTCGACCGCAGCAGGGACATCGACTGCCGACACGGGGCGCCACGGATGCAGACCGAGCAGAAAGCAGACCTCGACGCGATAGAAGTTTCCGATCCCGGCGAGGTTCCGTTGGTCGAGCAGTGCCTCGCTGATCGTCCGTCCGGCGTCGGACTCGACGTTGGAGATCGCGACAGCCCGGTCGAACGACGGCGAGAGCAGATCCGGACCGAGATGCCCCACGACGCTGTCCTCGTCGTCGGTGGCCACCAGATCGAGGACCGGCAGCCGGTAGCCGACGGCCGTCCAAGGCGCGGTCTCGAGCACCGCCCTGACCTGATGATCAGGCCCTCCGTGCCACCGCTCGCCTGGGCGGTACAGATGCCAGCTTCCGTCCATCCGGAAGTGGCTGTGCAGCGTCACGCCGCCCGAGATCCGCATCAGGATGTGTTTGCCCCGCGCAACGACCTCCGTCATCGTCCGGCCGCTGAGGTCTGTCGTCGCGAGCGACGGCACTCGGAAGTCCGTGCGGACCAGTTCCTGCCCGGCGAGCGCCTGATTGAGCCGCTTGCAGGCTCGCCAGACGGTGTCCCCTTCAGGCATGGCTGACCGCCGCTGCCATCAGGCCCGCAGCCGCAGGCCGCGCGGTGTCGCGTGGAAACCAGCCTTGGCCAGGGCGTCGCCGAAGGCGGTGTGCCGAACCTGCTCCCCGTCGGCGGTCTCCACACTCAACTTCCCGAGCTGGCCGTCCCGGATCGCCAACGCCAGTGCGTCCACGGCAGGCTGCAGCAGATCAGGATCCTCAGTGAAGCTCAGCACGGTCCGCCCGCCCCGCTCGACGTACACGATCAGTTGGCCGTCGACCATCACGACCAGCGCACCCGCTTGCCGGCCAGGCCGGTGACCGCCGGCGCTTTCACGCTCGGGCCAAGGCAGCGCGGCGCCGTACGGGTTAGCCGGATCCGAAGCCGCCAGTACGACGGCTCGCGCGGTCAGCTCCTCGTCCTTTCGGGTGCGTCCACCGTTGCCGGGCCCGAAGCGACCAGGTGGACCGAACGGCCCCTCAGCCTTCGCTGCGGACGACGTCGGCAGCTCGGCCAGCGCCCGCAGCCGATCGACTGCGCCGGGCAGCGCGAACTGTGCAGCCCCTAGCCCCGCCACGAAGTACCCGCGTCGGCACCGGCCCGACTCCTCGAACGCACTCAGCACCTTGTAGACGGCGGCGAACCCGCCGGGCGTCCGCTCGGTGATCACCGATCCGCGCGTGACGATCCCGTAGCGGTCCAGCAGAGTCTCGGCCGCCGCATGCGCCCGACGAGTCGCGTCCGTACTGCGCTCCGGAAGCAACGACCACCGCCCGCCCGCTGTCGGCGGACCACTCCGCGACGGCATCGCCGGACGCCCGGGTCGCGGTCGACCTGGTCGCGCACGCGGCGTTGCACGGCGTGTCCGATGACTGCCGCGCCCGCCACCGACGAGTGACCGGACAGGTGTCAGCGTGTCGTTCGTCAGGTACCCGGACCACACGAGATCCCAGAGCACACCGACCAGCGTCTCGTCGTCGACAGCACCGGATGCAGCGCCCACCGCGTCACTCAGTTGGCGGAAGAAGAACGCACCTCCACCGGACAGCGCATCGAGCACTGTCTGATGTGTCTCACCCAACTCGACCGCCGGGTCTGGATCAGGCAGCGTCAGGTCGCAGTTGTCCGCCAGATGCAGCGACACCCATCCGTCCGTCCCTGGCAGCGAGCCCGCGCCTGCCCAGATCACTTCGCCCGTGGCAGTCAGCTCGTCCAGCATCGACGGCTGATAGCCAGGCACCCGCGACGGCAGCACCACCGACTCCAGCGCCGACGCCGGCACCGCGCAACCTGCCAGTTGTTCGACCGCTGCGAGAAGCACGTCGTACCCACGTCCGCGGCTGCTCGTGATCCCTTGCCAGGCCGGCAGGAAGCGGGCCAGCGCCGACGGGTCGACCGGCTCGACCTCCTTCCGCAGCGCGGCGAGTGAACGCCGTCGCAGCAACCGAAGGACCTCGCTGTCACACCACTCGAGCGCGATCCCACCCGGCAGGAACTCGCCCTCGACGACACGACCGGCGGCAGCCAATCGCCGCAGCGTGTCCGTGACCACGGCGACCCCGATGCCGAGATTCGTCGCGAGATCGATCGCCCGGAACGGTCCATGGGTGCGCGCATACCGCGACACCAGATCGCCGAGCGGATCGGCCACAGGCTCGGCGTGAGCTTCCGCGACTCCAGGCGGCAGCGGTACGCCGAGGGCGTCGCGCAACCGGGCGACATCCTCGACGACTGCCCATCGATGCTCGCCGGCGATCCGCACCCGCACGACTCGGCGAGCAGCGGCCAATGAAGTCAGCCAGGATTCCGCATCCGAACCGTCGATACAGCGCTGCGTTGCCTCGGACAACGACAGCGGACCGACCAATCGCAGTATGTCGAACAGGCCTTCGGCGTCGCGCGCCCTACGGTCTTCGGCGAGCCGCTGCAGCTCAGCCTCAGTGCGCAGCACGACCTCTGCGTCCAGAAGTTCGCGCAGCTCGGTGCGTCCGAGCAGCTCTGCGAGAAGGCTCTGATCGAGCGCCAGCGCGGCGGCACGCTTCTCCGCGAGCGGACTGTCGCCCTCGTACATGAAGGCGCCTACGTATCCGAACAGCAAGGACTTCGCGAACGGCGAGGCTTCTGGCGTCTCCACCTCCACAACCGAGATCCGGCGTTCACCGATCCCGGTCAGCAGATCCTTCAACGCCGGGAGGTCGTAGACGTCCTGCAGCACCTCGCGCAACGTCTCGAGCACGATCGGGAACGACCCGAACTTGCTCGCCACACTGAGCAGCTGAGACGCCCGCTGCCGTTGCTGCCACAGTGGCGATCGGCGCCCAGGATTTCGTCGCGGCAGCAGCAAGGCTCGCGCCGCACACTCGCGGAAGCGCGCCGCGAACAATGCCGACCCGCCGACCTCGGTGGTCACCAGATCCTCGATGTCCGCCGGATCGAACAGCACCAGGTCCGCGCCCGGCGGCGCCTCGTCGGTCTCCGGCAGCCGCAGAACGATTCCGTCGTCACCTGAGACCGACTGCGCATCCATCCCGTACCGATCGCGCAGCCGCGCCGCGATCGCCAGAGCCCACGGTCCGTGCACCTGACCGCCGTACGGCGAATGCACGCACACCCGCCAGTCGCCCAGTTCGTCGCGGAAGCGCTCGACCACGATCGTCACGTCGTCCGGGACGCGGCTCGTCGCTTCACGTTGCTCGGCCAAGTACGCGACGAGGTTGTTGGCCGCGTACTCGTTCAGGCCCGCGGACCGTGCGCGCTCGACGGCCTTGCCGGGGGGCAGCGACGCCATCTTGCGGACGAACGCGCCAGTCGCCGCGCCCAGCTCGGCGGGTCGCCCGACCGCGTCCCCCTTCCAGAACGGCAGCCTGCCTGGCTGGCCCGGTGCGGGGGAGACGAGCACCCGGTCGTGGGTGATGTCCTCGATCCGCCAGCTCGAAGCACCGAGTGTGAAGACGTCACCGACCCGCGACTCGTAGACCATCTCCTCGTCGAGCTCGCCGACCCGGTGGTTCGTCGACTCGCCGACCAGGAACACCCCGAACAGTCCGCGGTCCGGGATCGTTCCACCGCTGGTCACCGCGAGCCGCTGCGCGCCCGGCCGGCCCGAGACCTCCCCGCTGACCCGGTCGAACACGATCCGCGGCCGCAGCTCCGCGAACTCGTCCGACGGATAGCGACCAGACAACATGTCGAGTACGCCGTCGTACGCCGAGCGCGGGAGCGTCGCGAACGGGGCGCAGCGTCGTACCAGAGTGAAGAGGTCGTCGACGTTGACGGTGTCGAGGGACACGATCGAGACGATCTGCTGAGCGAGCACATCGAGCGGGTTGGCGGGAATGTGCAAGCTCTCGATCAGGCCTTCGCGCATCCGCTGCACGACGACGGCGGTGTCGATCAGATCGCCTCGGAACTTCGGGAACAGCACGCCACGCGACACCGCTCCCACCTGGTGACCTGCACGACCGACGCGCTGCAGACCGCTCGCGACGGAGGGCGGCGCCTCGACCTGGATCACCAGATCGACCGCACCCATGTCGATGCCGAGCTCGAGACTGCTCGTCGCCACGACGCACGGCAGCCGGCCGGACTTCAGGTCCGCCTCGATCAGTGCGCGCTGCTCCTTGCTGACCGATCCGTGATGCGCCCGCGCGATCAGTGGGGGAGCTGCGAGTGATCCGCCCGACTGCGCCATCAGCTGGGCAGGCGATCCCAGATCCTGCAGCTCCAGCTCGGCGCGCTCGGCGGCGATCTCGTTCAGCCGGGCGGTCAGCCGCTCGGCCAGTCGCCGTGAGTTCGAGAAGACGATCGTCGACTTGTGTTGGCTGATCAGGTCGAAGACCTGCTCCTCGACGTGCGGCCAGATCGACGCGTGCTGTTGTGGACCCGCCGCGGAGCCGGAGGTCTCGACCTCGGTCGCGGCCAGCTCCGCCATGTCCTCGACGGGGACGACGACGCTCAGATCCCACTGCTTGGTGAACTTCGGCTGCACAACGGTCACCGGCCGATCACCGCCGAGGAACCGCGCGACCTCCTCCACCGGTCGCACAGTCGCCGACAGGCCGATTCGTTGCGCCGGCTTCGGCAACAACTCGTCGAGTCGCTCGAGGGTCAGCGCCAGATGCGCGCCCCGCTTCGTCCCCGCGACCGCGTGTACCTCGTCGACGATGACCGTCTCGACGCCGCGCAACGCCTCCCGGCCCTGCGACGTCAGCAGCAGGAACAGCGATTCAGGTGTCGTGATCAGTACGTCGGAAGGTCGCGAGGCGAACCGTCGTCGCTCACCGGCCGGGGTGTCGCCCGACCGCACCGCGACCTCGACGTCGATCGGCGCCTCGCCGAGCCGGCGCGCGGTCTCCCGGATGCCGATCAGCGGCGCGCGCAGGTTGCGCTCCACGTCGACCGCGAGCGCCTTCAGCGGCGACACGTACAGCACCCGGCAGCGCAGCTTCGGATCGGATGGCGGCGGCGTCGAGGCCAGCCGGTCGAGCGCCCAGAGGAAGGCCGCCAGCGTCTTGCCGGAGCCGGTCGGCGCGACAACCAGCGCGTCCCGGCCCGCGGTGATGGCGTCCCACGCCTCGAGCTGGGCCGGGGTGGCCGCCTCGAAGACGTCGCCGAACCACGCCCGGGTCGCGGGCGAGAACCGGCTCAACGCGCTGGTTTTCTTCACGCCGACCATCTTGCCGGGTCCCGCCGACAGTTTTCACGGCCCCTTTCACAGCCCCGCCCGCCGGCCGCGGTCGCCGACCGTGAGCAGACGCTTTCCGTCCGATGCCGGGCTTGTCCCCTTCGTCTGCGATGATCGGCAACATGATGAACCGCGTACGTGCAGCCCTCGTCGTCGTGGCCTGCCTCGTGGGGTTGACCGGGTGCGTCAACCTGGACGCCGACCTGAAGGTCGGTTCGAACGAGACGGTCTCCGGCACCATGAAGATCGGGGTCGACAAGCAGCTGCTGCAGTCCAGTGGCCAGTCCCTCGACAAGGTGCGCCAGCAGATCGAGAGCGGCATCAAGGAGACGACCACCGAAGGCGTCAACTGCAAGTCGTACGAGGACGACAAGTACGTCGGATCGAACTGCACGTTCGAGAGCGTGCCGTTCGACAAGATGGGCAGTTCGAGCGGCGACGGCGTCAGCTTCCGCAAGGACGGCGACAAGGTCTCGGTGACGGTCAAGGCCGACAACCTCGGCAACGTTCCGTCCGGCAGTCAGCCGCAGGTGAACTTCAAGATCACCATGCCCGGCAAGATCCTCTCGCACGACGACGGCGCGAAGATCAGTGGCCGGACGGCGACGTACGACAGCCTGGACAAGCTCGGGAAGATCTCGCTGACCTCGGAGGCCGGCGGCGGCTTCCCGGCGTGGGCGCTGATCCTGATCATCGTGCTGGTCCTGCTCGCCATCGGCGCGGCGGTGTTCTTCGTGCTGCGCGGCCGCAAGGCGAAGGCGCAGCAGGGGTACGGACAGCAGTTCCCGGGGCAGTACCCGGGTCAGCCTGGTCAGTACGGCGGTCCGGGGCAGTACCAGGGCCAGCAGGGGTACGGGCAGCAGGGGTACGGGCAGCAGGGATTCGGGCAGCAGTACGGTCAGCCCGGTCCCGGTGGGCAGTACCAGGGGCAGCCAGGTCAGTACGGCGGTCCGCAGGGTCAGCCTGGTCAGTACGGCGGCCAGCCCGGTCAGTACCCGGGCCAGCCGCAGCAGGGACAGCCGCCGTACGGTGGGCAGCCTGGGCCTCAGGGGCAGCCTGGTCAGCCTGGTCAGTCGCAGTACCCTGGGCAGCCTCAGCAGGGTCAGGGCCAGTGGGGTTCGCAGCAGCAGCCGCCTCGTCAGGGGCAGCCGCCGCAGCAGGGTCAGGGCAGCTGGGGACAGCAGCCCGGCCAGGGACAGCAGCCTGGCCAGCAGCCGCCGCAGCAAGGTGGTTGGGGACAGCAGCAGGGTGGTCCGTCATCGCCTCAGCGGGGGCAGCAGGGCGGCTGGGGGCCGCCGCAGAAGGATGACGACGGGCAGGCATGAGACTGACGGAATTCTGGGCACGGATGGATCACCATCTCGGGCCCGCGTACGCACGGACCTGGGCCGAGACCCAGGTGGTTCAGGAGCTCGGCGGCCGCACGGTCGTCGAGGCCCTGGACGACGGTGAGGCTGCGAAGGTGGTGTGGCGCGCCGTCTGGGCGCACCTCAACCTCCCGGCCAGCGAACGCTGATGCCTAACGCAACAAACTCGCGTCAGCCGGACCAGCCGGTGCGCGCCGCCCATTCCTCGGCCGGCAGGTAGATGAGGTCGCAGACCGGATCCTTGAGGTCGGTGTAATCACCGATCTCGAGCCGGAGGGTGGCGGCGTGCTGCTTGAAGGCGGCGTACGCCCGGGCTGTCTCCGGATGGCTGCGTAGGTAGTCGCGGAAGAGCAGCGCGTACCGCTGGTTGGCCCGGCCGGCCACTCGGATGTGGAGATTGACCCGACGCCGGTACATGGGCTCGACCAGCATCCGCTTCACCCAATGGGCCTCGTCGGTGGGTAGTCCCGGCACAGGGCGATCCCGGCGCGGTGGACGGAGCTCCCAGTCCGCGGCGACCATCCGCTCCGCCACAGCGTCCAACTCCGCGTCGGCGCTCACTGTGACCTGGATGTCGATGATGTCCTTGGCCGGCAGCCCGGGCACCGAGGTCGAGCCGATGTGGTCGATCCGCTGGACGAACTCGCCGAGCAGTCCGCCGATCGTGTGGGCGGTCTTCTCGTACTGCGCAGGCCAGCTGTCGTCAGGGCGGGCGATGACGATCCCAGTCATGCCGAGATCATCCCAGCAGTCCGCCAGGTCAGACAGGCTTGAGCCGGAACGCGCCGTTCGTGAGCAGATCAGCAGCCTCGTACGCCGCTTTTCGGATGGCTTTGCGCTCGTCGAAGTACCCGCCGACCACGCCGACGCCTGGGAGCTTCCCGACGAACCGCGCGGCCAGACCGCCGCGTGGACGCTCCTCGAAGATTTCGTTGAGCCCACCGAACAGCTTGCTGATCCGCCAGATCATCCGGACGCCCTGACGCAGGCCTTTCTCCTCCGACTCGTCACCGAGGCCGAGCTGCTTCGCCACGTCCTGCCCGGCGACGGTCGGGTCGTCGTACTTGAGTACTTCGTCCGGCGTGATCGGCCGGTCGGTCAGTACGCGAGCGATGATCGCCGTACGGTCGGCGTGCGCTTCCACGCCGTACTCACGGCAGACCGCGCCGATGACCATCGCCTGGACGGCTGCACCGAGGGTGTCCTTGATCGGCAGCCGGTCGGCGGCCGCACCGCTGAGCCGGGGGAGTGCTGCTACGACGGCTGCGAATCCGCCCAGCCGGGCCACCCACCAGTCGCACCGCTTGGCGAGCGGCAGCGTCGGCCACTCCGCGTGTCCGGGCACCTTCATCTTCAGCAGCCGGTCGATCGCCAGGATCAGGGCCTTCTCGGCGAGGTTCGGCTTCTCCTGGCCGGAGTACTCCGTCAGGATGCTGCGGACCCCGAACGGGTCCTGGGTGCGGAGCGCGTCGAGTACGGTGTCGATGCCGAACTCGACCCGGCTGAGGGCCAGGATGACGGCCGAATCGGGTACGTCGGGACGGTCTGTCACGCCCGCAAGGGTAGGGAGCCCGCGGGTCAGCATGGTTGCTCGGGCAGGGTTCGGCGTGTCAGTTGTGATTCGAACACGTGTTCGGGATACTTTGGGTGCTCGGGAGGTGTGTGGACGGCCAGGTTTGTCCACAGATTCGAAGTTGCGACGAAAACTGTCGGTACCGACGAATACCTTCTCTGGCGACAACGAAGTTCCTTCGGGCGGCCGGTCGGCGGCCCCGGATTATCAGATGGGTCAGGTGGCAGTCACATGGCGGGTGCAGCGAGCGCGGCAAGTGCGGAGCGCGCGGCGGCCGATCGCGAGAAGGCGCTTGCGACCGCGCTGACGCAGATCGAGCGGCAGTGCGGCAAGGGTTCGGTGATGCGCCTGGGAGAGCAGGACAGGCCTCCGATCGAGGTCATCCCGACCGGGTCGATCTCGCTCGACATCGCGCTCGGGATCGGCGGTCTGCCGCGTGGCCGCGTGGTGGAGATCTACGGTCCGGAATCCTCCGGTAAGACGACGGTCGCCCTGCATGCGGTCGCGAATGCGCAGCGGGCCGGCGGGATCGCGGCGTTCATCGACGCCGAGCACGCGCTCGACCCGGAGTACGCGCGGAAGCTGGGCGTCGACACCGACGCCCTGCTGGTCTCGCAGCCTGACTCCGGTGAGCAGGCGCTGGAGATCGCCGACATGCTGGTCCGCTCAGGCGCGATCGACATCGTCGTGATCGACTCGGTGGCCGCGCTGGTGCCGCGGGCCGAGATCGAGGGCGAGATGGGCGACAGCCACGTCGGTCTGCAGGCCCGGCTGATGAGCCAGGCGCTGCGGAAGATGACCGGTGCGGTCAGCGGGACTAACACGACCGCGATCTTCATCAACCAGCTGCGCGAGAAGATCGGCGTGATGTTCGGCTCCCCGGAGACGACGACCGGTGGTAAGGCGCTGAAGTTCTACGCATCGGTGCGGCTGGACGTTCGGCGGATCGAGTCGCTGAAGGACGGCACCGACGTGGTCGGCAACCGGACCCGCGTCAAGGTCGTGAAGAACAAGGTGGCCCCGCCGTTCAAGCAGGCCGAGTTCGACATCATCTACGGCCAGGGCATCAGCCGCGAGGGCAGCCTGCTCGACCTCGGTGTGGAGCAGGGCTTCGTCCGCAAGGCCGGCGCCTGGTTCACCTACGAGAGCGACCAGCTCGGTCAGGGCCGGGAGAACGCGCGGAACTTCCTGCGCGACAACCCCGATCTGGCCAACGAGCTGGAGAAGAAGATCAAGGAGAAGATGGGCATCGGCCCGACCCTCGACGCCCCGGCCGACGAGGCCGCCAAGGCCGAGGTTGATGTCGACTTCTGATCGACCCACCGCGGGCGGCAGCGTTCCCCGGCAGGCACCACCTGCCGACGACGCTGCCCCCGCGGCGCTGTCTCTACCCCACGACGAACGGCTCGCCCTGGCCCGCAAACTCCTGGCCGACGGCCCGCCGTCGTCGACGTCGCGCTCCTCACCTTCACCTTCACCATCTTCATCATCGTCATCGCCTTCGGCCGCGAACCGTGGGTCTTCCGTCGAGGATCGTGGGGCCGAGGCGGCGGGTAGTTCTGGATCGGGCCGGCGCAGTCGACGTACCCGTGGTCGTGGCTCGAGTGCACAGCGGGGCAGGGCATGGGATGACTCCGACGACGTTGTGTCCCCGGACGACTCGGAATGGGAGACCTCGCGACGCCCCGGCTCCATCAGGCGAACTGTCGGCACAGTCGACCCCTGGGACGAGCCCGACACATCTCGCGACGCCGCTCGAGAGCCTGACGAAGAATCTGCTCCCAGGGCTCGATCCCGCCGTGCGCGGACCGACGCTTCCGCGTCTGCTGCGACGGCGCGCGGGCCGCAGGAGGATGAGCAGGTACCGCGGCGTGGCGCCTCGCGCCGTAGCGCTGGTGCGAAAACGGCCGATCCGTGGGGCGACCAAGACGAGGATCTGGCCGAGGCATTCGAAGCCCAGGCCGCCGACCGACAGGCCGAAGCACGCGCCTTCGCCGACGACACCGAACCCCCTACGCCCCGCACCACCCACGCCCGTCCCACCGAAGGTCGCTCCCCAGAACGCCGTTCCACAGACAGCCGGTCCGCAGAGAGCGGCTCCACCGACAGCCGGTCCGCAGAGAGCGGCTCCACCGACAGCCGGTCCGCAGAGAGCGGCTCCACCGACAGCCGGTCCGTCGGTAAACGGTCTGCGGAGGGCCGGTCATCCGACGGCCGGTCCGCAGAGCGCCGTTCGACCGACAGCCGCTCGTCGACGGTGGCCTTTGAGCGCAACCTTCGTGCGGCTGCTGGCCGGTTCGATCCGTGGGGAGAGTCGGACGATTCGTCGGGTCCGGTGGGTACGTCGCGACGGGTCGCCCACGCGAAGCCCAACCGGTCAGACGTCGAGGCATCGACTGACCAGCCAGCGGCGCTGCTCGATGAGAGCACCGATCACAGCGCGGATAAGAACACCGGTGAGGCCTCCACCGGCGCGTCGCGTGCGCCTTCTGCCGGCGGGTCGCCTGCGCCTGCCGCCGACGCGTCAGGTGGGTCGTCCGCCGACCCGTCGGGCGTGTCGTCCGCCGATGCGTCAAGTGCGTCGTTTGCCAGTGCCTCACATGGGACAACCGGTGGTGCATCCCGTGAGTCGTCCGGCGTGCCGTCGCCTGAGACGTCACCTGCGACGTTGGACGAGGCGTCGGCTGAGGTCGTCGCGTCTGTTGAAGCCGACCCGGCGGAAGTAAGCAGTTCGGCGGCAGGGGACCCTGGTGCCGGGGTCGATGCGGCCGCTGGGTTCGGCCCGGCAGTTGGGTTCGGCTCGGCTGCTGGGGTCGGCCCGGCTGAGGAGGCCGGCCTGGCTTCTAAGGTCCGCGGAGCTGGTGAGGCCAGCGCGACATCTGAGGTCCGTGCAGCGGGCGAGGTGGATTCGGCTTCTGGGATCGGCGGAGCTGGTGAGGCCGGCGCGACGTCGGAGGTCCGCGCAGCGGGTGAGGTCGACGCGACGTCGGAGGTCGGTTCGGCTGGTGAGGTGGGCGCGGCGTTTGAGGGGGGTTCGGGTGTCGAGGAGGCTCGGTCTGCTCGGAGTGGGGGAGCCGCTAGGTCTGGTGGCGGGAATGTGCGTCGGACGGGGCGGCGTGGTGGGGGTGGGTTTGGGCGGCGGGGGAGACCGCGGTCGGGGGAGAGCGCGGAGCCGGGGGATCCGGAGTTGGATGGGGTATCGGATCCGTACGGGGTGGCCCGGACGATCTTGCTGGACAAATTGACGGGGCAGCCGCGGACCCGGGCCGAGTTGGCTGATGTGTTGGCCGATCGGGAGATTCCGGACGAGGTTGCGGAGCAGGTGCTGGATCGGTTCACCGATGTCGGGCTGATCGATGATGCTGCGTTCGCGAAGGCGTGGGTGGAGTCGCGGCATCGCGGGCGTGGGCTGGGGAAGCGGTCGCTCGCGCAGGAGCTTCGGCGGCGTGGCGTCGATGACGAGTTGGCGCGGGATGCGCTGGAGGAGCTGGATCCGGAGCAGGAGGAAGAGACGGCCCGCGCGCTGGTACGCCGGAAGTTGCGGTCGATGCGTTCGCTGGAGCGGCAGGTGGCGATGCGCCGATTGCTCGGAATGCTTGCTCGCAAGGGCTATCCGGGTGGTCTTGCCATGAGCATCGTCAAGCAGGAACTCGATGCGAGTCACGAGGAGTTCCCGCTGCTGGATTCATCGGGGTTGGAAGCCGAATGAGTCCCGCCGAGTCTCGCGAGGGTGTGGTGGTGCGCGAGGCCGGGGCGGTTGATGGTGGGGCGATTCGGGAGTTGCTGCGGGAGCTGCATGGGGATGCGGCGAGTGCTGCGACGTTGCCGGTGGTGCGGCAGGAAGCCCGGACCTTTGTCGCGGCTGATGGTGATGACGTCGTTGGGGTGGTTGTCGCGACGTTTGTCGACTACGGGCACGAGCCGTACGGGATGGTTGAGGAGCTGGTGGTGGCTCCGGGGCGGCGTACGGGCGGGGTGGGTACTGCGTTGCTCGGGGAGTGCCGTCAGTGGTTGGCGGGGTTGGGGGCCGACGTGGTGTTCGTGTCGGCGGTCAGTGATGAGGTGGCGGAGTTCTATCTGGCGGCTGGGTTCCAGCGCTGCGTCGGGCCGTGGTTGTGGGCTGGCTAGGCGGGGCGGATTACCCAGGAGACGAGTCGGAGTGGAGGTAGCGTCGGGGCATGGTTGGGATTGGGGATGTGGAGCGGTTGGTCGGGGAGCTGCCGGGGACCGAGGAGACGACTCGGTACGGGCGGCGAACCTGGGCCGTGGGTGGCAAGGGGTATGCGTGGGAGCGGCCGTTCAGCAAGGCTGATCTGAAGCGGTACGGCGATGAGACGCCGCCGGCGGGGGAGATTCTCGCGATCGTGGTGGAGGATCTCGCGGAGAAGGAAGCGGTGCTCGCTGCGCGGGCGGGGGACGGGTTCTTCACGATTCCGCATTTCAACGGGTACGCCGCGGTGCTGGTTGAGTTGGAGAAAGTCTCCGAGCCGGTGCTGCGGGAGGCGCTGCTCGACGGGTGGCTGGTGCATGCTCCGGCCGACCTTGCGAAGGCCCATCTGGACGGCGAGGCGACCGAGCGCTGACCGAGTGAGCGGTCGAGCACCGGTCTGATGATCGGCGGACCGCCGCGCGGGGTGATTGGCAAGGCGGTCGCGGGCCGGTGATTGGCCGGCTTGCTGGGGCTGTAATCGGAGCTGGGGCCGACGAAGCGTTGGCTTGGGGGTTGGCGGTTTGGTGAGTGGGGCGGGCGGCTGGGGATGGGGTTTGGGGTGTGGGATTTGGGTGGGTGGGGTGGGGGTTGTAACGGAGGGTGGTTTGGAATCGGGTTGGGTGAGCGGCGAGGGGCGTTGACGGGTGGGGGATGACGGTGTGTTATCCGAAGTAGGACCGGTATTTGGGCCGGTCCGTAGGCTGGGATTTTCCGTCGATCCGCCCCAGACACCGCGGAGGGTGCAATGAACGATTTTCAGGAACAGGCGAAGAACTGGCTCCGGAATGTCGTCAAGCAGAACCCGGACAAGATCAAAGCCGGCGTCGAGAAAGCCGGCGATCTGATCGACAAGCAGACCGGCGGGAAGTACGCGGAGAAGGTCGACGCGGTCCAGGAGAAGGTCGGCGGGTTCGTCGACAAGCAGAGCGGCGATGAGGCCGGAAGCGAGTCGGCAGCCGACTCGACACCCGGCCAAGCCGACTCGACACCCGGCCAAGCCGACCCGGCGCAAGGCCAAGCCGGCCCGGCAGCTGGCGCCGCAGCCGGCCCTTCGAGCGCTGGAACGGCCGAGAGTGCGGCGAGCGGTGAGGCGCCGAGGTCTGATGAGTCGACTGGGAACTCCGCGACCTCGGCCGGGACCGCGAGTTCCGACCGTCCGACGCCGGGACCGGGCCCCGCAGCCGGCTGACCCAGGCGCCGTTTGCGCGCCTCAGTTGTCTGGGCCGGCCCGCCAGCTGGCGTTGCCGTGTCGCGCATCGGTGTGTGAGCTGGCCCTGGCAGTTGGCTGGCGCGACTGGCTGGCGCGGATGTGTAGCGCACCTCGGCGTGTGGGCTGGTCTTGGCAGTTGGTTGGCGTGACTGGCTGGCGTGCTGTGCCGCGCACCTCGGTGTGTGGGCTGGTGCTGGTAGCTGGCTGGCGTAGGTGTGTCACGCACCTCGGCGACAGACGTTGTGGAGTAGACCACAGGTGAGGCTGGTCTGGTTCGCCGGGGTGTGGTGGGGGATCGGTCGGGGCGTGCGTGAGTGTCCGCCTTGACCGGCTGGTGGGGCGCGCTTAGCCTCAGGACCAAGAAGGGACGAACCCACCGCAACGGTGGCGGACATAAGGATCGGCCGGTGAAACGGCCGGCCGGTAAAAGACGCAACCACGCTCGACCGAGCTGAAGGAAGGACGACGGCGTCCTGAAAAGCGCCGTCGGATAGGCGGCACCGCACGCATATCCCGGACGGCATGGCGACCGAGCCGAACCGGGCGCGAGGCGGGCCCATCGTGGTCTCCAGGTGTTAGCGGTGACTCACGGTGAGCAAGCGAGGCAAACGCTGGACAGCCGCGAACGCGGCCACCACGCAATCCGCGGACGGGGGTTCGCGGGCCGCGAGCAGCGGGTGAGCAGCGACACCGTCGTCACGGAACCGCAGGATCGGCAACGCAGTCGGTACCGCCTCACCGAGGTGGCACCCGCGCAGCCGTACCCCGGCGGCGCCGTACCGTCCTCTCGACCGTAGGAGTGGCGAGTCCCTTCGACCGACGGCCACAGTCCCGCGTGGGACTCGAAGGAGAGGGGAGACGCCGATGACAGCGATGTCTGTTGGTCTGACCCTGATCGGATTGCTGATCGCCGGACTGCTGGCGTGGATCGGCTTGACCCTCTCCCGCCGAAAGGCCGTCGACACTTCGACCGCCCGACTCGAGGTGGAGCAGGCTGCGAAGTCCGCGGCGGACCAGGTACGCCGGCAGGCCGAGGAGGACGCCGCCGTACTGCGGACCCGCGCGGAGGCGGCCGAGCAGCGGGCCGAGGAGATCCGGCGTGCCGCCGAGGACCGGGCCTCCGAGGTACGACGGGACGCCGAGCAGCGCGCGTCCGACGTACGGCGGGAAGCCGAGGCGGAGGCGCAGTCGATCCGTGACGATCTGCGTGAGCAGCGTCTGGAGATGGAACGGCGCGACCACCGGCTGACCGAACGCGAGGAGCGGCTCGACGAGCAGCACCGCGCGATCGAGGAGCGGCACACCGAGGTGACCGCTCTGCTGGCCGAGCTGGAGCAGCGGAAGCAGGAGATCAAGGACCTGGACGACGAGCGCCGCCGGATCCTCGAAGGCGTCGCGAATCTGACCGCCGAGCAGGCGAAGACCGAGCTGGTGTCCGCGATCGAGGACGAGGCCAAGCGGCACGCGCACACGATCGTCCGCGACATCGAGCGGCAGGCGCTGGACGAGGGCGAGACGAAGGCCCGCAAGATCATCACCGGCGCGGTGCAGCGGCTCGCGTCCGAGCAGACCAGTGAGTCCGTGGTGTCGGTCGTCCATCTTCCGAGTGACGACATGAAGGGCCGGATCATCGGCCGTGAGGGCCGCAACATCCGGTCGTTCGAGCAGACCACCGGCGTGAACCTGATCATCGACGACACCCCGGAAGCGGTGTTGCTGTCCTGCTTCGACCCGGTACGCCGGGAGACCGCCCGCCTGACCCTGGACTCGCTGGTACTCGACGGCCGGATCCATCCGAGCCGGATCGAGGAGATCTACGAGCGCAGCAAGGGCGAGGTCGCGGAGCTGTGTGAGCGGGCCGCCGAGGACGCGATGGCGGAGGTCGGGATCACCGACCTGCACCCGGAGCTGGCCCGGACGATGGGCCTGCTGCGGTACCGGACGTCGTACGGGCAGAACGTGCTGAAGCACCTGGTCGAGTCGGCGCATATCGCGAGCATGATGGCGGCCGAGCTCGGGCTGGATCCGAAGCTGTGCAAGCGCGGCGCGTTCCTGCACGACATCGGCAAGGCGCTCACGCACGAGTCCGAGGGCAGTCACGCGATCGTCGGCGCGGAGCTGGCCCGCAAGTACGGCGAGAGCGACGACGTCGTGCACTGCATCGAGGCGCACCACAACGAGGTCGAGGTGCGGACCGTCGAGGCGGTGCTGACTCAGGCCGCGGACGCGGTGAGTGGCGGGCGGCCCGGCGCGCGGCGGGAGTCGCTGGAGGCGTACGTGCAGCGACTCGAGCGGCTCGAGGAGATCGCGATGCACCACGACGGCGTCGAAAAGGTGTTCGCGATGCAGGCGGGCCGGGAGATCCGCGTGATGGTGCTGCCGGACGCGGTCGACGACATCGCGGCGCAGGTGATGGCGCGCGACATCGCGAAGCAGGTCGAGGAGGAGCTGACGTACCCCGGTCAGATCCGCGTGACCGTCGTACGGGAGTCCCGGGCTACCGAGGTGGCGAAGTAGCGTATTTCGCTCGCCACGGCGGCGGCTCGAACGGAGCGCCGTAGATCCGGGTCTCGCGGGCGATGCGGCCGTCGCGGAACTCGACGACGTTGGCGACGTAGTAGATGTCGCCGTCGTAGTCCGAGCGGCCGACGATCACGAAGTGGTCGCCGGCGCCGCTGATGCGGAGGATCTGGATCGACGGCGGGTTCGGGTACTCCTGCTGCATCGCGCGCATCAGGTCCCGGCCGACGATGCGTTCGCCGGACTGCGGCATGTCCAGCACGTAGTCGTCCGTACGTAGCTCGTGTTCGGCCTCGGCCGAGAGCGCGAGCCGGCCGTCCGTCGGCCAGAGACGTTCGAGGAGCTCACGGTTGCGGTCCATGAATTCATGGTGCACCCGGGCGGCGACCCGGCCTACAGTCGGCGGATGGACATCCGGCCGGCCACCCGCTCCGACGTCGATACGTTGATCGAGTCGCTCGCCGGGGCGCCTGCGGCCCAGCACCACATTCGCAATCGTTGGGCAGTCCAACAGCGCGACGAAGGATTGTTCCTGCTCGCCCGTCGGGATGGCGAACTCGTCGGCCAGACCATGGTCCTGCGACGGTCGAAGTACGACGAACTCCGCGCCGCCGCCGACCCGGCCGAGATCAACGCCCTGCACGCGTTCGTCCGCGGCCAAGGCGTCGGTACGGCGCTGATTCGGGAGGCCGAGGCGATCGCGGCAGAGTGGGGGCGAGCGGCGATCGGGATGGGAGTCGGCGCCGACAACCCGGCCGCTCGCCGGTTGTACGAGCGGCTCGGGTACGAGCTGTGGTCAGGTCCGCGGGTCATCGACCGCTGGACCGAGCAGGCAGCCGATGGGACCGTCGTCCACAGTCACGCCGACGAGTGCGACTACTTGTTGAAGCGTTTCTGAGGACTGCGCGGAGTGACGTCGATCGGCTCGTCCGCGACCCGGTCCGGCGGCGCCGTACGGTACTGCCGCTCGACGTCCGGGTCGATCACCGGCCGGGCGCTTCGCCGGCGTTGGTTGGCGAGCCGGTAGGACAGCCAGATCCCGGCCACGCCACCGAGCATGATGATGATCCCGAGCGCTGTCAGGTTGAACGTGTCAGACGTGTCTCGCACGGCGAAGGCGATGACGGCGCCGACCACGACGAGTGCGATCCCGGCCCCGATCCGCATACATGCTCCTTCCTGAGCAGTTGGCAAACCGGTACCCGGAGGTTGCGGAGAGTATTCGTCAGCGGAACGCGGACTGCCCGGTCAGCGCCTGCCCGATCACCAGCTGGTGCACCTCGGACGTGCCCTCGTAGGTGAGCACCGATTCGAGGTTGTTGGCGTGCCGCATGATCGGGTACTCGCCGCTGATCCCGTTCGCCGCCAGGATCGTGCGGCACTCGCGGGCGATCGCGATCGCCTCGCGGACGTTGTTGAGCTTGCCGACCGAGACCTGCTCGGGCCGGAGCGTGCCCTTCTCCTTGAGCCGGCCGAGGTGGACGGCGAGCAGGACGCCCTTGTTCAGCTCGACCGCCATGTCGGCCAGTTTCGCCTGGGTCAGCTGGTACGCCGCCAGCGGCTTGTCGAACACGATCCGCTCACCGGCGTACGCGACGGCTGTCTCCAGGCAGTCCCGCGCCGCGCCCATCGCGCCGAAGATGATCCCGAACCGGGCTTCGTTGAGGCAGCCGAGCGGACCCGACAAACCACGGGCCTCGGGCAACATCGCGCTCTCCGGCAGCCGCATGTCCTCGAGCACCAGCTCGGACGTGACAGACGCCCGCAGCGACATCTTCTGCTTGATCTCCGGTGCCGAGAAACCGGGCGTCGACGTCGGTACGACGAAGCCGCGCACGCCGTCGTCGGTCCGCGCCCAGACCACCGCGACGTCGGCGACCGAACCGTTGGTGATCCACATCTTCGAGCCGTTCAGCACCCAGTCGGAGCCGTCGCGGCGGGCGTTCGTGCGCATGCCGGCCGGGTTGGACCCGAAGTCGGGTTCGGTCAGGCCGAAGCAGCCGATCGCTTCACCGGCGGACATCCGCGGCAGCCACTCGTTCTTCTGCTCCTCGCTGCCGTACTTCCAGATCGCGTACATCGCCAGCGATCCCTGCACCGACACCAGCGATCGCATCCCCGAGTCGGCAGCCTCGATCTCCAGACACGCCAAGCCGTAGGCAACCGGTCCGAGACCGGCGCACCCGTACCCGGTCAGGTGCATCCCGAGGAACCCGAGCGCACCAAGTTCCTTCGCCAACTCCCGCGCCGGAATCGACGCTGTCTCGAACCACTCCGCCAACGAAGGCCGCAACCGCTCATCCGCGAACCGCCGCGCGGCCGCCCGAACGTCGACCTCCTCGGAAGTCAGCAGGGAGTCGACGTCGACAAGATCCAGAGAAGCACCCATGTGCTCACGCTAGCCGGTGGAGGCGGCGATGAGGTGGTGTGGAAGGCCACACGCCTACTTCACGATCAGCGTTCCGTCGAAGGCGTCGAGATCAGCGATCGTCTCCCGATACACCGGCCGCAACGGAGGCAGCCCATCCCGAGCGAAGAACCGGGCATCGCGAGTCTCGTCGGTCTCGCCGACCAGGGAGCCGCTCCAACGATCGACCCGGAACACCACCGCGAACATCTGATGCTCACCGCCGTATGCGTTGGTGAACCAGTACTGCGGTCCGGTGTACAGGGCGATGGGTGTCGCTGCCTCGACAACGAGGCCGGTCTCCTCCTGCACCTCTCTGACAAGTGCATCCCAGATCGACTCGCCCAGCTCGAGGCCGCCGGCCGGCATCACCCAGGTGTCGTCGTCAGAGCGGCGGACCAGGAGCACGTCGCCGGAGTCGTTGACGATGACCGCGCGTGGGCCGGGGGTTATCAGGCGTTGGTTTCCGACCTGTTGGCGGAGGTTGCCTGCGTACGTCTGCTCGTAGGGGACCGGGATCACTTGCTGTACCAGGGCCACCACCAGTGGCGTTTCCGTGGGTGGCGGACGACGATGTTGCCGTGGCGGGCCTGGCCGGTGACGCGGAGGCGGACGCCGCCGGCGCGGGGTGCGACGGCCTTGTTCTTGGCGCTGCTGTGCACCATGTCGACCTGATCGATGTCGACGCTCCAGCCCTCGGGGATCACCATCACGACCGAGCTGTGCTTGGCGTGCGCGTCGACGTGGATCTCCGCCCAGTGCACGATCGCGTCGGTGAAGTCGAGTTTCACCGAGGAGTGCTCGGCGATTGCGGTCAGCCGCTCGGGCACGGTCCACGCGCCCTCACGCTTCTGCGCGCTGTGCTTGGCCCGCAGCGTCAGCTCTTGCGAGCTGCCGTGCGCGACCGGGACCAGGTCGGCGGTCGCGTTGCGTAGCTCGAGCTGGGTCTTCGCCGAGTAGATCTGGGTGAGCCGCTCGTCGAGCTCCTCGAAGTCCAGCCGCCCGTCGGTGTGCGCTTCCTGGACCACGGCGGCGGCACGCTCGCGGTCGTTGTCGGATGCCCGGTGGCCGGGCGGCGGCTGCTCCAGACTCATGCCCCCAAAGGTAGCGCCGAGTCAGGCCGTGAGATCGAGAAATCTCCCGACGACCGTGGCCCAGGTCTTGTCGAGTTCCACGGCGTACCGCTCGGCGTCGGCGACGACCGCTCCGGGGTCGAATCCCATCGAGCGCAGTCGCTCCGGGTTCCAGCGCCGTACCCGGTCTGCTGTGACCTCCGGGTGGAACTGGACGCCCCAGCTGCGGCCGATCCGCAACATCTGGTTCGGGCACCGTTCGCTGGACATCAGCAACACCGCATCGTCCGGCAGCCGGGTGATCTGGTCCTGATGACTCTCCACTGCCCGCACCGTCGACGGCAGCCCGGCCAGCAGTACGTCGTCTGCCGCCGCAGGCAGCACCGTCAGCGGCGTCACACCCTTCTCCGGCAGTCCGTACTTCCCCTGCACCTCGCCGCCGAAGGTGTGTGCGAGCAACTGCCCACCGAGACAGATCCCGAGCACCGGCACCCGGCCGTGCGCGTCGCGCAGCAGCGCCCGCTCAGCCGGCAGCCAGGGCGACCGCTCGTCCTCGTCCGGGAGCATCCCGCCGCCGAGCAGGATCAGCGCCGCATGGCCGTCGACGGTCTCGGGTACGGGTTCACCGTCCCAAGCCCGGACGACCAGCGGCGAGATGCCACGGTCGTCCATCCAATCGAGGAGTTTGCCTGGACCGCTGTCGCGGTCGTTCTCGATGATGAGCACAGAGGCCGGAACTGAGGTCACCGGGCAACGGTACGGCGGCACACCGAACACCGGCGTACCGGAGTCGCGATTCCTGGATACTGATGCACTGGGGGTGCCGATGGAACCTGTCAGTGGATTCGTGCGAGCCGTGGTGGGGGATGTCGCCTTCATCTTCGGCAAGGGCATGGTCAGCGCGTACCTGCTCGCCCGGCGCAACGGGTGGACCCGGCCGCAGCTGGACGTCCTGGTCCGGTCGCACGGCCAGTACGTGCCGCTGGACATCCCCACCGGCACGGTGCCCGTGGTCGGGCGGCTGGTCGGCCTGGACGAGATCCGTCCGGCGCCCATGGTGACCGTCGAGTTCACCCCGGGCGACACCGGCGCCGAGGCGCACCTCACAGCGCACAACCCGGTGCTGATCACCATCACCGACGTGAGTCACCGCGAGTACGACGCTGTGGTGCTCACCACCTCGCTCGGTGCCGCGGCGTACGCGCAACTGCCGCCTGGGTACTACCACGTCTCCGCGGTCGTCATCGACGAGCACGGCGACCTCTTGCAGGGGTACGGCGCTCAGCACAACCTGCACGTGGACAAAGGCGACGACCTGATCGTGTCGCTGTCGATCCGGACCGCCGGTGTGGCGGAGATCGCCGCGGCGCTGGAGACCGGACCGCAGCCTGCCCTCGTCGGACAGACCGGTGAGGTCGTACCGCTGCTCGACCTGGTCCGGATCGGACGGGCGCCGGACTGCGATCTGATCCTGGACCGCCCGGAGGTGAGCCGGCATCACGCCGAGCTGCTCCGGATCGACGAGACCGGGTACGAGCTGCGGGATCTCGCCTCGACCAACGGGACGCACGTGAACGGCGTACGCATCCAGACCGCGATGGTCGGCGACGGTGACGAGGTCGCGCTCGGAGCGCTTCCGTTCAGGCTGTACCTGGGTTGAATCCGGGCTGAATGCACCGGGATCGTCACGATCGGTGCGCACCTGGAACAATGGCGCCGTGAACCCGCGCAGCGTCGTCATCCTCGGCTCCACCGGCTCGATCGGTACCACGGCGCTCGAGTTGATCGGGCGCAACCGGGACCGCTTCCACGTGCTCGCGCTGTCCGCCGGCGGCGACAACGTGACACTGCTGGCCGAGCAGGCGCTCGAGTTCGGCGTCGAGGTCGTCGCCGTGGCGAAGGCCACAGTCGCGCAGGACCTGCAGCTCGCGTTCTACGCCGAGGCGCAGCGCAAGGGGTACGCGCAGGGCGAGTTCCGGATCCCGAAGATCGTCACCGGGCCGGACGCCTCCAGCGAGCTCGCGGCGATGCCGTGTGACGTGGTTCTCAACGGCATCAACGGATCGGTCGGGCTGCACGCGACACTGGCTGCCCTGGACGCCGGGAACACGCTGGCGCTGGCCAACAAGGAGTCGCTGGTGATCGGCGGCCCGATCGTCACGCGGCGGGCCAAGCCGGGCCAGATCGTCGCGGTCGACTCCGAGCACAGCGCGATCGCCCAGTGCCTGCGCGGCGGTACGCCGAACGAGGTCCGCAAGCTGCTGCTGACGGCCAGCGGCGGCCCGTTCCTCGGCAAGCCGCGCAGCGAGCTGGAGAACGTCACGGTCGAGCAGGCCCTGGACCACCCGAACTTCGCGATGGGCCCGGTCGTCACCATCAACTCGGCGACGCTGGTCAACAAGGGTCTCGAGCTGATCGAGGCGCACCTGCTGTTCGGTATCCCGATGGACCGGATCGACGTGGTCATCCACCGGCAGCAGGCGATCCATTCGATGGTCGAGTTCTTCGACGGGGCCACGATCGCGCAGGTCGGCGTACCGACGATGACGGTGCCGATCGCGCTGGCGCTCGGTTGGCCCGACCGGATAGCGGACGCGTCGCCGCCGTGGGACTTCACCCAGGCGAGCACATGGACCTTCCAGCCGGTCGACAACGCCGAGTTCCCGTCGGTTCAGCTCGCCCGCGAGGCGGGTACCCGGGGTGGGACCGCACCGGCCGTGTTCAACGCTGCCAACGAGGTGTGCGTGCAGGCGTTCCGGGACGGGCGGTTACCGTTCGTGGCGATCGTCGACACTGTGGCCCGGGTGGTGACCGACCACGACGTACCCTCATATCAGGAACTGTCCGTCGACGACGTGCTCGCCGCGGACGCGTGGGCCCGAACCCGGGCTCGTGAGATCACCGGCGTACGGGAGAACCAAGAGGCATGAGTGTGCTGCTCACCACCCTCGGCATCGTGCTGTTCGTCGCCGGGGTCCTGCTCTCGGTAGCGCTGCACGAGCTGGGGCACATGGTCCCGGCCAAGGCGTTCGGGATGAAGGTCACGCAGTTCTTCGTCGGCTTCGGGCGGACCGTGTGGTCGACCAGGCGCGGCGAGACGGAGTACGGCATCAAGGCGATCCCGGCCGGAGGTTTCGTCCGGATCATCGGGATGATGCCGCCGGCCAAGGGCGAGGACCCGACGAAGGTCCGCAAGGCCAACACCGGCCCGATCCAGTCGATGGTCGAGAACGCGCGGACGGCGGAGTACGAGACGATCGCGCCCGAGGACAACGGCCGGCTCTTCTACCAGAAGGTGTGGTGGAAGAAGCTGATCGTGATGGCGTCCGGGCCGCTGGTCAACGTGCTGATCGCGGCGGTGCTCTTCACCGGCCTCTTCACTCTGTACGGCGCCCAGGTCCCGCAGACCACGATCTCCACCGTCACCGACTGCGTGATCCCGGCCGACCAGGCCTCGCCGGACCGCAAGTGCCAGGACGGGGACAAGCTGTCTCCGGCCAAGCAGGCCGGGTTCCAGATCGGCGACCGGATCGTGTCCTTCAACGGCACCACGATCGACAGCTGGGACCAGCTCACCCCGCTGATCCGGGCGAACACCGACAAGGCCGCCACGATCGTTGTCGAGCGCAACGGTCAGCAGGTCACCCTGAAGACCAACACGATCGTCAACCAGGTCCAGGACAAGCCGGGCTCGGACAAGTTCGTCTCGGTCGGGTTCCTCGGCGTCTCCCCGGAGAACAAGCTCGAGCGGCAGAGCGTCGGCTACGCCTTCGACCAGATGGGCACCTACACGGTCGCCACGGTGAAGGCGCTCGGCCAGTTCCCGCAGAAGCTGGTCGGCGTCGCGAAGTCGATCGTCGGCGGTCAGCGCGACCAGGACAGCCCGATGAGCGTCGTCGGCGCCAGCCGGGTCGCCGGTGAGATCGCCTCCTCCAACAGCCTCGACGTCGGCGCGAAGTTCGCGAGCCTGATCATGCTGCTCGCCTCGCTGAACCTGTTCCTCGCGCTGTTCAACTTCATCCCGCTGCTGCCGCTCGACGGCGGGCACATGATCGGCGCGATCTGGGAGGGCATCCGGCGCGGCTTCGCGAAGCTGTTCGGCCGGCCCGACCCCGGGTACGTCGACGTGGCCAAGCTGCTCCCGATCGCGTACGTCGCGGCGAGTGTGATCGTGGTGATGGGCGTGCTGCTCGTCATCGCCGACATCGTGAACCCCATCAAGCTGTTCAACGGATAAGGACACATGAGCATCAACCTGGGTATGCCGGCCCTCCCGCCCCCCACTCTCGCGCCGCGCCGCAAGACCCGCCAGATCAAGGTGGGCAGCGTGCTGGTCGGTGGGGACGCGCCGGTGTCGGTGCAGTCGATGACGACGACGCCCACCAACGACGTCAACAAGACGCTGCAGCAGATCGCCGAGCTGACCGCGGCCGGCTGCGACATCGTCCGGGTCGCCTGCCCACGGCAGGAGGACGCCGACGCGCTGCCGGAGATCGCGCGGCACTCGCAGATCCCGGTGATCGCCGACATCCACTTCCAGCCGGGCTACGTGTTCGCCGCGATCGAGGCCGGCTGCGCCGCGGTCCGGGTGAACCCGGGGAACATCCGCAAGTTCGACGACCAGGTCAAGGAGATCGCCCAGGCGGCGAAGGACCACGGTACGTCGCTGCGGATCGGCGTGAACGCTGGTTCGCTGGACAAGCGGCTGCTGGAGAAGTACGGCAAGGCGACGCCGGAGGCGCTGGTCGAGTCGGCGGTCTGGGAGGCCTCGCTGTTCGAGGAGCACGACTTCCACGACTTCAAGATCTCGGTCAAGCACAACGACCCGGTCGTGATGGTGCAGGCGTACGAGATGCTCGCCGAGCGCGGCGACTGGCCGTTGCACCTCGGCGTCACCGAGGCCGGGCCGGCGTTCCAGGGCACGATCAAGTCGTCGGTCGCGTTCGGTGCGCTGTTGTCCAAGGGCATCGGCGACACGATCAGGGTCTCGCTGTCCGCGCCGCCGGTCGAGGAGGTCAAGGTCGGCCTGCAGATCCTGCAGTCGCTGAATCTGCGGGAGCGCAAGCTCGAGATCGTCTCCTGCCCGTCGTGCGGCCGTGCGCAGGTGGATGTGTACACGCTCGCCGAGCAGGTGACCGCGGGTCTGGAGGGCATGGAGGTGCCGCTCCGGGTCGCCGTCATGGGCTGCGTCGTGAACGGTCCGGGTGAGGCCCGGGAGGCCGACCTCGGGGTCGCGTCCGGCAACGGCAAGGGGCAGATCTTCGTCAAGGGCGAGGTGATCAAGACCGTCCCGGAGGCGGCGATCGTCGAGACCCTGATCGAGGAAGCGATGCGGATCGCCGAGCAGATGGAGACCACCGAGCCGGGCGAGCCGACCGTCAGCGTCAGCTGAGCGTGACCGGCTACCTGGTCGTCAGCGCCGTCGCCGGCGAGGCGCGGTACGTTCCGGACGGCGTTCCGGTGGTCGTCACCGGCGTGGGGAAGACGGCTGCCGCCGTGGCGGTCAGCCGCGCGCTGGCGGCATGCGACACCACCGATCTGGTGGTCCTGAACATCGGCACCACCGGTGCATTGCGGGACGGTTTGTCCGGATTGTTCCTGCCGAGCAGAGTGATCAACCACGACGTGAACGCGGACGCCCTCCGCGCCATCGGGCTCGACCCGCAGGACGAGCTGCCGGTCGAGGGCGGTGACGGGACGGTCCTCGCGTCAGGCGATGTCTTCGTGACCGATGCCGCCGTACGGGCGAGGCTCGCGGAGCGGGCGCATCTGGTCGACATGGAGGCATACGGCGTCGTCTATGCCTGCCGCGAGTACGGCGTACCCGTGCGCGTCGTCAAACACGTCTCGGACGCAGCCGACGAAGCCGCCCTCGACTGGCCCGCCCTCGTCGACACGAGCGCAAGAGTCCTGGGCGAGTGGGTCAGCGCCTACACCCACTGAGCCACTCCAGTACGGCGATCTCACGCGCCAGCCAGCGCATCACGCCAACCCCGCTCGCCAACACGCGACGATTCGCGGCCAACGCATCACTCAGGCTGACCCACGTCGGCGTGAGCTCCAACTCGGCCTCGTACGCGTCAAGCACCGGCTCGCCGGCAGGCGCGCCGCCGGTGCAGCTGAAGTAGTGCGAGGTCATGCCGAAAACGTCGTACTCCGGCTCGATCGCGGGTGTCTCCTCTCGGGTCGTCCCAAGTTCGGCACCGACCACGATCCCGGCGTACCCACACTCCTCGCGGAACTCGCGGACCAGTGCGTCGGCGAGGGATTCGCCGGGCTCGACGCCGCCGCCGGGGAACTTGTAGTCGCCGTGCCGGGATGCCAGTAGGAGCAATTCGTCGTCGCGGAGGAGAACCCCGCGGGCGGCGGTTCGTTCGGTTGTCCGTGCGCCGGGCGGGAGGCGGTGGGCGCGGAAGGTTCCCAGCAGCATGTGGGTCATGGTGGCGGGATTCTCAGGGCGGTATCAAGAGCTGGGAGAACGCTTTACCGCGGCTCGGTCGGCGGCTTAGTTTTCTGGTGGTTCGTTCGCCACGCGTGGAGGTCGGGATGACTGAGTCGTCGCCGTTGTCGGTGCTCGTCGGTGCGCTTGCTGACGGGTCGGTGGAGGTCGTGGATCTGACCTCGCCGTTGTCCGCTGCGACGCCGGTGATCCAACTGCCGCCGGAGTTCGGGCAGACGGCGCGGTTCGAGCTCGAGGAGATCAGCCGGTACGACGATCGCGGTCCGGCCTGGTACTGGAACAACTTCACCAGCGGCGAGCACACCGGCACCCACTTCGACGCGCCGAACCACTGGGTCACCGGCAAGGACCTCGCCGACGTCGCCTCGGTCCCGGCGCGGCGGCTGATCGCACCCGCCGTCGTGCTGGACTTCACCGCCGAGGTCGAGAAGAACCCCGACTTCCTGGTCGAGATCGACCACATCAAAGCCTGGGAGGCGGAGCATGCGCCGCTGCCGGACGGCGGCTGGCTGTTCGTCCGTACCGGGTGGAGCGCTCACTCCCATTCCCAGGAGGCGTTCCTCAACGCCGACGAGAACGGCCCGCACACGCCCGGCCTCTCACCTGAGTGCGCGCGGTGGGTCGCACAGGAGACACACGTACTCGGACTCGGCGTCGAGACCGTCGGCACCGACGCCGGCAAGGCGAACTCGTTCGACCCGCCGTTCCCGTGCCACTCCTATCTCATGGGCAGTGACAAGTACGGGCTGACGCAGCTGCAGAACCTCGACCGGCTGCCGCCGACCGGTTCAGTCGTGATCGCCGGACCGCTGCCGATCGTGAGTGGATCCGGCGCCCCGGCCCGGGTGCTGGCCCTGGTCGAACGCCAGTGAACGTCGCGGAGGCGGTCGGCCGAAACCTGGCCGCCGCGGGGGTCCGCCAGGTGTTCGGCGTCGTCGGGTCGGGCAACTTCCACCTGACCAACGCGCTGGTCGCCGCCGGCGCACGGTTCGTGGCCGCGCGGCACGAGGGCGGCGCCGCGACGATGGCCGACGCGTACGCGCGGACGAGCGGAACGGTCTCCGCGCTGTCGGTCCACCAGGGCTGCGGCCTGACGAACGCGATGACCGGGATCGCCGAGGCCGCGAAGAGCCGTACGCCGATGGTCGTCCTCGCCGCGGAGGCCACTGAACCGCGCTCGAACTTCTCCGTCGACCAGGACGCGCTCGCCCGCTCGGTGGGTGCGGTGCCGGCGCGGGTCACTTCGGCCGAGACTGCGGTGGTGGAGGCTGTGGGCGCCGTCGCGACGGCCCTTCGCGAACGACGGACGGTTTTGCTGAATGTCCCGCTTTCCCTGCAGGCATTGGAGGTTCCGGCTGACGCATCTGCCGCCGCGCCACCGCCTGCGCGGGACGCGGTTGTGCCGGGCGCCGGCGAGGTCGCTGCGCTGACGGACCTGCTGCGGCGCGCGCAGCGACCGGTGTTCGTCGCGGGGCGGGGAGCCCGAGGATCTCGGCGGACCCTCGAACTGCTGGCGGAGCAATGTGGCGCGCTGCTCGCGACCTCGGCCGTCGCGCACGGCCTGTTCCACGGCAACCCGTGGTCACTCGGCATCTCAGGCGGCTTCGCCTCGGCCCGGACCGCCGAACTGATCCGCGCCGCCGACCTCATCGTCGGCTGGGGCTGCGCACTGAACATGTGGACGATCCGCCACGGCCAACTCATCGGACCGGACACCACAGTCGTCCAGGTCGACGACGACGCGTCCGCGCTCGGCGCCCATCGCGAGATCCACCTCGGCATCACCGGCGATGTCCACCGCACCGCCACACTGGCCATCGACGCTCTGGGTGAGCAGCGGGTCGGCTATCGCGCCGTCGATGTGGGAAGTGTCCGCTGGCGAGACGTCGAGTACGACGACACCAGTACGGCGGACCGCATCGACCCACGGACACTCACTATCGCGCTGGACGACGTACTCCCGGCGGAGCGCGTGCTCGCCGTCGACTCCGGGAACTTCATGGGCTATCCGAGCGCCTACCTCGACGTACCGGACGAGAACGGGATGTGCTTCACCCAGGCGTTCCAGTCCATCGGGCTCGGGCTCGCCACCGCGATCGGTGCCGCGCTGGCGCAGCCGGACCGGCTGCCGGTCGCCGCGCTCGGTGACGGCGGTGCGCTGATGAGCGCCGCGGAACTGGACACGGTGCGCCGGCTCGGCCTGCCGATGCTGGTGGTCGTGTACAACGACGACGCGTACGGCGCTGAGGTGCACCATTTCGGCGGGCAGCCGATGGACACCGTCACGTTCCCGCCGACCGACATCGCCGCCATCGGCCGGGGTTACGGCTTCGAGGCGGCCACGGTCCGCACTGTCGCGGACCTCGCGGCCGTCGAGGACTGGCTGGGCGGTCCGCGCTCGGCGCCGATGCTCGTGGACGCGAAGGTCGTCGCCGATTATCCGTCGTGGTGGCTGGAAGAGGCCTTCCGGGGTCACTGACCGGATCCTGGCTAAGCTGACTTGACCTTGACCCTGGGGGCAAGGTTTAGCGTCGGTGACGAAGGAGGCGGGATGCGGATCGGGGATCTGGCGGCCGAGGCCGGTGTGACGGTCAAGGCAGTGCGGTACTACGAGGCGCAGGGACTGCTGAAGCCGCGCCGGGAGGCCAACGGCTACCGCGCATACGACGCGGACGACGTGGTCGTGGTGCGCGAGGTGAAGGCGTTGCTGAGTCTCGGGCTGACCGCGGAGCAGACGTACCCGTTCATCGAGTGCCTGCGGGCCGGCAACGCGCGCGCTGACGTGTGCCCGGCGTCGCTGACGGCGTACCGGACCCGGATCGCGGAGGTGGACCGGCGGATCGCCGAGCTCACCGATCTGCGGGCCCGGCTGACCGACCTCCTGACCGATGCCGAGAGCTGGAGGAACCAACGATGACCGAACTGCGCACTGTCGACGAAGCAACCTTCGACGAGGTGGTACTGCGTTCTGAGAAACCCGTCCTCGTGGACTTCTGGGCCGAGTGGTGCCCGCCGTGCCACGCGATCGCCCCGGTCCTCGCCCAGATCGGTGCCGAGCGCAACGACCAGCTGACCGTGGTCAAGCTGAACTCCGACGAGAACCCGGCCGTCCCCGCCCGCTACCGCGTGATGGCCCTGCCGACCCTGATCCTCTTCCACCGCGGCGAGATGATCTGGTCCGTCGTCGGCGCCCGCCCCAAGGCCAAACTCCTCAAGGAACTCGACGACGCCCTCCTCGCCGCCGTGTGATCCCTGGCCTCGCGCCGCCGGAGGTACTAGGCGTCCCAAGGTCCAGGCATTCGGGCGGTTCACCCCTGATGTTGTCCCTGTGCAGTTGGTATGCCGCGTGGGAACGGGCCATTTCTGAGGTGAACCACCCAAACGGTGCCGCGACGGCGGGTGCAGAGCCGGCTGGGGTCATCGCTGTCGGGGACGGCATGGGCCTGACAAACCGAAGGTTTCTTGACGCGGCACTAGTGCGGCTGGTTGAACTCGTAGAGTTCGATCAGTACGCCGTGCGGGCCGGAGATGTACGCCGAGGTTGTGCCCCAGTCGGTGTCACGAGGGTCGAGGCCGATGGTGCCGCCGCGACGGCGGATCTCCTCGATGTCGGCGCGGACGTCGTCGCTGCTGAACTGCAGGAGCGTCCCGCCGATCGCCCCGAAGTCGTCCACCATCGCGCCGGTGTGCAGCGCGATGGTCATCGCGCCGGCCTTCACCTCGGCGTACCCCTCGCTCGCGGTGCCGGTGACCTCGAGGCCGAGGACGCCGGAGAAGAAGTCGGCCAGCTCCTGGTTCTGCTCGCGGGTGCGGGTGAGCAGGCCGAGGTGGTCGAAACGGAGGTTCATGGGCGCTCCCTGTCGGTTGACGCTCAGCTTTCTAGGATGCTAGCAATATAGCCATGGCTGATGACGGTGGCAAGAAGGTGCAGTTCAACGTCTATCTGCCGCCCGGGCTGGTGCGGCGGGTGAAGCACAAGGCGATCGACGAGGGCGCGAGTTTGTCCGCGCTGGTCGAGCAGGCGCTGGCGGAGTACCTGGACAACCATGGGGAGGCGCGAGGATGAACGACGTGGTGATCAGGCCGTTGCGGTTCACGGCGGACGTGGACGCGATGCGGGCGTTCCTGGAGACGCTGGGACTGCGGTCGCGGATCGAGTCCGAGCGCGGCGGGTGGGTCGACATGCTGACCGGGAGGGGGATGGTGGCGCTGCACGACGCGGCGTCGAGTTCGACCGGCGGGCAGCCGGGGCAGACGTCGCTGTCGTTCGAGGCGAACGAGATCGACACGCTGAAGGATCGGCTGGAACAGGCCGGGTTCGACGACGCGACGGTCTTCGACGAGGCGTACGGGCGGGTGTTGTCGGTGACCGGCCCGGACGCGGCCGTGATCTGGATCGACGAACGCAGCGAGGACCTCTACGGCTACAAGGTCCACGACGCGAGTCCGGACGCCCGCTGGTCCGTCACGCCGTACCTGACCGGCGCCGACGAGACGGCATGGCGCAGCTTCTTCCGAGCGGTCGGAACGGATGCGACCGCGCTGTTCGGCCCGGCCGAAGGTGAGTTCACGGTCCGGCTCGACCTGACAACGACCGAGGACCTCGACGCGGTCCAGAGCCGTCTCGGTGATCTGCAGGTGACGCCGAGCGAGGCCGGTTTGGAGATCATCGATCCGGACGGCCGGCTCGTGGTGGTGCACGGATGATTCGGAAGGCCGAACTCGCCGACGTCGACGCCGTCCGAGCGATCGGTCTGACCACCTGGCCGGCCGCGTACGGCGGCTTGATGTCCGCCGAGTCCATCGCGGACGGCCTCGCCCAGTGGTGGTCCCCGGAGATGGTCGAGCGCGGGATCCGCACCGGCATCACCTTGGTCGCTGCCGAGGGCAACGACCTCGTCGGCATGGTGGGTCTGGGTCGGCAGGCCGACTTCTGGGTGATGTGGAAGCTGTACGTGCTGCCCGGCCATCAAGGCAAGGGCATCGGCAAAGCACTCCTGGACGCCGCCGTCGCAGCCCTCCCCGAAGGTACGCCGGAACTCCTGCTGGACGTGTTCGTCGCGAACGAGAAGGCCATCGGGTTCTACCGCTCCCAGGGCTTCGGCGAGCCGCGACGGACGCCCGATCGCGACCTCGGAGCCGATGTGATGTGGATGGGTCTTGACCTCCAGTGCACCTGAGGATGCAAGATGCCCGTCATGACAACGGGGGTGCCTGAGCGGCTGCGCGACGATCCGGACTTCCGGCGGTACTGGCTGGCCCGCGCGCTGTCGGTCACCGGGTCGATGGTGACGGCGATCGCGCTGCCGGTGCTGGTGTATCGGCTCAGCGGTTCGACGGTGCTCACCGCGGTGGTGACCGCGCTGGAATCGGCGCCGTACCTGCTGACCGGATTGTTCGCCGGGGCGCTCGCCGATCGGTGGAACCGGCGGCGGGTGATGGTCGCCGCGGACACCGTGAACGCGGTGCTGGTCGGGTCCGTGCCGGTCGCGCATCTGCTCGGACTGCTGACGGTCGCGCAGGTGCTCGTGGTCGCGTTCACGGTCCAGGCCGTCTACACCTTCTTCGACGGTGCGAACTTCGGTGCGTTGCCGGTCCTGGTCGGCCGGGCGCGGGTCGCGCAGGCCAACTCGGCGGTCTGGACCGCGTCGAGTCTGATCGAGCTGTTCGTGCCACCGCTGACCGGTCTGCTCCTCGCCGTGCTGGATCCGGCGAGTCTGCTGACGCTCGACGCGTTGAGTTTCGCGGCGTCCGCGTTCGCCGTCCGCGGGATCGTACGGGCGATGTCGGAGGCGCGCGACGGGCGGCCGCCGCTGCGCCCGCGGGTGGTGCTGAACGACATCGGCGACGGCCTGCGGTACCTGGTCCGGCACGCCGGCGTCCGCACGATGACGCTCGTCGGCAGCATCCAGTCGTTCGCCGGCGGCGGGTTCATGGCGCTCATCGTGGTCTGGTGCGACCGCGTCCTGCACGTGGGTACGTCGGGACTTCGGTTCGGACTCGTCTGGGGGACGTGGGGGATCGGCGGTCTGATCGCGGCACTCAGCCTCCCGCGGTTGCTGAAGCGCGTCTCGCCGGCGGCGATCACGCTCTACGCGTTGCCGGTGTCCGCGTTGCTCGGGGTGCTGTCGCCGTTGTCGCCGCACTGGGTCGTGGCCGCGCTGGCGTTGCTCGTGTGGGGTTCGGCGTACGTCCTGGTGATCGTTAATGCGGTGTCGTACCGACAGCAGGTGACACCGGAGAACCTGCTCGGCCGGGTCAACACCGCGGGCCGCATGCTGTCGTGGGGCGTCGGGTGGACGCTGGGTTCCGTGGTCGGTGGAGTGCTCGGCAACGCCTTCGGGCCGCGGACCGGGATGGTCCTGATGGGCCTGTTCGGATGTGCCGGCGTGGTCGTCGCGTGGACCTCGCCACTGCGCCGGATCGCCGCCGGCGCGGATGCCGGTGCGGAAGCCGGCGTGGATGTCGAGGCGGGCTGAGTCGGCCCCGTTGCATACGGGAACCTCGGTCATCCGCTAGGTTCTGCGCGTGGGCGTACGGGTTCTCGGTCCTCGTGACCTCGCGGCGGCGCGCGCGGTCATCGCTCGCGATCCGGTGGTGAACGTGTTCGTGGACAGCCTCGTGCAGGCGTCCGGGCTCGACCCGCGGCGCGGTGCGGAGGTCTGGGGGTACGTCGAGAAGGGCGCGCTCGAGGCCCTGTGCCACGCGGGCGGGAACATGGTGCCGGTCGGCGCGGACGATGCCGCACTGCGGGCGTTCGCGGCGTACGCGATGCGGCGCGGGCGGAACTGTTTCCAGATCCTCGGCCAGGCGCGGGCGGTCGCACAGCTGTGGGAGATCCTCGAACCGCACTGGGGTCCGGCCCGCGAGGTGCGCGACGACCAGCCCTTCATGGTGATCGACGGGTCGCCGCTGGTGACGCCGGATCCGCTGGTCCGGGCGGTGGAGCCGGTCGAGTTGCCGGTCCTGTACCCGGCGTGCGTGGCGATGTACACCGAGGAGGTCGGCGTACCGCCGCAGACCGGGCCGGACGGGACGTTCTACCGGTCACGGGTCGCGGAGCTGATCCGGGCCGGGCGGGCGTTCGCGCGGATCGAGGACGGGCGGGTCGTGTTCAAGGCCGAGGTCGGCTCGGTCGGCACCGGCGTCTGCCAGATCCAGGGGGTCTGGGTGGATCCGGAGTACCGCGGTCGCGGGCTGGCGGCGCCAGGGATGGCGGCCGTGGTCGAACTGGCCCGGCAGATCGCGCCGGTCGTGACGCTGTACGTGAATGCGTTCAACCTGCCCGCGCGGGCGGCGTACGAACGGGTCGGCTTCCGCACGATCGAGACCTTCGCCACCATTCTGTTCTAAGCTCCGGCCCATGCCTTCGCGAAGCACCAAGGGTCTGGCCGTTCTGTTCGGGGTCCTCGGGACGCTGCATTTCGCCAAACCCGAGCCGTTCGAGAAGATCGTGCCGAAGGTGCTGCCACGCAAGAAGGAGCTGGTGTACGCCTCCGGCGTCGCCGAGCTGGCCTGCGCGGCCGGACTGCTGCACCCGCGAACCCGGCGGTTGGCCGGGCTGGCCAGCGCCGGGCTGCTGGTCGCGGTGTTCCCGGCGAACGTCCAGATGGCCGCGGACCTGCGGCGGAAAGGCTCGCCGCGGGCGCAGGCAATCGCTTTCGGGCGGTTGCCGCTGCAGATTCCGTTGATCCGCTGGGCACTGAAGGCCGCCCGCGAGGTGTAGCCGGTGTGGTCCTGTGGATAACGTGGTGAGAGCATGTCCGGCGGACGGATATTCTCTGTGACGTCCTGTTTCTCGACTTTTGCACGCTTGGAGACTCCCGTGATTTTGCGTATGTCGTCGTTGTTCCTCCGCACCCTTCGCGAGGACCCGGCGGACGCGGAGGTCCCGAGCCACAAGCTGCTCGTCCGCGCCGGCTACATCCGGCGGGCCGCACCCGGTATCTACACCTGGCTGCCGCTGGGTCTGCGGGTGCTGCGCAACGTCGAGCGGATCGTCCGCGAGGAGATGGACGCGATCGGCGCGCAGGAGCTGGTGTTCCCGGCGCTGCTGCCGCGCGAGCCCTACGAGGCGACCGGCCGCTGGACGGAGTACGGGCCGAACATCTTCCGGCTGAAGGACCGCAAGGGCGCCGACATGCTGCTCGGTCCGACCCACGAGGAGATGTTCACCCTCGTCGTGAAGGACCTGTACTCGTCGTACAAGGACCTCCCGCTGTCGATCTACCAGATCCAGAACAAGTACCGCGACGAGGCGCGGCCGCGGGCCGGCGTCCTGCGCGGGCGTGAGTTCGTGATGAAGGACTCGTACTCGTTCGACGTCGACGACGAGGGCCTCTCCGCGTCGTACGAGAAGCACCGCGACGCCTACATCAAGATCTTCGACCGGCTCGGTTTCGACTACGTGATCGTGCAGGCGATGTCCGGCGCGATGGGCGGGTCGCGGTCAGAGGAGTTCCTGGCGATCGCGGAGAACGGTGAAGACACCTTCGTCCGCTCGCCGGGCGGGTACGCCGCGAACGTCGAGGCGGTCGTGGTTCCGCAGGCGGCGCCGGTCGACGCGTCCGCCGTACCGGCCGCCGAGGTCGTGGACACGCCGGACACGCCCACGATCGAGACCCTGGTCGACGCGCTGAACGCGAAGCACGCGCGCACCGACGGTCGCGAGTGGACCGCTGCGGACACGCTGAAGAACGTGCTCGTGATGTTGGTGCACCCCGACGGCTCGCGTGAGCCGCTGGCGATCGGCGTACCGGGCGATCGGGCGATCGACGAGAAGCGGCTCGGTGCGCAGGTGGAGCCGGCCGAGGTCGCGGCCTTCGAGGAGGCCGACTTCGAGAAGCACCCGGCGCTGGCGAAGGGGTACATCGGGCCCGGCGTACTGGGCAAGGAGAACACGTCCGGCATCCGCTACCTGCTCGACCCGCGGGTCGCTGAGGGTTCGGCGTGGGTGACCGGTGCGGACAAGTCCGGGTTCCACGTCATCAACCTGGTGCACGGGCGCGACTTCACCGCCGACGGCACGATCCAGGCCGCCGAGGTCCGCGACGGCGACCAGGCTCCCGACGGTTCCGGCGCGCTGGAGACCGCGCGCGGCATCGAGATGGGCCACATCTTCCAGCTCGGCCGCAAGTACGCCGACGCGCTCGACCTCAAGGTCCTCGACCAGAACGGCAAGCTCGTCACGGTCACGATGGGGTCGTACGGCGTCGGCGTCACCCGCGCGGTCGCCGCGATCGCCGAGGGGAACCACGACGAGCTCGGGCTCGTGTGGCCGCGGGAGATCGCGCCGGCCGACGTCCACCTGGTTGCCACCGGCAAGGACTCGGAGGTCTTCGCCAAGGCCGCGGAGATCGCCGCCGAGCTGGAGTCCCGCGGGCTGTCCGTCATCTACGACGACCGCGAGAAGGTCTCGCCGGGCGTGAAGTTCAAGGATGCCGAGCTGATCGGCATCCCGACGATCGCGGTCGTGGGCAAGGGCCTCGCCGACGGCACCATCGAGGTCAAGGACCGCCGCTCCGGCGACCGCTCGGACATCCCGGTCGCCGAGGTCGTGGACCACCTGGTCTCGGTCGTCCGAGGCTGACCCAAGGCGTTTCCTCCGGCCCCGTTCCCCTCGTGGGAGCGGGGCCGGCGCAGCCAGGCCCGCAACCCAGGTAGCCCGAGCCGATCCCGATCCACGGACCTCGGCCCGGCCTGCTGTGGACGCACAGAGCTGGGTGCGTGGGCCTGGGCGCGGGCTGATCGCGCTACCCGGCTCTCGGCGCGGTCTGATCGTGCTACCCCGGTCTCGGCGAGGTCTGATCGTGCTACGTCGGCCTCGGCCCGGGCTGATCCGGCGCCGGTTCCGCGGCGCGCTCGGCGTCGAGTCGTGGCGTTTGGCGGGCCTGGTGAAGCGCGAGTCGTGATTCGTGGTTGGTGAGGCGCGACCGTTTTCCACGACTCGCGAGCCGACGGCCAGGGTCGCGCGGCGTGGGTCGCTTGGCGTCGAGTCGTGGCGTTTGGCGGGCCTGGTGAACGGCGGGTCGTGACTGGTGGCTGGTGAAGCGCGACCGTTTTCCACGACTCGCGAACTGACGGCCAGGGTCGCGCCGCGTGGGTCGCTGGGCGTCGAGTCGTGGCGTTTGGCGGGCCTGGTGAACGGCGGGTCGTGACTGGTGGTTGGTGAGGCGCGACCGTTTTCCACGACTCGCGAATCGACGGCCCGGGTCGCGCCGTGTGGGTCGCTTGGCGTCGAGTTGTGGCGTTTGGCGGGCCTGGTGAACCGCGAGTCGTGACTCGTGGCTGGTGAAGCGCGGCCGTTTTCCACGACTCGCGAACCGACGGCCCGGGTCGCGCCGCGTGGGGGGCGGGGTGGTGAGTCGTGGGTGTGGTTGTTGGAACGAGACCGGTTTCCACGAGTCGGCGAATTCGCGGGCTGGATTCGGCTGGGTGGAGCAGTTGTGGGGACTGGCGATAGCAGGTGGGGACTGGGCGCCTGGTATTGCCTGTTCACAGTGTTCGGTGCCTGTTCACAGTGTTCGGTGCCTGTGCTCAGTGCCGGTTGCGGTGCTTGCGGGGTGGTTGCCGACGCGGACGCGGGTGGTGGGTGTGCCGGAGCGGTGGGAGCAGATGCCGGTGGTGGGTGGGGCTTGAGCGTGCCGGGCGGTCAGTGCTCTCCCCGCCCGGAGCTGGCGTGCGCGGCGGGCCTGGGCGTACTCCGTGGTGCGGCGCTCGGCTTGTGGCGCTCGCAGCGCCCGCTTGTGGCGCTCGGCTGCGCAGCGCTCGGTTTGCGTCGCTCGGTTTGGGTCGCTCGGTTGGTGGGGGCTCGGTGCCGAGTCGTGGTGATTGGTGGCGAGGGTGGGCGGCGAGTCGTGGGGTGTGGCTGTTGGAAGGGGACCGAGTTCCACGAGTCGGCGAAGTACGCGGCCGGATGGCGCGCCGTGCGGGGTGTTCGCGTGGGCTGGGGTGGGTGATGGGGACTGGCGACCTGGTATTGCCTGTGCACAGTCACCGGAGCCTGTTGTCAGTGCCTGTTGTCAGTGCCTGTTGTCAGTGCCTGTTGTCAGTGCCTGTTGTCAGTGCCTGTTGTCAGTGCCTGTTGCTGGTGCCTGTTGCTGGTGCCTGATGTTGCCTGGCCACCTTGCCTCGTCGGGCTGCTGGTGCCTGGTTGGCGTTGGCGGACCCAACTCGTGGTGCCGGGTACTCGTGTTCCTGTGGCTGGCGAATCGGTGGGATTTGTTGGTCGTGGGATGTCGAGGGGGAGCGGGTGGCTCCGATCCAGGGGTGAGGCGCCTGAGGGGGCGTCTGGGATCTAGGGAGTGGCGATGACGGAATCGGTGACGGCCCAGGGTGGGCTGGACGGACTGCGGGGCGTGGTGGCGGGGGAGGTGCTCGCCGACGGGGACGCGGGGCTCGCGGAGGCGGCACGTGTGGTGACGGCCGAGGGGCGGCCGCGGGTGGTGGTGCGGTGTGCGGGGGCCGGTGACGTGGTCGCGGCGCTGCGGTACGCCGAGGCGGAGGACCTCCCGATCGCGGTGCGCAGCGGCGGGCATCATGCGGCCGGGTTCGGGACGAGGGACGGCGGTGTCGTGATCGACGTACGGCCGATGGACGAGGTGCGGTTGCTGCCGGACAACGTCGTTCGGGTCGGCACCGGAGCGACCTGGGGCCAGGTGGCCGCGCGGCTCGCGAAGGTCGGCCTGGCGATCTCCGCGGGCGACACGGCGGCCGTCGGAGTTGGCGGCTTGATGGCGGGTGGCGGTATCGGCTGGATGGTGCGCAAGCACGGGCTCGCGATCGACAACGTGGTCGCCGCCGAGGTCGTCACCGCGGACGGTGCGGTACGGCGGGTCGACAGCGCGACCGAGCCGGAACTGTTCTGGGGACTGCGCGGCGCAGCGGGCAGCCTCGGCGTCGTCACGTCGTACGACATCACCGCCGTACCGCAGAAGACCGTGCACTTCGGGACCCTGTTGTATCCGTGGACGGAAGCGGAACAGGTGCTCGAGAAGTGGGCGGAGTACATGAGCGACGCGCCCGCGGAACTCACGTCGTCGTTGCAGCTGGCGCCGACGATGATGGCCGATCGACAGGTGCCGGTCGCGGTGGCGGTCTGCGCGACGGGCGACCGCGCCGTCCTCGAACCGCTCCGCAACCTCGGCTCGTTGCTGACCGACAAGGTGGTCGAGACGCCGTACGCCGAGGTGTTCAGCGACATGTCGATGCCGCCGGGGATCCGTCCGCGGATCCGCAACGGCTTCTACGACGAGTGGACGCCGAATCTCGGTCGGCGGCTGCTCGCCGCCCGGCCGCGGATTCCGGGGCTGGCGATGGAGATCCGGGCGCTCGGTGGGGCGTACGGCGCGATGCCGGCGGACGCGACCGCGTTCGGGCATCGCGACGCGCGGTTCCTGGTCAACTCCGTGCTGATGGGACCGTCGGAGCAGGCTGACGATTTCGACGACCTCTGGACGTCGCTCCGGCCGAAGGGCGCGTACCTGAACTTCCTGTCACACCCGACCGACGACGACCTGGACCTGTGCTACCCGAAGGCCCATCGCGCGCGGCTCGCCACGCTGAAGCAATCGGTCGACCCGGGGCACGTGTTCCGGAATACGGTGAGTGTTCCGCCACGGCCGGAGTGGACCGGCGGCCGGCGTCACTTGATGAGGTGGGCGATGCGGTCGCGCAGGTAGTTCTGTTCGGCCGTGTTGCGGGTGCGATCGAGGGCCGCGAGGTAGTTCTCGCGGGCGAGGTCCGGGCGGCCGGCGAGTTCGTGGAGATGGGCGAGGACCGACAACCGGCGGTGGTGGTCGCCGAGGTACCGATCGTCGGCCAGCCCTTCGGCGATCGCGATGCCGGCGTCCGGACCCTCGGTCATCGCGACCGCCACGGACGCGCCGAGCGTCACCATCGGACTCGGGTCGACCTTCTCGAGGAGCCGGTAGAGACCGGCGATCTGTTCCCAGTCGGTGGTCTCGACCGAGTCCGCCTCGCTGTGCACCGCGGCGATCGCCGCTTCCAGCTGGTACGGCCCGACGGCGCCGGAGCCCAACGTCTCCTCGACGAGCCGCGTGCCCTCGGCGATCTCGTCGGCGTACCAGCGGGAGCGGTCCTGCCGGTCGGCGGGGATCAGGGTGCCGCCGGGGCCGGTCCGCGCGTCCCGGCGGGCGTGCGTGAGGATCATCAACGCCAGCAGCCCGGTCACCTCGCCGGATCCGCCGACGGCGTGCCGCAGCAGCCGGGTGATCCGCAACGCCTCCTCGGCGAGGTCGACGCGCTGCAGTTCGTCACCGGCGCTGGCCGTGTGGCCCTCGTTGAAGATCAGGTAGAGCACGTGCAGTACGGCGCGGAGTCGTACGTCGTACTCGTCCGCCGTCGGCAGCTCGAAGCGTGCTCCCGCGTCCTGGATGAGTCGCTTCGCCCGGCTGATCCGCTGCGCGACCGTGCTCTCGCCGACCAGCAACGCCGCGGCGACCTCGGCCGTCGTCAATCCACCGACCGACCGGAGCGTCAGCGCGACCTGCGATGCGGGAGTCAACGCGGGATGGCAGCAGAGCACGAGCAGCCGAATCGTGTCGTCAGTGTCCTCGTGGTACTCGTCGGGATCGACCTCGGCCAGCGCCCGCAGGAAGTCGTTCAACTCACGTTGCCGCCGCGCGTTGTCCCGCCGCCAGCCGTCCATCAGCCGCCGCGACGCCACGCTGATCAGCCACCCGATCGGCTGCTCGGGTACGCCGTTTTCGCGCCACTGCACGATGGCGTCGAGCAGCGCCTCCTGGACCGCGTCCTCGCACTGGTCGAACGCGTCGTACCGCCGGACCAGCACCGCCAGCGCACGCGGCGCCGCCGCCCGGATCGCCGCCTCGAGATCCATTCCCGTCACACCGCCTCCCTCACGTCCGCTGCGCGCCGGCCGCGCCTACAGTTCGGCGATCTGCGCGAAGAAGTCCTGCTCGGTGGCCACGACCTCACGGATCTCCACCCGGCGGAACTCCACCAGCGGGATCCGCGCCGCGATCTCCACCGCCCGCTCGATCGACGCGCAGTCCAGCACGAGAGCGCCCGCCAGATACTCCTTCGTCTCCAGCAGCGACCGGTCCGAGATCACCGGCGTACCGGCGGCGAACTCGACGTCGGTGATGGCCGGCGAGTCCCCGAGGTTGAGGATCGAGACCAGTTCGCCACTGTCCCGGAGTTCGCGCGCGGTGGCGGCGACCCGCTCCCGACCGCCGGCCATCGCGGTCAGCTGCTCCTCGGTGAACGCTTTGAGCGCTTCGACATTGTTGTGGATCAGCAGTAGGAACTTCACCAGGCCATTCTGCCGAAACCCGGGCTCTCAGCCGGTGGCGAGGTCTGCACCCTCCGGAGGCAGGATCGAGGACGCCATCCATCCACTCTGATATCGGGGATGTGGTTTGTCTCTCAGTCGTCGGTGTAAGGGTTGAGCGAAATAACGCCATTACCTGATCATCGGGCCGTGAGGATGTGCTGCGGTGCCTGATGTCTCGTTGTGGACGGTGTTGTTCCTGGTGGTCGCGGCCTTCGCGGCGGGGTGGATCGACGCGGTGGTCGGAGGTGGTGGGCTGCTGCAGTTGCCCGCGATGCTGCTCGGCCTGCCGAACGCGTCGCCGGCCCAGATCCTGTCGACGAACAAGATCTCGTCGTTGTGCGGTACGACGACCAGCGCGGTCACGTTCGGCGTGAAGGTCCGGCCGGATCGCAAGACGGTGCTGCCGCTGGCGATCCTGGCCGGTCTCGGCGCCGCGGCCGGTGCCTTGGTGGCGACCAAGATCCCGATGTCGTGGTTCAAGCCGATCGTGCTGGTGCTGCTGGTGGCGGTCGCGATCTACACCGCGCTGAAGCCTTCACTCGGTGCGCGGACCGCGCTGCGGTTCGACGGTCGCGACCATTACCTCGCGGCGAGCGGGGTCGGCGTACTGATCGGGTTCTACGACGGAGCGGTCGGGCCGGGGACCGGCTCGTTCCTGATCTTCGCGCTGGTCGGCCTGCTCGGATACAACTTCCTGCAGGCCAGCGCCAAGGCGAAGATCGCCAACGTCGCCACCAACCTGGGCGCGATCGGAGTCTTCGCGCTGCACGGCGCTCCGCTGTGGAAGCTCGGGCTGATCATGGGTGCGGCCAACATGCTCGGCGGCCTGCTCGGCGCCCGGACCGCGGTGGCGCGCGGTAGCAGGTTCGTCCGGGTCATCTTCCTGGTGGTGGTATCGGCCCTGATCGTCCGGCTCGCGTTCGATGTGTTCTGAGCTCAGCGCCGCCGGCTGAAGGTCGGTGCCCAGGGGGCGTCGTCGAGGCCGATGCGCTTGATGGCGGCCGCGGTCTGGCCGGCGAGACTCTGCAGCGCGGCGATCTCGTCGGGCGAGGCCTGGTAGTGGCGGGACCAGTACGCACCGATCGCCGCGACCGGGGTCGGTGAACCGACCGGGACCATGGCGAGGCTGCGGACGAAGGTCGGCAGGTACGCCTCGAGCGGGATCCGCTCGTCGACGGAAATGTCCGGAACCACGGCTGTCTCGTCGTGGAGCATCGCCCAGCCGCTGACGCAGGAGGTGATCGGAAAGCGTTGTCCCTTCCAGAGCGGCGCGATTGCGTCCTCGTCGGCGTAGAAGCAGTAGTTCTCCTCGCGCAGGACGAACGTCGCTCCCTGCGCGCCGGTGCGACTCCGGGCCTCCCGGCGGACGATCTGCCCGACCTCGTCCAGGGTCGCGGCCGTCTCCAGGGCCATCAGCGTTTCCGTCATTCAGACATTGTGCGCCCGGCCGGTCGATGTCAAAAGCAGCTGTCCGCTGCCGAGCGCCGGCCACGTCGGTCGGTAGGGTCGAGCCATGGTCGACTACGACGGTCGGATGGGCAGTGTGTACGCCGCAGGTCGGGGCATGCCTCCCGCAGAGGTACGGCGCTGGACGTCGGCGTTCGCCACGCATCTCCCGGAGCACCGCCCGCTCGACGTCCTCGACCTCGGCAGCGGGACCGGCCGGCTGACGCCCGGTCTGGCCGCGGAGTTCCAGGGCCAGGTGTACGGCGTGGAGCCATCGGACCGGATGCGGAACACCGCCGAGCAGACGCCGCACCCGGGCGTGACCTATCTGAAGGGCAGCGCCGAAGACATTCCGCTGCCCGAGGCATCGGTTGACGCGGTGCTGATGTTCCTGTCGTTCCACCACTTCCCGGACCCGCTGGAAGGGCTCCGCGAGGTGCGCCGGGTGTTGCGGCCGGGGGGAGTGGCGTTCCTGCGTAGCCAGTTCTCCGACCTGATGCCGGACCTGTTCTGGTACGAGTACTTCCCGTCCGCGCGCGAGGCCGACGCCGCGATGTACGTTTCGCTGAGCGCGGCGAAGGCGCTCGCCATCGAAGCCGGGCTGGCGCCGGCCGACGACGTCGTACGGATCACTGCTGAAGAGCCGCGGACGCTGCGGGAGAGCTACGAGCGAATCAGTCTCCGGGCGCTGTCGACGTTCGAGCACCTGCCGGCCGACGAGCTCGAGCCGGGATTCGCCAGGTTCGCAGAGGACGCCGAGCATGATCCGGAGCGGGCCATGCCGGTGTACGCCGGGACCCTGCTGGTGCTTACGCGTCCCAGGTGACGCGCAGCGCCGCCGGCTTGCGGAACACGAGGCCGTACGGCGGTGGCGAGTCCTCGGCGAGACGGAGACCGGGGAGGCGGAGGACTGCCTCCAGTGCGGTGAGCGTCTCCAGGCGGGTCAGGTGCATACCGAGGCAGATGTGCGGTCCACTGGCGAAGGCGAGATGACGGCGCGCGTTGGTCCGCCGTACGTCGAAGGTGCCGGGCGACTCGAACAGCTCGGGGTCCCGGCCTGCGCCCGCGAGCGAGACGGTGACCATGTCGCCGCGGCGGATCTGCGCGCCGGCGAGCTCGACGTCGCGGGTGGCGTACCGGTCGACGACGGCCGCGGCCGGTTCGAGACGGAGCGACTCCTCCATCGCGTTCGGGAGCAGCGACGGGTCGGCGAGGACCAGGTCCAGCTGGTCGCGATGAGTGAGAAGGTGCCAGAGCGCGTTGGTGATCATCCCCTCGGTGGTCTCGATCCCGCCGAACATGAACACCGCGGCGTTCGCGACCACCTCGTCGACGCCGAGCCCGGCATGTGCGGCGACCGCGAGCAGCGAGTCGGCCGAGTCGATGCCTCCGGCAACATGCTTGTGCAACTCGGCGAACGCTGCTGCCCCCTCGGCCGTGACCGGATGGCCGGCCGAGACGCCGGACACCGACGTCGAGATCGCGGTGTACCAGTCGAGCACGGTCGAGGCCGACGCCTGCGGCAGCCCGAGCGACAGCGCGACCACCGCGACCGACAGTGGACCGGCAAGTCCCAGGCGCAGGTCGGCGGTCAGGCGCGCGCCGCCGGTCGCCGGTGATGCACTCTGCCGGACCTCGGCCATCAACCCGCCGACTGTCTGCTGCACCGGCCGCGTGAAACGCCGACGGGTCTCGGCGAGCCCGAACGGCCCCTCGAACGGGTCCCGATGCGCCTTGTGCGGAACGCCGTCCAGGGACAGCATCGACGGCCCGACGACCTGTGCCGTGGAGAACCGCGGGTCGTCGACCGTGAACGTCGCCGGATCGCGCAGCACCTGGACAGCGAGCGCGCGGCCGGTCACGACCCAGGAACTCAGTGGCCCGACCCAGCCGATCGGCCGGATCCGCGCGAGGGTCGGATGGGGGTCGTTCGCGAGGTCGTCGACGGTCAGCACGCGACCAGCGTAGGTGTAAGACCATTGGCTATACTGGTATTGCTGAGACAGATCGATTTCAAACGACTCAGGAGGGCTCCGGGTTACGGTTCTCTCAGCAACGCCCTCTAGGGTGTGGGCCATGTCTGAGAACCTGGTGCTGCTGCCTGCCGTCGATGTGGCGGACGGGCAGGCGGTCCGGCTGGTGCAGGGCGAGGCCGGCAGCGAGACGTCGTACGGCGATCCGCTCGCGGCCGCGATGGCCTGGCAGGACGCCGGGGCGGAGTGGATCCACCTCGTCGACCTCGACGCCGCGTTCGGCCGCGGCAGCAACCGTGAGCTGCTCGCCGAGGTGACCGGCAAGCTCGACGTCCAGGTCGAGCTGTCCGGTGGCATCCGCGACGACGACTCCCTGGAAGCTGCTCTTGCCACCGGTGCCCGCCGGGTAAACATCGGCACCGCCGCCCTCGAGGACCCGCAGTGGTGCGACCGGATCATCCAGCAGTACGGCGACCGCGTCGCGATCGGCCTGGACGTCCGCGGCCGCACGCTGGCGGCCCGCGGCTGGACCAAGGAAGGCGGCGACCTGTACGAGGTACTCGCCCGGCTGGAAGCCGCCGGCTGCGAGCGGTACGTGGTCACCGACGTCACCAAGGACGGCATGCTCCAGGGCCCGAACCTGGACCTGTACCGCGACCTGTGCGCGCGCACCGACAAGCCGATCATCGCCTCCGGCGGCGTCTCCAGCCTCGACGACCTGCGTGCGCTGAGCACGCTGGTCGGCGACGGCGTCGAGGGCGTCATTGTCGGCAAGGCGCTGTACGCCGGCGCGTTCACCCTGACCCAGGCACTCGAGCTCACGCGTGGAGGCGACAAGTGAGTCTGGCCGACAAGCTCAAGGACAAGAAGGTCCTGGTCACCGGCGTCACCGGTTTCGTCGGTGAGGCCCTGCTGCACCGGATCATCGGCGAGCTCCCCGGGACCACCGTGGTCGCGATCATCCGTCCGAAGGGCTCGCTGACCGGCACCGACCGGATGGCGCAGCTGCTCCGGAAGGACATCTTCAAGCCGTTCTACGGCGAGGGCACCGAGTACGCCGACGCCGAGGCACTGACCGCGGCCCGGATCCAGGTGATCGACGGCGACCTGTCCGACGTGCCGGAGCTGCCCAAGGATCTCGACATCGTCGTGCACTGCGCCGGCGACGTCAGCTTCGACCCGCCGATTCACGAGGCGTTCACGACCAACGTGCTCGGCACCAAGAGCCTGCTCGAGCGGATCGTCGAGACCGAGCGCCCGGTGCATTACGTGCACATCTCGACCGCGTACACCGCCGGACGCCGCCGCGGTGCGATCCCGGAGGCGCCGGTCGACCACTTCGTCGACTGGCGGACCGAGGCCGAGGCCGGGATGGCGATGAAGGCCCGGGTCGAGGAGCAGTCCCGCTCCGCGGTGATGCTGGCGAAGTTCCGCAAGGAGGCCGAGAAGCTGCACCGCCGCGCGGGTCACCTGACCGCCGCGGCCGACACCGAGCGGCGCCGTACCGAGTGGGTCGCGAAGAAGCTGGTGGAGACCGGCACCGAGCGCGCCCGCAGCCTCGGCTGGACCGACTGCTACACGTTCACCAAGGCGCTCGGCGAGCGTGTCGTCGAGGAGTTCTCGTCGAAGCTGCCGACCTCGATCGTCCGGCCGGCGATCATCGAGTCCGCGGTGCAGAGCCCGCACCCGGGCTGGATCGAGGGCTTCAAGATGGCCGAGCCGCTGATCCTGGCCTACGGCCGCGGCGAGCTGCCGGAGTTCCCGGCGAGCCCCGACTCGGTGATCGAGATCATCCCGGTCGACCACGTGGTCGGTGCGATCTGCGCGGTGATGACGACCGAGCCCGAGCTGAGCAAGCCGGAGTACTACCACATCGGTTCCGGCGCCCGGAACCCGCTGACCTTCGAGCAGCTCTACGCCGGGGTCCGCGCGTACTTCTCCAAACACCCGTTCGACCTCGGCGAGCGTGGCGCCGTCCGGCTCCCGGTCTGGAAGTTCCCCGGCGGCGACTCGGTCGAGAGCATGCTGCGGTACGGCGAACGCGCGCACAAGCTCGCCGACGCGGTCATCACCCGGGTCCCGCGCGGCGAGCGCACCCGCAAGTACGCGCGCGAACTCGACGTACAGAAGCGCCGGCTGGACTTCCTGCGCCGCTACATGGACCTGTACTCCGAGTACGCGCAGGCCGAGCTGCAGTTCATCGACGACAACGTGCTCGCGCTGCACAACGCGCTCGAGGGTGACGACAAGGAGAAGTTCGCCTGCGACACCTCGGTCGTCGACTGGCAGTACTACCTGCAGGAGCTGCACTGCCCGAGCGTCACCGAATCGATGCGCCGGCTCGACGTCGTCCGGAAGAAGCGGAACAAGGCGCTGGCCGAGTCCGCCGGTCTGCTCAAGAAGGTCGAGCCGAACCAGGACGCGCAGGTGATCGCTGCGTTCGACATGGACGGCACGCTGCTGTCGTCGAACGTGATCGAGACCTACCTGTGGATGCGCCTGCCCGAGCTGGACGGCCCGCAGCGGGTCGGCGAGATCGGCGCGATGCTGCGCAAGCTGCCGAAGCTGATCGCGGCCGAGCGTAAGGACCGCGGCACCTTCCTCCGGACCATCTACCGCCGGTACGCCGGTGCGGACCTGGAAGAGCTGAACCAGATCGTCGACGAGATCCTCGCGGAGCACGTCCTCGAGCGGTTGAGCGGCGCCGCGGTACGCCGGATTCGCGAGCACCGCGCGGCGGGGCACAAGACGATCCTGATCACCGGCGCGGTCCGGCCGCTGACCCGGCCGCTGGAGCCGTTGTTCGACGAGATCGTCGCGGCCGAGCTCGCCGTCGACGACCGTGGCCGGTGCACCGGGTTCCTCTCGGGTCCGCCACTGGTCGGTGAGTCGCGGGCCGCGTGGATCAAGCACCACGCGCGGGTGACCAACATCGACCTGTCCAAGTCCTACGCCTACGCCGACAGCCACTCGGACCTCCCGATGCTGTCCGTGGTCGGCAACCCGGTCGCGGTCTCGCCGGACGTGTCGCTGTTCCGGGCCGCCCGGGCCGCGCGCTGGCAGATCGTCGACTGGAAGACCTCATCCACCACGTCTCGTCTGGAGCTTCCCGGGGTGAACGCGCGATGATGCTCGCTCTCGAGATGTACCGGTCGCCGGCCAAGTTCCTGGCGGCCAAGGCGGTCGGCGGCCGCATCCCCGGCATCCTGACCGGTCCGGCCGCGCCGCTGCGCCTCGTCACGATCAACGAGCCGAGGGCCGACCGGGAGGGCTGGGCGCGGATCCGCCCGATCCTGTCCGGCATCTGCGGCTCGGACCTCGGCATGGTGACCGGCTCGACGAAGCTGTACTTCTCCGCCGTCGTGTCGCTGCCGTTCGTGCCCGGTCACGAGGTGGTCGGCGAGCTGCTCGACGACTGTGAGGACCTGCCGAAGGGCACCCGCGTGGTGATGGACAGCGTCCTGACCTGCGCAGCGCGCGGCGTCGAGCCGTGCCAGGGCTGCGTGTCCGGGAACACCAACCGGTGCGACCGGATCACGGTCGGCCACGTGGCGCCGGGGCTGCAGACCGGGTTCTGCCAGGACACCGGTGGCGGTTGGGGCAATGTGATGGTCGCGCACCGCAGCCAGCTGTACGCCGTACCGGACGAGATGTCCGACGAGCGCGCGGTCCTGGTCGAGCCGCTGGCCGGTGCTGTGCACGCCGCGCTGCGGGCCAAGGTCGAGCCGGGCCAGTCCGTGCTGGTCAGCGGCGCCGGCGCGGTCGGGCTGTTCGCGACGCTCGCGCTGCGTGAGCTGACCCAGGCCGGCCGGATCACCGTGGTCGCCAAGCACGCGAAGCAGCGCGAGCTGGCCCGCGCCTTCGGCGCCAGTGACGTCGTCGCGCCGGACGAGGTGTTCCGGGGCGTCCGCCGCGCCACCGGTGCCTTCCGGCTGAAGCCGGACTTCGGCGCTCCCGAGTTCCTGCTCGGTGGCGTGGACGTCGCGGTCGACGCGGTCGGCAGCAAGGACTCGATCGACACCGTGCTGCGGGTCACCAAGGCCGGCGGCCGGGTGGTGCTGTCCGGGATGCCGGCCAGCGGCGCCGACCTGTCGCCGGTGTGGTTCCGCGAGCTCGAGGTCACCGGCACCTACGCCTCCGCGCGCGAGGAACCGAACGGCCGCCCGGCGTTCGAGACCGCGCTGGAGCTCGCCGGCCGCGCCCCGCTGGACGGGATCGTCGGCGCGCGGTACCCGCTCTACCGCTGGCGCGAGGCGCTCGACCACGCGCACTCGGCCGGCCGACTGGGAACAGTCAAGGTCGCATTCGATGTGAGGGCCTCATGAGGGCCGTGACGATGGCAGTGCAGTTCGTACGACGAGAGAGGTTCTGACATGTCCCGGCCAGGTTTCGTGCTCGAGGTGGACGACCGGACGCCCCCGCTGCTCGTGCACAACGGTGAGGGTTTCCTGCTGGAGCGTTTCCCGCAAGGCACCCGTGTGGTGTACCCGCCCGAGGCGCTGCCCCCCGTCCGCGACGTCGACGAGGCGATCCAGAACGCGCTGCTGAACCCGATCGACTCCGAGCCGCTGCCCGAGCTGCTGCGCGCCGGGATGAAGCTGACGATCGCGTTCGACGACATCTCGCTGCCGCTGCCGCCGATGAAGAAGCCGGACATCCGGCAGCGGGTCATCGAGGCCGTGCTGGAGCTGGCCGCGCGGGCCGGTGTCGACGACGTCGAGCTGATCTCGGCGAACGCGCTGCACCGCCGGCTGACCCCGAACGAGCTGCGCGAGATCGTCGGCGAGCGCGTCTTCCGCTCGTTCTTCCCCGACGGGAAGCTCTACAACTTCGACGCCGAGGACGCCGACAACCTGACCCACCTGGGTCAGACCCGGCACGGCGAGGACGTGGAGATCTCGAAGCGGGCGGCCGAGTCCGACCTGCTGGTCTACGTGAACGTGAACCTGGTGGCGATGGACGGTGGCCACAAGTCCACCTCGATCGGACTGGCGTCGTACAAGTCGCTGAAGCACCACCACAACAGCCACACGATGATCCACTCGCGGTCGTTCATGGACCACAAGGCGTCGAAGATGCACCACTCCGCCTGGCGGATGGGCGAGATCCTCACCCAGCACGTCAAGGTGTTCCAGATCGAGACCACGCTGAACAACGACATCTTCGGCGGACCGCTGGAGTTCCTGCAGAAGCGCGAGTGGGAGTGGTCGATCAAGGACCAGGCCTCGATGCTCGGCACCAAGCGGGCGCTCGCGGCCGCGCCGGCCAAGCTGCGGCACAAGATCTTCACCGACGTCCGCTCGAACTACGGCCTGACCGGGATCAACGCCGGCGCCATCGAGCCGGTGCACGAGAAGACCATCGAGGCCGTCCACCGCCAGCACCTGGTCGAGGTGCAGGGCCAGTCCGACGTCGCGATCATGGGCGTGCCGTTCATCGGCCCGTACAACGTGAACTCGGTGATGAACCCGATCCTGGCCGCCTGCATGGGCCTCGGGTACTACTTCAACTCGTACCGGGGCAACCCGGTCGTCCGCAAGGACGGCGCGGTGATCCTGTACCACCCGGTTGACTACGAGTTCAGCCAGCTGCACCACCCGTCGTACGTCGACTTCTTCGAGGAGGTGCTCTCGGAGAGCACCGACCCGGCGACGATCGAGGCGAAGTTCGAGAAGCAGTACGCCGAGGACCCGTGGTACATCCACCTGTACCGGACGTCGTACGCGTATCACGGCGTGCACCCGTTCTACATGTGGTACTGGATCTCGCACGCGCTGGACCACTGCGGCGACATCGTCTGGGTCGGCGGGAACCGCAAGGCGGTCGAGCGGATGGGCTTCCGGTCCGCGTCGACGCTGCAGGACGCGCTCGAGATGGTCAGCCACTCGGTCGGCCGGTCGCCGTCCATCACCTACCTGCACAACCCGCCGCACCTGCTCGCGGACGTGCGCTGATGGGCACCAGTCTGGTGAAGTTCTCCCGCGACACCGCGCGGGACGTGAAGCAGGTCGCGCGCGGGTGGCGCTGGGGCCGGCGGCCGCAGGTACCACGGTCCGCCGAGCCGTACGTGATCCCCAAGGAGACCTCGGTCTTCCCGACCAAGTGGGCGCGGACGCCGGCCGCGATCGCCGTCCGCGACCTGATCCAGAAGGGCCCGCTGAACGCGGTCCTGAACTTCGAGGTCAGCCCGCAGGTCAGCGGACTGGACTCGCTGCTCAAGCTGGACGGTCCGGCGATCATCGTCGCGAACCACTCCTCGCACCTCGACACCCCGTTGCTGCTGCTGTCGCTTCCGGACGCGATGCGCCGCAAGACCGCGTTCGCCGCCGCCGCCGACTACTTCTTCGACACCTGGTGGCGGGCGGCCGGGTCGGCGATCGTGTTCAACACGTTCCCGATCGAGCGCCGCGGCGGCAAGATGAGCTCGACCCCGGGTGACCTGCTCGCGGACGGGTGGAACGTGGTCGTGTTCCCGGAGGGCACCCGCTCACCGGACGGCTGGGTGCAGCGGTTCCGGATGGGAGCGGCGTACCTCGCCGTCGAGCACGACGTGCCGATCATCCCGGTCGGTATCAAGGGCTCGTTCGCCGCGATGCCGCGTGGCCGCGGCTGGCCGATCCCCGGCCGCCCGGCAGTGCACGTCCGGTACGGCGACCCGCTGCGGCCCGCCGAGGGGGAGAGCGCTCGCGACTTCGCTCCCCGCATCTCGGCCGCGGTGTCGGCGCTCCTCGACGAGGAATCGACCACCTGGTACGAGGCCCGCCGCCGCGCGGCGATCGGCGCGTCCCCGTCGCAGACCGGCCCGGAGGCCGCGCGCTGGCGCCGCGTCTGGGAGTCGACCCGGCCGATGAGGTCCACCGACGACCGTCGCCGGGCCTGGAAGTAAGTGACCCCGATCGTCCTCCGGCCGAGCATCGCCTCGGCCGGAGGCTCGTTCTGGTACCTCCTCGGGCAGTACGGCGTACTGATCGCCATCCTGTGCGTCTCGCTCGCGGCGTGGGCCGTGAGTCCGGCGGTGGCTGCCGTGCTGTTCGTCGTACTGCTCGCCGCGACGGCGCTCGTGTTCTGGACTGCGGCCCGCGGCGCTGAGCTGACCGTCGACGACGCGTCGATCAGCTACCGCGCGAGCGGTTGGGGAGTCCGCAAGGTGCTGCCGCGCGGGCAGGTGCGGCGGGTGCTGCTGGTCGATCGGTTCACGCCGTTGATGCCCGGCGCGCTGGTGCTGCTCGCCGCCGACGGGAACCGGATCGCGGCGCCGCGCTGGCTCTGGCCGACCGGGACGCTCGAGGAAGTGGCGGCACTGACCGGCCTGCCGATCGAGCGGCGGGCGACGATGCGGGCGATGGACCTGCCGCGTGAGATCGGTGTCGATCCCGCGCTGCGGCAGCGCGGCGTGCGGTTCGTCCTGACGCGGCTGGTGACCTCTGCAGTCGGCATCCTGATCGCATGGCCGCTCATCGCCCGGATCTGGACGAAGTGAAGCCACGGCGGATTCCGGCGAAGGTCCGGTACGCCGTCGCCGGTGCGGTCACGCTGGTGCTTGCCGTTGTCCCCTCCTTGCAGCCTGACGGCGTCGCCGCTGCGCGCCTCGCAACCGTCGTGATGGTCGCGACTGCGCTCGGGCTTGCCGCGGCGACTCTGCTCGTCGCGAACCTTGGGTTCCGTCCACGGATCCGTGGACACTACCTCGAGGTATGGACGTTGCTCGGGCGGCAGTCGCTGGACCTGGCCAGGATCGCCGGCGTGCGCTGCGAGCGCAGCCAGAGCGGGACCACCGGTTTGGGCCTGCGTGACGACGTGACCGACGTACTGATCACCTTGCCGGTATCGCCGCAGGTGCTTCCGCTGCTGAGGGATGCGTTGCTGGCAGCGGGGCAGCGCGGCGTGCCGTTGCCGCAGCGGGTCACCAGGATGTTCAACCTGCCCGATTTCCCGGGGGCTCCGCCGGGCGGCGGCAATCGGATGCTGCTGATCATCGGCGTGCTGTCCGCTGTGATCGTGCTCGGGGCGGTCATCGGTCTGGTGGCTTCGGTCTGACCGCTACGCTTGGCCGCGTGAGCCTTGCCGTACGAGTCATTCCCTGCCTGGACGTCGACGCCGGCCGCGTGGTCAAGGGCGTCAACTTCATCGACCTGCGCGACGCGGGCGATCCGGTCGAGATGGCGAAGGTGTACGACGGTGAGGGCGCGGACGAGCTCACCTTCCTCGACATCACCGCGTCGTCCGGGTCGCGCGAGACGACGTACGACGTCGTCCGGCGTACCGCCGAGCAGGTGTTCATCCCGCTGACGGTCGGCGGCGGGGTGCGCGAGGCGGCTGACGTGGACCGCCTGTTGCGCGCGGGTGCGGACAAGATCGGGATCAACACCGGTGCGATCGCGCGGCCGGAGGTGATTCGCGAGATCGCGCACCGGTTCGGCAATCAGGTGCTCGTACTGTCCCTCGACGTACGGCGGTCCGCGGAGCAGCCGAGCGGGTTCGAGGTCACCACCCACGGTGGCCGGAGGTCGGCCGGGCTGGACGCGATCGAGTGGGTCCAGCGCGGATGCGAGCTCGGTGCGGGCGAGATCCTGCTGAACTCGATGGACGCCGACGGGACCAAGCAGGGCTTCGACCTGGAGCTGATCAAGGCGGTCCGGGCGGTGGTCGACGTACCGCTGATCGCCAGCGGCGGAGCGGGCGCCCCCGAGCACTTCCCGCCGGCGGTCCAGGCCGGCGCGGACGCCGTACTGGCGGCCACCGTCTTCCACTTCGGCGAATTCCGAATCGCGGACGTCAAGAAAGCCCTCCGAGACGCCGGGATCGTCGTCCGATGACCACCCCCGCCCACACCGACCAAACCCCCAACCGCACCCGCTCGGGAGACGGTGAACGGTCGGAGGAGTTGGTGGCTGCGGTCGAGCAGGAACTCTCGGCGCTGTTCCGCCGCTCGCGGTCGGCTTCCCTCCGCCTGGCCCGCCGCGTACACCCCGAGATGGACGCCGCCGGCTACGCCCTGATCTCGCAGATCGAGCTGGGCACCGGGAACGGCGCCGGCGTTCGCGCCTCCGACGTCGCGCACGTCCTCGGCCTCGACAAGTCGACCGTCAGCCGCGGCATCACCCAACTCGAGAACCTCGGCCTGATCGAACGCGTAGGCGACCCCGACGACGGCCGCGCCCGCCTCCTCCGCCTCACCACCACCGGCGCCGAACGCTACGAAGCCATGCGCACTCAACGCCAAACCGAGTTCCGCGCCATCCTCGACCGCTGGACCCCCACCGACCTGGCAGACCTCTCCCGCCTCCTGACCCGCCTGAACACCGACCTCGGCTAAGCCCACCAGCCCACGAGCCGGAGCACGCCACCCGCGCCATCCGCTCGTGGTGACTGGAGACAACAACTGGTGGGTGGAGACCTGCTATTTCCTGTCCCCACCCACCATTGGCTGTCTCCACTCCCGAGCGCTGTCCCACTGGCGGACGCAGCGGCGCCGATCCGCCGCACAAGCTGAGGTACGCCAAGGCACGCGGTAGGGCGCGAGCCGGCGTACCCCCGAGCCCGCCGGCCGAGGGGGCTGGGGACAACAACTGGTGTGTGGAGACCTGCTATTTCCTGTCGCCAGACACTGTTGGGGTCTCCAGTCCCGGGTGCTGTCGCTCGGGGCGGGTGGTGTGGTGCTGGCCCGTCGCGCAAGGCGAGGTGCGGCGGGGTTTGGGGCGCGGCGCGAGCCGGCGTGCCTCCCGAGCTGGCGTGCCTCCCGAGCTGGCGTACCTCCAAGCTGGCGTACCTCGCAAGCCTGCATACCCCCGGAGCCGCCGGTCGTGGGGACCGGGGACAGCAAATGGTGTGTGGGGACCTGTTATTTCCTGTCTCCACCCACCATTGGGTGTGCCTAGTCTCGGGTGCTGTCGCTCGGGGCGGGTGGTGTGGTGCTGGCCTGTCGTGCAGGCTGGGGTACGGCGGGGTTCGGGGTACGGCGCGAGCCGGTGTGCCTCCGGAGCTGAGGTATCTCCCGAGCCTGTGTACCCCCTGAGCCCGCCGGGTCGTGGGGGCTGGGGACAGGAAGTGGTGTGTGGGGACCTGTTATTTCCTGTCTCCACCCACGATTGGGTGTGCCTGGTCCCGGGTGCTGTCGCTCGGGGCGGGTGGTGTGGTGCTGGGCCGTCGCGCAAGCTGAGGTACGGCGGGGCTCGGGGTACGGCGCGAGCCGGCGTACCTCCGGAGCCGGCGTGCCTCCCGAGGTGGGGTGCCTCCCGAGGTGGGGTGCCTTCCGAGCCTGCGTACCCCTGAGCTGCCGGTCGTGGGGGCTGGGGACAAGAAATGGTGTGTGGGGACCTGTTATTTCCTGCCTCCACCCACGATTGGGTGTGCCTAGCCCCGGGTGCTGTCGCTCCGGGCGGCAGGGCGCGGCGGGGCCGGAGAGGCGTACTGCGGCGGGGGCGTACTGGGGGTAGTGGGTTTTCCACAGGGTGTGCATATGGTTGTGGAAACCAACTAGTCGGGTATATAGTTGGGTTATGCAACTAGCTCAGCAACCCCTTGTCCCGGGGGTAGAGCGGGATCCGGCTGCTCATGAGTTGATCGAAGGGGTCAGCTCCCTGATTCGGGCCGTGCGGTGTATCGAGCACCGGAATCTGATGCCCGATGTCGGGCTGCGGCGGTCCGATGCGAGTGTGCTCAAGGTGCTGGCGAAGGACGGTGAGCAGCGTGGCGGGGAGATCGCCGCGAAGCTCGGTGTCGATCCGTCGGTGGTGAGCCGCCAACTGACCACGCTGGAGGCCGACGGTCTGGTGAGCCGTCGGCCCGATCCGGCCGATGCGCGGGTCGGGCTGGTCAGCCTGGCGCCGCAGGGCCGGTCCCGGCTCCAGGCGATGTACTCGTCCTACACCCAGCAACTTCGGAACGCCCTGGAAGACCTCGACGACGACGCGCTGGTCGCTGCGGGGCAGACCCTGCAGCGGGTCGCCCGCGCGATCACCGAGGCGAACCAGGCCGTGAGGCAAACGTCCAAGACTGGAGAGTAATGACTGTCACCGAGACCCGGCAGCAGCAGACGCCCGCTGCGCCGGAACTCACCCACCGCGAGATCCTCGAGATCCTGATCGGGCTGCTCGCCGCGCTGTTCACGGCGATGCTCAGCTCGACGATCGTCAGCAACGCCCTGCCGACGATCATCGCCGACCTCGAAGGCTCCCAGACGCAGTACACCTGGGTCCTCACCGCGAGCCTGCTGGCCACCACGGTGTCCACCCCGATCTGGGGCAAGTTGTCGGACCTGGTGAGCAAGAAGCTGTTGGTCCAGCTGGCGATCTCGGTCTTCGTGATCGGGTCGGCGCTGGCCGGTCTGTCCCACAACGTGCCGTTCCTGCTCGGCGCCCGCGTCCTGCAGGGCCTTGCGATGGGCGGTCTGATGGCGCTCGCCCAGGCCATCATCGGCGCCGCGATCCCACCCCGGTCGCGGGGCCGGTACTCCGGTTACATGGGTGCCGTGATGGCGGTCGCGACCGTCAGCGGCCCGCTGATCGGTGGCGTGATCGTCGACACCTCGTGGCTCGGCTGGCGCTGGTGTTTCTACGTGTGTGTCCCGCTGGCCGTGGTCAGCCTGGTGGTCCTGCAGAAGTACCTGCGGCTCCCGGTCATCAAGCGTCAGGTGAAGATCGACTACCTCGGCGCCGTCCTGATCAGCATCGCGGCGAGCCTGCCGCTGCTGTGGGTCTCGTTCGCCGGCAGTGACTTCGCCTGGATGTCCTGGCAGTCGGCGCTGTTCGTCGGCGGCACCTTGGTGGTTGGCTTCCTCGCGGTCCTGGTGGAGAGCCGGGTCGCGGAGCCGCTGGTCCCGCTGAAGGTCGTCCGGGAGCGCACCACCGCACTGGCGATCATCGCCAGCCTCGCGGTCGGTGTCGCGATGTTCGGCAGCGCGCTGTTCCTCGGGCAGTACTTCCAGATCGCCCGCGGCTACAGCCCGACCGAGGCCGGCCTGCTGACGATCCCGATGATGCTCGGGTCGTTCGTCGGCTCGGCGGGTTCGGGTCAGCTGATCACCCGGTACGGGAAGTGGAAGCGGTACCTCGTCGCCGGTGGCATCCTGCTGCTCGCCGGTCTGCTGCTGCTCGGCACGATCGACCACACCACGCCGTACTGGTTCGTCGGACTGGGCATGCTGGCGATGGGTCTCGGCATGGGGATGACGATGCAGAACCTGGTGCTCGCCGTGCAGAACACCGTCGACGTGACGCAGATCGGTGCATCGTCCGCGACCGTCGCGTTCTTCCGCAGCCTGGGCGGTGCGGTCGGCGTCTCGGCGCTGGGTGCGGTGCTCGCCGCGCGGGTCAAGGACCTGATCGTCGCCGGACTGCTGGCCGGTCCGAACGGTGCCGAGGCGGCCCGGAAGCTGCAGGAAGGTGGCGGCACCAGCTTGCTGGACGTGAACCACCTGCCGCCGCAGCTCGCCGAGCTGGTCCGGCACGCGTACGGCGACGCGACCGGCCGGGTCTTCCTGATCGCGGCCGCATGTGCCGTGGTCAGCCTGATCTCGGTCCTGCTGATCAAGGAGGTCCCGCTCCGCAAGACCGTCGCCAAGGTCCAGGTGGTCGAGGAACTGATCGAGGACTGACGAACAACCCCGACGAGGTACTCCGAGGACTCTCTCGGAGTACCTCGTCCTCTGTGTCGCCGGATCCTCAGAGGCTTGGCTGCAGAGGTGGTGGCTCCAGGTCGTCCAGTGAGCGGGTGCGGATGATCGGGGAGCCGACCAGCCACAGTACGGACAACAGGCCGCCGGCCGCGGACACCAGGAGGGTCTCGCGGACACCGATCCAGGTGCCGAGGAATCCGCCGGCGACCGCGCCGAGCGGCCGGATGCCGTAGTTGATGCTGCTGAAGGCCCCCGCGACCCGGCTCCGCATGTGGTCGTGGATGACCGCCGCCTGCAACGAGTTCAGCGGTACGTCGAAACACATCACCGCGAACGCCCCGATGAACTCGGACGCCGCCACCGCGACGGCCTTGAGCCACGTCGGCCCACCGGCGAGTGCCGCGATCGCGATCGCACCGGGGAAGACGACGGCGCCCAGCGCGATCACCGGACCGGCGCCGAACCGCCGGCTGAGCGGCGATGCGGTGACGGCTCCCAGCAATCCGCCCGTCGCCCCGACTCCGAACGCCAGACCGATAGTCCCCGCGGACAGACCCAGGTTGCGGCTCGCGAACAGTACGAGCAGCGCGATGCTCATCAGGTTGAAGAAGTTGACCGTCGTCGCGCACGCCAGGCTGCGACTCAGGTACGGGTGCTTCAACACGTACCGCATCCCGGCCGCTGCCCGCTTGAGGAGCGGCTCACTCGACTCCTCCGACGCCCCGGGCCCGATCTTCAGCCGGCTGATCTGTACGGCGGAGAACACGAACGTCAACGCATCGACGACGAACGCGATCGGCGCGCTCAGCCATTGCACCAGCAGACCGCCGACCGCGGGCCCACCCATGAACGAGATCGAGCGCGTCGCCGACAACTTGCTGTTCGCCTCGAGGAACTGGTCCCGATCGACCAGCCGGACGAAGAACGCCGCGTAGGCGGTGTTGAACACGACATGCGCCGTACCGGCCAGGATCGCGACCGCGTAGAGCTGGCCGAGGGTCAGGAGGTCGAGCCAGAAGGCGACCGGAAGCGTGAGCAGCAGGACGGTCCGGGTCAGGTCGGCGGCGATCATCAGCGGGCGCTTGTCGCGGCGGTGGTCGACCCATGCGCCGATGAACAGCGAGGCGAGGTTCGGCAACCAGACCGCAGCGGTCAGGAAGCCGACCTGGCTGGGGGAGGCGTCGAGCAGCGTGACCGCGATCAGCGGCAGTGCGAGTTCGGTGATCCGGTCGCCGAACTCGGAGACGCCCTGCGCGGACCAGAACGTCCGGAACCTGCGGTCGCGCCACAGACTCGTGGCGGTTGTGGTGCTCACTCGCTGTCCGTTGCTTCAGGCAAGGAGATGCGGAGGTGCCGGAGCGGACGCGCGTCGTCCGGCGTTCCGCCGCTGTCCCGACGCTGCACGTACGGCGCCAGCAGTTCCTCGATCGCCGACTCGATGGCCTCGGCTTCCGCGGGCGTGACGACCAGCAGGGTGTTCGCCGAGCCGGCCAGTCGGCTCCACTCGGGGGAGAGATTCGGCTCGGTGTCGACGAGCCACTGCTGGGCCGCCTCCAGCGCCTGGTTCATCATCTCGGTGCGCAGCAGCCGGCCGGCCTCGGCGCCGTCGGGGGTGTCCGGCATCTCGTACCGGAACCCGCGCGCGACCGCGTGCCACCAGCGCTGCCGCCGGTCCGAGCCGGTCGGCGGTGGGCCGTCCGTGACGAGGCCGAAGCTCGCCAGGTGCCGGAGATGCCAGCTGGTCACCGACGGCGAGGCGCCGACGTGCTCGGACAGCTGAGTCGCTGTCGCTGGGCCGTTCTTCTGCAGGTAGCTGAGCGCGGCGAGCCGGACCGGGTGAGCCAGCGCCCGCATCGCCTGCGGGTCGGTGATCTCGAAATCGCCGTACGGATTTCTGAGAGACATGTTTCGAGAGTAATCTCTCAGATCTCCTGGGGGCAATCCTCAGGCGGTGATCGTGCGGGTCCAGATGTCGCTGATCAGATCCGGGCGCATGCCGACGCCGGTGTAGAGGGCGACGGCCGGCGTCGGGTTGCTGGTGTCGACGTGCAGGATCGTGCCGCTGCGCCCAGCGGCGGCGTCGACCGCGAAGGCGTCCCGCAGGAGGAACTTGGCCAGCCCGCGTCCCCGAGCGGACGGTACGACGGCGAGCCGCCCGACGTACCCGCAGTTGACGGTGCTGACGAAGTTGTCGTTGCACTCGGTCACGCCGGCCGCCCGCCCGTCGAGCTCGGCGATCGTGACCTGCGACCAGTCGAACGTCGACCGGCTCTCCCGCGACGCCGCCCACTCCTCGAACGGCCGGGGCAGCGTCCCGGGCTGGTCCTGGAACGCCTCCATCAGTACGCCGTGTGCGGCCCGCCGACTCGCCTCGTCCGGGGCACCACGGCGTACGACGACGCCCTCGGGCACATCAGGCACTGGCATCGGGCCGTCGAAGCTGATGCGCATCCGGTGCACGGAGGTGCCGACCGTGAACCCGCGCGGAGCGAGCACCTTCGGCAGCAGTTCGTCCTCGCGGATCACGCCGACCTTCACCACGACGTCGTCGCGGCCGACGAGCCGGGCTCGCCGCTCCGCCTGGTCGAGCAGCCAGTCGAGGATCGCGATGTCCGAGCTCAGGATGTCGACGTTCACGTGCGTGCCACCGGTGATCGGGACCGCGGTCGCCGAGCCCGCGAACTCGCCGTCCGGGCCGGCCACCACCCAGCCGTCGGTCGCGAGATCGGTGCCGGGATCCCGCAGGTAGTTCGCGACGTCTTCCGGGCTGTGCTTCTCGAATCCGAGCAGCGCCGAGGTGTACGCCGCGGATCGTTCCGCGATCACTGTCGCGTCCGCGAGCACCATCGGCCGGGCCGTGTAGCCAGGCGGCAGGTTCATGCGGCCGTCACCTCGCGCCGCCAGACCTCCATCACCAGCACCGCCCGCATCCCCACCGAGAGGTACACGCCGAGCGCCGGAGTCGGGTTGTTCGTGTCCACGTGCAGGATCGTGCCGGTCCGCCCGGCTGCCGCGTCGAGCGCGAACTGGTCGCGCAGGAGGAACTTCGCCAGCCCGCGCCCCCGAACCTTCTCGAGTACGCCGAGGCGGCCGACGTACCCGCAGTTCTCGTCCTCGACGAACTGGTTCGAGCACGAGCGCATCGCGACGACCTCACCGTCCAGTTCGAGCACCGTCAGCTGCGACCAGTCGAACGCCGAGAAGTTCTCGTGCGACGCGTGCCACTCGTCGTACGAGCGCGGTGTGAACCCGAACTGCCCGTCGAACGACGCATTCAGTACGGCGTGCCCGGCCCGCCGGATCGCCTCGTCGGGCGCACCCCGGCGTACCGTCACTCCGGCCGGGACCTCGGGCACGGCGGCCGAACCGTCGTGGTCGATCCGCATCCGGTGGAACACGGTCCCGCGCTCGAATCCCCAGTCCGCAAGGCGTTCCCGGCGGACGGCGTCGGCCTGGTAGGCGACCGCGTCGAGCTGCACCGCCGAGTGACCGTACGCACGGGCGAACTGGGCCGCGCGGGCCAGGATCCGGTCGAGCAGCCAGCGCTCGACGAGCGGGTCGGCGGTGACGATCTCCAGGTCGAGGTTGCTGTGGTCGCCCTTGCCGACGACCGACCCGAACCCGACCAGCCGGTCGCCCTCGGACACCAGCCACCCCTCGGTCGCCGGGTCGAAGCCGGGCTCGGACAGCTCGTCCTCGGCGTCCTCGAGCGTGTAGTCGGCGAAGCCGATCACCGCGGTGTTGTACGCGGACACCAGGTCGAGAACCGCCTGCGCGTCCCGTGGCGACGGTGGGCGGACGGTGTACGACGAGGGCAGTACGACGGTCATCCCCACATCGTGATGAACGACCGCCGTACTGTCCAAGCCATTAACAGGCAGGGCTATTAACAGGCAGGGCGATCAACAGGCCTTGTCCCACTCCAGGTCGCAGGTGGTCGCCGGGGCGGTCTTCAGCTGGGCGACCGGTGCCGGCGGTGTCTGGTCGGACCAGGAGGCGAGGGTTACGCCGACCGCGTCCTCGATCGAGCGGGGGCTGCTCAGGTAGTTGTTGCTGATCATCGAGAACACCAGCTTGCGGCCGTCCTTGTTCGTCACGTAGCCGGACAGCGACGTGACGCCGGTCAGCGAGCCGGTCTTGCCGTGCAGGTTGTTGGCGGCGGGCGTGTTCGCCATCCGGCTGCGCAGCGTCCCGCCGACGAACCGTTCCGGATTACCGGCGATCGGCAGCGCGTCGTACCACTGCTTCCACCACGACTCCTTCTGCGCACCGATCAGTACGTCGGTGATCGAGCCGGCCGTGACGTTGACCTTGCGCGAGAGGCCGGAGCCGTCGGAGAGCCGGATCCGGCTGGTGTCGACGCCGAGGGACTTCGCGTAGTTCGTCACCACGTCCAGCCCCGCCGGCCAACTGCCGTCGGCCTCGGCGACCGCACCCATCGCCTTCACGAGCGTCTCGGCGTGCATGTTGTTCGACAGCTTCAGGAACGGCGTCAGGAGTTCGCCGACCGTCATCGACTCGTCCCGGGCCATCCGGGTCGCGCCGGTCGGGGTGGCTGCGTTCTTGATCTGGCCGCTGACCGTGATGCCTTGCGCGGCGAGCGCGCGGCGGAACACGTCGGCGGCGTACAACTCGGGCTCCCAGACGGTCGTCCATTCCTGGTCGACCGCTGCGCCGAGTGGCATCGAGCCGCTGACCCGGACGACGTTCGTGCCGTGGTCGCGCTCGACGTTGAGGGTGTTCGACGACCCGGCCGCGCCGGTCGTCGCGGTGTTGACGATCTTCAGCACGCCGTTGGCCGGCACCAGGTTCAACTGGAGCGGTGCCCCGGCAGCCGCGCCGGGCCGGCTCTCCACAATCGCCGTACCGGAGTCGTAGTCGGTGTTCGGGGCGAGCGTGAGGGCGGAGATCTGGGCGTTGTAGTAGTACGGCTCGTCGTCCCAGGACCACGTGTCGCCGAGCCGGACGTGGTCGAAGTAGGTGTCGTCGGCGATCAGGTCGCCGTCGACGCGCCGTACGCCGGCCGTCTTCAGTTGCTTGGCCAGGCCGACGTAGTCCGACTCGAGCGCGGTCGGGTCGCCGTACCCCTTGAGGTAGAGGTCACCGCGCAGCTTCCCACCGCGGACGGGTGCGGTGGCGAGCACGTCGGTGTGGAAGCGGTACGCCGGGCCGAGGACGTGCATCGCCGCGGTCGAGGTGAACAGCTTGGTGTTCGACGCGGGCAGCAGCCGCTCGGCGCCGTTCCGGTCGTACAGCGTCTCGCCGGTGGTCGCGTCGCGGACCACGAGCGCAACCTGCGAACCGTCGTACCGGCTGTCGTTCAGCAGACCATCCAGCCGTTGTTGCAAGGGCGTTGCTTGTACTGCGGTCGGCGCGGCGGCGGACTGCCCCACGAAGCCTCCGGCCACGGCCGCGACCGCGGCGACGGCGGCGACCAGGCCACGCCCCGACACTCTTGGTAAACCACTCACGAGACACTCCCTCGATCCAGGCGGAAACCAACTAGCGGGAGTCTCCACCCCGCGTTCGCCAGGGTCCAGTGATTCAGCTCTCGCGTTTCAGGTGAATCGATGGAAAAGTTCGCCGTACAGGTATCCGCCCCCACCTGAGGAGTCGCGATGCGACGATTTCTGGCTGCCGTTGTCGCAGCCCTGAGCTTGACCACGTTCCTCTCGGTTCCGGTGCACGCCACGACCACCGCCGCGGTGTTCCCGAGCGAGATCATCGGCGAGGACTTCCCGGATCCGGACGTCTTCCAGCAGAACGGCACCTGGTACGCGTACTCGACCAACAACGGCCGCGGCACCGTCCCGGTCGCCACCGCGCCGAGTGCCGAAGGCCCGTGGACGGTCCGCGGCGACGCGATGCCCGGCGGCCCGTCCAGCGCGTGGGCCGAGCCCGGCCGCACCTGGGCGCCGGACGTCTACCCGAACGCCGACGGCACCTACACGCTGACCTACACCGCCTGGCACAAGGCGTCGGGCCGGCAGTGCATCGGCGTCGCCACCGCCACCTCGCCGCTCGGCCCGTTCCAGCCGGTCGGTACGGAGCCGTTGATCTGCCCGCTCGACCTCGGCGGCGCGATCGACCCGAACACGTTCGTCGCCAACGACGGCACCCGCTACCTGGTGTGGAAGAACGACGGCAACGCGATCAGCCGGCCGTCGACGCTCTGGCTGACCCGGACCACGGACAACGGCCGCACCCTGGTCGGCGGCAACACCGCGATGCTCACCTCGAGCGGCGTGATCGAGGCGCCGGACCTGGTCCAGCGCGGCAGCCAGTACGTGTTGTTCTTCTCCGGCGGCGGCTACAACGACTGCAACTACCTCACGTCGTACGCGACCTCGAAGAGCCTCGGCGGGCCGTGGACCACGGCGTACCGGCCGCTGATGACAACCGCGACGTTCGACAGCCACGTGTGCGGTCCCGGTGGTGCCGACTTTGTCGGGGACAAGGTGTTCATGCACGGTTGGGTGAACGGGTCGCGGCACCTGTACGTCGCCGACGTCGGGTGGGCGAACGACTACCCGGTGGTGCGCGGCAGCCGCGTCCGGTACGAGGGGGAGCGCGGCACGCTGAACCACTGCACGGTCCGCGAGAACGCCGCCGGCGCGTCCGACGGGAAGGTGGTCGCGTACATCGACTACGCCGACTCGTGGGTTGAGAACACCGTGTTCGCGCCGGTCGCGGGCGGTTACACGCTGCACGTCGGGTACGCCAACGGTTCGGCGTCCACCGCGAGTCACGGCCTCGTTGTCAACGGCAACGACGCCGGGTCGGTCAGCTACCCGGTCACCGGTTGGGACAACTGGCACGAGAGTTCGGTGCCGGTGACGCTGAACGCGGGGTGGAACACGATCCGGCTGACCAAGGGCGACCAGTACACGGAGGTCGACTACCTCGAGGTGCAGTAACCCCGTCCGTGCGACCCCGTACTCTCGTACTGGCACCAGCAGCCACTGGCAGTACGGAACGGGGAGCACGAAGCAGGCGATGGCGAAACCACCAGAACAGGTCTCCGGAGACCGGCGGCGACGTCCGGTGTGGCTTGATCTACGCCGCACCGGACGTGGCCTGCAGGCGATGCTGTACGGCGGCCTTGCCTCGCTGATCTCACTCGTCGTCACGTTCTGGCTGCTGCCGCAGATCAGCAGTGACGGCCGGCTGGCGATCCTGCGTCTGGTCGTCCTGCTCGCGGTGTTCTCGGTGCTGATGCGCTGGGTGCTTGCCGGGATCGCGGTGCTGATCGGCTCGATCGGCGTCCTGGTCGGCGGCCTGCTGTCGCAGTTCGCGGTCGTGTATCTCGGGATCACCGTCGACCCCGGCGTCGACCTGCACGGCGGTGTCGAAGCGCCGCTGCTGGTCGCGATCGTGATGTCCTCGGTGAGCGCCTTCGTCGGCTGGGTCGCGTACGCCGGCAGTGACGACGCGTACGTCGCGGAGGTGATGCGGGTCGTGCATCGCCGGGCCCGGCGGATCCAGCCGGCACCGAAGACCGGCCTGCTGATCGTCCAGATCGACGGCCTGTCCGCGCCGCTGCTGAACTGGATGGTCCTGGCCGGGAATCTCCCGAACCTCGGGGGCTGGATCCGGGACGGGAACCACTCGATGCTGTCCTGGCACACCGGTGTCCCGGCGACGACGCCGGCGAGTCAGGCGGGGATCCTGCACGGCGGTTCGCGGCATATCCCGGCCTTCCGGTGGTACGAGAAGGAGACCGGCCGGGTGATGGTCACCAACCGCGGCCGGGACGCGGCGGAGATCGAGAACAGGATGTCCACCGGTCGTGGCCTGCTCGCCGACGGCGGTGTCAGCATCAGCAACAACTGGTCCGGCGACGCGGACCGGTGCGAGCTGGTGTTCAGCCGGGCCGGCCTGCCGGACAGCCGCAGCCGCGGGTACGTGCGGTTCTTCTCCAGCCCGCAGGGTGCTGCCCGCGGCTTGGTCCTGTGCGTCGCGGAGATGATCAAGGAGCTGCACCAGGCCCGCCGGCAGCGGGTCCGGCGCCTCGTGCCGCGGGTGAAACGCGGCGGCGCGTACATCTTCCTGCGCGCGGTCACCAACGTCCTGCTCCGCGACCTGAACGTCTCGCTGATCACCGACGAGCTGGTCAAGGGCACGCCGGTGATCTACTGCGACTTCGTGGACTACGACGAGGTCGCGCACCACGCCGGCCCGACCCGCGCGGAGTCGCTGCAGACCCTCGAAGGGCTGGACCGGGTGCTCGGCGCGCTGCAGCGGATCATCGACATCCTCCCGCACTCGTACGAGATCGTCGTGCTGTCCGATCACGGGCAGAGCCAGGGCGCGACCTTCCTGCAGCGGTACGGGCGGACCCTCGCCGAGGTGGTCGACGATCTGGTCGACACCACCAAGGAACCGGTCCAGGCGGTCGGCAAGTCCGAGGGCTGGGGACCGGTGAACGCGTTCCTCACCGAGCTGAGCATGCGCCGCAGTGTGGCCGGATCGGTCACCCGGAAGGCGCTGCACGTGAAGACCGGCGAGGTCGAGCTCGGCCCGAAGGACTGCGAGCCGACGGTCGCCGCCGACGAGCAGATGGTCGTCACCGCGTCCGGCAACCTGGCTCTGATCTACCTCGCGACCACGCCCGGCCGGGTGCCGCTGGAGGAGATCGAGCTGCTGCACCCGAAGCTGATTCCGGGCCTGGCGACGCATCCCGGGATCGGGTTCGTGGTCGTCGACTCGCTGGCCGAGGGACCGGTCGCGATCGGGCGGGCCGGGGTCCATGTGCTGCGGACCGGACGTGTCGAGGGGGAGGACCCGCTGCCGCCGTACGGCGAGCACGCGGCGGCGTCGCTGCTCCGGCAGGCCGAGATGCCGCACAACGGTGACCTCGTGGTGGTGAGCCGGCTCGACGACTACACCCAGGAGGTGGCGGCGTTCGAGGAGCTGGTCGGCTGCCACGGCGGGATCGGCGGCTGGCAGACCGAGGCGGTCCTGGTGCACCCGTGCCGCTGGGTCCTGAACGAGCCTCCCGTAGGCTCCGATGCGGTCCATCAGGTCCTGATCGACTGGCTCGAGAAACTCGGCCACCGCAAGGATCTGAAAGATCCCGTCGAGCCCGAGCGGGCGTCTGAGGACCCTGCGCCTACTGCGCGGCACTCGGACACCCGCTGGATGGAGGCCTGAAGCGTGCGAGTCACATGCGAGTGACATGCGAGTGACATGGTGGGGGCATGCCACCACCACCATCGAGGCGAACGGCACGCGACTGCTGACGGACCCGGTGCTGACCCAGCGGATCGCGCACCTGCGCAGGCGCCGCGGCCCGGCGCCGTTGCCTGCGGCCGGGGACTGCGACGCGGTCCTGGTGTCACACATGCACGCCGACCACCTGCATCTCACCTCGCTGCCGTTCATCTCGCCGGACGCCGCGCTGGTGGTCCCACGTGGTGCGGCCAAGCTGATCCACGCGGACAGCGGAGCGGCGTACTCGGACCGTTGCATTGAAGTTGCTCCCGGCAACCGAGTGCGGATCGGCGGGCTCGAGATCACCGTGATCACGGCCCATCACGACGGTCGCCGGCTGCCCTGGTCGTCGTACGCCGGTCCCGCGCTCGGCTACCGGATCGACGGATCGCCGAGCGTCTGGTTCGCCGGCGACACCGACCTGTACGACGGTCTCGCGGCCGAGGCCGGCGTGGTCGACCTGGCGCTGGTGCCTGTCGGGGGGTGGGGGCCGTCGCTCGGTCCGGGCCACCTGGATCCGGTCCGCGCCGCGGAGGCGGTGCGGCGGGTCGGGGCGTCGACGGCGATCCCGGTCCATTTCGGGACGTTCTGGCCGATCGGCTGCGACTGGATGAAACCCGAGCTGTTCCTGCCACCGGGGGACAGGTTCCGGGCCGCGATGGCCGAGGTGGATCCCGCGGTGACGGTGGAGGTCCTGGTGCCGGGCGACTCGATCGAGGTATCGGCATGACGGGCGATACCAAGTTCGATCTCTGGTATCTGGTCGCGCTGGCCGGGGCAGTCCTGGTCGGAGCGGTGCTCCCGGTGCTTCCGACCGGGGCCGCGGTGTCGGCAGGCGCCGTACTGGCGTCGCACAGCAACCCGATCGGGCTCGTGGGCGTGCTGATCGCCGGTGCGGCTGGGGCGTACGTCGGCGACCTGATCGTGTACGCCGGGTGCCGGTTCGGCGGTGAGCGGCTGGCCAAGCGGGTCGGCTGGCTGCGCGACAACGCCTCGCTGTACTCGCTGCGGCAACGCTTGGCCGACCACGAGATCGGCGTACTGCTCACCTCGCGGCTGATCCCGGGCGGCCGGGTTCCGGTGCTGCTGGCGGCCGGGCTCGCCGGGTACAAGTGGGAGCGGTTCGCGGTCGTCGACCTGATCGCGTCGTCGCTGTGGGCGGCGGTCTACATGGCGATCGGGCTGCTCGGGTACGCACTGTTCGACGAGCCGTGGCAGGGCGTGCTCGCGGCGATCGTGCTGGTCATCCTGACCACTGTGGTCAGCGGCTTGGTGCAGCGCGCCCGGCGCGGGCGGTCACACTCCAAATGAGGCGTTGCGGAGCTGCTCCACGGCCTCCGCGTCACCGTCCAGCTGGACGTCGGCCACCTGCTGCCGTCCGAAGCAGAACAGCACGAGCTCGGCGGGCTCACCCGTCACCGTCACCGAGCCGAGTTCGTTCGGCCGCTTCGCGACGGACGACGTACCGTCGGGCCGGCTGAGTACCAGCCCGGTCGGCGACTTGCGGGTCATCGTCTTCGCCGCCAGCCGGACCGCCTTCCACAGGCCCTCCTGCTGCTCGGCGGGCAGCTCACGGACGTCGTACTCCGGTTGCGCGCGACGGACGTCCTCGTGGTGCACGAAGTACTCGGTGGTGTTCAGCTGGTGGCCGAGTTTCGGGAGGGCGTAGATCGAGACCGGCGGCGGTCCGTTGCGGACCTTGTCGACCACCTCGGCGAACCCGAAGCGTTCCTTGACGCGTTTCATCCGCCGTTCGGTGGTGTCCGCGAGCGCGGGGATCATGATCCCCGGCCCGGCCATCGGGTCGGCCTCGCGGACGTACAGGTGCACCGCGAGGTCGTAGGCGTCCCAGCCCTCGCACAAGGTGGGGGCGGCTGGTCCGACGTGGTCGAACAGTTCACACAGAGCGAGTCGTTCTACCCGGCTGTAGTCGGTCACATACTCGATCGTAGTTGTCGGAACGGTGAGGCAGAATGTCATTCGTTGTCATGTCTGTGGTTCATAGATGCACCTGACTGTCCTGGAGCGTGTCTTGCCTGTCCCGAGAGTCCCCGACAAGGGCAGCGTCACCCGGCGGGGGTTCGGGGTCCTGCGGGTCGCGATCTGGGAGGAGCCGGGCATCTTCGCGCTGTCCGTGCTCGCCTCGATGCTGTACGGCGGGATGACCGTCGCCGGCGGCTGGGCCCTCGGCTGGTCCACCGACCACGTCATCCGGCCCGCGTTCGAGAGCGGTGACACCAGCGCCGGTGCGATCGCGACGCTGATCTCGCTGTTCATCGGCATCGCGATCCTGAACGCGATCGGCGTCGTCGGCCGGCGGCTCGGGGCCGGCGTGATGCAGTTCCGGCTGCAGGCGACGTACCGCCGCCGGGTCACCCGGCAGTACCTGAAGCTCCCGCTGGAGTGGCACCACCAGCACTCGACCGGCATGTTGCTGTCGAACGCGAACGCCGACGTGGAGTCCACCTGGTTCGTGATCGCGCCGCTGCCGATGGCGATCGGGGTGATCGCGATGCTGGTGTTCGCGACCATCGCGATGTTCGCCGCCGACGTCTGGCTGGCGCTGGTTGGCTGCCTGGTCTTCCCGCTGGTCTTCGTCGCGAACGTGATCTTCCAGCGCTACCTGCAGCCGCTCGCGACCCGCGCGCAGCAGCTCCGCGCCGACGTCTCCGAGGTCGCGCACGAGTCGTTCGACGGCGCGCTGGTGGTGAAGACGCTGGGCCGGGAGGCCGCCGAGACCGAGCGCTTCCGCGGCCCGACGTACGCGCTCCGGGACGCGAACATCGCGGTGAACAAGGCCCGCGGCATGTTCGACCCGGTGATCGACGGACTACCCCGGCTCGGGGTGCTCGCGGTGCTGCTGGTCGGCGTCGCGCGGGTCAAGTCCGGCGGCGCCGACGCCGGTGACGTGGTCCAGGTGGCGTTCCTGTTCACGCTGATCGGGTTCCCGATCCGCGCGCTCGGCTGGGTGCTCGGCGAGCTCCCACGCTCGGTCGTCGGCTGGGACCGGGTGCAGCGGGTGCTGACCGCCGAGGGCGGGATGGAGTACGGCGAGGCGAAGCTGACGTCGGCGAAGGCGGCCCGGCTGCAGGTGGCCGGCGTCCGGTTCGGGTACCTGCCCGAGCGCGACGTACTCGCCGGTGTCGACTTCACCATCGAGCCGGGCCGCACGGTCGCGGTCGTCGGCCCGACGGGGGCAGGCAAGTCCACCTTGACCACGATGCTGACCCGGCTCGTGGATCCGGAGTCCGGAGCCGTCAAGGTGGACGGGATCGACCTGCGCGAACTGGCGCGCGACGAGCTGGCCGGCTCGGTCGCGCTGGTGGCGCAGACCGCGTTCCTGTTCGACGACACGATCCGCGGCAACATCACGCTCGGCGGCGACTACAGCGACGACGACGTCTGGGACGCGCTGCGGATCGCCCAGGGCGACGGGTTCGTGAAGTCCCTGGCGGACGGACTCGACACCAAGGTCGGCGAACGCGGTACGACGCTGTCCGGTGGGCAACGGCAGCGGATCGCGCTGGCGCGGGCGCTGGTCCGGCGGCCGCGGCTGCTGATCCTCGACGACGCGACCAGCGCGGTGGACCCGCAGGTCGAGGCCCGGATCCTCGCCGGACTGCGGTCCGCGGTCCAGGCCGACGAGGGCGCCGCGACGACGGTGCTGGTGATCGCGTACCGGAAGGCGACGATCTCGCTGGCCGACGAGGTGCTGTTCCTCGACCACGGCCGGATCCTGGCGCACGGCACGCACACCGAACTGCAGCAGAGCACACCCGCCTACCGGGACCTGGTCGACGCGTACGAGAAGGACGCCGAGCGCCGTCAGGAAGAAGCGGAACTCGACGAGGAAGGGGTATCCGCGTGAGCGCGGCCGAGGCGAGCCGGTTGGATCACGGCGACAACGCGGGCGGTCTGCAGACCCTGAAGGAGGGCCTGAAGGTCTCGCCCGAGCTGGCGCGCGGGTGGTGGCTGACCGGGATCCTGGCGCTGACCATGACGGCCGGGCGGATCGTCGTACCGATCGCGGTGCAGCAGACGATCGACAAGGGGTTGTCCGGCCCGGGCGGTCCGGACACGTCGTATGTCGCCTGGATGTGCCTGGTCTGTGCGCTCGGCGTGATCCTGACCGCGGGAGCGTCGTACCTGACGACCGTGCGGCTGGCGGTCAACTCCGAGCACGGGCTGGCGACGATGCGGATCAAGGCGTTCCGGCATGTGCACGACCTGCCGGTGCTGACGCAGAGCACCGAGCGGCGCGGCGCGCTGGTCAGCCGGGTCACCTCGGACGTCGACACGGTGTCGCAGTTCCTGCAGTTCGGTGGGTTCATCTTCCTGGTCAGTCTCGGGCAGATGCTGCTCGCGACGATCGTGATGTTCTTCTACTCCTGGCAGCTCGCGCTGGTGGTGCTGGTCTGCTTCGTCCCGCTGTTCGGCAGCCTCAAGTACCTGCAGCGCGCGATGTCGGCGGCGTACGGCGTGGTCCGCGCGAAGGTCGGCGAGATGCTGTCGGCGATCGCGGAGCCGGTCGTCGGCGCGCAGGTGGTCCGCTCGTACGCGATCGAGAAGCGCACGCAGGACCGGATCGACGCGTCCATCGAGGACTACCGCAAGACCGCGACCAAGGCGCAGGCGATCACCGGTCTGACGTTCTCGATCGGTGGTCTGGCGGCCGGCCTGGCGAACGCGGGCGTGCTGACCGTCGGCGTGCTGCTGGGTGTGGACAAGCAGGCGACGCTGGGTGAGCTGCTGGCGTTCATGTTCCTGGTGGCCCTGTTCTCGGACCCGGTGCAGATCGCGACGCAGGTGCTGACCGACGCACAGAGCGCGTTCGCCGGCTGGCGGCGGGTGCTCGGCGTGATCGCGACGCCGGCCGACGTCGTGGACCCGGGGAGCGAAGGCGTGCGGCAGCCGCGCGGGCCGATCACGGTCGAGTTCGACGACGTGGACTTCGCGTATCCGGAGGGTGAGTTGGTGTTGCGCGACGTCGACGTACGGATCGAGCCGCACCGGCGGGTCGCGGTGGTCGGCGAGACCGGGTCGGGGAAGACGACGTTCGCGAAGTTGCTGACCCGGTTGATGGATCCGACGTCCGGGGCGGTGAAGCTGGACGGGGTGGACGCCAAGGAGATCTCGTTCGAGTCGCTGCGGGAGCGGGTCGTGATGGTGCCGCAGGACGGGTACCTGTTCGACGCGTCGCTCGCGGAGAACGTGCGGTTCGGGCGGCCGGACGTCACCGACGCGGAGCTCGTGACGGCGTTCGACTCGCTCGGTCTGGCCGACTGGCTGGAGTCACTGCCGGACGGGCTGGAGTCCCCGGTCGGTCAGCGCGGCGAGTCGCTGTCGGCGGGGGAGCGGCAGCTGGTCGCACTGGTGCGCGCGAACATCGCGGACCCGGATCTCCTGGTGCTCGACGAGGCGACCTCGGCCGTCGATCCCGGGACGGAGGTGCGGGTGAACGCTGCGCTCGAGCGGCTGATGGCCGGGCGTACGTCGGTGACGATCGCTCACCGTCTGTCGACGGCCGAAGCCGCGGACGAGGTGCTGGTGTTCGACGAGGGAGAGATCGTCGAACGCGGCCCGCACGCCGAGCTCGTCGGTGCGGGCGGGGTCTACACACGACTACACGACAGCTGGATCGCCCAACGCGACGCCGTCTGACGCGAGCCGGCGTACAGGCGCCCTGCTGCTACGGCGCGGTCAGCCGGACGCCGAACGGGCAGTGCAAGCCGCGGCTGGATCGTGCAGCGCAGCGGCGTTCGGTGCGAGTCGGCGTACTGCAGGTCTGGTGAGGCGGCGTACTGCAGGTCTGGTGCGAGGCGGCGTACTGCAGGTCTGGTGCGAGTCGTCGTACAGCAGGTCTGGTGCGAGGCGGCGTACCGCAGGTGTGGTGCGAGGCGGCGGACAGCAGAACGGGTAGTGTCCCGCCGCCCGCGGCGGAGGCTGCGCTGGGCGCGGCCGGCCGGCGGGCGGGATCGGGAGCACTACCCGTTCTCGGTTACACCTGCCCGGTGTCAGGGGGTCGGGGCGGCACCGTTCTCCCGACCGGCCCCGGGCTGCGGGACCAGCAGGAACTCGACACCGCCCTTGTCGTCGACCGCCGCGTCCAGGATCTTGTCGTCGAGGGCGTTCGCGGCGTTCTGCTCGAGGAAGACCCGGGCACCCGCCTCCTCGACGACCTGGTCACCCGGCTGCGGTGCCTCGGTCGTGGTCACCGCCAGTGCCGGATCCGCCGGGTTCTCCTGCGAGATCCGCACACCGGCTCCCTCCGGCGCGCCCTCGACCCCAGTGATGCTCTTGATCACCAGTGTCGCGTTCTCAGTCAGGGTCAGCACAGCCACTCCATCCGTCGGTTGTCACTTGAGCCCGTCCCGTGCCCTCCCCGCCAAATCACAAACCCACCCGGCCCACCCTTCTCTCCCCGCGAGTTTGTGCATGCACTCCGTGCCGATCCGCGCCCCCTCCACGGACCTCATGCACAAAGTCGCCGCATACAGGCGATCGGGTGGCGGGTGCTGGGGCTGGGGGCTGGGGGCTGGGGGCGGTTAGGCGGCCGGGCGGGCGGGGCGCGTGGGGGCGGGACGCCAGGCGGGGGTGGGGCCGGTACGGCGGGAGCCGCGGGCGAAGGCGGCGTGGAAGCGGCGGATCAGCTCGGCGGGCCGCAGTACGGCGTCCTCCCAGCCGAAATGCACGAGCTCGAGTCCACGATCCGCGAGCCGCTGGTCGCGCTCGAACGACCGGCGCAGGCGCGCGCGGCGCTCGGTCGCGGTCGGCGCCTCGAACTTCTCCAGTCCGTCGGCCTCACCCACCGTGCGGAAGTGCGGCCACCAGAAGTCGACCCGTTCCGTCAGCCAGCGTGCGCCGTCCCAGAACTGTGCTTGCAGGATCGGCGTCGGCAGATCGCCTTCGACGAACACGATTCGCGCGAACGACTCCAGTGCGGACTCCGACAGCCGATCGGCGAGCGCGACGGCCCTTCGCGCGTTCACGATCCCGGGCCATCGGTACTGCCGCGCCAGTACGGCGTCGAGGTCGTCGCGGAGTACCGGACCGGCCAGGGCGTGATCGACGGTCACCACGGCTTCGGGCAGTGGAAGCTCGCGCGCGATGTCGACCGTGGTGCGCGGCACGGAGGTCAGCCAGAGCCCGCGCCGAAGTTCGAGATCGGCCTCGGTCAGTCCGGCCCGGCGCAGGACGACGTCCGGGCGTTTCAGGTTCCGGCGCGGCCCGGGTTCGCAGCTCAGCCACATCGGCTCCGCAGCCGATCGCGAGTCGCGGTCGGACCAGGTCCGCAGCCCGACGAGTTCGGCTGCGGTGAAATGACTGATCACCGACCGCGGATGCGCCGCCTGGGCGCAGGCGGCGACGGCGAGTCGGCGGTCGACGGCGCCGGCGACGTACCGGCCGTGCGCGTGCTGCAGGTGGCTGCGCCGGACGAGTCGCTCGATCTCGAACTTCTGCAGGCCGATCGCCAGCAGTTCCGCGTGCTGCATCGGCCGGCTCCACCGGCGTACCAGCGCCGCCCGAACCCCAGCCGACAGCCTCTCCACCCCTCGATCCTCGCCGACCAGGCCACCACCTCGCTCGACCGCCTGTGGATAACCCGCCTTGTGCACGGTTGCCGTACGCCGGTACGCGCAAGACGCGGACGCGGTGCACAAAGTGGAAACGGGAGTGAAACCGGTGTGCGGAGGGGTGGGGGGATGGTGTGGGATCGGGGGTATGGCGATTGCGATGGGTACTGCGGGGGTCGGGGAGCTCGGGGATGTTGTGGGGGCGTTGCGGGACTGGACGCGGGAGGGGGTGCCGCTGCAATTGCACCCGGGGGATCTCGGGTGGTTCTGGCGGTTCGGGATCGAGCGGACGGCGGCCGCGACGCGGATCTGGCGGCGGGACGGGGAGATCGTCGCGATCGGGATGCTCGACGAGCCGGACTGGGTGCGGATGTCGATCGCGCCGGACGCGCAGCGCGACGAGGAGCTCGCGCAGCGGATCGTCGCCGACGTGTCCGACCCGGCGGCCGGCGTCCTGATCGAGGGCAAGGTGTTCGTCGAGACACCGATGGGCGCTCTGGTCCAGGACCTGCTCTTCAAGGACGGGTGGAACCCGGACCAGCCGTGGATCCCGCTCCGCCGCGACCTCACCGACCCGGTTCCGGACCCGGGTGTCCGGGTCGACGTGATCGGCGCCGAGGAGGCGCACGAGCGGGCCGGCGTACAGCGCGCGTCGTTCGACGGGTCGACGTTCACCAACGAGCGCTGGTTCGCGATGGCGGACGGTCTGCCGTACGACGACGCACAGTGCCTGGTCCTGCGGAACGACATCGGCGAGTCCGTCGCCGCCGCGACGATCTGTCGGCGGGCGCGGGCAAGCCCGGGTACATCGAGCCGATGGGTGTCCACCGGCTGCACCGCGGGCGTGGATACGGTACGGCGATGGTGCTCGCGTGCGCGCGGGCGATGCGGGAGCTGGGCGCGTCCAGCATCTACACCTGCACGCCGGCGTTCAACGTCGGCGCGGTCGCGACGTACCAGGCCGCGGGCCTCGAGGCGTTGGACGAGATCCGCTCGCAGTACCGGGAGGCCTAGGCAGCGGCGTCGTCCGCGGCCCGGAGCACGCGGCGGATGTTGCCACCGGCAAGTTTTCCGAGTTCCTCGTCGCTCCAGCCGCGGTCGGCCAGCGCCCTGAACAGCACCGGGTACGACGCCACGTCCGGCAGCTCCACCGGGAAATCCGGGCAGCCGTCGTAGTCGCCGCCCAGACCGATGTGGTCGACGCCGGCCACCTCGCGGACGTGTTCGACGTGCTCCACCACGTCCGCGAGCGTGACGGCCGGCTCGGGGAGGCCGTACATCGCCTCCAGTTGTTCGCGGTGCTCGCGGCCTTCCATGTCATGTTCCTTCGCGAGCGCCCGCAGTCCGTCGAGCCAGTCGACGTACCGCTGGGAGACGAAGTACGGGACGAAGGTGACCATGCAGACGCCGTCGTTGCGGGCGAGCGTCTCGAGGACGTCGTCGGGCGCGTTCCGCGGTACGTCGCAGACCGCGCGCGCCGACGAGTGACTGAAGATCACCGGTGCGCTCGTCACCCGCAGGGCGTGCCGCATGGTGTCCGCCGAGACGTGCGAGAGGTCGACGAGCATGCCGATCCGGTTCATCTCCCGGACGACGTCCGCACCGAACTCGCTCAGCCCGCCGAGCACCGGCTCGTCGGTCGCCGAGTCCGCCCAGGAGACGTTGTTGTTGTGGGTGAGCGTCATGTACCGGACGCCGAGGCTGCGCATCACCCGCAGCACTCCGAGCGACTCGCCGATCGAGTGGCCGCCCTCCATACCCATCAGCGACGCGATCCGGCCCGCCTTGATCGCCGCGTCCACGTCGTCGGCGGTGTCCGCGAGCTGGAGCTCGGACGGGAACCGCGCCACGAACCGCCGGACGAAGTCGAGCTGCTCGAAGGTACGCCGTACCGCGTGCTCGTCCTGCGGTACCCACAACGACCAGAACTGGGCGCCGACGTGACCGGCGCGCAGCCGCGGCAGGTCGGTGTTCAGCTCCGGCACCGGCCCGGAGAGGTCGTGGGCATCCAGGTCGTACCCACACAGCTCGTAGAACGCAATCGGCAGGTCGTTGTGCCCGTCCACCACCGGATGCTCGCCCAGCACCGCCTCGACCCGCGCCTCACTCGTCGTCATTCCCTCATCCTGTCAGGCCTGCTGGTAGCTCGCCCGCGGGGTGGCGAACGTGTCAACAACCCGCCGAAGCACCTCCAGTACGCCGAGCCCGGGCAACTCGTCGTACCCGATCGCTGTCCCGGCCTGCACGATCAGGTGCTCGGCGACGGTCGGCCAGAAGCCGAAGCCCTCGCCGGTGTTCTCCTCGGTGCGCGGGTCACGGGTGCTGAACGCGGTCCGGATCGATCCGGGCTCCGGGGTGAGGAACAAGCCGGAGGCGTCCGCGTCGTGGACGAGTGCGCTGAGATTGCCGGCGACGACCGGGCCGTCCCAGCTCTCGGCCCAGGCCGACGCGTCCGCGGACAGCGCGAAGCGCCATTTGTGCGTCCGTTCGGCGAACTCCTGCTGAGCCAGGTCCCGGCGTCGCCGGTTCTCGGCGTAGTACGCGTTCAGGTCCACTGCGGCCTCCCGTGGTCGGGGCACTCGTCCTCATCGGAGACAATAGGCCGGTGGACATCGACGAGTTGACCTTCGACGCGGCCGGGCTGATCCCCGCAGTGGTGCAGCAGTACGACACGCGCGAGGTCCTGATGGTGGGCTGGATGAACGCCGAGGCGGTACGCCGTACCGCGCAGACCGGGCGGAGCACGTTCTGGTCGCGGAGCCGGCAGCAGTACTGGGTCAAGGGCGAGACCAGTGGCCATCGTCAGCACGTCAAGCAGATCCTCGTCGACTGCGACGCGGACACCCTGCTGGTGCTCGTCGACCAGGAAGGACCGGCCTGCCACACCGGTACCCGCAGCTGCTTCGAGCACGGCGAGATCGAGGTGGGGGCGTGACGGTTCCGGAGCTGGAGACCTTCCGCGAGTACGCGAAGGACCGCCGGGTCATCCCGGTCACCCGGCGGCTGATGGCCGACGCCGAGACGCCGATCGGGGTGTACGGCAAGCTCGCCGCCGAGCGCGAGGGGACGTTCCTGCTCGAGTCGGCGGAGAACGGCGGCGTCTGGTCGCGGTACTCGTTCATCGGCGTCCGCTCCGCCGCGACGCTGACCGAGCGCGACGGTGAAGCGATCTGGACCGGCAACCCGCCCGTCGGCCTGCCGCAGACCGGTGACCCGCTGCAGGCGCTCCGCGAGACCCTCGAGATCCTGCACACGCCGCGGCTGCCGGACCTGCCGCCGCTGACCGGCGGCATGGTCGGCTTCCTCGGGTACGACGCCGTCCGCCGCCTGGAGCGGTTGCCGGACACAACCACCGACGACCTCGGTCTGCCCGAGCTGACGTTCCTGTTCGCCACCGACCTGGCCGCGCTCGACCACGAGACCGGCGAGATCTGGCTGATCGCGAACGCGGTCAACTGGGACGACTCCGACGACCGCGTCGACGAGGCCTACGCGGACGCCGTACGCCGACTCGACGCGATGGAGCGCGACCTCGCGCAGCCCACCCCGTCGTACGTCGTCCAGGCGGACCGCCAGGCCCAGCCGGACCCGCACCGGCAGCGCTCCAGCGCGGAGTACCGGGAGGCCGTCGAGCACGCCAAGGAGGAGATCCGGGCCGGCGAGGCGTTCCAGATCGTCGTCTCCCAGCGGTTCGAACTGCCGACCACCGCGTCGGCGCTGGACATCTACCGGGTACTGCGCCGGTCGAACCCGAGCCCGTACATGTACCTGGTCCGTCTGGACGGTTTCGACATCGTCGGCTCCAGCCCGGAGGCGCTGGTCAAGGTCACCGACAACAAGGTGATCCTGCACCCGATCGCGGGCACCCGACGCCGCGGCGCGACGCCGGAGGAGGACCACGCGCTCGAGGAGGAGCTGCGCGCGGATCTGAAGGAGCGCGCCGAGCACCTGATGCTGGTCGACCTCGGCCGCAACGATGTCGGCAAGGTCTGCGCGCCGGGCACGGTCGAGGTCGTCGACTTCATGGACGTCCGCCGCTACAGCCACGTCATGCACCTGGAGTCCACGGTGACGGGCCGGCTGGCCGCCGGCCGGACCGCGTTCGACGCGCTCACCGCGGCGTTCCCGGCCGGCACGTTGTCCGGGGCCCCGAAGCCGCGGGCGATGGAGATCATCGACAAGCTCGAGATCACCCGCCGCGGCGTGTACGGCGGCGTCGTCGGGTACCTGGACTTCGCCGGGGACGCCGACACCGCGATCGCGATCCGGACCGCGGTGCTGCGCGGCGGGACGGCGTACGTGCAGGCCGGTGCGGGCATCGTGGCCGACTCCGACCCGGACTCGGAGGATGCCGAGTGCCGCACCAAGGCAGCGGCGGTGCTGAACGCGATCGCCGTCGCGGGAACGTTCCGGGACGTCTGATGGGAAAACCGCAGCGACTGGTCGACGCCCTCACGGTGCTGGCGCTCGCGCTGCTCGCGTTGTCGGCGTACCTGACCTGGGTCACGGTCGACCCGGGCAACGGCCGGCTACCGGTGCATTTCAACGGCTACACGATCACCAAGGCCCCGGTCACGCTGGCGCTCGCGTCGGTGGTCGCGGTCGTGGTGATGAAACTCGCCGGTACGGCGCTGCGCCGGGTGCTCGGGGGATTGGTCCTGGTGATGGGTGCGATCGCGGTCGTCGTCGCCCTGACCGTGCGGCCGAGCAGTGCAGAACTGAGCCGGCTGCGGCCGGAGATCAGCGACGTACTCGCGGACCGGGTGACGCAGAGCGGAGGCCCGGCGCCGTGGTTCGCGCTCGGCGGCGGGATCGCTTTGGTCGCGGCGGGTCTGATCGCGATCCTGACCGCGCATCGCTGGCGTCGCGCGACCCAGCGTTACGAGCGTGATCCGGCTGCCTCACCAGCCGATCAGTGGAAGGCGATCGACGCCGGGGAGGACCCGACTCTCTGATCGCGGCGGGCTACCGCCACAATAGGACCGGGACGACGAGGAGGAGTGGCGCCAACTATGGACAATACGGTGGCCGATCAAACATCAGCCCGGATCGAGGAGGAAGCACCTCACGATCTGCACGGCAACAGTCCGGCGGCCTGGACCGCGGTGGCGATCGTGCTGGTCGCGTTCACGCTCGGGGCCATCGCGATGGTGCTCGGCCCGAACTGGGTGCTGTTCTGGATCTCTGTCGGCATCGCGGTGGTAGGCGCGCTGGCCGGCAAGGTGCTGCAGTTGCTGGGCTTCGGGGTCCCGAGCGACGGCGACCACTGAGGGGCGGACGGACATGACTGTGCTTGACGACATTCTCGCCGGGGTCCGTGCGGACCTCGCGGAGCGCCAGGCGCGGGTCAGCCTGGACGACCTGAAGCTGGAGGCCCAGCGCAAGCCCGACGCCAAGGACCCGATGCCGGTGTTCCGCGGCGACGGGATCGCGGTGATCGCCGAGGTGAAGCGGTCCAGCCCGTCCAAGGGCGAGCTGGCCGAGATCACCGACCCGGCCGCGCTGGCCGGGGAGTACGAGCTGGGTGGCGCCGCGGCGATTTCGGTGCTGACCGAAGAGCGCCGGTTCAACGGCAGCCTGGACGACCTGCGCGCGGTCCGCGGCCGGGTCGACGTGCCGGTCCTGCGCAAGGACTTCGTGGTCTCGTCGTACCAGCTCTGGGAAGCGCGGGCGGCCGGCGCCGACATGGTGCTGCTGATCGCCGCGGCGCTGGAGCAGGAGGCGCTGGTCTCGCTGATCGAGCGGGCCCACTCGATCGGTCTGTGCCCGCTGGTCGAGGTGCACGACGAGGAGGAGACCCGGCGTGCGGTGGACGCCGGCGCTCAGCTGATCGGCGTGAACAACCGGAACCTGAAGACTCTCGAGGTCGACCGGGACACCTTCGCGCGGGTGGCGCCGACGATCCCGACCGAGCTGGTCCGGGTGGCGGAGTCCGGTGTCCGCGGCCCGCATGATGTAATCGAGTTCGCGCGCGCCGGGGCCGATGTCGTCCTCGTCGGTGAGACCCTGGTGACCGGCCGCGATCCTCGCGCCTCGGTCGCCGACCTCGTCGCCGCCGGATCGCACCCCGCCATCCAGCAGCGGCACTAGCAATCCCAACCGGTCCAAACGGCACTGGGAAAGAAACTCTCCCGCGCCGTCTGGGCCGGGCTTGGAAGGTTTTTCGGATGAGTACTGTGCTGCCCGACCAGTTCGGGCACTTCGGCCGTTTCGGCGGCAGGTTCATGCCGGAGGCGCTGATCGCGCCGCTCGACGAACTGACGCAGGCCTGGCGCGACGCCATGGCCGACCGCGAGTTCACCGACGAGTTCGAGCGGATGCTGCGCGAGTACATCGGCGCCCCGAGCCTGCTGTACGACGCGACCCGGCTGTCCGACGTGGCCGGCGCGCGGATCCTGCTGAAGCGCGAGGACCTGAACCACACCGGCGCGCACAAGATCCGGAACGCGATCGGCCAGGCGCTGCTCACCAAGCGGATGGGCAAGCCGCGGGTGATCGCCGAGACCGGCGCCGGTCAGCACGGTGTCGCGACGGCGACCGCCTGCGCGTACCTCGGTCTCGAGTGCGTCGTCTACATGGGCGAGGTCGACACCGAGCGGCAGGCGCTGAACGTGGCCCGGATGCGGTTGCTGGGCGCCGAGGTGATCTCGGTCAAGACCGGCAGCCGGACGCTGAAGGACGCGATCAACGAGGCGCTGCGGGACTGGGTCGCGAGCGTCGACAAGACGCACTACATCCTCGGTACGGCGGCCGGTTCGCACCCGTTCCCCGCGATGGTGCGCGACTTCGTCCGCGGTATCGGTGACGAGGCCCGCGAGCAGTCCCTCGCGCTGCTCGGCAAGCTCCCGGACGCCGCGGTCGCGTCGGTCGGCGGCGGGTCGAACGCGATCGGCCTGTTCACCGCGTTCATCCCGGACGAGGGCGTGAGGCTGTACGGCATCGAGCCGGGCGGCGACGGGTTCGAGACCGGCCGGCACGCCGCCACGATCAGCGCGGGGCAGGTCGGCGTACTGCACGGTGCGCGGTCGTTCCTGTTGCAGGACGAGGACGGGCAGACGATCGAGTCGCACTCGATCTCGGCCGGGCTGGACTACCCCGGCGTCGGTCCGGAGCACGCGTGGCTGGCGGAGACCGGGCGGGCGTCGTACCGGCCGATCACCGACGCGGAGGCGATGGAGGCGTTCCGGCTGCTGTCCAAGACCGAGGGCATCATCCCGGCGATCGAGTCCGCGCACGCGGTCGCCGGCGCGCTCGACGTCGCCAAGGAACTGGGGCCTGAGGCAACAATTCTGGTGAACCTGTCCGGTCGCGGGGACAAGGACATGGACACGGCGGCCAGCTGGTTCGGCCTGGGTGAGAAGGGGGCCGGCGATGAGTGAGCTCGTTGCCCTGGGCAAGGCCGGCGCGGCGATCCGGAAGGCGAACGACGAGGGCCGCGGCGCTCTGGTCGGCTACCTCCCCGCCGGGTACCCGACGTACGACGGGGGCGTGGACGGGATCAAGGCGCTCGTCGACGGCGGCGTCGACGTGATCGAGATCGGCCTGCCGTACAGCGACCCGGTGATGGACGGCGTCACCATCCAGCGCGCCACCGAGATCGCCCTCGCCGGCGGCCTGCGGACGCGTGACGTCCTCAGTACGGTCGAGAAGGTCGCGGCGTACTCCGATGTCCCGGTGCTCGTGATGACGTACTGGAACCCGATCGAGCGGTACGGCGTGGACCGGTTCGCGGCCGATTTCGCCGGGGTCGGGGGAGCGGGGCTGATCACCCCCGACCTGATCCCGGACGAGGGCGCGGAGTGGATCGCGGCCGCGGACAAGCACGACCTGGACAAGGTGTTCCTGGTATCGCCGTCGTCGACCGACGAGCGGATCGCGATGACGACGGCGGCCTGCCGCGGCTTCGTCTACGCGACCGCTGTGATGGGTGTCACCGGCGCCCGGGACAAGCCGTCGGACCTCGCGGCGCCGCTGGTCGCCCGCGTGAAGGCAGCGACGGGTGTGCCGGTCGGCGTCGGTCTCGGCATCTCGAACGGCGACCAGGCAGCCGGTGTGGTGGCGTTCGCGGACGCGGCGATCGTTGGCGCGGCCCTCGTCAAGGCGCTCACCGACGGCGGCCCGGCCGGGGTGCGCACGCTCACCGAGGATCTGGCCGGCGGCGTCCGCCGGGAACCTCGCGGCACCGTTGAGCGTTAGTACCGCCGTGAGTCGAACCAGGAACGCGGTGCTCCTGCTGACCGCGGTGGCTCTGCTCGCCCTCGCGGGCTGCAGTGGCAAGGACGAGAAACCCGACAACCCCGGCGGTGCGATCATCCGCAGCAGCCAGGACCCGAACGGGTTGCGCGGCGCGACGCTGGACCGGCCGTACTCGATGCCCGCGGCAACCCTGACCGACACCGGCGGCAACCCGTTCAACCTGGTCACGTCGACGAAGAAGCCGGTCACGCTGGTGTTCTTCGGGTATACGAACTGCCCCGACGTGTGCCCGACGGTGATGGCCGACGTGGCGTCCGCGCTGACCAAGCTGGACAAGCCGGTGCAGGACCAGATCCAGATGCTGTTCATCACCACGGATCCGGCCCGCGACACCGGCCCGGTGATCCGCAAGTACCTGGACCGGTTCGACCCGGCGTTCACCGGGCTGACCGGATCGCTGACGTCGATCAAGGACGTCGCCAAGGCGGTCGGCGTGCCGGTGGAGGGGATGCAGAAACTGCCCTCCGGTGGGTACGAGGTCGGTCACGGAGCGCAGGTGATCGGGTTCGGGAAGAACGACAAGGCGACCATCATCTGGTTGTCGAACGCCGCGATCGGTGACCTCGCCCACGACTTCGGGAAGCTGGTCGAGGACAACCAGTGAAGCGTCGCTCCTGGTTCGGATGGGTCTCGCTCGGGGCTCGGCTGCTGCTCGGCGGTGTGATGCTGGTCGCGGGCGCGCTCAAGGTGACCGATCCGGAGACGGCCGCGCAGGCGGTCCGGGCGTACGAACTGCTCCCGTCGGCGCTGGTGCAACCGGTCGGCTGGGGGCTGCCGTTCCTGGAGATCGCGATCGGGTTGCTGTTGATCGTCGGCTTCGGTGTCCGCGCGTCCGCCGCGGCCGCGGGTGTTTTCCTGGTGGTGTTCATCGCCGCGGTGTCGTCCGCCTGGGCTCGCGGTCTGTCGATCGACTGCGGCTGCTTCGGCGGCGGCGGCGCGGTCGCACCCGGCCAGACGAAGTACCTGCAGGAGATCCTCCGTGATCTCGGGCTGCTGGTGCTGGCGGGGTGGCTGTGGTTGTTCCCGGCGAGCAAGTTCGCCGTCGTATCCGAAGCACAAGGAGTCGCCGCGTCGTGAGCAAGACCAATTCCCCCGGGAATCCGCTGCTGCAGCCGCAGAAGCGCCGGGTCTCGCCCGGGATCGTCGTGGTGATCGTCCTGGTCCTGGCGCTCGCCGCCGGGGTCGGCGTGCAGTACTACCGCGGTCACTCCAAGGTCGAGGTGAGCTCGAACGGCCGCGCCGAGCCGGCCGTGATCACCGGTCCGGGCACGGACGGCAAGGGCGTCACGGTCGGCAAGGCCGGCGCCAAGGTGAACATCGACCTGTACCTCGACTTCCGCTGCCCGCATTGCGCGGAGTTCGAGAAGGAGAGTGGCGCCACCGTCGACGAGCTCGTCCAGGACGGTACGGCGACGCTCACGTACTGGCCGTTGCAGTTCGTGAACCCGGACGCCTCGCCGCGGCTGGCGAACGCGTTCGCCGCGGCCGCCGCGAACGGCAAGGCTTTGAGCTTCGCCGACGAGATGTACGGCGACTTCTCGAAGTCCTGGACCACCGACCAGCTGATCGAGCTCGGCAAGCAGCTCGGGGTCGGCGACCAGAAGTTCCAGCAGGCGTTGCAGAACAACACCTACGCAGGCTGGCTGGAGTCCGTCAGCAAGGCGTCCGACGACCGCGGTGTGACCGGGACGCCGACCGTCTACGTGAACGGTAAGCAGCTCGCCGCCGACCAACTGTCCGCCGAAGGGCTGCAGAAGGCCGTTGACGCGGTCGCAAGCTGAGGCCCCATCGTGACCGTGCGTTCCTGGCCGTGTTCTGGTGGGTCGAGTAGCGTTCCCCTTTGCCATGTCTAGTCTGATTCCCGCCGTGATGGTTCCGGCGTTCATCCCTAGTCCGAGCCAGGGTGTCTGGCACGTCCTCGGCGTACCGATCCGGGCGTACGCGCTGTGCATCCTGGCCGGCATCTTCGTCGGCTACTGGCTCGGTCGCCGGCGCTGGGTGGCGCGTGGCGGGTCCGCGCCGGTGCTCGCCGACATCATGTTCTGGGCGATCCCGTTCGGGTTGATCGGTGCCCGCATCTACCACGTGGTCACCGACGCCGAGCTGTACTTCGGCGAGGGCAAGCACCCGATCGACGCGCTGAAGATCTGGCACGGCGGGCTCGGTATCTGGGGCGCGGTCGGCTTCGGCGCGCTCGGCGCGTGGATCGCCTGCCGGCGCGCCAAGGTGCCGTTCCTGGCGGTCGCGGACGCGATGGCGCCCGGGATCGCGCTGGCGCAGGTGTTCGGCCGGTTCGGGAACTACTTCAACCAGGAGCTGTTCGGCCGCCCGACCACGAAGCCGTGGGGCCTGGAGATCGCGCCGGAGCACCGCCCCGCCGGGTACGCCGACTTCGCGACGTTCCACCCGACGTTCCTCTACGAAGCGGTCTGGAACCTCGGTGTGGTCGCATTGCTACTGATCGTCGACCGCCGCTTCAAACTGGGCCACGGACGGGCGTTCTTCCTGTACGTCGCGGCGTACACCGCCGGTCGCGCGTGGATCGAGAACATGCGGATCGACACCGTGAACCACTTCCTCGGCCTCCGGCTGAACGTGTGGACCGCGATCATCCTGTTCGTGATCGCCGTCGTCGCCTTCGCCATCAGCGCCTGGAAACGCCCCGGCCAGGAAGACATCTCCACGGGCACGGCCTCCGGCGGAACCGCCGAGCCGGAGAAGGCTGCGGAACCGGCTCGGACGGAGGAGTCTGAGAAGGTGGAAGAGTCCGATCCGCTCGAGGAGTCCGGCAAGGTGGATGCGGGCAGTACCAACGGTTCCCCGAAGTCCGAGTCACCCGACGGGTCCCGTGACTGAGTATCCGCAGGTTTCCCCGGAGCATCACGGTGATCACACGCACCGCGATGTGAACGGCGGCTGGCTGCGGCCGGCGGTGTTCGGCGCGATGGACGGGCTGGTCTCGAACTTCGCGCTGATCGCCGGCATGGACGGCGGCACCAGCTCCGGCTCCAAGTTCATCGTGCTGGCCGGCCTCGCCGGGCTGGCGGCCGGAGCGTTCTCGATGGCCGCGGGCGAGTACACCTCGGTCGCCTCCCAGCGGGAGCTGGCGCACGCCGAGATCGAGGTCGAGCGCTCGGAGATCAAGAAACACCCGGTCGACGAGGAGATCGAGCTCGCCGAGACCTACCGCGCCAAGGGCCTCGACCCGGACCTGGCCAGCAAGGTCGCCAAGCAGTTCCACGCCGACCCCGACCAGGCCCTCGAGGAGCACGTCCGCGAGGAGCTCGGCATCGACCCGGGCGACCTGCCGAACCCGGTGGTCGCGGCCGCGTCCTCGTTCGTCTGCTTCGCCGTCGGTGCCTTCGTCCCGCTGGCGCCGTACCTCGTCGGCGCGGGCAACGTCCTGCCGTCGCTGATCCTGTCCCTGACCGCCCTGTTCATCTGCGGCGCGGTCGTCTCCCGCGTCACCAGCCGCTCCTGGTGGTACTCCGGCCTTCGCCAACTGCTCCTCGGCGCGGCAGCCGCCGGCCTGACCTACTTCGTCGGCACGCTGGTCGGCCCGGGGATCGGTTGACTCGACGCGAACAGTCCGCTGTAGGCGTTCAGCGCGGGCTGGCCGCCGAGGTGGGCGTAGAGGACCGTTGAGTCCTTGGGGATGTCGCCGGTGCGGATCAGGTCGATCAGCCCGGCCATCGACTTTCCCTCGTAGACCGGGTCGATGATCATGCCCTCGAGCTGACCCGTCAGGCGGATCGCGTCGAGCGTGGACTGCACGGGGATGCCGTACTCGTCGCCGGCCCAGCCTTCGAGGACGGTGATCTCGTCGTCGCGGAGGTCCCGGCCGAGGCCGATCAGGTCGGCGGTGGCGCGCGCGATCCGCTCGACCTGGTCGCGGGTCTCCTGGAGCTTGGCGCTGGCGTCGATCCCGATCACCCGCCGCGGCCGCTCCTGGCCGGCGAACCCGGCGATCATCCCGGCATGCGTCGAGCCGGTCACCGAGCAGACCACCACAGTGTCGAAGAACACCCCGAGTTCGCGTTCCTGCTGCTCGACCTCGTACGCCCAGTTCGCGAAGCCGAGTCCGCCGAGCCGGTGGTCCGAGGCGCCGGCCGGGATCGCGTACGGCGTACCGCCGCGGGCCTCGACGTCCGCGAGGGCCTGCTTCCAGCTGTCCTTGAACCCGATCCCGAACCCGGACGGGTCGAGCCGTACCTCGGCGCCCATGATCCGGCTGAGCAGGATGTTCCCGACCCGGTCGTTGAGCGCGTCCGGCCAGTTCACCCAGTTCTCCTGGACCAGGACGGCCTTCATCCCGGCCTTCGCCGCCACCGCGGCCACCTGCCGGGTGTGGTTCGACTGGTACCCACCGATCGACACGAGCGTGTCGGCGCCGCGGGCGAGCGCGTCCGGCAGCAGGTACTCGAGCTTTCGCGTCTTGTTCCCGCCGTACGCGAGCCCGGAGTTGCAGTCCTCCCGCTTCGCCCAGATCTTCGCGCCCCCGAGAGCGGCGCTGAGCCGCTCCAGCGGGTGCACCGGGCTCGGCCCGAACAACAACGGATAGCGGGGAAAATCGGTCAACGCCATGGCTACCATCCTCCAGGTGCTCGCTCGGCCAGGAACCATCTTCACCCGCGATTCGGCCTTCTACGACGGGTGGTTGACGGCTTCTTCGACGATCGGGGACAGCTCGGTCAAGCGCAGTACGTGATCGACGGGATCGGGTTGCGCGAGGGCCCACGCGGCTCGCGCGACGAGCGTGATCGCGGCGGTCAGGACGGCGCCGCGCCGTACCTGCTCCGCCGGGAACGCGGACGAACTGCCTGCTTGGTACGCGGCGACGAGGTTCTCGGCCGGTGCGCGGGTGGACTGCAGGAGATAGCCCAGATCGAACCCCAACGGGCCGATGCCGAACTGGTCCCAGTCCGCCGCGATCACATCGTTTCCGTCGCGCCGGAGCAGGTTGAGCGGGTGCGCGTCACCGTGGACGGGCAGCTGCGGGAGCCGATCGAGCTCCGCCAGTACCTCCTCCCGCCGAGTCCACAGCAGGCCGCAGGACCGCCGTACGCCGGCCGGCAGGTCCTCGGCCGTGGCACAAGCCGCCCAACCGCCGTGTACTGCGTCGTCCGCCAGCCGATCCCGCAGGATCTGCCGCGAGAACCAACGGGCGGGCTCGAGCTGGTTCAACCCGAACCGCCCGAGCGCGGCAGCTGCCTCCTCAGGCGTCACCGGGCTCGGCGCGACCGCTTCGAACCACAGGGTGATGCCGTCCGGATCGGTCTCTGCCTTGAGGAACCGCGGCGCGCGCAGGCCGCTCGTCAGCTCGAGGAGCCCGGAGCTCGCCAGCTCGGCCTGACGGCGCCAGTACGCGTACCGGCTCGGCCGATCGTCGCCGGGGATCAGCCGCTTGACGACCTGCCGGTCCGGCGTCCGCCACACCCCGCCGTGGGTGATGTCGGTACCGGCGGCGAGCAGCGTCCAGTCCCGCCCAGGTTCCCATCGCATCGCGCAGGTCTACCACCGGCCAGGCTCATCATCGGGGTACGACGATCTGCGCCGCCTCCTCCACCACTCCCGACAGCCGGGCCAGCCGCGCGAGATGGTCGCCCTGGTCTGGTTGCGTCAACGCCCACGCTGCCCGAGACACCCCGGTGTACGCCGCGACGATCGCCGTACCGCGTCGTACCTCTCTGCCCTCTCCGCCATGCGCGGCGACGAGCTCGTCCATCGGTACCTCGACCCCGAGGAGCAGGTAGGCGAGATCGAAGCCGACCGGGCCGAGGCCGAACTGCTCCCAGTCGATCGCGACCACGTCGTCCCCGTCGCGGCCGAGCAGATTCACCGGATGGGCGTCCCCGTGCGTCGGGACCTGGGGGAGCGCGTCGAGAACGGCGAGCGCGTTGTCCCGGTGCTTCCACAGCGCCTCGATCGCCGGCGTCGCCCGGCTCGCCCGCGTCAGTACAGACCACCCGCCGCGCCGCTCTACGGTCGCCAGGCGGTCCCGAAGTACGTCCCGGGCACCCCAGGCAGGCTCGGCCACCGAACACGCTGCGAACCGCCCCAGAGCCGCAGCCAGGCCCTCCGGAGCCCACGCCGACGGAGCGACGTACGCCATCCGCACCGTGATTCCGTCCACATCGCGCTCGACCCCGAGGCATTCCGCCGTACGGAGGCCTCGCGTGCCGGCCACGATCCGCGACGATGCGACCAGCGCCTGCCGCTCCCAGTAGGCGTGGTGGCGCGGGTCCTCGACGCCGGGGAGGAGGCGCTTGACCACCGCGCCGTCAGGCGTTCGCCACACGCCACCGGTGGCCTGTCCGGTGCCTGGGGTGAGCGCTTGCCAGTCGGGGGAGGGGTGCCACGGCATGGCACCGGCCTATCAGCACCAGGCGGGTCTCAGCAGGTGAATTTCAGGTGGCGTGGGTGGTTGCGGGTGCCCTCTGCTGGGAAGATAGGAGGCTAGTAGTGAGCGCTTGCTTACTGTGGGTCATCAAGGCGTTTCGCGGTGGACAGAAAGTCCGTCAGGCGGGCGTCATGAGGTAGTCTCGGGACTCCCGGCTTGGGCCAGTGTTGTCCCGCGGCCAGTTGTGTTGACCGTAGGACGACGGGAGCTCCTGAATGTTTGGTCGCCCCCCATTCCCGAGCGAGGGTCTCTACGACGGATTGCACGAGCACGACGCGTGTGGTGTTGCCTTCGTCGCGACCCTGACCGGTGAACCGAGCCACGACATCGTGGCCAAGGCATTGACCGCCCTGCGGAACCTGGAACATCGCGGTGCCTCCGGCGCCGAACCGGATTCCGGCGACGGCGCGGGCATCCTGATCCAGGTGCCGGACGCCTTCTACCGCAAGGTGTGCGAGTTCGAGCTGCCCGCCGCGCACAGTTACGCGACCGGTATCGCGTTCCTGCCGGCCGATCCCGACGACGCCGCGAAGGCAGTCGCCCGGATCGAGGAGCTGGCGGCCGAGGAGCAGCTGACGGTGGTCGGCTGGCGGGACATCCCGACCACGCCGGACCTGCTCGGCGCCACCGCGCGCTCGGTGATGCCGACGTTCAAGCAGCTCTTCGTCGCGGCGAAGGCCGGCCGGGTGCTGGGCCTGGCGCTGGAGCGGATGGCCTTCCGGCTGCGCAAGCGCGCCGAGAAGGAGACCGAGACCTACTTCCCGTCGCTGTCCGGCCGGACCATCACCTACAAGGGGATGCTCACGACCGATCAGCTGGACAAGTTCTTCCCCGAGCTGACCGACCCCGACCTCGCCTCGGCGATCGGCGTCGTGCACTCGCGGTTCTCGACGAACACGTTCCCGTCCTGGCCGCTCGCCCACCCGTACCGGTACATCGCCCACAACGGTGAGATCAACACCGTCCAGGGCAACCGGAACTGGATGCGCGCCCGTGAGGCGCTGCTGGCCAGCGACCTGATCCCGGGCGACCTCGAGCAGCTCTACCCGATCTGTACGCCGGGAGCCTCGGACTCGGCGTCGTTCGACGAGGTGCTCGAGCTGCTGCACCTCGGCGGCCGCTCGCTGCCGCACGCGATGCTGATGATGATCCCGGAGGCGTGGGAGAACGCCGCCACGATGGACCCGAAGCGGCGCGCGTTCTACGAGTTCCACTCGACGCTGATGGAGCCGTGGGACGGCCCGGCGTCCGTGGTCTTCTCCGACGGCACCAAGGTCGGCGCGGTGCTGGACCGCAACGGTCTGCGCCCCTCGCGGTACTGGGTGACCGAGGACGGTCTCGTCGTCCTCGCGTCCGAGGCCGGTGTCCTGGACATCGACCCGGCGACGGTGACCGAGAAGGGCCGCCTCGAGCCCGGCCGGATCTTCCTGGTCGACGTCGACGCGCACCGGATCATCACCGACGCCGAGGTGAAGAACGCGCTCGCCACCGAGCACCCGTACGACGAATGGCTGCATGCCGGCCTGATCCGGTTCGAGGACCTGCACGAGCGTGAGCACGTCGTGCACAGCCACGCGTCGGTGACCCGGCGCCAGCAGGTCTTCGGGTACACCGAGGAGGAGCTGCGCGTCATCCTCACCCCGATGGCGAAGTCCGGCGCCGAGCCGATCGGCTCGATGGGCACCGACACGCCGATCGCCGTCCTGAGCGACCGGCCGCGGCTGCTGTTCGACTACTTCGCGCAGCTGTTCGCCCAGGTCACGAACCCGCCGCTGGACGCGATCCGCGAGGAGCTGGTGACCTCGCTGTCGTCCAGCCTCGGCCCGGAGTCGAACCTGCTCAACCCGAGCCCGGCGTCCTGCCGGCAGGTGGTGATCCCGTTCCCGGTGATCACCAACGACGAGCTGGCCAAGCTCCGGCACATCAACCTCGACGGCGACATGCCCGGCCTGGCCACCACGGTCCTGCGCGGCGTGTACGACGTGGAGGGCGGCGGCGAGGCGCTGCGGGCCCGGCTCGACGAGCTGTGTGCCGAGGCGAGCGCCGCGATCAACGACGGCGCCCGGATCCTGGTGCTGTCCGACCGGCACTCGAACGCCGACAGCGCTCCGATCCCGTCGCTGCTGCTGACCGCCGCGGTACACCACCACCTGGTCCGGGAGAAGACCCGGACCCAGGTCGGCCTGGTCGTCGAGGCCGGTGACGTCCGTGAGGTCCACCACGTCGCGCTCCTGATGGGGTACGGCGCGGCCGCGATCAACCCGTACCTCGCGCTGGAGTCCGTCGAGGACCTCGCGCGCCGGGGCACCTACCTGCCGGGCGTCGAGCCGGAGCAGGCAGTCCGCAACGTGGTGAAGTCGCTCGGCAAGGGCGTGCTCAAGGTGATGTCGAAGATGGGTGTGTCGACCGTCGCGTCGTACACGGGTGCCCAGATCTTCGAGGCGAACGGGCTGGCTCCCGAGCTGGTCGAGCGCTACTTCACCGGTACGTCGTCGAAGCTCGGCGGCGTCGGCCTGGACACGGTCGCCGAGGAGGTCCGTCGCCGGCACCTGCGGGCATACCCGGCGGACGGAATCCTGCCCGCGCACCGCAAGCTCGAGATCGGTGGCGAGTACCAGTGGCGCCGCGAGGGCGAGCCGCACCTGTTCGACCCGGACACGGTGTTCCGCCTGCAGCACAGCACCCGGACCGGGCGCTACGACATCTTCAAGCAGTACACGTCGAAGGTCGACGAGCAGTCCGAGCGGCTGATGACGCTGCGCGGACTCTTCGGCTTCAAGTCCGACCGGCAGCCGATCCCCATCGACGAGGTCGAGCCGGTCAGTGCGATCGTCAAGCGGTTCTCCACCGGCGCGATGAGCTACGGCTCGATCAGCATGGAGGCGCACCAGACGCTGGCGATCGCGATGAACCAGCTCGGCGGCAAGTCGAACACCGGTGAGGGTGGCGAGGACCCCGACCGGCTGTACGACCCGGCCCGGCGGAGCTCGATCAAGCAGGTCGCGTCCGGCCGCTTCGGCGTCACCGCGGAGTACCTGACGAACTCCGACGACATCCAGATCAAGATGGCGCAGGGCGCGAAGCCCGGCGAGGGCGGGCAGCTGCCCGGCCCGAAGGTGTACCCGTGGGTGGCGAGCACCCGGCACTCGACGCCCGGCGTCGGCCTGATCTCGCCGCCGCCGCACCACGACATCTACTCGATCGAGGACCTGGCGCAGCTGATCCACGACCTGAAGAACGCGAACCCGCAGGCGCGCGTCCACGTGAAGCTGGTCTCCGAGGTCGGTGTCGGCACGATCGCCGCGGGTGTCTCCAAGGCCCACGCGGACGTCGTCCTGATCTCCGGTCACGACGGTGGTACCGGCGCGGCGCCGCTGACCTCGCTGAAGCACGCGGGTGGTCCGTGGGAGCTCGGTCTGGCCGAGACCCAGCAGACCCTCCTGCTCAACGGGTTGCGGGACCGGATCGTCGTACAGACCGACGGTCAGCTGAAGACCGGACGGGACGTCGTCATCGCGGCGCTGCTCGGCGCGGAGGAGTACGGCTTCGCCACCGCGCCGCTGGTCGTGTCGGGCTGCATCATGATGCGTGTCTGCCACCTGGACACCTGCCCGGTCGGCGTCGCCACCCAGAACCCGGTCCTGCGGTCGCGCTTCTCGGGCAAGCCGGAGTTCGTGGTGAACTTCTTCGAGTTCATCGCGGAGGAGGTCCGCGAGTACCTGGCGGAGCTCGGCTTCCGGACCCTGGACGAGGCCATCGGGCACGCCGAAGTACTGGACATCCAGCGCGCGGTCGACCACTGGAAGGCCGACGGCCTGGACCTGACGCCGATCCTGCACGTGCCGTCGCTGCCCGAGGGCGCGTCCCGGCACCAGACCGTCGAGCAGAACCACGGCCTGGACAAGGCGCTCGACAACGAGCTGATCCGGATCTGCGCACCCGCGCTGGACAACGGTGAACCGGTCCGGGCGCAGCTCGCGATCCGGAACGTCAACCGGACCGTCGGCACCATGCTCGGCCACGAGATCACCAAGCGGTACCGCGCGGCCGGTCTGGCCGACGGCACCATCGACCTGACCTTCACCGGGTCGGCCGGCAACTCGTTCGCGGCCTTCGTGCCGCGCGGGGTCACCCTGCGACTCGAGGGCGACGCCAACGACTACGTCGGCAAGGGTCTGTCCGGTGGCCGTGTGGTCATCCGCCCGGACCGGCACGCCCGGTTCGACGCGGCCGACCAGATCATCGCCGGCAACGTGATCGCGTACGGCGCGACGTCCGGCGAACTGTTCATCAGCGGTGGCGCCGGCCAGCGGTTCTGTGTCCGGAACTCCGGCGCGACCGCGGTCGTCGAAGCGGTCGGCGACCACGCCTGCGAGTACATGACCGGTGGGCGCGTCGTCGTACTCGGCGCCGTCGGCCGGAACTTCGCGGCGGGCATGTCGGGCGGCGTGGCCCACGTGCTCGACCTGGACCCCGCCCTCGTCAACCCGGAGCTGGTCGATCTGCGGCCGGCCGACGAGGAGGAGTCCGACCTGTTGCAGGACCTGGTCCGGCGGCACCACGAGGAGACCGGTTCGGAACGGGCGGCCAAGCTGCTCGCCGACTGGCCCGCGGCCGCCTCCCGGTTCACCACGGTGATGCCCCGCGACTACGCCCGGGTGCTGGCGGCCAAGGCGGCCGCCGAGCGCGACGGCCTGGACGAGGACGCCACCACGCGAGCGATGATGGAGGCCATCTGATGGCTGACCCCAAGGGATTCCTGACCACCGGGCGGGAGGTCGCCGACCGGCGGCCGGTCGCCGAGCGGGTGCAGGACTGGAAAGAGGTCTACCCCGGCGGGCCCGGCAAGGCGCTGCTGCCGATCATCACCAAGCAGGCCGGCCGCTGCATGGACTGCGGCATCCCGTTCTGCCACAACGGCTGCCCGCTGGGCAACCTGATCCCGGAGTGGAACGACCTGGTCTGGCGGGACGACTGGTCGAGCGCGATCGAGCGGTTGCACGCGACCAACAACTTCCCGGAGTTCACCGGCCGGCTCTGCCCGGCGCCCTGCGAGACCGCGTGCGTACTCGGGATCAACCAGGACCCGGTGACGATCAAGAACGTCGAGGTCGCGATCATCGACAAGGCCTGGGAGACCGGCGACGTCAAGCCGCAGCCGCCGGAATGGCTGACCGGTAAGACGATCGCCGTCGTCGGCTCCGGTCCGGCCGGCCTGGCCGCCGCCCAGCAGCTCACCCGCGCCGGCCACACGGTCGCGGTCTACGAGCGCGCCGACGCTCCAGGCGGCCTGCTGCGGTACGGCATCCCGGAGTTCAAGATGGAGAAGGTTCAGGTCGACCGCCGGATCCAGCAGATGAAGGAAGAGGGCACGGTCTTCCGCTCCGGCGTCAACGTCGGCGTGGACGTCACCGGCACCCAGCTCAAGCAGCGCTACGACGCGGTGGTGATCGCGACCGGGTCGACAGCGGCCCGCGACCTCCCGGTGCCGGGTCGTGAGTACGGCGGCATCCACCAGGCGATGGAGTACCTGCCGCAGGCCAACCGGGTCGCGCTCGGCCAGACCGTCGAGGACCAGATCGTTGCCACCGGCAAAGACGTGGTGATCATCGGCGGCGGTGACACCGGCGCCGACTGCCTCGGCACGGCGCACCGGCAGGGCGCGCGGTCGGTGACCCAGCTGGAGATCATGCCGCGGCCCGGCGACGACCGGCCCGGGCACCAGCCGTGGCCGACGTACCCGATGATCTACCGGGTCGCGTCCGCGCACGAGGAGGGCGGCGAGCGGGTCTACGCCGTCTCCACGGTGAACTTCGAGGCCGATGCCGACGGCAACGTCGCGGGGCTGAACCTGGTCGAGGTCGAGTTCAAGGACGGGAAGTTCAACCCCGTCGAGGGATCCGAGCGGACCATCCCGGCGCAGCTGGTGCTGCTCGCGATGGGCTTCGTCGGCCCGGAGCGCGAGGGCTTCCTCGAGCAGCTCGGCGTCGAGCTCGACGAGCGCGGCAACGTGAAGCGGGACAAGCGGTACCAGACCACGGTCGACGGGGTGTTCGCCTGCGGCGACGCCGGTCGCGGTCAGTCCCTGATCGTCTGGGCGATCGCCGAGGGCCGGTCCTGCGCCGGCGGCGTCGACGCCCACCTGACCGGTTCGTCGACCCTGCCCACCCCGATCCCGCCGACCGCCCGCCCGCTGGCGGTCTGAGGAGATCACCTCGGGCCCCGACCCGCGACGGTGGTCGGTGCCCGGGGTGGTGCCGCTCGGTAGGTTGGAACGGTGGATACGCGCCTGGTGACCAAGGCCCGGCTCCGTGCGATGGCGCCGTGGGCCGGGCTCAGTCTGCTCTTCGTCGTGACCTCGGTGCTGGTCGGGCTGCTCGGATTCGTCAACGACTCCGAGCGGGTCACGATCGGCGCCCACGCGGCGACCGTGTCACCGACGTTCGACGGGCACGCGACCCTCGACCTGGGCGCGGTGCTGCCGCGGTTGCGGATCCCGTCCGACGCCCCGGCCGGCATCGGCGTCAACATCGACGTCCAGGAGACCGACGCCGCCAACCTCACCGAGTTGCTCACCCGCGACACCCTGATCGCCTCGCAGCCCGACGGCGAGATCGGGCGGATCAAGCAGGTCATCCAGGAGATGGCGGTCGACAACGCGGTCGCCGGCGCCGGCACGGGCCTGCTCGTCGTGGTGCTGGTCGCGACCCTCTGGACGGCCGTCGGCAAACGGCGACGGCGCGAGCTATGGCACCTGGTACACCGGCACGAGCGGCGGTTCGAGCACCGCGCGATCGTGGTGCTGGTGGCGATGCTGATCACCATCGCCTCGATCTACGGACCCGGGCGGATGCGGCAGGCCGAAGTACCGCCGACGCAGTGGCAGCCGTTGTCCAAGTTGCTTCCCGAGCTGTCCTTCGACGACCGGCTGAAGAGTGTGGAGGTCGCCTCCGGGTTCTCCACCACCGGCGGCGTCGGCGTGATCCGGACCCTGGTCGAGACGTACCGGAGGTCGACCGAGCTGTACGGCCGGCTGAAGGACCGGGTGGCCGACGTCGCGCCGCAGATCCACGAGCCGAGCAAGGACGAGAAGGTCGCCCTGCTGGTCTCGGACCGGCACGACAACATCGGTATCGACGGGTTCGCGGCCGCCGTGGCGAAGGCCGGCGGCGCGAAGATCCTGATCGACGCCGGCGACGACACGTCGTCCGGCCAGAGCTGGGAAGCGTTCAGCATCAACTCGCTGAAGCAGCACTTCAAGGACTTCAAGGTGGTCGCGGTGGCCGGCAACCACGACGCCGGCGGGCACGTCGAGGAGTTCATGCGCAAGAGCGGGTTCACGGTGCTCGACAGCAAGCCGGTCGAGGTCGAGGGGATTCGCTTCCTCGGCGACAGCGACCCGACGCGGACCGGGCTCGGCAGCGCGGACAGTCCAGGTGACGAGACGATCGAGCACCAGTCGAAGCGGCTCGCGGACGTCGCCTGTGACCAGCCTGACAACAAGCGGATCTCGACGATGGTGGTGCACGACCCGTCGTCGTACGCCGACACCGCCGAGCGCGGGTGTGCGAGCCTGCTGGTGTCCGGTCATCTGCACCGCCAGGTCGGTCCCGAGCACAACGTGGTCGACGGGCGCGCGGTCACGACGTACACGAACGGGACGACCGGGGGAGCGGCGTACGCGTTCGCGCTGGGGTACACGCTGCGCAAACCCGGTGAGGTCACCTTGCTCACCTACCTGAAAGGCGCGCCGGTCGGCCTCCAGACGGTCACCGCGCAGCCGAGTGGCGACGTCACCGTCGGGGCCTACACCCCCTTGTCTTCTTGACGATTCAGGCTTTGTGGTCGATTGCCATCAGCCGTTAACCGTCCAGTAACGGGGGCGGACCAGCAGGCCCAGTGGTTTGCAGGAGTAGGGTTGTGTGACGTGCGTCGCGCAAAGATCGTTTGTACGCTCGGCCCGGCTACGGCCGCCCCGGAGCGCATCACGGAACTCGTCCAAGCAGGTATGGACGTCGCAAGGCTCAACCTGAGTCACGGCGCCCATGCCGAGCATGAGCGCATCTACCAGCGGATCCGTACCGCCGCGGCGGAGACCGGGAGCAACGTCGGCATCCTCGTCGACCTGCAGGGCCCGAAGATCCGGCTGGCCGAGTTCGCCGAAGGCAAGGCAACACTGACCTACGGCGAGCGCTTCACGATCACCACCCGGGAGGTGCCTGGTGACCAGACCATCTGCGGGACGACGTACGACGGTCTGCCGGGTGACGTGAACCCGGGGGACCAGCTGCTGATCGACGACGGCCGGATCGCGCTCGTCGCCGAGGAGGTCACCGAGACCGACGTGGTCTGCCGCGTCACCGTCGGCGGCCCGGTCTCGAACCACAAGGGCATCAACCTGCCGGGTGTGTCGGTCAGCGTGCCCGCGCTGTCCGAGAAGGACGCCGAGGACCTGCGCTGGGCGCTGCACCTGCCGGCCGACATGATCGCGCTGTCGTTCGTGCGCGACGCGTCGGACATCAAGCTGGTGCACAAGATCATGGACGAGGAGGGGCTGCGGCTCCCGGTCGTCGCCAAGATCGAGAAGCCGCAGGCGGTCGCCAACCTGGACGAGATCATCGAGGCGTTCGACGGGTTCATGGTGGCCCGCGGTGACCTCGGCGTGGAGCTCCCGCTCGAGGAGGTCCCGCTGGTCCAGAAGCTGATCATCGACCAGGCCCGGCTGAACGCGAAGCCGGTGATCGTCGCCACCCAGATGCTGGAGTCGATGATCTCCGCGCCGCGGCCGACCCGCGCCGAGGCGTCCGACGTCGCGAACGCCGTCCTCGACGGTGCCGACGCGGTGATGCTGTCCGGTGAGACCAGCGTCGGCCGGTTCCCGATCGAGACCGTCAAGACGATGGCCCGGATCGTGGAGTCGACCGAGGAGCACGGCCTCAGCCGGGTCCAGTCGATCGAGTGGGAGCCGAAGACCAAGGGCGGCGTGATCGCCCGGGCGGCCGCCGACGTGGCCGAGCGGCTGGACGCGAAGTACCTGATCGCGTTCACCCAGTCCGGCGACACCGCGCTCCGGCTGGCCCGCTACCGCACCGAGGTCCCGCTGCTCGCGTTCACGCCGGTCCCGTCGGTCAGCTCCTGGCTGAGCGTGGTGTGGGGTATCGAGACCCACATCGTCCCGACCGTCGACCACACCGACGAGATGGTCCGCCAGGTCGACCAGCGCCTCCTCGAACTCGGCATCCTCTCCAAGGGCGACCTGGTCGTCATCGTCGCCGGCTCCCCGCCCAGCATCCCCGGCTCCACCAACGCCCTCCGAGTCCACCGCATGGGCGACGCCATCGAAGGCATCGCCCCCGCCTACCGCAGCCCCAACCCGTAAGCACAGACGGCTGAAGCCGAGGCGGACGGTCCACGGACCGTCCGCCTCGCGCATGTTCAGCCCTTGGGCCCGATGAAGGCGTCGAGCCTGCGGACTCCTTCGCGGCGGGCTACGGAGAGTGCGTTCGGCCTCGGCATCCGCCAGGGGATGCCGAGCAGATCGAGCGCCCACTGACACAGGCCCATGATGTCCGCGGACTCATTGGAGAACTGGTACCGCGGATACTCGTACCGCTTCGTCTGACCGCCGACCCTGCGCGTCGCCCAGTTGGCAACCCGGCAACCGTCCGAGTTGAACAGCCCGCGCAGGAACATTTCGGGGTACTCGGCAACAATCTGGCGCTGCCACTGCGCCAGCTCGATCGTCCGCTGGTGCTTCGGTCCCGGCCCGTGCTGCGGGAACAGACAGGGCCAGTGCTTCCAGTACGAAACGACCGAGGTGTAGCCGATCGCCTGGACCCGGTGGACCGGCCGACTTGAATGTACGGCGGACATGACGCCGGCGGCCTCATCGATCAGCCGCGGGTACGCGTCGTCGCACGCGATCCGTAGCGCATAGACGCCGCGCCTGTGTTCGGACAGGCAGCCGTCGCCCAGATACAACCCGAGCAGATGCGAGTACGACGGCGCAGGCGGCGTCTCGTCACTGCAGATCGGACAGTCATTCGGACGCGGCGGGCACCGATCGCCATCGCGCCAGTCACGCAGGGTGGATCGACTCGGCCCGAGACGTTTGCTGATCGAGTTGAGACTCTCGCCTGCGGAGATCGCCGCGAGTGCGATCGCCCGCACGCGTTCGTCGTACATGAACGAAGTCTCGCGGGCGCCGCCGACACTTTCTGTGCCCTGGGTGGGACTCGAACCCACACTTTACGGGTTTTGAATCCGCATTCTCTGCCAATTGGAATACCAGGGCGTGGTGAATCAGATGTTAGCGCATCGCCATCGGTGCTCGTGCATCGGCACGACGTCCAAAAACTGTCGGTGCTCTCCTGGAGCATGAGGCATGGGGTACATCAGGTCGCAGGAGACGGTGGACTCCGCGTTGCGGATGTCCGACGCGGGGGTGACTGATCGGGTCAACGCCGAGATCCATGGTGTGGCGATCAAGACCATCCGGCGGTGGCGGCGGCTGTATCAGCGGCGCGGGCTGCCGCGGGGGACGGGGTTCCAGGGAACGCCTTGTCCTCGGTGCGACGGCGCCGAGCTCGATGAGGCGGCGTACGCGTTGTTGCTGGGGTGGTACCTGGGAGACGGGTCGATCGCTCGGGCCAGACGCGGGGTGTTCACGTTGCAGATCATCAACGACGAGCGGTACGCCGATCTCAATCAGGAGATTGCCGCGACGATCCGGCGCGTCAAGCCGACCGCGAGTCCGTGTCTGCGCGGCGGGAGGGGCGCGATCCGGGTCGAGGCCAGGTGGAAGCACTGGCCCTGTCTGTTTCCGCAGCACGGGCCGGGGCGGAAGCACTTGCGGAAGATCGAGCTGGTCGACTGGCAGCGGGAGATTGTCGCCAAGTACCCCGAACAGTTGCTGCGCGGGCTGTTCCACTCCGACGGGTGCCGGTTCCTGAACTGGGCGAGTACGGCGGACGGCAAGCGGTATTACTACCCGCGGTACATGTTCTCGAACGAGTCGGAGGACATTCGCGGGATTCTCACCGACGCTCTGGACCTGCTCGGGATCGCCTGGCGCCAGTCGCGACGGAACGTGATCGCGGTCAGCCGGAAGGAGGGGGTCGCGAGGCTCGACACGTTCGTCGGTCCGAAGTCGTGAGTGGGGGATCGATAAGGTGTCGGGTGTGACTGCTAAGCGTGTGGTGATCGCTGAGGACGAGGCGTTGATCCGGATGGATCTGGCCGAGATGCTCGCGGAAGAGGGGTATGACGTCGTCGGGCAGGCGGGGGACGGCGAGGAAGCGATCCGGCTGGCGATCGAGCAGCGGCCGGACCTGGTGATCCTCGACGTGAAGATGCCGAAGCTGGACGGGCTGAGTGCCGCCGAGAAGATCGCGGGGGAGCGGATCGCGCCGGTGCTGATGCTGACCGCGTTCTCGCAGCGGGAGCTGGTCGAGCGGGCCCGCGACGCCGGCGCCATGGCGTACCTGGTGAAACCGTTCTCCAAGGCCGACCTGCTGCCCGCGATCGAGATCGCCGCGTCCCGGTACGTCGAGCTCGCGGAGCTGGAGCGTGAGGTCGCGGACCTGGCCGACCGGCTGGAGACCCGCAAGCTGGTCGACCGGGCGAAGTCGATCCTGCAGACGAAGTTCGGGCTGTCCGAACCGGACTCGTTCCGGTGGATCCAGAAAACCGCCATGGACAAAAGAGTTTCGATGCGCCAGGTCGCGCAGTTGGTGGTTGACGAGGCGGGCAGTAGCGACTGAATCACTCTCCGCTCATCAGCGCTGAGCGGGCGTACAGCAACCAATTGAACCCATGCTGCTTACCGCTGTAACGACCTCACAACACACGTTCCGTGACATCGCTTGAAGAGCCGCCCGAGGTCTAACCTGCGGGTGCTCGCGGCAAACGCGAGAGTCCGGGGATTTGCCGGACTATCCAGACATGGGAGGAACAGTGCACCAGCGTTCCGTAGTAAGGGTCGGCGCGTCGCTGATCGTTGCGTCGTTGGCCCTGACTGCCTGCGGTTCACGCAGTGGCAACGACTCCGGGGGGAGCTCCGGAGGGTCGACGAAGACTGCCAAGATCGGCGTCATCGCACCGCTGTCCGGAGACTTGTCGGCCCTGGGTCTGGGTATCCAGCACTCCGTCGAGCTGGCCGTGAAGCAGGCCAACGACTCCAACGCGATCCCGGGCTGGAAGCTCGAGGTCGTGCCGAAGGACGACGAGGCGAAGCCGGACCCCGGTAAGAACGCCGCCACCGCGCTGGCCGGTGACCCCGACGTGATCGGTGTGGTCGGCACGCTGAACACCAGTGTCAGCCAGCAGGTGCAGCCGGTGCTCGCGCCGAAGAACATCGTCCAGGTCTCGCCGGCCAACACCGGCCCGGGTCTGACCCAGGGTGCGAACTGGCAGACGGACCCGAAGCGCCCGTACCCGACGTACTTCCGGACCTGCACGACCGACGCGGTCCAGGGCCCGTTCGCGGCCCGGTACCTGTACGAGACCGCGAAGATCACCAAGGTCGCCACCATCCACGACAAGAAGGCCTACGGCCAGGGTCTGGTCGGCACCTTCACCGAGGAGTTCAAGAAGCTCGGCGGTCAGGTCGTCCAGGCCCAGACCATCAACCCGGACGACTCGAACTACCAGGCCGTGATCTCGGCGATCAAGCCGTCGAACCCGCAGGCCGTCTACTACGGCGGTGAGTACCCGCAGGCCGGTCCGCTCTCGCAGCAGATGAAGGCCGCCGGTCTGAACGTCCCGCTGATGGGCGGTGACGGTATCTTCGACCCGAAGTACATCAGCCTGGCCGGCAAGACCAGCGACGGTGACCTGGCCACCTCGGTCGGTGCCCCGGTCGACACGCTGGAGTCGGCGAAGAAGTTCGTCTCCGACTACAACGCGCAGAACTACAAGGAGCCGTACGCCGCCTACGGTGGCTACTCCTACGACGCCGCGAACGCGATCATCAACGCGCTGAAGACCTCGCTGAAGGACGCCAAGGACGTCGAGTCCGCGCGTCAGGCCACGGTCGATGCCATGAGCAAGGTTTCGTTCGACGGTGTGACCGGCAAGGTCGCCTTCGACCAGTACGGCGACACCACCTCCAAGGTGCTGACCGTCTACAAGGTTGCCGGCGGCAAGTGGGCCACCGTCGAAACCAAGGCGTTCGAAGACAAGTAAGCAAAGTCGACCTCATGTCTCGGGGGTGGGAGCGATCCTCCCACCCCCGTGGCGTGTCATAACTGAGGCAGATGGGAGGTCGACGTGGACCAGTTCTTCCAGCAGCTCGTCAACGGGCTGACCTTGGGCTCGCTGTATGCCCTGATCGCCGTCGGATACACCGTCGTCTACGGCATCGTGCAGCTCATCAACTTCGCCCACGGCGAGGTGTTCATGATCGGTGCGTTCGGCGCACTGACGACGTACCTGCTGTTCTTCAACGGCAAGACCAACCTGTGGATCCTGCCGATCATGATCGTCGGCGCCATGATCGCGTCGGTCGGCACGGCGGTGTCGATGGAACGTGTCGCGTACCGTCCCCTGCGGAACGCGCCACGCCTGGCACCACTGATCACCGCGATCGGTATCTCGGTGTTCCTGCAGGAGTTCGTCCGGTTGTTCTACGAACGTCCGGGCTGGACCGCGGTGGTGTTCGCCGGTCTGGCGCTCGGCGGCGGGTACTTCATCGGCAGCCGGCAGGTGAAGTCGAACCTCGACCACCCGGTCACCAAGTGGTACGACCGTGGCCCGCTGCTCGGCGCCGCGGGTGGTGCGATCGCGTTCTGGATCGTGTTGCGGCTGCTCAGCCCTGACGTGACCGTGCTGTACGTCGCGGTCGCCATGGTCGGCGGCGCGGTCATCGGCACCGTGCTGGGTCTGCTCACCGGCATCCTGACCAAGCCGCGGGCGCAGGTACAGATCAGCGCCCAGACGGTGGCCGTCACGGCCGTCGTGTCCGCGGTCGCCGCGGAGCTCGGCTGGATCCTGTTCAAGCAGTTCATCAACCAGGTCGACTGGCCCAGCGCGAAGCAGCGCATCCCGTTCCCGCAGATCGACGTGGTCACCGGCCAGGCGCTGCAGGTCGGCGGAGTGACCATCCAGCGGTCCGCGATCTTCACGGTCGGGGCGCTCGTGGTGTGCTCGGTCATCCTGTGGTTCTTCATCAACCGGACCCGGCTCGGTCGCGGTATGCAGGCCGTGTCGCAGGACCCGGACACCGCCCGCCTGATGGGTATCAACGTCGACCGGATCATCGTGGTCGCGTTCGCCCTCGGTGCGGTACTGGCGGCGATCGCCGGTGTCTCGCAGGGTCTGCAGAACAACAACATCGAGTTCCGGATGGGCTTCCTGGCCGGTCTGAAGGCGTTCACCGCCGCGGTTCTGGGCGGTATCGGCAACGTGTTCGGCGCGGTCGTCGGCGGTCTGGTGCTCGGCGTGATCGAGGCGATGGCCACGCAGTACATTCCGGGCCAGTTCGGTGGGAGCACCTGGAAGGACGTCTGGGCGTTCGTGATCCTGATTCTGGTTCTGGTGTTCAGGCCGCAGGGCCTGCTCGGCGCGAGGGTGGTGGACCGGGCATGACGGACGTCAAGACGCCTGTGGATCAGGCGACCGCGGGCGCGGTGAAGAAGCCGGGCAAGCCGATCGCCTGGCCGTTGGGTCTGGCCGGCGTGGCGCTGGTGATCGTTGGTTCGTTCCTGTCGTGGAGCTACGACGGCACGATCCTGAACGACCTGTCGATCAACTTCTACCCGGGCGGCCTGCAGATCCTCACGATCGTCGGCGCGCTGCTGGCGCTCGTGCTGTTGCTGGCCGAGAAGGGCCCGCTGACCAGGCTCGGGTCCTGGCTGGACGCGACCCTCGGACTGCGGACCCTCGGGGCCGGTCTCTCCCTCTACATGGTCCTGATCCTCGTTGCCATCGGCACCGAGTCCGCCGGCCTGATCAACGTGAACCCGGGCGCGTACGTCTCGCTCGTCGGTGCGCTGCTGATCGCGGTGTCGGGCTGGCTGATGCCGTTGCGGCAACTGCGGGACCTGAGCGAGGCGAAGCTTCCGGGCTGGTTCGAGATCCTCGCGATCGCCGTACTGATGGCCGCGATCCTGTTCGTCGCCGCGTACGCGCTCGGCCTGCAGGACGCGTGGTCGTTCATCCTCTGTCTGGTGTTCGTCGCGGTGGTCGCCGTGGCGCTGTTCCGGACCGGGGTACTGACGTGGCTCGGGTTCGCCTCGCAGCGGCACAAGCGGGTGCTGACGCTCGCGGCGTTCGTGGTCGCGTTCCTGTTCCCGTTCACCCAGAACGGGTCCGACGCGAACATGTCGATCGCGAACCAGGTGCTGATCTTCGGCGCCACCGCGATGGGCCTGAACATCGTCGTCGGGCTGGCCGGTCTGCTCGACCTGGGGTACGTCGCGTTCCTCGGCGCCGGTGCCTATACGGCCGCCGTACTGTCGAACTCGGCGTTCGCCACCGTCGGGTGGAAGCCGCCGTTCCTGGTCGTGATGCTGGTCGGTGCCAGCGTGGCCGCGATCCTGGGCCTGATCATCGGTACGCCGACACTGCGGGTCTCGGGTGACTACCTGGCGATCGTGACGCTCGGCTTCGGTGAGATCTTCAGGTTCTCGATGGGCAACCTGGACGGCAACAACGGCCCGAACCTGACCAACGGACCGAACGGTGTGCCCGGTATCCCGGACCTGAAGGTCGGTGGGTTCGACTTCGGTAAGGACCACACGATCGCCGGGATCGACCTCGGCCGCTTCTCGAACTACTACTTCCTCCTGCTGTTGCTGATCGGTTTCGTCATCCTGGTCTTCGCCCGGCTGAACAACAGCCGGATCGGCCGTGGCTGGGTGGCGATCCGGGAGGACGAGAAGGCCGCCGAGGCGATGGGCGTGAACACGTTCGGGCTGAAGCTGCTGGCGTTCGCGGTCGGCGCGTTCCTGGCCGGTCTGGCGGGCACCATCAAGGCCCACCAGGACGCCGCGGTCAGTCCGGACCAGTACCAGTTCCTGGAGTCGGCGTTCCTGCTCGCCGCGATCGTGCTCGGCGGTATGGGCACCATCGCCGGTGTCCTGCTGGGTGCCACGATCCTGAAGCTGCTGCCGGAGAAGCTGCGGTTCTTCTCGGAGTACCGGCTGCTGCTGTTCGGTCTGCTGCTGGTGCTCATGATGCGGTTCCGGCCGGAGGGTCTGGTCGCGAGTAAACGCCGGCAACTGGAGTTCCACGAGGAGGACGAGCAACTCGCCGTCCAAGTCGAAGAGGAACGGCTGGCTGTCGAGGAGGCGAGATGACGGTGACCGAAAGCCGGCCCGCGGCCGCACGGCCGATCGGCGAGCCGGTCCTGGAGGCCTCCGGCGTGACCATGCGGTTCGGTGGTCTGCTGGCGGTGAACGACGTCAACCTGACCGTCCGCGAGGGCGAGATCGTCGGTCTGATCGGCCCGAACGGCGCCGGCAAGACGACGTTCTTCAACTGCCTCACCGGGCTCTACAAGCCGACCAGCGGGCAGGTCCGGTTCGCCGGCGTACCGCGGAAGGCGCCGAAGGCCCCGAAGGTCTCGAAGACCGAGGCCGAGGGCAGCGCGGCGGTGCCGGTGCAGCCGCTCGCCCCGCTGACGCCGTTGCCGCCGAAGCCGCGGGCCGTGGTCCGGGCGGGGATGGCGCGGACGTTCCAGAACATCCGGCTGTTCGCGAACATGACCGCGCTGGAGAACGTGATGGTCGGGCGGTACTGCCGGACCAGCGCGGGCGCGCTCACCTCGGTGCTGCGCGGGCCGAAGTTCCGCCGCGAGGAGGCGGCCACCCGGGTCCGGGCGCAGGAGCTGCTCGAGTTCGTCGGCCTCGGCCGGTCGGCCGAGCACCTGGCCCGGAACATGCCGTACGGCGACCAGCGCCGGCTCGAGATCGCGCGGGCGCTGGCCACCGACCCGAAGCTCATCCTGCTGGACGAGCCGACGGCCGGTATGAACCCGCAGGAGACCCGGCAGGCGATGGACCTGATCTTCAAGATCCGGGACTCCGGGCTGTCGGTCGTGGTGATCGAGCACGACATGCGGTTCATCTTCAACCTGTGTGACCGGGTGCTCTGCCTGGTCCAGGGGCAGGCCCTGATCGAGGGCACCCCGGAGGAGGTGCAGTCCGACCCGCGGGTGATCGAGGCCTACATCGGCACCGGCGAGGACGACGAGGACGACGAACCGCAGGACTCGAGGGCGCAGGACTCGACGCCGGGGGAGGCGGGCGCATGACCGCGATGCTCGAGGTCAAGGACCTGGAAGTTGCCTACGGCAAGATCCAGGCCGTGAAGAAGATCAGCTTCAGCGTGGAGCAGGGGCAGGTGGTGTCGCTGATCGGCACCAACGGCGCCGGCAAGACCACCACGCTGAAGACGATCTCCGGTCTGCTCCGGCCGACCGGCGGGGAGATCTGGTTCCAGGGCGAGCGGATCGACCACGTGGCGGCGCACGACATCGTCACCCGCGGTCTGGCGCACTCGCCCGAGGGCCGGCGGATCTTCCCGCGGCTGTCGGTCGAGGAGAACCTGATGCTCGGGGCGTTCGCGCGCCGCGATCCCGCGGGCGTGCGGACCGACCTGCAGTCGGCGTACGACCTGTTCCCGATCCTGGGGGAGCGGCGTAAGCAGCCGGCCGGGACGTTCTCCGGTGGTGAGCAGCAGATGCTGGCGATGGGCCGGGCGATGATGAGCCGGCCGAAGCTGCTGATGCTGGACGAGCCGTCCATGGGTCTGTCGCCGATCATGATGAAGCGGATCATGTCCACGGTGACCGAGCTGCAGAAGCAGGGTACGACGATCCTGCTGGTCGAGCAGAACGCGCAGGCGGCCCTGAAGCGCGCCGACTTCGGGTACGTGCTCGAGGTCGGGAAGATCGTGCTGTCCGGGAGCGGCCGGGACCTGCTGGTCAACGACGAGGTCCGCAAGGCCTACCTCGGCGAGGACTGACGAGGCGTTGCTGCTGGTTCAGTTGCGGATGACAACGAGTAACTGAACCAGCAGCGGCGCGACGATCAGCGCCGGCAGCAGGTCGGCGACCGCGACCTGCTTGAGTTTCAGCAGTCTGAGTGCCACGCCGATGAGCATCACCCCACCGGTCGCGCCGAGGGCGGTCACGTGCGCATCCGGCAATACGTCGCCCAGGAGCGCACCGACCGCGGTCATCGACCCCTGGACCACCAGCACCACCAGCGCGGATGCCGCGACTCCCCAGCCGAACGACGCGGCGAACGCGATCGACGTGAACCCGTCCAGGACCGCCTTCAGGAACAGCTGGTCCGCCCCGCGCCCGAGACCGTCGGAGAGCGCGCCGAGGAACGTCAGCGGCCCGACGCAGAACACCATCGACGACGAGACGAAGCCCTCGACGAACGTGCTCCGCCCCTCGCCGCGGTCGAACCGGCGCTGCATCCAGCCGCCGAATTCCTCCAGCCGTTCCTCGATCCGCAGCAACGAGCCGATGATCCCGCCGATCAGCATCGCGCCCAGCACGATGAGGATCGGTGCGCTGTCGCCGACCGCGTCGCTGAGCGCCTTGTCCCCGACAGTGAGCGCGGAGGAGATGGCGATCAGCAGTGTGACGAGTCCGATCGCGTCGGTGACCAGGTCCCTGGTGCGGTGACTGAGACGGTGCCCGACGAGTACGCCGAGTACCGATCCGACGAGCACCGTCGCGACGTTCACGACGGTCCCGATTCCGATGAACACCCTGGTCCCTCCGGACAGCTCTGGTCAGCTTTGCATGTGACCCCCGACGGCCTACTGTTGCGCGAGGACGAGCGTATCGGCCCGTCTGTTCACCTCGGGGGTGGACCTGAGCAGGAGGGTCGCTGTGGTGGCAGCCATCGAGGTGCGGGACGCCCAGCCGGGGGATGCCGGCGCCCTCGTCACTTTGTGGGGTGAGCTGACCACCGCCGCCGGGCTGCCGTCCCGGCTCCCCGCCGCGCCGTCGCCGGCCGCCGCGGAGGTTGCCGTCAGCAAACACCTGGGAGATCCGTTCGGCCGGCTGCTGGTCGGCGAGCTGGACGGTCAGGTGCACGCGATGGCGTACCTGCGCCGTACGGCGGTCAGCCCGCTGCACGAGGACACCACAGTCACCGTCGAGTATTTGCACGTCAGTGACACTGCCCGCCGGCACGGCCTGGGCAAGGCGCTGATCGCGGAGGCGGTCGCTTGGGCCGAGCACGAGAACTGCGCCCATCTCGCCGTCGTCGCGCCCGCCAGCGCCCGCGAGGCGAACCGGTTCCTGGCCCGTCTCGGTCTCGGCCAGGCCGGCGTACTGCGGTATGCGAACACGCACACGGTGCGTCGCCGGCTGGCGTCCGAGCAGGCGCCGAGCCTGCTCGCCCTGCTCTCGTCGCGACGCTCCGCGGTGGCCCGGCGCGCGCAGCTCGGCGCGGTCAGCTCCCCGGCGGAGCCTGAATCAGCTGGCAAGTGATCCGCGCGGTGCAGACCCGCTTGTCCCGCTCGTCGGTGACGACCACCTCGTACGACGTCGTCGTCCGGCCGAGGTAGATCGGGGTCGCCACGCCGGTCACCACGCCTTCGCGGACCGCCCGGTGGTGGGTGGCGTTGATGTCGACGCCGACCGCGACCTTCCCGTACGTCGCCGCGTGCAGTGCGGACCCGATCGAGCCCAGGCTCTCGGCCAGCACGCAGGACGCACCGCCGTGCAGCAGACCGTACGGCTGGGTGTTGCCCTTGACCGGCATCGTGGCGACCACCCGGTCCGGTGCCGCCTCGGTGACAACGATTCCCATCAGCTGGAGGAGCGTGCCCTCCATGCCCATCCCTGGCCCGAGGCTCATTTCATCTGTCACGGAAGCAGTGTGCCAGAAGTGTCCGTGGGACCCACTAGAGTCGGTGTGTGGCTCCAGATACCAACACCTCGACGATGACAGCTCCGTCCGCGGGGGACACTGCGGCCCCGGGCACCGGGCGACCGCGGATCCTGCTGCTGGACGGGCACTCGCTGGCCTACCGGGCGTTCTACGCGCTCCCGGTGGAGAACTTCTCCACCACCACCGGCCAGCACACCAACGCGGTGTACGGGTTCACCTCGATGCTGATCAACATGCTCCGCGACGAGCAGCCCACCCACATCTGCGTCGCGTTCGACGTCTCCCGCAAGACCTTCCGCACCGAGCAGTACGCGGAGTACAAGGCCGGCCGGTCGAAGTCGCCGGACGAGTTCAGCGGCCAGATCTCGCTGGTCAAGGAGGTGCTGGAGGCGCTCCGGATCCCGACCACGGAGATCGACGGCTGGGAGGCCGACGACATCATCGCGACGCTCGCCACGCAGGCGTCCGAGCAGGGCTTCGAGGTGCTGATCAGCTCCGGTGACCGGGACTCGTTCCAGCTGATCAGCGAGGACGTCACGGTGCTGTACCCGAAGCGCGGCGTGTCCGAGATCGCCCGGATGGACCCGGCCGCGATCGAGGAGAAGTACGGCGTCGGCCCACGGCTGTATCCGGATCTCGCCGCGCTGGTGGGCGAGCAGAGCGACAACCTGCCGGGCGTTCCCGGTGTCGGTCCGAAGACGGCGGCGAAATGGCTGAACCAGTTCGGCTCGCTGAACGACGTGATCGACCGGGTGAACGAGATCAAGGGCAAGGCTGGTGAGTCGCTGCGTGAGCACCTCGCCGACGTGATCCGGAACCGGCAGATCAACGAGCTGGTCCGCGACCTGTCCCTGGACGTCACGGTCGACGACCTGGCCCGCGTCCCGTGGGACCGGGACAAGGTGCACACGCTGTTCGACAGCCTCGAGTTCCGGGTGCTGCGCGAGCGGCTGGTCGCCGAGCACGAGGAGGTCGACGCGACCGTCGACCACGGTTTCGAGCTCGACGGTGTGCAGCTGAAGCCGGGCGAGGTGGCGGCCTGGCTCAAGGAGCACGTGAGTGGCGGCGACCGGGTCGGCGTGGCGGTGCAGGGCAGCTGGGGCGGCGGCACCGGCGAGATCACCGGGCTCGCGCTGGCGACGACGTCCGGCGCGGCGGCCTGGTTCGACCCGACCGCGATGACGCCCGACGACGAGTCGGCCTGGCAGGCCTGGCTCGCGGACGAGAAGTACCCGAAGGCGCTGCACGACGCGAAGGGTCCGCTGCTCGGTTTCCTGGAGCGCGGCTGGACGCTCGGCGGCCTCAGCTCCGACACCCAGCTCAGCGCGTACCTGGTCCGTCCGGACCAGCGTGCCTACGACCTCGCCGACCTGACCGTGCGGTACCTCAAGCGCGAGCTGCGCAACGAAGAGGCGGAGAACGGCCAGCTCAGCTTCGACGACGTCGAGGGTGGCCCGGCCGCGGACCACACGATGCTCCGCGCCCGTGCGATCGCCGATCTCGCCGACACCCTGGACGCCGAGCTCGAGAAGCAGGCCGGTACGGCGCTGCTCGCGGACGTCGAGCTGCCGCTGATCCACGTGATCGCCTCGATGGAGCGCGACGGGATCGCGGTCGACCGGGCGTACCTGCAGGAGCTCGAGGAGCGGTTCGCCACCGGAGTGCGGGAGGCGGCGACGGCGGCGTACGAGGTGATCGGGAAGGAGATCAACCTCGGGTCGCCGAAGCAGCTGCAGGTGGTGCTGTTCGACGAGTTGCAGATGCCGAAGACGAAGCGGACCAAGACCGGTTACACCACGGACGCGGACTCGCTGCAGGCGCTGTTCGAGAAGACCGAGCACCCGTTCCTGGCGTACCTGCTGGCGCATCGGGACGCGACCCGGTTGCGGCAGACGGTCGAGGGGCTGCTGAAGACCATCAGCCCGCGGGACGGCCGGATCCACACGACGTTCAACCAGACCATCGCGGCGACCGGCCGCCTGAGCTCCACCGAGCCGAACCTGCAGAACATCCCGATCCGCACCGAGGAGGGCCGCCGGATCCGGCAGGCGTTCGTGGTCGGCGAGGGCAACGAGTCGCTGATGTCGGCGGACTACAGCCAGATCGAGATGCGGATCATGGCGCACGTCTCGCAGGACCAGGGCCTGATCGACGCGTTCAACTCCGGGATGGACTTCCACTCGGTGACCGCGTCCCGGGTGTTCTCCGTGGAGCCGTCCGACGTGACGCAGGAGCAGCGCGCGAAGATCAAGGCGATGAACTACGGGCTCGCGTACGGCCTCTCGGCGTACGGGTTGAGTCAGCAGCTGAAGATCGGTGTGGACGAGGCCAAGGGCCTGATGGACGAGTACTTCGAGGGCTTCGGCGGGGTCCGGGACTACCTGCGGTCGATCGTGATCGACGCCGGGAAGACCGGGTACACCGAGACGATCCTGGGCCGCCGGCGCTACCTGCCGGACCTGACCAGCGACAACCGCCAGCGCCGCGAGATGGCCGAGCGGATGGCCCTGAACGCCCCGATCCAGGGCTCGGCGGCGGACGTCATCAAGATGGCGATGCTCAAGGTCGACAGCTCGCTGCGCGGTTCCGGCCTGAAGTCCCGGATGCTCCTCCAGGTCCACGACGAACTGGTCTTCGAGATCGCCCCCGGCGAACGCGAGGCCCTGGAAGAACTCGTCCGCCACGACATGGGCCACGCCGTCGAGATGGCCGTCCCCCTCGACGTCTCGGTAGGCGTAGGCCGCACCTGGCACGAGGCCGCCCACTGACCCATGACGCCGAGCCGGCCGACCGAGCCGACCGAGCCGGCCGACCGAGCCGCTGGCGGGTTATGTGTTCAATGACGCCCTGCAGCACGCCAGCGGTCACATAACCCGCCACGCGCGCCGGGACGGACCTGCTGGGTCAGCTTTCGGGGGTGAGGTAGATCGGGGTTGGGTCGGGGGAGAGGGCGTGCTTGATGCAGGTGTGTTCTCGGTCCGTCAGGTCAGGCAGGGCGTTCAGGGGCCACCAGCGGACGTCGACGGATTCGTCGTCGTTGACTCGGGGCGCGCCGCGGAGGGGGCGGCACCGGAAGCAGATGTCGAGGAACTGGACCTGGTCGCCGTTGGGGTAGCTGGCGGGTGGGAGCGACTCGAGGCTGACGAGGCGGTCAATGGCTGCCTCGACCGCGGTTTCCTCCTGGATCTCGCGGATCAGACCGATCGCCGGCTGCTCTCCGGGCTCGAGGATTCCTGCCACCAGGGACCAGCGACCGTTGTCCGCGCGCCGCACCAGCAGCACCTCGTCCGCGTCGTTCAGCACCACCGCGGTCAGGCCGGTGAGCCAGAGCAGGTCATGCCCGATCTTCTCGCGCAGCTCGAGGATGAACTTCGGGGTCGGCATACGCCCGACCCTACCGGCGTCGCTGTCAGTGGATCGCCTGCGCTCCGATGACGGACAGCAGTTGCAGCTTCTCGTAGCTCTCGCTGCCGGGATGGGCGGTGTAGACGAGCAAGCGGTGTGACTGCTCCGGGTCCAGCAACGACTGGCAGGTCAGCTCCAGCGCGCCGACCTCGGGGTGGACGAAGCGCTTGACGTCGTTCGGACGGACGCCGACCTCGTGGTCGTCCCACACCCGCCGGAACTCCTCGCTCTGCGCCAGCAGGAGCCGGACGTACTCCGCGGCGCGGGAATCCGGCCCGCGGAGCGTGACGATCTGCCGCAAGCCAGAGCAGAACATGCGCGTCAGGAACGGATGGTCCTCCGGAGCGTAGAGCTGCCGGGTGGTGGTGTCGGTGAACCATCGGTACCCGATGCTGCGGGCCGGGCCGGTGTAGCTCGTTGTGTCGCCGGTGAGCGCGACGCCGAGCGTGGTCTGCCGCAGCGTCTCGCCGAGCTCGGTGACGATCTCCGCCGGGGTGTCGTCGAGGCGGTCGAGGATGCGGAGCAGACCGGGGCTGATGTGCTCACTCGTCGTACCGCGGGTCGGTGGGTTGTGCCCGGCCAGCCGGAACAGGTGATCGCGTTCGTCGAGCGAGAGGTGGAGGCCCTGCGCGATCGAGGCGATCATCTGCTCGGACGGCTGCGGTCCGCGCTCCCGCTCGAGGCGCGAGTAGTAGTCGGTCGACATGTGGCACAGCACGGCGACCTCCTCGCGCCGGAGCCCGCTCGTCCGGCGGCGCTGCCCGCGCGGCAGGCCGACGTCCTCGGGCTGCAGCAGCTCGCGACGGCGGCGGAGGAACTCCGCCAGCCCGGTGCGATCGATCACGACGCATCTCCTCCTCGGGGTGCTGCCTCGTTTCTACCGTCTGCGGGCAGTAGTAGCCACGGATTGCCGATCCCCCTGTGCCCGGCGGGTCGGTGCTGTGACGAGCCTGGGATCAGGAGGCCGTGGTTACCGCTCCGCCGCCGCCCGAGGATCGGTACGGGGACCACCACGAGAAGGAGCACAGCCAATGCGACGTACGCCGATCGACATCAGCGTTCCGGACCTGTCGGGGAAGCGCGCCGTGATCACCGGCGCGAGCGACGGAATGGGACTGGGGATGGCCACGCGGCTGGCCGCGGCCGGCGCGGAGGTGGTCCTGCCCGTCCGCAACCCGCGCAAGGGCGAGGCCGCGATCGCCGCGATCCGGCGGGCGGTACCGGCTGCGAGCGTGTCGCTGCGCAGCCTCGACCTGTCGTCGCTGGAGTCCGTGGCGGCCCTCGGCGAGCGTCTGCGTGACGAGGGGCAGCCGATCCACCTCCTGATCAACAACGCCGGCGTGATGACGCCGCCGAGCCGGCAGACCACGGCCGACGGGTTCGAGTTGCAGTTCGGGACCAACCACCTGGGTCATTTCGCCCTCGTCGGCCAGATCCTCCCGCTGCTTCGCGCCGGCCGCGCCCGCGTCACGTCGCAGATCAGCATCGCTGCTCGTCGGGGCGCCATCAACTGGGACGACGTGAACTGGGAACGCTCGTACGACGGCATGCGCGCGTACCGCCAGTCCAAGATCGCGCTCGGGCTGTTCGGCCTCGAACTGGACCGTCGGAGCAAGGCGCTCGGGTGGGGTATCACCAGCAACCTGTCCCACCCCGGCGTTGCTCCGACCAGCCTGCTCGCCGCGCGCCCCGAGCTCGGCCGGAGCCAGGACACGCCGCAGGTCCGTCTGATCCGGGCACTCTCGGCCCGCGGCGTCCTGATCGGCACTGTCGAGACCGCGAAGCTCCCGGCCCTGATGGCCGCCACCGGCCCCGGCACCTTCTACGGGCCCGGCGGCCTGGGCCAGCTCGGCGGAGCTCCGGCCGAGCATCAGCTGTACCGGCCGCTCCGCAGCCGCGCGGACGCCGAGCACAGCTGGCGAATCTCCGAGGAGCTCACGAAGACCGTCCTGCCCACAGCCTGACGCGTCCAGCACGGGTTGCGCTGTCCGTCCTTCTCACCGCCCGCCAGGTCGCAGGTCCAGCTTGGGTGGCGGCTGCAAGAAAGTGACCGGTGAAACGTTCAGCGGCAAACGCTTTCATGCAAGATCCGGACAGTGGCCGGCCGATTCCGGTCGGTGACCGCCAACCTCTTCCGTAGCGTCCTGATCTATGTCATCCTCCCGGGCAAAGATCCGAGATCCTATCGGATATCCCCTATCAGCATCGGGAGGCGGGATGCGGGAAGACCTGAGGACCACTCCGGTGAGACGACGGGCAGTCGTCACCGGAGCGCTCGGGATCGCGGCAGCGGGCGGCAGTGGCCTGCTGAGCGGTTGCAGCTCCGGTGCGGCCGCGACCGGTGCCGCCGCGGACAGCCTGAGCGCGCCGCCCACCGAGCTCGGCCGAGAGCGGACCGGCATCAACTACCCGCCGGGGTACGTCGGCCCGCGGGCCCGCGAGCGCCGCGCCATCGTGACCGAACCGACTACGTTCACCATCGTCGTACCGCAGAGCCTGACCGTCGGCGACTGGGCGAAGAACGAGTTCACCCGCTGGATGGAGCAGCAGACCGGCATCCGGATCCAGTGGCGTCAGGTGGCCGGCAAGGGCAACGACGCCGAGACGATGACCAAGATCAACGCGATGATCGCCGCCGGCGACGTACCGGACGCGTTCCTCGGGATCACCTTCACCCGCTCGCAGTTGTACCTGTACGGCGCGCAGAACCTGTTCGTCGACCTGAACCCGTACCTCGACAAGTACGCGCCGAACCTGCAGCACGCGATGAAGGACTACCCCGAGGCGCGCAAGCTGATGGTGTCGCCGGACAAGGGCATCTACAGCTTCCCGGACATCAACGACTGCTACCACTGCCGCGCGTCGAACGGCCGCGCGCTGCTGAACACCGAGTGGATTCGCAAGGTCGGCCTGGACATGCCGACGACGACCGACGAGTTCCGTGAGGTGCTGACCGCGTTCAAGAAGGCCGATCTCGCGGGTGGCGGCAAGAGCATCCCGTTCGGCGGCTACAAGGACGCCCCGCTCGACACGTACTTCATGAACGCGTTCGTCTACAACCCCGGCGACCCGTGGCTGGTCGTCGACGACGGCAAGGTCGGCGTCAGCTACCTGAAGGACGAGTGGCGCGAGGGCCTGAAGTACCTGCACGGCCTGTACCAGGACGGCCTGCTGGCGAAGGACATCTTCACCGCGAACGAGGACCAGATCAAACGGTACGGCGACAACCCGGGCGGCCCGATCCTCGGGGGCGCCCGGGTCTACTACTGGGGCTCGTGCATGACGCTCGACCTGTCCGACCCGAACGCCCGCTGGCGGCAGTACCGCACGATGGAGCCGCTGAAGGGGCCGGAGGGCGTCCAGGTCGCACCGTGGGACTACCTGAAGGTCGGGCTCGAGGTCTCCACGCTCGTCGTCACCCGCAAGTGCAAGCGCCCCGACCTGCTGGTCCGCTGGGCCGACTACCAGATGGACCTCGAGGTCGTGCTCCGCTCGTACGCCGGTCCGGACATCCGCTGGTCCGCGAAGGGTGACAAGGGCATCAACGGCAAGCAGTCGATCTACGGGTACGACTCCTGGAACACCGACGCCACCAAGGGCAAGACCTGGGACCAGTTCGGCGTGATGTACCGCTCGGGCGACTTCCGGCTGGCGGAGCGGGTGAACCCGAAGAAGCCGACGTTCGAGTCGCCGCTCTACGAGCAGAGCCGGGACTACCTGTTCCCGCACAAGCAGCCGATGGAGCAGCAGTTCCCGCCGGTCACCCTGGAGGCCGACCAGGCCGCGCAGGACGCCGAGATCGGCCTGAACCTGAAGGGCGAGGTGACCACGTCCCTGGCGAAGTTCGTCACCGGCAAGCTCGACCCCAACGACGACGGCCAGTGGAACGACTACAAGGACCGCATCAACCGGATCGGACTCGCGCCCTACCTGGAGATCCAGCAAGCCGCCTACGAGACCTACCAGGGGTGATCTGATGGCCACCGCAACCGCCACACCGGGCGGCGCGCCCGCTCCGGTGAAGGAAACCCGGTCCGACCGGATCGTGTCGATCTGCAACTACACCGCCCTCGGCCTGTTCACGCTGGCGGTCCTCTATCCGTTGGTCTACGTCCTGAGCGCGTCGCTGAGCGACCCGAAGAACGTTGTCTCGGGCAAGGTCTGGCTCTGGCCGGTGGGCTGGAGCACCGAGGCCTTCAAGGCGATCTTCGACTACGACTCGATCGTCAGCGGTTTCAGCAACTCGGTGATCTACGCGATCGGTGGTGCGCTGGTCGCCACCGCGCTGACCCTGCTCGCGGCGTACCCGTTGTCCCGGAAGGGGTTGCCGGGCAAGGGCCTGATCATGGGGCTGTTCGTGTTCACGATGATGTTCAGCGGCGGGCTGATCCCGACGTACCTGGTGGTGGACCGGCTCGGGCTGATGAACACCCGCTGGGCGATCATCCTGCCGGGCGCGCTCGCGGTCTGGAACATGATCATCACCCGGACGTTCTTCCAGTCGACGATCCCGGAGGAGCTGGTCGAGGCCGCGAAGGTCGACGGCTGCACCGACTTCGGCTTCTTCTGGCGGATCGTGATGCCGCTGAGCAAGCCGATCATCGCGGTGAACCTGCTGTTCTACGCGGTCGCCCAGTGGAACTCCTGGTTCAGCGCGCTGATCTACCTGACCAACGAGCACCTCTTCCCGTTGCAGATGGTGCTCCGCCAGATCCTGATCCAGAACCAGTTCGACCCGTCCCAGGTCCGCGACACCGCCGAGCTGATCCGGATGAAGGAACTGCAGGAGCAGCTGAAGTACTCGCTGATCGTGATCGCCACCATTCCGCCACTGCTGATCTACCCCTTCGTGCAGAAGCACTTCGTCAAGGGGGCCATGGTCGGCTCGTTGAAGGGCTGACACGCCATGGCTACAGACACCCTGGTACGACGTACGCCGGCGCACAGCTCGGCTCGGCCGTCGAAGAAGGAAGGCGTCGGGCTCGGTGCGCGGATGCGGCGGCACTGGCAGCTGTACGCGATGCTCGCGCTGCCGTTGATCTGGCTGGCGCTGTTCGCGTACTGGCCGATGTACGGCGCGATCATCGCGTTCAAGGACTACAACGTGGTCGACGGCATCTTCGGCAGCCGGTGGGTCGGCCTCAAGCACTTCGAGCGGTTCGTCGAGTCGTACCAGTTCGGGCGGCTGCTGAAGAACACGCTGGTCCTCTACACCTACGAGTTGCTGGCCACGTTCTGGCCGCCGATCCTGCTGGCGCTCGGGCTGAACATGGCGCGCCGGCGCTGGTTCCGGCGGTCGGTGCAGCTGATCACGTACGCGCCGCACTTCATCTCCACGGTGGTCGTGGTCGGGCTGATCGTGGTGATCGTCGACCCGAACAGCGGCGTACTGAACCAGTTCCTCGGGCACTTCGGGATCGGGCCGATCGACGTCCTCAGCGACCCGAGCTACTTCCGGCACCTGTACGTCTGGTCCGGCGCGTGGCAGACGATGGGCTTCTCGGCGATCATCTACCTCGCCGCGCTGACCAGTGTGTCGCCGGAGCTGCACGAGGCGGCGATCGTCGACGGCGCGTCCCGGCTGCGGCGGATCTGGCACATCGACCTGCCGGCGATCCGGCCGGTGGCGGTGATCCTGCTGATCCTGAGCATCGGGTCGATCATGTCCGGCGGCTTCGAGAAGGTCCTGCTACTGCAGAACACGCTCAACCTGCAGACGTCGGAGGTCATCGACACCTACGTCTACAAGCTGGGCTTCGCGTCGCAGGTGCCGCAGTTCAGCTACGCCGCGGCGATCGGGCTCTTCCGGTCGGTGATCGGACTCGCGCTGCTGGTGATGGCGAACACGATCGCGCGGCGGTTCTCGAAGTCCAGCCTGTGGTGAGTCAGCTGGACTCGGTGGACTGACGATGCAGACCGGTCGCGAGGCCGGCTGCGAGGAGCAGGGCGCAGGTGCTGGTCATGGCGGCCAGCACCTTCACCCCGTTCAGACCGGTGGCGGTGCCGGTGCCGAGCACGATCACGGCAGCCACCACGAGAACGACCAGCCCGATCCAGATCGCGAGCGCCGCGCGCTTCTCCTGCTGCGCGATGGCGGCGTACACGACCAGCTGGAGTACGGCGTACGCGGAGCCGGCGACCGCGAACAGCCAGGTGTACGGACCGAGTGGCGCGTACTTCTCCTTGCCGCCGATCACCTCCACGACCAGTCCGGGCAGGATCAGTGTCCCGGCGACGGCGCAGGCGCCCAGGCCCGCGACGGCGACGATCGCGCGCCGCAGCCGGCCGGTGTCGCCGGGGGAGTTGGCGAGTGACGGGAACACCAGCACGATCACGAACTGGGGCAGGAAGAGACAGGCCTTGGCGATGATCAGACCCGCCGCGTAGTACCCACTGTCCTTCTCGTCGAGGAGGGCGCGCGCGATCAGTACGTCGGCGTTCGCGAGTGCGAAGAAGGCGAGCAGGGTGTGCGTGCCGTGCACGGTCTCCCGCAGTACCTCGCGGATCTCCTTGCGGGTCGCGCCGGTCGAGCCGCGGAGGAAGAACTGCCCCAGCAGGGCCGGTACGGCGGCACCGAGGGCGAGACCGGCCATGGCCCAGTCGAGCGACGGGTGCACGATCAGCGCCCCACCGCCGAGCACCAGCCGGCCGATGCCGCTCGCGGTGTAGACGGCGGCGAGTTCGGTCCAGCGCTGGCTGCCCTGCAGTACGCCCAGCTGCGAGCCCATCAGCGTCAGGCCGCCGAGCGTCGGCGCGAGCAGCACGATCGCGACGAACGAGTCGATGTTCAGCAGCCACATGAACAGCGGCGTGAGCACGAAGCAGAGGAGCGTCAGGCCGAGCGCGGAGCGGCGGCCTGCGCGCAGCGTCGCGTCGGCGAGTTCCTTGGCGCCCTCGCCGGTGTGAGTGGCCAGCTGACGGGCGCCGGTGGCCTGCAGACCGAGCGACGCGACGTTCCCGATCAGCAGCAGACCCAGCAGTGCGGTGATCGCCCCGAACTGCTCCGGCATCAGCCGGCGGGAGGCGATCAGCGTGAATCCGTAGGCGGCGATGTTCATGATCGCCATCGCGACGGCGACGACCGTGGCACTGCGCAGGAAGGAGGTGCGGGGAGCCTGCGGTTGCGGCGTCGGGGTGGTGCCAGAAGTCATACTGCCGCTGCCTCGGATCGTTCGATGACGTTGCCGGACCTCACGGTACGGCAACGATGCCCACGGGGAGCCGCCGGATCCGTTAATGTCCCGCCGGTGAGGAGGCTGAAAGCGGGTAGTTCGGAGCAGGTCGTCTGGCGGGCACGTCTGGTGCTCGGATGCCTGGCTCTGATCGCCCTGTGCTTCCAGCAGGCTCCCGGCAAAGTTCTTCCGGACAGCAGGCTCGAACTGACCGCTGGTCCCCGCGGTGTCCTGACTCGCGCTCTGCACCTGTGGGATCCACACACCGCGTTCGGGCAGCTGCAAAACGACGCCTATGGCTATCTGTTCCCGATCGGCCCGTTCCACTGGCTGCTCGACACCCTGTCCGTACCGGACTGGGTCATCCAGCGCCTCTGGTGGTCTCTGGTCGTCTGCGTCGCGTTCCTCGGCATCTGGAAGCTCTGCAACGTCCTGCAGTACGGCGTCCCGTGGACGCGTCTCGTCGCCGCATTGCTCTACGCACTCGTTCCTCGGACGTTCGGTGAGCTCCCGATCGAGGTGTGGCCGATGGCGATGGCTCCGTGGGTGCTGCTGCCTCTCGTCTCACCGCGCGTCCGGTCCGGCTGGTGGCGGGCCAGTTGGTCCGCTGTGGCGTTCGCACTGATCGGTGCGGCCAATCCGGTCGCGAGCGCGGCGACTCTCGTCGTACCGGCGGTCTGGTTGGCGCGGCACCACAAGCTGCGACTCGGGCTCGGTTGGCTCGGTTTCGTCGTCGCGGCATCGATCTGGTGGCTGGTCCCACTCGCACTGCTGATCCGGTACGACGCGGCGCCTGCAGGACCGCGGTGGGCGCCGGTCGTTGGTGTGGTCCTCGGGCTGCCGCTGGCGCTTGTCGTCGCGCACTACCTACGGCGACTGGCCACTGTGCCGGTTTCACGAGGACTGCACCGCCGCGCCGTACCCGTCCTGGCCACCTGCCTGGCAGTCGCGGCGGCCGTGCCGGTCGTCTTCACCCGGCAGGACGCGGCGCTCGCAGCGATTCCGAAGCACTGGGAGGAGGCAGCGGCGTGGCTGGACGCGCAGTCTGCTCCGGGCAGCGTGCTGCTCCTGTCGACGGAGACCGAACCGCTTGCCGCGCTGGTCGATCGGCCGATGGCAGCGCTCACGGAGGACGTCAGGAGCCGCGTCGACTCTGCTGTCGGCGACGAGGCGCTGCGGCAGGAACTCACCCGCAACGGAGTCCGCTACGTCGTGGTACGCAACGACGCCGAGGACGGTACGCCGTCGTTGGCGATCCACGAGAGCCTGGCCGACGCAGGCATCTCGCGGGTCGCGTACTTCGGTCCGGCCGGCCAGACCCGCCTGCCGTACCCAAGTGTCGAGATCTACGACGTCGGTGCGACTTCGGCGGGGCGGTTGATCCCGCAGTCCCGGATCGTGGCGGTCGGCGGCACCGCTGACGACGTACCGACCGTGGTGACCGCGCTCGGCGGTGACGGGGGAGCGGTACTAGGTGCCGACGCGGACGGCAAGCTCGAGGGTCTGCCGCAGATCGCGACCGACGCTCCAGACCAGGCGAGCGGCAAGCCGCCGAGCGCGGTGGTCCTGCGGAACCGCGAGATCGGCCGGTCCAGTTGTCTGCACGTCGGTGCGCGCGCGGTGTGCGATCCGGACCAGGCCAAGGACTCGGACGAGCCGAACGGCCTGTCCCGGAGCGTGGAGCTGCCGCAAGCCGCGTCGTACCAGCTGCGGGGGATCGCGATGCCCCAGGACGGCGAGACGCTGGAACGACTGCTGGCGGTGCCGGGGGCGATCACTGCCACGGCGTCCTCGCGGGCGGTCCCGGCGCCGGAGGGGCGGCCCAGGGCGGCCGTCGACCGTGATCCAGGGACGAGCTGGACGGCGAGTCCCGACGACCCGACGCCGAGCCTGACGCTGCAGTTGCCGGCGGCAAGGGTTGTGCACGGGCTGCGGTTCGGGTCCGACGCCTACCTGAACGGCTCCGAGCCGGCCGAGGTCAGCCTGCGCTTCGACGGCGGCGCGCCGGTCCGGCTCACGGTCGGCGCCGACGGGTCCGTGCGGTTCACCGCCCGGCCGGTGCGGACGATCCAGATCGACTTCACCGCGACGAAGCAGCTACAGGACACCCGGCGCAGCCCGGTCGGAGTGACCGAGATCGAGGTGCTCGGCGCGGACGACCTGCGTAAGGCCGTCGACCCGAGCCGGCGAGTGCCGTCGTACTGCGGAAACGGGCCGGCTGTCCGCGTGGACGGCGTACAGGCACGTACCGAGGTCGCGGCGACGATGCGGGACCTGCTGCAGCGCCGACCGGTGACCTACAGCCTGTGTGCTCCGGCTCCGGCCCTCCCGCTGCGGTCCGGGCATCACAAGGTCGAGGTCCTGGCCAACGGCGGGCTGGTGCCGACCGAGACCACACTGGCGAAGGCAGGGTTCGGTGACGTGTCGGTGACTCCGGTGCAGGGCGTGGAGGTCTGGCGTCCGAACCCGACCGAGCTGACGGCCGAGGTGCCGGGTGCGACCGAGCAGTCGGTGCTGACGATCGCACAGAACTACAGCGACGGCTGGAAGGCGTACGACGGCAGCGGCCGGAAGCTGACGCCGATCCGCGTCGGCGGGTGGCAGCAGGGGTGGATCGTGCCGCCCGGCCCGGAGCAGGCGGTGACGGCCGGATTCATGCCCGACCGGACCTACCGGGCCGGACTGCTGCTCGGACTCGTCGCACTGTTGTCGGTCTTGGCGACGGCGCTGTTCTTCCGTCGTACGCCGAAGCGCACCACCGGACGCTCGACGAAGCGGTAGCTCACCGCTGCGAGCAGCGCGGCGAGCAGCAGCGTCAGAGGTAGCTGGAGCGCGAGCGGTCCCTTGAACAGTCCTAGTACGACGAACTGGTACGCCACGACGCCGTACGACAGTCGCGCGCCGATCCGCGCCGGGCGACCGCCGAGGAGGCGGACCGTGCCGGCGGTCGGCGTGAGGATCGGGAAGAGCGCGCAGGCGACGATGAGCGTGTAGAGCAGGCTCTTGACGAGTGCCTGCGCCGGTGTGGCCGGGGCGTGGTCGTACGGCCCGGCGATCGGGGTCGCAGCGATCAGGAGGAGCGCGGCGGCGATTCCCCAGAGCGTTCCAGGGACTCTGGTCAGTGTGTCGAGTGTGGACGGTCCGAGCCGGCCTGTGGCGCGGGCGACCTGCCAGAGCGCCATTCCCATGCCGACCGCGAACCAGCCGAGGTACCCAGGCAGCCACAGGCCGGCATCTGGGTGGTCGGTGGCAGTGACCGCGGCCATCCAGACCGGACCGAGGACGGTGAGGGCGACCAGGACGAGGAGTCGCCATTGGACGCTCCGGCGCGTGGGCCGCTCGTACCCGGTCAGCAGCCGGCCCAGACCGGGCAGCAGCAGGTAGAAGAGGAACGGCGTCAGAACCGCCCACTCGAGGTACGTCGTCGCGGGGTGCTCGACGAACGCCACGGAGAGCGCCACGGTGATGAGCAGGGCGGGAAGGATGCGCAGCGCGCGCCCACGCAGGTACGGCAACATCAGCGGCGGCTCGGTGCTGGAGAACCACGCCAGCACGTGCGGGCGGTAGAGCAGGAACCCGGACACCGCGCAGAAGATCGCCCAGCCGACGTCCAGGCGGGACACCACGCCCGCGAACGGAGCATGCGTCTGCAGCCCGACCTGCGACACGACCACTGCCAGCGCGGCGATCACCCGTAGCCCGTCCACCGCTGGGAAGCGGGTCATCCGCCTGCTCCCTTGTGAGCGGTCCAGATCGCTGTCCCGGGGACGAACTGCCCCCGCTCGGGGCCCCAGCCGCCCCAGATCAGCTGATGTCCGGCCGGCCACTCCGGTTCGAGCAGGTCGTCGACGACGAAGCCGGCGCCGGTGAGTTCACGGATCCAGTCGCCGGTGGTGCGGTGGTGCTCGGCGTAGACCGGCGTACCGGCGGCGTCGACCTCGACGTACGGCGTCCGGTCGAAGTACGAGTGGGTGATCCGCAGACCGGCCGGTGAGGGGTCGTCGGGCATGGTCCAGCGGAACGGGTGGGTTACCGAGAAGACCAGGAGACCACCTGGCCTCAGTACGCGCGCGATCTCGCGGAACGCCGTACCCGCGCCGGCCACGAAGGGGAGGGCGCCGAACGACGAGCAGACGGTGTCGAACGCTGCGTCGCGATAGGGGAGTGCGACGGCGTCGGCGGCCACTGTGCGGACAGCGGTGCCGGTGCGCTCGTCGAGCGTCTTGGCGATCCGGAGCTGTTCGACCGAGATGTCGAACGCCACGACGTCGGCGCCCTGGGTGACGAGCCAGCGGGAGCACTGGGCGGCGCCGCAGCCGACCTCGAGGATCCGCTTGCCACGCACCGGCCCGAGCAGCTGCGCCGACTCCTCGTCGACGCCCTCGGGCGACCAGATGAACCTGTCGTCCCCGAGGAACTCACCGTGCTCCGCCAGGTACTCGTGCGCCGCCTGGTCCCAGTACGTCCGACTGGCCAGCGAGGTCTCCACCTCGCTCAACTCAACCCGTACCGGCTCATTCACGCCGCACACTCTAGTGTCGGCGACATGACCGACTTCGCAGCCAGTGCCGTTCCGTTGACGGGTGGGTACGGCGGACAGACGTTCGCGGTCAGCGCGGGTGGTGAGGACGCCGTACTGAAGTTCTACGCGAAGGACCCGGAGCGGGCTGTTGTCGACGCCGCGCTGCTCCAGCTCGTGCGGGGGCTGCTGCCGGTGCCAAAGGTGCTCGAGCTGAAGCGGGAGGGGTCGTACGAGGACCCGCCGTACCTGCTGACCGAGCGGCTGCCCGGTGTGAACCTGCAGGTGTTCCTGGAGACCGCGACGGAGGACCAGCGGCGGTCGGTCGGGACGCAGCTGGGGGAGTTGCTGGCGCGGCTGAGCGGGATGCCGTTCCTCCGGAGCGGGATGTTCCGCGGCGGTGAGCTGGCGATCGAGCCGTTCGGCCTCGGCGACCTCACCGAATACATCGCGGGACTGAACCTGGACCTTGGCGACGGGTTCGCCATCGTGATCGACGAGGCGGAGGACCTGCTGGCCGGCGGCGTCGACCGGGTCTGCCTCGTGCACAGCGACTTCAACCCGAAGAACCTGCTCGTCGACCCCGGTACGGCGCGGATCACCGGCCTGATCGACTGGGAGTTCAGCCACGCGGGATCGCCGTACGCCGATCTCGGCAACCTGCTGCGGTTCAACGAGGACCCGATCCTCGCCCGGGCCGTGCTGGACCCACTCGGTGGACTGGGCCTCGGGGAACCGCTGCTGGACCTCGGCCGGGCGGCCGACCTGTGGGCGCTGCTGGACCTCGCCGCGCGGGCCGCCGAGCACGAGGTCGCGGCCGCGGCGCACCGCCTGGTCTCCCGGATGGCGGACACCGAAACACTCGCCGGCGGCCGGCCTGGCGTGGACGTCGTACATTGAGATCAGTGATACGTCGACAGGCCTCGGCGGGCGTCCGGCAGTAGCCGGAGGCCCCAGGTTGTGCTGTCTTCGTCAAGGCCGGTATTCTGTGAGATGCGCTATGGGCCCGCGCGACCTCGGACCGAGCAGGCTCGTGACTCGCAGCAGTCGGTGGTGAATCTGTCGTCTTCAGGCAATCCCGCGGTTTGGTGCGATCCAAAGGTTCATGACGCAACCGCACGACACCACCAGTCCACGGAGCAACCCACCACATGACGGCCAGCATCGAGGCTCCCCTCGACCCCGCAGTACGCAGCACCCCGCAGGTAGCGGTCAATGACATCGGGTCGGAGGAAGACTTCCTCGCGGCGATCGATCAGACCATCAAGTACTTCAACGACGGCGACATCGTCGAGGGCACCATCGTCAAGGTCGACCGGGACGAGGTCCTGCTCGACATCGGTTACAAGACCGAAGGCGTGATCCCCTCCCGCGAGCTGTCGATCAAGCACGACGTCGACCCGAACGAGGTCGTCAACGTCGGCGATCACGTCGAGGCCCTCGTTCTCCAGAAGGAGGACAAGGAAGGCCGCCTGATCCTCTCGAAGAAGCGCGCCCAGTACGAGAAGGCCTGGGGCACGATCGAGAAGATCAAGGAAGAGGACGGCGTCGTCACCGGTACCGTCATCGAGGTCGTCAAGGGTGGACTCATCCTCGACATCGGCCTCCGTGGCTTCCTCCCGGCCTCGCTCGTCGAGATGCGCCGGGTCCGCGACCTCCAGCCGTACGTCGGCCAGGAGATCGAGGCGAAGATCATCGAGCTGGACAAGAACCGCAACAACGTGGTCCTGTCCCGCCGCGCCTGGCTGGAGCAGACCCAGTCCGAGGTGCGGATGAACTTCCTGACCCAGCTGCAGAAGGGCCAGATCCGCAAGGGTGTCGTTTCCTCGATCGTCAACTTCGGTGCGTTCGTGGACCTCGGCGGCGTCGACGGTCTGGTGCACGTCTCGGAGCTGTCCTGGAAGCACATCGACCACCCGACCGAGGTCGTCGAGGTCGGCCAGGAGGTCACCGTCGAGGTGCTGGACGTCGACATGGACCGCGAGCGTGTCTCGCTGTCCCTGAAGGCGACCCAGGAAGACCCGTGGCAGCAGTTCGCCCGGACCCACCAGATGGGCCAGATCGTGCCCGGCAAGGTCACCAAGCTGGTTCCGTTCGGTGCGTTCGTCCGCGTGGAGGAGGGCATCGAGGGTCTGGTGCACATCTCCGAGCTGGCCGAGCGGCACGTCGAGATCCCGGAGCAGGTCGTCCAGGTCAACGACGACGTCATGGTCAAGATCATCGACATCGACCTGGAGCGGCGCCGGATCTCGCTGTCGCTGAAGCAGGCGAACGAGGGTGTGGACCCGGTCTCGGACGACTTCGACCCGACGCTCTACGGCATGACGGCGACGTACGACGACCAGGGCAACTACATCTACCCGGAGGGCTTCGACCCGGAGACGGGCGAGTGGCTCGAGGGCTTCGACGCGCAGCGCGAGGAGTGGGAGCGGCAGTACGCCGAGGCCCACACGCGCTGGGAGGCCCACAAGAAGCAGATCGAGGACGCCAAGACGGCCGACGTGGAGGCCGGCGAGGCATCGTCGTACTCCTCGGCCGCTGCCCCGAAGGACGACGCTCCCGTCGAGGGTGCGCTCGCTTCCGACGAGGCGCTGCAGGCGCTCCGCGAGAAGCTGACCGGCCAGGGCTGATCAGTTCCACCCTTCGAGGCCCCCGCATCCAGTTCTGGGTGCGGGGGTCTCGCGTGTCCAAGCTGCCGTCAGCTGGTGCCGCCGAGCAGCTGTGTGAGGGTCGTGCGGTTCAGGTGGTCGGCGCCGGGCATGCCGGTCTCCTCGAGGATGTCGAGTGCCTGCTGCCACTGCCGGTGTGCCTGGCTGGTGTCGCCGCGGGCGTTCAGCGCCTGACCGAGGCTGGTCAGGGCCCCGACCTCGGACCAGCGATCGTTGAGGTCGCGGCTCAGCTCCAGCGCCTCCGATGCGACGCGGGCGGCGTCGTCGTGATCGCCGCGGCGCAGCAGTGCACTCGCCAGGGTCTCGAGCGCGAACGACTCGGCGCGCCGCTCACCCGCGAGCCGGTTCAGCGCGACCGACTCGCGGGCCGCCTCGACCGCGTCGCCGGGACGGTCGACCATCAGGTACGTCTCGGCCACGCTCAGGTAGTTGTGCGCGACCTTGGCCGTGTCGTGCAGCGGTCCGAGCACCTCGATCGCCGAGCGGTGGTACCGGACGGCCGCGTCGGTCTCGCCCCGGCGACGGGCCGTCCGGCCGAGATCGGTCAGCGTCGCGCCGCGGCCGCGCTCGTCGCCGAGCAGTTCGAACAGCCGCAGGGCCTCGTCGAGCAGCTTGGAGGCGGCGTCCGCGTCGGACCGGAACAGGTAGGCCCGACCGAGCGAATGCGACGTCACTGCCTCGGCGTCGTCGTCGCCGGCTCGCCGCGCGGCGTCGTACGCCAGGCACTGGGTCTCGAACAGGTCGTCGAGCGCGCGCAGATAGACGAGGTACGGCCACAGCGCGTAGCCGAGCCGGTACGCCGCTCGGTCGTGCCCGTGCTCGATCGCGCTGTGCACCGCGGCGACCAGACCTTGCCGCTCGCCGGTGAACCACTCGACGGCCGCTCCGGGGTACTCGAAGGACATCGGCCGCACACCGTCGACCGGACGGCCGAAATCGAGCATCGACTCGGTTCTCTCGAGGGTGACTTTCCCGTTCAGGGCCGAGAACGTGTACCAGTCCAGCAGGCGCGTGCGAGCGGCGGTGAGCTCCTCAGGTCGTTCGAGCTCGTGGCCGAGCCGGACGGAGTACTCACGCAGGAGGTCGTGCAGTTGGTACCGCTGGGCGGGCTGGTCGACGAGGTGCGCACCGAGCAGTTGGTCGAGCGTCTGCCGGGCCTCGTCAGGCGGTACGGCGACCAGCGCGGCGACGGCCTCCAGACTCGCATCCGGCCCCGGGTGCAGCCCGAGCAGCCGAAAGGCCCTGGCCGGCGGCGGCGTGAGTACGTCGTACGACCAGTCGAAGACCGCCCGCAGCGCACCGTCGGCGTCCTCTCCGACATCGAGCAGCGCCAGCCGGTCCGGATGATGCGCCAGCTCGGCGGACAACGCCCGGACGCTGTCCGTCGGTTCTCGGGTGAGGCGCTCGGCGGCGATCGCCAGGGCCAGCGGCAGGTGACCGCACAGACGCGTCAGCTCTGCCAGCTCCTCCGCGTCGCAGTGGACGTCGTGCGAGGCCAGGGTCTGGTTCAGGTACGCCGCGGCGTCCTGGTCGTCGAACGGTTCGAGACGGATGCGCTGCGCACCCTCCCGCGCTGCGAGCGAACGCAGCTGGCTGCGGCTGGTGACCAGGACCAGTCCGGCGGGCCCAGGCATCAGCGGGCGGACGTGGTCGGCGTCCCGTGCGTTGTCGAGCACGATCAGCACCTCACGGTCGGCCAGGACGGTGCGGAGCAGCGCCGACCGAGCCTGGCGGCCGGACGGGATCTGGGCGCCGGAGACCCCGAGACCGCGCAGCAGCAGGTCCAGCGCGGCGTCGGCGTCCAGCGGACTGCCCGGGCCGTAGCCCTGCAGGTTGAGGTAGAGCTGACCGTCGGGGAACTGGTCGGCGGCGCGGTGTGCCCAGTGCAGTGCCAGTGCCGTCTTGCCGACTCCGCCCGGTCCGTGGACGGCGACGATCGCCGGAGCGCTCGACGGCCGCGGTGCGGAGGTCAGGTGGTCGAGTTCGGCGAGCTCTGTCTCCCGTCCTGTGAATCCCGCCGGCGCGGGTGGGAGCTGGCGAGGTACCGGCGTGGTCCGGTCGGGTGTCCGAGGGTGGGCTGCCGCCAGCAGCTCGGCGTACAGGGCCTGCAGGCGCGCGTCGGGATCGGTGCCCAGCTCGTTGGCCAACCGGCGCCGCAGTTCCTCGTACTGCGTGAGCGCCTCGGCCGGCCGGCCGCATTTGTCCAGCGCGGTGAGCAGCCGCAACCACAGCGACTCGCGGAGCGGATGGGCTGCCGCGAGCTCACGCAACTCCGGCAGGACGTGCTCGTACTCGCCGGCGGCAATGTCCAGGTCGAGTCGGCGTTCGACGGCGGACAGGTAGCTCTCGGTCAGCCTGGGCACTTGGAGCTGGTCGAGCCACTCCGACTCGACACCGCCGAACGGCTCGCCTCGCCACAGCGCGAGCGCCGCGCTGAGCAGCTCGCGTTGCTCGGCCGGCTCGGCGGCCCGGGCGGCCGCTGCGGTCAGCTGGGCGAAGCGTGACGTGTCCACCTGCTCCGGCGCGATCCGGAGGGCATAGCCGCCGCCGACGTGCTCGATGGCCGCGTCGGGATCGAGTAGCCGGCGCAGACGGAACACCAGCGACTGCACGCTCGGGCGCAGGTTCTCGGGCGGGTCGTCGCCCCAGATCCGGCGACCGATGGCGTCGACCGGGATCGGCTCGGGTGCTGCCAGCGCGAGCACCGCGAGCAAGGCCCGGGGCCGCCCGGTGAGCCGTGCGACGGGCGTGCCGTCGCGGATCACCTCGACCGGTCCCAGAAGCCGGATCTCCACGCCTCGCCCCCTGCGACCGTCGGACTCTCCCCTGACCAAACCCCTGATGAACATTCTCCGGGACGGTGGGCTCATCCGCCGTCCGGAGTGGGTCGATAGGGTGCTGGCGTGCTGAGAGTGGGACTGACCGGGGGTATCGGCGCCGGCAAGAGTGCGGTGTCGGCGCGGCTGGCCGCGCGGGGTGCGGTGGTGATCGACTCCGACGTGCTCGCGCGCGAGGTGGTTGCGCGGGGCACCGACGGGCTGGCCGAGGTGGTCGCGGCGTTCGGGCCCGGCGTGCTGACGGCCGACGGCGACCTGGACCGGCCGGCGCTGGGGCAGATCGTGTTCGGCGACGAGCCCGCGCGGCGGAAGCTCGAGGCGATCATCCATCCCCGGGTGCGCGCCCGGGCCGCCGAGATCGAGGCCGCCGCCACGCCGGACGCGATCGTCGTGCACGACATCCCGCTGCTGGTGGAGACCGGCCAGGCGGGCTCGTTCGACCTGGTCCTGGTCGTCGACGTACCGGTCGAGGTCCAGGTGGAGCGGCTGACGACCCAGCGCGGCATGGCCGCCGAGGAAGCGGAACGGCGGATCGCCAGCCAGGCCTCCCGGACCGACCGGCTCGCCGCCGCGGATGTCGTCGTCGACAACTCCGGCAGCCTGGCGGACCTGGACCGCCGCCTGGACGAGGTGTGGGCCACACTCGAAGACCGCCAAGGCCACGGTCCGGACACGAAAAGGTGACCCTCGCGCGGTAAATGATGATTCCGGGACCGGCTGTTAGAGAATCTGTCCCGGTTCGGCCCGGTGCGACCCTGCGCGTCCCGGCCGGCCACCGACGGCGCGCCCCGCGCCGGTCCGGACGTCCGAGGTTGGGAGGATGGCGTGGTTTGTCCGCGCTGCAGCTCTGACGTCCCCGAGGTGTCGCACTTCTGCCACCACTGTGGCAACGACATGCGTACCGGGGATGCCGAGCGCAAGAAGGCGTACGCCGCCAGGCCAGATGAGCCGGTGGCGTCGTTCAAACTGGTTTCGACCATCATGCCCCAGGGGTCCGGCAAACAGCCGTACACCTACAAGGTCGCGCTGGGCCTGGCCCTGGTGCTGACCGTGCTGACCGCCGCGCTCGGCGCGCTGCCGGTCGCCATCATGATCGCGGCCTTCGCCATCCCGATCGTCTACATCATCTACCTGTACGACGTGAACCTCTGGGAGGACGAGCCGATCCCGGTCGTCGCGGCGGCGTTCGTGCTGACCGGCGTGTTGGCGGCTGTCTTCACCTGGCTGTGGAAGGACAAGCTGGCGCTCTCGCTGGACACGATCGGCGGCAACAGCGCCGGTCCGTCCGTGCGGGACCTGCTGATCCTGCTCCTGCTGGTACCGGTGGTGTCGGAGCTGATCCGGCAGATCGGCCCGCTCTACCTGGCCTCGCGGCCGCGGTACGACGACCTGATGGACGGCTTCACCTTCGGTGTGGTCGCCGGCGTCGGGTACGCCTGCTTCGAGACGCTCGTCCTGCACTGGGGCTGGATCAGCGGCGGCTTCGCCGGTCCGGGCAGCAGCGCCGGCACGTGGATCTCGATCGTGCTGCTGCACGGTTTCATCAAGCCGCTGGTGTACGGCTCGGCCACCGGTCTGGCCGGCGCGGAGTTCTCCGGCCTCGGCGAGGGGTACGACGGGTTCACGCCGCGCTGGGTGGCCGGTCTGCTCCAGGCGATGGTGGTCAACGCGCTGTTCCAGGGCGGTGTCTACCTGCTCGGTTTCGTCGGCGGACACGGCTCGACGATCGGCTCGGTCCTCGGAGTCGTCTGGGGCCTGATGCTGCTCGGCGCGCTGATCATCCGGGTCCGGACCGTGCTGCACAAGGGTCTGCTCGAGGCGGCGCTGGAGTCGGCTGCCCGCGGTGGCTCCAACCACGCGTCCGGCGACCTGGCGTTCTGCTCGCGCTGTGAGATGCCGCTGCTTCCGCAGTCCGACTTCTGCTCCGCCTGTGGCAACTCGGTGCGGTCGGTGCCGAAGTCCGCTCGCGGAGTGGCGGCACCGATCGGCGCCAGTGGGTACGAAGCGACGACTGGGGAGACGCAGGCATGAGCAACCAGCAGCCGCCGTACGGCGGTCAGGGTGGACAACCGCCGTACGGCGGTCAGCCGGGGCAGCCCGCTCCGCAGGGCCGACCGGGCCAGCAGCCGCAGGGCCAGCCTGGCTACGGCCAGCAGCCCCAGGGGCAGCCCGGGTACGGCCAGCAGCCGGGGTACGGGCAGCAACCGCAGGGCCAGCCTCAGGGACAGCCTGGCTACGGCCAGCAGCCACAGGGTCAGCCGGGCTACGGCCAGCAGCCTGGACAGCAGCAGCAGTACCCGCAGCAGGGTCCGCAGCAGGGACAGACGTTCCCGGGGCAGCAGCAGTACCAGCAGGGGTACCAGGGTCAGCAGCAGTACGGCGGCCAGCAGCAGTGGGGCGGTCAGCAGTTCGGTCAGCGGCCGCAGCGTAAGAGCGGCCCGAACAAGACCCTGCTGCTCGCCGGCGGTGGCTTCCTGGTCGTCGCGGTGATCGGTGTCATCCTGGCGTTCGTCTTCGGCGGCGACGACAAGAAGGCCGACCCGAGTCCGACCCCGACCACCCAGCCGACGGGTCAGCCGACCACGAAGCCGACGACGGGCCAGACCACCGAGCCGTCGAGCGGCGACGAGGGCATCGAGGTTGCCGAGGGCGTCTATGTGAAGCCGCAGCCGGGCTACATCCGCAAGAGCCTGGACGGGTTCAACGGCGTCTACCTGCTGAAGCAGGGCGAGGCGTACTTCATGGTGAACGCCTGGAAGGCCGAGGACGGCGAGACCACCGACACGGTGCTGCCGAAGCTGCTGAACGCCGAGACCAAGGACCTGTCCTCGGTGAAGACCGGCGATCCGAAGGTGACCAAGCCGGGGCCGGACGACAAGACCCCGGTCAAGGTCGTCACCACCCAGAACTTCGACGCGGTCTCCACCAGCCAGAACGGCAGTATGCCGGTGGTCGGCTTCGTCGGCGTGATCGAGCGCAACGACGGTGTGATCACGATCGTGCGGGTGTACGGGCGTAAGGACAAGGTGGCGTCGATCCGGACGGACTCCGACGCCATGCTGCTGTCGGTGGTCAAGAGTCAGTGAGCGGCAAGCGCGACAAGAGCGGCAGCAATCCCTGGGTCAACGACCCAGGGCCGGAGCTGGAGACCGGCGAACCGGAGAACCAGCTCCCGCCGTCGCCGTGGAACCTCGAGGTCCAGCCGCCGCCGTCGCCGTGGAGCAACGAGGCACCCGGCCCCGGACCTGGTCCGGGGCCGGGCCCGGCGACCGAGACCTCGTCGGCATGGGGTGACAAGGTCGGGCCGCCGTCACTGCGGCGGCCGCCGCCGGTGAAGAAGAAGTTCCAGGTCCCGCCGCTGATGATCCCGGTCGGCGCCGGCCTGATCGTGGTCGTGCTGGTCGCGGTCGCGCTGGTGCTGCTGTCCGGCGGCGACAAGGAGGCCGGCCCGACCCCGACGCCGAGCACCCAGGCCGCTACGCCGACCGCGCCGAAGTCGTCGTACCAGCCGCCACCGAACGCGCTCCCGGTCGGGTTCGGGGTGTCGCTCGTGCCCGCGCAGGGCTGGGTCGTGGTCACCGCGGAGACCCAGGGCAAGGAGGTCGCGACCTACCCACCGAACGACAAGACCAACGCGCGGGCCTTCTTCTGGGTGCGCCAGAAGCAGAACGTCACCGCGAACGCGTACCTGCTCGGGATCGTCGAGGGCGAGACCGAGGAAGAGGTCGCGCAACTCGGCAACGTACGGAACCTGCCGTGCCCCAAGGACGTCTTGGTGGAGTGCGTCGCGATCGACTACACGTCCACGGCCAAGCAGAACGGCGAGGACGTCAAGGTCAAGGGCTCGGTCGAGGTGTACCGGCGCAAGGACAACGTGGTCACCGCGCTGGACTTCCGGACCCGGGTCGACTTCGCACCGAAGGCCGAGGCGGACGCCGCGGCGATGAAGAAGTCCGTGCTCGACAGCCTGTGACGGATCCACAGAACTACCGCGAGGAACAGCCATGAGTCAGCAGTACGGCACCCAGCCGGGCCCGCCGCCCGCGCCCGCCACCCCTGGTGCCTGGGGCCCCGGGCCGACGCGCCCGAACCGGCCGCAGAAGTCGAACCGGACCGCATGGATCCTGATGGCCGGTGCGATCGTCGCGGCGCTGCTGGTGGCGACCGGAGTGGTGCTGCTCGTCACCGGCGGCGGCAAGGACGACAAGCCGGCCTCGCAGCAGACCCCGAACCCGGTCGGCACGCTGTACACGCCGTCACCGACCCCGACGCCGAACGACTCCAAGGGCGCGAACGACGTCGGCGTCGAGGTCGGCTGGGGCGTCTGGTTCACGCCGGCCAAGGGCTGGCTGCCGGACTGGGACAAGTCCAAGGCCGGGAAGAACTACATCCTGCAGCAGTTCAACGCGCGCGGGCTGATCGACGGGTACTACTGGGTCCGCCAGACCGAGCTGTACGACGCGAAGGGATTCGCGGAGCACCTGGTCGACGTCGAGTCCAACGGCATGCAGGGCGTCCGGATCGGCAAGGGCGTGGTCTGTAAGTCGCCGAGCAAGAACATCAAGGCCTGCTACGCGCTCTCGTACACGGGTGTCTGGGTCGCGAAGAACGGCCGGAAGATCGCGATGCAGGGGTTCGTGACGGCGTACCAGGACCAGTTCGACCGGGTCACGGCGACCGACGCGGCGCTCGAGACCCGGGTCTACAAGCGCCGCGTCAACGAGCTCATCTACATGAACAACACCCTCGTGAAGAGCTTCTGACGGCACCTTGGCCGGGCCCTGACCTGGGGTTCTTTAGAAATTGTCGGCGGGCCACCGTACGGTGGAGGGCATGAGACAGGTGTCGGATCTCCAGCGGATGGTCGCCCCGTTGAAGGTGGTGTCGGACTTCGATCCGGCGGGTGACCAGCCCGCCGCGATCGCGGACCTCGAGCGGCGGATCAACGCGGGCGAGCAGGACGTGGTGCTGCTCGGCGCGACGGGTACGGGTAAGACCGCGACGGTGGCCTGGCTGGCCGAGCGGGTGCAGCGCCCGATGCTGATCCTGCAGCCGAACAAGACGCTCGCCGCCCAGTTCGCGAACGAGCTGCGCCAGTTCTTCCCCGAGAACGCCGTCGAGTACTTCGTCTCGTACTACGACTACTACCAGCCCGAGGCGTATGTCCCGCAGACGGACACCTACATCGAGAAGGACTCCTCGATCAACGAGGAGGTCGAGCGGCTCCGGCACTCGGCCACGTGGTCACTGCTGACCCGCCGCGACGTGATCGTGGTAGCGACCGTCTCCTGCATCTACGGCCTGGGCTCCGCGGACGAGTACCTGAACCGGATGATCCACGTGAAGGTCGGCACCGAGATGGACCGCGACGGCCTGCTCCGCAAGCTCGTCGGGGTGCAGTACGCGCGCAACGACCTGGCCGGCACCCGCGGGACCTTCCGGGTCCGCGGCGACACCCTCGAGGTCTTCCCGGTGTACCAGGAGCTCGCGGTCCGGGTGGAGTTCTTCGGTGACGAGATCGAGCGGCTGATGACGCTGCACCCGCTCACCGGTGAGGTGCTGAGCGAGGAGGACGAGCTCTACATCGGCGCCGCGACGCACTACGTGACCGCGCCGGAGAAGATGGAGCGGGCGATCACCTCGATCGAGGCCGAGCTGGAGGAGCGGCTCGCGGAGCTCGAGCGCAACGGGCAGCTGCTGGAGGCGCAGCGGCTGCGGATGCGGACGACGTACGACATCGAGATGATGCGGCAGATCGGGACGTGTTCCGGGATCGAGAACTACTCGCGGCACACCGACGGCCGGGAGCCGGGGTCGGCGCCGCACTGCCTGCTGGACTACTTCCCCGAGGACTTCGTGCTGGTCATCGACGAGTCGCACGTGACCGTCCCGCAGATCGGCGGGATGTACGAGGGCGACATGTCCCGGAAGCGGACCCTGGTGGAGCACGGGTTCCGGCTGCCGTCCGCGATGGACAACCGGCCGCTGCGCTGGGAGGAGTTCCTGGAGCGGATCGGCCAGACCGTGTACCTGTCCGCGACCCCGGGGCAGTACGAGCAGGACAAGTCCGACGGCTACGTCGAGCAGATCATCCGGCCGACCGGTCTGGTCGACCCCGAGGTGATCGTGAAGCCGACCAAGGGCCAGATCGACGACCTGATCCACGAGATCCGGCTCCGGGTCGAGCGTGACGAGCGGGTGCTGGTCACGACGCTGACCAAGAAGATGTCCGAGGACCTCACCGACTACCTGCTGGAGATGGGGATCCGGACCAGGTACCTGCACAGCGAGGTCGACACGCTGCGCCGCGTCGAGCTGCTGCGTGAGCTGCGGATGGGCGAGTTCGACGTCCTGGTCGGTATCAACCTGCTCCGTGAGGGCCTGGACCTGCCCGAGGTGTCGCTGGTCGCGATTCTGGACGCCGACAAGGAAGGCTTCCTGCGGTCCGGCCGCTCGCTGATCCAGACCATCGGCCGTGCGGCGCGAAACGTCTCCGGCCAGGTGTTCATGTACGCCGACAAGATCACGCCGTCGATGGAGCAGGCGATCGACGAGACGAACCGGCGGCGCGCGAAGCAGATCGCGTACAACGAGGAGCACGGCGTCGACCCGCAGCCGCTGCGGAAGAAGATCGCCGACATCACCGACATGCTGGCCCGCGAGGACGCGGACACCGCCGAGCTGCTCGGCTCCGGCCGCACGCAGTCGCGCGGCAAGGCTCCGGTGCCGGGTGGTGGTAAGGCGAAGGCGGGGGAGAAGGCGAAGGAGCTGGCCGGCGGCCTGCCGTCGTCCGACCTGGCCGACCTCATCCAGCAGCTGACGGACCAGATGCACAACGCCGCCGCCGAGCTTCAGTTCGAGGTCGCGGCCCGCTTCCGCGACGAGATCTCCGAACTGAAGAAGGAGCTCCGCCAGATGACGAACGCCGGCGCCAAGTAGCCCAGAGGAGGGCCCGTACGCCGGGGCCGAGGGTCAGCTCCGGCGTACGACGGTGTGGTGTGGTGACTCGTCCACGGACAGCATGAAGATGTCCGGCCGGGCGTAGTGGCCGACGGAGTCGAAGTCGAAGTACCCGCGATCGAGTTCGGCCAGGTCGAGTTCCGCGACCAGGATGCCCTCGCCGGTGCGCAACGGACCGGCGAGGATCTCGCCGAGCGGGGAGATGATCGTGCTGCCGCCGTTGATCAGGACGGCGCCCTCGTCGCCGGTCAGGTACTGGTTGGCGCTGATCACGAAGCACCGGCCTTCGAGCGCGATGTGGCGCATGGTCGCCTGCCACTGGTCGCGGTCGTCGACCGTCGGCGCGCACCAGAGCTGAACACCCTTGGCGTACATCGACTGCCGGAACAGCGGCATGTAGTTCTCCCAGCAGATCGCCGCGCCGAGCACACCAACGTCGGTCCGTACGGCGGGCATCGTCGAGCCGTCGCCTTGACCCCACAGGTAGCGTTCGGCGGCCGTCGGCATCAGCTTGCGGTGGTGCGCGACCAGACCGGCCTCGGGTGAGATGAACGCCGCCGTACAGTACAGCGTTCCGCCGTCGCGCTCGATCACGCCGACGACGAGGTGGACCGCGAGTTCGGCGGCGAGCTCGGCCAGCCGCGCCACTTCCGGCCCGTCCAACGCGACCGCTGCCTCCCGGTAACGACGGAACAGCTCCCGGCCCTCCGGCGACCGCGAGCCGACCACGATGCCGAAGTCTTCGCCCTTCGGATAGCCGCCGAGGAACGCTTCCGGCAGCACGATCAGGCGCGCGCCGGCGGCCGCCGCCTCGCGCACGTACTGCTCCGCCTTCTGCAGCGTCGCGGGCGTGTCGAACAGCGTGGATCCGGCCTGGACGGCGGCAACGACGACAGTTGAGGTCATGGCGAGCAGCGTAGTTCTGTCGCCGCCGCGGTCTAGTCTGCAGAAACGGGGCCTTCAGGGGACGGCGTTCAGGGGAGGAAGCATGTTCGACCACGTGTCGCTGCAGTGTGACGATCTGGCCGCGAGCCGGCGGTTCTACGAGACCGTGCTGGGTCCGCTCGGCATCAGCGTGTCGCTGGATTTCGGGGACGTACTCGGGCTCGCTGGTGCGGACGGCGTACCGAAGTTCTGGCTCGGTGGACACAACACCGGTGGGGCGCAGCGCGAGATCCACCTGGCGTTCACCGCGCCGAACCGGGGAACCGTCGACACCGTCCACCGGGCCGTCGGCGAGCTCGGCGCCGAGGTGCTCCACGAGCCGAAGGAGTGGCCGGAGTACCACCCCGGGTACTACGCGGTCTTCCTGCGCGACCCGGACGGAAACAACGTCGAGGTCGTCTCCCACAGTTGACGGACGACAGTCATGCCACGGTCGCGACCGGCCGGTGGCGATTGATTACCGGCCAATAGATCACGCGCTGCAACTATTCCCTGATCAAGCTGTGACGATGTCGACAGGCGGACACGGCCTGCCGGATTTGGAGTTGTGGACATTCAGCCGTCAGAATGGGTGCTGAGAAGGGGAGTATTCCTTACGCGGCGGCATCGTCATCACGGTCCAGGTCATCCCGGACCCGGTGCCCCCGGCGTCACTCAGCGTGACGCGGAAGAGACCTTCGGAGTAGATGTTCTCGTCTGAGCTCCGGAGGATTCTGTGCACGTTGCTGACTACGTTTGGTACATCACCGTCGGCGTGCTGCTCGCGCTGCTCGCGTTCGACGTCTTCGTCATCGGCCGCCGCCCGCACGAGCCGAGCACCAAAGAGTCGGCGACCGCGATCGCGTTCTACATCGGCCTCGCGGTGGTCTTCGGCCTCGGCGTCTGGTGGTTCTCCGGTGGGCAGTACGCCGGGGAGTTCTTCGCCGGCTGGCTCACCGAGTACAGCCTGAGCGTCGACAACCTGTTCATCTTCCTGATCATCATGGCCAGGTTCGGAGTGCCGAGGAAATACCAGCAGACCGCCCTCCTGGTCGGCATCATCCTGGCGCTGGTGTTCCGCGGCATCTTCATCGCCGTCGGCGCGGCCGCGATCAACCAGTTCTCCTGGGTCTTCTACCTGTTCGGCGCGTTCCTGGTCTACACCGCGATCCACCTCGCCAAGCAGGGTGAGAACGACGACGACTTCAAGGAGAACGCGGTCATCCGGTTCGCGAAGAAGCGGCTGAACGCGACCGACGAGTACAACGGCGTCAAGCTCACGCTGAAGAAGAACGGCAAGCGCCTCGTCACCCCGATGGCGATCGTGATCATTGCCCTCGGCACCACGGACCTGCTGTTCGCGCTCGACTCGATCCCGGCGATCTACGGCCTGACGCAGGAGCCGTTCCTGGTCTTCACCGCGAACGTGTTCGCGCTGATGGGTCTGCGGCAGCTGTACTTCCTGCTCGGTGACCTGCTGAAGCGCCTGGTGTACCTGTCGCTGGGGCTGTCGGTGGTGCTGGCCTTCATCGGCGTGAAGCTGGTCCTGCACGCGATGCACGTGAACGAGCTGCCGTTCATCAACGGCGGCCACCACATCGAGTGGGCGCCGGAGATCCCGATCTGGTTCTCCCTCGGCTTCATCATCGTGACGCTCGGCATCACGACGATCCTGAGCCTGCACAAGTCCCGCAAGCTGGCCGTCGAAGCACCGGCACAGGAGCAGGCGGCAGTGCAGGAGCAGGAGCTGCACCACAAGGAGTCCTGACGGAAGGGCCCCGGACCTGGTCCGGGGCCCTTCCGGTCAGTTCGACCGGCGTTCGACCCAGGACTGGACGCCGTCCAGGAACCGGTCGATCCCGAAGCTCAGCTCGAACGGCAACCCATCCTCGTCGACCTCCGGCGGCGCGGTCTCACCAGCCAGTACGGCGGTCAGGGCCGGGAACTGCTCCGTGTCGAGATACCCGGCGAGCAGGTGCGCCACGTCGGTCATCGGGCGCGGAGTACCGTCACCGGCCTTGCGTGCACTCGTCAGGTTCACGCTGATCTGCGCCGTACCGCGGACGACACCGGTCAGGTGCAGTGCCGCGACGGTGGCCTCACGGCCCGCGAGGCCGGCAGCCAGCAGGTGTCGCATCAGCTGCTCCAGCCAGGCCAACTGGTGCGGCCCCATCGACGCGTGGTCGAGCGGCACCCGCATCATCCAGGGGCGTTGCTGCAGACCGCTCCACAACGCGGAGACCCAGCTGCGGACCGCCTGCCGGAAGTCGTCGACGCCGGTCAGGTCAGGCGGCGTACCGGCTCCGATGTCCGCGGCGACCTCCAGCAGCATGTCCTTGTTCGGGACGTGGTTGTAGAGCGACATCGGCGAGTAGCCGAGCTCCTTGGCGATCCGCTGCATGGACAGCGCCTCGAGCCCGTCGGCGTCCGCGATGTCGACCGCCGCCTGCGCGATCCGCTCCACGCTCAGCTGCGCCCGCGGGCCGCGCCGGCCGCGCCCCCGTCCGGACCACAGCAACGTCAGGCTGCGCTCGAGGTCTGGGTTGTTCGGTTCGGTTGTCATCCACCATCCCGGGGTCGCTCTCGGTTCCAGGTCATCCTAAATCTATGTACGCCATACATAAAACGTATGCTATACATAGTTACTGCCCGACTCCATCACGAACGGACAGTTATGACCTCGACCCTGAATCCGCCGCGCTCACCGGCCGCCCACAGCCGCCGGGTGGTCTGGTGGCGCCGCCCGTGGATCGCCCCGCTGATGACGGTGGTGGCGGCGTTCCTGGCGTTCTCCGTCCCGCCCTACCTGACCTTCGACCCGGCGAACTCCCGGCTGGAGCCGCCGCCGGGCAACTCGATCTACTTCCCGCTGCTGACCGCGCATGTCCTGTTCGGCACGGTCGCGATGACGACCGCGTGCTTCCAGGTCTGGCCCGCGTTCCGTGCCCGCTACCGGCGTGGTCACCGGATCACCGGCCGGATCTACGTATTCGCCGGAGTGCTGCCGGCCGGGCTGCTCGGGTTCTACATCGGCTGGCACACCGCGGCCGGCCCGTCGGTCCGGGTCGCCAACCTGGCCGGCTCGGCACTCTGGCTGATCTTCACGTACGCCGGTCTGCGCGCCGCCCGCCAGAAGCGGTTCGACGCGCACCGCCGGTGGATGTCGCGGAGCTTCGCGCTGGCGATGTCGATCGCGCTCAGCCGGGTGTTCAACATCGCGGCCACGATCGCGCTGATGCCGAGCCTGGACAGCACCTTCGGCGGCGACGAGAAGATGCTGCACTTCGCCGCCACGAGTATCGGCGTCTGGCTCAGTCCGCTGCTGTTGCTGGTGTTCGCGGACTACCTGCTGGAACGCCGTAAGCCCACCCCCGCCCGTGCCGACCGAGGAGGCAAGTGATGAAGGTTTTCGTGGACCAGGACCGGTGTATGGCGTCCGGGCAGTGTGCACTGATCGCGGACGACGTGTTCGGGCAGCGTGCTGAGGACGGGATCGCGACGGTGCTGGACGACAGCCCGTCCGACGACCGCCGGCCCGACGTCGAGGATGCGGCAGCCGGCTGTCCCGCCCTGGCGATCACGCTCGAGGGCTGACGGTGCTTCGACCTGTGCTTCGGCCTGTGCTTCGACGCATCGTCGTCGTCGGCGCCTCGGCCGCGGGACTCGCCACGGCCGAATCCCTGCGAGCCAAGGGGTACGACGGCACGCTCACCCTGGTCGGAGCAGAACCGCACCTGCCGTACGACCGACCACCCCTGTCCAAACAGTTCCTCACCAGCCAGTGGCAACCGGCTCGCCTGCGGCTCCGCGACGAGGAGAAGATCGCCGAGCTGGACATCACCCTTCGCCTGGGCGACACGGCAGTTGGCCTCGACCTGGCTCGTCGTGAACTGCTGCTGGAGCAAGGGGAGGTTGGGTTCGATGCGCTGGTTGTTGCTACTGGAGTGCGGACGCGGCGGCTCCCCGGGGATGGACTGGAGGGCGTCTACTCCGTCCGGGGTCTGGATGATGCCTTGGCTCTGCGTGCTGCGTTGTGGGCCGGAGCGAAGGTGGTCGTGGTCGGGGCAGGCTTTCTCGGGACCGAGATCGCGGCGGCTGCCCGGGGGCTCGGCTTCGACGTCACGCTCGTCGGCCGGCGGAGCGCTCCGTTGGAGCGTCCGTTGGGGGCCCGGATCGCGGACCTGGTTGCCACGACGCACAGTGATCGTGGGGTGCGGTTGCTGATGAACAGCGGCGTACGGCGGTTCACGTCAGTACGCGGCCGGGTGACGGGACTCGAGCTCCACGACGGGACAGCGGTCGGTGCGGACGTGGTGGTTGTCGCGGTGGGCGCGGAGCCGGCGACGGAATGGCTCGCGGGCTCCGGTGTGCGGATCGGGGACGGTGTGGAGTGTGACGCCCAGTGCCGGGCAGCGCCCGGGATCTACGCTGCGGGTGACGTCGCGTCCTGGTACAACCCCTTGTTCGACAGGCGAATGCGGGTGGAACACCGGCTCAACGCGACCGAGCAGGGAGCGGCCGTGGCGGCGAACCTGCTCGGCGCGAACCGCCCGTTCGCCTCCGTCCCGTACTTCTGGAGCAACCAGTACGACGCCCGCCTCCAGGCCTACGGGATCTTCCCCGCCGGGGCCGCGGTGACCATCGTGTACGGCGACCTGGACGACCTCACGTTCGCCGCCACCTACAGCGAGAACGGAACAGTCGTCGGCGTCCTCGGCTGGAACTGCCCCCCGCGCCAACTCCGCGAACTCCGCCAACTGATCGCACGCCGCGTCTAGAAGCGGGCGGCTCGGACCAGAGTGGCGCGGCGGTCGTCGGTGAGGGGGCCGTCCTCCAGGCGTTTGCCGGTTTCCGACGCATGCAGCATGCCGGCGGTGGAGACGAACCCGACGTGGTGCACGACCTTGCCGGGGCGGCCGAAGAAGTACAGGTCGCCCGGCCGGGCCTCGTCGATCGGGATGTTCGGGAGCGTGTCCGCCTGATCGTGCGCGTCGCGCGGCGTCCGCAGCCCGAGCACCCGGCTGACGGCGTGGATCAACCCGGAGCAGTCCAGCCCGTATGCCGACGTACCGCCCCACAGGTATTCGAGGCCGAGGAACTGCCGGCCGAGGCGCAGGCGCTCTTCGACGTCCGACGGCTCCGACACAGAGCGCAGTACGGCGTCCGCGAGCCAGCCCGAGCCACCATCGGGCGTGGCCACCCGGGTGTAACCGTCGGTGTGTTCATCGGACGCGAGCACGGTCGCGAACGACAGCTCCGCCAACGGCTGGCCGCCAGGCTCGGCGAGCAGCGGCGCGGTCGGTACGGCGACCGCCACGGGGTCGGTCGCGCTGGTCGGCAGCTCGCCCAGATGACTCGACGGGACCCAGCCCGGGTACCCGAGTTCGTCCTGGGACGACGGCTGCCACGGCGCGACGATCTCGGACCAGCCGTCCCGTTCGGAGCGCACCAGGACGGGCTCGGCGAACAGGAGCTGCGTGAGGGTCCGGCCGTGCAGGCCGAGGCGGGTCTCGGTGTCCATCGACTTGGCCCAGCCGGCGACGTCGGGTTGGGCGGCGGCCGCCGGGGCGTCGATGTCGCGCGGCGCGTCCGGCGAGGTCCAGACCGTGCTGACCGGGACTTTGGTGGCGGCTAACTTCATGCGGTCAAGCCTGTCACGCCCAGTCCAGGAGCAGAAGGCAGGTGGATCAGAGGCCCGTCGTACCGGATCCCGCCGGTCACCGGCGCCGCGCGCAGCCACCAGGCGGCGTCCAAGTCGTTGACCGTGGTCGTCGGGTACGCCGACACCAGCGCGGCCGCCGCGCCGACGCCGACGTGGCTCTCCATCATGCAGCCGACGATCGCGCCCAGCCCGTGTTCACGGGCCAGCTCGAGCAGGGTGCGCGCCGGCGCGAGGCCGCCGCATTTCGCGAGCTTCACGTTCACCAGGTCGGCCGCGCCGTGCCGGATCACCGCCACCAGGTCGCGGACGCCGTACACGGACTCGTCGGCGAGGATCGGCGTCCAGACCCGGTCGGTCACCCAGGCCATCCCCTCCAGGTCGGCCGCGGCGACCGGCTGCTCGACGAGTTCGATCGCGCAACCGGCGTCCTCGAGCGCCCGGATCACGGTGACCGCTTCGCGACGCGTCCATCCCTGGTTGGCGTCCAGCCGCAGTCGCGGCTCCGGACCGATCGCCTCGCGAACCCGCCGTACCCGCTCGATGTCGCCGGCCGCGTCGGTCCCGACCTTGATCTTCAGCACGTCGAACCCGTCCGCGATCCGCGCCCGGCCGGCCTCGGCGAGCGCGGCGGCATCGCCCACCGACAACGTCACGTCCGTCTGCACCACGTCGGCCGTCGACCCGAGGAACTCGTGCAACGTCTGACCGCGCCGCCGGGCCGCGAGGTCGTGCAACGCGACGTCGACCGCGTCCTTCGCGCCGAGGTTGCCGACCGCCGCACCCTGGACCCGGCGCAGCGCCTCGGTCAGGTCGTCCGGACCGAGCCCGTCCAGAGCGGTCGTGATCGGGCCCTCGATGCAGGCCTGTGCACCGGCGAGTGAGTCGCCGGTCACCTTCCAGACCTGCGGAGCCTCGCCCCAGCCGCTCAGCTCACCGTCGCTCACCTCGACCAGCAGCGACTCGACGTGCGTCGCGGTGCGGAGGGCGGTGACGAAGGGAGTGTGCAGCGGTGCGGAGACCAGGTGGGTGGTGATCTTCACCGAACTGCCTCCAGGTTGTGCCGATGGTTCCACGCCTCGAGGGCGATCGCCGCGATCAGCTTCTGCGCGGCCGCGTCCGGCAGGTCGGACGTCGTACAGACGACCAGGACGAACGGGTCGGCGTCCGCGGGGCGGACGATGCCGCCGTCGTGCCGGATGCGGGTGTCCCAGCCGTTCTTGTGCTCGACCCGGGTGCCGGCCGGCAGTTGCGCCGGGATCTCGCCGTTCCACTGATTGCCGGCCAACAGGTCGCGCAGGTAGTCGCCGGAGGCACCTTCGGTGTTGCCCACCGCAACGAGTACGCCGGCCAGGCCGGCCGGGCTCATCAGGTTGCTGATCCCGGCGCGCTGGGCGGCCGAGTCATCGATCCCGCGCTGGATCTTGGACTCCGGCGCCGGTGAACCCGGCAGCGTCGACTCGGCGAGAACCGCGTGGGCGGCCGGGACGCCGACCTGCTCGAGCACCAGGTCTGTCGCCAGGTTGCTGGAGCGGGTGATCATCTCGGTGGCCAGCCAGCTGAGCGGCACCTCGGAACCCATCCGCTCCCAGGTCGCTTGCGCCTCGTCCTCGTCCGGATTCACCCCGAACCGGCCGCCGGCCGCGGACTCGAAGTCGTTGTGCACGGTCACCGGCTGGTCGAGCGCCAACTCGCCCGCGTCGACCTTGCGCAGCATCGCCATCGCCACCGGCAGCTTCATCGTGCTCGCGGAGTAGTGCCCGCGCTCCGCCTCGTGTTCGAACACCGGTACGCCGTCCAAGCGGCCCAGCCAGACCCCGAACTCCCCGCTCCCGTCGACCTCTCGGAGCAGCTCCGCGATTCCCATGGCGCTCACCCAATCACAGGCAGGGACCTGGCAGACTTCCAAGGGTGTCCCGGGCCTTCGGTGTTCTCCTCGGCTTCGCCGCCGACCGCCTTCTCGGCGACCCCCGGCGCTTCCACCCGGTGGCCGGCTTCGGCCGGACCGCCGCACGGCTGGAGCAGCACCTGTACGCCGATTCGCGTCCGGCCGGTGCCGCGTACACGGTGCTGCTGGTCGGCGCGACCACCGCGGCCGGGATGGCCGCCGAACGCGCCACCCGCGATCATCCGGTGCTGCACACGATCGCGACCGCCGCCGCGACGTGGACCGTGCTGGGCGCGCGCAGTCTGCACCGTGAGGCCGAGACGATGGCCGGTCTGCTCGAGGAGAAGGACATCCCGGCGGCCCGCGACCGCCTCGGTCACCTGTGCGCCCGCGACGCGACCGATCTCGAGGCCGGCGAACTCGCCCGGGCGACTGTCGAGTCCGTCGCCGAGAACACCTCGGACGCCTGCGTCGCGCCGCTGCTGTGGGGTGGCGTCTTCGGCATCCCGGGACTGCTCGGGTACCGCGCGGCCAACACGCTCGATGCGATGGTCGGTTACCGGTCGCCGAAGTACCAGAACTTCGGGTGGGCGGCGGCGCGACTGGACGACGTACTGAATCTGCTCCCGGCTCGGGTGTGCGCGTTGCTCACCGGTCTGGTGGCGGGTCGGCCGCGGGATGCCATCAGCATGTGGCAGCGGGACGCGGGTCGGCATCCGAGTCCGAACGCGGGTCCGGTCGAGGCGGCGTTCGCCGGGGCGCTCGGGCTGACGCTCGGTGGGACGAACGATTACGGGAGCTACCGGGAGGACCGGGGCACGCTCGGTGACGGGCCGGCGCCGACGGTGACCGACGTCCGGCGTACGGCGGCACTCGCGACCCGGGTCGGGATCGCGGCGGCCGGGCTGGCAGCGATCGTGGCCGTACTCCGAAAGGGAGAGCGATGGGGCTGAGTCACCGGCCGTTGCGGATCGCGCTGATCCGGCACGGCGAGTCCGAGGCGAACCTGGACAAGCGGATCTACGAACGCGTCCCGGACCACGCGGTCCGGCTGACGCCGCGCGGGCACGAGCAGGCGGCCAGAGCCGGCAAGGAGCTGCGGGAGGTGTTCGAGAACGAGCCGGTCCGGGTGTACGTCTCGCCGTACCTGCGGGCCCTGCAGACGCTGGACTCACTCGGGCTGGACGACCTGATCGGGATGCCGTGCGAGGAGCCGCGGCTGCGCGAGCAGGACTGGGCGAACCTGCAGGACACCGAGGACATCGAGCGGCAGGAGCAGCTGCGGGACTCGTTCGGGCACTTCTTCTACCGATTCACGCACGGCGAGTCCGGCGCGGACGTGTACGACCGGGTGTCGACGTTCCTGGAAACGATGCACCGCGACTTCGAGTCGCCGAACGCGCCGCGGAACGTGCTGCTGGTGTCGCACGGGCTGACCATGAGGCTGTTCTGCATGCGGTGGTTCCACTGGTCGGTCGGGTTCGTCGAGTCGCTGCGTAACCCGGGCAACGCGGAAACACGCGTCCTGCTGCGGCAACCCGATTTCCGGTACAAGCTGGACCGGCCGTTCGAGCAGTGGACAGCCTACGAACCGACGGAACGGGAGCGATCGGCATGGTTGTAGCGCAGACGCGGGACGCCGTACTCGACCTGCTGGCGAGCCTCACGCCCGCGCAGCTGGACAAGATCAGGGCGCCGTTCGACACCGCGGACCACAAGGAGTGGACGTACCTGCCGGGGGACCGGCCCGGTCTGCCGTTGTCCGAGTTGACACCGGCGCAGCAGTTGCTGGCGAAGCGCCTGGTCGAGCTCGGGTGCAGTGAGCGCGGCGCGGCCGACTCGTGGGCGGTCCTGGACGCGGAGGTGATCCTGCGCGGGATCCCGGCGCTGCCGGAGTCGGGTGACTGGGAGGGCTCCGTCCTCGGCGGCCGGTACTTCCTCCGGGTGCTCGGCGACCCGTCCGGCACCGAGCCGTGGGCCTGGCGGCTGAACGGGCACCACCTCGCGCTGCACGTGACCTTCGTCGACGGCGCGGTCGCATTCACCCCGCAGTTCATCGGGTCGAACCCGGCCGAGGTACTGACCGGGCCGGAGGCGGGCCGGCGGTTCCTCGCGGCCGAGCAGGACCTTGGCTTCCAGCTCCTGCACGCCCTCGAGCCGGGCCAGCTGGAGATCGCGCACGTCTCACCGGAGGCCCCCGACGACATGCTGACCCGTCACGACCCGGTCGCCGACGCCTCGCTCCTGCACCGCGGCCTCGGGTACGGCGACATGACCGAGAACCAGCGTCAGCTCCTCAGCCTGCTCATCGGCCAGTACGTCGGCCGCGCCGCCGGCCCGATCGGCCTGCAGACCTGGCAGGACATCACCGAGCACGGCATCGAACGCCTCACCTTCGCCTGGGCCGGCGAGACCCAGCCCGGCGTGGGCCACCGGCACTACTACTCGATCGCGGGCCCCAGTTTCCTCGCCGAGTACGACAACACCCAGGACAACGCCAACCACATCCACTCCGTCTGGCGAGACCTCCGCAACGACTGGGGCACCGACCTACTGGCCGCCCACTACGCCATGCACCGCTAGAGTCACCTAAGTCATTCGACGGCATCAGCAGGAACCCGGTGTGAGTCCGGGACGGTCCCGCCACTGTGACCCGCGAGGGAAGTCAGGAACTGCCGCCGTCGTACCTGGAATCGGGGCGTGGATACCCCGGGAAGGAACGGTCGCGCATGCCTGCGAACCTGCTCTTGTTGTCCACCGCCGACACCGATCTGCTGGCGGCCGCCGAGTCCGGCGCGGGGTGGAAGGTCGCGAACCCGGCCCGCCTCGAGCTCAGTGAGCTTGCTGGATTGCTGGCGACGGCCGACGTCGTGGTGGTCCGGCTGCTCGGTGGTCGCCGGGTCTGGGAGGAGGGGCTTGACGCGGTGCTCGCGGCGGGCAAACCGACGGTGGTGGTCAGTGGCGAGGCCGCACCTGACGCGGAGCTGATGTCGCTGTCGACCGTGCCGGCCGGCGCTGTCACCGAGGCGCTGGCGTACCTGCGCGAGGGCGGCGCGGACAACCTCCGGAACCTGGCCGGCTTCCTGCGCGACACGCTGCTGCTCACCGGCGACGAGTTCGAGCCGCCGCGCGCGCTCCCGGCGTACGGCGTGCGCGGGACGTACATCGAGGACGACCGGCCGGTGGTCGGGATCGTCTACTACCGCGCCCACGAGATCTCCGGAAACACCGCCTTCGTCGATGCGCTGGCCAGTGCGGTCGAGGCGACCGGCGCCCAGCCGCTGCCGGTGTACTGCGGGACGCTGCGCGGGCTCGACCCGACCAGCGACGAGAACGCGGGCCTGTTCGAGCTGCTGCGCAAGTGCGACGTGCTCGTCACGACGCTGCTCGCCGCCGGCGGTTCGGTCGCGGCCAACGCGAGCGCGGGCGGTGCCGACGACGCCTGGGACGCCGGTGCGCTGGCCTCACTCGACATCCCGTTGATCCAGGGCCTCGCGCTCACCTCGACCCGCGAGCAGTGGGTCGACAGCGACGCGGCGATCAGCCCGCTGGACGCCGCGACGCAGGTCGCGATCCCGGAGTTCGACGGCCGGCTGATCACGATCCCGTTCTCGTTCAAGTCGTACGACGCCGACGGGCTGGCCCGGTACGCGCCGGACACCGAGCGGTGCGCGCGGCTGGCCGGGATCGCGGTCGCGCACGCCCGGTTGCGGCACGTGCCGGCCGCCGAGAAGCGGATCGCGCTGGTGTTGTCGTCGTACCCGACCAAGCACGCGCGGATCGGGAACGCGGTCGGCCTGGACACCCCGGCCTCCGCGGTCCAGCTGCTCGGCAAGCTCGAGGAGGCCGGATACGACCTCGGTGGGCTCGAGCTGAGCGAGCTGCAGGGTGCGGATGGCGCGGACGGGCTGATCCACCGGCTGATCGCGGCCGGCGGTCACGACGTCGACTGGCTGACCGACGAGCAGCTCGAGACCGCCGTGGCCAAGGTCCCGCTCTCGACGTACTCGACCTGGTTCGAGCGAGTCCCCGAAACGTTGCGTGCGGCAATGACCGAGGCGTGGGGCGAGGCCCCCGGCTCCCTGTACGTCGACAGCTCGGGTGCCGAACCCGCGATCGCGCTGGCCGCGCTGCGGTTCGGGAACGTGGTGCTGATGATCCAGCCGCCGCGCGGGTTCGGCGAGAACCCGGTGGCGATCTACCACGATCCGGACATGGCGCCGTCGCACCACTACCTCGCGGCGTACCGCTGGCTGGAAGCACCCGTCGAAGAGGGCGGATTCGGCGCCCAGGCCGTCGTGCACCTGGGCAAGCACGGGACGCTGGAGTGGCTGCCGGGCAAGGGGATCGGGATGGCGGCCGACTGCGCGCCGGACGCCGTACTCGGGAACCTGCCGATGGTGTACCCGTTCATCGTCAACGACCCCGGTGAGGGCACGCAGGCGAAGCGGCGCGCGCACGCGACGGTCGTCGACCACCTGGTGCCGCCGATGGCGCGGGCCGAGACGTACGGCGACATGGCCAAACTCGAGTATCTGCTCGACGAGTACGCCACTGTGCAGGCGCTCGACCCGGAGAAGGTGCCGACGCTGCGCGCGCAGATCTGGACGCTCATCCAGGCGGCGCAGCTGCACCACGATCTGCACACTTCGGACAAGCCCTCGGACGAGGACTTCGACGAGTTCGTGCTGCATCTGGACGGGTATCTGTGCGAGATCAAGGACGTGCAGATCCGCGACGGGCTGCACGTGCTGGGCGGGGCACCGGACGGCGAGGCGCGGGTGAACCTGGTGCTCGCCGTTCTCCGCGCGCGGCAGCTGTGGGGCGGGTCGTACTCGATCCCGGGGCTGCGGACCGCGCTGGGGGAGACCTTCGGCGTGGACGAGGCCGAGCTGCTCGCCGACCCCGGTGCGTCCGCCGACCTCACCGACCTCGCGACGCTGGCCGACCTGCCGGCGGTCAGTGGTGCCGACGGCGTGGACATCCTGGAAGCCGTCGCCCGGAAGCTCGTCGTCGGCATGGAGACGCTGAGCTGGGACGCGACGAAGGTCCCGGTCGTCGTCGCCGAGGTGCTCGGCCGGGAATCCGCTCAGGTGACGGCGTCGCTGACGTTCGCGGCCGAAGAGGTCGTCCCGCGGCTGGCGCGCACCGGCGACGAACTGGCCAACGTACTGCGGGCCCTCGACGGGCGGTTCGTCGAAGCCGGACCGTCCGGGTCGCCGACCCGCGGTCTGGTGAACGTACTGCCGACCGGCCGGAACTTCTACGCGGTCGACCCGAAGGCGATCCCGAGCCGCAACGCCTGGGACGTCGGCGTCGCGCTCGCCGACTCGCTGCTCGCGCGGCACCGGGCCGAGACGGGGGAGTATCCGCGCTCGGTCGGCCTGACCGTCTGGGGTACGTCGGCGATGCGGACGCAGGGCGACGACCTCGCCGAGGTGCTCTGGCTGCTCGGCTGCCGCCCGGTCTGGGACGAGGCGTCCCGGCGGGTGACGAGCTTCGAGGTGGTCGGTCTCGAGGAGCTCGGCCGGCCGCGGATCGATGTCACGATCCGGATCTCCGGGTTCTTCCGGGACGCGTTCCCGCACGTCGTCGCGCTGCTCGACGAGGCGGTCCGGACGGTCGCCGCGCTGGACGAGTCGCCGGCCGGCAACTTCCTGAAGGCGCACGTCGACGCTGACGTTGCCGCGGGCAACGACGTACGGCAGTCGACCGCTCGGGTCTTCGGCTCCAAGCCGGGGTCGTACGGCGCCGGTCTGCTGCCGCTCGTGGACGCGCGCAACTGGCGGACCGACGACGAGCTCGCCGAGGTGTACGCCGTCTGGGGCGGGTACGCGTACGGCAAGGACCTGGACGGTGCCGAGGCCCGCGGCTCGATGGAACGCGCCTACGCCCGGATCCAGGTCGCGGCGAAGAACGCCGACACCCGCGAGCACGACATCATGGACTCCGACGACTACTTCCAGTACCACGGCGGCATGATCGCGATGGTCCGGCACCTCACCGGCGCCAACCCGAAGGCGTACGTCGGCGACTCCGCCGTCCCCGCGCAGGTGAAGACCCGGACGCTGGAGGAGGAAGCGAAGCGGGTCTTCCGGGCGCGGGTGGTGAACCCGCGCTGGATGGCGGCGATGCGGCGGCACGGGTACAAGGGCGCGTTCGAGATGGCGGCGACCGTCGACTACCTGTTCGGGTACGACGCGACCGCGGGCGTGGTCGACGACTGGATGTACGAGTCGCTGACCACCGAGTACGTCGCGGATACCGAGATGGCCGAGTTCTTCCGGAAGTCGAACCCGTGGGCCCGGCACGGCATCGCCGAACGGCTCCTCGAGGCCGCGCAGCGCGGACTCTGGGCGGAGCCGTCGGACGAGGCCCTCGAGACGCTACGGAGCGCAGTACTTGAGACGGAAGGTGACATCGAGGACCGCGGCTGATTGGGTTGAGGCATGCTGCCTGAGCGACCGCGGGTCCTGATCACCAACGACGACGGGTATCTCGCGCCGGGAATCCGGGCGCTGGCACCGACGATCGCCCAGCTCGGGTACGACGTGGTCGTGGTCGCACCGTTGCTCGACGAGAGCGGCGTCGGCTCGGCCCGCGCCGCCATGCTCGGCCGCCCGATCCGGACCGCGTCCGACGAGGAGAACGGCGTCACCTACATCGGGATCGAGGGAACGCCCGCGGGTGCGGTGACGCTGGCAGCCCTCGGCGCGTTCGGTCCGGCGCCCGACCTGGTGCTGTCCGGGATCAACCGCGGGCTCAACGTCGGCGTGTCGATCTTCCACTCCGGCACCGTCGCGGCGGCCGTGACCGCGTCCGGCTACGGTACGTCGGGGGTCGCCGTCAGCCTCGACTCGGACGACCCGCAGTACTGGCCGACCGCGGCGACGATCGCGGGTGAGGCGCTCGGGTGGATCGCGGCCGAGCCCGCCGGCACGGTCGTGACGATCAACGTTCCGGACCGTCCGCTGGACCAGGTGGCAGGGGTCCGCCACGCCTCGCTGGCGCCGCTGACGCACTCCCGGCTGGTCCGTTCGACGGCGCCGACCGGGGAGCCGATGATCCTGCTGGGGCCGGCGTATCCGGATCCGGACCCGGACTCCGACGTGGCCCTCCTCGCCGCCGGGTTCGTCACCGTCACGCCGATCGTCGGCATCCGCGAGGTCGCCGACGACACCGCCGCCAACGCCCTGGCCAAACGCCTGAACCGCTGACCCGACTGGCGGGTTGTTGCACCGCCAGCGCCCTGCAACCCGCCAGCGGTCACACAAGCCGCCACTCGGCGACGTGGTGATTCCCACGTGGCCGGGGTGGGTTGTGGGGTGGGGAGGTGTGCCATGATCGGGCGGACGATTCGTGGAGGAACACCGGTGTGAATCCGGGGCGGTCCCGCCACTGTGACCAGGCCCAGCTGACGCTGCGGCTTGGGAGCCAGGACATCCGCGGTCGTCCGCCGGCCTACGGAGTTCCGCTCGGTCGGCGTACCAGTGCCGCAGCGGGCGTGGACACCCGCTCGACGAAAGGGATCTCCGCCGATGCGGGCCGTGCGTTCACCGGGTCAGTCGACCAGCTTTCCGTTCACCGCGATCGTCGGGATGGACGATCTCCAGCTCGCGCTGATCCTCGCGGCGATCTCGCCGGCGATCGGCGGCGTGCTGATCCGGGGCGAGAAGGGTACGGCGAAGTCGACGGCCGTCCGCGCGCTCACCGAGATCCTGCCGCCGGTGGACGTCGTCCCCGGTTGCCGGTTCTCCTGTGATCCGGAACGCCCCGACCCGGCGTGCCCGGATGCGCCTCACGACGGTGCCGAGATGCGAGCTGCCCGGCTGGTCGAGTTGCCGGTCGGCGCGACCGAGGACCGGGTGCTCGGGTCGTTGCACCTGGAGAAGGCGCTCGCGGAAGGCGTCACGGCGTACGAGCCGGGGCTGCTGGCTGCCGCGCACCGGGGCTTGCTGTACGTCGACGAGGTCAATCTGCTGCACGATCATCTGGTCGACGTACTGCTCGACGCCGCCGCGATGGGACGGGCGACGGTCGAGCGGGACGGCGTCTCGGTCACGCACCCGGCGCGGTTCGTGCTGGTCGGCACGATGAACCCCGAGGAGGGCGAGCTCCGGCCGCAGTTGCTCGACCGGTTCGGTCTCACCGTGGACGTGGTGGCGAGCCGCGATCCCGCCGTCCGCGTGGAAGTGATGCGCGCGCGGCTGACGTACGAGGCGGATCCGGAGACGTTCGTCGCCCGGTACGACGGTCCGCAGCGGGAACTCGCCGAGCGGATCGTGAAGGCGCGCGACCTGCTGTCCGAGGTGATCCTGACCGACTCCGCGCTGCGGCAGATCGCGGAGATCTGCGCGTCCTTCGACGTGGACGGCATGCGGGCCGACCTCGTGACGGCTCGGACCGCAGTGGCTCATGCGGCGTGGTCCGGGCGCACCGTGGTCGAGGTCGAGGATGTGCGGGCCGCGGCGAAGCTGGCGTTGCCGCATCGGCGGCGGCGGAACCCGTTCGACGCACCGGGGTTGGACGAGCAGCAGCTCGAGGACGCGATCAACAACAGCACGCCACCGGAGGACCCCGACGACGATCCCTCCGGCGGCCCGGGCGGATCGGGCGGCGCCGAGGACCCGGCGAACGCGGAGGCGAAGGCAGACGGCACGAACGCGCAGGGGGCGAGCGACGCGGCGCTCGGCGGCCCGGCGAACGATGCTGCGAACGACTCCGAGCTCGGGGACTCGACGCGCCAGGAGCCGACCCACGACGGCCAGGACCACGCCGCGCCTGGGGATCCGAGCGGCCGGTCCACGAAAGGCGCGCCCGGCGACGGCGAGAGCGGTCAGCCAGGCGCGACTCCTGCCGGAGAGGTCGCCGGGAGCTCCGAGCCCTACAAAGCGCGCCTCCTGCGCGTGCAGGCGGCAGGCTTCGGCGTAGCCGGCCGCCGCTCCCGCGCCATCACCGAGGCCGGCCGAGTCGTCGGCGACCGCGCACGCGTCGGCCGCGAGCCGGGCCGACCGCACCTACTGGGCACGATCTGGACCGCCGCCCCGCACCAGCACGCTCGCGGCCGCAGCGGCCCGGGTCTGGTGGTGCGCACCGGCGACGTCCGGCTGGCGGTTCGCGAAGGCCGCGAGGGGAACCTCGTCCTGTTCTGCGTCGACGCGTCCGGCTCGATGGGCACGAAGAAGCGGATGGGCGAGGTGAAGACCGCGATCGTCTCGCTGCTCCTCGACGCGTACCAGCGCCGCGACACGGTCGGTCTCGTCACGTTCGCCGGCCCCACCGCCACGGTCGCGCTGCCGCCGACGGGCAGTGTCGAGACCGCCGTACGACGCCTCGAAGCCCTCCCGACCGGCGGCCGTACCCCGCTCGCCGAAGGTCTCCTGCAGGCCGGCGAGGTACTGCGGATCGCCGCGATCCGCGACCCGCGCCGGCGTCCGCTCCTCGTGCTCGTCACCGACGGCCGTGCCACGTACGGCGAGAACGCCTTCGCCCGGGCCCGTGAGGCAGCCGGCTGGCTGGCGCAGCACGGCCTGGCGACCGTCGTCGTGGATTGCGAACCGCGTCGTGGTGTCCGCCTCGGTCTCGCCGCCGAGCTCGCGGCCGACCTCGGCGCGGAGTACCTCGACCTCGGAGACGTTGCCGCCGGCAACCTCGTGCGGACGGTCACGGAACGGAAGGTGGCCTGATGCCGAAGGGGCAGCCGGTGGCCGTACCGGAGGACGGCCTGACCACCCGGCAGCGCCGCAACCGGCCGCTGCTGATGGTGCACACCGGCGAGATGAAGGGGAAGTCGACCGCCGCGTTCGGGATGGCGCTGCGGGCCTGGAACCAGGGCTGGAACCTCGGGGTCTTCCAGTTCGTGAAGAGCGCGAAGTGGAAGGTCGGCGAGGAGAGCGCGTTCAAGGCGCTCGGCGAGCTGCACGCGGCGACCGGGCAGGGCGGGCCCGTCGAGTGGCACAAGATGGGTGAGGGCTGGAGCTGGTCCCGCAAGGCCGGTACCGAGGCGGATCACGCCGCCGACGCGCTCGAGGGCTGGCGGGAGATCCAGCGCCGGCTCGCCGCCGAGACCCATGACCTGTATGTCCTCGACGAGTTCACGTACCCGATCAAGTGGGGCTGGGTCGACGTGGACGAGGTCGTCGGCACCCTCGTCGACCGGCCCGGTCATCAGTACGTCGTGATCACCGGCCGCGACGCCCATCCGAAGCTCCTCGACGCGGCGGATCTCGCGACCGAGATGACCAAGCTGAAACACCCGATGGACGCCGGCCAGAAGGGTCAGAAGGGTATCGAGTGGTGATCCCGCGGGTGGTGATCGCGGCACCGGCGTCCGGGGCCGGGAAGACGACGGTCGCGGTCGGGCTGATGGCCGCGCTGCGGAACTCCGGGCACGTGGTCGCGGGGTTCAAGGTCGGACCGGACTACATCGACCCCGGGTTCCACGCGGTCGCCACCGGGCGGCCGGGACGCAATCTCGACCCGATGCTGTCGGGGGAGGAGCGCATCGGTCCGCTGTTCGCGCATGGTTCGGCCGGCGCGGACCTCGCGGTCGTCGAGGGCGTGATGGGTCTGTACGACGGTGCGCTCGGAACCGAGGGTTTCTCGTCGACCGCGCATGTCGCGAAGCTGTTGAAGGCGCCCGTGGTGCTGGTGGTCGACGCGTCGGCGGCGGGGCGGAGTGTCGGAGCGGTCGTTCAGGGTTTTGTTGCCTTTGACACCGAAGTTCGGATCGCGGGGGTGATCCTGAACAAGGTCGGCTCGGACCGGCACGAGACCGAAGTACGCGCCGGTGTCGCGCCGACCGGCGTCCCGGTCCTCGGCGTCCTGCGCCGCGACACGAGGCTCACTGTCCCGAGCCGCCACCTCGGCCTGATCCCCGCCGAGGAACAACGAGCCCAAGCCGAGGCCGCGGTGGAAGCCGCCGCCGAACTCGTCCGCCAAGGTGTCGACCTGCAAGAAGTGATAAGCACCGCCAACTCCGCCCCCCACCACCAGGCCACCCCCTGGAACCCCTCCACCGAACTAGCCGCCCTGAACGAGCCCGCCACCCCACCACAGGCCGCCCCGGGGCGAGAAGCCCCGCCCGCTTTCGCCGCGCCGCACGCAGCTCGGGGGTCCGAGAACGCGCCCCCTCCCGCCCCATCACGCGGGCGGCCGGTGGTTGCGGTTGCGGGGGGTCCTGTCTTTTCTTTTCGGTATACCGAGACGACGGAGTTGCTGACCGCGGCCGGGGCCGAGGTTGTCACGTTCGACCCCTTGACCGACACGTTGCCTGAGGCAACGGCGGCGCTCTGTCTGGGCGGCGGCTTCCCGGAGTTGCATGCGGAGGCCCTGTCCGCCAACAAGGAACTGCGCCACCAGGTAGCCACCGAAGTCGCCGCCGGTCTCCCCGTGATCGCCGAGTGCGCCGGCCTCCTCTACCTCTGCCGGGAACTCGACGGCCACCCCATGACCGGCGTACTCCCGGCAACCGCCCGGATGACCCCGCGCCTGACCCTCGGCTACCGCACGGCGATCGCCGCGACGACCACGAGTTTCTTCGACGAGGGCCGCCGAGTCCACGGTCACGAGTTTCACCGCACCACGGTCGACCTCGACACCGACGTACACCCGGCCTGGTATCTCCCAGCCGGCGTCGAAGGCGTCACGCTCCCGCACGTCCACGCGTCGTACCTGCACCTGCACTGGACGGCCACCCCCGACGTCCCGGCCCGCCTGGTCGCCGCCGCCCGCGAGCGGGTCCGATGAGGCTGGTACTGGGCGTCGGCCTCCGCTCCGGTACGCCGTACTCCGAGCTCGCCGGCCTGGTCAGCGAGACCGTCAACGCCGAAGTACAGCTGGTGGTAACCATCGCCGGACGCGAGACCGAACCCGCACTCCAGCAACTCGTCGAACAGCTCGGCGCAGAGCTACGCACCTTCACAACCGACGAGCTCGCCGGCCAACCCGCACCAACCCCGAGCGAACAGGTCGAGCAACTCGCCGGCGTTCCCAGCGTCGCCGAAGCAGCCGTCCTCGCCAGCGGCGCGCACCTTGTCACCCCGAAACAACGCAGTACCAACGCGACCATCGCCGTCGGCCGCCTCCCCGCGCCCGGGTACCCGGAAGACGACCGGTCGGTTGTCCATCGCGTGATCGCCGAGCGCCGCGACGTACGCCGGGGATTCCTGGACGTCCCGATCGACGACGACCTGCTGACCCGCGTCCTCGAGGCCGCGCACCGGGCGCCGAGCGTGGGACTCAGCCAGCCCTGGGACTTCCTGCTGATCCGCGATCTCGCGACCCGCCGCAAGGTGCACGATCTCGCAGTCGAGCAGCGGGACGCGTTCTCCGCGTCGCTGCCGCAGGACCGCCGGGCCGCGTTCGACGGGCTCAAGATCGAGGCGATCCTGGACACCCCGCTGAACATCGCCGTGACCTGCGACCCCGGTCGCGGCGGCCGGCACGTCCTCGGCCGGCACGCGGATCCGCGGACGACCTGGTTCTCCGCCGCGATCGCGATCCAGAACCTCTGGCTCGCCGCCCGCGCCGAGGGACTGGGCGTCGGCTGGGTCTCCTTCTTCGAGCCGTCCGAGGTCGCCGCCGTACTCGACCTGCCCGCCCACATCGAGCTGGTCGGCTACCTCTGCGTCGGGTACGTCGACGAGTTCGCGGCGGCACCCGAGTTGGTGCGCTCCGGGTGGGCGAGACGCCGGCCGCTGACCTGGGCGGTCCACCACGAGGCATGGGGACGCCGTACGACGTCGATCGTCGACGACGCGGTGCGGGCGGGCGCGAACGCGGTACCGGCGACGGGGCAGAAGGTTCGCGTTGTCGTCGGCGGCAACGCGATGGATCTGCGGCAGCGCGACGCGCTGGTCGTCGACCTCTCCGCCGAGCGCCCGCACGCCGACTTCGGAGTGCTGTGGCGACCTGCCCGTACTCCCGCCGAGGCGGTCGAGCTGGGCGTCGAGATCGCCCGCGACCTGGCCCTGCAAGGCGTTGGCGAACTCGTCGTACACCTGGCCGACCTCTCAGCCACCGCTCAGGCCCTGGCCCAAGGTCTGGCGGCCGGGGCGTCGGCCTCTGGTCTGTCACACTCCTCCGCATGACCTCGCAAGCACCCACGTATGTGCCCGCGTTCTCGATGAAGCAGCGGGTGACGTTGATGGCGAACAAGTACGAGCTGATCGCCACCAATCCGGACGGGAGCGACGGGCCGCTGCTCGCGTTCGCGCAGCAGAAGCGGATGGCGTTCAAGGAGCAGGTGACGTTCTACACCGACGACACCAAGACGCAGCCGGTGTTCTCGTTCAAGGCCCGCAAGACCATCGACCTCGGCTCCGGGTACGACGTGTTCGACGCCGACGGGCAGCCGATCGGCTGGTTCAAGAAGGAGTTCGGCAAGAGCCTGCTCCGATCCAGCTGGCTGCTGTCCAGCGGGCAGCTGAACGCGAGCGGCACCGAGCGAAACGCGACGATCGCGGTCGTCCGCCGGATCTGGGAGTTCGTCCCGTTCGTCGGGGAGATCCCGCTGCCGTTCATCTTCCACTTCGACTTCACCGACGCCGAGTCGGGCAACGCGGTGCTCTCGGTGGAGCGGAAGATCTCGGTCCGGGACCGGTACCGGATCACGGTCCAGGACCAGCGGCTGGACTTCCGGGTCGCCGCCGCGATGACGGTCGCCCTGGACGCGTTGCAGTCACGCTGAGACCCCGGCGTACGACCACGGTCGTACGCCGGTCTCACTCTTTCGGGTGAACCTTCCCTGACTACCCTTGGTTCCGCTTGCCGCCGGTGCGAGGCTGTACCCATGGGCGTAGCACAGCGCAGTCGACGGTGGTTGGTTCCGTTTGCGGCAGTCGCGGTGGTCGCGGGGGTGGGGACGCTGGGGCCGATGGTCGCGGACGCTTCGCCCAAGCTGCCGACCATCACCGCGCAGGATCTGCTGGCCAAGGTGCAGACCGCGAAGGTCGACGGCCTGAGCGGCACGGTCCGCTCGACCGCTGACCTCGGCCTGCCCGCGATCCCGGGCGCACCGGCCGGTAGCGAGCAGGTCACCGAGCTGCTCAGCGGTGAGCACACCGCGCGGGTCGCGCTTGCCAGCCCGGACAAGGCCCGCGTCTCGATCCTGGACAACCAGTCGGAGCGAGTCTGGACGACAGACGGCAAGACCGCCTGGGCGTACGACTCGGCCAAGCGGGAGGCCACCAGGTTGACCGTCCCGGCGCACTCCACCGCGCCGGAGAAGGCGAAGCCGAGCAACTACGACCCGCAGGCAGTCGCCAAGCGGTTCCTCGCCGCGATCGACCCGACCACCACGGTCCAGGTCAGCGGCACCGAGAAGGTCGCCGGCCGGGACGCGTACAAGCTGCGCCTGGTGCCGAAGACCGACAAGACGACCGTCGGCTCGGTGACGCTCGCGATCGACTCCAAGACCTGGGTCCCGCTCGACGTGACCGTGATGCCGCGCAGCGGCAACGACCCGGCGGTCGAGGTGGGCTTCACCTCGGTCTCGTTCGGCGCACCGGCGGCGAGCACCTTCACCTTCACCCCGCCGCAGGGTGTGAAGGTCACCGACCAGAAGCTCCCGTCGAAGGGCGCGGCCCCGGGCAAGCTCACGCCGAAGCCGGTCATGCCGAAGCAGGTCACCCCGCAGGGGGCGGCCGAGGCCAAACCGACCGTGATCGGCACGGGCTGGGAGAGCGTCGCGATGGTCAAGGGCGTGCAGACCGCCGGCCTGACCGGTAACGGCCCGCTGGCCCAGCTGCTCGCGAAGGCGCCGACCGTCCAGGGCTCGTGGGGCAAGGGCAAGGTGCTGACCAGCAAGATGGTGAGCGCGCTGATCACCGATGACGGCCGGGTCTTCGTCGGCCTGGTCACCCCGGACACCCTGCAGGCCGCCGCGGCGAAGGCTCCGCGCTGAACAGCACGATGACGAGCGCGCCGGTCGTCACCCACGGCCTGACCAAACGGTTCCACGGCGGGCAGGTGGCGGTCGACGCGGTCGACCTGGAAGTCCCGGCCGGCAGCGTGTACGGCTTCCTCGGCCCGAACGGGTCGGGGAAGACCACCACGATCCGGATGCTGCTCGGACTGATCGCGCCGACGTCCGGTGCCGTCGAGCTGCTCGGTGAGCCGATGCCGAAGGCACACCTGCGGGTGCTGCCGCGGGTCGGGGCGCTCGTCGAGGGGCCGGCGTTCTACCCGTTCTGGACCGGCCAGGCGAATCTGCTCCGCTTCGACGCCGCCGACCGGACCGCCGACCCGAAGACCCGGAAGGCGCGCGCGGGAGAGGCGCTCGAGCGGGTCGGCCTGTCGAACGCGGCCGGGAAGAAGGTCCGGGCGTACTCGCTCGGGATGCGCCAGCGGCTCGCGATCGCGGTCGCGCTGATGCAGCGCCGCGAGCTCCTCGTGCTGGACGAGCCGACCAACGGACTGGACCCGCAGGGCACCCGCGAGGTCCGGCATCTGATCCGCGAGCTGGCCGACGACGGTACGACGGTCTTCACCTCGACCCACCTGCTCGCCGAGGTGGAGCAGGTCTGCACGCACGCCGCGGTGATGAGCCGCGGGAAACTCCTGCGCCAGTCCACCGTCGCGGATCTGCGCGCCGAGCTCCGCCCCCGCCTGGTCGTCCGTACGCCGGATCTCGCACCGGCCGCCGAGACGCTGCAGGGTCTGGGGGTCACCGACCTGAAGACGACGCCCGAGACCGTTGAAGGCGATCCGGGCGACCTGCCGATCGAGAAGTTCGCCGCCGCGCTGGTGGCCGCGGACGTCCGCATCCACGGCTTCGGCCTGGAACGCCCCAGCCTGGAAGACGCCTTCGTAGCACTCACCGGGGAGGGCTTCGATGTCGCCGAGTGAACTCTCACCCGACCCCACCCCACCCACCACGGCCCCCTCGCGCCCCGCGCCCACCGAGCCGACCCGCTCCACCGCCGAGCCCGCCTCCACGACAGCCGAGCCCACCCACTCCACCGCCGGCTCCGAGCCCGGGTCCACCCACTCCACCACCGCCGATTTCGCGGGTGCGGCTGCTGCTCGTCCCGCCGCAGTTGTTGCCGCCGGGTCGGGCGTGGGGCCGAGTGCTGGGCGGCATGCTTTGGCTTTGTTCCTCTCGGAGTTGCGGCTGGTGTTCGGGCGGGCGCGGACGCAGGTCGGGCTCGGGGTGCTCGCCGCCGTGCCGGTGCTGATCGGGGTCGCGGTCAAGATCGCCGGCGCCGGCGGTGATGCCGGCGGGTTCATCGCACAGATCGCCGGCAACGGGTTGTTCCTCATCGTCGCCAGCCTCGGCCTGTCGCTGCCGTTCTTCCTGCCGACCGCGGTGACCGTGATCTCGGGGGAGTCACTGGCCGGCGAGGCCAGCCTCGGCACCCTGCGCAACCTGCTCACCGCACCGGCCGGCCGCTCCCGCCTGCTCGCGGCGAAGATGGTCGCGCTCGCGGTCTTCTGCCTGGTCGCGACGATGACGATCTGGATCTCCGGCCTGATCGTCGGCTTCATCCTGTTCCCGGTCGGCGACGTCCTGCTGCTCTCCGGTACGACGGTCTCGCTCGGCGACGGCCTGCTCCGCGCGCTGGGGATCGCGCTGGTGATCTCGCTGTCGCTGCTCGGCCTGGCCGCCATCGGACTGTTCGTCTCGTCGCTGACCTCGACCCCGCTGGCCGCGATGGCAGCGACCTTCGGCAGCTTCATCATGCTCGGCATCCTGACCGCCATCCCGCAGTTGCACGCGATCCACCCGTGGCTGCTGATGTTCCGCTGGCAGTCCTTCGCCGACCTGCTCCGAGATCCGCCGTACTGGCACGAGATCGGGCGCAACCTGCTGCTCCAGGCGGGCTACGTCGTCGTCTTCTACGCCGCTGCCTGGGCGAGGATCACGAGTCGCGACATAACGTAGGCGGCATGGAAGCCGACCTCGTTGCCGTCCTGCGCTGCCCGGTCTGTGCCGACGGGCTGGCGCTGGACGACCGTACGGCGCGATGCCCGCGCGGCCACGCCTTCGACCTCGCCAAGCAGGGGTACCTGAACCTGTTGCCCGCGGCCTCGAACGGGATCGACGGTGACTCGGCCGCGATGGTGGGCGCCCGCACGGTGTTTCTCGGCACCGGCCACTACGGCCCGATCCGGGACGCGTTGATCCTGAACGCCGAGCTGGGGGAGGACGACCTGGTCGTCGAGGTCGGCGCCGGCACCGGTTACTACCTGGCGGGTGTTCTCGGGCTGTCCCCGCAGCGCCGGGGCATCGCCCTCGACGTGTCGAAGTACGCGGCCCGGCGGGCAGCGAAGGTGGATCCGCGGATCGCGTCGGTCGTCTGCGACGCCTGGCGTGAGCTCCCGCTGGTCGACGGGTCGGCGCAGCTGATGCTGAACGTGTTCGCCCCGCGGAACGCCGCCGAGATGGCGCGCGTACTCGCGCCGACCGGCCGCCTGCTCGTGGTCACGCCGAACCAACGGCACCTGATCGAGCTGGTCGACGTGCTCGGGATGGTCAGTGTGGACGACGAGAAGGAGCGGCGGCTGCGGCAGTCGCTGGAGGAGGAGTTCGTCCGGACCGGCAGCGAAGTGGTCGAGGAGACGATGGCGCTCGACCGGACCGCTGTGGAGCAGCTGGTGCTGATGACGCCGAGTGCGCGGCACCTGAACTACCGCGAGCTGTTGCAGCGGATCGCCGTCCTGCCGGAGCCGGCGATCGTGACGTTGTCGGTGACGCTCTCGACGTGGATGCGGACCTCCAGCACTCATCAATCGGCATGACGGCCGGCAGCCCACGCTCAGCGGCGCTCGCCGACGCAGGTTGTGGAGTGCTGGAGGTCCGCTCCGTCAGGCAGCGCGCCCGATCACTTCGCGGGCGACGACCGTGCCGTGGTTCTCGGCGTGCCCGTGGGCCTCGGACTCCGAGACCTTGGACGCGTCGATCAGCTCCTCCATGCCGGGGGTGACCGGGGCGAGGGTGAGCTCGGCCGCGGCGGTCCGGATGTTCATGCCGAACACGTCACCGAACATCCGCTCCAGGTACGGCGTGGCGTGGTCCCAGCCGTGTTTCGGCGAACCCGGTCCGTAGCCACCGCCCCGGGCGATCACGAAGATCGCCGGCCGACCGGCGAGCGGGCGTGAACCGAAGGCGAGGTCCTTGTCGATCACCAGCACGTCGATCCAGGTCTTCACGTTCTGCGCGATGCCGTAGTTGTACATCGGCACGGCGAGCAGGACGGCGTCGGCGTTGACGATCTCGGCCTTCAGCTCGTCCGCGAGCGCCTGGGCCTCCGCGAGCGGCATCCGCTCGGAATCGGCGACCGGCTCCTGACCGACCTGCGCGGCGGCCAGCGTCGGCCACAGGGTCGCGGGCAGCGGGTGCTGCCCGAGGTCACGCCGTACCACGACACCGTCCGGGTGCTCCGCCTTCCAGGCGGCCTCCGCGCTGTCCGCCAGGGCGCGGGACACCGAACCGTCCAGCCGGATGCTGGCGTCGACGCGTAGCAGGGTGCTCATACGTTCTGTCTCCATCGAGTTGAGGGGCGTGCTCGGGTTGAGCTGCCTCCAAGATAATCTGTGTGGCAGAACATATACAAGTCAGATCGTATTCCGGGTGGCGTAGACCACGTACGATGGGGACATGTCCAGTACTTCGCCCGAGGTCGCGGCCCGGGGTGCGCGCGGTGTCGAGCCCGGTGAGGCCGGCGGTGCGCCCGTGGAGGCCGATCTCGGCTGGGCGCTGGGCGTCATGTTCCGGCGGTACGCGAAGGCGTCCGCGGCGGCGCTCGAGGGCCTGCCCGGCGGTCCGCGCGGCTACCAGGTGCTCGCGACGACCTCGGCCGAGGGCCCGAAGCGGCAGCTCGACCTGGCTGCGCAGCTGGGCGTCGACCGGACCGTGATGACCTACCTGCTGGACGACCTGGAGAAGGCGGGTCTGGTGCAGCGCCGGCCCGACCCGGCCGACCGGCGGGCGCGGCTGATCGCGCCGACCGACCAGGGGACGGAAGCGCTCTGCGACCTGGAGCGCCGGCTGCGCGCGACCGAGGACGAGATGCTCGGCATCCTGGATGAGTCCGAGCGGGCGAGCTTCCGGATGCTGCTGCAGCGGCTCGCGATGAAGGCCAACGCCGTCGACCCGCTCCACAACGCGTGCACCCTGGCCGAGGCAGAGGACCCGGCGCGGACGTAGCGCTCTGGCCGAGGCCGCCGACCGGCGGCGGAGCCCTTCAGTGCAGCGGTACGAAGCCTGATTCGTAGGCGCGGATCACGGCTTGGGTGCGGTCCCGGGCGTTGAGCTTGGCGAGCACGTTGGCGACGTGGGTCTTGACCGTCTGCAGCCCGAGGATCAGCTCGCCGGCAATCTCTGCGTTGGACAGCCCGCGGGCCATCAGCCGGAGCACCTCCTGCTCGCGGTCGGTCAGCTGGTACTCGTCCAGACCGGTCGGCGTCCGCGACCCCGCGTGCGCGATCGCCAGTGATCGGATCGCTTCCGGGAACAGCAGCGACTCGCTGCGTGCGACCGTCCGGATCGCCGCGATGATGTCGTCCGGCGGGGTCCGCTTGAGCAGGAAGCCGGACGCGCCGGCCCGGAGCGCGTCGTACACGTAGTCGTCGTTCTCGAACGTCGTGACGACCAGGACGCGGGGCGCCGGGTCGAGGCTCTCGAGCAGCAGCCGGGTCGCCTGGATGCCGTCCACCGCGGGCATCCGGACATCCATCAGTACGACGTCGGCGCCGGTCCGGCGGACCACCGGGAGCACCTCCGCGCCGTCACCGGCCTCGCCGACGACCGTCAGGTCGGGCTCGGCGTTGATGATGGCGCGCAGCCCGCTGCGGATCAGCGGCTCGTCGTCGACCACGACCACCGACAGGTTCATGTCATCCCTTCGTCGTCATGCTCACCGGTAACCGGACCGCCAACCGCCAGCCCGGGCCGTCCCGCCAACTCACCGGGCCGGCGTCGACCGTGCCCCGCAGTACGGCGACCCTTTCACGGATCCCGGCCAGGCCACGGCCACCACCGGACCGGTCGGTGTGCACGGAGTGGTCGGGCCGGCCGCTGACCGGATTGGTGACGGCGAGCCGCAGACCGGATGTGTCGAGCTGGATCGACAGGTCGACGGCGAGCTCGCCGGCCGGGCGACCGGCGTGCCGGATCGCGTTGGTCAGACCTTCCTGGACGATCCGGTACGCCTCCCGCGAGACCGCTGCGGGGAGTTGGTCGAGGTCGCCGGAGCGCTCGACCTCGACGGTGATCCCGCCGGCCTCGGTGGCCTCGACCAGCCGGTCCAGACCGCCGAGCGTCGCCTGTGGCGTGGTCCGTGAACCCGGATGGCGGTCGTCCCGGAGCAGGCCGAGGACATGGTCGAGGTCCGCGAGCGCGGCGCGCGCCGAGGTCTCCATCGCGGCCAGCGCGTTCTCGGCGAACTCCGGGTCGCTGGCCAGTACCCGCCGGGCGGCCGCGGCCTGGATGGTGACGAGGCTGAGCGCGTGCCCGACGCTGTCGTGCAACTCACGGGCGAGACGGTTGCGCTCGGCAAGTGTCGCGGTCTGCTTCTCGAGCAGTTCGATCCGCTCCGCCGCGGTCGGCCCGAGGACCTGTGGCGCGAGGTACGCCAGCAGGGCGCCGACGGCTGCGGACAACAAGAACAGCCCGGCGAGTCCGCCGATCGCTGCCGCGGGCATCCAGAGATCGGTCCAGTCGCCGCGGACGTCGTACGCCCAGCCCGGGACGATGTCGCGGGAACCGGGGGAGCGGAACGGCGCCGCCAGCCAGACCGCGCCGAGACCGACCACGATCGTGCTGATGATCCCGACCACGCCACCGGCCAGCAGATGCAGGCAGAACCACAGCGCGGTCCGCCGTCGCTGCGCCCAGGTCCGCGCCGGGCCGAGCGGCCGCTCCTCGAACCGCACCGCGAGCAGCGACTCGACCGCGATGCCCTCCACCTCGCGGACCGCCGGCAGCAGCCCGAGCGCGATCGGCGGCAGCAGCCCGATCACCACCCAGATGATGCCGGTGGCAACCTTCGGCAGCCCGAGATCGGAGACCACGGCACCGAGTGCGCTGTCGACCAGGATGAACGCCAGGACGAGCGCCGCCCCGAGCAGCAGGTACACCCAGCGCAGGTACGTCGACGGGCGCCACAGGCTGCCGAGCGCCCGCCACAGCTGTCGCACCACGTCTGTCACAGTGACATCGTGTCAAAGCCGGGGGCGCGTCACCTCCCTCCGCCGAGGGAGCGGCCGCCGGACGTGTGCTGTCTCACCAAGAAGTTGAGGGTTTACGCAAATTTGACGGTGTCCGGCCCGGTTCTGCCCTCGCGGGCGTCGCGATCTGCTGCTCAGGCAGGTACGGTCTGTGGTCGGGGCGGGTGCCCGGTCGGTGACGGACGGGTATGGGGAAAAGCTCCAGGACGGGTGGCCAGCAGGTCTGCGAGGGCCCGGCGCGGCGGACGTTAAGTCCCCGTGAAGACCCCGCGGGCGGATTGACCACCTTTCAATATTTGATGTTTGATCAAATATCGGGACGAGAGAGGTCGATATGAGGTTGAGGCGTTCCGTCATCGCGCTGGTGACGGTCCTGGGGCTCGCCCTGGTCAGTGCGTGCAACTCCGGCGACGACAACGGCAAGGACGCGGGCAGCGGCCTGCAGAAGGTCAACTACCTGACGTCCTTCAACACCTTCGGCCGGGAGGCGTACGCGTACGTCGCCCTGGACAAGGGGTACTTCAAGGACGCCGGTTTCGACGTCAAGATCAGCCCCGGATCCGGCACCGTCGACGTGATGAAGCTGGTGGCCGGCGGTCAGGCCGACTACGGCATCGGCGACTTCACCGCGGTCGCGATCACGCTCGCCAAGCAGAAGCTGCCGGTGACCACGGTCGGGATGATCCACCAGGCCTCGCTGGCCGGTCTGATGTCGCTCGAGGGGTACGGCGTGAACACGCCGAAGGACCTGGTCGGCAAGAGCGTCGGCGACCAGCCCGGCTCGACCAACACGGTGATGTTCGGCGTCTACGCGGAGAAGGTCGGCATCCCGGCGAAGTCGGTCACCTTCATCCCGTCGCCGCCGCCCGCGCTGCCGCAGCTGCTGGCCACCAAGAAGGTCCCGGTGATCGGCCAGTTCGTGGTCGGCCAGCCGCTGATCGAGAAGGCCGACCCGCAGCACCGCAAGGCGGTCTTCCTGTCCTACGGCAAGGAACTGCCGGACCTGTACGGCAACGCGATCATCACCCGCAGCGACCTGGCCAAGGACCACCCGGACCAGGTGAAGAAGTTCACCGCCGCGCTGCTCAAGGGCCTGCAGGACACCGTGAACGACCCGGCCGGGTCGGCGGCGATCCTGAAGAAGTACGTCCCGGACACCGATCTCGAGGTCGCCACCAAGGAACTCCAGATCATGAAGGACTACACCAAGCCGTCCACCTTCAAGGGATCGCTCGGTGAGGTCGACGTGGAGCGGGTGAAGAAGATCATCGCGCTGCTGGAGAAGTCCAAGGCGGTCCCGGCCGGCGCCCTCACCCCGCAGGACGTCGTCACCACCAGCCTGGCCCCGACGAGCTAGGAGAACCGGCAACAGATGATTCGCCTGGACGGCGTGGGACAGGTCTTCGACGGACGCGAGGGCCAGGTGACTGCCCTCGAGAAGATCGACCTGCACGTTCGCGGCGGTGAGTTCGTCACGCTGATCGGCCGGTCCGGCTGTGGCAAGTCCACGCTGCTCCGGCTGATCGCGGGACTGCTGCCCCCGACGTCCGGCACGGTCCAGGTGGCGGGCGAGCCCGTCACCGGACCGCGCCGGGACGTGTCCTTCATGTTCCAGCGCCCGGCGCTGCTGCCGTGGCGTTCGGTGCTGTCGAACGTCCTGCTGCCGGTCGAGATCGACAAGGGCGCCGGCGATCGCAGCAAGGCGGCGTACCGGGACCGGGCCCACGAGTTGCTCGAGCTGGTCGGGCTGCAGGGGTTCGAGCGGCGGCTGCCGCACGAGCTGTCCGGTGGTATGCAGCAGCGGGTGTCGCTGTGCCGGTCGCTGATCCGCGACCCGCAGGTGATGCTGATGGACGAGCCGTTCTCGGCGCTCGACGCGCTCACCCGGACCGAGCTGTCCGAGGAACTGCAGCGGATCAAGATGGAGCTGTCCACCACGATCGTGTTCGTCACGCACTCGATCGAGGAGGCCGTCGTACTGGCCGACCGGGTCGTCGTGCTGACGCCGCGGCCGGGCCGGATGCGTGAGGTCGTCGACATCGACATCCCGCGGCCGCGCAGCCTCGGCCAGGATGACCACGTCACCGAGGTCGCCACGATCAGCGCGCGGCTGCACGCGCTGCTCGCCGAGAAGGAGGTCCGCCCGGTGGACGAGGTGCGGTCGCGATGAAGCGCAAATCCTGGCTGGCCACTTCGACCGGTGCGGCCATCCTGTTGCCGGCCATCGGCCTGGTGCTCGCGATCGGGCTGTGGTGGGCCGCCGTTGTGGTGTTCGCGATCGAGCCCTTCCTGGTGCCGAGCCCGGGTGACGTGGCGGCCAAGTTCTTCGAGCAGCCCGGCAGCCTGCTGTCCGAGACCTGGACGTCGATGCTGGAGACGATCGAGGGCTTCCTGCTCGCGATCGTGATCGGCGTACCGATCGCGCTGGTGATCGTCCGCTCGGTGATCCTCGAGCGGCTGGTGTATCCGCTGCTGCTGATGGTGAACTCGATCCCGAAGGTCGCGGTCGCGCCGTTGCTGGTGGTGTGGATGGGCTTCGGTCAGTGGCCGAAGGTCGTGATGGTGCTGCTGATGTGCTTCTTCCCGATCGTCATCTCGACCGCGCAGGGGATGAAGTCGACGCCGACCGAGCTGGTCGAGCTGATGCGCTCGCTGAACGCCAGCCGGTCGCAGGAGTTCTTCAAGCTCCGGCTGCGGTACGCGATGCCGCAGATCTTCACCGGGTTCAAGGTCGCGATCTCGCTGGCGGTGATCGGTTCGGTGATCGCCGAATTTGTTGGTGCCACCAAGGGGCTCGGGTACGTGATCCAGCAGTCCGGAGCGAGCGCGGACACCACGCTCGCGTTCGCCGCGATCGCCCTGCTGAGCATCATGAGCATCGTGCTCTTCTACGGCCTGGCCCTGCTGGAGCACCTGCTCCTGCCTTGGGCCCGGGAAATCCGATGACTGTACTTGTGGCCGGGCCTCCGGCGCCGGCATGGTCATCGGGCTGCACCTCCCAGCCTTCCCTCGTCGCTCCGGCCGCTGCGCTCCTCAGTCCAGGCTGGGAGGCCCGATGACCGCGCAGGCGTCCGACGCGGATCGGCGGGTGCTGGTCCGGCCCGAGTGGCTCGAAGCGACTGTCACCGCCGTGTTCGGTGCGCTCGGGTTCGAGTCCGAGGATGCGGCCGTGATCGCCGCGGCGCTGGTCGAGGCCGACCTGCGCGGGGTCAGCTCGCACGGCGTGATGCTCGTCCCGATGTACGTCGAACGCCTGAACGCCGGCGGTGTGACCCGGGAGCGGGAGCTCGACATCCTCTTCGACGCCGGCGCCGCGATGGTGGTGGACGCCCGCGGCGGGATGGGCCAGCTCTCCAGCCCGCAGGCGATGGGGCACGCGATCGAGCGGGCCGGCCGGTACGGGATCGGCATCGTCTCGGTCCGCAACGCGCACCATTTCGGGGCCGCGAGCCGTTGGGCGATGCAGGCCGGCGAAGCCGGGTGTATCGGTATCGCAATGTCGAACACCACCCCGCTGATGCCTGCCCCGGGTGGCGCCGAGCGGATCGTCGGCAACAACCCGCTCGCGATCGCCGTGCCGACCACCGCGGGAGTGGAGATCGTCCTGGACATGGCGCTGTCGGCCGTCGCGCTGGGCAAGATCCGGCTGGCGGCGTCGGCGGGACGGACGATCCCGGAGACCTGGGCGACCGACGCCTCCGGTACGCCGACCACGGATCCGGACGAGGCGGTCCTCGGCATGTTGCTGCCGGCCGCCGGTCACAAGGGCTTCGGGCTGGCGTTGATGATCGACGTACTCACCGGGGTGCTGAGCGGTGGCGGCTGGGGTGACGAGGTCCGCCCGCTGTACCGGGAGCCGGACCGGCCGAACGACTGCGCGCACCTGTTCCTGGCGATCGACCCGGAGCTGATGGGTGGCGTGGAGGACTTCCGGCGGCGGTCCTCGGGACTCGCCGCGCGGGTCCGCGGGAGCGCGACCGCTCCCGGGGTGAACCGGCTGTACCTGCCGGGGGAGATCGAGGCCGAGCGCGCCGAACAGCAGCGGCGGAACGGCGTACGGATCGAGCGATCGGGACTGGACGGACTGCTGGCGGCCGCCCGCGCGGTCGGTGCCGTCGTCCCGGCAGGAGGGGTGTTGAGCTGATGCCGAAGACACAGGTGTCCACCGAGGCGCTGCGGAGCCCGAACGGGGTGTTCTCGCAGGCGACCACGATCGAGGCGACCGGCCGGTTGGTGTTCGTCTCGGGGATGACCGCGCGCCGCCCCGACGGGAGTATCGCCGGGGTCGGGGACGTCCGGGAGCAGACCCGGCAGGTGTGCGAGAACGTGAAGTCGGCGGTCGAGGCCGCCGGCGGCACGCTCGCGGACGTGTGCCGGGTCGACGTGTACGTGCGCAACATGGAGGACTTCGCCAAGATCCACGAGATCCGGGCGCAGTACTTCGCGGAGCCGCTGCCGGCCTCGACGATGGTCGAGGTCAGCAAGCTCGCGCATCCCGACTATCTGATCGAGATCAACGCGATCGCGGTGATCGCATGAACGAGCGGAGCGAGTTCATCATCGAACGCAGTCCGCTCGGTGCCTCGTCCGCGCCCGGAGCGGAGCGAGGACGTGGACGAGTGAGGGGTGATGTTGTGCGCGGCGTCGAGTGGACCTGAGATGCGGTACGTGATGGTGGAGCATGCCGGGCGGGACGTGCCCGGTGTGCTCCGGGGTGACACCGTTGTGTTGCTTGAGGCAACAGATCTGACGGAAGTGATCACCGGTGGTGGATCGCCCACCGGGGTGGAAATCCCTTTCAGTGAAAGCGCCCTGCGGGCGCCGTTGCGGCGGTTCCGGCGGGACATCCTCTGCACGGGCTGGAACTACTGGGACCACTTCGAGGAGAGCAAGGGCAAGCGCGAGGGCCAGGACGTCGACCGGCCCGAGCACCCGACGTTCTTCACCAAGGGCCCGGACGTGGTGATCGGTCCGTACGACGACATCGCCTGGGATCCCGCGATCTCCGCCAAATGGGACTACGAGGCCGAGGTCGCGCTGGTGATCGGCCGGACCGGCAAGAACATCGGTGTCGGTGAGGCGCTCGACCACGTCTGGGGTTACCTGCTGGCCAACGACGTGTCGCAGCGGGACCTGCAGCGTGCGCACGGCGGGCAATGGCTGAAGGGCAAGAGCATCGACGACACCATGCCGCTCGGCCCGTGGATCGTCAGCGCCGACGAGGTGGGTGACCCGCAGGACCTGCGCCTGCAGTGCCTGGTCAACGACGAGGTCCGCCAGGACGCGTCGACGCGGCAGATGGCGTTCGACGTGGCCACGCTGATCAGTGAGCTCTCGTTCGGTATGACGCTGCGCCCCGGAGACCTGCTGCTCACCGGTACGCCGGCCGGCATCGGCAACGCCCGCGAACCGCAGGTGTTCCTGCAGGAGGGCGACGTGGTCGTCACGAGGTCCGACAAGCTCGGCGAGCTGCGGAACAAGGTGACCCGCGCATGAGCGGTCCACTGGAGTTGTTGCCGGGTGGTGGCAAGGGAGGTCGCCGTACGCTCGCCGAGCACGCCGCGGCTGAGCTGCACCAGCTGATCCTGTCCGGCGAGCTCCCGAGCGGTACGCCGTTGCGTCTCGTCGAGCTCGCCAGTCGGCTCGAGATGAGCCAGATGCCGGTCCGTGAGGGACTCCGGCGGCTCGAGGCGCTCGGATTGGTCGAGATCATCCCGCACCGCGGCGCCTGGGTGCGTGACCTGTCGGTGTCGGATCTGCGCGACACGCACGAGACGAGGCTGGCGCTGGAAAGTCTCGCCGTACGGGCGGCTGCGGCCAGGTTCACCGACGAGGACCTGGTGAAGGCGGCGGCCGCGCTGGCCGAGCACCTGCGGTTGTCCCGGGCGGAGGACTCCGCGGGCGCTCGCGAGGCGCACGCGGACTTCCACTTCGCGATCTACCGGGCCAGCGGTTCGCAGTGGTTGCCGCGGGCCATCGAACCGGTGTGGCAGAACAGCGAGCGCTACCGGTTCGGGAGCCGGCCGACCGCGTTCCTGATCGAGCGCAGCCGACTGGAACACCAGGCGATCCTGGACGCGTGCGTGGCGCGCGACCCGGACGCTGCCGAGCTGGCGTTGCGCAGTCACCTGGCCGGTGCGTTCCAGCGGATCACGGAGACCATGACGTCCAAGCAGAAGGAGACGCCATGAAGGTGCGCTTCGATGCGACAGGTGAGGTCGTTCTCGTCACCGGCGGCGCCCGCGGCATCGGCGCCGCGCTGGCCGCAGCTGTCAACGCCGCCGGCGGTATGGCGGTCGTCCTGGACGTGACTGCACCGCCGGATGGGATCGAGTACGTCGAGGTGGATGTCGCGGACAAGGCTGCGGTCGAGGTGGCCGTCAAAGGCGTGCTGCAGCGGTACGGGCGGATCGACGGGCTGGTGGCCGGTGCGGCCGTTCAGCCGCGTTCCGCTGTGCTGCAGATGGACGCGGCCGAGTGGAGCCGGACGCTGCAGGTGAACCTCGACGGCGTGGTCTGGGTGTGTCAGGCCGTCGTACCGCACATGGTGGCGCAGCGGTCCGGGTCGGTGGTGGTGTTCACCTCCGGTATGGCGTCGACCGGGTACGCGGGCGCTGCGGCGTACGCGGCGAGCAAGGCGGCGCTGGTGGCGTTCGCCAAGTCGTTGGCGAGCGAGGTGGCCGGTGACCGGGTGCGGGTGAACGTCGTCGCGCCCGGAGTGATCGACACGGACCAGTTCCGCAGTGCGAACGTCGGCGCGGACCGGGAGCACTGGCAGGACACCATTGGTATCGGCGACCCCGACGACGTGGTCGGTCCGCTGCTGTTCCTGCTGTCCGACGCGGCGGCGATGACCGGGTCAGTACTGACCCGTGAGCGCGCCTTTGCCAAACTCACGAGCTTCACTGATCTGCACGGAGTGATGAGTGACTGAACAGCTGCCTGTTGCCGTGGTGGGTGCCGGACCGATCGGTCTGACCACCGCGCTGGGTCTGGCGCACTACGGCATCCCGTACGTGCTGCTGGAGGAGGACGCGGTCCTGTCGTCCGACACCAAGGCCGGTACGACGCTGAGCCGGACGCTGGAGATCTGGAACCGGTACGGCGCGGTCGACCGCATCCTCGGCGCCGCACTGCGGATCGACGAGATCGGTGACATCGACCGGGCCACCAACACCCCGCGCGCCTCGGTGCAGCTGGCCGAGCTGGTGAACGACACCCAGTTCCCGTTCGTCATCAACCTGCCGCAGCAGAAGATGGAGCCGCTGCTCGCCGCGGCGCTCCCGGAGCCGGTCCGGACGCAGCACCGGCTGACGTCGTTCGACGTCCGCGACGACCGCGTCGTCCTGCAGTTGGAGACGCCGGACGGTCCGCAGGAGCTGGAGGCGTCGTACCTGCTGGCCTGTGACGGCGGGCGGTCGCGGATCCGGGACGCGCTCGGTGTGAAGGTGGTCGGGGAGACCCTGCCCGAGCGGTACATGCTGATCGACGTCGTGGTGGACCTGGACGTGAACAACGCCAGGGACTACCCGTACCTCGCCTACTTCGCGGACAAGTCCGAGTGGATGGTGCTGATCCGGCAGCCGGACAACTGGCGGTTCCTGTTCCCGCTGGCGCCGGGTGCGGACGCGCCGGACGACGAGGACCTGCTGGTCAAGGTGAAGCAGTTCATCGGTGAGGTGGACCGGATCGAGCTGCTCGGCTCGGTCGTCTACAACGTGCACCACCGGGTCGCCGAGCAGTGGACCAAGGACCGCAAGGTGTTCCTGATGGGGGACGCCGCGCACCTGATCACGCCGATGTGGGCGCTCGGTCTGAACACCGGTGCGTTGGACGCGTCCAACCTGCCGTGGCGGCTGGCCTGGGTACTGCGTGGCTGGGCGACGCCGGAGTTGCTGGACGGGTACGAGCAGGAGCAGCGGCCCGTCGCGATCGAGGGCTCGGGCGAGATGGCGGAGGCCGCGCGCAAGTACATGTCCTTCCAGCAGGGTGCTGTCACCGAAGGCACCAGCGACTGGGCGACGGCGTACACGCGCACGCTGCTCAGCGTGCGGCTGGACGTGGACGGGTCCGGGGACTGGTCGATGGTGGCGAACGCGGCCACGCCGCCCGCGGTGCGGGCCGGTGACCGGGCGCCCGACCTGGTGCTCCAGAGCCCGACCGGTCGTACGTCGATCCACGAGTTGACCCGCGACTCGTTCGTCGCCTTGTACTTCACCGACGTCCGGCGGCGTCCGGAGATTCCGGTGAACGAGTCGCCCGCGCTGAAGCACTACGCGGTGTCGCGATGGGACGCTCCGCACGACTCCGGTCTGCGCGATCGTGCGTTGTTCGATCCGGGAAGCGTCGCTACCAAGCGGTACGGCGTACCGCCCGAGAGCGTCGTACTGATCCGTCCGGACGGACACGTCGCTGCCGTGGCTCCGATGGGTACCGGAGTAGCCGAAGAGCTGTACACCCACATCACTGGTCGGCAGGTGCCATGAGAGCTTTTGACGAGCCGCTGCGCGAGATCTTGCTGCAGACGGACGACTTGGAGTGGGTGGAGAAGTCGCTGGCCGGGCTGTCCCACAAGATGCTCTGGCGGGACCCGGAGACCGAGGCGTCGATCGCGCTGGTGCGTTTCGAGAAGGGCGCGGGCATCCCGTCCGAGCACAAGCACGCCTCGAACCAGTTCATGTTCTGTCTGTCCGGCCGGTATGTGTACCTGCCGACCGGGACGACGCTGACCAAGGGCAGCTTCTACTGGAACCCGAAGGGCGTCGTCCACGGTCCGACGCGCGCCGAGGAGACCTCCGTCCTGCTGGAGGTGTACGACGGGCCGCACTACCCGGAGCGGCCGGAGTTCTACGACAACGACGAGGACGCCCGCTGACATGGCCGGATGGGACGTCCATACGCACCTGATCCCGCCGACCGTGCTGTCGGCGGCGCACCGGGGCGAGTTCGGGCTCACCGTCGACAACGGTTCCCTGGTTGTCGACGGTGAGCGGCTCCCGCTCGGCCGGCTCGCCGATCCTGCCGCGCTCCTGCACTGGATCGCCGAGCAGGACCTCGACGGCGCGGTCGTGTCGGTGCCCCCTGCGCTCTTCCGGTACGACGCCGGCGTGGAGTGGGCCGAGCTGGTGAACCAGGGCCTCCGTGAGCTCGCCACGCCCCAGTTGCGCGTGCTGGCGCACCTACCGTTGCTCGACGCGGCCGCGCCTGGTGTCGCCGCCGGGCTGGCAGCCGAGGGCGTCTTCAGCGGTTTCGCGCTCGGTACGCCGAGCTACGCGGGCCTGGATCCGGTCTGGGGCGTGCTGGACGCGGCCGAGGCGTTCACGCTGATTCACCCGGGGGCCAGTGACGACAAGCGGCTTGATTCGTTTTACTTGTCGAACCTGTTGGGAAATCCGTACGAGACCGGAGTGGCCGCGGCTTCGCTCGTCTTCGCGGATGTGCCGGGGCGGTTTCCGGGAATCCGGTTCTGCCTGTGCCATGGGGGTGGTGTGACGGCGGCGGTGGCCGGCCGGTGGCAGCGTGGGATCGACCAGGCCCGGCCCGGGATCGCGCCGGTGTCCTTGCCGGTGGCCGAGGCGCTGCGCCGGTTCTACGTGGACGATCTGGTGCACGACGACGCCGTACTGGAACTGCTGACGAAGACGTTCGGGCCCGAACGGGTGCTGGCCGGGAGTGACTGGCCGTTCCCGATGGGCAGCGACGGGGTGTCCGCCGCGCGGTCCGCGGCGGCCGAGGTACTGACCCGGCCGCTCGCGACGGAGGTTGTCGCGTGGTGAGACGTGTGTTTCGTCTGGTCGAGGTCGTGATCAGATATCAAATCTTGGTGGATCTGAACGGGGATGAGGCATGAGTACGCGGGGGACTGTGTTGCGCAGTCACGGACCGGGGGAGCAACTGAAGGCCGAAGAGGTCGAGCTGGCCGCCGGTCCGGGTGAGACGTTGGTGGAGATGCGGCTGGCTGCCGTGACTCCGGTCGACCGGACGACGCTGGCCGGCAAGCAGCCGGCCAGGTCGAGCGGGCCGTTCGTTCCCGGTTCCGAGGGGACCGGTGTGGTGGTGAGCTCGGACGTCGTCGAGCCCGGTACGGCGGTGGTCGTCCGTGGCGAGGGTGTCGGCGCGACCAAGCCGGGCGTGTGGGGCCAGTACGCCGTTGTGCCGAATACCGCCGTACATCGGCTGCCTGTGTCGTTGGAGCCGGCCGTGGCGCTTGCACTGCTGACGCCTGCGTTGACTGCGCACACCGCCGTACGTCGGGTTGCGCAGGTGCTGGCCGGCGAGACTGTGGTGGTCACTGGCGTCAACGGTCTGATCGGGCGGATGTGTGCAGTGATCGCACGGTCGGCCGGCGCGGCTCGGGTGATCGGTCTGGTGTCGGAGGGCGACGCCGTGGACAGCACGACCGGACTGGTCGACCAGGTTGTCCGAGTCGACGGACTGGGTCAGGTCGGTCGGGAGCTGCAGTGGTGCGATGCGGCCATCGACACCATGGGTGGTCCGGTGGCCGGTGGGGTGCTCGGGCATATCGCTCCGGGCGGGCGGATCGCCGTACTGGGCTACAAGTCCGGTGAGTTCACCACGATCGACCTGCACCAGCTGATCGGCCGTGACCTGCGGGTGCTGCCGGTGAATCTGCAGCGGACCACGCTGGCACCGGATGCGGTGGGTCAGGCGTTGGCGGACATCGCATCGGTGCCTTGGCGAGCGGACTACGACGTGGTCCCGGCGGACCGCGCCGGCGACGTCCTGGACCGGCAGACCGGACGGGTTCTGCTGGACCTGACGGCCTTGCGCTGACGCTGCCTGCTTTCGGCTAGGTGGCCTAGACCACAGGCGTTGGTGAGGCCCTGGGCTGAGCAATCCGTCGTCGAAGGCCTCCAGATACCCGGTCGGCGGCTACGGTACCTCCAGAGTTGTACGCAGCGTGGAGGAGAGAGGCAGCCTGCTACTGATGATCCGACGACTCGAGCTCACGCCTGGGGGGCCGACCGGCCGTCGTACGCTCGCCGAGGAAGCCGCCGCCGAGCTGCACGAGCTGATCCTGTCCGGCGAGCTCCCCAGTGGTACGGCGCTCCGGCTCGAGGAGCTGGCCAAACGGCTGGACATGAGCCAGATGCCGATCCGGGAAGGGCTGCGCCGGATGGCCGCGCTTGGACTGGTCGAGATCGTCCCGCACAAGGGCGCGTGGGTCCGTGAGCTGTCGATGGAAGACCTGCGCGACACGCACGCGACGCGATTGGCGCTGGAGTCGCTGGCAGTGCGTGCCGCCGCGACGCGGTTCTCCGACTCGGATGCGTCGACGGCCCGGTCCGCGCTGGCCGAGCACGTCCGGTTGTCGAAGGCCGGTGACAACATCGCCTCCCGGCAGGCGCACACCGAGTTCCACTTCGCCATCTACCGGGCCGGCGGCTCGCGGTGGCTGCCGCGTGCGATCGAGCCGGTCTGGCAGAACAGCGAGCGGTACCGGTTCGGCTCCCGGCAGACGAAGGCCCGGATCGAGCAGACCCGCCGGGAGCACCAGGCGATCCTCGACGCGTGCACGGCGCACGACGAGGAGGGCGCGGAGGCTGCGCTCCGCGAACACCTCGAGGGCGCTATGCAGCGCATCACCGAGACGATGGAGCGTCGCTCGAAGCAGTGAGCTCCTCGAACCGGTCCAGCTGCCAACCCGACGCGTCGTACACGGCCCGGAGCAGCAGGCCGTCGCTGGTCGAACGGTGGACGCCGAGCAGCTCTGCGAGTGGCTTGCTGCCCAGACCGTCGTAGTACTTGTCCAGAGCCTGCCGCCTGCGCTGCTCGGACGCTCCGCTCATCTCGACGAGCGATGTGCCGTCTTCGCAGCCCTTGATGTTTCCAGAGCCGATCTGCTGGCCTGGGGCGATCTGCTGGACCAACTGCTCACCAGCACGCACGTCCTGGGTTCTGACGCGTGCACCCAATGCACGGCAGTCAATACGGCGGAGTGCTCGCTGGACTCCTTGCGAGATGGCGATGTGGTCCGGGTGACCTGTCAGGCCGTCGCTGCCGACGGTGAGGATCAGCTCGGGCTTGGTCGCCAGTGCGGCGGCCTCGATCGCTGCGGCGATGTCCTCCGTCGGTGCGGCGGCCAGTGTGCGTGGTCCGTCCTTGCCGCCGTCGTCGATCCACTGGTTCGCAGCGCCGAGCCAGTCCCACTCGTCGATCCCTAGTAGTGCGCAGGAGGGTGTCAGGTGGTCGGCGGCTCCATGCATACCTGCGGTCGCGACTCGCAGTACGACGCGCCAGCCCTGCTCGCTGAGAACCGAGGTGGCGGCGCCGGTGGCGAACACCTCGTCGTCCGGGTGCGCATGGACGACAAGCGCCGTACGCATCAGTCGGCGAGGCGCGCGGGGAATCCGCCGGTGGCGACCGGGCTCCAGCGCTCCGGGGTGATGCGGATCAGGCACTTGCCCTGCTTCACCATCGCCTCGCGGTACTCGTCCCAGTCCGGGTGCTCACCGGAGATGGCGCGGAAGTAGTCGACCAGCGGCTCCACCGCGTCCGGCAGCTCGATCACCTCGCCACTGCCGTCCACCTGGACCCAGGCGCCGTTCCACTCGTCCGACAGCACGACCACACTGGCCTTGCCGCTCCGCTTCACGTTCGTGCTCTTGGCCCGCTCCGGGTACGACGAGATGACGATCCGCCCCTCGGTGTCCACCCCACCCGACACCGGCGACGCCTGCACGGTCCCGTCCGCGCGGGTCGTCAGCAACAGCATGTGATGGCGCGGCCGCACAAACTCCAGCAACCCGTCCAGCTCGACCTTGGTGTTCGTCGCAATAGTCCTCGGCATGGGTCTCACCTTATGCGCCCGGTCATGCGCCCGGTCAGGTCCGCCGGCGCGACCAGGCACTCCAGTTCGTCGTCGCTCAACTGATTGACCAGATGCTTCAGTCGCTGCGCCTGCGCGGTCGTGGGAAGCACACCTTGCAGGAGGTCCGGAAGGAGCAGCTCGTACCCGGCCCGGGCCCGCGGGGTGTACCGGTGCCGGGTCCGCGCCACCGCGGAGGAGACGCGGATCGCGTGCTCGTTCCCGGGCGGTACGCCGGGACGGTCGGTCTCCCGTGCCGCGAAACGGAAGCCGTTCGCCTTGTCGCAGCTCGGGCATCCCTCGGCGCCGGCGCCGAGGGTGGCGCCGCAGTCGGAGCAGGTCAGTTGGTTCAGCGCGCCGTCCACGATTCGCCAGTCGAACTCAGAGGTGTCCTGGAGCACGATCTCGGCGAGTTCGCGGGCTTCCGAGGTTCCGTCCGGTACCCCGGAGGTCGCGCGGAAACTGTCCCAGGCGGCGTCGATACTGGCCTCGATCTGGTGGAGAGCGGTGGTGAACCGAGGGTGTTCGACGCGTCGCATACCCCGGACTCTAGTCAGGCGAGGGCCCTGTGGATGACCACATTGACATGTTCGAACAGGTGTTCGAACATGGGGTTATGACGGGGAGCGAGGCATCACGGAGCCGGGTCACGGCGCTCGACCAGGCCCGCCTGCTCCTTGCCCAGGCCAAGGCGCAGAAGGCCGCGGCCGAGCCTGCGTTCGCCGAGTTCCTGGCCGCCGAGCCGCTGCCGGACGACCACGATCAGCCCGCCCGGCTCGCGACTGTCACCAGCTTCGATCCAGACACTTACCCAACGCATCCCGAGCAGGAGCACGCCGGAGTGCGGCTGGCGTCGGTGGACGGGGCGACCCGGCTGCCATCGGTGGCGAAGGTGCAGCAGGCGTTGGACACGGCGGGAGTCGATCGCGAGCTGCCGACCCATCCGGCGGTGAGCGAGTTGCTGGCCGGGGCGAGTCTGCGCGGCGGATCGGCGTACTCCGTCCGGGGGAGTGCGGCGCTCGTGATGGCGCTGATGGCCGGACCGTCGGCGGAGGGGGCCTGGTGTGGTGTCGTCGGTGTCCCGTCCTTCGGCGCCGAGGCGGCACGGGGGCTCGGCGTCGACCTCGACCGCCTCGTCCTGGTCCCGGATCCGGGCCACGACTGGCTCAGTGTCGTCGCCGCGCTGGTCGACGCGCTGACCGTCGTCGTCGTTCGTCCGCCCGGCGAGGTGACACCGGGGGAGGCGTCCCGGCTCGCCGCCCGGCTCCGGACCCGCGGCGCGATGCTGATCGCGTACGGTTCCTGGCCCGGCAGCGAAGCCAGGTTCGAGATCGAGAGCAGCACCTGGACGGGGCTCGGCGACGGTGAAGGCCTGCTCACCGCCCGGAAGGCGACGGTCGCGGTGACCGGCCGGCGCGCCGCCGTTCGTGCCCGGCAACACCTCTGGCTGCCCGCCCCCGACGGCACCATCCGCTCCGCCGGGCCGGCCGAGGGCGCCCGCGAAGAAGCCCCCGGCCGCCAGGGAGAGTGGGCGGAACAGATCGGCGCGGTGGGCTGATGAGTGGCCGTGGACCGACCCGGACGATGGTGATCTGGGTGCCGGACTGGCCGGTGGCGGCGGCCGCGGTGGCGACCGGACGGTCACCGGAGGAGCCGATCGCGGTGCTGGAGAAGGGCAAGGTGCTCGCCACCTCTGCCGCCGCGCGCCGCGAAGGGGTGCGTCGCGGGCAGCGGGCCCGGGACGCGCAGTCGAGGTGCCCGGAGCTGGTGGTGCTGAAGTACGACCCGGTGATCGACGCGCGCGCGTTCGACCCGGTGATCTCCTGCCTGGAGGCGATCACGCCGGGTGTGCAGGTGATCCGGCCGGGGATGTGTGCGTTGAAGGCCCGCGGTCCGGCGCGGTTCTACGGCAGTGAGGAGGCGGCCGCGGAGAAGCTGCTCGACCGCCTGGAGACGTACGACGTCCATGGCGGCCGGATCGGGATCGCCGACGGCCCGTTCGCCGCGGAGCAGGCGGCGCGGGTGAGCTCCGCGCAGACCCGCGTGCAGGTGGTGCCGCCCGGCGGTTCACCGGAGTTCCTCGCGCCGCTGTCGGTCGACCTGCTCGAGCAGCCGGCACTGACCGATCTGCTGCGCCGGTTGGGACTGCGGTCGCTCGGCGCGTTCGCCCAACTGTCCGGGACCGAGGTGCTCACCCGGTTCGGCCCCGACGGCGCCTTCGCGCATCGCCTGGCCCGGGGCCGCGACGATCGTCCGGTGACCGGACGGGAGATCCCGCCGGAGCTCACCAGGTCGCTCGACTTCGAGCCGGCCGTGGACCGGGTCGACCAGGTCGCGTTCGCGGTCCGCGCGATCGCCGACGAACTGATCGCCCGGCTGACCGAGCTCGGCCTGGTGTGTACGACGCTGCGGGTCGAGGTCGGCACCGAGTCCGGGCGGATCCACGAGCGCGAATGGCTGCACCCACGCTGGTTCACCGCGGCCGACGTGGTCGACCGCGTGCGCTGGCAACTCCAAGGCAGCGGTACGGCGACTAGCGAGCTGACGTCACCGGTCGTCCGGATCCGCCTGATCCCGGACCAGGCGGACCCGGTCGGCGCCCATGTCGACGGACTGTGGGGTGGTGGGCCGGACGAGCGGATCCACCGCGCGTTGTCGCGGGTGCAGAGCATGCTCGGCCACGGTGCCGTGGTCTCGGTGGTGATCGGTGGCGGGCGGGGGTTCGCCGAGCGGCAGACGCTGGTCCCGTGGGGCGATCCGCCGACGCCGGCCCGATCACCGGACCAGCCGTGGCCGGGCGCGATCACCGCCGCGGACCCGAAGCGCTGGCCGACGCTCGCACCGACCATGGTCTTCCCGGAGCCGATCCCCGCGAAGGTGTTCGCCGCGGACGGCACCCAGGTGTCGGTCAGTGCCCGGGGCGAGCTGTCCGGTGTCCCCACCGCCTTCTCCCTGTTGTCCAGCCCCGCCCGCGGCGTCCAAGTTGCCGACAGCAACAAGATCCATCCGATCACCGCCTGGGCCGGTCCGTGGCTCACGTCCGAGCGCTGGTGGGACCCCGGCAGCGAGTCCCGGCAGGCCCGCTTCCAGTTCCAGACCGCCGACACCCGCGCCTGGCTCTTCACCCTCCACCGAGCCGCCTGGCAGGCCCAGGCCACCTACGACTGACCTACTCGAAATCGATGCGCATCACGGTGCGCCGGAGCGTCGGGTGACTGATCTGGCGAAAGCCGGCTTCCTCGAAGGCCTGGTGCGGGCCGACGTGCAACTCGCCCCAGGTGATGGTCTTCCCGGGCTGGGTGAACATCGGATAGGCCTCCAGCGCCCGCGCGCCGCGGGCGCGAGCGTGCGGCACGGTCGCGCGGGCCAGGTGGTAGCTGAGTCCGCGACCGCGGTAGCCCTTGCGGACGACCAGGCAGGTGACCACCCAGACGCTCTCGTCGTCCTTGTCCTCGCTGCGGTCCGTCCACGGCACCCGCGAGGTTCGCAGCTTCGGGTACGCCGTTCGCGGCTCGACCGCGGCCCATCCGGCCGGCTCGCCGTCGACGTACACGACCAGCCCGCTCGTCGACGGCGCGTCCGGCACGCCGCACGCGGTCTCGTCCTGGAGTCTCGTCATCCGCTCGTCCAGCGTCGAGTCCCGCCAGATCCACCCGCGGATCTTGAACCGCTGACACTGGCACTGGCCCGCGTCCGCCGTACCGAGGACAGTTTGCAGGTCCTCCCACGGCACCTCGTTCGCCGGTGCGACGGTCACCTGTGACGCCTCGATCACCTGCATGCGCAGCACGGTAATCCCATTTCCGGACGACTCGCGTCCGGATAGGTTGGTCGATATGCATCGGAGCCGAGTGTCCACGTTCCTGATCGACGTCAAGCAGAGCGAGGTGGACCAGGCCGCCACGTTCTGGTCCCAGGCCCTGGGCGTCCGTACGTCGTCCCCGGAGGGCGAGCCGCAGTTCATCTCGCTGCACGACGCGGTGCCGGGGTACGTGACCGCCATTCAGTCCGTCGACGACGAGCCGCGCTACCACCTCGACATCGAGACCGACGACGTACCGGCCGAGGTCACCCGGCTGGTCGGGCTCGGCGCGGTCGAGATCGCCGACTGGCAGGGCTGCCACACGCTCCGGGCGCCGGGCGGTCATCTGCTCTGCGTCATCCCGGTGCACAGCGACCCGGAGGATTTCGAGAAGCGCTCGACCGTTTGGGAGTGAGTCAACGAGCCTGGAGCGGCCGGAGTTCCGGGCTAGGCCGGGAGCAGAAACCGCCTGAACAGCACGGATCCGGGTCTAGGCTCCGGAACATGACCGAACTCGCGGCGACGTTCCAGCAGCAGGCAGTGGCGGAGGCCTACCAGCACCGGCCGCCGTACCCGGACGAGGTGTTCGACCGGCTCGTCGCACTGATCACCGACGAGCCGCGCCGGGTGCTCGACATCGGAGCAGGGGAAGGCGCGATCGCGCGGCCGCTGGCGCCGCGGGTCGAGCACGTGGACGCGATCGACTTCTCGGAGCCGATGGTCGACGCGGGCCGGCGGCGTCCGGGCGGCGACCACCCGAACATCAGCTGGCAGGTCAACCCGATCGAGACCGCGGACCTCGCCGGGCCGTATGCCCTGGTGACGGCCGGCGCGAGCATCCACTGGATGCCGTGGGAGGAGACGTTCGCCCGGATCGTCCCGCACCTGACGCCGAACGCGCAGCTCGTCGTGATCGAGCACGGAGCCGTCGACGAGCCCTGGTGGGACCGGCTGATCCCGGTGATCGAGCGGCACACCCGCAAGAAGAACCACGACCCGAACTACAACGTCGTCGACGCCATCCGGGAACGCGGCCTGCTCGACCTCGGCGGTACGGCGCGAACCGAGCGCGTGACGTACCAGCAGCAGGTCACCGACTACATCGAGAAGCTGCACTCCACGTCGAGCCTGGCCCGTGGCCTGATGCCCGCCGACGAGGCCGCCGCCTTCGACGCGGGCGTGACCGAGGCGCTGAGCCCGTACGCACACGACGGCGTACTGGACCTGACGATCGAGGCGGAGCTCAGTTGGGGCCGGCCGAAGCTCCCAAGTTAGCCGCCTGGGACTGCAGGTAGCGCCGCTCGGGAACGCTCTGGGTCAGCCGGGCAGCGACCTCGTAGGCCTCCCGGGCGGCCGCCGTGTCGCCGGACAGTTCGAACAGATGCGCACGGACAGCCGCCAGCCGATGGTGGTCCCGGAGCGCCGGATCCACGTCGTCGAGCAACGCCAGCCCGGCCGCGGCGCCGTGCACCATCGCGACCGCGACGATCCGGTTCAGCGTCACCATCGGGCCCGGCGCGGTCGCCTCGAGCAGCTCGTACAGCATCAGGATCTCGCGCCAGTCGGTGTCGTCCGCGTTCTTCGCCGCGTCGTGCACCGCCGCGATCGCGGCCTGCAGCTGGTACGCACCGACCGGTGCGGTCCGCAGCGTCGACGTGATCAACTCGGTGCCCTCGGCAATGGAGTTGGCATCCCAGAGCGTCCGGTCCTGCTCCGGCAACGGCACCAACGCACCGTCCGCCGTCGTCCGTGCCGGCCGTCGCGCATCGGTCAGCAGCATCAAGGCGAGCAGTCCGGCGACCTCGCCCTCGGACGGCAGTTGCGCGCGCAGCAGCCGAGTCAGCCGGATCGCCTCGGCGCTCAGTTCGACCCGATGCAAGGCGTCACCCGACGACGCCGTGTAGCCCTCGTTGAAGATCAGATACAGCACATGCAGTACGGCGGCCAGTCGCTCCGGCTGCTCGGACGCCGGGGGCATCGCGAACCGCGCGCCCTGCAGCTTCGCCTTCGCCCGGCTGATCCGCTGCCCGATCGTTGCCTCGGGCACCAGAAACGCACGGGCGATCTCACCCGTCGTCAGTCCGCCGACGGCACGCAACGTGAGCGCGACCTGCGACTGCGGCGTCAGCGCCGGGTGGCAGCACAGCATCAGCAACGTCAGCGAGTCGTCGTCCGCCGGCACGGGCTCTGGCGGGCTCCACGACGCGACAGTCTCCTCACGTCGCGTGCGCGCCGCCTCACTCCGCAGTACCTCGATGCGCCGCCGGGACGCGACGGTGATCAGCCAGCCGCGCGGATTCGCCGGCACCCCTTCACCCGGCCACTGCAGCGACGCGGCCAGCAGGGCCTCTTGTACGGCGTCCTCGCACGAGTCGAAGTCGCCGTACCGCCGGACCAGCGCGCCCAGCACCTGGGGCGCCTGCTCGCGGAGCAGTTCCTCGAGCATCAGGTGTACGCGCCGAGATCACGCACCGGCCGGACCTCCACGACGCTGAACGGGGCCTCCGGGATCTGCGCGACGATCTCCACGGCGCGGTCCATCGACTCGCAGTCGAGCAGGTAGAACCCGGCCAGCTGCTCCTTCACCTCGGCGAACGGGCCGTCGGTCGTCATCGGCCTGCCGTCGCGGACCAACACCTGTTTGGTCAGCGCGGGGTCTTCGAGCGATTCCGACGCGACCAGCTCGTCGCGCGCTGCGAGTGCCTCGTGCAGAGCGGCGTACCCCGCCATGCCTTCCTGCTTCTGCTCGTCGGTCATCGAGTCCCAGACGGCGCGGGACTCCGGGTTTCCGTAAATCAGCACCAGGAACCTCATCTCCTCAGCCTAGTGTCCTGGGTCGGAGCATCACCCTTGGATATCGATCGGGTCACTGGTTCGCTGTACCCGTAGCGGCCTGCTGCCGGGCGCGTTCAGGTATCAGGGGAAACTCCGGGCCTGCCCCGGCATGGCCGGGCGTAAACCTGTCGACGCTCCCCAGTACAGTTACGACGGGTATCAGGGTGAGAGAGGGAGGGGTCGCGTGCCGGACTTGGAAGTGTCCGACCGGGTGTGGACGATCCCGAATGCGCTCAGCTTCCTGCGGTTGCTGGGGGTGCCACTGTTCCTGTGGCTCGTCCTCGGTCCGCAGGAGGACGGCTGGGCCTTGCTCGTGCTGGCGATCTCCGGGTTCACCGACTGGGCCGACGGCCAGATCGCCCGCCGGATGAACCAGACCAGCCGCCTCGGCCAGATGCTCGACCCGGTCGCCGACCGGCTGTACATCTTCGCCACCGTGATCGGCCTGGCGCTGCGCGACATCATCCCGTGGTGGCTGGCGATCGCGCTGCCGCTGCGGGACGTATTGCTCACGCTCACCCTGCCCGCGCTGCACCGGCGCGGCTTCAACGCGCTGCCGGTGCACTTCCTCGGCAAGTCCGCCACGTTCTGCCTGCTGTACGCGTTCCCCCTGCTCCTGCTCGGCGACGGCGACAGCACGCTCAACCTGCTGGCCCGCGTCTTCGGCTGGGCGTTCGCGATCTGGGGGACCGGTCTGTACTACTGGGCCGGCGCGCTGTACTTCGCCCAGCTCCGGCACCTGGTCCAGACGGTGAAACCGATCAAGGACGCGGCCGGGTAGACCCGTGACACAGCAAGCTCCCGAGCAGCCGACGCAGCCGCCGAACCAGCGGGCGCCGCAGCAGCCGCGGCGCGTCGACGCGTCGATGTCGCTGCTGAACAACCTGATGGCGCACCCGCTCGACGAGGGGTACGCCGTCGCCGCCCGGACCCGGTCGACCCAGGGCGACCGGCCGCTCCGGTCCCGGCACCGGGTGATGCTGGTGGCCGCCACGGTCGTGCTCGGTTTCCTGCTCGCGGTCGCCGCGGCGCAGAACTACCGCAGTGCGCCCGAGGCGGAAAAGCAGCGCAACGAGCTGGTCGACCGGATCAACCAGGCCGACTCCCGGCTGACCGGTCTGCGCAACAACCAGTCCAACCTCGCCGACGAGGTACGCCGGTTGCAGGCCAGCGGACTGAGCAACGACAGTACGGGCGCCGCACTGCAGCAGAAGCTCGACGACCTGGAGCTGCAGACCGGAGCGATCGCGGTCACCGGCCCCGGCCTCAAAGCGGTCATCGACGACGCGAAGAACGCCGACGCCAAGGAAGGCCGGCTGCTCGACGTCGACCTGCAGCAGCTGGTCAACGGTCTGTGGACGTCGGGCGCGGAGGCGATCTCGGTGAACGGTCACCGGATCACCTCGCTGACCGCGATCCGCGGCGCGGGCAGTGCGATCACGGTCGACTACAGCTCGCTCACCCCGCCGTACACGGTGCTCGCGATCGGTGACACGGCGACGATGCCGGCCCGGTTCGCGCAGAGCTCCGGCGGGCAGTGGGTGCAGTACCTGGTGAGCAACTTCGATGTCCGGAGCACGATCACGACGGAGGACTCCTTGCTGGTGCCGGCCGATGCGACCATCGCGTTGCGCTACGCGAAGGTGGGAACGAGATGATCGCCGTACTCGGGCTGGTGATCGGTGTCGTCATCGGTCTGCTGGTCGCGCCCGACGTCCCGGAGTGGGCGCAGCCGTACCTGCCGATCGCGGTGGTGGCCGCGCTGGACGCGGTGTTCGGCGCGCTGCGCGCGTTCCTGGACGGGATCTTCGACGACAAGGTGTTCGTCGTCTCGTTCGTGTCCAACGTGCTGATCGCGGCGCTGATCGTCTACCTGGGTGACCAGCTCGGCGTCGGCTCGCAGCTGTCCACCGGTGTGGTCGTCGTGCTCGGCATCCGCATCTTCACCAACATGGCGGCGATCCGCCGGCACATCTTCCGGGCCTGACATGAGCGACGACAAACCCGGCCCCAAGCCCCCCGACTCCAAGCCCGACTCCAAGCCCGACTCGAGGCCCGATCTGAAGCCAGAGCCGAAGCACGACGCGGAGCCGGCGCCGAAGGGCGAGCCGGAGCCCGCGGCGGAGCAGCCCGAGGTGCCGACGCCGATGCCGAAGCCGAAGACGCCGAACCTGGCGCTGCGCCGGCTGCGGGCGGGGTTCAAGCCGTCCCGCGGGCAGGCGATCGTCGCCGTCGTACTCGCCCTGGTCGCCTGTGTGGCGGTCGTCCAGGTCCGGGTCAACCGGGCCGACGACGGCTACCAGAACGCCCGCCGCGAGGACCTGATCGCGATCCTCGACGGCCTCGGGCAGAACACCCGGCGGCTGGAGAGCGAGATCGCCGACCTGGAGGAGCGGAAGAACTCGCTGTCCTCCAGCGCCGACAAGGCGCAGACCGCCCGCGAGCAGGCCGAGGCGCAGGTGCGGACGCTCGGCATCCTGGCCGGCACGCTGCCCGCGCAGGGCCCGGGGGTCCGGATCACGTTGAACGACCCGCAGGGCAAGATGACCTCGAGCAACCTGCTGGACGCGATCGAGGAACTGCGGGACGCCGGGGCCGAGGCGATCCAGATCAACGGAGCGGTCCGGGTGGTCGCCAGTACCGACTTCGTGGACGACGCGCCGGGGATCCGGATCGACGGCCGGAAGGTGAACTCGCCGTACGTCGTGGAGGCGATCGGGGAGTCGCACAACCTGTCCGAGGCGGCCAACTTCCCGGGCGGCCTGGTGAGTGAGGTGACCGGTCCGCAGGTCGGTGGAACCGCCGAGGTGACCGAGCTCGGCTCGCTGACCGTGACCGCCTTGCACGCCCCGGAGGAGCATCGTTACGCTCGCCCGGCGCCCAGCCCGACCAAGTAGTCCGAACGCTGAGTTGTACTCGTAGCTGTCCTGAGCGAAAGAGGAACGAAGGTGTACCCCGAAGACCTGAAGTACACAGCCGAGCACGAGTGGCTGAAGGCCGGCGAGGAAGGCCCGGTACGCGTCGGCATCACCGACTTCGCCCAGGACCAGCTCGGCGACATCGTGTACGTGCAGCTGCCCGAGGTCGGCAGCACGGTGCGCGCCGGTGACGCCTGCGGCGAGCTGGAGTCGACCAAGAGCGTGAGCGACCTGTTCGCCCCGGTGAACGGCACCGTGACCGCCGTCAACGAGGCGCTCGCCGACCAGCCGGACCTGGTGAACAGCGACCCGTACGGCGAGGGCTGGCTGATCGACATCGACGTCGAGGACGCGGCCGAGGTCGCGGCGCTGATGGACGCCGAGGCTTACCAGGGACAGCTCGACCAGAGCTGATCGTCAGCTGATAGCGTTACCGGACCTCAACCGCTGGTCGAGGGTTGAGGTCCCCTCATCTTGTTCCAGCACGTCACACTGTTCATACGGGGTCTATCGAAAACGTCGCCGGACCGCCGGCGATCGGGAGGATCACAGCATGCCGTTCTGCAACCAGTGCGGGCACGAGAACTCCGAGGGCAGCAGGTTCTGCTCGCAGTGCGGAGCGATGCTGCCTGGCGCGGACCGCCCGGCGGCAGCCCCGGCGAACCCACAGCCTCAGCCCGGTGTCACCGACACGGCGATGCTGACCCCGATCGGCGCCGAGCCGGAGCCGGAGCGCACCGGTGATCCGCTGTCGGCCGACGACGTGGCCGCCGTCGGCGCGCTGCCGGCCGGGTCCGCCCTGCTGATCGTCCAGCGCGGGCCGAACGCGGGCAGCCGGTTCCTGCTCGACGTCGACGTGGTCACCGCCGGCCGGCACCCGGACAGCGACATCTTCCTCGACGACGTGACCGTGTCCCGCCGGCACGCCGAGTTCCGCCGGGACCCGTACGGCGTGAAGGTCCGCGACGTCGGCAGCCTGAACGGCACCTACGTGAACCGGGACCGGATCGACGAGGTCCAGCTGAACAACGGCGACGAGGTCCAGATCGGCAAGTACCGGTTGGTGTACTACGCCAGTGGCCAAGCCTGATCCCACCGCCGAGGGGCCTGTCGACGGCCGCGGCATCGGAGAGGTGCTGCAGCTCCTGCAGGCCGACTTCGCGGACGTCACGATCTCCAAGATCCGGTTCCTGGAGGCCGAGGGTCTGGTGACGCCGGCGCGGACGCCCTCGGGCTACCGCAAGTTCAGCGCCACCGACGTCGAGCGGTTGCGCTACGTGCTTACCGCGCAGCGCGACCAGTACCTGCCGCTGAAGGTGATCAAGGAGTATCTCGGCGCGATCGATCGCGGCCTGCGGCCGGCGGCCGCGGGCCCACCGGTCGCGCCGAGCTCGTCGCCGCAGCCTCCGGGCCAGCCGGTCGCGGACGACTTCGGTGCCGCGGGCACCGAGTTGCGGATGACCCGCGACGAGCTGCGGGCCGCCGCGGGCGTGTCCGCGGAGCTGCTGGGCGAGTTGGAGAGTCATGGCCTGGTGGTGGCCAGCGGCAACCACTACGGCGGCGACGCGATCGTGGTCGCCCAGGTCGCCGCCGAGCTGGCGGCGTACGGTCTCGAGCCGCGGCACCTGCGCGCGTTCCGTACGGCGGCCGATCGGGAGGTCGGCCTGATCGAGCAGGTCACCGGGCCCCGCCGGACCGAACAGACAGCGGAGTTGGCGGCCCTCACCGTGCGTCTCCATACCGCGCTGGTCCGCTCCCGCCTGCCCCGCTGACCTGGCGAACGGCGCGCACGGTTGTGCGGACCGTGGCACACCCCGCGGGACTGCTGGTGGGTTGACTGCGGAGTAGGCTGAAGGTGTGCGCGAAGTCGACGTGGTCGGAGTCCGGGTGGAGATGCCCTCGAGTCAGCCGATCGTGCTGTTGCGAGAGGTCGGAGGTGAGCGGTACCTGCCGATCTGGATCGGTGCTGCCGAGGCGAGCGCGATCGCGTTCGCTCAGCAGGGCATGGAGCCACCGCGGCCGTTGACCCACGACCTGTTCGCCGAGACCATCCGGGTGCTCGGTCACACCCTCAGCCAGGTCCGGATCGTGAACCTGACCGACGGCGTGTTCGAGGCGATCCTGGTCTTCGACGACAAGACCGAGATCTCCGCGCGGCCGTCGGACTCGATCGCGCTCGCGCTGCGCACCGGGACGCCGGTGTTCTGCACCGAGGAGATCCTCGCCGAGGCCGGGATCCCGGTGCCGGAGAGCGAGACCACCGGCGCCGACGAGGTCGAAGAGGAAGAGGAGGTCGAGCGGTTCCGGGAGTTCCTCGACCAGGTCACCCCGGAGGATTTCGACAAGAGTTGATCCGGGTCCGAAGTCAACTGCGACCCGCCGATGTGCCTCGGGTGATACAAGAGCGACTAGGTAACGATTCGTGCGGCAGTCGCGACACGCTCCCGGCTCGACGCGGTTGTCGTTGACCCGGTTCAGGCCGCGGCTTACCGTGAAGGAGTCGTGGGGTGTTGTCACTCCACGGAGATGGTTCGTTCCGATCGGTACCAGGGAGGCTCAGGCGTGACACGCACCGGCGACACGGATCTGACGTCGACGTCCGACGCGCATGCCGAGGCCGTGGCCGAAGCCACTGCCACCGCCGGCGTTCAGGGTCTGCTGTTCGACGACGACCTGCGGCCGATGCCGGAGGATGTCGGGTTCCGCGGTCCGACCGCGTGTGCCGCGGCCGGGATCACCTACCGGCAGCTCGACTACTGGGCCCGTACCGGTCTGGTCTCGCCGTCCGTGCGCCCCGCGACCGGCTCCGGCACCCAACGGCTGTACGGCTTCCGTGACGTGCTGTTGCTGAAGGTGATCAAGCGGCTGCTCGACGCCGGGATCTCGCTGCAGCAGATCCGGACCGCGATCGCCCACCTCAGCAAGCGCGGCTTCGACGACCTGACTCAGATCACGCTGATGAGCGACGGCGCGTCGGTGTACATGTGCACCTCGCCCGACGAGGTGATCGACCTGCTGGCCGGCGGTCAGGGCGTGTTCGGTATCGCCCTCGGCGGTGTCTGGCGCGAGGTCGAGGGTTCGCTGTCCGAGCTGCCCACCGAACGTGCCGACGGTCACGACGAGTCGGACGAGGACGGCCACGCGGGCGACGAGCTCGCCGCCCGCCGCCGCGCCCGGATGACGGGCTGACCCAGCCTTCGGCCCTTTTCCGCCCCTCCTGTGCGCCCACTCACCGCCAACTCGCTGCGCGGTGTGTGGGCGACCTTGCTGTTACCGCTGAACGCGGACGACTCGATCGACTTCACCCGCCTGGAGTCCCAGGCCCAGGTGCTCGGAGCGCAGGTAGCGGCGGCGCGGCCGGACGCCCGCCGGCTGCTGCCCGAACTGTTCGAAGATTCCTGGTAGCCTCAGGTTCAGCCGTACACAACACTCGGGAGAGACCCGTGTTCGGGCGCCGAAGGGGCAATTCCTCCCCGGAACCTCTCAGGCCCATGGACCGAGTGTCACAGGCGACTCTGGAGCGTACTGCCCGCACGGCAGGGTGTGACAGAGGGGGAGGCGACCGGACGCACTGTCAGCAACGGAGCCTCTAGATGAACAACTCACCCCACCTTTCGGCAACCTTCGCCGACCGGCACATCGGTCCGCGCCCGGACGAGATCGCCCGGATGGTCCAGCTGCTCGGGTACGACGACGTGGACGCGCTCGTGGACGCCGCGGTCCCGGCCTCGATCCGGTCCGCCGAAGCGATGCGGCTGCCCGAACCGGCCTCCGAGGTCGACGCGCTCACCGAGCTCCGCCAGCTCGCGGCCCGCAACACGGTCGCCACCTCGATGATCGGCCAGGGGTACTACGGCACGTTCACGCCGTCGGTGATCGTCCGCCGCCTGGTCGAGAACCCGGCCTGGTACACCGCGTACACGCCGTACCAGCCGGAGATCTCCCAGGGCCGGCTCGAGGCGCTGCTGAACTTCCAGACCGTGGTCTCCGACCTGACCGGCCTGCCGACCGCGAACGCGTCGCTGCTCGACGAGGGCACCGCGGCCGCCGAGGCGATGACGCTGGCGCACCGGTCGAACAAGAAGAGCAAGTCCGACCGCTTCCTCGTCGACGCGGACTGCTTCGCACAGACCATCGCGGTGGTGCGGACGCGCGCCGAGGCGCTCGGGATCGAGGTCGTGGTCGCCGACACCACCGGCGGTCTGCCGGACGGTGACTTCTTCGGCTTCCTGGTGCAGTATCCGGGGTCCAACGGAGCCGTCCGCGACCTGAAGCCGCTGATCGAGGCGGCGCACGGGCGCGACACGTTGGTTGCCGTGGCCTCCGACCTGCTCGCGCTGACGTTGCTCGAGGCACCGGGTGAGGCCGGCGCCGACATCGTCATCGGTTCCTCGCAGCGCTTCGGCGTACCGCTGTTCTACGGTGGTCCGCACGCCGGCTTCATGTCGGTGCGGTCCGGTCTCGAGCGGTCGTTGCCCGGTCGCCTGGTCGGCGTCTCGGTCGACTCCGACGGCGCCCCGGCGTACCGGCTGGCGCTGCAGACCCGCGAGCAGCACATCCGCCGCGAGAAGGCGACCTCCAACATCTGTACGGCGCAGGTCCTGCTCGCCGTGGTCGCGTCGATGTACGCCGTCTATCACGGTCCGGACGGACTGCGGGCGATCGCCGAGCGCGTGCACTCGTACGCCGGCAAGCTCGCCGCCTCGCTGCGCGCCAGTGGCATCGAGGTCGTGCACGACGACTTCTTCGACACCGTGCTCGCGCGGGTCCCGGGGCAGGCCGCCGACGTTGTCGACGCGGCCCGCCAGAACGGGATCTGGCTGCGGCTCGTGGACGCGGACCACGTCGGCATCTCCTGCGACGAGAAGACCGACGTCGCCACGCTGACCCGGGTCTGCCAGTCCTTCGGCGGCCAGTACGACGACACGCTCGGCGCGCCGGCGATCGCGGTCGCCCGGACGTCGGAGTACCTGACCCATCCGGTGTTCAACACGCACCAGTCGGAGACTTCGATGCTGCGCTACCTGCGCAAGCTGTCCGACATGGACTACGCGCTGGACCGCGGAATGATCCCGCTCGGCTCCTGCACGATGAAGCTGAACGCGACCACCGAGATGGAGCCGGTCACCTGGCCGGAGTTCGCGGACCTGCACCCGTTCGCGCCGATCGAGGACGCGGCCGGCTACGCCAAGCTGATCAACCAGCTGGAGCGCTGGCTGGCCGAGGTGACCGGCTACGCGAAGGTCTCGATCCAGCCGAACGCCGGCTCGCAGGGTGAGCTCGCCGGGCTGCTCGCGATCCGCGGCTACCACCACGCGCAGGGCTCGCAGGACCGCACCGTCTGCCTGATCCCGGCGTCCGCGCACGGCACGAACGCCGCGTCCGCGGTGATGGCCGGCATGAAGGTGGTCGTTGTCAAGGGCAACGACGACGGCACGATCAACCTGGACGACCTGCGCGCGAAGGCCGCCGAGCACGCCGACCGGCTGGCCGCGATCATGATCACCTACCCGTCCACGCACGGTGTGTACGAGGAGAGCGTCCGCGAGGTCTGCTCGATCGTCCACGAGCACGGCGGCCAGGTGTACGTCGACGGCGCGAACCTGAACGCCCTGCTCGGGCTGGCGAAGCCGGGTGAGTTCGGCGGCGACGTCAGCCACCTGAACCTGCACAAGACGTTCTGCATCCCGCACGGCGGTGGCGGTCCGGGTGTTGGTCCCGTGGCGGTCGCGGCGCACCTGGCGCCGTACCTGCCGAACCACCCGCTGCTCGACCAGGCCGGTCCCGAGTCCGGTGTCGGGCCGATCAGCGCGGCGCCGTTCGGGTCGGCCGGGGTGCTCGCGATCTCCTGGGCGTACATCCGGATGATGGGTGCCGAGGGGCTGACCGCCGCGACGAAGGCCGCCGTACTGACGGCGAACTACGTGGCGAAACGGCTCGAGGGTGCGTTCCCCGTGCTGTACACAGGCGAGAACGGGCTGGTCGCGCACGAGTGCATCCTGGACCTGCGGCCGATGACGAAGGAGACCGGGATCTCGGTCGACGACGTCGCGAAGCGGCTGATCGACTACGGGTTCCACGCGCCGACGATGTCGTTCCCGGTCGCGGGCACGCTGATGGTCGAGCCGACCGAGTCCGAGGACCTCGGCGAACTCGACCGCTTCTGCGACGCGATGATCGCGATCCGGCACGAGATCGACCGGGTCGCGGCAGGCGAGTGGCCGGCCGCCGACAACCCGCTGGTGAACGCGCCGCACACCGCCGAGTCGGTGATCAACGACAAGTGGGAGCACGCCTACACCCGCGAGGAGGCGGCCTTCCCGCGCTCGGTCGACCGCGCCTCGAAGTACTGGCCCCCGGTCCGCCGCATCGACGGCGCCTACGGCGACCGCAACCTCATCTGCTCCTGCCCGGCGCCGGAGGCCTTCGAGTAATGACCCTGCGTTCGGACACTGCCGCCGCTTTGTTCGCGGAGATTGCGGCGGCGCAGAGTGAGGGGCGGCTGCCGTCGGTGAACGCCGGGGTGGTTCGGGACGGGGACTTGGTGTGGAGCGGGGCGCGGGGGCGGTTCGCGACCGGGGACGGGGCGGCCCCGGGGCCCGATGTGCAGTATCGGGTCGGGTCGATCACCAAGACGTTGACGGCGATCCTGGTGATGCAGTGCCGGGACGACGGGTTGCTGTCGTTGAACGATGCTGTGGGCAAGCACCTGCCGGGGATCGCGTTCGGGGACCGGACGATCCGGCAGTTGCTGGCGCACAGCGGCGGGATGAACGCCGAGCCGGCCGGTCCGTGGTGGGAGCGGAACCCGGGCGTCACGTTCGACGAGCTGACCGCGGCGATGGACGACTCGCAGGCGGTCGGGCCGGCGGATCGCCGGCACCACTACTCGAACCTCGGGTACGGCCTGCTCGGCGAGATCGTCGCCCGGCTACGGGGTACGTCGTGGTTCGAGCTGACCCAGACCCGGATCCTCGACCCGCTCGGCATGAGGCGGACGACGTACTTCCCGTCGCGCCCGGCGGCCGAGGGGTTCTCCGTGGACCCGTTCAGCGGGCAGTTGGTGCCGGAGCCGGCGTACGACTCGGGGGCGATGGCGCCGGCCGGGCAGCTGTGGAGCACGATCGAGGACCTGGCGCGGTACGCGACGTTCTGGATCGATCCGGTGCACGAGGTGCTCAGCCGGGAGTCGGTCGAGGAGATGGCCACTCCGGTCGCCTCCGACCCGCGGGAGGGACTCACCGCGTCGTACGGGCTGGGGCTGCGGTTGATCGCGGACGACCCGCATCTGCTGATCGGTCACACCGGCTCGATGCCGGGCTTCCTCGCGGGGCTGTTCGTCGACCGGGTACGGCGGGTCGGCGCGGTCACGCTGGGCAACGCGACGTACGGCCGGGTCGCGTCGCTGGCGCCTGAGCTGGTGCGGATCCTGATGCGTCACGAACCGCCGATCGCCCAGGAGTGGGTCCCGGAGCCGCCACTCGCGCAGGGCGCCGAGCTGCTCGGGCACTGGTACTGGGGCAACACGCCGCTCACGATCTCCGCGACGGCCGGAATTCTGCAGCTCTCCGGTGGTCTCAGCACCCGGCTCTCGCCGCTCGGACCCGACCTGTACGTGGGTCGTGACGGCTACCTGGCGGGTGAGAAGGTCCGGGTCGTCCGCGACGGCGACACGATCGTGCATCTCGACGCGGCGACATTTGTCCTGACCAGGACGCCGTACGGCAGCTAGTGTCCTGAGTCGGAAGTTAGACGGCGCTTTCGGCGCCCAGGCACGCACCTCACGGCACGTGCCCAGCGCCCACGATGCTCCGCATCGAGGCCACTGACCACGCACCGCGATGCACGCACCTGACCACCGAAATCGCTCGCCCAACTTCCGACTCAGGACACTATGCTGTGACGCACCACATGGAGTAGATCAGGGGTAGATCACCCGGCTGCTTACCGGGAGGGCGCAGGTTCGAGTCCTGCCTCCATGTCTGATGTGAGTCTGCTGTCTCATCCAGAGAACGGGGGTTCCGGATGCCGGACGAGCCATCGGCGAGTGCGTCGGCCGAGTACGCGATCGGCCGCCTGCAGCACGCTCTCGAACGCGCCCTGGTCGCGGACGATGTCGCCGTACGCCGCCGCGCCGCGGCCCGGGTCGATGCCTGGCGCAACGTTCTCGAGGGGATGGCGTCGGGGCGGCTGGCGGTCGGCTCGCGGACGCCGGTCGCCGACACTCCCGCGTGGGTCACGCTCGAGGTGGCGCACGGTGGATTCGCAACCGGGCGGTACCTCGCAGAGGTTCCGGTGGATCCGGAGGAGCTCGCCCGGGTGCCGGCCGACGCTCCGGGGGAGACGGATCGCGAGCGGGTCAACCTCTGGTATCTCGGCGATGAAGGGCTGGCCGAGCTCGGGGAAGCGCTGCGGACCCGGCGGTACCGGGTGGATGTGCCGGAGGAGTCGGCGCTGCTGGTCGTCGCGTGGCTGCTGGAGAACCGGCATCACGCCGCGGCACTCGATCTCGTGGCGGAGCTTCGCCCGCTGCTGCATCGGTTGCGGTTCACGCCGACGTTCAGCCCGTCGTCGATGCCGTCCGGGGCGGTCGTCCGGCTACAGTCGGTGGGGGAGGTCGGGGACATGTTGCGGCGGGCAACAGTCCGGCCGCAGATCGCCGCCCAACTCGAAACCCTCCGCGTCTGGAACCCGCTGTACGACCGCCTGGTAGCCCTCTGGTGCGACACAGTCGACGGCGACCTCCCAGAACTAGCCGGCCCAGACCTAGCCGGCCCAGAACTAGCCGGCCCAGAACTAGCCGGCCCAGAGCCCGGAGGTCCGGTGCCGGGCGCTTCGGTCGTCGGGGGTTGGCCGTGTCGGGTCTGGCCGGATGACTGGGTCCAGCGGCGGCGTCAGTGGCTCGACGACTACGCGGCCGCGGCCGACGTCCATCGAGCCTCCCAGCGTCACGCCAAGAGCAACTTCGCCCGTCTCCATGCAGCCCTGGACCTGTGCCCGGTCGACAGCTCAGCCCTCACCGGACGCGACGTCGGCTGGATCCGGCGTGCCCTCGCCAACACGGTCAGCGCCCACGGAGCCCCGGGCTCCGAGCCCCGCGCGGCCCTCCGTACGACGCAACGCGCGGTAGCTGCACGCCCGGCGTACGCGACTCTGGCGCACATCCTCGGCGCCCGCCTCGACCGCTTCCCGCGCGACGGCGGCCTGCCGTCGCTCGACCCGATCGCCGGCGAGGTCGACGGTCACGAGGCGCCGGCCGCCGCCGGAGAAGCGATCCCACCGCACCTCCTGGCGAAGGCCGCGCGGGCCGTCGAGGCTCCGATCGGCGAGCTGGTCGATCGCGGCGTGATCAGCTCGGGCGAGGTCCTGGCCCGCGTGCTGCCCCAGATCACCTCCCAGCTGCTCGCGGCGAACATCGAGGACCCATCGCTCGCCGCCGCCTACGCGCAGACGTACGCCGCGTTCCGGCGCCGGCGCAGTCTGCTGTTGCTCAACCTCAAGCACCAGGTGCGCTTCGACGAACTGCCGTGGGTCGAGGCCGTCGCGCCGTACCGTGACCGGCGTGAGCGGTCGGCCCGTGCCGCCGCGCAGTCGCTGCGCGAAACGACGGTGGTGGCGCTCAGCGCCTTCCCCCACGCGATCCTGCCGAACCCGCTGGTCCGGGAGCTCGGTGCACTCGCCGCGCAGGCCGACCTCAAGCTCCCGCTCGTCGAGGAGGTCGCCGCGGACATCTTCATGGGCACCTTCACCGTGAAGTGGCGTTCCGCGAGCTGCATCGCGAGTCGCGTGCTGTTCGGTACGACGTACGCGCGGTACTACGACCTGCCGCACGCCTGGCCGGCCGTCGAGGAGCCCAAGGGCTGGCGCAAGCGGTGGGGCAAGCCGACCGCGGACGACTTCGCCGAGGCCTGCCGTCTCCGCGCGCAGGAGGCACAGAGCGCCGAGAAGCCCGGGTACGTCGCCCAGAACGGGACCGTGCTCGAACAGGCGCAGATCCTGACCTCGCACAAGCTGGCCGCTCTCGTCGACGCCCTGGATCAGACCGACTGGCTGCGTGCGGCCGCGCCCGAGCTGGCGGGACGCGCGTTCGCGTGGGCGGTTCAGCGGCAGACCCAGCCGGCGCCGACCTGGATCAGCGCGCTCCAGGGCATCAAGAACACGGCGTACGCGTGGCGACAGGCGATCTTCTTCCTGAGCTTCTGCACCCCGGTTGCGCAGCAGGACGTCGTGGCCGAGCTCGAGGATCGCGCCGGTGTCCTCGGTCCACGCTTCGCGCCGGCCGTCGTCGGCCTGCGGCAGGTGCTCGCCGGGGAGTGCTTCGACGCGAAGGGCCGGACGAGTGGCGGGCGCCGCCTGCTCGGCTGGAGTGCCAGACCGCACTGGTGCATGCCGGATCCGGTGGGTCCGTGAGGATGTTCACGTCTCGGGTGCCCGAGTTGACACGGTGAGTGAGCCGGGCAAAAGTTAGGGCTGCCTTAGTAAGGGTTGCCTTACTCGACAACTTCCCGGGAGATCTGGATGTCGCAGCCCGCGCGCCTGACCGCGCTGCCCGCCCCCGCCTCCATCCACGTCCGTGACCCGTTCGCGGCTCGCTGGCCGCTGGCCTCGGCGGTCTCGGACCGTGAGCGTGGACCGTTGCCGCACGGTTCGCCGGGAGCGGTACTGCGCCGGGCGGCCGAGGTCCTGGGCGAGCCGCGGGTGCCGTCGACCGGGGTGGGGGAGTCCGCCGCGCTGGACCTGATCGCCGGTCTGCTGGACGAGACCGGGATCGACCTCAGCCACCCGCACGCGGCGGCGCACCTGCAACCGCCGGTGCTCCAGGTCGCGGTCGACGCGGACGCGTTGGCCTCGGCGTCGAACGCGTCGATGGACACCTACGACTCCGGTCCGGCGACGCTCGCGATCGAGCAGTGGGTCGTTCGGGCCCTCGCCGACCTGGCCGGCTTCGGTCCGCGAGCCGACGGCGTCCTCACCCCCGGCGGCTCGATCTCGAACCTGCTCGCGGTGCTGATCGCCCGCGACAGTGCGGCCGCCGCCGCGGGTGTCGACGTACGGCGGGACGGTCTGCGCGGGCTCGACCGTCCGGTCGTCTTCTGCTCCGAACTCGCGCACTTCTCGGTCCAGCGAGCCTGCGCCGCGCTCGGGCTCGGCGAGGAGGCCGCGATCACGATCGCCTCCGACGAGAACTTCCGGATGCGTACCGACGTCCTCGCCGACGAGCTCGCCAAGCCCGGCCGTACTCCGGTCGCGGTCGTCGCCACCGCCGGTACGACGGACTTCGGGTCGGTCGACCCGATCGCGGAGGTCGCCGCGTTGGCCCGGCAGTACGGCGCCTGGGTGCACGTGGACGCGGCGTACGGGTTCGGGGCGCTGTTCTCCGACCGGCTCGCACCGCTGCTGGCCGAGGTCCCGCTGGCGGACTCGGTGACGCTGGACCTGCACAAGATCGGCTGGCAGCCCGCGGCGACCAGCGTGCTGCTGGTGGCCGACCGGACCCGCTTCTCCGCGTTCGACCGCTCCGTGGACTACCTGAACCCGGCCGACGACATCGACTCCGGTCTGGACGGATTGCTCGGGCGGAGCCTGCAGACGACCCGGCGTCCGGATGCGGTCAAGGTTGCGACCACGCTGACGGCATACGGGCGGGCCGGACTGGGCACGATGCTGGACACCTGCCACGAGCTCGCGCATGCCGCCGCGGCCCGCGTCGTTGCCGACAGCAACCTCGAGTTGCTGGCGCCGGTGACCCTGACCACGGTGCTGTTCCGGGTCGCCGGACAGCGACTGGGGGCCGCAGACAGCGCAGAGAGCGCAGACAGCGCAGACAGCGCAGACAGTGCCGCGCTGGACGCGCTCCAGGGTGAGGTCCGGCGCCGGTTGCTGACGTCGGGACGGGTGCTGATCGGCCGGACCAAGGTGCCGGCCCGCGGCAGCCGCCCGGCGGCGGTCGCGCTGAAGCTGACGCTGCTGAACCCGAACGCCACCGCAACGGACATCGACGACCTGCTCGACCAGGTCGTGGCCACCGGCCTCGACATCCTGACCGGCGAAGGAGCAGCGTGACCGTGCTTTTGGCCGGGCCTTCGGCGCCGGCGTGGTCATTGGGCTGTGACTCCCGTCCTTCCCTCGTCGCTCTGGTCGCTTCGCTCCCTCCGCTCCTCAGTCCAGGCCGGGAGGCCCCACGACCGGGCTCCCTTCGCTCCTCAGTCCAGGCCGGGAGGCCCCACGACCGGGCTCCCTCCGCTCCTCAGTCCAGGCCGGGAGGCCCCATGACCTCAACTGCTGTTCTTGCGCATTTGAATGCGATCCTGCGGTGTTACACGCGGGAGGCGGCTGTGCCTGTGGCTGCCGGCCCGCTGAGCTTCCAGGTGGGCGGCTCGACCGTGACCGCGCGGGTGGAGCACGCGTCGAGGACTGGTTTGCATCGGTTCGGCGACGTCCGGCTGGACGGTGTGGAGCCGGCGCCAGAGGAGCTGGTGCGGGTGCTGTCGGCGGATGCGGATCCGGCCGAGATCGAGGACCTGGTGGCGCGGACGGCGGAGTCGGTGCGAAACGTCGACGTGTTCGTCGCCGCGGCCGACGGCGAGCGCGGGCCGGGGCGGTTCCTCGAGACCGAGCAGGCGTTGCTGTTCGGTCATCTGCATCATCCGGCGCCGAAGAGCCGGGACGGACTGAGCGGTGCCGAGCTGGCGGCGTACTCGCCGGAGCTTGGTGGCCGTTTCGCGGTGCACTGGTTCGAGGCCGACGCCGAGCTGGTGTCGTCGGACCAGGTGGCCGGCGCGCCCTCGCTGCAGGGACAGGACGCTGTGCAGCTGATGGGCGCGCTGGCCGGTATCACTCCGTCGTCCGGCCGCGTGCTGATCCCGGCCCACCCGTGGCAGGCCGCGGCGGTGGCCTCGCGGCCGCGGGTGGCCGGCCTGATCGCTGCCGGTCGGGTCAAGGCACTGGGGCCGCAGGGTGCGCAGTGGTACCCGACGTCTTCCTTGCGGACTGTCTTCCATCCGGATCTGCCGGTGATGCTGAAGCTGTCGCTGGGTCTGCGGATCACGAACTCGCGGCGGGAGTCGACGGCGACCGAGCTCCGGCGTGGTCTCGAGATCAACCGACTGCTCGACGCGGCGTACAACGCGGGGACGGCGACGGCGCATCCTCGGTTCACGATCGTCCGCGACCCGGCCTGGGTTGCTCTTGACGAGGGTGGACCCACATTGACCGGTCTTGACGTTGCGGTACGAGAGGTGCCAACAGACGTCAACAGTTATCAATGTCTGGCGGGACTCGTCGCGCCGCGTCCAGGTGGTGCGAGCCGGCTGAGCGCCTTTGCGGCGGAAGATCCGGCCGGGTGGACCGCGGCGTACATCGACAACGTGCTGATCCCGATGCTGCACCTGTACGCCGAGACGGGGATCGGGCTCGAGGCACATCAGCAGAACACCCTGGTGCGGCTGGACGGCCTGGGGCGCATCACGGGCGGTGCGTATCGGGACAACCAGGGGTACTACCTCGCGTCGTCGTACCTGAAGGGTCTGTTGGCGGTCACCGGGCTGCATGACTCGACACTCGCGGTCGTGGACGACCCGATCGTCGACGACCGGCTCACCTACTACCTGCTGCACAACCAGGCGCTTGCCGTCGTCGGCTGTCTGGCGGCGGATGGCGTCGCCGAGGAGGGTGAACTGCTCGGAGTGGTGCGGGATCGGCTGACACTCGCTTTGCCGTTGCTGAAGGCAGCTGGGCCGGACGGTGACCGCCTGGCGCGCCGATGGCTCGAAGCGGACACGCTGCCGTGCAAGGCGAACATGTTGACTCGGCTGCGCGGTATCGACGAGGTAGTAGCGCCGCTGGACGCGCAGTCCGTCTACCTTGACATCCCGAACCCGCTGCGATGAGTGATCTGTTCGAGCTACGCCCCGCAGTACCTGCTGACGCGCCTCGCATCGCACTGTGGATGTCACAGCCTCACGTGCTCCGCTGGTGGCACCAGAGCTGGTCGGTGGAGCGCTGGGCGCAGGAGATCGAGCGACAGGCGGCAGGCGACCACTCCGTCCCCTGCGTGGCCACTGCCGACGCAGAGGAGATCGGGTACGTCGAGCTGTACCGCGTCCGTCACGACCGACTAGCGGAGTACTACCCGTACGACGAGAACGACTGGGGCGTTCACGTGGCGATCGGTGACGTCACCCGCGTCGGCCGGGGTCTGGGACGTCGTCTGCTGCGGGCAGTGGCCGACGCGGTGCTGGCGGACGAACCGGCCTGTCAACGCGTCGTCGCCGAGCCTGACATCGAGAACACACCGTCCGTCCGGGCCTTCCTCGCAGCGGGCTTCGATCGGCACGGGGAGCTACAGCTGCCCGAAAAGACCGCCCTACTGATGGTCCGCACCCGGACTGTGGAGGAGTGACATGTACGACGTGATCGCGATCGGCTGCGGGCCGTTCAACCTCGGACTCGCCGCGCTGGCGTCCGAGGTCGACGACATCGAGCTCGCTGTCCTGGACAGTCGGCCGGAGTTCACCTGGCACCGCGGGCTGATGTTCGAAGACGCGATGCTGCAGGTGTCGTTCCTTGCCGACCTGGTGTCGTTGGTCGAGCCGGCGCACCACCTGTCGTTTCTGTCGTACTTGAAGGACAGTGAGCGGCTGTATCAGTTCTACGTCCGCGAGAAGTTCCATCCGACGCGCCGTGAGTACGAGACGTACCTGCGGTGGTGTGCGGCCCAGTTGGACTCGTTGCACTTCGGTCACCACGTGCGGGACGCAGTCTGGAATGGTGCATCGTTTGAGCTGACCGTGGAACGCGGTGACAGCGTTGAGCAGTTCGAGGCGCGGCATCTGGTCGTTGGCGTCGGTACCGAGCCGTCCGTGCCCGCAGCGCTAGCCGGACTGCCTGCTGAACGCTTCCTGCACTCGGCGGACTACCTGTTCCGACGAGACAACCTGCTGCGCACAGATCACGTGACTGTCGTTGGCTCGGGCCAATCGGGTGCTGAATGCGCACTGGACCTGCTGCGGTCCGAAGGCCCAGCGGTGTCCTGGCTGACGCGTACACCGTCGTTCGCTCCGTTGGACTACTCCAAGCTCGTGCTGGAGATGACGACACCGTCGTACGTCGACTACTTCCACGGACTGGACGAGCCGACGCGTGACCGCCTGGTGAAAGAGCAGTGGCGGCACTACAAAGGCATCTCGTCGGAGACGCTGGACGACATCCACGATGCGTTGTACGCAAGGGATCTGAGCGCTGCACCGGTGCAGCTGCAGTGCGGCGTGGCGGTTGTGTCGGCAGTCGCCCGTGCCGACGGGCTCGAGCTGACGATGCTGCACGCAGACAGCGGGAGGACATTCCAGCACACCACTGACGCGGTAGTCGCCGCGACCGGGTACCGGAACCGGCCGCTGCCGTTCCTGTCCAGCGTGCAGGAGCAGTTGCACCACGACGCTGCGGGTCGGTGGGTGATCAATCGCGACCACAGCGTCGATGCCTCCGAGGCGCTCGCGGGCCGGATCTTCGTGGCCAACGCGGACCTGCACTCTCACGGTGTCGCGGCCCCCGACCTGGGGATCGGTGCCATCCGCAACGCCACGATCCTGAACACCATCGCCGCCCGGGAGATCTTCCGGCTCCCGAAGTCCACCGCGTTCACGACGTTCGGCATCCCCGCATGAACGACGTCTGGACCCGCTCGTCGTCGGAGCTACTCGCGAAGCTGATCTCACAGTTCTGCACCGAGGGACTGCTGGAACCTGAGGGCAATCGTTTGAGCTTCGGCGCGGTGTCGTATGTCTTCGAGGCGACCCGTGGCGGATTCGGCAGCTGGCGGGTCGATCCCGAGTCGATCCGGCGTACCACTTCCGGCATTCTCGGCAACGACGAGAGCGAGATCGCCACCGACCCGATCCAGTTCTTCGTCGAGGCTGCCGCCGTACTGGGGCTCGACGGGTCCACGGTGGCCGGGTACGTCGCCGAGCTGACGAGCACGCTGGCGGCCGACGTACGGATGGCGACGTCAACTGCGCCGGCCGCGGAACTCCTGGGCCTGCATCACAGCCGGCTGGAGGGATACCTGACCGGTCATCCGCTGCTCGTGGCGAACAAGGGCCGTCTCGGCTTCTCCGCCGCCGACAGCGAACGCTACGCTCCCGAGGCCCGCACACCCTTGCGTTTGACGTGGCTCGCCGTACGCCGCGGCCTGGCCGAGTTCCGCGGTACGCCGGACCTCTCGGAGCACTCGGTCATCGGGCGGGAACTTGACCCGGCGACCGCGGAAGCGTTCCGCGCGAAGCTGGACGATCCGGACGCCTACGTCTGGCTGCCGTGTCATCCCTGGCAACTCGACCACGTCGTCCGGACCCAATGGGCGCGCGAGCTGGCGACCGGCGAGATCGTCGTCCTGGGGGAGAGCCCGGACGACTACCTCCCGACCCAGTCGATCCGCACCATGGTCAACGTCGCGCAGCCCGACCGCTACCAGGTCAAGCTGCCGCTGAAGATCCTCAACACCTCGGTGTACCGGGGCATCCCCGAGCACTGCACGTTGGCCGCACCAATGATCACGCAGTGGCTGCGCGGCCTGTGGTCCCGCGACGAGACCTTCCGTGCCCTTGGCACCGAACTCCTCGGTGAGGTCGCCTCCGTGACCGTCCGGCACCCCCAACTCTCGACCCACGCCGGCATCCCGTACCAGTGGACCGAGACACTCGGCTGCATCTGGCGCGACCCCGTCGACGCTCGCCTGCGTGAAGGCGAGACCGTGTGGCCGCTGGCCGCAGTACTCCACCCAGGCTTCACCGCGACCGCGATCAGCCACAGCGGGGCTGACCCGCAGACCTGGCTCAGCCACCTCCTGGCCACCATCCTCCGGCCGCTTCTCCATCTCCTCCACCACTACGGCATCACCGTCAATCCCCACGGTGAGAACCTCGCGATCATCTGCGCGCCCAACGGCCTGCCCGCCCGCCTGGTGATCAAGGACCTGGTCGACGACATCAACATCTCCACCGACAAGATCCTTGCCCGCGGCCCCGAGCCCGACTCCCATGCCCGGGTCCTCCCACGCAAACCCTGGCCCATCCTCCGCCAGTACGTCGTCGACGCCCTCCTCCTCGGCGTCCTCAACCCCCTCTCCGCCCTCGCCCTGATCCCTGAACAAACCTTCTGGGGCCTGGTCCGCGGCGAGGTGGACCGCTACGCCACCGCCCACCCAGAACACACCGCCCGCCTCACCGCCACCGCCCTAACCGCCGAAACCTTCACCCGCTACCCCCTCAACACCTACCGCCTGACCCTCGGCTACACCGACCTCGCCACCCGCCCCCCAATCCCCACCACCGGCACCATCCCCAACCCCCTCCACGCCGCCAAACCCATCCCGCCGCTCGCCTGAGGAATCGACGCCCGCCCGGAATTCCCGGACGGGCGTCGGCTGTCAAGAGGTGATCAGTGCGTCATGATGGTCGCGAGGTTGTAAAGACCGAAGCAGAAGATCAACACAATGCCTACCAGAACCAGAGTGAGCAACTGCTTCCACAGTGAGACCATCAGCACCGCGCTCGAAAGCGCCACCAGTGTTGCGAGAATCTGCGTGTGATGCATGATGTCCCTCTCTTCTTCTCTGTCACTTCCTCGAGGTGTTGTCGTTGGCACCGTCCGGCCGGAGGGTGGCGTTCATCCAAGTAGCCGCACTTCTATTCCACCCGACGACAATCGGCTGTCAATCCACAGGAGTTGGCGGCGGAGAACGCGCCAAATGCGTTTGGTATTGCCCGGCCGGCGGCCGGTCCCGACGATTTGGCGAATGCGGAACGATACGCTGGCGAAGGCCGCCGTACTACTGCCTGCCAGTTGGCAACGCGGCGGTGCCAACTGGCAGGAATCGGGTGGCCGGCGGGCCAAAACTCGTCATGCGGATGGTTGCTCCGGATGAGCGGCAGTCGGATAGTCTCCCACTGTGTCGACGACTGCGCCGGAGCAGGGCATCAAGGTGTCCGTCAGCCTGCCTTCCGTGTCCGAGGACCGGAGGTCCAGGCGTCCCCGACTTATGCTCGATGATTGCCGAAAGCAAGATCCCGAGTTCGAGCGCCTGTTGTCCCGGGTCGCGACCGAGTACGACGTCTACTGGCGGGCCCTCGAAGTGCGGACACTGCTGCATTTACCGCGCGTTGCCCGCGCCGACGGAAGTATGTCCTCAGGTGCGGTATTCGCTGAACTGAGGCGCAATGCGGAACGGTTGCGGACCGACCATTGGGAAATCAAGGATCTCGTTCCGGAGGATGAATTCTTGCTTTCCGATCTGCGTTTCGCCGCGATCGACGGGCGACAAGCGGATCAGATATTCAGCAAGCTTCACTACCTGCGCAGCGCACGGGCCGGCTCGATGAACTTCGCGCTGGTGGACCCGCTGAATCATCTGCCGGTGACGCTGTGCAGCGTGTCTCCTCTGGACTGGGCCAAGGTGGGCAAACGGCTACAGGCGCAGTTCGCTGTTCCGAGCGGCGCGGCCTGGGATGTGTCCCGTGTCTACTCGCACAGCGTCGCGCCGAAGTTCGCGATTTCGCACCTCTTGTCGCGCGTTCGGCAGGTGATGGCGCGGGAGGTTCCGGAGGCGCAGGTCCTGACCACGGCGGTCGACCCGAACCTCGGATTCCTGGGGACCAGTTACCGCGCCGCGAACTGGCAGCAATGGATGTCGATCGAGGCGCGACCCTATCTCTACGTCGATGGTGCCTACGCCAGCCCGCGGCAACTTCGCAGCCATTGGGGCGGCGCGAACCTCACGCAGTTGCGTGGGCAGTATCGCAAGACCGTCTTCGAGCAGAGTCGCGCGAAGCTACTGGATTCGCTGATCTTCTGCTGCCGTCTGCGCGAGGTCACCGAACCCGTTCCGGCCGACCAGCGGCGCCGTATCCGGCGCTGACGCAGGCGAGGTGGTGCTGGCTTCGTTGATGCGGAACGACCGGCCTAGGAGCGCGTCGATACTGCTTCGTGCAGGCATCCAGTCAGGCTGCGAATAGTTGGCCGCCGCACAGGACATGGCCGCGGCTGCCCAGAGGGCGACCTCGCTCGAGAAGACGCCGTTGCTGTCGATGAGCTTGGCTGCGAGGGCAGCGCAGAAAGCGTCGCGTGCGGCGGAGGTCTCCTTGTAGATCGTTGGCACTGTGGGAACACCTATCGGATCCTTGGCACGGTTCGAATAGACGGTGCAGCCGCCGTTGACGAGCAGACACAGGGTGTCGACTCCGAAGGCGAGCAGATTCCGCGCGACAGGATCCGGGTTGAATGGTGCTTGCCCCTGAGCGAACGGCCCGAGTTCCCACGGATGCGCGACGATGTAGTCCATCCGGGAGAGCGCCTCGTGCGATATGCGTTCGTTGCTGTAGGGCTGGCCCGGAGTGACGATCGTCAACGGACGGCTCTCCCGCACGCGATGAGCGATGGAGAGCACTTCCTGGACGGTATCGCGGGGTACTTCGAACGTCATGAGCACCGCATCGCAGGCCTCGATCTGAGCCTGGCAGTCACGCAGGTCGCCGGGGGAGAGATGGATCTCGGCATCGTTACGCCAGTTCACGGCAATGCTGTCGCCGAGTTCCTTTTCGAAGACCCCGGTGAAAGGAGTGCGAGCGCCGCGAACGCGTTTGACGAGAGACGTGTTGACGCGCTTGCGCCGCAGGTACTCGAGAATTTCGTCGCCGAAGCGATCGTCGGCGACAGCGGCGACGAGATAGGTGTCCAGACCCAGATGAGCAGCTGCGACGGCCTGGGTGAGGCCCTTTCCACCTGGAGTCAGATCGAAGCTGTACGCCTCAGTGGAGGTCTCCGGATCAGGCAGGCTTCGCGCCCGGAAGATGACGTCCATGACCGCCCCGCCGACGATGACGACGCTACCTGCTGATTCTCCGTTGCCGGCCACGACGGTGTCGGGCTGCGCACTGTGGCTAGGTTCGTCGACGTAGTTGCGATGGATCAGGGATCCGGCCAGGCTTCGGAGTACGGCGGGCTCGGTGCTGCCACGTAATGAGCGGTCGCTGGGAGCCGCCTCCGGTTCGGTGCCGAGGGCCCGGTGGATGCGATGCCAGTTGTTGAGCAAGGCCTGCCGGCGGCGCGTCACCGAAGGGTTGTACAGCGAGCGAGTGACGTGGACCTCGAGGCCGGCTGCGGCGTACGCCTCCAAATGCAGCCTGAGGCCGAGAATCGCGTCGGCGATGATCTGCTGCGTCCCGACCAGGTCTTCACGAACACAGCTCTGGACCAGCTTGAAAGCCGCCAGTGCCAGGTCGTCGAGCTGGTGAAGAGTGGCGTAATGACGAGTCGCGGCGAGTTCGATCAACGGCGCCGTCAGGCCGGCTCGTTCCGAGCTGAGTCGCTCGAGGGTCAGGCCGTCATGGGTTCGGAGCTTCTCCAGCATGCCGGCGAGCAGCAGCACCTTGTCTGCCTGACTGTCTCTGCCGTCGATCATTCGCTCCCACCGAGCAGGTGTGCTATGGCCCGTTTCGAGATATTATGAGACTGGCGAGTCTCGCGCACGCCTCGCACCGCGAGGTCAATATAGCCATTATGCGGCGGCGCAGGGCCGGTCGCCGTCGGTGCCAGCGCGTCGCCCATTCCTGCCGATTTCGCTCGCAGTGATCGGCTGCCCGGAAATCCGATCCCGTTTTGTTGCGGCAGGCAAAGATTTTCGGGGTGTGGGTAAGTCTGTGGACAAATGCAGGCGGGGTGTTCGGGTGTGGGAACGGGATGGCGGTTGGGTGCGTCTGGTTGGTGTTGTGACGTAGGCTGCTGCGGTCTGTCGATCGGCCAGGTCGGTGGGGCGAACACGGGGAGCACGATGAGTACTGGGCATGTCGAGCTTGCGAGAGCTCAGCAGGAGCGGTGGGAGTCGGCGTACGCGCGGCAGCCGCGGTTGCACGGGACGGAGCCTTCGGCGGCGGCGCGGTGGGCGGTCGACGTCTTCGGTGCCGCCGGCATCGATGACGTGCTGGAGCTGGGCGCGGGGCACGGGCGGGACGCGTTCTTCCTGGCCAGACAGGGATTCAGTGTGCACGCCACCGACTTCAGCGAGGCGGCGCTCGACCAGTTGCGGCAGGAGGCGCAGCGTGAGGGCTTCGACGACCGCGTGACCGCCGCGCTGCACGACGTCCGGGATCCGTTGCCGCCGGCCGATGCCACGGTCGACGCGGTGTTCGCGAATCTCCTGCTGAACATGGCGTTCTCGCCGTCGGAGCTGCGTTCGCTGGTGGCCGAGACGCGCCGGGTGCTCGCTCCGGGTGGCCGGTTCGTGTACGCCGTGTGGTCGACCGACGACCCGTGTTCGCAGCACTGGCAGCAACTGGACGGTGGCCTGTCCATGCACGACGGGTTCGTGGGGCGGTTCTTCGACGACGCGCTGGTGACCGAGCTCGGCGAGAACTGGCGGCTCGACGACGCGACGCCGTACCAGGAAGGGCAGCGGCGGATGCTCCGGGTCACGATGACGAAGCAGGAGTAAAGCTGAAGCCGGGTCTAGGAGCGCCGGTTCCGAACAGGTGACGTTGTCTCGGGTTTCGGCGCGCCAGATTGCGGTGTGGTCACCAAAGCGAAAAGTTGCATTGACGAACCGGACCGGTTCCGACAGGCTCTGTCCGCGTCTCACCTTCAAGCATCGGAGATACAGCAATGCAGTGGTACATCGACGTCCTGAAGAAGTACGCCGTGTTCGACGGACGGGCCCGGCGCAAAGAGTACTGGATGTTCGTGCTCTTCAGCGCGATCGTTTCGATCATCCTGTCCATCCTGGACAAGATCCTCGGGCTCGACTTCGGCGGCAACAGCTCGTCCGGCTGGCTCTCGACGCTGTACAGCCTCGCGGTCCTGCTGCCCACGATCGGTGTCGCGATCCGGCGTATGCACGACACCAACCGTTCCGGCTGGTGGATCCTGATCAACCTGATCCCGTGTGTCGGGTTCATCTGGTTCATCGTGCTGGCGGCCCAGGAGGGGACCGCCGGTGACAACCAGTACGGTCCGGACCCGAAGGGTGCCGAGCGGTTCGGCGGCCCGGGCCAGGCGGGGCCGGCCGAGCCGGGCTACCCGACCGTCTGACGGAGTACGACGGCAAGCGCAGAAAAGAACGCCCCCGCGACCGAACCGGTCGCGGGGGCGTTCTGCGTCAGTTGGCCTGGCTGACGCTCGACATGTTGAAGTCGGGCACCAGTAGCGGCGGCGTCGCCGTCCGCGAGAAGTAGTCGCCCCACTCCCGCGAGAACGACGGCACCGTGGCGCCCGCGCCTGTGAACCGGGCCAGCAGGTCGACCGGGCTCTCGTTGAACCGGAAGTTGTTCACCGCTCCGGTCACCTCGCCGTTCTCGACCAGGTACACGCCGTCGCGCGTCAGACCGGTGAGCAGCAGCGTCTGCGGGTCGACCATCCGGATGTACCAGAGGCAGGTCAGCAACAGACCGTTGTCGAGTCCGGCCACCAGGTCGTCGGTGGAACCGCTCGCGCCGTCCACCGTGACGACGTAGTTGTCGATGTCCGGCGTCGCCGTCGGTACGTCGATCAGCTCAGCCGTGAACCGGCTCGTCATCAGGTGCTCGAGCTTCCCGCCACGGATCCAGTCCGTCGCCGCGAGACTCAACCCGTTGTCGAACACGCTCGACGAACCGCCGGACGAGCGGGCCACCGCGAACGCGAACGTCTCGAGGCCGGCCAGCGCCGGGTCCGAGTGCAGGGACACCGGCTGCGGCGACAGGGTGTCGCCGAGCCGGGTGCCGCCGCCGGACCTCGAGAACACCGTCCGGCCCTCGAACGCGTCCCGCCCGTCGAGCTGCCAGAACAGGTACGTCATCAGGTCCGCGACCGCGGCGGGCGGCAGGATCGTCGCGTGCCGGCCGGCGTCGACCGAGACCGAGCGCCCGGCCCAGCCGAGCCGGCGGGTCAGCTCGGCGTCGAGGGCGAGCGCGTCTACGTCGCTGAAGTCGCGCGTCGCGGTGCCGACCCAGGCCGAGTGGCTGAGGTCGGCGTTCTTGCCGGTCGACGAGACGTAGCCGCGGGGCAGCGCCTGACGCAGCCGCAGTCCGGTGGAGGAGCCGACGTACAGCGTGACGACCTCGTGGTTCGCGAACCCGTACAGGCGGCGCTTCTCCGCGTCGGCGCGCTTCAGCGACTCGCCGAGTGTGGGCGCGAACTTCTCGTACACGCCCACGGTGGTGACCTCGGGCTCCAGGTCCCAGTCGGCGGTCACGGTGCCGTCGACGAGCGGGCGGGCGTCCTCGGCGGGGCCGGCCGCGCGGGCGGTCGCGATGGCCGCCGAGACGAGCTCGCGCAACGTGTCCTCGGTGACCGACGAGCGGCCGATGACGCCGGCCGCCGTACCCTCGCCGGAGCCGACGGTGGCGATCACGGTCACGCTCGAGCCGCGCATCGCGCCGTTCGTGGTGAGCGTGTTGTTCGCCCAGCGCAGGTTGGTGCTGGAGGTCTCCGCGACGATCACGACGCAGCCGTCGGCGCCTTCCGCCGCGGCGAGTGCGAGACCCCGCTCGATGGTGTCCTGCGGGGTGAGTTGAATGCCCGTCACCGGCCGGCCTCCTGAGTGGTGTTGAGAATGCGGACGCCGCGGAACAGCGCGGACGGACAACCGTGGCTGACGGCGCCGGACTGACCCGGCTCGGCCTTGCCGCAGTTCAGAGCGCCGCCGAGGACGTACGTCTGCGGGCCGCCGACTGCCTCCATCGAGCCCCAGAAGTCGGTCGTGGTGGCCTGGTAGGCGACGTCGCGGAGCTGACCGTCGAGCTTGCCGTCGGTGATCTTGTAGAACCGCTGGCCGGTGAACTGGAAGTTGTACCGCTGCATGTCGATCGACCACGACTTGTCACCGACGATGTAGATCCCGTTCTTGACCCGGCTGATCAGCTCCTCCGTCGAGGGGCCGCCGGCGGCGGGCTGCAGCGAGACGTTGGCCATCCGCTGGATCGGGATGTGGCCCGAGGAGTCGGCGTACGCACAGCCGTTGGAGCGCGGGGTGCCGAGCACGTCCTCGTTCTTCTTCGCCATCCGGCGGTCGACCTGGTAGCCGACCAGGATGCCGTCCTTGACCAGGTCCCACTGCTGGCCGGCCACGCCCTCGTCGTCGTACCCGACGGTGGACAGGCCGTGTTCGGCGGTGCGGTCGCCGGTGACGTGCATGACCGGTGAGCCGTACTTCAGCGTGCCGAGCTTGTCGAGGGTGGCGAAACTGGTGCCGGCGTAGTTCGCCTCGTAGCCGAGCGCGCGGTCCAGCTCGGTCGCGTGGCCGATCGACTCGTGGATGGTGAGCCACAGGTTCGACGGGTCGATGACGACGTCGTACGCGCCGGCCTCGACGGTCGGGGCGGCCATCTTCTCGGCCAGCCAGCCGGGGATCCGGGCGAGCTCGTCGTCCCAGTTCCAGCCGGTGCCGGTCATGTACTCCCAGCCGCGGCCGGCCGGGGGAGCGGTGGACGACATCGAGTCGAACCGGTCCTCGGCGACCGCGTGCGCGGTGATGTCCGGGCCGATCCGGACCCGCTGCTGCGTGTACGACGTCCCGGCCGTGTTCGCGTAGTACTTGCACTCGTGGATCGTGGCGACGTGGACGCTCACGTGCGCGACGCCGTCCGCCGTGAGCAGCCGGTCGCTGTAGTCGGTGAGCAGCGCGACCTTCTCCGCCCGCGGCACGCTGAACGGGTCGATCTCGTACGCCGAGATCCAGGTGACGTCGTCGTACACGGGCTCGTCGGCGAGCTCGATCGTCTCGGCGTTGATCGGCCGGGACACCTGGGCCATGTTCACCGCCTGCTCGGCGAGACTGACCGCTTCGTCGACCGTGAGCGCTACTCCGGCGGCGAAGCCCCAGGTGCCGTCGTGGATGACGCGCACCGCGAGGCCGAGGTCCTCGTCGTCCTTGGCGCTCTCCAGCACGCTGTCACGCAGGGAGATGGATTCGGACCGGATCCGCTCCAGCCGGAACTCGGCGAACGTCGCGCCGAGATCGCGGGCGCGCTGCAGGGCGGCCGCGGCCAGCTCCTGCCGGGGGAGAGCGAGGAATGCTGCGTCGATATCAGGCACGAAACCGACCTTATACAGCTGCTCGCCGAAGCCACGAAGGTTATCCCCAGGCTTACAGCCGAGCCGCGAGTTCGAAGCCGTCGAACAAGCGGCCGCCGTACGGCGCCAGAATGCGGTCCACCTCGTCCACCAAGTCCGTCGATCGGAGGCCGGTCATCAGCGCCGCCGCGTGATCGGTGCCGTGTGCAACGTCGTACGCCGTGACCTCGCGCAGCAACCCCTTGCCGGTGCCGGACCAGTGGCCGGCGCCGGTCAGCAACAGCCGCGCCGCGTCCTGCCACAGGACCGACGCGATCGCCAGGCGGGTGTCACCTGTCGCATCGGCCAGATCGTCCACCAGGTTGGTGATCGTGTAGCGCAACAGGTCCAACTCGTCCGCGGACAACGGACGGGGACCGGCCACCACCTCGGCCCGGAACTCGTACAGCAGACGCGCCCCGGTTCCATCCGTGTCCAGCAGTACGACGGATTCGCCGACCAACCGCATCATCGTCGGCTGCCGCCGGTCGTGGTCCTTGTCGGCGAAATAACGCAGCGACTTCTCGGTGTGCACGAACAGTTCGACCGGCCAACCGCCGTACTCCAGCGACCGTCGTCGCGGCGCCGGCGGGCCGTCGAGCAGCACGGTGATGTCCAGGTCGGACGTCGGACCGGCGTCGCCACGCACCACGCTTCCGCCCAGCCACGCGGCTCGGGCGTCCGGATACAGCTCGTCGACGAGTTGGCGTGCCAGGTCCATCAGGACAGTGTCAGCCATCGCAGGAGTTCACGGTACGCATTTGCCGGCGGGATGTGACCGCCCACGTAGTACCGGCGCAGCCAGCCACGAGGTGCGGTTGCGGCGCGGATCAGCTCGTTCCTCGTCCTCGGTCGGCTCCGGACCGTCGACGATGGCCGGTGCGATACTGCCGGTGATCGCGCAGCGGGTGACGCGGTCCGGCAACAGGGCGGCGCAGGCCAACGCGTGCGGTCCGCCTCCCGAGCCGCCGGTGACGACGAAGCGTTCCCACCCGAAGGCGTCCGCCAGGGCTACCGCGTCGTCGACCACGGACGCCACTGTCCGGCCGGGCCGGCGCGTGGATCCGCCGTACCCCGGCCGGTCCGGCACTGCCATCCACAGGCCGGAGGCCTCGATCGCCTCGACCGCGTCCGGGCGCTTCCAGCGCGTGCTCGGCGAGCCACCGAAGGAGAGTGCGGGAAGGCCGCCCGCCGTGCCGTAAACGGCGTACAGCACGATCCGGTCGCCGACCTGCAGGAGTCCCTCCACGTGCGGAGCGTAACCGGCCGACCAGAGCTAACCGAATCTGGAGTTATCGACCTGAGATTCTCGGAATTCGAGATGCGAGCACGGTGGTGGAAGGATGCGGCCTAGGTTTTGTCGGCTGCAGCTTCGAACCTGTCGGGAGTACTTGTGAGTTCCTCGGTCGCCGGGACCGTATCGCCCACCCGGCAGGCGTTGCGCCGGCTACGGCGCGACCGCAGCGCGCGGATCGGCGTCGCGCTGGTCGGTCTGCTGGTCGTGATCGCGGCGGCGGCGCCGCTGCTGGTCGCTCTGTCGGGTCAGGACGCGACGACGTACCACATCGATCTGCTCGATCCGGCCCGCGGGAACGCGCCGCAGGGCGCCCTCGGCGGGGTGAGCGGCAGCCACTGGTTCGGGGTGGAGCCGCTGACCGGCCGGGACCTGTTCGCGATCGTCGTCCTCGGCCTCCGTACGTCGCTGTTCATCGCGGTCGTGGTCACCGCGATCACGACGGTGGTCGGCACCCTGGTCGGGATCAGCGCGGCGTACCTCGGCGGCTGGTACGACGCGGTCGTGTCGCGGCTGCTCGACTTCCTGTTCGGGTTCCCGCAGCTCGTCTTCATGATTGCCCTCGGCATCATCGTTCCGGCGCGGTTCCCGCGCTGGCTGCTGCTGATCCTGGTGCTGAGCTTCTTCGGCTGGGCCGGCCTGGCCCGATTGATCCGGAACCAGGCGCGCTCGCTGGTCGCCCGCGAGTTCGTCGAGGCGGCCCGCAGCGTCGGCTCGACCGGCTGGATGGTGATCACCCGCGAACTGCTGCCGAACCTGCTCGGCCCGGTCCTGGTGATCGCGACGCTGGCGATCCCGGGGTACATCGGCGCCGAGGCCGCGCTGTCCTTCCTGGGCGTCGGCGTACCACCGCCGACACCGAGTCTCGGCCGCTCGATCTCGGACTCGATCGCCTGGGTCTACACCGGCGCCGACCCGTGGTTCCTGCTGTTCCCGGGCATGATGCTGTTCTTCGCCGTGCTCGGCTTCACGCTGCTCGGTGACGGGGTGCGGGACGCGTTCGACGTCCGGTTGCGGAGGACGAACTGATGCCCGGTCTCGTCTGGTTCGTCATCCGGCGCCTGTTCGCCGCGCTGCTGGTGATGCTCGCGCTGAGCCTCGCCGTCTACCTGGTCTTCTACGCGATCCCGGCCGACCCGGCCCACCTCGCGTGCGGCAAGCCCTGTACGCCGGACCGCCTCGAGCAGGCCCGGCACTTCATGCAGCTCGACCAGAGCACCCTGCAGCAGTACCTGAGCTTCCTCAAGGGCATCTTCGCCGGCCGCACCTTCGGCGACGGTACGGCGGCTGTGCACTGCGACGCCCCGTGCTTCGGGTACTCGTTCCCGCTGGCTCGACCGGTCACCACCCTGATCCTCGACCGGCTGCCGATCACCGCCTCGATCGCGCTCGGTGCCGCCGTACTGTGGCTGGTGCTCGGTGTCTCGCTCGGCGTGGTCGCGGCGCTGAACCGGGGCCGCTTCCTCGACCGGGCGGCCGTGGGGGTCGCGCTGCTCGGGGTGTCGACGCCGTCCTTCCTGCTCGGTCTGCTGGCGATCCTCGTGTTCGGGTTCTGGCTGAACATGGTCCCGGTGAACGGCTACGTGCCGCTGACCGAGAGCCCGGTCGACTGGGCCTGGCACCTGATCACGCCGTGGATCGTGCTGGCGATCCTGCAGGCGGCGTCGTACATCCGGCTGACCCGGTCGCAGATGCTCGAGGAGCTGAACCTCGACTACATCACCAGCGCCCGGGCGAAGGGGGCCGGCGAGGCGCGGGTGGTGCTGACGCACGGTCTGCGCGGCGTACTGGTGCCGGTGGTGACGCTGTTCGGCCTCGATCTCGGCGCGCTGCTCGGCGGTGCCATCCTGACCGAGAAGGTGTTCAGCATGCAGGGTCTCGGCGACCTGCTGATCACCGCGGTCGGTCAGCTCGACGTGGCCGTGGTCGTCGGCGTCACGTTGTTCTCGGCGTTCCTGATCATCCTCGCGAATCTGGTGGTGGACGTGGTGCACGGTGTGCTCGACCCGCGGGTGAGTCATGGCTGAGCCGGTACTCGAGGTCCACGACCTGCGCGTCACGTTCAGCACCGAGGGCGGCCCGGTGCCGGCCGTCGACGGCATCGACTTCGCGGTCGCGCCGGGGGAGACGCTGGCGATCGTCGGCGAGTCCGGCTCCGGCAAGAGCGTCAGCTCGGCCGCGGTGATGGGGCTGCTGCCGTCGAACGCCGAGGTCACCGGCGAGGTGCTGCTCAACGGCCGCGAGCTGAACGGCCTGCCGAACGACGACCTGCGCAAGATCCGCGGCAACGACATCGCGATGGTCTTCCAGGACGCCCTGTCCGCGCTGAACCCGTACTACAGCGTCGGCTGGCAGGTCGCCGAGGCGTACCGGCTGCACCACGACGTCTCCAAGAAGGTGGCGCGGCAGCGGGCCGTCGAGATGCTCGACAAGGTCGGCATCCCGGACGCCGCCCGGCGGGCGGACAGTTACCCCCACGAGTTCTCCGGGGGAATGCGGCAGCGGGTCGTGATTGCTATGGCTCTGGTGAACGACCCCAGAGTGCTGATCGCGGACGAGCCGACGACCGCACTCGACGTCACCGTGCAGGCGCAGATCATGCGCCTGCTCGACGACGTCCAGGCGGAGTTCGGGACGGCCCTGATCCTGATCTCGCACGATCTCGGGGTGGTCGCCGAGGTCGCGGACGACGTGCTGGTGATGTACGCCGGGCGCGCGGCCGAGCGTGGCACCGTGCGGGACCTGTTCTTCCGAGCGGCGCACCCGTACAGCCTGGGCCTGCTCGGTGCGATGCCGCGGGTCGACGTACCGCCGAAGCCGCGGCTGACCACGATTCCGGGGAGCCCGCCGACGCCGGGTGCGATCACGACCGGCTGCCCGTTCCAGCCGCGCTGCGCCTACACGCATCTGGTCGGTGAGCGGTGCATCACCGAGCGTCCGGAGCTGACGCCGCGGCCCGGTGAGGGCGACCACGAGGCCGCCTGTCATCTGGGCCGCCGTCCGGAGGTGATCCTGTGAGCACCGTGAGTACTCGGCGGGATACGGACGAGCTGCTGCATCTGAAGGACGTCAAGAAGTACTTCGGTCTGCGCGGCGTGCCGTGGCAGAAGGCGCAGGCGGTGCGCGCGGTCGACGGTGTGAGCCTGCTCGTCCGCAAGGGCGAGACGCTCGGCCTGGTCGGCGAGTCCGGCTCGGGCAAGTCGACGCTCGCCCGGGTCGCCACCCGGCTGCTCGACCCGACCCAGGGCCGGGTCGAGATCGGCGGCGAGGACGTCACCACGGTCCGCGGCCGCCGGCTGCGCCCGATCCGCCGCCGGGTCCAGATGGTGTTCCAGGACCCGCAGGCCTCGCTCAACCCGCGGCAGTCGGTCGGCACCATCCTGAGTACGCCGTTCCGCGCGCAGGGTATCCGCCCCACGCGGGCACAGCTCGTCGAACTGCTCGAGCAGGTCGGACTCGCCGAGCAGCACCTCGAGCGTTACCCGCACGAGTTCTCCGGCGGCCAGCGGCAGCGGATCGGGATCGCCCGAGCGCTGTCGGTGAAGCCCGAGCTGCTGGTCTGCGACGAGCCGGTGTCGGCGCTGGACGTCTCGGTGCAGGCCCAGGTGCTGAATCTGCTCGCCGACCTGCGGGACGAGCTCGGTCTGTCGTACGTGCTCGTCGCGCACGACCTGGCCGTCGTACGCCAGGTCGCCGACCGGATCGCGGTGATGTACCTCGGCACGATCGTCGAGGAAGGCCCCGCCGCGGAGGTGTACGACGCCCCGGCGCATCCGTACACGAAGGCGTTGCTGTCCGCCGTACCCGTGCCCGAACCCGGAGTGGTCCGGGATCGGATCGTGCTGACCGGCGACGTACCCACCCCCATCTCGCCGCCGTCCGGATGCCCCTTCCGGACCCGGTGCTACAAGGCGCAGGACGTGTGCGCGACCGAACGACCGGTGCTCGAGCTCGTCGAGGGCTCCACCGAACACCGGGCCGCCTGCTACTTCCCTGAGCCCCCCACCCCTGAGAGGACCCCATGAAACGCATAACCCGAGCGGTAGCGGTCGCTGCCGCGTTGGCGCTGGCGGCGGCCGCGTGCAATGCCAACGACAAGAGCACCTCCGGGGCCGGCAGCACCGCCGCCGCGGAGCAGGGTGGAACCTTCCACATCCTGACCACCAGCAAGGAGATCAGCCTCGACCCGGCCAAGAGCCAGAACCTCGGGATCAGCTCGATCCACCTGGTGCTGCGCGGCCTGACGTCGTGGAAGACCTCGCCGGACAAGGCGGCCGAACTGGTCCCGGACCTGGCCACCGACACCGGTCAGGTCAGCGACGGCGGCAAGACCTGGACGTACAAGCTGAAGCCCGGTCTGAAGTACGCCGACGGTTCGCCGATCGTTGCCGCTGACATCAAGTACGGCATCGAGCGGTCGTTCGCGCCGGAACTGTCCGGCGGTCTCGGCTACCACAAGTCGCTGCTCGTCGGCGGTGACAAGTACACCGGTCCGTACAAGGGCGGCGAGCTCGCGTCGGTCGAGACCCCCGACGACACCACGATCGTCTTCAAGCTGAACAAGCCGTACGGCGACTGGCCGTGGGTCGCCAGCATGCCGGCGTTCTCGCCGGTGCCGAAGAAGGCCGACACCGACCCGGCGCACTACGGCGAGAAGCCGGTCGCCAGCGGTCCGTACCAGGTGAAGTCGTACGCCCCCGGCTCGAAGCTCGAGCTGGAGCGCAACCCGAACTGGGACAAGTCCACCGACCAGGCCCGCACCGGCCTGCCGGACTCGATCGTGCTCGACATGGGCCTGCAGCCCAACGTGGTCAACCAGCGGCTGATCGCCGACGCCGGCGACGACAAGTTCGCCGCCACCACCGGTACGTCGGTCCCGGCCTCGCTGATCCCGACGGTCAACGGCAACCCTGCCGTCAAGGCCCGCGTCGCGACCTCGCCGGCCGGTGCGCTCGAGTACCTGGCGATGAACACCAAGCGCCCGGCGCTCGCCAACCCGGCGGTCCGCAAGGCGATCGAGTACGCCGTCGACAAGCAGGCGGTCCAGGTCGCCGAGGGCGGACCGGAATTCGGCGGTGAGATCGCGAGCACACTGATCACGCCGGGCATCCCGGGGTACAACAAGTTCGACCTGTACCAGGCGCCGCCGGCCGGTGACCCGGAGAAGGCCAAGCAGATGCTGGCGGCGGCCGGGGTGAGCAACCTGAACCTCGTACTGGTGGCCGACAACAGCACCGGGCTGGACGTCGCGCAGGCGATCCAGCAGGGTCTGAAGCGGGCCGGCATCACTGTTCAGATCAAGCCGCTCGACAGCGAGCCGCTGACCGACCTGATCACCGGCAACAAGCCCGACTTCGACCTGACGGTGTCCAGTTGGCTGCCCGACTTCCCGAGCGCGATCGGCAACATCCAGCCGCTGTTCGCATCCTCGGAGATCGGCAACGGCGGGTACAACATCTCCCGCTACTCCAACCCCGCGGTCGACTCCGGGATCGCGGCCGCGACCGCCGAGACCGACCGCGACAAGGCCGCCGGCCTGTGGGCCGCGCTGGACAAGCAGATCCTGCAAGACGCGCCGGTCGTCCCGCTGGTCTATGCCCGCAACGCGTTCCTGCACGGCTCGAAGGTGCAGAACTTCTACCTGTCCTCATACCCGCCGTACCCCAACCAACTGATCATCGGCCTGAGCAAGTAACAGGCACGCCACACCGGCCCCGGGATGAGTAAGCACTTGTCCCGAGGGCCGTGGTGTGGGGGAGGTTGCAGGCTGGCGCCGGGATCGAAGGCTCTCGCCGCCGCTCCAACAAGCGGGGTTATCCGTCCGCCTTGGGGGTTCTCCGCTGTTACATCACCGAACAACCCCCAACACGAGCGGATAACCCTCGAAGCTGTCAAGCCGCGCCGTGCGGAAAGCCGGGGCGCGCGACTCGCCGGCGGCGCCCGAGTAAGTCACTCGTTCCGGGGATTCGTCTCATGCCGGCGCCTACGCGCGAGCCGCGCTGGAGGGTGCCGGCAGCGTCGAACCAGTGCACGGCACAGACGGCATCCGGCTCAGGTGCGGCCCTCGGATTCTTGGGCTTCGAAGAGGGTGGGCTGGGACTCGGGGTCGAGGCCCCAGTCGGCTCGCATGACCGTGTAGCCGGCCTTTTGGGCTGCTGTGACGACCTTCTCGTCGTCGTCGACCAGCACGGCCACCGGGCGTTGCTCGGACAGTCGTTTCAGGCGGCCGAGTTTCATCAGCATGGACGGGCGGCGGTCGGTGTTGCCGCGCATGTAGATCTTGCCGTCGGGGAAGCCGTTGTCCTTCAGCCACTTCTCGGTGTCGCGCCGGAGCCGCTCGGGGCGCCCCGTGAGGTAGACGATCACGTGGTCCGCGGCCAGCGTCGTCGCGACGGCGAGACCCTCGTCGAGGACCGCGTCCTCCTTGGCGTGGGCGAAGAACGAGTCCCAGTCCTTCGGTTTCCGCTCGATGAAGTGGATCCGCCGGCTGGTGTCGGACAGCGTCGCGTCGATGTCGAGTACGGCGTACGGCCGGTCGTCACTCATGGGTACCAGCCTCCCAGGTCCGTCGATCGGTCCCGTACAGCACCTCGCCGAACTCGGTTCCGGGCAACGGGTCGTCGAAGTGCTCGTGGTACACCTTCAGGAAGCGCAGCCCGGATCGCCGCATCACCGCGCGGGAGCGGTGGTTGACCGCCATCGTGTCCGCCACGACCCGTTCCATGCCGAGTGCGAAGGCGTGCGCGATCAACGCCTTCGTCCCCTCGGTGGCGTACCCCTTGCCCCAGGCGGCCCGCACCAGCCGGTACCCGACGCCGACGGTCGCCGGGTCGTCGGTCGGCTGCATCCCGAACCACCCCACGAACGCCCCGCCGACCTTCTCCTCGGCCGCGAACGTCCCCAGCCCCGGATGTTCGGCGTAGACCTGCAGGATCCCCGGCAGGATCACGCGCTCGATCTCGGCGCGCGGGGTCGGCTGACCGGTCAGGAACCGCATCACCGCTGGATCCGAGTCGAGCAGGACCAGCAACTCGACGTCGCCGGTCCCGAACCGCCGCAACCGCAACCGCTCCGTCTCCAACCTCGCCGCCACCCCCGAACCTTCTCATCTTCGTGCACGAGGTCCGTATGCCGAGGGCCGCGTCCCGCGGACCTGGTGCACAAAGAGGGCGGGTGAGGGCGGGTCGGCGCGGGCGAAGGCGTGTCCGGAGTGTGGGCGGTGTGTGGCGATTCTGTGTGTTGAGTGTGCGACTGTCGGTGGCTCGGGTTAGCGTTCTTCCCGCAATGGACGACTCGATCACGTTTCTGCACAGCTCGGACTGGCAGCTGGGGATGATGCGCCGGTTCCTGGGGCCGGACGGCCAGGCCCGGTGGGGTCAGGCGCGGCTGGATGCTGTCGCGCGGATCGGCGAGGTCGCGGAGCGCACCGGGGCGGCGTTCGTGGTCGTCACCGGGGACGTGTTCGAGCACAACCAGGTCGAGCGGCAGACGATCCTGCGGGCCTGCGAGGCGCTGAAGCGAATCCCGGTCCCGGTCGTGCTGCTGCCCGGCAACCACGACGCGCTCGAGCCCGGCTCGTTGTGGACGTCGAGCCAGTGGCAGGCGCACGCACCGGAGCACGTCACGGTCCTGACCGAAACGACGCCGTTCCAGATCCTGCCGGGGGTCGAGATCGTCGGCGCCCCGTGGCGGTCGCGGCGCCCGCTCTCGGATCCTGCCGCTCCGGGGTACGCCGAGCTCTCGGCCGACCCCGGCACGATCAGGATCCTGCTCGCCCATGGGCAGCTGACGAGTCTGTCTGGCGGCATGTCCGACGTACCGACCATCGACCAGGTGGCGCTGGAGGCCGCGGTCGCCGACGGCCGCCTGCAGTACGTCGGACTCGGCGACCGGCACTCGACCACTCGGGTGACCGACCGGATCTGGTTCTCGGGGACGCAGGAGGTCACGTCGCCGGAGGAGGACGCTCCGGGCAACGTCCTCAAGGTGACGGTCGGCCACAGCGACATCGACGTCGAGCCGGTCCGGGTCGGTGCGTGGCACATGGTCGACCACCGCGTCGAGTTGTTCGACGAGGAGGCGATCCAGGCGCTCGAGGACTGGTTCGCCGAGCTGCCGGACAAGGAGCGGACGTACGTGCGGCTGGCCGGCGACGGGTCGCTGCCGCTGCCGTCGCTCAGCCGGCTGGACGCGATGATCGACGCGCAGGGCGAGGTGTTCGCCAGCGTCGAGCGCTGGGTCAAGTTCTGGACCGTGCGGCCCGCGCCGGACGCGGCCGACCTGGAGTCGCTGCAGCTGAGCGGTCCCGCCCGGGCCGCGATGGAGGAGCTGCGGCAGGCGTTGGCCGGCGGCGACGAGGGCGCCGGTGCCGCGCTCTCGCTGATGCACCGATTGGCACGGGACGCGGGATGAGATTACACAGCTTGGCGCTACGGGACTTCCGTGGCGTCAAGGACCGTATTGTCCGGTTCCGCACGCTCGGCACCACGGTCGTGGTCGGCGACAACGAGGTCGGGAAGTCGAGCCTGGTCGAGGCGTTCGGGCTGGTCTTCGAGCTGCCCGACGACTCGAAGTCGACCCGGATCCGCGACATCCAGCCGGTCGGCCAGGACGTCGGTCCGCAGGTCACCGTCGAGCTGAGCCTCGGTGGTCGCGAGCTGACGTACGCGAAGCGCTGGCTGAAGAACCGCTCCACCGAGCTGACCGTCGTCGAGCCGGACGGCCGCCGGCAGTCCTGGACCGGGCGCGAGGCCCACAACGAGGCCGAGCGGCTGTTCCACTCGCACGTCGACCCGGTGCTCTGGCAGACGTTGATGGTCAGCCAGGGCCAGTCGTTGGTGCTCCCAACGCCGGCCGATGCCGAGCCGTTGATCACCGCGGTCACCGCGGAGTCCGGCACTCCGGTGGACGGCGCGTCGATGCCGCTGGTGTCGGCGGTCGAACACGAGTACCTGCGGTACTGGACGCCGCGTGGCAAGCCGACCGGCGACTTCGCCAGGTCCGCGAAGGCGGTCGCCGCGGCCGAGCTCACCGCCGCGCAGGCCCTGCAGGCGATGGAGGAGGTCCAGTCCGACATCCGCCGGGCCGAGCGGCTGAACCTCGATCTCGACGACGTGTCGAGCCGGCTCGGCGACCACCTGGCCGGCCTGGAGGAACTGCGCGAGCGCAAGCAGGCGACCGACGAGATCCTGCTCCGCCGCGACTCGATCCGCTCGCGGGCGGAGACCGCGCGGGCCCGGCTGGAGAACCACACCCGGACCAGGCTCGAACGTGAGCGGCTGCTCGACGAGGTCGAGCGGTTCGTGAAGGCCGAGGCCGAGCTCGCGACCCGGCGGGCCGACGCCGAGCTGGTCGCGAAGACGGCCGCGGACACCGTGCACGCCGCCGAGGCGACGCTGGCCGAGGTGGTCGAGCTCAAGGACCTCCGGCGGACCGACGTCCAGGAGGCGGAGCGGCGGGTCTCGGACCTGATGGATCGCGCCGAGCTCGACCGGCTGCTCGGTCAGCAGAGCGAGCTCGTCGACGTCCGTGCCCGGATCGCCGCGGCCGGCACGATCCTGGACCGGATCAAGGTCGACGACGCGATCGTGGCGGCGCTGGAGGACGCTCGCGCCGCGGTCGTCGAGGCCCGCGCGGCGCTCGCCGCCGGCGTCCCCGAGGTGACGGTACGGCGGCTTGGCGCGGAGCCGGTGGAGTTGTCGGGGACCGGGCTCGACGGGTCGCGGGGTGCCGTGCCGTCGGAGCTCGGATTCGACGAGACCACCGAGGTGCTGGTCTCCGGTGAGCTGGTCGTCGGTGTGCCGGGGCAGGTCGAGGTCACGGTCCGCGCGGGTGGCGAGGCGGCGACGCTGCGGTCCCGCGTCGACGACGCCGTACGGCGGGAGAAGGACCTGCTGAAGAAGGCCGGCGTGAAGGATGTCGCGGCCGCGCGCGAGTTGCTGCGCAAGGCGGACACCGCGAGCGCCGAGCTGAACGAGGCCCGGCGGACCGAGAAATCCCTGACGGCCGGCGGCGATCCGGGCGAGCGGATCGCGGTGCTGACGGCGCGGCTCGGGCCCGGTCCGGCGGACGACGCCGAGGAGAGCGGCCCGAAACAGCCGGCAGTCGAAGGCGTGCCAGGGCAGATGTCGCTGTTCGCGGAGTTCACCGAGTTCGCGTCGGCGCACGACACGTTGTTCGACGATGTCGAGGAGCCGGCGCCGCGGCCGGACGATCTCGCGGGAGCGCAACGCGCGCTCGAAGCGGCCCGGAACGGGCTGGCCGAGGCGGAGCGCCTGCTGGCGGACGCCGAGTTCGCGGCCGCGCAGGCCCGCAAGGCGGCCGACGAGGATCGGTCCGAGGCGCAGAACGCGCGCGCTCGCTCGGAGCTGGCGGGGGAGCGGTTGGCGGCCGCGGTCGAGGAGCTGGACGCGGCCCGCGCGGTGCTCGACGACGAGGCGGTGGCCGCGGCGGAGACCGAGGCGACGGCCGATGTCGAAGCGGTGCTCGAGGAGCTGACCGCCGTACAGCAGCAGGCGGATGCGGCCGGGGCGGATCAGGTCGCGGGCGAGCTGGCGGACGCGCTGGCGGTCGCGGCCCGGTTGCAGGGGGAGCGGGACACGCTGCGCGACGCCTTGCGTACGACGGAGGGCCGCCTGGAGCAGTCCGGGCGGGACGGGCTCGCGACCCGGCGCGATCTGGCCGAGTTGGAGTTGGCCGCCGTACGGGCGGAGCACGACAGCCTGGAGCGTCGCGCGGAGGCGGCCCGGCGGGTGCACGAGACGTTGAGCCGGCATCGGGCCGAGGCGCAGACGAAGTACTCCGAGCCCTTGCAGAGCCGGATCGAGGCGCTCGGGCGGAGCGTGTACGGACCGTCGTTCCGGGTCTGGCTGGACGACGATCTCGCGGTCGCGGAGCGCGAGCTGGAGGGCACGCGGTTGCGGGTCGATGCGCTGTCCACCGGTGCGCAGGAGCAGCTCGCGATCATCACGCGGCTGGCGATCAGTCACCTGGTGAGCACCGGTGACTCCAGCGTGCCGGTGATCTTCGACGATGCGCTCGGCTGGTCCGACAAGGCCCGGCTGCGGGACATGGGCGCGCTCCTCGGCCGCGCCGGGGACCACGGTCAGATCATCATCCTGACCTGCATGCCGGACCGCTACGAGTACGTCCCGAAAGCCACCTTCATCAAGCTCGACGACTGAGCCGATCAGCGGGCGTACGGGTGGCGGCGGTAGTAGTACCACAGCGCGCCGCTCGCGAGCCCCGCGCCGACGACGGCGCCGGCGATGGTCTGCGCGATCTCGTTGGCGGTGTCGTCCACCGGGACCTGGATGACCACGGTCGTCTCCGGGTGCTGGACGATCGTCCGCTGCGGATGGTGCGGGTCGTCGGGATCGATGGCGCGGGCCGAGGCCGGGGCCGCGCCGGCGACTGTCGCGCCGCAGACCAGGATCGGTAGGGCGATGGCGGCGTAGCGACGTTTCATGATTCCCCCTCCGCCTCCACGATCCGGCGGCGGTGGGGACGGGCACATCAGACCTGGCGGATGATCCGCTCCGGTGCGCTGTAGGCGACGCAGCGCTCACCCCGGGTGAACCCGGCGATCGTGACGTCGAACCGGCGGGCCAGTTCGACGGCGAGACTCGAGGGCGCACCCACCGCCACGATCATCCCGACTCCCGCGGCGACCGCCTTCTGCACGATCTCGTAGCCGACCCGGCCGCTGACGGCGAGCACCAGCCCGCTGCGGCTGTGTTGGTTCAGGACGGTCCAGCCCACGACCTTGTCGACCGCGTTGTGCCGGCCGACGTCCTCCTTCACGACGACCTTCCGTCCGTCGGTGGCGAACAGGCCCGCCGCGTGCAGTCCGCCGGTCCGGCTGAACATCGGCTGCGCCTCGCGGAGCAGATCGGGCAGCCGGCGTACGACGCCGAGCGGGACCTCGACCGGATCGACGGGGTCGTACTCACGCTCGGCGAGCTCGTCGAGACTCTGCTGGCCGCAGACACCACAGGCGGCCGACGTCACGCCGTACCGCTGGGGTGGCTCGCGGTCCGGCGGACCGTCGAGGGCGACCGTGACGGTGTTGAACTGTTGCTCGCGGGTCAGCGCCACATCGGTGCAGTAGGCAACGGTATGGATCGCACCGGGGCGGACGGCGAAGCCTTCGCCGAGGCAGAAGCCGGCGGCGAGCTCGAAGTCCGCGCCCGGGGTACGCATCGTGACGACGAGCGGCTCGGGCGGCCGGCCCGGCCACTCCAAGCGCAGCTCCAGCGGCTCCTCGGTGGTGACCAGGTCCTCCCGGCGCGACGTCCGGTCACCGTCGAGCACCTCGACCTTGAACCTGGTGGTAGGCCCTTTGCTCATGCCCCCACAGTAGGCCGCCTCACCAGCCCCGGCGCACGGCGAGCCAGTCGAGCGCGGTCCACGCGGACAGCCGCTGGTGCTCGCGCAACGCCGGCGTACATCCCGGTGGCGGGGGCGTATCGGCCCTCCGCATCATGCACGCGGCGATCGCCGCGATCAGGCAGTCGAGCTGATCACCGGGTACGTCGGCCGTCAGCGGGCTGCGCGTGAGCGCGGTCAAGGTGTCGATGCCGTGGTGTTGGGCGAGCGGCAGCAGGCCGACCCAGTCCACCCAGCGCGGGCCGAGCGTCAGCCAGTTCCAGTCGACCGTCCAGCAGGTGCCGGCGTCGTCGATCAGGAGGTTGTCCGGGCGCAGGTCGGAGTGCGTCGCGGTATCGCCGACGAGTACGTCGGGAACAGCGGCGGTCAGGTCGGCCAGCTCCGGGAGCACTCCCGGTACCCAGTCCTGGAGACCGGCCGGCAGCGGCATGTCGCCCGCGAGGATCTCCGTCGGAACCGTGATGTCCTCCACGACCAGCTCCGTGAAACTGTCGAGCCCTGCCAGCGGACTCGGCCGCAAGGCGTCGGCCATCGCTTCACAGGCGGCCGTCACGCGCGCGAAGTCCGCCGCGGTCCAGGGATCGCCGGGCATCCGGCCGTCGACCCATTCGGACGCGACCGCGAACCAGTCGTGCTCCTGCACGGTGGCGACGATGGACGGAGCGTGCACCGAAGCCGGGAGCTCAGGGACCACCTCGGCCTCGCGCCGGTAGGCGTCGTACGCGTGCTGCCCGGCCGGCGCGGCTTTGATGAAGACGCGGCGGCCGTCGGCCAGCTCGGCGCGGGCCGCGAAGCCGCCGGTGAAACCCGAGCTGACCGGACGCGCGACCGCGCTGACCTTCGCGCCGAGCGCGGCGGCGATCGACTCCTGGAGCGCCCGGGGCAGCGAGGTCCAGTCCGGGCGGGCTGAGGTGGCGGAGTAGTCGACGTCGGGGGCGCGGCTCATCCCATACACGATAGGAGCACGGACCCGGCCGCGCTCGTGGTTTATCCCGCGACGCGTGACGGCGCCGCCCATCCGTTGACCAGGGCAACCAACTCGACGTACCGGTGCCATCGCGGTCCGCCGGTGGTACGCCGTAACTCGATCAGCCGCCCGCGCAGTTCCGGGTCGGACCACAGCAGATCGTCTCCCGCGAGTGCGCGGTAGCCCACTGCCATCCGGCGTACCGCTGCCCGGAAGTCCTCGTCGGAGGCGAGCGTGGCGAGCTCCAGCCAGGCCTGCACCTGGCGGGGCTCGGCGTTGTCGGGGAGGACCGGCGTGAGGTTCTGACGCATCGCGGCGAGGCGAGGATCGTCGCCGATCACGCTGTCGAGGAAGCCGGCGATCAGCGCGCGGCGGTCCTGCTCGGACTGTGCGGTCAGGTCGTGCATGCGAGTGAGCTCCTCGGGGGTCGAGTGATGGTGAGCGACCACCGCGACGACGGCATGCTGTGCCTGCAGCGTCCGGATCTGTACGGCGAGTGCCTCCGCGTGGGCCGCGAGTACGTCGGCCAGCGTCCGCTCCTGCTCCAGTACGGTCCGCACGGTCTCCAGGTCCAGGCCCAGTGCGCGCAGCGTGCGGATCAGCTCCAGCCGCGCCACCGCGCTCCCGTCGTACCGCCGGTGGCCGGCATTGGTACGACGCGACGTCAGCAGCCCGAGGTCGGAGTAGTACCGCACGGTCTTCACCGACACCCCGGCCAACCGCGCCACCGCACCGATCGAGTGGTCCATGCCAGCCACCCTCACACCTCCCGCAACAGGAGATACAAGCCTAAGGATCCCCCTGAGTGCTGTGGCTCGCTATCGGTTCACCCCTGATGTTGTCCCTGAGCAGTTGGCATGCCGCTGGGGAACGGACCATTTCTGAGGTGAACCACCAAAACGGTGCCACGACCTGCCACTTGAAAAACTCACGCCATATCAGTTGTGGGCGAACCTTTCCTTGGGCCGAGCGAAGGTGATGGAGATCGCGGCGACGATCGCGCACGCGATGCCGACGCTGAACGGGACCCAATAGGCGTTCGACGGGCCCCAGACGTCGACGGCATGACCGGCCGCCGCGTTACCGGGGGCGACGCCGAGGAGGATGCCCGTCACCGTCCAGGTGATCGCCTCGGTCAGGCGCTCGGGCGGCACCCACTCCTCGACACACGCCGTCACCGCGACCATCGTCGGAGCGATCGTCATACCGCAGCAGAACAGCACCACACCGAGCATCGGCACGCTGGTGACCCAGGGGAGTGGTGCGAGGGTGATGGCGAGCGCGATCGTCCCGAACAGCAGTCGCCGTTCGACCGGCGCCCGCCAGTGCACCGAGCCGTACCAGAGGCCCGCGAGCAGGCTGCCGAACGCCCAGACCGCGAGTACGACGCCGGACAGCCCGGCCTGGCCCTTCTCGGTGGTGAACGCCACGGTGATGACCTCTGCGCCACCGAGGGTCGCGCCGAGACCGAGACCGATCAGGCTGAGCAGCATGATCGACAGCCAGGGGAGCGGCGCCTGCTCGGCGCCGTTCGACTTGCCGCGTCCCGGCGGGTCGGAGCCGCGCAGCAGCGCCAGCCAGAGCCCGCCGGCGAGCCCGAGTACGCCGGCCGCGGACAGGGCGGCGTACGGACTCATCTGGGTCGCGAGGGTGGTGACCAGGACCGGGCCGACGATGAAGACCACCTCGTCGCCGACAGCCTCGAGCGCGAAGGCCGTCTGCAGGGCGCGCCCGCGGCCGAGCAGATGCGTCCAGCGGGCCCGGACGAACGAGCCGACCTGGGGACGGGTGCCGCCGGCAAGGAACGACAGCGCGTAGAGGACCCAGGTAGCCGCACCGGCACGCACCGCGAGCAGCAGCCCGGCCAATGCGACGGTGCAGGCCACCGAACCGATCAGCAGCAGGCCGCGCTGGCCGAAGCGGTCGACGAGGCGGCCTTGGATCGGACCGGTCAGGGCTCCGGCGATCACGGCCACGCCGGAGATCGCGCCGGCCAGACCGTACGAGCCGCTCTCCTGGGCGATCAGGATGACGATCCCGAGCCCGATCATCGAGATCGGCATCCGCCCGAGGATGCCGGCGGAGAAGAACGCGCCGGCGCCGGGCCGGCGCATGAGGTGAACGTAAGGCTTGAGCATGAGAGACCGGGAACACCTTAAGGGATGGCCGTCTGAGAAGCTTGGAATATGTCACCCGCCGCACCCCCGTACGACGCTGTCCTCCTGCTCTCCTTCGGTGGCCCCGAGAAGCCCGACGACGTCCTGCCGTTCCTGCAGAACGTGACCCGCGGCCGGGGCATCCCGGACGAGCGGCTGAAAGAGGTCGGGGAGCATTACTACTCGTTCGGCGGCAAGAGCCCGATCAACGACCAGAACCGGGCGCTGCTCGCGGCGTTGCGGGCGTCGTTCGACGAGATCGGGCTGGACCTGCCGATTTACTGGGGCAACCGCAACTGGGCGCCGTACCTGACCGACACGCTGCGCGAGATGACCGCCGACGGGGTACGCCGGGCCGTGGTCATCGTCACGTCCGCCTACCCGTCGTACTCCGGCTGCCGGCAGTACCGGGAGAACCTCGAGGACGCCGCCCGTGAGGTCCCGGACGCGCCGCGGATCGACAAGCTCCGGCACTACGCGAACCATCCCGGTTTCGTCGGGTCGTTCGTGGAGTCGACCGCCGAGGCGCTGAGCAAGCTGCCCGAGGGCTCCGCGATCGCGTATGTGACGCACTCCATCCCGACCGCGATGAACGCGACCAGCGGCCCGGACGGCAACGGGTACGTCGACTGGCACCTGGACGTCGCCGCCGAGATCACCGCCGAGCTCGAGCGCCGGACCGGGCGAACCCTGCGGAACGACCTGGTCTACTGCTCGCGGTCCGGTCCGCCGCGGGTGCCGTGGCTCGAGCCGGACGTGAACGACCACCTGGAGGAACTCGCCGCCGCGGGCGTGCCCGGTGTTGCCGTCGTACCGATCGGGTTCGTCAGCGACCACATGGAGGTCATCTACGACCTCGACACCGAGGCCGCGAAGACCGCCGCGAAGCTCGGGCTGCCGATGGCGCGCGCCGCGACCCCGGGAACCGACGAGAAGTTCGTCACGATGCTCCGCGACCTGGTCGTCGAGCGGGCCGCCGCCGAGCGCGGCGAGCAGCCCGTCCGGCCCTGCGTCGGCAAGCTCGGCCCCGCCTGGGACGACTGCCGCCCCGACTGCTGCCCTGCCCTGCGCCGACCGACCCCGAAGGAAGCCGTATGAGCCCTGAGAGCACCGAGAGCCCCCAGGACCTGCTGAAGCTGGCCGTGGAGGTGGCGGAGGAGGCAGCGAGCCTGATCGTCGAACGCCGCCGCGGCCGGATCACCGTCGCCGACACCAAGAGCACCGTCACCGACGTCGTCACCGCCGTCGACCGGGAGTCCGAGGAGCTGATCCGGGCCCGGGTCCTGCAGGCCCGCCCGGACGACTCGTTCCTCGGCGAGGAGGGCGACGACGTGGTCGGCCCCAGCGGCGTGCGCTGGGTCGTCGACCCGATCGACGGCACCGTCAACTATCTCTACGACCTCCCGACGTACGCCGTCTCGATCGCGGTGGAGTACGCCGGGGAGACCGTCGCCGGCGTGGTGGTTGACGCGCCGAAGGGTGAGGTCTTCACCGCGACCAAGGGTGGCGGCGCGTTCGCGAACGGCGAGCCGATCGAGGTGTCGGGGGAGACCGAGCTGGCCAAGGCCCTGGTCGGGACCGGGTTCGGGTACGACCCGGCGCGGCGCCAGGTGCAGGCGGAGGTGATCCAGCACCTGATCACCCAGGTCCGCGACATCCGCCGGATCGGCGTCGGCGCGATCGACCTCTGCTACGTCGCCTGCGGGCGGCTGGACGTGGTCTTCGAGCGCGGTCTGAACCCGTGGGACTACGGCGCGGGCGCGCTGATCGCGGCCGAGGCCGGCGCCGCGGTCGGCGGGCTGCACGGTGCGCCGGTGTCGCCGGAGATGTCGATCGCGGCCAGTCCGGCGCTGTTCGGGCCGTTCCACGATCTGCTGGCCGCCGCGAACCCGTTGCGCGCTTGATCGTTGAAGAGTGCTCGTTCATGCGCAGTATCGCGCACTAACGAGCATTCTGGTGTTCGGTCCTGACATTTGTCGCGACACGCGGGCCACAGCATGGACCCAGTCGTGCATTGCGGAGCGTTATAGGGCACAATCCCGTCCTCGGGAACGGTGTTTGCCGGTCCCGGCCTGGCTGTCAAGGGTTTCGGGGGACGAAGATTCAGCGCGGTGCGCCGACGCGGAATTTCTCGGCCGCTCCACCCGTTCAAGGGCTCAGCAGGCAACACCACGGGTACGAAGAGGGCAGGGAAACACCATGGCGACTGATTACGACGCCCCGCGCAAGACGGACGAGGACGCTTCCGAAGAGTCGATCGAGGAGCTGAAGACTCGCCGTCACGACAAGAACTCCGGCAAGGTCGACGAGGACGAGGCCGAGGCCGCGGAGAGCTTCGAGCTGCCCGGCGCGGACCTGAGCCACGAGGAGCTGGCAGTCCGGGTCCTCCCGCGTCAGGCCGACGAGTTCACCTGTTCGAGCTGCTTCCTGGTTCATCACCGCAGCCAGCTCGCCGAAACGAAGAACGGGCAGCTGATCTGCCGCGACTGCGCAGCCTGACCGAGCGGCCCTGCTTCGTCACGAACGCAACAGCGGGACCGGCCCACTCCTGGTGGGCTGGTCCCGCTGTTGTGCGTCCGCGGCCGGTCAGGCGTTTGAACCGACCACTCGCTTGAATCGACGTACTACTCGCTGACTATTCGTCGTCCGACTTCTTGCTGATGCTCTTCAGCAACGTTCCGTCAGCGGCGGCCTGCTCGTAGCCGGGCGGGGCGTACCCGGTGGACTTCAGCCAATAGGCCGCGGCCCGGCGCTCGGCGAACAGCTTCGCGGCGGCCGCCGCGGCGGCGCTGGTCGCCGCCCAGGTGATCACCTCGGCGTACCCGCCTTCGCCGTGCTTCGGCGGCTTCCCACCGGATCCGAGCTTCCAGGCCGTGCTGACCGCCTTGCTCGCGGCCAGGCCGACCACGATCGTGAACGCGGCCTGTACCAGCTTCCAGCCGATCTTCGCTCCGACCACTGCACCCTCCTAACACGACTCCTGACAGTCAGGATCTTCCCACGCTGTGCCCGCTGAGCGCGGCAGCCAACCGGTCGGGGTGGCGCGTGGCGATCACCCAGTACGGCGTCGGGTCGCCCGGATCGGTGATCTGGACCCGGACCGCGCCACGCAGGTAACTGCGCAGTACCAGGTAGGCCTTCGGGTCGCAGTCGCGCCCGAACGCCAGCCGGGCCTGTTCACCCGTCAGCGCCTCGACGGTCCCGAGGTACGAGCGGTCGATCTCGGCGCGTCCGGCGCGCAGGTGCCGGTCGTCGACCTCGACCCGCGCACCGCCGTACCGGACGAAGAGGAGCAGCAGCAGTACGGCGGCCAGTCCGGCGACGATCGCTCCGGCCGGTACCGACACCGGCACCGCGACGATGACGAACAGCGTGACGACCGCGGCGGCGGCGATGATCCACCAGGACACCGGCACCCGCAGACTCTCCCGATACGTACCCACGGGGCCAGCCTGGCACGAACCTGCTCCGGCGCGCTCGATAGGGTCACCTCTCGTGACCGAGGTACTGATCCAGCGACTCGACCCCGACCTGCCGATCCCGTCGTACGCGCATCCCGGCGACGCCGGCGCGGACCTGGTGGCGGCCGCCGACCTGACCCTGAAGCCGGGGGAGCGCGGCCTGGTCGGCACCGGCATCGCGATCGCCCTTCAGGACGGGTACGCCGCGTTCGTGCACCCGCGCTCCGGCCTGGCCCACAAGCATGGCGTCTCGATCGTGAACGCGCCCGGCACCGTCGACGCCGGCTACCGCGGCGAGATCAAGATCAACCTGATCAACCTCGACCCGCACGCCGAGGTGACGGTGCGGCGCGGCGACCGGATCGCCCAGCTCGTCGTCCAGCAGGTCGAGAAGGCCCGGTTCGTCGAGGTGACCACGTTGCCCGGATCGGCGCGGGGCGACGGGGGACACGGGTCGACCGGTGGCTTCGGAGATGTGACACGCTGATCAGGTGCACCCGCTGACCTGGCGGATGCGGGAGACTACGGCGCTGTACCAGCGGCCGGACAAACATCAAGGAAGTAGGCAACAGCTGTGATCTTCCGCCGTAAGGGCAAGAACGAAGATCCCGAGACGGACGCGGGGACCGCCGCCGACGAGGCGCCGGTGGACGTCCGCGCCGAGGGGCCGTTCGACTCCTCCGAGGTCGGCGCCGACGTGCTCGAGGCGGAGGAGCGGATCGACCTGGGCGCCCTGGTGATCACCGGGATGCCCGGCATGGAGCTCGGCCTGCAGGTCGACGAGCAGAGCGGTGTCGTCCAGGCGGTGCTGCTGATGCTGGAGGACTCGGCCCTGGAGCTGCGCGCGTTCGCGGCGCCGAAGACCAGCGGCATCTGGGACGAGGTCCGCCAGGAGATCGCCGCCGAGGCCAGCCGGATGGGCGGTACGGCGACCGAGACCGAGGGCACGTTCGGCACCGAACTGGTGCTGGTCGTCCCGGTCGAGGACCCGCAGGGACAGATCTTCAGCCAGACCTCCCGGGTGATCGGTGTGGACGGCCCGCGCTGGCTGCTCCGCGGCACCGTGCTGGGCCGCGCCGCGGTCGAGCCGGACGCCGCGGCGCCGATGGAGGAGACGCTGCGCAACGTCGTGGTGGTCCGCGGCGACGAGCCGATGATCGCGCGCGAGTCGCTGCCGCTGCAGATGCCCCCCGGCGCCCAGCCGAACGTCCCCGAAGAGGCCTGAGCGGATTACACTCGACATCATGGGTAGCAACAAACCCGCGGGGCTGTGGAAGCGTGCCTTCCGAGGGCTGGCCGGAGACCGCGATCAGCAGGACGCCGAGGTCCTTCAGGACTTCGCGCACGACTGCGGCGCGCGGTCCATCACCGGCTGCCACGACCGGGAGCTGGTCACGCTGTACGGCACGCTGCGCACCATCACGTTCAGTCCGCGCGGCGGCGTACCGGCTTTGGAGGGCGAGTTGTACGACGGAACCGGCACGGTCAAGCTGATCTGGCTCGGCCGCCGCAAGATCGGCGGGATCCACGCCGGCTCGGAGCTGATCGCCTCCGGCCGGATCGGGGTCGTCGACGGCGACCGGGTGATGTTCAATCCGCGCTACGAGCTCCGTCCCCAGGAAGCTCATGGCTGAGGCGGCGAAGAAGTCCGGCTCGCAGCAGATCGGTGGCTGGGTCGGGATGCTGGTCGACGTCGGCCTGCCCTGGATCGCGTTCACCCTGGTCTACGGGTTCAGTGACCACAACCTGAAACTCGCGCTGATCGTCGCGATCTCGGCGGCCGGCGTGGTGGCCTTGTTCCGGCTGGTACGGCGCAAGCCGATCGCCAGCGTGATCGCCGGTTTCGTCGGCGTCCTGATCTCCGCCTGGACGGCACACCACACCGGTCAGGCAGAGGACGCGTTCCTGCCCGGCATCCTGCTGAACGCGGTCTTCGGCGTGATCTACCTGGTCACGATCCTGACCAGGTACCCGTTGTTCGGCGTGCTGTACGGCGCGATCACCCAGACCTGGATGGCCTGGCGCGACGACCCGGTGCTGTTCCGGGCGCTGAACCGGGTGACGATCGTGTTCGCCGCCCAGGTCGGGACCCGGCTGGCGATCATGGTCCCGCTGTACCTGGTGCACAACGTGGACGCCCTCGGCATCGCGAAGATCGCGCTCGGTCTCCCGTTCTACGCGGTGACCCTGTGGGCGGCGTACGCCGTCCTGCGCGGCTCGATGCCGGAGGACAAGTGGGACGAGGTCAAGGAGAACTTCACCCACCTGCTGCGAGGGACGAAACCCGAGGTCCAGCCCGAGAAAGAACAGTCCGAGACCAAGTAGTTCGATGAGAGCGCCCCGGCCGATCGATCGGCCGGGGCGCTCTCATTCACTCCGCCTTGCGGTGGTGCGGGGACAGCATGTCCTCGAGCTGTTCCTCGGTCTCGTCCGCCGCGACGAACAGCAGTTCGTCGTTGAGCTCCAGCGTGCCCTCCGGGTCCGGGCGCAGTACCCGGCCCTCGCGGAGGATCACCACCAGCGCGGTGTCCAGCGGCCAGTCGACGTCGCCGACCCGCTGGCCGATCATCGGGGAGTCCTCGGGCAGGGTCAGCTCGACCAGGTTCGCGTCGCCCTGGCGGAAGGTGAACAGCCGGACCAGGTCGCCGACCGAGACGGCCTCCTCGACCAGCGCGGACATGATCCGCGGCGTCGAGACCGACACGTCCACGCCCCAGGCCTCGTTGAACATCCACTCGTTGCGCGGGTGGTTGACCCGGGCAACGGTTCGCGGGACCCCGAACTCGGTCTTGGCGAGCAGGGAGACGACCAGATTGACCTTGTCGTCACCGGTGCTGGCGATCGCGACCTGGCAGCGCTGCAGCGCCGCCTCCTCGAGCGACGAGAGCTCGCAGGCGTCGGCCAGCAGCCACTCGGCGCGCGGCACCGACTCGGCCTTGATCGCCCGCGGGTCCTTGTCGATCAGCAGTACCTCGTGGCCGTTCTCCAGCAGTTCACCGGCGATCGAACGACCGACGTTGCCGGCTCCGGCGATGGCTACCCGCATCTCAGCTCCTCAGGCCTCTTCAGGTTTGGTGCCGAGCTGGGACTCGATCGCGGCGGCGTCCCGCTCCAGCATCACCACATGCACCAGGTCACCCTCCTGGATGACCGTGTCGGCGCGGGGCAGGAGGCCCTCGCCGAGCCGGGTCAGGAACGCGACCCGGGCCCCGGTGGCCTTCTCGATGTCGAACGCGAGCCGGCCGATCCACTCCGCGTGCACATGCACCTCGGCGAGCCGGACGGTGGCCGACGGGTCCCGCCACTCCGGCTCGGAGCCCTCGGGGAGCAGCCGGCGCATCATCTGGTCGACGGTCCAGCGGACCGTGCCGACGGTGGGGATGCCGAGCCGCTGGTACACCTCGGCGCGGCCCGGGTCGTAGATCCTGGCGACCACGTTGCTGACCCCGAACGTCTCCCGGGCCACCCGCGCCGCCAGGATGTTCGAGTTGTCACCGTTCGAGACGGCGGCGAAGGCCTCGGCGTCCTCGATGCCGGCCTCGATCAGCACCTCCCGGTCGAAGCCCATCCCGACGATGGTGCGGCCGGTGAAGTTGGGGCTCAGCCGGCGGAACGCGTCGGCCGTCTGATCGATGATCGCGACCGTGTGACCGCGGCGTTCCAGACCGCGCGCGAGCATCGACCCGACGCGGCCGCAGCCCATGATGACGACGTGCACTTCGTGATCACTCCTCGCCCCGTTGCGGGGCTGCTGGCTCGGTTCGGCAGGGATAGACGCTACACCGGAACGGGGGGCCCTCTAACATCACCGGTGTGACTCCCGCTCTAGGCGATATCGGTAAACGGCTGCTGCTCGGGCGCAAACTGCGCAGCACCCAGCTGGGTGAGACCCTGCTGCCGAAGCGCATCGCCCTCCCGGTGTTCGCGAGCGACGCGCTGTCGTCGGTCGCGTACGCACCTGACGAGGTCTTCCTGACGCTGTCGATCGCCGGACTGGCGGCGTACAGCTACTCCTGGAAGATCGGCCTGCTGGTCGCGTTCGTGATGCTGGTCGTGGTCGCGTCGTACCGGCAGAACGTGCACGCCTACCCGTCGGGTGGGGGTGACTACGAGGTCGCGACGGTGAACATCGGGCCTACCGCCGGCCTGACCGTCGCGAGCGCGCTGATGGTCGACTACGTACTGACCGTCGCAGTGTCGATCTCCTCCGGCGTCCAGAACGCCAAGTCGGCGCTGCCGTTCCTGGAGGGGCACGAAGTACCGCTCGCGGTCGGCCTGGTGCTGTTGCTGACCGCGATGAACCTCCGCGGGGTCCGCGAGTCGGGAGCCGTGTTCGCGGTCCCGACGTACATCTTCATGTTCTCGATCATCGGGATGGCGATCTGGGGACTGATCCGGCTGAGCGCCGGGAACCTGCCGCTGGCCGAGAGCGCCGGCTTCGAGGTCCGCGCCGAGTCCGGGCACGAGGTGTTCACCGGGCTCGCGGCGGTGTTCCTGCTCGCCCGCGCGTTCTCGTCCGGCTGTGCGGCGCTGACCGGTGTCGAGGCGATCAGCAACGGCGTACCGGCGTTCCGGAAGCCGAAGAGCCGGAACGCGGCCACCACGCTGCTGCTGCTCGGCTCGATCGCCGTCACGATGCTGATGAGCATCCTGTTCCTGGCCAACAAGATCCAGCTCCGGTACGCCGAGGACCCCGCGACGCAGCTGTACCGCAACGGGCAGCCGGTCGGCGACAGCTACACCCAGAAGACCGTGATCGGCCAGATCGGTGACTCGGTGTTCTCGAACTTCCCGCCGGCCTTCTACCTGGTGATCGGCGCGACGATGCTGATCCTGGTGCTGGCCGCCAACACCGCGTTCAACGGTTTCCCGGTGCTCGGCTCGATCCTGGCCCGGGACGGCTACCTGCCGCGCCAGCTGCACACCCGGGGCGACCGGCTCGCGTACAGCAACGGGATCATCCTGCTGGCGCTCTGCGCGGCGGCCCTGATCGTCGCGTTCGACGCGCAGGTCACCAAGCTGATCCAGCTGTACATCGTCGGGGTGTTCGTCAGCTTCACGCTCAGCCAGTTCGGCATGATCCGGCACTGGACCCGGCACCTGAAGACCGAGTCCGACGCCGCCAAGCGGCGGCAGATGTACCGCTCCCGGGTGATCAACGCGATCGGCCTGACGATGACCGGCGTGGTGCTGGTGATCGTGCTGCTGACCAAGTTCACCCACGGCGCCTACATCGCGATCATCGCGATGGCCGCGCTGTTCGTGCTGATGAAGGGCATCCGCCGGCACTACGAGACGGTCGGCCGGCAGATGTCCGCGGAGGACGCCGAGCCGCTGATGCTGCCGTCCCGGGTGCACTCGATCGTGCTGGTCTCCAAGCTGCACAAGCCGACCCTGCGGGCGCTGGCGTTCGCCAAGGCGGCCCGGCCGTACACGCTCGAGGCGGTCACCGTCGACGTCGACCGGGACGAGTCCGACGCGCTGCAGGCCGACTGGGACGCGCGCGGTATCCCGATCCCGCTGAAGCGACTCGCCTCGCCGTACCGGGAGATCACCCGGCCGATCCTGCAGTATGTGCAGGACATCCGGCGGCAGTCGCCGCGGGACGTGGTGATGGTGTACATCCCGGAGTACGTCGTCGGGCACTGGTGGGAACACATCCTGCACAACCAGAGCGCACTCCGGCTCAAGGGGCGGCTCTTGTTCACACCTGGTGTGATGGTTACGTCCGTTCCTTACCAGCTGCTCTCGTCGCAGGGGGCCGAGGAGCGGCAGGACCGGGTGGAACGGGTGGCCGGCCAGGTACGGCGCGGTGCCCGCAAGGCGTCAGGAGATCGGTGAGGGACGAGAACGACGACGACAGTCTGATCGGGACGGTAGTCGAGCTGGAGGTAGGGCCAGTCGCGCACGGGGGACACTGCGTCGCCCGGCACGAGGGGCAGGTGGTGTTCGTCCGGCACGCGCTGCCGGGGGAGCTGGTGCACGCGCGGATCACCGAGCAGACGGCGAAGTACCTGCGGGCCGACGCGGTCTCGGTGCTGACACCGTCGCCGCAACGGACCGAGCCGCCATGCCCGTACGCCGGCCCCGGCCTGTGCGGCGGCTGCGACTTCCAGCACGCGAACATCGTCGAGCAGCGCCGGCTGAAGGCGACGGTGGTGTCGGACACCCTCCGGCGGATCGGTGGCATCGAGCGAACCGTCGTGATGGAGTCACCCGGCGACGACGGGCTCGGCTGGCGGACCCGCATGCGGTACGCCGTGGTGGACGGCCGCCCCGGGATGTACGCGCACCGCTCGCACGACCTGGTGCCGGTCGAGCACTGCCTGATCGCGCACCCGGGGACACCCGACGTGCTGTCGGAGCGCTGGCCGGGCGTGTCCTCGGTGCAGGCCGTGGTGTCGTCGGAGGGGAAGACCGCCGTACAGACCGACCAGGACCCTGGTGAGCGCCTGGTCGAGGTCGTGCGGGATCGGCGGTTCCTGGTCGAGGCCGGTGGGTTCTGGCAGGTGCACCCGGCGGCGCCGGAGATGTTGGTGGACGCCGTACTGAGCGGGCTGGAACCGGTCGCGGGGGAGACGGCGCTGGACCTGTACTCCGGGGTCGGGCTGTTCGCCGCCTTCCTGGCCGAGGCCGGGTGCCCGGTGCTCGCGATCGAGGGCGACAAGGACGCGGTCCGGAACGCCCGGCGCAACCTGCACGACCTGGACGGCGTGACCCTGGAGAACGGCGACGTCGACCGGGTGCTCAACGCCGCGGTCGGTCAGGGACTGGAGCACGTGGATCTGGTCGTCCTCGACCCGCCGCGGACCGGGGCCGGGAAGGACGTCGTACGGCGGATCGCGGCCCTCGGACCACGACGGATCGCGTACGTCGCCTGCGATCCTGCAGCGCTGGCGCGGGACCTGAAGACGTTCGGGCGGCTCGGCTACGGGATCGCGTCACTACGCGCCTTCGACCTCTTCGGCATGACCCACCACATAGAGTGCGTGGCTGTTCTCCAGCCTGTGGACTCTGCTGATGCCGCGACTCCGTCGCGGCGGGTCATGGGGCTGTAACTCCCGTCCTTCCCTCGTCGCTCTGGTCGCTTCGCTCCCTCCGCTCCTCAGTCCAGGACGGGAGGCCCCATGACCGGAAGTGGTGAGTCAAGGGGGCCTCGGGTAGCGTTCTGGCCCTGGATTCCAATGCGCTGGAGACCTGATGCCGCTCGTTGACCTGGACGACCCGGAGGAGTTGCGGGCTCGTTGGACCGCCCTCGCCGCGGTCGCCCATGCCACGGGCTTCGATCGGCGGTGGTACGCCGACGACGACGGGTACCACCACCAGGACGAGACCGCCTCGGTGCTCCGGATGGTCCGGCTCGGTGACGGGCGTGTGGTGCTGTGGGGCTTCCACACCCAGCACAGCCAGACCGCCGGCGCGGACCTGCTGGCCGGCTCACCCGACTGGATCGCACAACCCGAGGTGCGGCAGCGGCAGTCGGCGGGGGAGCTGGGGTTCGTGTACGGCGCGTTCAACGGGACGTGGGCGCGGGCGTCGTACCCCGGCGATCCGTGGCAGCCGGCCGAGGACGGGTTCGCGGCGATCGGGCAATGGATCACGTCCGACGAGGCCGCCGCGGACGAGATGATCGAGTGGGTCGCCGAGTGGTCCGACTATCTCGGTGGGCTCGACGAACTCCGCCCGTACGGCGTCGAACTGATCCACGCCGCGAAGGGTTCGGGGGTGCCGGCCGAGGCCCTCGGGGCGTTCTTCGCGCACTTCGGGATCGACCCGCGGTCCCCGGTCCAGCCGGACCTCGCGGCCGGTGCGGTCGCGGCCGAGGACTTCACCCGAAACTTTGCAGTACCGGCAAGTTTCCCCGAAGACCCTGACACGGCCGAGGTCTCGGTCGTTGAAGATCCCGTGATCGGAGACCCGCGGCCGCCGGAGGACGAAGAGTCCTTCGTAGTACCTCCTGGCATCAGCCCCTTCACCGGCCAACCCATCGACGACCCGCCGCCCCCAGGTCCCCGACCCACCCCGTCGTCTCCTCCCGAAGACGACTACGGCATCACATCCAAGAAACAAGGCTGGCTCCGCCGCCGCAAACCCGACTCCGGCGCGGACCTCAACCGCGGTCCCGAGTCCGAGGCGCACACCCCCCACGCCCACCCAGCCGCATCCTCCGAGCCGGAACGTGGGTTATTCAGCCCGCACACCCAGCACGACTCGCGCGCCGACGCTGGACCCCACGCGCAACCTGGCTCACGCCAGGACCCGGGGTTCTCCAGTCCGCATCCGCAGCACGACCCGCGGGCCGACGCTGGACCTCAAGCGCAACCTGGCTCACGCCAGGACCCTGGGTACTTCAGCCCGCACGCGCAGCACGACTCGCGCGCTGACGCGGGCCCGCACGCCCAGCAGGATCCGGGGTACTTCGGTCCGCACGCGCAGCACGATCCTCAGGCCCACGCCGGCCCGCACTCCGGGAACGGAACGTACCCACCCCGCCCCCAGGACCCCGCCGCGCCCGGCGCGTACCTCCCCGAGGGCATCTCCGCGCCCGGCCTCCCCACCGCGCACCCGCCGTACAACCCGATCCTCCCGTCCTCCGAACCTCCACGCGTAGGCGGCGGCCAGTACGAAGGCGAAGACTTCTACAACAGCCTCTTCGCCGACGCTCCCGCCCCCGCGACCCCCACCGCGGACCAGGACTGGGAAACCGCCGAACAACCCTCCTGGTCCGATCAGGAATCCACCAGCCAGTACGACCCCTTCGCCGAAGACACCACCAACCACCCACCCGCCACCCCCCAGCCCCCGGCCCGCCCCCCACACGCGGAGTGGACCGGCCCGGCCTGGATCAACGGCGAATGGGTAGAAGACCCCGCCGCCCTCAACGAGCCCACAACCCCCACAACCTCCCCCTTCGCCCCGACGGCACCCCACGACGCCGTACCCGCCGAGTCCCGCCCCTCACCGAGCGCCCGCGGCGACCTAGGCCATGCAGACGGACAGCCTGCACCGGGCTCAGCTGGTGACGCGGCCCCCGCGAACTCGCCGTTCGCGCCGGGCTCAGCTGGTGACGCGGCACCCGCGACTTCGCCGTTCGCGCCGACTGCAGCTCACGACGCGCTGCCCGCAGACTCGCGCTTCGCGCCGAGCGCCCGCGGAGAGGCTGACGGTGAAGAGCTGTCGTCTGCACCGGGCTCGGCTCGAGACGCAGCCCCCGCGAACTCGCCGTTCGCGCCGACCGCGGCTCACGACGCGCTGGTCGCGGACTCCCGCTTCGCGCCGAGCGCCCGTGGAGACGTGGGTCGTGCGGATGCACCGTCTGCACCGGGCTCAGCTGGTGACGCGGCTCCCGCGAGCTCGCCGTTCGCGCTGGGTTCGTCTGGTGACGGGGCCTCCGGGATCTCGTCGTTCGGGCCGACGGCACCTCACGATGCGCTGCCGACGGACTCGCCGTTTGCATCGGGGCGGGACGCGGGGGCGGGGGGCTCGGAGTACGGCGACGGCTCGGAGCTTGAGGATGACGACGCGCCTACGGCTGAGATCGAGGCGGTTCTCGATGTCGAGCCGGCAGGTGACGAGGAGGAGCCGGCGTCCTTTACCGGTCCGTCGCCGTTTGCTCCGGTAGCGCAGGACGAGCCCACGACGTCTGCGCAGGTGCCGGGGCAGCAGGCATCGGATCCGGTGGGCGTGGAGCTGGATGCGGATCTCGATGCGGAGGATCAGACCGCGGAGATTCCTGCGGTGGTCGACGTGCCGGGGGAGACGGAGCCGCTGGATGCACCGGCGTACGTCGAGGCGTCCGAGCGGCAGTCGGTCGAGGCGTCCGAGCGGCCCTCGGTCGAGGCGTCGGAGCGGCAGTCGGATGGGTCTGCGGATGAGATGGCTCGGCCGACGTACTGGTCTGACGCGTTGGATTCTGGCGAGGATGAGGGCTTTGGTGCGGCCGGTGCTGGACTTGATGCCTTGGGGCATGAGGCTCGAGGTCAAGTAGAACCTCACCCTCAACCCGGGCCCTGGCCGCAGCCGCAACCCCAGCCGGGTCCGTGGCCGCAGCCAGAACCCCACCCGGCCCCGTGGCCCGAGCCGACTCCGCCGACCCCGGAACCGGCTCCCGAGCCGTTCCCAGGCCGCCCCGAGCCGACCCCAGGCCCGATCCCGACTCCGGGTCCGGGTCCGAGTCCTGCGCCGGTTCCGGGACCGGGGCCTGAGCCGTTCCCGGGGCCTGAGCCGACTCCGCGGCCGGTGCCTGATCCGGAACCGGAACCACTGCCGGAACCACTGCCGGAGCCGGAGCCTGAACCACAGCCGTATCCGCAGCCCGATCCGGAACCGCAGCCCGATCCTGAGCCGCAGCCTGATCCGGAGCCGATGCCGGAGCCTGAGCCGCAGCCGGCTCCCCAGCCGGAGCCCGAGCCTTGGCCTGCGCCGCATCCTGACCCGGAGCGGATCCCGCAGCCCGAGCCCGGGTCCGACCCAACCTCGCGTCCTGATCGCCACGTGGAGGCCGCGCCGTCCGGCGACGTTGAACCTGCATCGGCCTACGCCGACGAGTCCGCGTCGGATGGGGCTGGTGGGTACGGCGCGGATCCGGATGACGACGTACCCACGGGGTTCGTTCCGGTGGTGGAGGACGACGAGCACACCGGTGCGATGCAGGCTGTCGGGTTTGCCGATGAGTTCGGTGAGCCGGACGAGTCGGCCTGGGACGCCGCCGACGGTGGCGAGGACCGCGAGCGGGACCGCGACGGCACGGATCACCAGGGCGACAGCTACCGCGCTGCGGACAGGGATCGCGAGAGCGATGCCTACGGCCTGGGAGCGGAGCAGGGCGGCGGCGCAGGTGATGCGCGGAGCGACAAGAGCGCTGGGCATGCCAACGGGTTCGACGGCGCCGGGGATGTTGTGGCCGCCGTGGCGGGAATGGTGGTGCCGGGGCTCGGGTTGATCGGCGGCGGGGGGCCTCGAGTGGTGCCGCCGGCCGGATCGCTGGAAGAGGCGATGCGGGCCGAGGTGGAGCGGCCTCGGCCGCGGCCTGAGGAGTCGGAGGCGTTTCGGGCGTTGCACGACTGGTGCCGGGCGCGGACGGCGATCGTGCCGTCGGGGTTCACGATCCAGGTGCAGGTGCTGGATCCGAACGCGCCGTCGTACCGGTTCGACCTGGAGCCGCCGGAGGTCGACGACCCGGAGTTCGCGGCCGGCAAGCTGACCGGTCTGCTCGGTGACCTCTGGTTGACGGAGGCGCAGAACGAGCAGGGTGGCTGGCTGTTCGCGCGGATCGACGCGGCCGGGAGGACGTTGCGGATCGACCGGTGGTACGACCAGGTGCCGGACTGGTGGGACAACCCGGTCGAGGAGCGCCTCGACGTCGACGGGCTGGTACGCCGGCTGTACAACCGCGGCCCGGAGTGGCAACCGTCGTACCTGGAGAAGCTGTACACCAGCGCGAGATAGCGTTGGCGCCATGCTTCTCAGGATCTTCATCGAACCTCAGCAAGGCGCCTCCTACGATGATCAGCTCGCCGTCGCCAAGAAGACCGAGGAGAACGGCTTCGACGCGTTCTTCCGCTCGGACCACTACCTGGTGATGGGCGGCGGTGACGGGTTGCCCGGGCCGACCGATTCCTGGATCACGCTGGCCGGCCTGGCGCGTGAGACGAGCCGGATCAAGCTCGGCACGCTGGTCAGCTCGGCCACGTTCCGCAACCCCGGCGTACTCGCGATCTCGGTCGCCCAGGTGGACCAGATGAGCGGCGGCCGCGCCGAGCTCGGTCTGGGCGCCGGCTGGTACGAGAGGGAGCACCAGGCCTACGGCCTGACCTTCCCCGACACCAAGGGCCGCTTCGACATCCTCACCGAGCAGCTCGAGCTGATCACCGGGTTGTGGGACACGCCGCTCGGGAAGACCTACGACTTCCAGGGCGAGCACTACCAGATCACCGACTCGCCGGCGCTGCCGAAGCCGGTCCAGCAGCCGCACCCGCCGATCATCGTGGGCGGCGCGGGCAAGAAGCGTACGCCGGCTCTCGCAGCGCGGTACGCGGCGGAATTCAACGCCGGGTTCCGCGGCGTCGACGAGACGAGCACGCTGTTCGAACGCGTCCGCGCGGCCTGTACGGCGGTGGGTCGCGACCCGCAGACGCTCGCCCTCTCGACCGCGCACACCGTTGTCGTCGGCAAGGACGATGCTCAGGTGAAGCAACGTGCAGAGGCGATCGGCCGCGACGTCGAGGACCTGAAGGCGAACGCGATCGCCGGCACCCCGGCCGAGGTCGTCGAGCGGCTCGGCCGGTTCGCCGCGGTGGGTTCGGACCGGCAGTACGTCCAGATCATGGACCTGCAGGATCTCGACCACCTCGACGTGATCGCGGCCGAGGTCCTGCCCCAGGTCTCCTGACACTCGCCGCGAGTCGGGGCCGCGGACAGCGTCCGGTGGCCTGGGACAGGTTATTTCCTGTCCCAGGCCACCAGTTCCTGTTCACGGCCCCGGTTTCTGGCCGAGCGTCGTACCGGAAGTGACTCGATGTCGTGTATCTTGATGTCGAGAGAGTTTGCGGCGCGAGGTTAGGGCAACCTGACCTCGCGGCCGGGCGCTGCGCTCGGCAGGATGGGCCTGAGCGAACACAGGACTGACAGAGGAGCGGGTTGATGGCGAGCGTCGACAGCTTCGGTGCCAAGGGGGCACTCGAGGTCAACGGGCAGTCGTACGAGATCTTCAGGTTGGCGGGCATCGAGGGTGCGGACACGCTGCCGTACTCCCTGAAGGTGCTGCTGGAGAACCTGCTGCGCACCGAGGACGGCGCGAACATCACCGCCGACCACATCACCAAGCTCGGCAACTGGGACCAGAACGCGGCGCCCGACACCGAGATCCAGTTCACCCCGGCCCGGGTGATCATGCAGGACTTCACCGGCGTCCCGTGCGTGGTCGACCTGGCCACGATGCGCGAGGCGGTCGGCGAGCTGGGCGGCGACCCGACCAAGATCAACCCGCTGGCGCCGGCCGAGCTGGTCATCGACCACTCCGTCATCATCGACGTGTTCGGTACGCCGGACGCGTTCGAGCGCAACGTCGAGTTCGAGTACGGGCGGAACCGCGAGCGCTACCAGTTCCTGCGCTGGGGCCAGACCGCGTTCGACGAGTTCAAGGTCGTCCCGCCGGGCACCGGCATCGTGCACCAGGTGAACATCGAGCACCTGGCCCGCACCGTGATGGTCCGCAACGGCCAGGCGTATCCGGACACCTGCGTCGGCACCGACAGCCACACCACGATGGTGAACGGCCTCGGCGTGCTCGGCTGGGGTGTCGGCGGTATCGAGGCCGAGGCCGCGATGCTCGGCCAGCCGGTGTCGATGCTGATCCCGAAGGTCGTCGGCTTCAAGCTGACCGGGGCGGTCCCGGCCGGTGCGACCGCGACCGACGTGGTCCTGACGATCACCCAGATGCTGCGCAAGCACGGCGTGGTCGGCAAGTTCGTCGAGTTCTACGGCGACGGCGTCGCGGCGGTCCCGCTGGCGAACCGCGCCACGATCGGCAACATGAGCCCGGAGTTCGGCTCCACCTGCGCGATCTTCCCGATCGACGACGTGACGCTGGACTACCTGCGGCTGACCGGCCGCTCCGACGACGACGTCGCGCTGGTCGAGGCGTACGCGAAGGAGCAGGGCCTCTGGCACAACCCGGCCGTCGAGCCGCGGTTCTCGGAGTACCTGGAGCTCGACCTGTCGACGGTGGTGCCGTCGATCGCCGGCCCGAAGCGGCCGCAGGACCGGATCGAGCTGAGCAAGGCCAAGGAGTCGTTCCGTGGCGTGCTGCCGGACTACGCGGCCGAGGAGAAGGACGTCGACCCGTCGGAGACCGGGAGCTTCCCGGCCAGCGACGCGCCGAACGGCCACGGCCACCCGGACGACAGCCCGCACGACGTCGCGGCCGCCAAGGACCGTCCGTCGAAGAAGACCACGGTCTCGCTCGAGGGCCAGGAGATCGAGCTCGACCACGGCCATGTCGTGATCGCCTCGATCACCTCCTGCACCAACACGTCGAACCCGTCGGTCATGCTGGCCGCCGCGCTGCTCGCGAAGAACGCGGTCGACAAGGGTCTGGCGTCGAAGCCGTGGGTGAAGACGTCGCTGGCGCCGGGGTCGAAGGTCGTCACCGACTACTACGAGAAGGCCGGCGTCACGCCGTACCTGGAGAAGCTCGGCTTCCACCTGGTCGGCTACGGCTGCACCACCTGCATCGGCAACTCGGGCCCGCTGCCCGAGCCGATCTCGGCCGGTGTCCAGGAGGCGGACCTCGCGGTCGTGTCGGTGCTGTCCGGCAACCGGAACTTCGAGGGCCGGATCAACCCGGACGTGAAGATGAACTACCTGGCCAGCCCGCCGCTGGTGATCGCGTACGCGCTCGCCGGCACCATGGACTTCGACTTCGAGAACGATGCCCTGGGCAAGGACACGGACGGCAACGACGTGTTCCTGCGCGACATCTGGCCGAGCGCCGACGAGGTCGAGGCGACGATCGCGAACTCGATCAACAAGGAGATGTTCGCGAAGGACTACGCGGACGTGTTCGCCGGTGACGAGCGCTGGCAGTCGCTGCCGACGCCCGAGGGCAAGACGTTCGCCTGGGACGCCGAGTCGACGTACGTCCGGAAGCCTCCGTACTTCGAGGGCATGGCGAAGGACCCGTCGCCGGTCACCGACATCGCCGGCGCGCGCGTGCTCGCGAAGCTGGGAGACTCGGTCACCACCGACCACATCTCGCCGGCCGGTTCGATCAAGGCCGACAGCCCGGCGGGCAAGTACCTCGCCGAGCACGGTGTGGACCGCAAGGACTTCAACTCGTACGGTTCCCGCCGCGGCAACCACGAGGTGATGATCCGGGGCACGTTCGCAAACATCCGGCTGCGCAACCAGATCGCGCCGGGCACCGAGGGCGGCTTCACCCGGGACTTCACCAAGGACGACGCCCCGGTCACGACGATCTACGACGCCGCCCAGGCGTACGCCGAGCAGAACACCCCGCTGGTGATCCTGGCCGGCAAGGAGTACGGCTCGGGCTCGTCGCGTGACTGGGCCGCCAAGGGTACGGCGCTGCTCGGGGCGAAGGCCGTGATCACCGAGTCCTTCGAGCGCATCCACCGGTCGAACCTGATCGGCATGGGCGTGCTCCCGCTGCAGTACCCGGAGGGTGAGACCGCGGAATCCCTCGGTCTGACCGGCGAGGAGACCTTCGACATCACCGGCGTGACCGAGCTGAACAACGGCTCGATCCCGCGCACGGTGCACGTCAAGGCGACGTCGCCCGACGGCGCGGTGCAGGAGTTCGACGCGGTCGTCCGCATCGACACCCCCGGCGAAGCGGACTACTACCGCAACGGCGGCATCCTGCAGTACGTGCTGCGGTCGCTGATCGCCGGCTGACGGATGGATCGCCGGACCGGCGAGGACTACGGCTTCGTCAGGTTCTGGCACGAGGAGGAGGGCTGGGGCGTCATCGACTGCCCCAGCACTCCCGGCGGCTGCTGGACCCACTACTCGGTCATCGAGGCCGACGGCTACCGCTCCCTGACCGAGGGCGCCACCGTCCGCGTGCGCTGGGAAAACCCCGGCCAGGACGGCTACGACTACCGCGCCGACTGGGTCAAGGCCTGACGCTCCACCCGCTCGGCCCCGTTGGTCCGGCGAGCCTGATGAGGACTCGGGTCAGCGGGATCGGCAGTTGTCGGTGGGTGCCGGTTTACTGGGGTCGTGGCTGTGGAGCGGGAGAAACCCAAGGACGTGGTCCTTGCGGCGTGCGCGGAGTACGGCGTGGACGCGGTGATCGACTGGTGTGTCGCCTTTCTCACCGGCGAGGTCGACGGCGAGGCGGCGTACGGCGTTGAGCTGCCGAAGCTCGTCGCGATCACCGGCTCGGACAACCCGGGTGGGTGGAAGGCGCCGGTCGACCCCGTCAACTACTACTGGGTCCGAGTGTGGGCGGCCCGGGCGTTCCTGTACGTCTGGCGGGACGACGTGGTCGACGCGCTGCTGGTCGCCGCGCACGATCCGGCCTGGCGGGTCCGCGAGCATGTCGCGCGGATCACCGCGCACCGTGAGCTCGGCCAGCTCGTCGACGCGCTGCTGCCGATGCTTCAGCACGAGTTGCCGCGGGTTCGGGTCGCGGCGGTCCGGGCGATCGGAGCGGCGGGGGAGTTCGAGCACGCGGACGCAATCCGGCCGTTGGCCGAGGACCCCGATCAGACCGTCCGCGCCGCCGTCGAGCGTGCGCTCGAGAAGCTGGAGGAACGCCTTGACCGGCCCGTCCACTGAACACCCCGGAATCACCGGTGGAGTCTCAGCTCGCCGCGCGACGCCGGCCGACGGCGCGGTTGTGGGTGAGATTCACGCTGCGTCGTGGGCCGCGGCCTACGCGCCGCTGTTCCCCGACGACTTCGCCCGGACCGGGATCGAGAGTCGTAAGACCCGCTGGCACGAGCGGCTCGCCGGTGCAGAGGGACTGGTGATGCTCGGGTTCGTCGACGATCGACCACTGGCGATGTCGTGGTCCGTGCCGTCGGAGACCCGCCCCGGGTTCGTGGAGATCTACAGCTTCTACACGCACCCCGACGGCTGGGGGAGCGGTGTCTCCGTCGCCCTCATGCAAGCCACCCTCGGCCAACTTGCGGCGGACGGCTTCGACCGGGTGCACCTGTGGACGCTGCGAGACACCCCGCAATCTCGTCGCTTCTACACGAAGTGCGGCTTCGCCGAGACCGGCGCAACCCAGACCCGCGACTTCGGCGACGGCAACCCGCTCCCACAGGTCGAGTACGAGCGCGGTGCGCGTTAGCCGGCCAGGGCCGCGCGGAGCTTGCCGGCGTACTCCTCGGCCTCGGCCGTGTCGGCGTACTTCGTGCGTGGCCAGAAGAAACCGCGCAGACCGTCGCCTTTCGTGCGAGGTACGACGTGCACGTGCAGGTGCGGCACGGACTGGGACACGACGTTGTTGACGGCAACGAACGAGCCCTGCGCGTCGAACGCGGTCCGCACCGCGGCGGCGACCGACCGGGCCGCGCCGAACAGCGGGACCGTCAGGTCGTCGGACAGCTCCACCAACGTCGGCACGTGTTCGCGCGGCACGATCAGCGTGTGCCCCTTGAACACCGGGCGGACGTCCAGGAACCCGACGACCTCCGGGGTGTCGAGCACGATCTGCGCCGGCGTGGTCCCGGCGATGATGGAACAGAACAGACAGTCGGCCACCAGTTCAACCTAGCCCAGCTTCTCGTCGAGGAAGCACCAGCGCCACGTCTCGCCGGGCTCGAAGCTCCGCATCACCGGATGCTTGGTCGCGTCGAAGTGCTTACTGGCGTGCTTCGAGACCGACGAGTCACAGCATCCGACGTGACCACAGCCCAGGCACAGCCGCAGATGGACCCACGTCCCGCCCTCGGCCAGGCACTCCTCGCAGCCTTCCGGCGTGTTCGGGGTGACCACGATCGGCGAGTGCTCCAGGTGCTCGCAGGCCCCGCCGGGCGTCGTCTTCGGCCGCAGGTCCTCCGAGCGCCCGCCGACGTCGTCGTCCTCGTCGCGGTCCAGGATCGACTCCTCGATGTCGAGCGCGTTCTGCGCCCGCTGCAGTACTTCGTCCGCGACCAGGCCGGCGTCGCGGACCTTGAGGATGTGTGAGCGCTCCGCCTCGAGCATTGCGATCCGCAACCGCCGGTACGCCTCACTCGGGGTCTCGTACTCGCTCTCCGGCCGCCCGAGCCGCTCCCAGGCCGCTTGCGCCCGCGCCTCGCCCCGCTGCCGCAGTACGTCGAGAACAGCCGGCGGATCGGATGGTGTCGCGAGCTCGTCGAGTCTCTCGATCGCGGCCCGGTGCGCACCCTGCAGTACGGCGGCCTCCTGCAGCGCGTCCTCCGCCGGATCGGGCCCGGGCAGCCGCAAGCGCCGTACCAGCCAGGGCAGGGTCGAGCCTTGGACGAGCAGCGTTCCCGCGGTGACGGCCAGCGCGATGAACACGAGTACTTCGCGATGCGGGGTGGCCTCGGGGAGCGTGAAGACCGCGGCCAGCGTGACCACGCCGCGCATCCCGGCCCACGACACCACGATCAGTGCGCGGAACGGCACCGGACCCGGCCGCGACGGTCCGAGGAAGCGACGGGACAACAGCGTCGTCGGCACGATCCAGATCGGCCGCAGCAGCACCACCGCGACGAACACCGCGATCGTCGACGTCGCGATCAGCCAGCCCGGCAGCGGGCTCGCGCTGAGGTCGTCCAGGATCCACCGGGTCTGCAGGCCGATCAGCAGGAAGACCGTGTTCTCCAGCAGGAACTGGAACGTCCGCCAGTTGGTCCGCTCCGACATCCGCGACTTGGCCGACTGGATGATCGGCGCCTTGTGCCCGAGCAGGAGTCCGGTGACGACGACCGCGAGTACGCCGGACGCGTGCACGTAGTGGTTCTCGGCCGCGATGTAGGCGATGAACGGCGCGGTCAGGCTCAACGTGGTGTCCAGCACCGGGTCGGTGAACCGGCGCCGAATCTTCGCCAGCACGAACGTGACGATGACGCCGACCAGGACGCCGCCGCCGGCCGCGCGCAGGAAGTCCAGCCCGACGTGCAGCACCGTCGGCGCCACCACGGCCGCGGCGATCGCGGTCCGCAGGCAGACCAGCGCGGTCGCGTCGTTCATCAGGCTCTCGCCCTCGAGAATCGTGACCACCCGGCGAGGCATCCCGACGCGCTTGGCGATCGCGGTCGCGGCGACCGCGTCCGGCGGCGCCACCACGGCGCCGATCGCGAACGCGGCCCAGAACGGCAGCGGCTCCTGGCCGATCGACTCCGCGACCGCGCCGAGCAGCCACCAGGCGACCACACCGACGCCGAGCGCGGTGAACACCACCAGGCCGACGGACAGCAGCCCGATCGATCGCCGGTGCTTGGTGAAGTCCAGCAGGCTGGTCTTGATGGCGGCCGAGTACAGCAGCGGCGGCAGGAAGCCGACCAGCACCACCTCGGGCGCGAGCTCGACCCGCGGGATGAACGGCAGGTACGACGCGGCGATCCCGATGACCACCAACAGCAGGGGAGCCGAGATCCCTATCCGCCGCGCCAGCGCGGCGCCCGCCGCGACGACGGCGACGAGGGCCACGACCTCGATCGCGATATGCACGCGCACAGTGTCCCAGCGCGGACGCCGTTCCGCCCACTGGCCCGCTCACTGGTTCCCTCACTGGTCTTCCCGCGGCAGGTTCTTCGATCCGCGCCGGGGCTGGTCACCGGAGAGCCGGTCCTCTAGCGTGTGCGGAGCGGAAGCCATGGATCACCGGGAGTGACTGATGCGTCGTCGTGTGCTGAGCCTGCTCGGAGTGGTCGTGCTGCTGCTGTCGCCGGTCGTCCCGGCCGCCGCCGCGACGACGGTCACCAATGGATGCATCCAGTCGGTCCCCGAGCCTGGTACGACGACGCCCGTACGGATCTGCTACTCGCTCTTCGAACCGGCCGGCGCCTCGGCTCAGCACACCGTGCCGCTGATCTTCCACAGCCACGGGTGGGGCGGCAGCCGGACCAAGGACCCGGCCGCGTTCAAGGACTGGCTCGACGCCGGATTCGGCGTACTGAGCTTCGATCAGCGCAGCTTCGGCGAGAGCACCGGCGTCGCGCACGTGATGAACCCCGACTTCGAGGGACGCGACGTGGTCAAGCTCGTGGACCTGGTCGCCGGGCTGGACTGGGTGACGAAGCAAGGTCCCGGCGACCCGTTGATCGGGGCCATCGGTGGCTCGTACGGCGGCGGGTACCAGTTCGCCGGCGCCTTCACCGAGCTGCGGGACAGCGGCCGGACCCGGTTCGACGCGCTTGCTCCGGAGATCACCTGGTGGGATCTCAAGCAGAGTCTCGCGCCGCAGGAGGCCGCCCGGACGATGTGGCTGTCGATCCTGTTCGCGGGTGGTGGGACGCACCTACCGCCCGCGGTGTCGGCGGCGTTCGTCGCGCTCATCGCGACCGGCGCGTGGCCCGCGGGGAAGGCCGGGCGGGATCTCGACGCGTTCTTCGCGCACAACGGACCGGCGTGGCACGTCAAGGAGGGCCGGAAGCTCGACATCCCGGTGTTGTTCGGACAGGGGATCTCGGACAATCTGTTCAACCTGAACCAGGGGCTGACGAACTTCGACCGGGCGCTCACGTCCCGAGCCCGGGCCCGCTCGCTCTTCGTCGGGTACAACGGCGGTCACACGCTGCCCGCCGTCGTACCGCCGGGGTATGCGACCGCCGGCGACCCGTGCTCGATCGCACTCGGGTCGGCGAACTTCTCCAGCCTGTCGATCCGGTTCATGCAGCTGCGGCTGCAGCACAAGTCGACCGGGCTGAGCGGGTTCGGTTCGTACCACCTGTCGACCGCCGGCGGCCGGTGCCTCACCCAGCGGAGCCTGACGCCGAACAAGCGCTACCCGCTCGGCAAGATCGTCGTCCCGACCGGCGTCGGCCTGCCGGTGAACCTGCCGATCGCCAAGGGCCCGCTCACCGTCGCCGGTACTCCGAAGCTGACCGCGACCGTCTACACGGTGATCCCGCAGTCCGCGGCGTACTTCGCGCTCAGCGTCGGCAAGAGCCCACTGACGGCTAAGGTCGTCCAGAACAACACCATGCCGCTGCGCGAGAAGCACACCGCTCGGGGTGTGCAGCGCACGATCGAGCTCCCGGCGATCGCGGTCGACGTCCCCGCGGGGCAGAACCTGTACCTCACGGTCGCGCCGGTCGCCGACATGTACGCCGGTCAGCGCGGCCCGTTACCCGGCGCCATGATGCTCAAGAACGGGACCTTGAGCGTGCATCTGGGGAGGTAGCACGATGGCAGAGCTCGTCACCGAGACCTTCGAGTACGACGGCGGCCGCCGCGTCACGGCGTACGTGCCGTCGGAGACACCGGGGGCGATCGTGTACGCCGGTGACGGTCAGCTGATCTCGCAGTGGGGCGAGTACGTCGCCGCGAGGTCCGGCGTACCGACGATGATCGTCGCCGCGGACCGGCTGGACGACGAGATGGACCGGCTGCACGAGTACTCGCCGATCTTCGACGCGGAACGGTTCGCGGCCCACGAGAAGTTCTTCGTCGAGGACGTCCGCGCCTGGGTCCGCTCGCGTTTCGGCGCCACGCTGCCGGCCGACCGTACGGCGGTGTTCGGGGTGTCGGCGAGTGGTGAGCTGGCGCTGGCTGCCGGGCTGCGGCATCCGGACCTCTACGGCGCGATCTTCTGCGCGTCGCCCGGTGGGGGCTACAAGCCGCCCGGGGACATGCAGAGCACGCTGCCGCGGACGTATCTCGTGGCAGGCACGGAAGAGCCCTTCTTCCAGGAGAACGCGGCACGCTGGGCCGATGCGCTACGCGACGCGGACGCCGACGTCGTCATGACCGAGCGGAAGGGCTCACACGGCGACCCGTTCTGGCGCGAGGAACTCCCGCTGATGGTCGACTGGGCGTTCGGCCCTTAGTGCCCTGAGTCAGCGGATCTTGTCCAGGTGGGTCTTGTAGACCGTCAGGAACGGCTCGTCGGTCGACACCGCGTGGAACAGCCAGTCGCAAGTCTGCCGCGCGGTGGCGATCACGTCGGCCGGGTACCCGTACCGCACCTGGTGCTCGGCGAACTCGTCCTCGTCGTCGATGAACACGGTCCCGTCCCGGCGCTTGATCACGTCCAGGTCGAGATCGATCATCGTCACCACGTCGTCCGAGAACTCGACGGGCGTCGTGATGTCGGCGTAGATCTCGGTGTACCGCGGTTCGTCGTTGAAGATCGCGGTGAACCATTTGTCCCGCGGGAACAGCTGTACGTGCGCCTGCTCCTGGGTCACTACCGGTTCGTCTCCCCGCTGCGACACCGATCCGGCGGGCGCGCCGAGCCAAACGCCGTACTCGTCCTCACCCAGGTAGCGCATCCACTGATGCCAGTGCAGCTTCTCGTCGTACTTGCGATAAACCACCCGGACATCACGCATGGCCCCCAACCTATCCCGCGACAGGTGCGCCCCCGGACCTTTGCAGGTTGATGCAACTTTGCTGTGGGCAGTGGACCGGTAGCGCAATGCGACGGAGCATGGGTGAGGTGCCGGCCCTGGCCGTCATCGCAATCGGCCCTCGTCGGCTCAGGGGGGCTCCTAGCCGACGGGGGTCGATTACCGCGCCCAAGCTCCCCGCGCCCCTCCAACCTCCACTCACGCCCACGAGTCGTGGCGTTTGGTCCCTGCCCCGATCGGCGAGTCGTGGGTTGTGGCGTGGTTTCGTCAGCCAGGGCTCACGACTCGGCGGTGGATGGGGTTTGGAGGGGTGCTTGCTCGGTGAGTCGTGGCTCAGGTTGCGAGGGAGCGGATTTGTTCGAGGTAGGGCTTGTAGGCCGTGGTGAAGGGTTCTGTGGTGGTGATCGTGGCCGCCAGTTGGTGGCAGACCGCCTCGGCCGTCGCGACGACCTGGGGTGGGTAGCCGTAGCGGACCCGGTGGGCCTCGAACTCGTCCTCGTCCATCACGTGCACCGTGCCGTCGCGGAGCAGCCGGATATCGAGATCCAGGTCGACAGCGGTGACCGTGTCGACCCCGAACTCCGCCGGCATCGTGATGTCGCAGTAGATCGCGGTGTTGTGCGGGGTGTCGTTGAACAGCGCGCTCCACCACTGACCGTGTGGGAACAGCCGCACGCGGTGGTGGTCGATGGTGGTCCAGCTGCCGTCGGCGCGTTGGCCGCGGGTGCCGGGGACGGAGCCGACCCAGAGGCCGTATTCGTCCTCGCCGAGGCGGACCGCCTCGACCAGGCGGTGCGGCTGTCCGTCGTACTTGCGGAACAGGGTCGTCACCATCTCCATGCCGATCACCCTAGGTGAGACGCACAGCACGTCGAACCAGCGACTCCCGGGGAACGTCTTGGGGTGTGAGATTGCGCAACACCGGCGCAGCGCGCTGTCGCCCAGTTCGGATTCCGGGCGAGGCGTGCATAGACTCAAGCATTCGAGGAAGACCTGCGGGAGGAGCTCGATGGGCGTGCTGGAGACGGTTGACGGTCCGGCGGACCTGAAGAAGCTGAGTGATCAGCAGCTCACCGATCTCGCCGCGGAGATCCGGGATGTGCTGGTCGAGACCGTGAGCCGCACCGGCGGCCACCTCGGTCCGAACCTCGGGATGGTCGAGATCACGCTGGCGATGCACCGCGTGTTCGACTCGCCGCGGGACCGGCTGTTGTTCGACGTGGGTCACCAGGCGTACGTGCACAAGCTGGTGACCGGCCGCGCCCCGACGTTCGACACGCTCCGGCAGCAGGGCGGCCTGTCCGGCTACCCGAACCAGGACGAGTCCGAGCACGACATCATCGAGAACAGCCACGCCTCGACGGCACTGTCGTACGCCGACGGTCTCGCGAAGGCGTACCGGCTCCGCAAGGAGGACCGGCACGTGGTGGCGCTGATCGGTGACGGCGGCCTGACCGGCGGTATGGCCTGGGAGGCGCTGAACAACATCGCTGCCGGTGAGGACCTGAAGCTCGTCATCATCGTCAACGACAACGGCCGGTCCTACAGCGACACGGTCGGCGGCCTGGCCACGCACCTCACCAGTCTGCGCACGAACCCGCGGTACGAGAAGGTCCTCGACCTGATCAAGAAGAACCTCGGCCGGACGCCGTACGTCGGTCCGCCGATGTACGAGGTGCTGCACGGCATCAAGAAGGGCCTGAAGGACATGCTCGCCCCGCAGGGCATGTTCGAGGACCTCGGCCTGAAGTACGTCGGACCGGTGGCCGGCCACGACCGCGAGGCGATGGAGGACGCGCTGCGGTCCGCGAAGGCCTTCGGCGGACCGGTGATCGTGCACGCGGTCACCAAGAAGGGCTACGGCTACGCGGCCGCCGAGCAGGACGAGGAGGACAACTTCCACCAGGTCCGCCCGGCGAACAAGCCGCGCGGCTGGACGGATGTGTTCAGTGACGAGCTGGTGAAGATCGGCCACCGCCGCGACGATGTCGTCGCGGTCACCGCGGCGATGCTGCACCCGACCGGACTCGCCCAGTTCGCCGAGGAGTTCCCGGACCGCACGTTCGATGTCGGCATCGCGGAGCAGCATGCGGTGACCAGCGCGGCCGGTCTGGCGATCGGCGGCCTGCACCCGGTGGTCGCGATCTACGCCACGTTCCTGAACCGGGCCTTCGACCAGGTCCTGCTGGACGTCGCACTGCACAAGTGCGGTGTCACGTTCGTGCTCGACCGTGCGGGTGTCACTGGTGATGACGGCCCGAGCCACAACGGCATGTGGGACATGTCGCTGCTGCAGCTCGTCCCGGGTCTGCGGCTGGCCGCGCCCCGGGACGGCAAGCGCGTTCAGGAGCTGCTGAACGAGGCGATCGACGTGGACGACGCGCCGACGGTACTGCGCTACGCCAAGGGCGAAGTGGGTCCGGACATCGAGGCGATCGAGCGCGTCGGTGACCTCGACATCCTGAAGCGCTCCGGTGACGACGTGCTGCTGGTCGGGATCGGTTCGATGGCCGCGACCGCGATGGACGTCGCCCAGCGCCTCGAGGCGCACGGCTTCGGTGTCACCGTGGTCGACCCGCGCTGGATCAAGCCGGTCGACCCGCAGCTGGTCGAGATGGCGGCGAAGTACAAGCTGGTCGTGACGGTCGAGGACAACGGCCGTGCGGGCGGCTGCGGCACGATGATCGCGCAGGCGCTGCGGGACGCCGGGATCCAGACCCCGATCCGCGACTTCGGCATCCCGCAGCAGTTCCTGCAGCACGCCAAGCGTCCCGCCGTACTGCAGGAGATCGGTCTGACCGGTCAGGAGCTGGCTCGGGAGATCACCGAGCTGATCTCAGAGCACCACGACGATGCTCTGAACGAGCCGGACCGGGCGGGCGACCGCCCGGGCAGCGCCTAGGCCCACCGATCAGGACGCAGGGCCACCGTGGCTGAGGGAGGGCGGCACAGCCGGCACGCGGCCGTGAAGCGCCGCTCGCGGCTCTGGCCGTTCCTGCTGTCGCTGGCCCTGCTGGCGGCCGCGGTGGGCGGCGGTCTCGCGCTGCATTGGTCCAGCCGAAGCTCGGGCGGCTCCGCGGAGACCGTGACGAGCAGTCCGACGATCGACCTGGCCGCCCGGTCCGCGGCCGTCGACGTGGTGCTGAAGCGCCGCGCGCAGGCGGTCCTCACCGGCAACGAGAAGGAGTTCCTCGCCGACGTCGACCCAGCCGACACCAAGCTGGTCGCGGGCCAACGGACCCTCTTCTCGAACCTCCGGCAGTTCGGTTTCGCGAAGCTGACGTACCAGCAGTTGGCCCAGCAGTACGACGACACTCTCGCGCAGAAGTACGGCCCGACGACGTACCTGGTGGCGGTCGCGATGACCTACCAGATCAGCAACATCGACCTGGTCCCGGTTCGCGCGATGCTCGGCTACACGTTCACCCAGCGGCCGAGCGGCTCCTGGATGCTGGTCTCGGACTCCGACCTCGACAAGCGCCTTCCGCGCGGCTCGCACCAGGAGGCCTGGGACACCGGCCCGGTCCTGGTCAAGCGCGCGCCGCGGGTCCTGGTCGTCGTCGAGCAAGGCCAGGACGCCCTGGCGAACAGGCTGGTCACGATGTCGCTGAGCGCGGTCCAGGCGGTCTCGAAGAGCTGGCCCGGCGGCTGGAAGGGCTCCGGGGTGGTGATCGCGCTCGACGACAAGATCGTCCGCGGCGCCGACTACACCCAGCCGAAGAACGCCGAGGACGCCCTCGCGATGGCGACCTGGGTGTACCGCACGCTGCCCGGCGAGGTCACCGGCGCGGGGGAGCGGGCCGACTCCTACGTCGTGGTCAACCCGCACAACCGCGCCAAGGTCGACGCCCGCACGCTGGCGCACGAGTTCACGCACGTGGCGACCGCGCCGTACGGGCCGTACGCGCCGCGCTGGCTGGTCGAGGGCGCCGCGACGTACGTCGAGTTCCTGCCGATGGACGGACAGAAGGACCTCGCGCTGGGGCAGTACAAGCTGGACGTGCGGACGAAGTACCTCGCGAAGGCGAAGGCGCTGCCCTCCGACGCCACGTTCTTCGACCAGGCCGACAGCTCGTACCCGCTGTCCTGGCTGGCCCTCGACTACCTGTTCACCCGCTTCGGCGGGACCGAGGTGGGTACCTTGTACCGCGAGCTGGCTGCGCTCGGTTCGACGCAGCAGCAACGTGACCGGATCATGCTCGAGCACCTCGGAATGACCGAGACGGGACTTTTCCGGGCCCTGAAGGCTGCCGCGGCAGCATAAAACCGCGTGGGTCGAGTAGGGTGACCCGGCTACGACCATCGGGTACTCGGAGGGGATCGACCCGAAGTGAGTGCGACGCCGCCCAATTCCGGGGCACCGACCGGCCCCCGCCGCTGGCTGGGTCTGCTGGCCGCGGTGGCCCTGGTGTGTGGCGGCATCGTCTACACCGTTGAACAACGCACGCAGGACGCCCGCTCGCACCCTGTCGTCGTCCGGACCTCGACGCCCACCCCGGGGACCCCGAAGGCCACCAAGCCGTCCAAGATCGCCGCCGCGGTCGCCGCCCGCCGGATCGCCGTCGACACGATCCTGCTGCGCCGCGCCCAGGCTGTGGCGGCCGGTAACGAGCCGCTGTTCCTGGCCGACCTGGACCCGGCCAACAAGAAGCTGATCGCCGCGCAGAAGATCCTGTTCGCGAACCTGGTCGAGATGGACTTCGGCGAGCTCGGCTACAGCCAGGCCGAGGAACGGTTCGACCCCGCCGCGGTCCGGGCGCACGGCAGTACGACGTACCTGGTCCGGGTCCTGATGCGGTACCAGATCCCGAAGGTCGACTTCACCCCGGTGACGACCGAGCTCGGCTACACGTTCATCGCCCGCGGTGGGCGCTGGCTGCTCACCGATGACGACGACCTGGACGCGGACCTCGGCCCGGGCGCGCACCGGGAGGCCTGGGATCTCGGCCGGATCGAGGTGCAGCGCGGTCCACGGGTGCTCGTCGTGGTGGAGAAGGGTGACACGAAGCGTGGCCGTGCGATCGTCCGCGCCGCGGCCGAGGGGCTCGGCGAGGTCACGCGGTACTGGCCACGGAAATGGGCCGGCTCGGTGTTCGTCATCGCGCTCGACGAGACCGACGTCCGGGACGCGCGGTTCGCCGACGAGGACATCGAGTCGGCGGCGAGCACCGGTTCGACGTTCTCTTCGCTGCCCGGTCAGGACACCGCCGACGGCACGGTCGCCGGCGGCTACATCGTGATCAACCCGAACGAACGCGACCGGGTCGACGAGATCCTGCTCTCGCACGAGATCACTCACGTCGCGACCGCGGACCTCGGCGGGTACGAACCGTTGTGGCTGGCCGAAGGCTCCGCGGAGTACGTGTCCTGGCGGGGGATCGAGGCGATCAGCGGACCGGCCGAGGTCGGCAAGTGGGAGCAGGAGGTCATCGACGAGGCGCTGCCACAGCTGTCCGCGCTGCCGACCGACGCCGGCTTCTACCAGAACTCCGCGGACGTGTACGGCGTGAGCTGGCTAGCCGTCCGGTATCTGGTGCAGCGGATCGGACTCGGCAACGTCGAGGACCTGTACGAGGATCTCGCGCGCAACGGTAACGATCAGGCGGCCCGCGACCGGATTCTGCTCACCCGCACCGGTCTGACCGAGGCCACGCTGTGGAGCGCACTGGCAACATACCGGCCACAACGCTGAGTGGCGGTTTGACCTCGCGGTGTCAGAGGGGCAGTCTCGGAGGGTTCCGTCCATGTCTTGCCATGTCTTGTGAAAGGCACCGTCGAGGAGGCGCAGATGAGTCTTGTCCGGAAGAAGACGATCGAGCAATCGATCGCGGACACCGACGAGCCGGAGTACCAGCTCAAGAAACGCCTCACAGCGGTCGACCTGACCGTTTTCGGCATCGGAGTGATCATCGGTGCCGGCATCTTCACCCTGACCGGGCGCGCCGCCAAACTGTACGCCGGTCCGGGGATCGCACTGTCGTTCGTCCTGGCCGCGGTCTGCTGTGCGCTCGCCGCGCTCTGCTACGCCGAGTTCTCGTCCACCGTGCCGGTGTCCGGGTCGGCGTACACGTTCTCGTACTTCTCGCTCGGTGAGATCTTCGCCTGGATCATCGGCTGGGACCTGCTCCTCGAACTGATGCTCGGGGCAAGCGTCGTGTCGCAGGGCTGGTCGACGTACGCCAAGTTGTTCCTCGACGAGATCGGGTTGGGCTGGCCGGACTCGATCGGGCCGGACAGCCATGTGAACGTGCTGGCGATGCTGCTGGTCCTGGTGCTCGCCACGCTGGCGACGATCGGGATCAAGGAGTCGCTGCGGGTCAACCTGGTGCTGGTCGGTATCAAGCTGTTCGTGGTGCTGTTCGTGATCATCGCCGGCCTGTTCTACATCAAGAGCTCGAACCTGACGCCGTTCATCCCGCCGAGCGTTCCGTCCCCGGGTGGTGGGGTCGAGCTGACCACGCCGCTGTTCCAGGCGGTCTTCGGATTCACTCCGTCGACGTTCGGGATCATGGGTCTGGTGTCCGGCGCCTCGCTGGTGTTCTTCGCGTTCATCGGGTTCGACGTCGTCGCGACCACCGCCGAAGAGGCGAAGAACCCGCAGCGCGACCTGCCGCGCGGCATCATCGGCTCGCTGGCGATCTGCACCGTGCTGTACGTGCTGGTCTGCATCGTCATCACCGGCATGGTGAAGTACTCGGACATCAACGGCGAGGCAGCGCTCGCGGAAGCGTTCCGCTCGGTCGGCAAGGGTGGGTTCGCGACGCTGATCTCGGCCGGTGCGGTCGCCGGTCTGACCACCGTCGTCCTGACCCTGATGATCGGGGCGGCGCGGGTCGTGTTCGCGATGAGCCGTGACCACCTGATGCCGCGGCAGCTCGGCAAGACGCACCCGAAGTGGGGTACGCCGTACCGTCTCACCATCGGGATCGGTGTGGTCGTCGCGATCATCGCCGGTGTCACTCCGATCGGGAAGCTCGAGGAGATGGTGAACATCGGTACCCTCGCGGCGTTCACGCTGGTGTCGATCGCCGTACCGCTGCTGCGCAAGAGCCGGCCGGACATCGAGCGGTCCTTCCGGGTGCCGCTGAACCCGGTGATCCCGATCGTTTCGGCGATCATCTGCATCTACCTGATGCTGAACCTGTCGCTGGAGACGTGGCTGCGGTTCGCGATCTGGATGGTGCTCGGCTTCGTGATCTACGGCGTGTACGGCTACCGCAAGAGCCGCGTCGGGATCGAGCAGCGCACCGGCGAAGTGCAGAAGGCGTAACCCTGGCCCCGGGATGGTCGGCGACCGATAGGATCAGCCGACCATCCGAGGGGACAACCAATGAATCACCCGAAACGCCTGTTCGCGGGCGTTGCCGTGCTGGCGCTCGCGGCGTCCGGCGCGGTCGTCGCCGTCCACGTCCGGCGCGGCGAGGAACCACCACCGGGCCTTGGTGCGGCCGCAGTTGTCGAGGCGACGCCCAGTGCGTCACCGACTGTCGCTGACGCGGCCCGCAAACAAGCGGTCGACGCGGTACTGGCCCGGCGTTCCACCGCGGTGCTGGCCGGTGACCTGAAGGGTTTCATGGCCCCGGTCGACCCGAAGCAGACCGAGCTGGTCGCGCGGCAGCGATTGCTGTTCACGAACCTGCGGAAGTTCGGGCTCAGCTCGTTGAAGTACTTCACCGCCGACGCCTTCCGGCCGGTGCCCGGGCTGGTCGGCAAGTTCGGGCCGACGACGTTCTCGACCCGGGTGATGATGCGGTACCAGCTGTCCGGGCTGGATCCGCGGCCGGTGCAGACCGATCTCGGGTACACGTTCGTCCAGCGCGCCGGCACGTGGGTGCTGGTCGACGACACCGGCACCGACGAGAACCTGAGCCAGGACGGGCACCGCCAACCATGGGACTTCGACGAGGTCCAGGTGGTACGCCGGGGTTCGGTCGTGGTCGTGGTGGACAAGCGGGAGGCGAGTCTCGGTACGAAGGTCGCGCAGGTCGCCGAGAAGGCCGTGAAGTCGGTCCGCAAACACTGGGCGCGGCCGTGGAACGGCGCCGTACTCGTGGTCGCGATGCCGCAGGAGCGGGTGATGTCGACGCTCTGGACCGCGGGCAGCGGCGACGGGTGGACGATCGCGGCGAAGGCGGTGACGCTGTTCGAGGGGGAGCAGCTCGGGAAGCCGGCCGGGCGTCCGATCGGGAGCCGGATCGTGGTGAACCCGGCGCTGCGCAAGCGACTCGACAAGGACCTGCTGGTCCATGAAATGACGCACGTGGCGACCGCGACGCTGGGGTTGAACGCGCCGATCTGGGCGGTCGAAGGACTGGCGGAGTACGTCCGCTGCCGGGCGATCGAGGACGATCCGCACTGGACCGTCGACCCGTACCGCAAGCGCGTCAAGTCGCAGTACCTCGCGAAGCTGACCACGCTGCCCGATCAGTCCGTCTTCGCAGCCGACGCGGACCGCGCCTACGGCACCAGTTGGTGGATCACCGAATACCTCGCCGACAAACTGGGCGAGAAGAAACTGGCCACCCTCTACACCGACCTCTCGGTCCACGGCGAGTCAGTCCTGAAGAAAGACACCGGCCTGACCGCCACCCAAATCGCGGCCGGCGCCAAGAAGTTCAAAGGCTGAACGCCGATTCAGGTGGTGAGGTTGCTGGGGGCCGGAGCAGGCTTCCGGCTCTGCACCGACCCCCAGCGGTTCAGGCGAGGCTCGCGACGCCCTTGGGGAGGAAGCGGGTGCCGTTGACCTTTTCGGATACGCCGGTGCGATCGAGGTACGGGGTGATGCCGCCGAGGTGGAAGGGCCAGCCGGCGCCGAGGAGGAGGCACAGGTCGATGTCCTGGGCCTCGGCGACCACGCCCTCGTCGAGCATGATCTTGATCTCCTCGGCGAGTGCGGTCAGCACCCGGGTGCGGAGCTCGTCGGCGGTGGACGGCTTGTCGCCGACCGTCACCAGCGCCTCGACCTCCGGGTCCACGACCGGCTTGCCCTCCGGCCACACGTAGAACGAACTCTTGCCCGCAGCAACAACCTTCGCGAGGTTCTCCGACACCGCGAACCGCTCCGGGTACGCCCGGTTCATCGTCTCCGCGACATGCAGCGCGACCGGCAGGCCGACCAGCTGCAGCAGCACGAACGGCGGCATCGGCAGTCCGAGCGCCGACAACGCCTTGTCTGCTTCGAGGATCGGCGTACCCTCGTCGACCGCCGCGCTGACCTCACCGAGGAAACGGGTCAGCAGCCGGTTCACCACGAACGCCGGCGCGTCCTTCACCAGCACGCACGACTTCTTCAGCTTCTTGCCGACCGCGAACGCCGTCGCCAACGACTCGTCGTCAGTACGGTCCGCACGGATGATCTCCAGCAGCGGCAGCACCGCGACCGGGTTGAAGAAGTGGAACCCGACGACCCGCTCCGGGTGCTCCAGATCGGCCGCCATCTCGGTCACCGACAACGACGACGTGTTGGTGGCGAGGATCGCGTCCGGCCGGATGATCTTCTCCAGGTCGGCGAAGATCGTCTTCTTCAGCTGTAGTTCCTCGAACACGGCCTCGATCACGAAGTCCGCGTCCGCGAACACGCCCTTGTCCACCGACCCGGTGACGAGCGCCTTCAGCTGGTTCGCCTTGTCCGGACGGATCCGGCCCTTGCCGAGCAGCTTGTCGATCTCACCGTGCACGTAGCCGACGCCCCGGTCGACGCGCTCCTGGTCCAGGTCGGTCAGTACGACGGGTACCTCGAGCCGCCGCGCGAACAGCAGCGCCAACTGACCCGCCATCAGACCAGCACCAACCACACCGACCTTGTTGACCGGCCGCGCCAGCGACTTGTCCGGCGCACCGGCCGGCCGCTTGGCCCGCTTGTTCACCAGATCGAACGCGTACAGCCCGCTGCGCAGCTCCTCGCTCATGATCAGGTCGGCGAGCGCCTCGTCCTCGGCGGCGAACCCACGGTCCCGGTCGTTGTCGCGAGCCGCGGCGATCAGGTCCAGGGCCCGGTACGGCGCCGGCGCCGCACCACTCACCTTGACGTCGGCGAAAGCCTTGCCCCGGGCAACGGCCGCGTCCCACGCCTCGCCCCGGTCGATCTCCGGCCGCTCGACGGTGATCTCACCGGTCAGCACCTTCGAGGCCCACAGCAGCGACTGCTCGAGGAAGTCCGCCGACTCCAGCAGTACGTCGCCGATCCCGAGCTTCACCGCCTCCGGGCCACTGAGCATCTTGTTCTGGTTCAGCGCGTTCTCGACGATGACCTTGACGGCGTTGTCGGCACCGATCAGGTTCGGCAGCAAGAAGTTGCCGCCCCAGCCCGGGAGGAGCCCGAGGAAGACCTCCGGCGTCGACAGCATCCCGGCCGCGACCGACACGGTCCGGTATGTCGCATGCAGCGCGACCTCGAGACCACCGCCGAGCGCCACACCGTTCACGAACCCGAACGACGGCTTGCCACCGTCGACGAGCTTCCGCATCACGCCGTGCCCGATCCTGCCGAGCGCCAGCGCCTGCTCCCGATCGGTCAGCTTCGGTACGCCGGTCAGGTCGGCGCCCGCGGCCAGGATGAACGGCTTGCCGGTGACCCCGATCGCGACGATCTCGTCCCGCGCCAGCGCGGCGTCGATGGCCGCGTTCAGCGACCCGAGACCCTTCGGCCCGAAGGTGTTCGGCTTGGTGTGGTCGTGTCCGTTGTCCAGCGTGATGAGCGCCATCAGGCCGGCCTTGTTCGGGAGGACGACGTCCCGCGAGTGCGCGACCGTGACGACCTCGTCGGCCGACAGCGCAGCGGCCGAGTCGATCAGTTCCTGCAGGCTCATGCCTTCGCACCTTCCCAGTTCGGGTTCTCCCAGATGACCGTGCCGCCCATGCCGAGGCCGACGCACATGGTGGTGAGGCCGTAGCGGACCTCGGGGCGCTGCTCGAACTGCTTGGCCAGCTGGTTCATCAGCCGCACCCCGGACGAGGCCAGCGGGTGGCCGTAGGCGATCGCGCCGCCGTACGGGTTGACCCGCGGGTCGTCGTCGGCGATGCCGTAGTGCTCGAGGAACGCCAGCACCTGGACGGCGAACGCCTCGTTCACCTCGAAGGCCTGGATGTCGTCGATGGTCAGCCCGGCCAGCTTCAGCGCCTTCTCGGTCGCCGGCACCGGGCCGACCCCCATCACCTCGGGCTCGACACCGGCGAAGCCGTACGAAACAAGCTTCATCTTCGGCGTGAGTCCGAGCTCCTCGGCGGCCTCGGCGGAGGTGAGTACGCAGGCGGTCGCGCCGTCGTTGATGCCGGCCGAGTTGCCGGCCGTCACCCGGCCGTGCGGGCGGAACGGAGTCTTCAGCGTGGCGAGGTCCTCGACCGTGGTGCCCGGCCGCATCGGCTCGTCGGCGGTCGCGTAGCCCCAGCCCTGCTCGGCCGACCGGGTCGCGATCGGGACCAGGTCCGGCTGGATGAGGTCGTTGGCGTAGGCCTTCGCGGCCTTCTCCTGGGAGGCGGCCGCGAACGCGTCGGCGCGCTGCTTGGTGATCCCCGGGAACCGGTCGTGCAGGTTCTCGGCGGTGGAGCCCATCACCAGCGCGGAGGTGTCGACCAGCTTCTCGCTGATGATCCGCGGGTTCGGGTCGACGCCCTCGCCCATCGGGTGCCGGCCCATGTGCTCGACACCGCCGGCCACCACCACGTCGTACGCGCCGAAGGCGATGCCCGCGGCGGTGGTCGTGACGGCGGTCATCGCGCCGGCGCACATCCGGTCGATGGCGTAGCCGGGCGTGGTGTTCGGCAGGCCGGCCAGCAGGGCCGCGGTCCGTCCGATGGTCAGGCCCTGGTCGCCGATCTGGGTGGTGGCCGCGATCGCGACCTCGTCCACCCGCTCCGGGGGGAGACCCGGGTTCCGCCGCAGCAGCTCCCGGATGCACTTGATCACCAGGTCGTCGGCGCGGGTCTCGGCGTACTGGCCCTTGGCCTTGCCGAACGGGGTGCGAACGCCGTCGACGAACACGACATCGCGGATCTCACGGGGCACGGGGGCCCTCCTCTGGGGTCGGGAAAGCTACCCCGATGCTACCCGTGGGTAACAGAACCACCAAAGAAGGGGTGGTTGTGGATCCGCTCACAGAGAATGTCTGAGTGCTAACTCAGCCGTTACCCGTGGCGAACGGCGCGGTTTGGGCGCATGCTGAAGGTCAAGGTCCGCGTTACTGGAGTTGTTCCATGAACAATTTTGATCTGGCCGTACCGGTCCTGAGCCGGGGGAAACATCGCAATCCGCGCAAGGGCGCGTGCTTCATGGAGTTCGCCTCGTATCTGGCCGGCGAACCCTGGTCGGACCATCCGGCCTGCACCCACCCGCTGCTCGCAGGGGTCGCGCGCGACGTCAACGACTGCACGACGGACTCCGGGCGGTCCAGGCTCGCTCCGTTGATCCCGTCGGTGATCGGGCTGACGCCTGACGACCCACACGTCGTACCGCGGGTGACGGCGCGCTGCATTCAGCATGCGTTGCCGATCGTCTCGCAGGAGCGCCAGTACATCCTGGCCGTCGCGTTGCTGGTGGGGGAGAAGCAACTGGCGGCGCTGGACGGGCGCCCGTACGACGACATCCAGCCGGACTCACTCGCGGTGCTGCAAGCGGTGCCGTCGGCGACCAAGTGGGCACGCTCGTTCACCGGCCGGGCCCGCCGGGCGGCGCCGGACTTCGCCCGCCGCACCGCGCCGCGCGCGGTGTCCTGCGCGGTCGAGGGCATCTCACAAGCCTGCGTGCCCGATCCGGACGACCGGTTGTACAAGCTGCTCGTCGACGCGATCGCGGAGACGAAGGCCTGGATGCCGGCACCCGAACCGAAGCCGGTCGCTCCCGAGGTCGTACGCTTCACAGTGTGACGTTGGAGATCGATACCGGTTCAGGTTTGATACCAGTCCACGAGTGGGGAGCCGCCGGCAGCGAGGCGCCGGGAGTTCTGCTCCTGCAGGAGATCTTCGGCGTCTCCGACTACATCGCACGACGCGCGGCGGATCTGCACGCCCTCGGGTACTACGTGATCGCGCCGGAGATCTACTGGCGCCTGGACGACACTGAGCTCGACGAGTCCTCCCCGGAGTTGCTCTCGCGGGCGATGAGCATCGTCGGTCGCCTCGACTGGGGCCAGGCCGTGAACGATGCCATCGCTGCGCTGGAGTACCTCAAGGCGCGCGACAAGGGCACCGCGGTCGTCGGCTTCTGCTTCGGCGGCGGGCTGGGTTTCAACGTCGCCGCCGAGTCGTCCCCGGACGTGCTGGTGAGCTACTACGGCTCCGCGCTGCCCGGCCTTCTCGAGCTCGCACCGCAGGTCACCGCGGCGAGCCTGCACCACTTCGGCAACACCGATGCGTACCTCGACGTGGACGCGATCGTGCCCGCGCTGGGCTCCGCCGAGGTGCACCGGTACGACGGTGCCGGTCACGCGTTCGACAACCCGCTGCCGATGTTCCACCACGCCGAGGCGTCCGCGCTGGCGTGGCGCCGTACCGAAGACTTCCTCACCCGTCACCTCCCAACCTCCCAAGGACGAGCATGAGCCTGTACGACATCCCGCTGACCACCCTGTCCGGTGCGCCGACGTCGCTCGCCGAGTACAAGGGCAAGGCGGTTCTCGTTGTGAACGTGGCGTCGAAGTGCGGGCTGACGCCGCAGTACGAGGGCCTGGAGAACCTGCAGAAGAAGTACGAGGCCCGCGGCTTCACCGTGCTCGGTGCGCCGTGCAACCAGTTCGGCGGACAGGAGCCGGGGTCCGCCGAGGAGATCGAGACCTTCTGCTCGACGACGTACGGCGTCACGTTCCCGATGCTGGACAAGCTCGAGGTGAACGGTGACGGCCGGCACCCGCTGTACTCCGAGCTGACGCTGACACCGGACGCGGACGGCGAGGCCGGTGACATCCAGTGGAACTTCGAGAAGTTCCTGATCGGCACCGACGGCACGGTCGCGGCCCGGTTCCGTCCGCGCACCGAGCCGGAGTCCGACGAGGTCGTCACCGCGATCGAGGCGCAGCTCCCCGCGTAGTCCTGTAGGGACCGTCCCCCGTCGTGTCTCCGCGGCGGGGGATTCTTTTCGCGATCCATTGCAAGAAGTCTTTCGAAAGAGTACTTTCCATGCATGCCGATCCCGCATCGCCGCCTCAGCGACCCGCGTGAACTCAATGCCCTGGCCCATCCGGTGCGGATGGCGATCGTCGAGCTGCTGTCGATCAGCGGGCCGCTGACCGCGACCGAGCTGGCCGACCGGCTCGACGAGACGCCGGCGAACTGCTCGTGGCACCTGCGGAAGCTGGCGCAGCACGGGTTCGTCGTGGAGGCCGAGGGCGGCAAGGGCCGGCAGCGGCCGTGGAAGGTGCCCGGTCTCGGGTTCCGCTGGGACGACGAGCTCGCGTCGAGCTCGATCGAGGAACGGCGGGCGGCGCAGGCGCTGTCCGAGGTGATGATGGGCCGTGCGACGGACCGGCTCCGGGAGGCCCAGCAGCGCGCACCGGAGGAGTCCGAGCAATGGCGGGCGGCGCAGAACAGCACCGAGATGGTCGCCTGGCTGACCGCGGACGAGCTCAAGGAGATGAACGAGGCGATCGCGACGGTGCTCGAACGTCACCTCGACCGGCTGACCGACCCGGCGCAGCGGCCGGCGGGCGCGCGACTCTGCGAGTTCGTCTCCTGGGGCGTCCCGGCGTACTTCCCGGGAGTCGATCCGGCATGAGGAAGCTGTTCGCGCAGCCCGGGTTTCCGCGCCTGTTCGGCGGGTTGAGTACGTCGATGCTCGGCGACTCGGTGATGCTGCTGGTGCTGAGCATGTGGGTGAAGACACTCACCGGCTCCAACGCGCTCGCCGGACTGACGTTCTTCTTCATGGTGCTGCCCGCGCTCGGTGCGCCGCTGTTCGGCCTCTGGGTCGACCGGCTGCCCCGCAAGGCGATCTTGGTCTGGGGCAATGTCGCCAGCGCCCTCGCCGTACTCCCGCTCGTGCTCGTCCGCGACGCGGGCGACGTCTGGCTGATCTGGGTGGTCGCCTTCCTGTACGGCGTCTCCTTCGTAGTACTGCCCGCGGCGGTCAACGGCCTGCTCAAGGAACTGCTGCCGGACGAGCTGCTCGTCGACGCGAACTCCAGCCTGGCCACGATCAAGGAGGGCTACCGGCTGTTCGGCCCGCTGGTCGGCGCCGCGGTCTTCGCGACCGCGGGCGGCTGGCTGGTGGCGGTCATCGACGCGACGACATTCGCGATCGCCAGTCTGCTGATCGCGACCCTCAAGGTCTCAGAGTCTCCGGCTCCGGCCAAGAGCACCTTCCGCGACGACGTGCTCGGCGGGGTCCGCTTCCTGCTCAACGACCGGGTACTGCGGCATGTGCTCGCCGGTCTCGCGATCTCGATCCTGGTGATCGGCTTCTTCGAGTCGTCGATCTACGCGCTGCTGGACGCCTTCGGCAAGCCGCCGACGTTCTCGGGCGTCTTCGTCACGTGTCAGGGCGTCGGCGCCATCGCCGGCGGTCTCACCGCGAGCCGCGCCGTACGCCGTCTTGGCGAGGTGGCCGTCTGCGCTGCGGGTCTGACGGCGCTGGCCGTGGCGACTGTGGTCTGTATCGCCGCGCCCACCATCGCCGTGGTGCTCGTCGGCGCGGCCATCTGCGGCGTCGGGCTGCCGTGGACGTTCATCTCGTTCACGACGCTGATGCAGCGGCGCTCGCCGGGCCATCTGATCGGCCGCGTGTCGACGGCGGTCGAGGTCCTCGTGTCGACCCCGCAGGCGATCTCACTGGCGCTGGGCAGCCTGCTGGTCAGCCTGCTCAGCTACCGCCAGATCTTCGCGATCATCGCGGTGGTGATCCTGCTCGGCGCACTCCAGATCGTGCTCACCCTCCGAGATCAGCTGGGGCTGAGACCGGATCCGGGGACCGGAGACCAGTTATTACCGGTCTCCACCGACGACAACGTGTCGCAACCCACCGGAAGTGCGCCGAGCTAGTCGAGCGGCTTGGCGGGGGCCTCGGAGGACATGGCGTCGGTCAGGACCTCCGCGGTCAGGCCGATCTGCCAGGGGCGGGCGTGGTGGTCGCGGAGGAACGTCGTGACGACCTCGAGCGAGAGGTCTTTCGGCGGTGACCAGGCGAGCCGCCGGATCGTGTCCGGGGCCAGCAGGTTCTCGGTCGGCAGGCGGTGCGCCTCGGCGATCTCGGCGACCGCGGCTCGAGCGGCCGACAGGCGGGCAGCCGCGTCCGGGTCACGGTCGGCCCAAGCGCGGGCCGGCGGCGGGCCGTCGTACCGCGGTCCTTGTTTGGGGAGCTCGGAGTCGGGGAGCCGGCGGGCATGGTCGACGGCCTCCCACCAGGTGCGCATGTGCCGGTGCGCGCCGCGGCCCTTGAACGCGGTGAGCTTCTGCAGCGCGTCCCGGTCGGTCGGCATCGCGGAGGCCGCTTCCACGATCGCGGCGTCCGGCAGCACCCGGCCGGGGGAGATGTCGGCGGATTCGGCGATCTGGTCCCGGGCCTCCCACAGCGCCCGGACCACGGCGAGGCTGCGACGGTTGCGGACCCGGTGCATACCCGACGTACGGCGCCACGGGTCCGGCTTCGGCTCCCGCGGGGGAGCGTCCAGGATCGCGGCGAACTCCTGCTCGGCCCACTCCCACTTGCCCGCTTGGCGCAGCTCCTGCTCGATCGCGTTCCGCAGCTCGATCAGCATCTCGACGTCCAGGGCGGCGTACGTCAACCAGGGCGCGGGCAGTGGCCGGGTCGACCAGTCGGCCGCCGAGTGCTCCTTGCGCATCCGGTAGCCGAGTACTTCGCTCACCAGCGAGGCGAGCCCGACCTTGGGGTACCCGAGCAGGCGGCCGGCCAGCTCGGTGTCGAACACCTGCCGCGGCACCATCCCGACCTCGGCCAGGCAGGCCAGATCCTGGTTCGCGGCGTGGATGATCCACTCGGTGTCGACGATCGCGTCACCGAGTGCGGACAGGTCGCCGAACGGGATCGGGTCCACCAGTGCGGACCCGGAGCCCTCGCGGCGCAGTTGCACCAGGTACGCGCGGTGCGAGTAGCGGTAGCCGGACGCGCGCTCGGCGTCCACGGCCACCGGCCCGCTGCCGGACCGGAACGCCTCGACGATGCGGCTCAGCGCCGGATCGGTGTCGATCACCTCCGACAGCCCGTCCCGCAGTTCCAGGAGCGGAAGGCTCGCGGTCGGGTCGTCCGGTGTCGACGGCTGGGTCTCTACCGGGCTCATCGGCCCCGCTGTCCACGCCGGGTCGGCATCGCGACCACCCCCGGCGGCACCGGCGGCAGTCCGGCCGCCGTGCAGAGCACCTCACCCCAGGCCTCCGCGTGCCCGGTCACGTCCACCAGGCCACCAGGCCCCGGCACGGGACTCCAGGACGCACGGATCTCGATCTCCGCCGTCGCGTCGTCGTCGGCCATTCCGCCGAAGCTCTCGGATACCACCCTGGTGACGGTACCGCTCGGCGCCAGGAACTCGGCACCCCGGTCGGCCAGAGCCTCCATCAGCCAGGTCCAGCCCACGCCACCGAGCAGCGCGTCGGTCACCATCTCCGGTTCGACGGCGGCGCGCACGTATGCGACACAGCGGAAGGTCGACTGCCAGGCGTCGTTCCCGGCCGGGTCGTAGAGGATGACGAGCCGGCCGGTGGCGACATCGTCGCCGTCGACCGTCACGTCGGCGCTGACCGCGGCCGCATGCGGTGCGATCCGCTGCGGTGCGGGCATCTCCTCGACGAAAACCTCGGGCCGGAACCGGGCAGCTCGTAATTGCGAGACTGCTTCGGCGAACTCCGCGGGTGGCGCGTCGACCTGCTTGCGGGCACCCATATCGGCAGCCTACGACCGATTACTCACCGCCGCCTGTTTAGACGCGCCGGTAACAGCCTGTGCCATTGGCCGGGCCTCCGGCGCCGGCGTGTCCTGGGGACTCGGTTCCCGTCCTTCCCTCGTCGCTCCAGTCGCTTCGCTCCCTGCGCTCCTCAGTCCAGGACAGGAGGCCCCAGGACTCTTTTCTGGGCGCGTGGGATCATCACGGTGTGTCTTCGACGTCGCCTGCACCGCTGGACAGTTCGCCGTACCTGCTCGCCGCTCGGGGTGAGCGTCCGCCGCACACTCCGGTGTGGTTCATGCGACAGGCGGGACGGGCGCTGCCCGAGTACCGCGCGGCGCGGGAGGGCACCACGATGCTCGAGTCCTGCATGCGCCCCGACCTCGTCGTCGAGATAACGCTGCAGCCGGTCCGCCGTTACGGCGTCGACGCGGCGATCTACTTCTCCGACATCGTCGCACCGCTGAAGTTCGCCGGGTACGACGTCGAGATCAAGCCCGGTGTCGGCCCCGTGGTGGCGGACCCGATCCGGGACGCCGCCGGGGTCGCCGCGGTCCGTCCGGTCACCCCGTCCGATGTGCCGTACACCACAGAGTCGGTGCAGCAGCTGGTCAGCGAGCTCGGCGGTACGCCGTTGATCGGGTTCGCCGGCGCCCCGTTCACCGTCGCGTCGTACCTGGTCGAGGGCGGGCCGAGCAAGGACTTCGCGAAGACCAAGGCGATGATGCACGGCAATCCGGAGCTGTGGCACGCGCTGGCCGACCGCCTCGCCGACGTCGCGATCGCGTACCTGTCCGTCCAGGTGGAAGCCGGTGCGTCGGCGATCCAGCTCTTCGACTCGTGGGCCGGCGGCCTCTCGCCGCGGGACTACGAACGGTTCGTCCAGCCGCACTCCGCGAAGGTCTTCGACGCGATCGCGTCGTACGGCGTACCGCGGGTGCACTTCGGCGTGAACACCGGCGAGCTCCTCGGCCTGATGAGTGCCGCCGGCGCGGACGTGGTCGGCGTCGACTGGCGCGTCCCGCTCGACGAGGCGGTGCGCCGGATCACCGCCGCGGGCGCCGGCCCGAAGCCGGTCCAGGGCAACCTCGACCCGGCGCTGCTGTTCGCCGGCTGGGACGCGATCGAGCCCGAGATCGACCGGATCCTCGAGGAGGGCAAGGCGGCGCCGGGCCACATCTTCAACCTCGGTCACGGGGTCCCGCCGGACGCCGACCCCGAGGTGCTGGCGCGGGTCGCCAAGTACGTCCGGTCCAAGTCGACGGCCCGTCCGGTGGTGGGAGCAGAGTGATCCGGCTGCCGGATCATCCGGTGACGCTGGAGCCGCTGTCCGCCGGGCACGCGGACGCGGTGCTGGCCTTCGAGCAGCAGAACCGCGAGTACTTCGCCTCGTGGATCTGGGACCGTGGTGACGAGTACTTCGCGGAGTTCGCGGAGCGGCACGCGGCCATGCTGGCGGAGCAGGCGGCCGGGATCTGCCGGTTCCACGTGCTGGTGGACGACACCGGCGCGATCGCCGGGCGGGTGAACCTCGTCGACCTCGAGAACGGGGCGGCCGAGCTCGGCTACCGGATCGCCGAGAAGTGGGCCGGCCAGGGGCTGGCGACGGCCGCGGTCCGCGCGATCATCGGGGTCGCCGCCACGGAGTACGGGCTGACCGCGCTGTCGGCCGGCGCCTCGGACCGGAACCCGGCCTCACAGGCGGTGCTGGCCCGCTGCGGGTTCCGGGTGGTGGGCACCTCGAGCACCGATCTCGGGCCGGGGAAGAAGTACGAGCTGATGCTGGAGGACGTGTGAGCCGGGTTGTCGTGGTCGGTGGCGGGATCAGTGGACTGGCGGCGGCGCACGCGCTGGCTACCGGGCCGAACCCGCCGCAGATCACCGTCCTCGAAGGATCGCCGCGGCTCGGCGGCAAGCTGGCCGGCGCGGAGGTCGAGGGCGTTCCGGTCGACCTCGGTGCCGAGTCGGTGCTCGCGCGGCGGCCGGAGGCGGTGGACCTGATCCGCGCGCTCGGGCTCGGCGACGACGTGGTGCATCCGGCGACCACCTCCGCCGGTCTGTGGATCGGCGACCGGATCCGGGCCATCCCGCCGACCGTGATGGGTGTCCCGGTGGATCCGGCCGCGGCGGCCGACGTCCTCGGAGCCGCCGGCGCCGAGCAGGTCGCGCACGAGGCCGAGCTGCCCGCGCCGGCGCTGACCGAGGACGTCGCGATCGGCCGGTTCGTCGCCGAGCGGATGGGCTCCGCGGTGACCGACAAGCTGATCGACCCGCTGCTCGGCGGGGTGTACGCCGGGAACGCGGACGAGATCTCGCTCGCGGCCGCCGTCCCCGATCTGTACGCGAAGCTGCGGACCGCACCGAGCCTGCTCGCCGCGACCGCCGAACTGCGCGAGCTCGGCCAGCAGCGCGCCGGTCAGCCGGTGTTCGCGGGCCTCGCCGGCGGAATCAACCGGCTCATCGGTGCTCTTGAGCGGGATCTGACCGAGCGCGGCGTCGAGATCCGCCGCAAGCTCGCCGTACGCCGGATCACGCGCCAGGCGGACGGCTACGCGCTGGAGGCCGGCCCGGTCCCGGACCCGACGTACCTGACCGCCGACGCCGTCGTGGTCGCGGTCCCGGCGACGCCCGCCTCGCGGATGCTGGCCGAGCTGGCTCCGGCGGCGTCGACCGAGCTGGCGACGATCGAGTACGCGAGTATGGCGATCGTCACGCTGGCAGTCCGCAAACGCGACTGGCCGGCTGACGCGACCGGCTCCGGGTTCCTGGTGCCGTCCGTCGAGCAGCGCACGATCAAGGCCTCGACGTACTCGCACGCCAAGTGGGCCTGGTCCGGCGAGGCCGGGGGAGACCTGGCGGTACTGCGTGCCTCGGTCGGCCGGCTCGGTGAGGAGTACGTGCTGCAGCGCTCCGACGAGGAGCTCGTCGCGCTCGCGGCCGCGGACCTGCGCGCGGCGATCGGTTTGCGCGCCGAGGTCGTCGGTTCCGTGGTCACGCGATGGGGCGGCGGCCTCCCGCAGTACGCCGTCGGCCATCTGGATCGCGTCGATCGGGTGGAGAGCGCGGTGGCCGGCGTACCGGGGCTCGCGGTCTGCGGGGCGGCGTACCGGGGTGTCGGGATCGCGGCGTGTGTGGCGTCGGGTGGCAAGGCGGCCACCCGGGTGCGGGAGCACCTGGAGGCATTGGAGACAATGAAATCGTGACTGGTAAGCCGAAGGCCCGTGAACTGAACGACGTCATCCGCTACACCCTGTGGTCGGTGTTCAAGGTCGAGACCCCGCTCGGTGACGTCGACCGTGACGAGCTCACCGCCGAGCTGAACGACCTGGTCGGGAAGCTGGCGGCCGAGGACGTGGTGATCCGCGGGTTCTACGACGTCGAGGGCTTCCGCGCGGACGCCGACTTCATGATCTGGTGGCACGCGCCGACCTCCGACGCGCTGCAGCAGGCGTACCACGCGCTCCGCCGTTCGCGGCTCGGGCGGCACCTGGTGCCGGTCTGGTCGCAGTTCGCGCTGCACCGGCCGGCCGAGTTCAACAAGAGCCACATCCCGGCGTTCCTGGCCGACGAGGAGGCCCGCGGCTACATCTGCGTGTACCCGTTCGTCCGGTCCTACGAGTGGTACCTGCTGCCCGACGAGGAGCGCCGGTTCATGCTCGCCGAGCACGGCAAGATGGCGCGCACCTACCCGGATGTCCGGGCGAACACGGTGGCGTCGTTCGCACTCGGTGACTACGAGTGGATCCTCGCCTTCGAGGCCGACGAGCTGCACCGGATGGTCGACCTGATGCGCGACCTGCGGGCGTCCACGGCGCGCCGGCACGTGCGCGAGGAGGTCCCGTTCTACACCGGCAAGCGGACCGGGGTCGCCGAGCTGATCGCCAACCTGGTCTGACCGGGGCGGAGGGGGCCGATATGACGCTGATGCACCGCAAGGCGTTTCCGGTGCTGTATGTCACCGACGTCCGCCGGTCGGTCGAGTTCTACACGCTGCTCGGCTACGAGTCGACGTACCAGTTCCCGCTCGAGGGCGACCCGCACTACGTCGGGATGGAGCGCGGCGACTCGTCCCTCGGTCTGTCCGACACCAGCTGGCCGGAGGCGCAGCTCGGCATCACCGTCGGGACGGCGCCCCGCTTCGAGCTGTTCGTGTACGTCGACGACGTCGAGGCGGAGGTGGAACGCTTCCGCGCGGCCGGCCACCCGGTCCTGCAGGAGCCGGCCACGATGCCCTGGGGCGAGCGTCAGGCGTACCTCGCCGACCCGGAAGGCAACCCGGTAGCACTCGCCACGCCCGTCTAGTGTCCTGAGGACGCTAGGTCCCCGGCTTCTGCAGCAGGTAGTCCTCGGCGCGCATCGACGTCGGCGGCCGGACGTCGGCCGGGATCAGCTCGCGCAGGTCCCGCTCGGTGAGTTTGTCGGGGTCGCTCGCGGACAGCCGGGTGGCCTGGTTGGAGACGGCCTCCTCGAGCACGTTCCGGATGAAACGACCGTTACCGAAGCTGTGCCCACGCGGCGCGGGCGGAATCACGGTGCGGACCTTGTCCAGTACTTCCTCGCCGTAGATCATGCCCTTCTGCCGCGCCTGCAGCTCGAAGATCTGGACCAGCTGGTCGGTGTCGTACTCGCTGAACGACAGCAGCTTCGGGAACCGGGACTGCAGACCGGTGTTCGACTCCATGAACCGTTGCATCTCGCGGTGGTACCCGGCGACGATCACGATGCAGTCGTTGCGGTGGTCCTCCATCATCTTCAGGATCGTCGCGACCGCTTCCAGGCCGTAGTCGCCGGGCGTGTTCTCCGGCGTCAGGCTGTACGCCTCGTCGATGAACAGCACGCCGCCGAGCGCCTCGCGGAACTTGGCCGCGGTCATCGGCGCCGTCGAACCCAACCCGGCACCGACCAGGTCCGAGCGGTCGACCTCGACCACGTGGCCCTTCTCCAGGACGCCGAGCTGGTGGTAGATCCGGCTGAGCAGCCGGGCGATCGTGGTCTTCGCCGTACCGGGCTTGCCGACGAAGACCATGTGCCGCGCGCGTTCGTGGCTCGGCAGACCGAGCTCGGTGCGGCGGAGGTTGGTCTTCACCTCGGCGACCATCCGGCGGACGGCGTCCTTCACCGACTCCAGGCCGATCAGCGAGTCGAGCTCGGCCAGTGGGTTGTCGCTGAAGTCGAGCACATCCGGCAGTTCCTCGTCGTCCCGCGCGCCGCCACCGGCCTTCGCGGCCTCGTCGTCCTTGACGCCCTTCCAGGCGGCCGACAGCGATGCCTCCTGGTCGGCCGCGGCCGCGTTCTCGAGGGTGCTCCAGCGCTCCCGGTCGAGCATCCGGAACAGCGTGGTGAGGTCCGGGACCTCAGCCTCCGGCCACGGCCCCTTCGAGAGCACCCCGGACAGGTGTACGCCGACCCGCGCAGCGGACGCGCCCCAGGAGCGGGCGAGCCCTGACTGTCCGTTGCGGATCGCGCGAGCCATCCACTGGTTGACGTGACCGTGCCACGTCTGCAGCTTGAAGGTCGCGTGGATGTCCTCCATCGCCTTGTGGATGTCGATGGTGGTGTCGCCGAGGACGTTCGCGACCGACTGCGGGATGCCGCGCAGGCCGCTGGCCAGGATGAGCTCGGCGAGCACCTGCGCGAAGTCACCGGCGTACTCGTCCGGGCTCACCATCAGCAGCCGGGCGTGCGTGTCGCGGACCGAGTTGAGCGAGTAGCGGAGGGCTGCGGACGGGCCGGCGAGCTCCGGGAGTACGGCGCGCTCGCGGTCCTTGAGCGCCTCGGTACGCCAGTACTTGACGATCTCGTCGTACTCGCCGGTGATGTGCAGCTCGGTGGCTTCCTTGTCGGCCAGCACGCGGTCGAAGGCGGCGGTGAGCGCCTGTGACCGGGCGGCCATCGGGGGCGCGTCGACGAACAGCGCGACCGCGTCCCGGGACAGCTTCAGGGCCTGCCGGCGGCCGTGCTCACGAAAACCACGGGCCCCGGCGATCGCTTGCAGGTGCCAGTCCGTCGGGGCCGTGTAGATGACGTGGCCGTTGCCGCCAAGGCGCGCGGGCGGCCGGTAGAACTCCCGGGTGAGCTCGGTCGACAGGTCGGCGTACTCGCCGTGCAGGACCGGGATCCACCCGGTCAGCAGCGGGGCGATCTGATGGGTGAACCAGACCGCAGCCGGGGTGCCTTTGACGAAGTCCGGGAAGGCCTCGGCCCGCAACGGCTTGAGTGCCTCGGGATCCTCGGCCCACGCCCGGAGCTGACCACGCACCCGGGCCGTCCACTCGGCGGGCACCTCCCACGGCTCCTCCGCCGCCAGCACATCCAGAACCCGCGGTGCACGGATCTCGTCAGCCACCAATTTCCTTCCCCAGGGGAGCCACCAGCCGCCCCAGTCTAGAGCCCGACCGGGTGACTCGCGCCCAGGTCAGGCGGGGGTGAGGGTGAGGTGGACCCAAGCGTCCAGCCCCGCGGGTGGCTCGCGCTGGTCAGGCGGGGGTGAGGATGAGGCTGATGCTGTTGATGCAGTAGCGCAGGTCGGTGGGCGTGCCGTAGCCCTCGCCCTCGAAGACGTGACCGAGGTGCGAGCCGCAGTTGGCGCAGCGGACCTCGACCCGCTTCATGCCGAGGGTGCTGTCCTCGATGTACTCGACCCGGTCCTCCGCGAGCGGAGCGAAGAACGACGGCCAGCCGCAGTGCGAGTCGAACTTCGTCTCGCTGCGGAACAACTCCGCGTCACACGCCCGGCACTTGTAGACCCCGACCGTCTTGGTGTCGGTGTACTCACCGACGAACGGCCGCTCGGTTCCGGCCTGGCGCAGCACGTGGAACTCGGCGGGGGAGAGCTGCGCCTTCCACTCCGCGTCGGACTTCTGTACGGCGTACTGCTTGGTGGAATCTGTCACGACTCAAGTATCGAGGCCCGGGCAAGGGAAACCCAGCCCGGGCCGTCGACGTAAGCGTCCCGCAAGAGAGCTAGCGAACCCAGGACGGCAGCGGGATCAGCTTCACCACCTGCGGGTCGTGGTCGGAGATCTGGTCCGGGAACTCGGCGTTCATGTGCACGACGTCGTACGCCGACGCCGGGCGCAGGTTCTGCGAGATCAGGATCTGGTCCAGGATCTGGCTGTTGCCCTCGAACACGTAGCTGTACCGCTCCTTCAGCGGCAGCGTCCGCGGCAGGTCGATCAGCGCGGTCGTGCCCGAGCCGACCAGGATGTCCGCGGTCTGCGACCAGTCGAAGTCGTTCAGGTCACCGAGGACGACGATGTTCGCGCCCTTGTCCTTGGCCAGGATCTGGTCCACGAACCCGCGCACCACGGCGGCCTGCTGGTGCCGCTTCTCGGCGGTCACCTGCACCGGCGGCTGGAACCGGCCCCACAGCGGGTCGTCGCCACCCTTCGAGCTGAAGTGGTTCACGACCACGAACACCGTCTGCCCGTGCCACTTGAACTCCCCCGCGAGCGGCACCCGGGTCGCGGCCCAGGCCGGGTTCGCGGGGTCGATCCGGCCCGGCGACGAGCTCAGGTGCGGCCGGCCGGCGCGGTCGGTGACGATCGTGGTCGCCACCGTCGAGCCGCCGCCGGGGGTGTCGACGAACTTCACCGGCTTGTCGGTCCGGTAGAGGAACGCGACCCGGATGTTGCCGCCCGGCTCGCCGCCCTCCGCGTTGTTCACCGGGTCGATCTGCTTCCAGGTGTACTGCGGTCCGCCCGCCTTCACGATCGCGGCGGCCAGCATGCCCAGCGTCTTGTCCGCGGCCGTCGTGCCGGAGTTGACCGCGCCGTCGTTGTCCTGCACCTCCTCGAGACCGAGGATGTCCGGCGACGCGAGGTTGTGCACGACCGCCTGCGCCAGCCCGTCGAACTTGGCGTCACCGTCGGACGGGTCCAGGTTCTCCACGTTGAATGTCGCGACCGACAGCTGCACCGGCGACGAGGCCTTGGTGGTCTCCCGCTCGACCCCGCCGTCGATCACGGTCGGCGTGGTGGTCGGCAGGAACTTGAAGTTCCCGAACGAGTAGTCGAGGACACCGGTGACGGTATCCGAATCAGGGCCGGCCAGCTTGTCGCCGGTCTTGGCGTCCGGGATCGCCGTCAGGACGTCGTCCAGCAGCACCCGCTCCGGGTTGCTGTCGGACTTCTGCAGCAGGATGCCGCCGCGCACCGTCCGCACACCCGAGCCCGCCGGTACGACGGACAGCTCGCGGAACGAGCTCGTCGGGCCGGTGACCTCCGGCTGGTTGATGCCCAGCCACATGCCCTCGAGCGACTCCCAGAAGTCCAGCCCGTCGCTGTCGGGGTCGAACGCCGTCGCGGTCTTCTCCACGTCACCGGCGGCGTCGTCCTCGATCACGGTCGACGGCGGCACCCGCCCGCCCGGACCGACGATCGTCGGGGCCGGTACGGCGGCCGTCCCGGTGACGGTGATCTTCGCGTTGGTCAGCTCGGTGGTGGTGAGGTTCGTCGTACCGCCGGAGCCGCCCGGGCGGAATTCGGCAACCGAGCCCTCGGCCGTCACGGCGTTGCCGACGGACACCGTCGGCGCGGAACTGGTGAAGACGAACAGGCCTTCGCTGGTCGCCGGGTCGTCGTCCGGCTGCGGGTCCTGGAACCAGAACCCGTTGCTGCTCTTCGCAGTCACCACGCCGGTGACGCCGGTGACCTTCTTGCCCTCCAGCGGCGACCGGTGCGCGGCGCCCTGGATGTCGTGGATCTTCGCGTCGACGGGCGGTTCGGCCGGACCGCCGGTCAGTGTGCCCGGCGACGGGTTGCCGGCGGCGAAGTCGGCACCGTTGTTGTCGGTGTCCTTCCCCGGGTCGGTCCGCGCGGCCGAGGTGGTGTTCGACAGGCCCGGCGCGGGCGCGGTCTCGGAGTCGTTCGCGGCGCCGTAGCCGACATAGTCCTTGACGGCCGGGTCCGCGTGGCAGGTCGCGCCACAGGCGAGCGCGGTCTGGTTCGTGACCAGCGCGATCTTGCCGGCGGTCGCCGACATCGGGATCGTGCCGGTGGCGTTCGGCGCCGGCATCGGCTGGCCGTTGGCGCCGCCGCCTTCCTGGACGAGGTACGCCGTACCCGGGGCGATGCTGCCGGTCAGTTTGGTGACCTGCCAGGAGCTTCCGCTCGCCGAGGCGTACTGGATCGACCATCCACTCACGTCGACCGGGGCCGAGCTGTTGTTGGTCAGCTCCACGAAGTCGTTGGTGTACGGCGCGCCGCTGTTCCCGCCACCGCCGTACACCTCGGTGACGACCACATCGGACGAAGCGGCCTGCGCGGGCGCGGCGGCGATCGCCACCGCCAGCCCGGAGGCGAGAAGACTCGTCGAGATCACTACGGCGCCCAGGCGGCGCCGCGATCGAATCGGGGCAGACATGGCCCGGATTCTCACACCGGCACGGGGCCGTTCCAAGGTCCAACACGTGAACAGCCGGTGTGCGCGCGAAAGGCACGGGTGATCATTCGCGCGGTGACAGCTCGAGGAGGTGGTACACCTCCACCGGCTCGGCCTTGCCCTTCAGCGCGAGCATCCCGAGCGACTCGGTGCGCGCCGTCGGCAACTGTGCCTTGGTCGCCGCGCCGATCGCCACACCACCGCCGGGTGCCTTCCCCTCGATCCGGGAGGCGACGTTGACCGTGTCGCCGATGACCGTGTGCGTGCGGCCGCCCTCGGTGCCGAGCAGGCTCACCGACGCGATCCCGGAGTTGATCCCGACCCGGAACCGCGGCCAGTTCGGATGCGCGGCCCGGACCCCGGCCGCCGCCTCCTGCAGCGCGAGCCCGGCCGCGGCCGCCCGGACCGCGTGGTCGGGCTGGTCCCCGCGCTTGTTGAACGTGACCATCAGCGCGTCGCCGATGATCCGGTCGACGTCGCCGCCGTGGCGCCGGACAACCGGGGGTACGACGACCTCGAAGTACGTGTTGAGCATCGTCGTGACCTCGGCCGGGTCGTGGTTCTCGGAGAACGACGTGAAGCCCTCCAGGTCCGCGAACAGCACGCTCAGCTCGCGCCGCCCGGAGACCGTGTCCTCCTGGTACAGGTCCGCGAACCGCTCCTCGTACCACTGCATCCGCACCCCGGCGACGACCAGCACGACCGCGAGCAGCAGGAGCGCATGCCACTCCCACCAGGACAGCGCCCAGTTCCGCGCGAACGCCAGCGCGATCATCGCCTCACCGAGCAGCACGAACGCCGCGATCATCGACAGCAGCATCAGCGACGGCCGCTCCCACCACGTCCGCAGGTAGCGGCCCGCGGCCACGCCGTACAGGAGCACCGCCGGTACGGCGAGCGTCGCCAGGATGCCGTCGGCAACTTCGGGGACGGACGTGCCGTGCAACGGCGGCAACCGCAGGACCGACGCCGCTGCCCAGCAGGCCATCAGCACCAGCAAGCCGGCTCGCAGCCTGCGGCCCCACTTGACGCCGGAGATCGACAGACTCGACAAGAACGCGAAAACCGACCCGATTGCGACACCCACCGGCGTCGCAAGGGTGAAGCCGGCGTTCGGCGTGTCGAGGAGGACCTTCGGTGTCGCGAGCGCGTGCAACCCGAGGAACCCGGCCGCGGACAGGAAGGTGAGCGAGACGAACAACACGCGCGCGTCACCACGACGGAGCGCCGCCGCGCCGGTCGCGTAGGCCAGCACGGCAGCCAATGCGGCGGTGAGCAGCACCAGCCAGAAATGCGTCGGATGATGTTCCCAATGCACGTCCAGCTGGGATTTTTCGAGTAGCAGACCGAGGCCGGCGATCGGGAGCAGGAGGACCAAGGCGGTCACGCCAACCATGGCCGGCGTGTAGACGAAGCGGCGGTCAGCCATCCGCCGAGACCTTGAGGTGGGCGTGGATCTGTGACACCACCACGGACCCTTCGCCCACGGCCGAAGCCACCCGCTTGACCGACCCGGACCGCACGTCCCCGACGGCGAACACACCGGCCAACGTCGTCTCGTAGGGCTGTGGCGGCCGGCCCGCGTCCCACAGCGGATTCACGCCGGCATCCGCGCCGGTGAGTACGAATCCGCGGTGGTCGCGAGCCACCTGATCCGGCAGCCAGTCGGTCCCCGGCACCGCGCCGATCATCACGAACAACCCGTCGACCGGGATCGACTCCTCGGCGCCGGTCCGGCGGTCCCGCAGCGTCACATGCTGGAGCCGCCCGTCCTCGCCGCCGCCGTCGACGACCTCGCTGGACGCCCGCACGCTCACGTTCTGCGCCGCGTCGATGGCGTCGATGAGGTACTGCGACATGCTCGCCGTCAGGTCTTCGCCGCGGATCACCAGCAGGACGTGCCGGCAGTAGCGAGCCAGGTGAATGACGGCCTGCCCGGCAGAGTTCCCGCCGCCGACCACGCACGCGTCCCGGCCCTTCAACCCGTGGGCCTCCGAGACGCTCGCGCCGTAGTACACGCCGTTCCCGACCAGCGCTTCCAGTGCCGGTACTTCGAGACGCCGGTACGACACCCCCATCGCCAGGACCACGGCGCGCGCGGTCACCGCGCCCACGTCACCGATCACCGCACGGAACTGTCCGTCCTGCTGCTCGAGCTTCTCGATCGTCCGCATCAGCACGAAGTGCGCGCCGAACACCCAGGCCTGCTGATATCCGCGCTGCGCCAGCTCGGACCCGCGGATGCCGCGCGAGAACCCCAGGTAGTTGCGGATCAGCGAGCTCGTCCCGGCCTGGCCGCCGATCGACTCCCGCTCCACGACGAGCGTCCGCAACCCCTCGGACGACGCGTACACCGCGGTCGCGAGCCCACCCGGCCCGGCGCCGATCACCAGCACGTCGAACGTGGTGTCGGCGGACTCCAAGGTCGTTGGTACGCCCCACGCTTCGGCGATCTCCGCGTCGGTCGGGTCGTGCAGCACCGGCCCGCCGATCGCGGGCATCCAGACCAGGACCCCGGACCCGGGATCCGGCTCGCCGATGAACTCCAGCGCGTCGTTCGCGAGACTCGACCCGCTCGGCCGGAACGCGCTCGGGATCCCGTTGCGGGCCAGCAGACTGCGGATCGCCTGCCCACGCACCGAGTTCTCCGCGGCGATCACGACCACTTCCCGCAGGTTCGCGACCTCGTACCGCGACCACTCCTGGATGAACTCGGCGACGGTCCGGTGGAACAACTCGTCGCGGACGGTCCACGGCTTGAGCACGTAGTAGTTGATGTCGCCCACCGACATCGCGGACAGGATCGCCGAGGCCGTCGTACGGTCCGCCCAGGCACCCCACTCGATCAGCAGCGCCCGCCGCGCGTCCGGATGCGCGGTCCGGGACGTCGCGAGGATGCGGGCCCGATCGTCGTCGCTCAGCGCGTGGTCCACCAGCACCACCGCGACCCGCTGTTCCCAGTCGTGTGCTTGCTGTAGGCAAGTGATCGCGGCGGCCGCGGTCAGCTCGCCGCGAACCCGGAAGTCGACGCCGAAGGCTCGGTCGAGCTCGGTCTCACAGCGTTCCAGCCGTTCCGGGTCGGCGTCGACGACCAGCAGCAACGGCCGGGCCGCACGCAGTTGCGGCCGCTGCTCGACAGCGCCCCCGGGTTCCCCACCCATGGTTGTGACGGTAGGTCCGCGCCACCGTCGTGGCAATGCTCAAAACGTTTGTTCGCCGGCCCTGCCCACCCCAGTGGGACAGGACCGGCGAAAACAGCGTCAGTTCACGCTGACAGCGGACCAGGCCGCGGCGACCGCTGCCTTCTCGGCGCTGCTCGCGCCGTAGAGGTCGGTGGCAGCGTTCAGCGTCGCGGTCCGGGCCTGCGCGTACGTCGTACCGCTGGTCATGTACGTCGTCAGCGCGCGGAACCAGATCTTGCCGAGCTTGTCGTGGCCGATGCCGGTCAGCGTCGAGCCGTTGCAGGTCGGCCCGTTGTGCGGCAGCCCGCCGATCGTCTTCGCACCGGTGCCCTCGGCGAGCAGGTACGCGAAGTGGTTCGCGATCGCGGACGAGTAGTGCACGTCCAGATTGCCGACGTCGGAGGAGTAGCAGTCCGGCGACGTACCGTCCTTGCTCGGCTTGTCCATGAAGCGCAGCGCCGGGCGGTCCTTCATGATCTTCTCGCCGATGTAGTAGTCACCGGGGTCCGAGGTGTTGTTCGCGTAGAACTCGACCAGGGTGCCGAAGATGTCGCTGGTCGCCTCGTTCAGGCCGCCGGACTCACCGGAGTACGTGAGGTTCGCGGTGTGCTCGGTGACGCCGTGGGACATCTCGTGGCCGGCCACGTCGAGCGAGACGAGCGGACCGGCGGCGACGTTGTCACCGTCGCCGTACGTCATCTGCTTGCCGTCCCAGAAGGCGTTCACGTAGTTCGAGCCGTAGTGGACGCGGCTCGGGACGCCCTTGCCGTCGCCGAAGATGCCGTTCCGGCCGTGCACGGACTTGTAGTAGTCGAACGTGGTGGCGGCGCCGTAGTGCGCGTCGACGGCGGCGGTGGCCCGGTCCGTGTTGCTGCCGGTGCCCCAGTGGTTATCGGCGTCGACGAACTTCGTCGGCGCCGGGCAGCCGAGCTGGAACAGCTGGCACAGGATCGAGTCGGTCTTGTTGTTCGCGTCGGCGGTGAAGCCGTTGCCGCGGGTCGCGTCGGTCAGCGTGAAGCCACCGGTCGCGGTGCTCGTCTGGAGCGGCACGGTCCCCGAGTACAGGCTCTTGCCGTCGCCGGTCGCGGTCTCGATGTGCTGCTCGCTGACCAGCTTCGCACCAGTCAGGGCGTCGATCGTGGTGGTGACGCGGCTCGGCGTACCGTCGGCCTGGGTGCCGGCTGTGGTGACCAGGTAGGCCAGCCGGGGTGCGCCCTTGCGGGCCTCGATCACCAGACTCGGCTTGCCTTCGCTCTTCAGGCCCTTGGTGAGCGCCTTGGAGGTGGCGGTCGCGACGCTGACCTTCGGCGTACGGGCGACATTCGCGCTCCGGCTCAGAGTCAGGCTGGCGCCCTTGAAGGCGCCGTCCGCGGCCTGGTGGACGACGACGTCGCCGCCGAGCACCTGGAGGCCTCCGATCGTGCGGTCCATCCGGACATGGCTGGAACCGTCCTTGTCGACGATCACGTCCTTGACCACGAACGTGTCGGCCGTGGTGGCCCGCAGCGTGGTCAGGTGACTCGTGATCGCCGTCCGGGCCTTGGCGACGGCTGCGGCGGGAGAGGGGACAGGTGACGCCGTCGGCGCGCCGGTCGCGGTCGTGGCGCTGGTCAGTCCGAGGGCGGTGGTGGTCGCCACTGCAGTCGCAGCGGCGAACAGGGCGGATCTGTTCATCCTCGCGCTCCTTGTCAGGTGTCCCGGAGGCCTCACGCCCCAGGAACGAGGTGCTGGAACGTTACCGCTCGGTCACCTGGCGTGGCCAGGGGTCGAGAAAACTTGTCTTTCCGCCCCGTGGCCGACGGAATTGGCCGGTCCGGGGCGATACCGTCTCGGCATGGCGAAGAGCACAGCGGTGGTCGTCACCGCGGGGGACCGGGAGGTCCGGGTCTCCAGCCCCGAGCGGATCGTGTACGAGGCGACCGACTGGGCTCCAGAGGTCACGAAGCTCCAGGTGTGCGAGTACTTCATCGCGGTGCAGTCCGCGTTCATGCACGCCTCCGGCGACCGGCCGGTCGCGCTGGAGCGCTGGCCCGGCGGATGGCGCGAGGGGATGACGCTGTCGGTGGACGCGGTCGGCCGCCAGACCGGCGACGGGTTCTACTCGAAGCGGCTGCCGAAAGGCGCGCCGGACTGGCTCGAGACGTGCCGGGTGCTGACGCCGAACAACCGGCCGATCGACGAGCTTTGCCTGACCGAGATCGCCGCCGCGGTGTGGGCGGCGCAGATGGGCACGCTGACGTTCCACCCCTGGGCGGTGCGGAAGGGCGACCTCGACCGTCCGGACGAGCTGCGCATCGACCTCGATCCACAGCCCGGTGCAACCTTCGCGGACGCCCGGCGGGTGGCCGGCGTCGCGCGCGAATTGCTGGAGGAGCTGGGGCTGCGCGGGTATCCGAAGACGAGCGGCAACCGGGGGATCCACATCTACGTGCGGATCCGCCCGGAGTGGTCGTTCGACGACGTCCGGCACGCCGCGATCGGTCTGGGGCGTGAGCTCGAGCGGCGCGACGACGGCGTCACGACGGCCTGGTGGAAGGAAGAGCGCGGCGACGCGTCGATCTTCCTGGACTTCAACCAGAACCTGCGCGACCGGACGGTCGCCGGCGCCTGGTCGCTGCGGCCCCGACCGGGAGCTCCGGTGAGCACTCCGATGACGTGGGAACGGCTGGCCGAGGTCGACGACCCGCGGGCGTTCAACCTGCACACAGTTCCGGAGTACCTCGCCGACGGCGACCCGTGGGCGGACATGGACGACACGGCGTACTCGCTCGACGTCTTGCTGCGGCTGTGGGAGGACCTGCCCGGCGGTGAGCTGAACTTCCCGCCGGACTACCCGAAGATGCCGGGCGAGCCGCCGCGTGTGCAACCGAGCAAGAAGGTCGCCGAGCACTGGGACGAACACGGCAACAGAATCCCGGACTGACACGTCCCGGACTCACACTGCGCGGGGCTGCCTCGTCGGATGGACGTCAACACGTTCATTCGCAAGGAGACACCTGTTATGAATGCACGTCTGGACCTGTTCACCAACCCGGTCCTCACCAAGTTCATCAAGCACCTCAACTCCGCGGCCAGGGTCGCGATGGACGCCGGCGTCCCGCTGCGCACCCTCGAGCTGATCGACCTACGGGTCAGCCAGATCAACGGCTGCGCGGTCTGCGTCGACATGCACTCGAAGGACCTCGCCCACCACGGCGAGACCGCGGTGCGGATCAACCTCGTCGCCGCCTGGCGGGAGGCGACCGTCTACACCGAGGCGGAGCGCGCAGCGCTGGCGCTCGCCGAAGCCGGTACCCGCATCGCCGACTCCGCCGGCGGTGTCCCCGACGACGTGTGGCTGGAGATCACGAAGCACTACAACGAGGAGCAGACGGCCGCGCTGGTCGCCGCGGTCGCCGGCATCAACACCTGGAACCGCCTGAACATCATCACCCAGCAGCCGGCCGGCGACTACGTCCCCGGCCAGTGGGGCTGATGCGCCTGCCTGGCGAGCTGGCGGGTTGCCCCCTGAGAATCCGAGGGGGCAACCCAGTCGCTGAGTGGGCAACCCCCTGGCTAAGTGGGCAACCCTCAGATCGTGCGGAGCGCCCCGCCGTCGACCGGGATGATGGTGCCGGTCAGGTAGGAGGCGGCGGGGGAGAGGACGAAGGCGGCGACCCGCCCGAACTCGTCGGGTGTGCCGTAGCGGCGTAACGGGATGGTCTTCTCCGAGGCGCGCCGGGCCGCATCCGGGTCGCCGCCCTTGCCGTCGAGTTCCTTCAGGCGGTCGGTGGCGATCCGGCCCGGCATCAGGCCGTTCACGCGGATGCCGTTCGGGCCGAGCTCGTCGGCGAGCGTCTTCGCGACCATCGCCAGGCCGGGCCGGAGACCGTTCGAGATCGCCAGCCCGTTGATCGGGGACTTCACCGACGACGACAGCACGAACGCGATCGACGTGCCGTCCGCGCCGGCCCGGGCGACGGCGCGGGCGATCCGGAGGCTGCCGAGGAACACGCTGTCGAAGGCCGCCCGCCAGTCCTCCTCGTCGGTGTCCAGCGCGGTGCCGGGGCGGGGACCGCCGACACTGATCAGGGCTCCGTGCAGCTCGCCCCACTTGGCGATCGCGGTCGCCGCGAGCCGCTCCGCGCTGTCCGGCTCGGCGTTGTCGACCGGGATCCCGACGACGTTCGGGCCGAGCTCGGCGGCGGCCCGCGCGATCGACTCCTCGTTGCGGCTGGAGATCACCAGCCGGGCGCCTTCGGCGGCAAGAGCCTTCGCGGTGGCGAAGCCGAGTCCGGCGCTGGCGCCGGTGACGATGTAGGTGCGATCGCGCAGTCCGAGGTCCACGGCACCATCCTGCCGCACCGCACCCCGGCGCGCACCTCGACCGTTCGTGGCCGACGGCAAGAACCGGTCGCCCCGGCGCGCGATTCCTAGTACGCCGAGCGCCGTAATGGTGACTCGGCGGTGGTCAGGTGCCACGCGGTGTTCACCAGGCCGAGGTGCGAGAACGCCTGCGGGAAGTTCCCGAGCATCCGTCCCGTGGTCGCGTCGTACTCCTCCGCGAGCAGTCCGACGTCGTTGCGAAGGGCAACGAGCTGCTCGTACAGGTCCCGGGCCTCGCCGACCCGCCCGGTCATTGCCAGCGCGTCGGCCAGCCAGAACGAGCAGATCAGGAACGTGCCCTCGCCGCCCTGCTGGCCGTCGTCGGTCTGCTCGGTCAGGTACCGGCGGACCAACCCGTCCGCGGCCAGTTCTTCCTGGACCGCGTCCACGGTCCCGACCACCCGCGGGTCGTCGGCGGGCAGGAACCCGACCTGCGGGATCAGCAGTACGGCCGCATCGAGCGCCTTGCTCCCGTACGCCTGGGTGAACGTGTTCCGCTCCGCGTCGAACGCCTGCTCGCAGACGGCCCGGTGGATCTCGTTCGCGCGCGCCCGCCACTTTCTGGCCGGCCCACTCAGCCCGAACCGCTCGACCGCCCGCGCGGCACGGTCGAAGGCCACCCACGCCATCACTTTCGAGTAGGTGAAGTGCTGCCGCTCGCCGCGGACCTCCCAGATTCCCTGGTCGGGCTGGTCCCACACCTCCTCGAGGTGCTGCATCAGGCCGCGCTGTACCGCCCACGCGTCCTCGCTCGGCCCGAGCTGCGACTCGCGAGCGAGGGCCAGGACGTCCATCACCTCGCCGTAGACGTCGATCTGCAGTTGCTCGGCGGCCGCGTTCCCGATCCGTACCGGCGCCGAGTCCGCGAACCCCGCCAGCCAGGGGGCTTCGAATTCGGTGAGCCGGCGCTCGCCGGTCACGCCGTACATGATCTGGAGGTCCTCGGGGGAGCCTGCGATCGCGCGCAGCAGCCAGTCGCGCCAGGCCTGTGCCTCGTCGGTGTAGCCGCAGCGCAGCATCGCGGCCAGCGTCATCGTTGCGTCCCGCAACCAGCAGTACCGGTAGTCCCAGTTCCGCGCGCCGCCGAGGGTTTCGGGGAGCGACGTGGTCGGCGCCGCCACGATGCCACCCGACGGCGCATAGGTGAGCGCCTTCAGCGTCAGCACCGAGCGGGTGACCTCCGCGCCGACGGTGATCGAACTGGTGCTGCGCGCGACCCAGTCGGTCCAGAACGATTCGGTCGGTTCCAGCGACCCGAGCGCGTCCGTCGGCTCCGGGACCGGGTGGTGCGACGGATGCCACGTCAGCACGAACCAGGCCCGGTCGCCGTCGGAGACCCGGAAGTCCGAGTACGTCGCGAGGTCGCGCCCGTACTGGTGTACGTCGGACCGCAACGAGACCGCGTCCGGTCCCGCGATCGCGTCCACCTGTCCGTCGGAGCGCCGTACCCACGGAACGACGTGGCCGTAGTCGAACCGCAGCCTCAGCTCGGACCGCAGATCCACCGACCCACTGACACCCTCGACGATCCGTACGACGTCCGGCGCCGCGTCCCGGGGTGGCATGAAGTCGATCACCCGGACGGTCCCGCCGGGCGTACTCCACTCGGTCTCCAGGACCATCGTGTCGCCGCGGTACCGGCGGGTGCTGACGGCGTCCGCGGCCCGGGGCGCGATCCGCCAGTGCCCGTTGTCGTCGCTGCCGAGCAGCGCCGCGAAGCAGGCCGGCGAGTCGAACCGCGGCAGGCACAGCCAGTCGATCGATCCCTGCTTCGACACCAGAGCGGCGGTCTGCAGGTCACCGATCAGCGCGTAGTCCTCAATCCGGCGCTCCGGCGTGCGCCTGCGGCCGCTCGGCGACTTCAGGTCCGGCGTCCGTGGACTTGCCACCGCGCACCTCCTGTCGGGAGAAGTAGACCAGACCACCGATGGCCAGCAGGGCGAAGAAGAACCACTGCAGGGCGTAGAAGAAGTGCGGCCCGTCGTCGATCTCCGGCCCCGGGAAACCGGCGAAGGCGGCGTCGTTGGCCGGCTCCTGCTTCTCGACGGTCAGGTACCCGTCGTACAGGTTCAGCCCGAGGACCTTCGCGTAGTCGGGTCCGTTGATGAGTCGCGCCGTACCGTCGTCCGGTGTGCCGCCGTTGGTGTGGCCGCCGCGTTCGCTGCGCTGCAGGCGGCCGGTGACCGTCACCTCACCGGCCGGTACGGCGGGAACGTGCAGCGGCATCAGCTCCGAGCTCTGCCGCGCCAGGAACCCACGGTCGACCAGGACCGCCTTCCCGTCGGCCAGGACCAGCGGCGTGACGATCTCGAACCCGGGTTTGTCCTCGACGTTGCGGTACTTGAGGATCACCTGTTTCGAGGCGTCGTACCGGCCCTTGACGACAGCGGTGCGCCAGGCGTGCTGGTCGCCGACGACGCCCTGCGGCCCGAGGATCTGGTCGATCGGCGCCGGCGCGGCGGCCAGATTGGTCCGGGTGACCTCGTTGCGCGCTTTGCGCTCGTCGAGGCGGTGGAACTGCCAACGGCCGAGCTGCACGCACACCGCGGCGAGCACGAGGACTCCCAGCGCGGCGGCCAGCCAGCGGACATTCATCAAGCGACCCACGTCTCGAACTTAAGCCATGCCCTGAAATGCCGGACGCGCGGCACGTACGCTGAGGGGATGACGGCGATCGAGGAAGTCACGTCGACGGGGCTGGCGGACCGGTACGGCCGGGTCGCCACGGACCTCCGCGTCTCACTCACCGACCGCTGCAACCTGCGCTGCACGTACTGCATGCCGGAGGAGGGTCTCGACTGGCTCGGCAAGCCCGAGCTGCTCACCGACGACGAGGTGGTCCGCCTGGTCTCGGTGGCCGCCACCCACCTGGGCGTGAACGAGATCCGCTTCACCGGCGGCGAACCGCTGCTGCGCCGCGGTCTGGTCGGCATCGTCGCCCGTACGACGGCCCTCGCGCCCCGCCCGGAGGTGTCGCTGACCACCAACGGGATCGGTCTGTCACGGCAGGCCGAAGCGCTGAAGCAGGCGGGCCTGGACCGGGTGAATGTGAGCCTCGACACGGTCGACCCGGAGACCTTCCGGCGGCTCACCCGCCGGGACCGGTTGAAGGACGTGATCGCCGGTCTCGAGGCGGCCCACGACGCCGGTCTCACGCCGGTGAAGGTGAACGCGGTCCTCATGCGCGGCGTGAATGACGAGCAAGCGCCGCAATTGCTGGAGTTCTGTCTCGAGCGCGGCTACGAACTGCGGTTCATCGAGCAAATGCCGCTGGACGCGCAACACGGCTGGGACCGGTCGACGATGGTGACCGCGGACGAGATCCTCGACAAACTCGGCGCCCGGTTCGCGCTCACGCCGGACGACGCCTCGAAACGCGGCAGCGCCCCGGCCGAGTCGTTCCTGGTCGACGGCGGGCCGCGGACGGTCGGCATCATCGCTTCGGTCACCCGGCCGTTCTGCGGCGACTGCGACCGGGTCCGGCTGACCGCCGACGGCCAGGTCCGGGACTGCCTGTTCGCGCGCACCGAGTCCGACCTGCGGACCGCGCTGCGGGCCGGCGCCGGCGACGCCGAGCTGGCCGACCGCTGGCGCCGCGCGCTGCGGAACAAACTGCCGGGTCACGGCATCAACGACCCGAGCTTCCTGCAGCCGGCGCGACCGATGTCAGCGATCGGCGGCTGAACGCGCTCCGCCCACGAAACCGCTCGCGAAACCTGCCGCGATACCCGTTGCGATACCGGCCCAATCCGGAAATGTGCTTTTTCGGTGTCGCGCATTCACCCGCTGAATGATTCGACCTCGCGCAGGAATGAGCGCCGGCCGAGGAAGTCGGACAAGCTCTCCTTGTGTTCGTCACAGGCGAGCCAGGTCTTCCGCCGGTCCGGGGTGTGGATCTTCGGGTTGTTCCACAGCAGGGCCCAGGTAGCGGCGTTGCCGCAGCCCTTGGCGGAGCAGGTGGCCGGTGAGGCGTCTTCAGTCATCCATTCCTCTGCATTCCTGATGCCTCAGTAATCAATAGCCCGGGCAAAATGAAGCGACGTCGGACAGCCACGGGGGGAGCCGTCCGACGCCGCATCAAGTCTCTGAATTCCACTCGTGAGTTTCAGAGCACGCGGGAGATTCTGACACGAATCAGCACAAGTTTTCCAGTCCCGGCACAGATCACTTTTCGGTGTCGGTCCGGCGCTCGTCACGAGGCTCCTGACGAGCCTCTTCCTCGGCAGGTACGACGACCGTCGGACGCTCCCCGATCGCGGGCCGCGCCGGCGCGATGTAGGGGTCCGCGGCGGGCTCCGTCGAGGACCGGTGGGCGTTCGCCAGCACCACCGCGAAGTACGGCAGGGCGATCGCGCCGACGACGAACAGCCAGCGCCACGGCGACGGGGTCAGCACGGCGAGGACGAAGCACACGATCCGGATCGACATCATCCACGCGTAGCGAACGATCCGGCTGTCCAGGTCCTCGGACCGCCCGGGCTGCGCGCTCGTCACCGAAATGACGTGCTCGGCACTCCGCTCATGGCGTCTCGACATCTATCCTCCTCACCAGGAACAACGGTACGCCGCGTCGTCCGCCCGCGCGCAGCTGGATGGAGAGGAACGGCCAATGACCGATCGCACCTACCGCGTCACCGAGATCGTGGGCACTTCGAAAGAGGGCCTCAACCAGGCCATCACCAACGGCCTCGAACGGGCCGGCGAGACCCTGCGGCACCTCGACTGGTTCGAGGTCACCGAGATCCGCGGTCACCTCGTCGACAACCAGGTCGACCACTACCAGGTCGGCATGAAGGTCGGTTTCCGGCTCGAAGACTCCTAAGTCATCAGCGCGCTGCCCAGTGGGATAGCGTTCCTCCGACCGACGACGTGAGGAGGGCTTGTGGGCAGGTCTGTGCTGGTGACCGGAGGCAACCGGGGGATCGGGTTGGCGATCGCCATGGCGTTCAAGGAGGCCGGTGACCAGGTCGCCGTGACCTACAACTCCAGCCCGCCGCCGGACGGCTTCCTGGCGGTCAAGTGCGACATCACCGACCAGGAGCAGGTCGACGCTGCCTTCGAGACCATCCAGGAGCAGCAGGGCCCGGTGGAGGTGCTGGTGGCGAACGCCGGCATCACCCGGGACACCCTGCTGCTGCGGATGTCCGACGACGACTGGGACGCCGTCCTGCAGACCAACCTGACCGGGTCGTTCCGGGTCGCGCGCCGTGCCGCGAAGGGCATGCTGCGGCTGCGCAAGGGACGGATCGTGTTCATCTCGTCGGTGGTCGGCCTGCTCGGCTCGCCGGGCCAGGTGAACTATGCGGCCAGCAAGTCGGGACTGATCGGGATGGCCCGGTCGATCGCGCGCGAGCTCGGCGGCCGCGGTATCACCGCGAACGTGGTCGCCCCCGGGTTCGTCGAGACCGACATGACCGCCGTACTGCCGGAAGAGACCCAGAAGCAATACCTGAGCCAGATCCCGCTCGGCCGGTTCGGGCTCAGCGAGGAGATCGCGAACGCGGTCCGCTGGTTGTCGTCGGAGGAGGCCGGGTACATCACCGGTGCGGTGATCCCGGTCGACGGCGGCATCGGTATGGGCAACTAACTCACCCCTCGAGAAAGGGCATGCCGGTGGGCATCCTCGACGGCAAACGCATCCTGGTCGCGGGCGTCACGCTCGACACCTCGATCGGTTTCGCGACCGCGAAAGTGGCGCAGGAACAGGGTGGGACCGTGCTGATCTCCAACTTCGGCCGTGCGCTGAGCATCACCAAGCGGATCGCCAAGCGGCTGCCGAGCGAGCCTCCGGTGCTGGAACTCGACGTCACGAACGCCGAGCACCTGGCCGCACTGCCGGACGCCGTCCGCGAACATGTCGACGGGCTGGACGGCGTCGTGCACTCGATCGCCTACGGGAACCCGGAGACGATCCTCGGTGGCAAGTTCCTGGACGGGCCGTGGGACGACGTGGCGCAGGCGGTGCACGTGTCGGCGTACAGCCTGAAGGCGCTGGCCGTGACCTGCGCGCCGCTGATGGGCCGCGGTGGCAGCGTCGTCGGGATGACGTTCGACGCGACGGTCGCCTGGCCGGGGTACGACTGGATGGGGGTCGCGAAGGCGGCGCTCGAGTCGACCAACCGGTACCTCGCGCGGGATCTCGGTGCGCAGGGGATCCGGTGCAACCTGGTATCGGCCGGTCCGCTGAAGACGCTGGCCGCGAAGGCGATCCCGGGCTTCGAGAAGTTCGAGGAGCCGTGGCTGGACCGCGCCCCGCTGGGCTGGGACCCGTCCGACCTGGAGCCGACCGGACGGACCATCGTCGGCCTGCTCAGTGACTTCTTCCCCGCGACCACCGGCGAGATCGTGCACGTCGACGGCGGCTACCACGCGATGGGAGCGTGAGGAGATGTCTCCCGATCCTGTGCGTGCTGCGCTGCGCTCGGCGGCGCATCTCGCTGCACTGGGGCAAAGGGCACGATGCTCCGCATCGAACCCTTCGCCCCAGCACACCGAGCTACACCCCCGAGCACATGCTCGCGACTGCACAGGATCGGGAGGCATCTCCTAGTGGGCACTTCGCTGGTGGAGCTCCGCGTCCTGGACGGAGCCAACCTCTACTTCAGTCGTGCCGCGATCAAGCTGACGCTGGACGTGGCGGCGCTGGTGGACGCGCCCGCGCCGGCGGCGAAGGCGTACGCGCAGGCGATCGGGCTCGGTAGTACCCGGCCGGGGCGGATCGGGTCCGGATTCCGGCAGCGGTTCGCGATCCGCGTCGCGGGTCACGTCGTACGCCGGATCGCGCGCGAGGCGGGCATCGGGCGGATCGGCGTCCGGGTGCGCCCGGAGTCCGACGTACGGCGGCTCGTGGTCGCGTTCCCGTGGGCTCACGAGGGCCGGGCGCGGGCGCTCGGCGCGGCCATCGTCGAGGTGCTGGACGCGTTCGGTCCCGATCACCCGGCCGACCTGTCCGAGCTGTTCACGGCCGTGGGCGAGCGGGTGCGGGACGAGCCGCCCGGCAACCCGCCGCCGACGATCCGGCCGAAGGTCCCGGTCGTCGCGGTCACCGGCACGAACGGCAAGACCACGACGTCGCGGATGATCGCCCACATCGGCCGCGCCGCCGGCCTGCACGTCGGCTGGTCGAGTACCGACGGCGTCTACTTCGACGGCGAGCTGGTCAAGTACGGCGACTTCTCCGGTCCGAGTGGCGCGGGACAGGTGCTGTCCCAGCCCGGCATCCAGCTCGCGGTGACCGAGACCGCCCGGGGCGGGATCCTGCGCCGCGGCATCGGTATCGCGTACAACGACGTCTCGGTGGTCACCAACGTCACCGCGGACCACCTAGGCCTGGGCGGGATCGACACCGTCGACCAGCTCGCCGAGGTGAAGGCGGTCATCACCCAGATCACCCGCCCGCGCGGCTGGTGTGTGGTGAACGGCGACGACCCGCGGACGTTCGCCATGCGGCTCGGCTCGCCGGCCAAGTGCTGGGTGTTCTCGCGGGACCCCGACTCGCCGTCGATCCGCACCGTGCTGGACGAGGGCGGCCGGGCGACGACCGTGCTGGACGGGTTCGTCACCGTGCTCGACCAGGCCCGCGACCCGGAGCCGTTGCTCAAGGTGGTCGACGTCCCGATGACCCTGTCGGGCCTGTCGCACTACAACGTGGAGAACACGCTGGCCGCGGCGTCGGCGGCGCTCGGACTCGGGCTGCCGCGGGCGGCGGTGATCGAGGGGCTGAGCACGTTCGCACCGAACGAGAACAACCCCGGCCGGATGAACATGTACTCGCTGCGCGACTTCACCGTCGTCATCGACCTCGCGCACAACGAGGCCGGGCTGGAGGCGCTGCTCGAGATCATGAACGGCGTCCGGCCGGACGGCGGCCGGCTGATGCTGGCGCTCGGCTCGCCCGGTGACCGGGCCGACGACATGGTCGCGGCGCTCGGTGCGATGGGTGCCCGGGCGACCGACAAGATCGCGATCGGGCACAAGGACGAGTACCTGCGCGGCCGGCCGCCGGAGGAGCTCGAGGCGGTGTTCCGGGCGGGCGCCGCGTCGGTAGGCGTGGACGACGTACCGGCGTACCCGACCGAGCTGGCCGCGGCGCAGGCGCTGGCCGCGGAGGCGCGGGCCGGGGACGTGGTGGCGGTGATGTCTCTGCAGCATCGGGCGAGTCTTGACGCCTGGTTGCGGTCCGAGGGAGCTACTGTCGACACACCGGAGACCTTGAAGAGCAAGGTCGAGAGAGCCCAGCGCTAGCCCCGTCCGCCCACCGCACGGGCCGGTTGGGGCGGGAACGGGGTTGCGATGCGCTACCTGTGGTCGGTCCCGGCCGCGGTGGTCGCCTGGTTCGTGGGCGGCTTCTCCGCGACGTACCTGAAGGGGTTGCCGGAGGGTACGACGATGTTCGTGCCGCCCCGCGTCGACCTGGTGCTGCTCGGCGGGTTCGCGGGCGGCGTGCTGGCCGGCCTGTTGGTCGCGCGGGTTCGGATCGCGGTACCGCTGGTGCTGGTGGTCGCCGGGGGTCTGTGGTGGCTGAGCGGCAACTCGTTCTCCGACCGGAACCTGCTGATCACCTTGCTGGTGGCAAGCGCTCTCGGTGCGTTCTTCGGTGCCCTGGGCACCAGAAGCTCGGTGGTCGCCGCGTTCGCGCTGGCGCTGCCGGTGGCCTGGACGGCGCTCCGCCCCGCCGAGCAGCTGACCGAGTGGCGCTGGCTGTGGCAGCTCAACGGTCTGCTTGTCGGTGCCGGTCTCGCGCTGCTGCTGTACGTCGCCTGCTGGAAACGCGGGTGGCGCTCGGTCGGGTCGTGGATCCCGCTGGCCGGTTTCTACCTGGTGGCGTTCGGTGTCGTCGAGTCGGTCCGGCTGGTCAGCAACTCGTCCGGCAAGACCATGGACGCGGTCGGTGACGCGTCCACCGAGGCGTTCTTCCAGTCCTTCGAGCCGATGCTCCGCGAGTATTGGCCATGGCTGGTCGTCGGTGTACTGCTGGCGATCCCGATGACCGCGCTCAAGCTCCGCGCGCTCCCGCCACCGCCGCCCCCACCTGACCCGTACGCCGACCGTTCGAACGACGCCGTACTCTCCGACGACCTGGACTGGATCGACCAGGAGGACCCGCGCCGCCGGCTCTTCGCACGCAGGCAGGCGGCGTCAGCCGAGTAGCGGCTGGCCGAGCCAGCCGCCGGGCTGGAACCCTGGGGGCAGGGCGAAGACGGCGGAGCCGATCGTGGTGGTCCACTCGTTGAGAGCGTCGGCCGCGTCCAGTCGGGTCAGCAGCGGGAGGAACTGGCCGGAGACGCTCGCCTGGTGGCTCAGGAAGACCAGGCCGGACTCGCGGGTGGCGCCGCTGTCGTGGACGTAGTTGAGGCCCTTCCGGAAGATCCGGCGGCCGTCGTTCTCCGAGTGGTGCGACAGACGGGCGTGGGCGTTCTGGGCGATCACGGGACGGCCGTCGGCGTCGCGGGCCTCGAGGTCGAGTTCGTCGTGCTCGGCGGCGCCGGTGAGAGGTGCGCCGGTGGAGAGCTTGCGGCCGACGGCGCGTTCCTGTTCGGAGCGGGTCAGCTCGTCCCAGGTGTCGAGGTTCATCCGGATCCGGCGGACGACGAGCATCGTGCCGCCGCGGAACCAGTCGGGACCGTCGGCCGACCAGACGGTCTGGTCGAATTCCGGCGTACCGAAGGCGGGGTTGCCGGTGCCGTCGACCTGACCGAAGAGGTTGCGGCCGGTGACGGGTTTGCCGTCGGCGCCGGTACCGTCCCAGAAGCCGGTCTGGCGCCAGACCGGGGTGGCGAAGGGTTTCGCGTCCGCGATCAGCCGCCGTACGGCGTGTACGACGCTCACCGCGTCGTCGGCGCCGACCATGACGAGGAGGTCCCCGCCGGACCAGGCGGGTTGCAGCCGGTCGTGCCGCATGACCGGGAGATCGTCCAGGCCGACCGGCTTCTGGCCGGTCAGCGTGAACACCCGCGGGCCGAAGCCGACCGTCACGGTCAGGTTCTTGTTCGCCGCCGCCAACTCCGGAGCGGTGTCACCGGGGGCCGCCCGCCCGTCGGCCAGCGCGACGATGTCGCTGCTCCACAACCGCATCAACCGGCCGAGCCCGGCCCGATCCGTCCCGAGCTTGAACGCCACCAACTCGTTCGCGGCCGACGCCGGGCGGGCTATCCCGGCCTGGTGGTCGCCGTACGGCGAGATCGTCCGCGAAACGACCTGCTCCTGAGAGCTGCCGGTGCCCACAGCGACAACGACACCGCCACCTGCCGCCGCTCCGGCGGCCGCAGCCCCGGCGTACCCGAAGAACTGCCGGCGGCTGGTCACTTGCTCGTCGGGGTGGGGTGGTAGTGCTCTTCCTCCTCGGTGAATGCCTTCACCGGAACCTTCAGGTCATGCGTCGTGTTGTCGGAGAACTTGAGCGTCAGCGGTACTTCGTCACCGGGCGCGAGCGGCTGCTCGAGCGACATCAGCATGATGTGGTCGCCGCCGGGGGAGAGGTGGGTGTGCGAGCCGGCCGGCACCGTGATCCCGCCCGCCTTCTCGCGCATCACCATCTTCCCGCCCTGCATGGCCATCTCGTGCAGCTGCACCACGCCGGCGGCCGGAGAAGTTGCCGAGGTCAACTTCACGTCGGTGTCACCGGGATTGGTCAGGGACAGGAACGCGGCCGTCATCGTGGTGTCCTTCGCGCCGGTCGTCGCCCGCACCCAGGCGTCCTCGACCAGGATGCCTGGGGTCGTCGCGACCTCCTGCGTAGCCGGCTCGGGCTCCGCGGAGCCACAGGCGGACAGCAGGAACGGCAGGGCCGCGACGAGCGCGGCCGTCAGCAACTTCGTCTTCACGCAACGGGCAACGAGACTTGCCCTAGGCAAGTTCCCGGGCGGCCTCTTCTGTGATCTCTTCGTCGGGTTGGACGAAGTCGGGGTCGCCACCCTCGTCGCCCGACCGCGCCCCGGCCTGCGCCAGGTGCGACACCGACTCGAGCTCGGCCAGCACCTGCTGGTGCTGGTCGACGCAGAGCACGACGAGATCGCCCGGGTTCGACAGCTCCAGCGCGAACCGGACGGCGTCCAGCTCGTCGAGGACGACGTCCACCCGGCGGCACCGCGCGCCGTTGTCCATCGCGGCCTTCACACCGGCCACCACCAGCTCCGCCGACTCGCCGCGCCTGCGCCCCCGCAGACGGACGTCCTCGCGGGCGACGACCACGTCGAAGTGCTGCGCCGCGACCTCACCGAGTTCACGGATGTCGTCGTCCCGCCGGTCACCCGCGGTCGCGACCACACCGATCCGCGACGGCCGACCGACCTCCGACGAGGCGCTCAGGCTCTCGCCGATCCGGTCCACGAAGTCGCCGAGCATCCGCATCGCCGGCGCGTTGTGGCAGTAGTCGACGATCACGCTGCGACCGTCGACGTCGATCTCGTTCAACCGCCCGGGCGACAGATAGTACGACGTACTGAACGTCCGCAGGCCCTGACGGATGTCGTGCAGCGACGCACCGGCCGCGAACGCCGCCGCGGCGGCCGCCATCGCGTTCTGCACGTTCATCATCGCCCGCCCGCCGAACGTTGCCGGCAGCAAGTGCGTCCACGCGAGCTGCATCGACCGCCGCCCGTGCTTCACCACGATCATGTCGCCGAGGTCGGACCGCTCCAGGACGACCGCCCGCCCGCCGCGCCGGCAGTGCCCCTCGATGTAGTCACGGACCTCGCTGCCCGGCTCGGCCATGCTGAACCACACGACCTGTCCCGAACACTTCCGGCGCATCTTGCGCACCAGCGGGTCGTCGGCGTTCAGCACGGCGTACCCGGTCCGCGGCACCGCCTCGACCAGCACCGCCTTCACGTCGGCGAGTTGTTCGAGCGTCTCGATCCCGCGCAGGCCGAGGTGGTCGGGCTGCACGTTCAGGACCACGGCGACGTCGTTGCGCTCGTACCCGAGCCCCTCGCGCAGGATCCCGCCGCGGGCCACCTCGAACACCGCGAAGTCGACGCGCGGGTTCTGCAGCACCATCCGCGCGGACTTCGGCCCGGACGCGTCCTGGCGGATCACCAGCCGCTCGTCGATCACGATGCCGTCGGTCGAGGTCATCCCGACCTTGCGGCCGAGACCCTTGAACACGTGGCTGATCATCCGCGCGGTGGTGGTCTTGCCGTTCGTCCCGGTCACCGCGACGATCGGGATCCGGCTGGTCGCGCCCGGCGGGAACAGCATGTCCACGACCGGCTTCGCGATGTACTGCGGCTCGCCGATCGTCGGGTTGGTGTGCATCCGGAAGCCCGGTGCCGCGTTCACCTCGCAGATCGCGCCGCCGGTCTCGCGGACCGGCTGGGTGATGTCCGGGCAGATGAAGTCGATACCGGCGATGTCCAGCCCGATCATCCGGGCCGCCTCCTCGGCGATCTCGACGTTCTCCGGGTGCGCCTCCCAGGTCCGGTCGATGGAGATCCCACCGGTGGACATGTTGCCGGTGAGCGTCAGCTTCACCATCACGTCCTCCGGCGGTACGTCGTCCAGCTCGAACCCCTGGTCGCGGACCAGCTGCCGGGCCGCGTTGTTGATCGTGATCCGGGTCAGGATCTTCTCGTGACCGACACCGCGCCGCGGGTCGGCGTTGGTGATGTCGACGAGCTCGGCGACGGTGTGGATGCCGTCACCGACGACGTGCGCGGGCACGCGTTCGGCGATCGCCTCCATCCGGCCGTTGATGATCAGGCACCGGTAGTCCTTACCGGTGACGAAGTTCTCCACGATCACGAACCCGCGCCGGGACTGCTCGGCCGCGATCGGGAACGCCTCCCGGACCGCGTCCGCGTCCGGCAGGTTCAGGCAGACTCCGCGGCCGTGGTTGCCGTCGAGCGGCTTGCACACGATCGGGTAGCCGATCTTGTTCGCGACGGCGACCGCCTCGTCGACGGTGCGAACCGACTCCGACCGCGGCACCGGCAGCCCGGCCGACGCGAGCAGCCGGGTGGTGAGGTCCTTGTCGCTGGCGACGTCGACCGCGATCGACCCGGTCTCGGACGTCATCGTGGCCCGGATCCGCTTCGCGTGCACGCCCTGGCCGAGCTGCACCAGGCTGGCCTTGTTCAGCCGGATCCACGGGATGTCCCGGGACACCGCCTCGTCAACGATCGCCTGCGTCGACGGCCCGAACGCGGTCCGCTCGGCCTGCTTGATGAACTTCTCCAGCTCGGTGGTGAAATCGAACTGCGGGTCCGGCTGGACGAGGTGGTTCACGAACCGTACGGCGAGCTCACCCGCGGCGAGACCGACCGACTCGTCGGCGTACGCGTAGGTGATGTTGTAGACGCCGGGCGATCCCTTGACCTGGCGCGTCTTGCCGCGGCGCATGTCGTGGCCGGCCTCCTGCTGGAGTTGCAGCGCGACGTGCTCGGCGATGTGGCCGAGCCAGGTGCCTTCGTCCAGACGCTCGATGAACCCGCCGCGGCGGCCGCGCGAGCAGTGGTGCTGGTCGAGCCTGGGCAGGTCGGCGAGCAGCCGCTCGGTGAAGCCCGGAATCGTGTTCGAGGGGAAGTTCTCCAGCGAGCCGAGGTCGACGACCAGGTGGATCGCCGGGTCGTAGCTCCAGACGTTGGGGCCGCGGTAGACGCGGGTCTCGATGATCTTGAGGTCAGGGGAGGGCGTGCCGTGCGAGTCGGTCATCCGTAAGGGGTCACTGTCCTGGTTGCGTGCGGTCGGGGAGATCGGGGTCGGCGCCGGCCGTGATCGGCTCGGTCGCCTCCGGTCTGGATTCCCCGGCAGCGGCAGATCTATTCGTCTTGGTACGACGACCCTCCCGTCGCTTCCGCTCCGCGTAGTACCGCGGCGACACCCCTTCGGCCGCGATCTCCTTCGCGAGTTTCCGCAGGTCCGCCTCGGCGGCCGCCATCTCGGCGATCTCCGAGGCCGGCGGCTGCGGGCCGTACGACAGCAGCACCCGGTCCTGCAGGTCGAACGTCGCGGTGGCCGGCAGCACGTGCAGGACGACGCCGGACGCGAGGATCGGCTCCGACCGCTTGGCGTAGTGCGCGTTCGAGGTGATCCGGCTGCCGTCGAAGATCGTCACCGCGCCGCGGCCGACGACCTCCAGGTGACTGCCGCGGACGACGGCCGCGGTGTCCTCGTCCACACCGATCCCGAGCAGGCCGGGGGACTGCGCGACCAGCGACAGCAGGCGGCCGTAGCGGTTCCGCTGGGCGAAGTGCTGGTCGACGATCGCGCCCTGCACCAGGCCGAGACCGCCGGCCAGTTGGCTCATCCGCTGCCGCGGGGTCGCGCCGGTGCGGCCGAAGGCGATCATGTGTTCGGCGAGGATGCTGGCGCCGGCCGACGTACCGCCGACGGCGGCGCCACGCGCGTGCGCGGCGGTGACCGCGCGACCGAACGCCGTACCGGTGACGACACCGGCGAGCTTGAGCTGGTTGCCGCCGGTCATGAAGATGCCGGTCGCGTCGTTGAGCGGGGCGATGAAGGCCGGGTCGTCGGCGTCCTCCCGGTTCTCCGGGCGGACGCCGACCACGCTCTCGGCCCCGAGGGCGGCGAACAGCGCGCGGTACACGTCGATGACGTCGGGCCCGAGCGCGGAGGCCGTGGGGACGACCACGATCCGCGCCTTCGAGCCGCCGGCGGCGTCGACGAACTCCTGCAGCACCGTGCGCTTCTTCAGCTTGTCCTCGGCGCCACCGATCGCGAACAGGGCCCCCGGCCCACCCTGCAGTTCAGACATAAGCCGAAGGATAGGTGCTGGATGCCTCAGTGGCCGAACGTGAACCAGTTGAGGTTGACGTAGTCGGCCGGTTGGCCGCTGGTGAAGGTGAGGTAGACGTCGTGGGTTCCGGTGACCGCCGACAGGTTGGCGGGAACGGTGCGCCACGACTGCCAGCCGCCGGTGTTGCCGATCGCGAAGCTGCCGATCGGCGCGTTGCTCCGGCTGTCCAGCCGTACTTCGACCAACCCGCTGACTCCACCCGCGGCCCCGGACGCGACGCGGGCCACGAACTGCGTGGCCGGTGTACTGCCGAAGTTGATGCCGCGGTACAGCGCCCAGTCACCGTTGCCGACCTGCATCAGGTTCTGGCCGCCGCCGGTGTCGGTCGTGGTCTCCAGGCCCATGCCCGACTGCTGGCTGTACGACTCCGCCTGCACCGTGCTGTACGCCGAGGTGCCGCCCGGCGGGGGAGTCGTCGTACCTCCGCCCTTCGTCGACACCGCCACGTAGTCGACGACCATCGGGTGGTCCGGCACCGTCGACGCGCGCGGAGTCGGGCCGTTGAGCGCATCCGGGAAGGCGCCTCCGATCGCCAGGTTCAGCAGGACGAAGTACCCGGCGTGCGAGGTCATGTTCGACCACGTGTCGGCCGGGAACTGACTTTGGCTGAGGACGTGGAACTGCTGACCGTCGACGTACCACCGGAGCTGGTTCGGCGAGACCGACGTGTCCCACTCGAAGCGGTACGTGTGGAAACCGGACTGGCAGGTCGAGCCGGGACAAGCGCGGTTCGCGCCGAGGCCGGTGGTCTCGTTGCACGGGCCCCCGGGGTTCACGCCGCAGTGCAGCACGCCCCAGACCGAGTTGATCCCGTTGACGTTCTCCATGATGTCGAACTCGCCGATGCCCGGCCAGTTCCAGTAGTTGCCACGGTACGGCGAGCCGAGAGCCCAGAACGCGGGCCAGTAGCCGAGCGCGGCGTCACCGGTGACGTTCGGCATCTGGATGCGGCTCTCGATCGCCAGCACGCCACCGGCGGGCGGTTTGAAGTTGCCGCGCTGACTCTCGATCCGGGCCGACGTCCAGTTGCCGGCGCTGTCCCGGCGCGGCGTGATCTTCAGGTTGCCGGCGCCGTCGAGGGCGAGGTTGTTCGGGCTGCTGGTGTAGTTCTGGATCTCACCGGTACCCCAGTTCGCGGGGCCACCGGGGTAGCCGTGGCCGGTGTCGATGATCCAGTTGGAGCCCGACGGCAGGGTGCCGCTGGGCCCGTCGAAGTCGTCGCTCCACACCGTCGTCCACCCGGTAGCGGGCGGCGGCACGCTGGCGTACGCGAGCGGTACGACGGCCAGCAACGGCGCGAGCAGTGCGATCACAAAGGGGCGGGTACGCATGCCGCCAATGTGAGCGCTCTCATGGCATAGTGTCAACATCTCGTCACAGGCCGCTTGGTGACGACGACGGATCGTCGGGGCGCGGCGGGGTCAGGCCGGGTTGTCGGCGTCGGCCGCTTCCACTTCCTCGCGCGAGATGCCGAGGAGGTACAGGATCGTGTCGAGGTACGGGACGCTCAGGTGTGTGTCGGCGGCGGCCCGGACGACCGGCTTGGCGTTGAAGGCGACACCGAGGCCGGCGGCGGCCAGCATGTCGAGATCGTTCGCGCCGTCGCCGATCGCGACGGTCTGGCTGATCGGGGTCCCGGAACGCCGCGCGAACTCGCGGAGCGCGGTCGCCTTGCCGGCGCGGTCGACGATCTCGCCGACGACCCGGCCGGTGAGCTTCCCGTCGGCGATCTCGAGTTCGTTCGCCTTCGCGTAGTCGATCCCGAGGTCGGCGGCGAGCTTGCCGGTGATCTGGCTGAACCCGCCGCTGACGATCGCGAACTGGTACCCGAGCCGCTTCAGCGTCCGCACCAGGGTCCGCGCTCCGGGCGCGAGCTCGATCGCGGCGAACACCTCGTCGAGCGCGGTCGCCGGCAGTCCCTCGAGTGCCGCGACGCGGTGCCGCAGCGATTCGGCGAAGTCCAGTTCGCCACGCATCGCCTGCTCGGTGACCGCGGCGACCTCGTCCAGCCGGCCCGCGTGCGCGGCGAGCATCTCGATCACCTCGCCCTGGATCAGGGTCGAGTCGACGTCCATCACGATCAGCCGCTTCGCCCGCCGGTACAGGCCGCCGTCCTGGACGGCGACGTCGAGCTGCTGCCGGACGCCTTCCTGGGCGAGTACCTTGCGCAGTGCCTCCGGGTCCGCGCCCGAGACCGCGATCTCCATGGCAGTGACGGGGTACCGCGCCATGCGGCTGATCCGGTCGATGTTCGCGCCGGTGTCGGCGATCCGGCCGGCGATCGCGGCGAGGCCGGCGGCGGACAACGGGTGCCCGATCACCGTCACCTGGCTGCGTCCCTTGCGGCGCGGTTCGTTGTCGCCGACACCCTTCTTCACCGAGATGTCCACGTCGAGGACGTCGGCGAGCGCCCTCAGTTCGTCCTTCAGGTCCTTGTGATCGCGCGGCGCGGACAGCAGTACGCCGAGCACCAGCCGGCCCCGCAGGACGACCTGCTCGGCGTCGATCACTTCCAGCCCGCGCGTCGCGAGCGTGCCGAGCACCGCCGACGTCAGCCCCGGCCGGTCGGTCCCCGTCAACGTCACCAGCAGCGTCGGCCGCTCAGCCGCCGCGATCTCAACCTCACCGGGATCAGTCATCGCACCCCGAACGCTACCCAAATGAGACCCCGGCCCGCCCACTGGTCCATATCCAGGGCGCCTCGTCAGGCGTGGACCGGTGGTGCGCAGGCTGCGACCAGTGCTCGCCGGGCTGCGGCCGCGAGTTCGAGGAGGGCTCGGCGGCGGGCGTCGGCCTCGGCTCCGGTGACTGCGGCGCCGTCGTCCTCGAGGGCAGCGTCGGCGATCGCCAGGCAACGGCGGGCCGTCGCGGCGGCCTTCACGGCTCGCGGTTCGTAGCCCGGGGCAAGGTCGTCGCCGCGCCCCCGCCCGATCTTGCGAATGTCGATCAACGCGTCCGCGACCTCCGGCTTCCACCGCGCGACATCCAGTGCGGCGAGCGACTCGGCCGCATCGATCAGCGCCAGCCGCAACCCACGATCCGCCTCGCCGAAATCCGCCGGCATCGGGCTCGCGGCAGGCAACACGCTCCACTGCACCGCAGGACCGACGTACGACGGAACCAGCCCAACCTCGGGCCCGGTCAGTACGACGGCCTCACCCGTCTCGAGCGCCGCCTCGTTGAACGCCGGCGGCCCGGCCAACCCGATCGGGTCGCCGGGAACCGGCAGTGCGAGATGGGCCTGCGTCGTACCGGCGGCGCGCAACAGATTGAGCGCGACCGGAAGCGTGGCCGGCTCGGGATGACCGGCCAGGCCCGCGACGTGGTGACCGACGTCGTCACCGAGGATCTTCTGCGCGGCGGTGTCGGGATCACAGGCGCCGGTCAGCATCGCGTTCGTCCACACGGTGAACCGGAGCGAGGCGGAGGTCGTCAACACGCCCGCAAGTCTCTCACCACCCGGAGACAGGCCGCCGACGGCGACCCCTTAGGTTTTGCTGCATGACTGCAGTGGTGGAGCTGGCCGGCGCGACGGTCGTCCGTGGGGACGCGCGTCTGCTCGACGGGATCGACTGGACGATCGACGAGGCCGACCGGTGGGTGGTGATCGGGCCCAACGGTGCCGGCAAGACCACCCTGCTCCAGATCCTCGCGGCCCAACTGCACCCGACGTACGGCGTCGCCGGCCTGCTCGGTGAGGTGCTCGGCGCGGTCGACGTCTTCGAGCTCCGCCCCCGTATCGGACTCACCAGCGCCGCATTGGCCGACCGCCTGCCGAAGAGCGAGCGCGTCTCGGACGTGGTGGTTTCCGCGTCGTACGCCGTACTCGGCCGGTGGATCGAGGAGTACGACGAGCTCGACCACCAGCGTGCCGCCGCACTGCTCGGCGAGCTCGGGATCGCGCATCTGCAGGACCGTACGTTCGGCACGCTGTCCGAGGGGGAGCGCAAGCGCGTCCAGATCGCCCGCGCGCTGATGACCGACCCCGAACTGATGCTGATGGACGAGCCCGCCGCCGGCCTCGACCTCACCGGCCGCGAGCAGCTCGTCCGCTCCCTCAGCACGATCGCCACCGCCCCCGGCGCACCCGCGATGGTCCTCGTCACCCACCACGTCGAGGAGATCCCACCCGGCTTCACCCACGCCCTCCTCCTCAAACAAGGCCGAATCGTCGCCGCCGGCCCCATCCACGAGGCCCTCACCGCCACCACCCTCAGCGAAACCTTCGACCTCCCCCTCACCCTCACCCACCAAAACGCCCGCTACACAGCCCAAGCCCGCTAACCCCACCCCGGCTTCCCACCCGCGGTCTCCCCACCCCACCCCGGCTTCCCACCCGCGGTCTCCCCACCCCACCCCGCCCCGCCCCGCCCCTACTCCGCCTCGCGCGCCCGCCCCGCCCGCCCTCCCCGCCTCGCCCGCCCCGCCAGGCGCCCTCGCGTGTTGCCGTTTGAGGGGCCGGCCCCTCAAACGGTGGGGTGCGGACCCAGAATTTGCCTCCGCACCCCACCGTTTCAGGGGCCGGCCCCTGAAACGTCGGCGGATGCGGCGCGCTGGTGGCGTGCGCGGGTGGGGTGCGCGGGTGCGGTGGGAGGCGCGGTCGGGCGCGTCGGTCGGGTCCGCACCCCACCACCTCGGGGGCCGGCCCCTGAAACGTGACACGGACGGGGCGCGGCGGGGCGCGGCGGGGCGCGGCGGGGGCGGCTGGGGGAGCGGGGTGGGGGTGGGACGCGTCCAACGTCTGCTTGGAGCCCCTGACGTGGATAGGCTTGGGAAATGATGGATTGGCTGCGGGACAACATGTGGGCGGCGTGGTTGTCGATCGCCACCGTCCTCGGTCTGGCCGAACTGGCCTCGCTCGACTTCACGCTGCTGATGCTCGCGGCGGGCGCGCTGACGGCGGCGGGTGTGGCGGCGTTCTTCCCGGGACTGCTCTGGCTGCAGATCGTCGTCGGCCTGATCACCGCGGCCGCGATGCTGGCGGCGATCCGGCCGATGATCGTCCGCAAGATCCATCACGGCCAGGAGCTGAAGACCGGCTCCGCCCACGTGATCGGCCGCACCGGCACCGTGGTGAAGGAGATCCATCCCGACGGCGGCGGTTCGATCCGGCTCGGCGGCGAGCTGTGGACCGCCCGGCCGTACGACGAGATCTCGACGATCGCCCCGGGCACCCGGGTCGAGGTGATGCACATCGACGGCGCGACCGCGGTCGTGTACCCGGTCGCCGAACCGCTGCACCACCAGCTGGATCTGCCCGAACCGACGCCCGAACCGACCTCGGACCCGAAGCCGACCGATCCGCCGCAGAACTGATCGTGACCGGCGGTTGAGTGGTCCCCACTGCGCAGTAGTGTCGAAGGCGAGGGACAGCTGACGTAGCTGCTCGATCAGGCACCCGACGCGCCGGGAACCGGTACGGCGTCTGCCCCGTCGATACGGAAGACTGTCCGTCCCTGAGGGTCCGTTCGAGTGGAGGGTCAAAGTGACCGCGTTCCTCATAGTCCTGGCACTGGTCGCGCTGGTCGTGATCGTGACCTTGGTGAAGTCTGTCCGGGTGGTGCAGCAGCAGACCGTCGGGATCGTCGAACGGTTCGGGAAGTTCAAGACCGGGTTGCAGCCGGGTCTGAACCTGCTGACCCCGTTCGTCGACAAGGTCCGTTACACCATCGACATGCGCGAGCAGGTTGTCGCGTTCCCGCCGCAGGGCGTGATCACCGAGGACAACCTGATGGTGTCGATCGACTCGGTCATCTACTTCCAGGTGAACGACCCGGTCCGGGCGACGTACGAGATCTCGAACTACATCCAGGCGATCGAGCAGCTGACCATGACCACGCTGCGGAACATCATCGGCGGCATGGACCTGGAGCAGACGCTGACGTCGCGTGAGGAGATCAACGAGAAGCTCCGGTACGTGCTGGACGAGGCGACCGGCAAGTGGGGCATCCGGGTGAACCGGGTCGAGCTCCGGTCGATCGACCCGCCGCCGTCGATCCAGGACTCGATGGAGAAGCAGATGCGCGCGGACCGCGACAAGCGCGCCGCGATCCTCACCGCGGAAGGCATGCGGCAGTCGGCAGTGCTGTCGGCCGAGGGCCAGAAGCAGTCCGCGATCCTCACCGCCGAAGGTGACAAGCAGTCCCGCATCCTGCGCGCCGAGGCCGAGCGGCAGGCGCGGATCCTGAAGGCGCAGGGTGAGGCGCAGGCCATCACGACGGTCTTCAACGCGATCCACGCCGGCAAGCCGGACCAGGGTCTGCTCGCGTACCAGTACCTGCAGATGCTGCCGTCGATCGCCCAGGGCGACGCGAACAAGCTGTGGATCGTGCCGAGCGAGATCGGCGACGCACTCAAGGGTCTGGGCAGCGCGGTCGGCCAGGTGGCCGGCATCACCCAGAAGGCCGAAGGCACCTGGGAGGCCCCGGAGCTGCAGAACGGCGAGGTGCCGGAGCTCGACGCCGCCGGTGTCGGCAACGGTTCGGGTGGGGCCGCGGTGGCCGAGGCCGACAACGCCGTCCGCGAGGCGATCGCGGCCGCCGAGTCCGCCGCGGTGAACAGCCGCAGCCAGACCCCGCCGGCCACCCCGGCCGTCCCGCCGGCTCCCACGCAGGACCTGCCCCCGCAGGAGCCGCCGGCCGCCGAGCCCCCGCAACGCTGAGAATCACACCGGTACGCCGAGCAGCCGCGCGAGCCCCGCAACGCCGCGAAGCAACCCCCGAGTCGCAACGCCGACTCAGTTCCGCTGTGTGTTGTCGATTGACGACGGGTCGATCGCATACTGTCTTCTCAACGGACGGACCGGTGAGCGGGAACCGGGTCCGGGTGCGTAAAGTCAGTCAGCGATGACATGGTTCGAGGCGCTGTTCGTCCTGGTGGCGGGGATGGGCGCAGGCACGATCAACGCCGTGGTGGGGTCGGGCACGCTGCTCACGTTCCCCGCGCTGCTCGCTGTCGGCATCCCGCCGGTGCTCGCCAACGTCAGCAACACCGTCGGTCTCGCACCAGGTACGGCGGCGGGCGCGATCGGTTACCGCCGCGAGCTCGAGGGTCAGCGCGGCCGGATGGTGCGGCTGATCCCGGCGTCGCTGGCCGGCGGCATCGTCGGGGGAGTGCTGCTGCTGACCCTGCCCGATTCCGCCTTCCATGCCGTCGTACCGGTCCTGATCCTGCTCGGCTGCCTGCTCGTCGCGTTCCAGCCTTGGCTCTCGAAGTGGATCAGCGCACCGTCGCATCTGCACCGCGGCGCCTGGTGGGTGATCCCGGCGGTCTTCGCCACCGGTGTCTACGGCGGGTACTTCGGCGCCGCGCAGGGCGTCTTGTTGATGGCCATCCTCGGCCTCGGTCTGGACTCCAACCTGCAGCGGATGAACGGCCTGAAGAACGTCCTGGCGACGGTGGTGAACTCCGTCGCCGCGATCCTGTTCATCGTCGTCCACGACATCGACTGGCTCGCGGCCGCTCTGATCGCGGTCGGCTCCACGATCGGCGGCTTCATCGGCGCCCGCTACGGCCGCCGGCTGCCGCCTGTCGCCCTGCGTGCGCTGATCGTCTGCATCGGCATCCTCGCCATCGTCACGATGGTGTTCTGACCGCGAGGCCCGCAAGCAGCAGGTCGAGGCCGTAGTCGAACTGCTCGTCGCCGCCGGTCGTCCGGGCCAGCTCGGGCGCCAGTTCGACCACCGACGGGAACTCGCGCGCCGACAGCGACTCCATCGACGCCCGCAGGCGCCGCCACGCCTCGGGGTCGCGGCGCTCGGCCGCCATCTGGATCTCCCACGACGTCGACCCGAGCACATACGTGAACAGCGTCGTATGGGTCCGTGCTGCCGTCTCCGGGTCGAAGCCGGCAGCCCGCAGTACGCCGAGCAGCCCCTCGGCGACCCGCGCGGTCTCGTGCCCGCTGAGCGGCCGTCCCGCCAGCAGTTGTGCAAGGCAAGGGTGCTGCAACATCAGGAGCCGCAACGACCGGCACACAGCCCGTACCTGGTCCGGCCATGGTGCCTCGGACGGTACGGCAGGCAGTAGAGCCATCAGGTGGTCGCGCACAGCGTCGTACAGATCGTCCTTGTTCCGGAAGTACGTGTAGAGCGCCATCGGGCCGACGCCGAGCTCGGCGGCGACGCCGCGCAGGCTGAACGCGTCGGTGCCTTGCGCTTCCATCAGCTCCAGCGCGGTGCGCACGATCAGGTCGGCGCTCAGGGTGTTCCGCGGTGTCCGCGCCATGTGACCCAACTCCCTTCGACGATCCTAACGTACAGTGTATAGTACGGTGTATGCGAGCCATTCAGATCACCGAGTTCGGCGGACCCGAGGTCCTGAAGATCAGCGATGTCCCGGAGCCGGTCGCCGGCGACGGCCAGGTGCTGATCGCGGTCGACCGCGCGGGCATCAACTACGCGGACACCCACCAGGTCGAGAACAGCTATCTGTCCACGACGGAGCTGCCGCTGATCCCGGGTGGTGAGGTCGTCGGCCACACCGCGGACGGCCGCCGTGTCGTCGCGCTGGTCGGGTCCGGTGGGTACGCCGAGCAGGCCGTCGCGCACGCGCCGTACGCGTGGGACGTGCCGGAAGGCGTGACTGACGGTCAGGCGCTCGCTCTCGTATTGCAGGGCACCACCGCGTGGCACCTCCTGAAGACCTCCACCCATCTGCAGCCGGGCGAGTCAGTGCTCGTGCACGCCGGGGCCGGCGGTGTCGGCTCGCTCGCCGTACAGCTCGCCAAGCACTGGGGCGCCGGCCGCGTGATCGCGACCGCCTCCACCGAGGAGAAGCGCCGGCAGGTCCTGGAGCTCGGCGCCGACAGTGCGATCGACGGTACGCCGGAAGGCCTCAAGGACCGCATCCTCGCAGCGAACGGCGGCAAGCCCGTCGACATCGTGCTCGAGATGGTCGGCGGCCCGACGTTCGACGAGTCGTTCGCGGCGCTCGCGCGCTTCGGCCGGCTGGTCACCTTCGGCGCCGCGTCCCGCGAGCCGGCAGCGCCGATCGACCCGAGCCGCTTGATGAAGGGCTCGAAGACCGTCGCCGGCTTCTGGCTCGCCGACTGCTTCGCCAACCCGGCGCTGCTCGGCGGCCCGCTCGCCGAGCTGTTCGACCTGACCGCGAACGGCACGCTCCGCCCGATCGTCGGCGGCGAGTACGCGCTGTCCGAGGTCGCCACCGCCCACGAAGACATGCGAGCCCGCCGCACCGTCGGCAAGCTCGTCCTCGACCCCACCCGCTAGGAGACCAGCTATGACCATCGCTGTTGAGAAGGTTCTGTACACCGCCCGCGCGACCGCCGACGGCGGCCGGGACGGCAAGGTCGCCACGAGCGACGGCAAGCTCGACGTCGTGGTCGCCCCGCCGGCCGAGATGGGCGGCACCGGCAACGGCACCAACCCCGAGCAGTTGTTCGCGGCCGGTTACGCCGCCTGCTTCCACAGCGCGCTGAAGGTCGTGGCGCGGAAGGCCCGCCAGGACGTGGAGGGTTCGACAGTGACCGCTGAGGTCGGGATCGGCCCGATCAACGGCGGCGCCGGCTACGGCCTCGAGGTCGCACTGGTGGTCAGCCTGCCAGGCCTGGAGCGCGCGGTCGCCGAGGAGCTCGTCGCCAAGGCCCACGAGGTCTGCCCGTACTCGAACGCCACCCGCGGCAACATCAAGGTCGGCCTCGAGGTCGCCTGAGCCAGGAGGCTGGGGGAGCCTCAGAGCTGAGCGAGGGCCTCTTTCAGGAGGCCCTCGGTCGCGGACACCGGCGCCGCCGAGATTGTCAGCCCCTCCATGATCGCGACGTACTCGTCGACCTCTTCGAGCTTGTCCAGGTAGAGCGCACTCGCCGCGTGCTCGATGTAGACGATGTCCGGCAGATCGTCGTCCGGGAACCGCAGCAGGCTGAAGGCACCGCCCGCGCCGGCGTAACCGACGCTGCTGAACGGCATCACCTGCAGCGTGATGTTCGGCTGCTGCGACCACATCATCAGGTGCTCGATCTGCGCGCGCAGCACTCGCTTGCCGCCGACCGGGCGGTGCAGCACCGACTCGTCGATGACGACCCAGAGCCGCGCCGGGTTCGGCCGGGTGAGGATCTGCTGCCGGGTGACGCGCAGCTCGACCCGCTGGTCGACTTCCTGGTGCTCCAGGAACGCCTGCTTACCGAGCTGGACCATGGCCCGCGCGTACTCCTCGGTCTGCAGCAGGCCGGGGACGAACATCACCTCGTAGGTCCGGATCAGTGCCGCGGCGACCTCGAGGCCGACATAGTTCGCGAACCAGCTCGGCATCACGTCGCCGTAGCGGGACCACCAGCCCGGGTTGTTCGCGGCCCGGGCCAGCTCCATCAACCGGTCGCGCTCCGGGTCGTCGTTCATGCCGTAGAGCTCGAGCAGGTCGCTGACGTCGCGTTCCTTGAATCCGACGCGGCCGAGCTCCATCCGGCTGACCTTCGACTCCGACGCCCGGATCTGCCAGCCCGCGTCGGCACGGCTGATCCCGGCGGATTCACGCATCCGCCGCAACTGCCCACCGAGCATGATCCGGAGCGCGGTCGGCCCACCGTCGCCGCCACTCACCGTGCTCTGCTCACTCACCCTGATCCACGCCCAGCCACGCACCCATTTCAGCCCGGGATGCTACCGCCTGTCCACGGGTATCGCGCGATCGGCACTCCGGTGGGTGAGACGGCGCGGGTGCCTGGTCAGGTGTTTGACAAGGAAGCGAGCGTCCCGATCAACGCCCTGGATGCTCGCCGACGCGATCGCGTACTGGAAATCGAGCCCCAGGAAATACAACCCCGGGACGTCGGCCGACACGCCCCGCTCGTGCCGCGGACGGCCGTTCTCGTCGAACACCGGCAGGGCGATCCAGCTGTGGTCCGGATCCGAACCCGTGCACCACACCACCGATGTCACGTCGTCGAGTACGTCGCCCTCCGCGGTCACCGGCCGGCCCTCGCGGACACCCTCGATCCGCCCGATCCGTTCGATGCCCGCGGCCTGAAGATGCTCGAGTTTGTTGCGGGTCAACGGCAACCCGTTCCGTACGGCGTTGGCGATCGCCTTGCGGCCCATCGGCGTACGGCGGGTCAGCACGTACTTGAACAGGAACATCACGACCGGGGTGAACAGGTGGCCGACCGTCGAGTCGATGTCGACCGGTACCTGGCCGGGGTGGCGACCGGCGAGCAGCGTCTTGTGCGTGCGGACGGCTTCCAGTGCGATATCGGTTCCAGAGTTGGCCGCGCCAACGATCAGGACCGTCCCGTCCGCGAGCTGGTCCGGGTTCCGGTACTCCAGCGAGTGCAGTTGCCGGATCGACGGATCGAGCTGGCCGGCGAACGCGGGCCAACGCGCAACACCGTGCATCCCGGCCGCCACCACGACCTGGTCGGCGCGCCAGTCCCCAGCGGTCGTCTCCACCACGAACCCCTCGTCGTCCCGCGTCAGCCGCGTCACCCGTACGCCGGTCCGTACGGGCAGCTCGTGATGGGCGGCGTACTGCTCGAGGTAGTCGGCCATCTCCTCGCGGTCCGGGCAGTCCTTCGTGCCGATCCGCAACCCTGGAAGGCTGGCGTACCGCGGCATGCTGAACAGCCGCAGCGAGTCGTAACGTACGCGCCAGCAGTCGCCGATCCGCTCGTGCCCGTCGAGGATCACGAAGTCCGCACCGGCCTCTCGCAGGTAGTACCCGATCGCGAGCCCGGCCTGCCCGGCTCCGATCACCACAGTCCCGACCATGTCCATAACTCACAAGTTAGGACCCGGAACCGCGGTGGCACATCAACCGTTCACGCCGACCTTCGACCACACCGTGTGGTCAATTCTGCGTATTGACGCCGTGCCGCAGCGCCCACGCGGTCGCCGCGGATCGGCTGGCGACGTGCAGCTTCCCGAAGATGTTGCTGACGTGCCGGGCCACGGTCCGCTCACTGAGGAACAGTTCGTCGGCGATCGCCCGGTTGGTGGCGCCGGTCGCGAGCACCCGCAGTACCTCGACCTCCCGCGGCGTGAGCCCGGTGCCGTCGAAGGGCCGCGCGAGCTGGTCCAGCGCGGTCAGTTGCTCGATCGCACCGAGCCGTTCGAACACGGTCCGCGCGCCGTCGAGCTCCATCTGCTCGGCGTCGTGGTCACCGAGCGCGCGACAGGCCTGGCTCACCAGCAGTCGTGTCTGCGCGCCTTCGAACGGCATCTCGAGCCGCTGCCACAGCGTCCATGCCCGGCGTAACGACGGGATCGCACTCTGCGGATCACCACAGGCGATCCGCGCCGCACCCTCGCAGTACGCCGCCAAAGCCTGCAGGTACGGCGAATCCGCGCGCGCCAGCTCGTTCAGCTCGGCGGCCGCCTTGCGCGCCGTCTCGCGATCGCGCGAACGCACCGCGAGCTCGACGCGGGCCGCGAGCAGCAACGGCCGGTTCGCCGCCGGCGCGTCCTCGGCCAGCGCGCGTTCGAGGCCCGCGATCGCCACATCCACCCGGCCCTGCCACGCCCTGAGCAGCGCGAGCCCGGGCTGCACGTCCATCCCGTCGGCGGCCGCGGCGAGGTACGCACGCTCCGCCGCCTCGTACCGGCCACGCTGCCGCTCGACCTCCGCGAGCCGGTACCAGGCCAGGCCGACCGCGCCCGCCGACAATCGGCGGCACGCCTCCTGCGCAACATCGGCCGCGGCGGACCAGGCGCCGCGGAGCTGCAGGATCTGCGCGCGGTGCACCAGGCACGCGCCGCGGTAGGGGACGAGGCCGGACTGCTGGTCGCACCAGCCGGTGAGCGCCTTCGTCCACTCCTGGGCGCGCCGGAAGTCGTACAGGTTCATGCACAGGGCGATCACCGCGCAGTACGCCATTCCGGCGACCTCGGGGCCGACCTGGCTCGCGGTCACGTGCACCATCGCCTCGTCGAGCGCCTTGAGGGCCTCGGCGCCGCGGCCGAGCATCACGAGGCAGTTGCCACGGCCGAGCGCGGCCAGCACGATCGCGTCCGGCTCCTCCGCCCACCTGCTGTTCTGCTCGAACAAGGGCAGTGCGGCCGCGGCGTCGCCGGAGTTCATCAGCAACGCCGCGCCGGCCATCGCGACCAGCCCGGTGAGTTGCGGGCTGTCGTCCGGGATCAGCCGCTCGATCCGTGCCTGCCAGCCCGCCGCTCGCGCGAGCTCGCCGCGCTGCTGGAAGTGGAAGCCGAGCCAGAAGCCGCTCCGGATCGCCGCCACCACGTCACCCCGGGCGAGATGCTCGGTGTGCGCGCGCTCGCGGTACGTCGCGACCTCGTCGTCGTGACCGAGGACGAACGCGGCGACCGCGAGCCGGTCCAGGTCCGCGGGCGGCAGCGGGGCGCGCCGGTCGGCCGCCGTCAGCTCGGCGTACTCGGTCGGCCAGTCGTGCTGCTCCATCCGCGGTCCACTGCTCAGTGCTGCGCCAGGTCCAGCACCGTTGCACTCGGCAACTTGGCCAGCTCGGCGCCGTCCAGCAGCACCTTCGAGCCGCGGATGCCGCTGCCGATCACCACGAGACCAGCCTGGACGACCGCTTCGTCGACGAGCACCGGCCAGTCCGCGGGCAGGCCGATCGGCGTGATCCCGCCGTACTCCATGCCGGTCGTGCTGACCGCATCGTCCTGCGCGGCGAACGAGATCTTCCGTACGCCGAGGTGCTTGCGGATCACGCCGTTCACATCCGCGCGGTCGGTGGCGAGCACCAGCACCGCGGCGTACGACTCCTCGCCGGCGCGCTTGCCGAGCACGATCACGCAGTTGGCGGAGGCGGCCATCGGGACGTCGTACTCCGCGCAGAACGCCGCGGTGTCGGCCAGCTCCGCGTCGATCCCGGCCGCGTACGCCGGCAGCTCGCCGAGCGCGGCGCGCACCGGTGCCGCGAGCAGTTCGGGGACGTCGGCGGCCGGCTGCCAGTCGAGTTTGCCCAGCGCCGGCGCGGTCACTTCGGCTGCCCCACGAGGTCGGCGTACTCCGTGTGCTCCTCGAGGAAGCCCTGATAGAACGGGCAGGCCGGCTTCACCCGGAGCCCGAGGGCGCGCGCGTCGTCGAGGGACTTCGTGGCAATCGTCCCGGCCACACCACGGCCGCGGAAGTCCGGCAGCGTCTCGGCGTGCAGGAAGCTGATGACACCCGGGTGCAGCCGGTAGTCGACGAAGCCCATCAGAGTGCCGTCCGCATCGTGCGCCTCGTAGCGGCTCCGCTCCTTGGCGTCCACCACGGTGATCTCGTTCTCCATGCCGCAACTCTAGTCATCGTGACCCAGGGTTTGGAGATCGTCACGGTGGGGGTACCGGCGCGGAGGGCGGTTCCACAGGCACGGGCCGGGAGGAGCGGGAATGAGTGAGCACGCGTTGGAGCACGGCAAGGCGTTGCCGAGTCTGGTACCGGCCCGGATGGACCGCTTGCCGTGGACCCGGTTCCACTGGATGATCGTCGTCGGTCTGGGCGTCTCCTGGATCCTCGACGGCCTCGAGATCCAGCTGGTCTCGCTGGTCGGGAACGTGCTCAAGGAGCCCGAGACGCTGCACCTGACCACCTCCGAGGTCGGCTTGATGGCGTCGGTCTACCTGGCCGGTGAGGTGGTCGGCGCGCTGGTGTTCGGGCGGCTCACCGACCGGCTCGGACGCCGTAGCCTGTTCATCGTCACGCTGCTGATCTACCTGATCGCGTCCGGCGCCGCCGGTCTGTCCTGGGACCTCGGCTCGCTGCTGGTGTTCCGATTCATCGCCGGTATGGGCATCGGCGGTGAGTACGCCGCGATCAACTCCGCGATCGACGAACTGATCCCGTCCCGGTACCGCGGCCGCGTCGACATCGGCGTGAACGGTACCTACTGGGGTGGCGCGCTGATCGGTTCCGCGGTCGGTCTGGTGTTCCTCAACAAGGACATCATCCCGATCGAGTGGGGCTGGCGGCTGTGCTTCCTGATCGGCCCGGTGATGGGACTGTTCATCATCTACCTGCGCCGGCACATCCCGGAGAGCCCGCGCTGGCTGATGACGCACGGCCGGGTCGAGGAGGCCGAGCGCACCGTCGACGACATCGAGGCGACCGTCCGGCGTCAGGGCGGCGAGCTGCGCGAGGTCACCGACGACGAGGCGATCGAGGTCGTCGACTATCCGCCGGTGACATACCGCGAGATCGCCCGCGTGATGCTGCGCGACTACCGCAGCCGCTCGTTCCTCGGCTTCTCGATGATGGTCACCCAGGCGTTCCTCTACAACGCGATCTTCTTCACCTACGCACTGGTCCTGAAGTCGTACTTCGGTCTGAACGACTCCAGTGTCGCGCTCTACTTCTTCCCGTTCGCGATCGGCAACCTGGCCGGTCCGCTGCTGCTGGGTCACCTCTTCGACACCATCGGCCGGCGGAAGATGATCTTCGGCACCTATGCGCTGGCGGCCGTGGTGCTGTTCATCACCGCGTTGCTGTTCAACGCCGGCGTACTGAACGCGGCCTCGCTGACCGGGCTGTGGTGCGTGGTGTTCTTCTTCGCCTCGGCCGGCGCGTCGTCGGCGTACCTGACGGTGAGCGAGATCTTCCCGATCGAGCTCCGTGGCCAGGCGATCTCGTTCTTCTTCGCGATCTCACAGCTGACCGGTGGTGTGATCGCGCCGTTCCTGTTCGCCTCGCTGATCGGCACCGGCGACAACCCGCCGCGTGGGCCGCTGACGGCCGGTTACATCGTCGGCGCGGCCGTGATGCTGGCCGGCGGGCTGATCGCCTGGTTCTTCGGCGTCGACGCCGAGGGCAAGTCGCTGGAGAACATCGCGACGCCGTTGTCCGCGAAGACCGGCGCCACCCGCTTCCAGGGCCCGACGCCCCGGATCCCGAGCACCGACCGGCGCTCCGGCCGGCACTCCGACCAGGAACCCTAAGATGTCCGGGTGGGTTCGCTGCTGATTGCCGGTACGACGTCCGACGCCGGGAAGACGACCGTCGTCACGGGGCTGTGCCGGTGGCTGGCGCGGCAGGGTGTGCGAGTGGCGCCGTACAAGGCACAGAACATGTCGAACAACTCGATGGTCTGCGCGGACGGCACCGAGATCGGCCGCGCGCAGTGGATCCAGGCCGTTGCCGCGCGCGCCGAACCCGAGGCCGCGATGAACCCGGTGCTGCTCAAACCGGGCAGCGACCGGCGCAGTCACGTGGTACTGATGGGCCGGCCCTGGGGCGAGCTGACCGCGCGCGGTTTCCTGACGGAGCGGGCCGAGCTCGCCAAGGCGGCGTTCGCGGCGTACGACGATCTCGCCTCGAGATACGACGTGGTGATCAGCGAGGGTGCGGGCAGTCCGGCCGAGATCAACCTGCGGCAGTCCGACTACGTGAACATGGGTCTCGCGCAGCACACCAAGGCGCCGGTGGTCGTGGTCGGGGACATCGACCGCGGGGGAGTCTTCGCGTCGATGTTCGGCACGGTCGCCTTGCTCGACGCCGCCGACCAGGCCCTGATCAGCGGGTTCCTGGTGAACAAGTTCCGCGGTGACGCGTCGCTCCTGCAGCCGGGGATCGACATGCTCACCGCCGTCGCCGGCCGGCCGACGTACGGCGTCCTGCCCTGGCTGCCCGACCTTTGGCTCGACTCCGAGGACGCGCTCGACATCCCGGTACGGCGTACTTCGCCGGGCGACCTGTTGACGATCGCGGTCGTGCGATTCCCGCGGATCAGCAACTTCACCGACCTCGACGCGCTCGCGGTCGAGCCGACGAACAGCGTGTTCTTCACGACCAGCCCGGCCGAGGTCCGCGACGCCGACCTGGTGGTGCTCCCCGGCTCGCGCGCGACCGGCTCGGACCTGGACTGGCTCCGCTCGCTCGGCCTCGCCGACGCGGTGGCGGCACGGGTCGCTGCGGGACGTCCCGTCCTCGGCATCTGCGGCGGCTACCAGATGCTCGGCGCGACGATCGCCGATCCGCACGGGGTGGAAGGTGGCGGCGACCGCAACGGCCTGGGGTTGTTGCCAGTCGCAACGACCTTCGCCCGGGAGAAGACGCTGGCCCGGCCGGCGCCGACGGCGTACGAGATCCACCACGGCGTGGTCGACGTGGTCGGGGACCCGGACGAGTTCCCCGGTGGCTGCCGGATCGGCAGCACCTGGGGCACGATCTGGCACGGGTTGCTCGACGACGACAGTGCGCGGCACGCGTTCCTCACCGAGGTTGCCGCGCAGACCGGCAAGCCGGCGCCCGACGGTTCGGTCTCGTTCGCCGGCCTCCGCGAGGCGCGTCTGGACCGCCTCGCGGACCTGATCGAGGAGTACGCCGACACCAAGGCGCTGCTGCGGTTGATCGAGGACGGCGCGCCATCGGTTCCCTTCGTGCCACCGGGGGCCCCGCGTGGATGACTTCGAGCGGATGCGGGGACGGTTGTTCGGCATCGCCTATCGGATGACGGGTACGGCGACCGACGCCGAGGAGATCCTGCAGGACGCCTGGTTGCGGTGGCAGGACGCCGGCCGGGACGCGGTGCGGGACCCGGACGCGTATCTGGCGAAGGTCGTCACGAACCTTTCGATCAAGGCACTGACGTCGGCGCGGGCACGGCGGGAGACGTACGTCGGGGAATGGCTGCCCGAGCCCGTGCTGACCGGGCGGGCCGAGTTCGACGCGCTCGGTCCGCTGGAGATCGTGACCGAGCGGGAGTCGGTGTCGTTCGCGTTGCTGCTCCTGCTCGAACGGCTGACGCCGGCCGAGCGGGCGGCGTACGTGCTGCACGAGGCATTCGCGTACGGGTACCGCGACGTGGCGGCGCTCATCGGGACGTCGGAGGCGAACGCGCGGCAGTTGGCGTCGCGGGCGGGGAAGAAGCTCGCGGGGGAGCCGCGACAGGAGCAACCGGTCGACCGGGCCGGGTGGCGCACGCTGGTCGAGCGATTCCTCGCAGCCGCACGGCTGGGCGAAGTCGAGGAGCTCGAGAAGCTGCTGGCCGCCGACGTGATGTCGCGGGCCGACAGCGGTGGCAAGGTGTCCGCGGCGCGTAACGTGGTGATCGGTCGCGACCGGGTCGCCAGGTATGTGATCGGCGCGCTGCAGCGGTTCGGCGCCGGCATCGAGGCATACCTCGCGGAGGCGAACGGCGAGCCGGCCCTGGTTGCCGTCGGCCCCGATGGCGTGGTCGCGATCTGCTTCATCGGCACAGGGCCGGATGGCGTAACCGACCTGCAGTTCGTGATGAACCCGGACAAGCTGGCGTTCGCTGCCACCCAGCTGTCGAAGCTCGCCTCCGAAACCTGACTTGACGACTGTGACAGTGGCACTGTCACAATAGCCGTCATGGGTCCACTCGCGGGCGTCAAGGTGGTCGAGCTGGCCGGGATCGGGCCGGCGCCGTTCGGGTGCATGCTGCTGGCCGAGCTCGGCGCCGATGTACTCCGCATCGACCGCCCAGGTGGCGCCATCTCGCTCGGCCCGCCGGAGCTCGACCTGGTGAACCGCGGACGTCGCAGCGCGGCCCTGGACCTCAAGCAACCCGCGGCTGTGGACGTCGTACGCCGGCTTGTCGCGCAGGCCGACGTACTCGTCGAGGGGTTCCGGCCGGGCGTGGCAGAGCGACTCGGTTTGGGACCGGCGGACTGTCACGCGGTCAACCCGCGGCTGGTCTACGGGCGAATGACCGGTTGGGGACAGGACGGTCCACTGGCGCACACCGCCGGACACGACATCGACTACCTCGCGCTGTCGGGTGCGCTGCATCTCATCGGCAGAGAAGGTGGCCCGCCGCAGGTCCCGGCGAACCTGCTCGGTGACTTCGCGGGCGGATCGCTCTACCTCGTGATCGGCGTACTTGCGGCTCTGCACGAGGCGCAGCGCAGCGGTCAGGGGCAGGTGGTGGACGCCGCGATCGTGGACGGTTCGGCGCATCTGACCACGATGCTGCTCGGAGCGCTCGCGGCCGGCTCCTGGCGGCAGGAGCGCGGGACGAATCTGCTCGACACCGGTGCGCCGTTCTACGACGTGTATGAAACGGCCGATCACCGGCATGTCGCGGTCGGAGCCCTCGAACCGCAGTTCTACGCCGAGCTGATCGACAAGCTCGGCCTCGACGCCCCGGACCGCAACGACCCGGCTCGATGGCCGGAGCTGCGGAAGGTCCTGACCGAGACGTTCCGGCAACGCACCCAGGCGGAGTGGACCGAACTCTTCGACGGATCCGACGCCTGTGTCGCGCCGGTCCTGCCGCTCGCTGCCGACCATCCGCACCTCAGCGCCCGCGGCACCTTCGTGGAGCACCACGGCGTCCGGCAGGCGGCTCCGGCACCGCGCTTCGACCGTACGCCGACCGGCCTGGACCAGCCGCCCGCGCGACCGGGGGAGCACACCCGCGAAGCCCTGACCGACTGGGGCATCACCGACCTCGACGACCTGCTGGAGTCCGGCGCCGCCGTCCAGAACTGAGCCCCCTGAAGGGAATCCGCCTGTGGAACGTCAGCTGTTCGAGCCCGATCACGACTCCTTCCGCGAGACCGTCCGCGCGTTCTGCGAGAAGGAGATCGTCCCGCACCACGACAGCTGGGAGCAGGCCGGCATCGTCCCGCGCGAGCTGTGGAGCGCCGCCGGCGCCGCGGGCCTGCTCGGCTTCATGATGCCGCAGGAGTACGGCGGTGGTGGGGCGCGCGACTTCCGGTTCAACACCGTGCTGATCGAGGAGCTCACCAGGGTCCGCGCCAGCGGGGTCGGGTTCACGATCCACACTGACATCAACTCGGCGTACCTGCTGGACTATGCGACGGCGGAGCAGAAGGAGCGCTGGTTGCCGGCGTTCTGCTCGGGCGAGACGATCACCGCGATCGCGATGACCGAGCCCGGGGCCGGCAGTGACCTGCAGGGGATCCAGACCACGGCGCGGCGGGACGGCGACCACTACGTGCTGAACGGCCAGAAAACGTTCATCTCGAACGGGATTCTCGCCGACCTGGTGATCGTGGTGGCCAAGACCGACCCGGACGCCGGAGCCCAGGGCATCTCGCTGATCGTCGTCGAGCGCGGGATGCCCGGCTTCGAGCGCGGGCGGAACCTGGACAAGATCGGGCTGAAGGCGCAGGACACCGCGGAGCTGTTCTTCGACGACGTCCGGGTACCGGCGGAGAACCTGCTCGGCGAACCGGGGCAGGGATTCGTCTACCTGATGGAGAAGCTGCCGCAGGAGCGGCTCACGATCGCGGTCGTCGCCGCGGCCGCATGCGAGAACATGCTCGACGACACGTTGCGCTACGTGAAGGACCGGAAGGCGTTCGGGCGCCCGATCGGCTCGTTCCAGAACAGCCGGTTCGTGCTCGCGGAGCTCGCCACCGAGACCACGATCGCCCGGGTGTTCGTCGACCGCTGCATCCAGGAGCTGAACGCCGGCACCCTGACGGTCGCCGAGGCGGCGATGGCGAAGTGGTGGACGACCGAGCTGCAGAAGAAGGTCGTCGATCGTTGCCTTCAACTCCACGGTGGCTACGGGTTCATGACGGAGTACCCGATCGCGAAGGCCTACCTGGACACGAGGGTCCAGACCATCTACGGCGGCACCACGGAGATCATGAAGGAGATCATCGGGCGCACGATGGGGGTCTGACCACCGAAAGCGGTCCCGCCGCGAGTGCGCCTCGGGACGACACGGTACGGCGGGACCCTGGCGCCTGCCGGTCAGTCACGTGGTTGGGGCGACCCATGCTGATGTCCGTGCCGCGCCCACCCCTCCCTGCGGTGCGACACGTCCAGCGCCGGGGTCTTGGGCTTGCCTGGACAGGCCAACTCAGAGTAACCAGCAACGATCGTCGCCGCCAGATCTCCGGCTGTGTCAAGTAGTCGCCTGAAGCGAACGCTCGATGATCCGGAGCCTAGCCGGACAACGTGATTCGGCCCTGCACGACGTCGTCGGCGACGGCGGTCAGCCGCCGGTTCGTCGAGCGGGCGTACCTGCGCAGGATGCCGAACGCCTCGTCGACGCCGATGGACAGGCCGTGGCTCAGGTAGCCCTTGGCCTGCTCGATCAGGATCCGGCTGTTCAGCGCGTTCTGCAGCTGCTCGGTGACGATCTCCTGGCGGGCCAGCGCGCGCTGGTGGACGATACCGATCGTCGCGGCGTCGGCCAGCGCCTGGCCGAGCACGACCGTGTCGTCGGTCAGCGGCCCGGTTCGCTCGCTCAGCAGGTTCACCGCGCCCAACTTCGTATCGCGCAGCCGCATCGGCAACGCCTGCACCGACAGGTATCCGGCCTCGACGGCAGCCGCCGCGAAACGCGGCCAGGGGCTCAGTCCGTCACGCAGATCGGCGTAGTGCACCGGGCGCCCGGAGGTGAAGGTGTCGAGGCACGGTCCCTCGAGGTTCTGCAGCTGAACGAGCTCGATCAGCCGGGCCTGCTCGCTGGACGCGGCCACCAGGTTCAGGCCGCCGTGGTGGTCGACGAGCAGGATGCCGCAGGCCGAGACGTCGAGCAGTTCGCTGCAGCGGGTCGCCAGCCGGTCGAGGAACTCGATGATGTCGAAGTCGGCGACGAGGGTGTCGGACAACTCGATGAACACTTCCCGCACTCTCCGGTCGGACACGCTCATGAGTCCTCCTCCTGGTCAAACTCACCATGCTGGGAGCCTGTCTCCTCAGGCTCGTCGGGTTGTTCGAGGGGTTTGTCCACCTCGAGACGGAGCCGGCCGGCCATCACTTCGCCGGCTACCGCCTGCAGGGACATGCCGCTGCTGTACGCATACGCACGTAAACGCGCGAGGGCATCGGTCACGCCGATGCCTTGCTGTGCCGCGATGACGCCGGTGGCCTGGTGTACCTCGGCGCGCCGAGCCGTGAAGGCCGCTCCGATCATTTCGTCGGCGTCGGTGCCGATCCCGGTGCGGCCGTCCAGGATCAGTACCAGGAGCGCGTCGGCGTACACCAGGGCGTCCTGGAGCAGGTCCGCCGGGAGCGGCCCGCGCTCGTGCCGGTAGATGCTCAGTACGCCCACCCGGGCAGCACCGGCACCGACCGGGAATGCGAACACCGCACCGACGCCACGGTCCGCGGCCGCGGCCGCGAACACCGGCCACCGCCGACCGGCTCCGGCACCACCCAGATCCGACTCGAGCACCGGCGCGCGGATCAGCACGGCATCGCCGCTCGGGCCCTCGCCGAGCGTGAACTGGAGGTCGTCCAGCTCACCGGCCTCGGCGCCGCTGCGCAGCAACGGCTCCCAGCTGCCGTCACGTGCCATCCCGAATCCGGCACCGACCGCGGCCAGGGCCCGCGCGCAGGCCATCACCGCATGCAGTGGCGTCGGAGACACACTCTGGTGCCCCGCCACGGACTTGATCGCCCCCCATACGCGGGCGCTCCGGTCGAGATCCACGTATTCCGTCCACGTTCGTGCCGCCACTGAGCGTGGCCACTGCAGCGGCCGCGGCAGCTCGGTACTTCTCATCACAACGCACGCCCCGAACGGTTCGGCGTACGGCCGCTCGACGTTTGCGGATGCGGCCGCCCCCGTGCCAGGCCCGGTACCCGCCTCCACGGCCAGTACGCCTCCGTGTCGTACGCCGGGAGTAGGCCGTACCATGCGTTCGTCGGGCTCCTTCCCGGGACAGGTCGCGGCACACTCTCGCCACCAGGTCCGGGGCAGCTCCACTGCAGCTATTTTAGTCCTGCACGGGGGAGTCGCGGCACACCGAGGGAGGTCGCATGGGCATCGTGTCGCCAGGGTTCACGGGCCGGAGCAGGGGTGGGACCGAGCTGCCACCGGGGCAGTATCTGACGCGTGAGTTCCCGGTGCTGTCGGCCGGGCCGACGCCCCACATCCGGACCGAGCACTGGGAATTCGTCGTCACCACCGAGACGGGCGAGAAGTACCGCTGGGACTGGGCCGCGCTGATGGCGCTGCCGGCCGAGGAGATCACCAAGGACATCCACTGCGTCACGCGGTGGTCGAAGCTGCAGACGACCTGGAAGGGCGTCTCGCTCGACACGCTGCTCGCCGACGTCGAGACCGGCGCGGACTACGCGATGGCGCACAGTTACGGCGGCTACACCACGAACGTGCCGGTCGACGACCTGCTCGACGGGCAGTCCTGGATCGCCTACGAGTACGACGGCGAGCCGCTCGACCCCGAGCACGGCGGGCCGGCGCGACTGCTGGTCCCGCACCTGTACCTCTGGAAGAGCGCCAAGTGGGTCCGCGGACTGGTGCTGTCCGACACCGAGGACCTCGGTTTCTGGGAGACCGCCGGCTACCACGAGTACGGAGACCCATGGAAAGAACAGCGATACGCCGGCGACTGACCTGGCAGGTGGCCACGGTCACCGAGGTACGGCGGGAGACCGAGACCGCGCGCACGATCGTGCTCGACGTACCGGACTGGCCGGGCCACCTGGCGGGGCAGCATCTCGACGTCCGGCTGACCGCCGAGGACGGGTACCGCGCCTCGCGGTCGTACTCGATCGCCTCGGCCTGGGAAGGCTCGACGGTCGAGTTGACCGTCGAACAGGTGCCGGGCGGCGAGGTGTCGCCGTACCTGGTCGACGTGCTGAAGGCCGGGGATCCGCTGGAGATCCGCGGTCCGGTCGGCGGCTGGTTCGTCTGGAAGCCGGAGCAAGAGGGGCCGGTCCAGCTGATCGGCGGCGGATCGGGCGTGGTGCCGTTGCGGGCGATGCTGCGAGCGCACGCAGCCGCGGCGAGTACGACGCCGGTGCGCCTGCTGTACTCCGTTCGGCGGCCGGCGTCGGTGATTTACGTGAGTGACCTGAAGGAGCTGGCGGCGTCGGAGGATGTCGACGTACGGCTCGTGTACACGCGCGAGGCTCCGGCCGGTGAGCCGCGGGTCGGCCGGATCGACGCGGACGTGATCGAGCGGCATGCGTTCCGGCCGGAGCAGCTGCCGACGACGTACGTGTGCGGGCCGACGCCGTTCGTGGAGACGGTGGCGGATCTGCTGGTCGCGGCCGGGCACGACCCGGCCCGGGTGAGAACGGAGCGGTTCGGATGAGCGAAACCAACTACCTGGACGGGAACGCGGCCGCCGGTGCCCTGAGTGAGCTGTTCGCCGTCGACCTGACCGCGGCCATTGCCCAGTGCAACGGTTGCGGCCGGACGGCGGTCTTCGCCGAGTCCCGCGTGTACGTCGACGCACCCGGCATGGTCGCCCGCTGCAGCGGCTGCGAGTCCGTGCTGCTGCGCGTCGTCACCACCCCGAACGACACCTTCCTCGACCTCCGGGGCCTCACGTACCTGCGGGTGCCGAACTCCTGACCGCGGGCGTCACCGAGGTTTGCTCTGGGTGCGGCGGATGGTGTCGCGCTGGGTCTCGCCGACGGCTCGTTCGTAAGCGAGGACCAGACCCTGGATGGTGACGGGTTTGAAGCGTTCGACGAGCTGCTGGATGTGCTCCGGCGGACCGCCGGAGTCGCGGTAGTGCGGCCAGACCTTGGTGCGGAAGACCTCGGTGAGTTCCTCGGCGATCGCGCGGCCGTGGTCGGTGAAGATCCGGCCGGCGGCCAGCACCGCCTCGACCGGGAGGTCCAGATCGAGCAGTTCGACCCCGAGGCTCAGGTGCGCGGTCGCGACCTGGAACACGTCCTCGTCCGGCGTCGGCTCGACCACCCCGAGCGCGACGAGCATCTCGATGTCGTCGTCGCTCAGGTCGCGACCGGTACGCCGTACCAGGGCTGCTCGGTCGAGCGTTTCCGGCAGGTCGCGCATCCACGGTGTCAGCAGCGTGCGGTGCAGCGCGATGTCCTGCGGTGTCGCGTCCTGCGGGATCCGGTCCAGGTAGCCCTCGATCGCCGACAGCGTGAACCCGTGCGCCTGCAGCTCGCGGACCAGGTCGAGACGGGCGATGTGTTCCGCACCGTAGTACCCGACCCGTCCCCGTCGCGTCGGCGGCGGGATCAACCCGCGGCCCGCATAGAAGCGCAACGTGCGCACCGTCATCCCGACCCGCGCCGACAACTCGACGACCGTCAGGGTCGCGTCCCCCGCCACTTCCGACATGGCGGAGATCATAACGAGTGCCCCTTGACCATCGTGACAGCGGGACTGTCACAATCACCGGTATGACCGAAGCCTTCCTGTACGACGCGATTCGCACGCCGCGGGGCAAGGGGAAGCCGACCGGCGCGCTGCACGAGGTCAAGCCGATCCAGCTGATCACCGGCCTGCTGCAGGAACTGCGGGTGCGGCATCCCGAACTGGATCCGGCCACCATCGACGACGTGGTGCTCGGCGTGGTGACGCCGATCGGTGACCAGGGCATGGACATCGCGCGCACCGCCGTACTGATGGCCGGGTACCCGGAGACGACCGGCGGCGTGCAGCTCAACCGCTTCTGCGCCTCGGGTCTCGAGGCGGTCAACCAGGCGGCGCAGCGGGTCCGGTCCGGCTGGGAGGACTTCATCCTGGCCGGCGGCGTCGAGTCGATGTCCCGGGTGAAGATGGGCTCCGACGGCGGCGCCTGGGCGATGGACCCGGAGACCGCGCTCGAGACCGGCTTCATCCCGCAGGGCATCAGCGCCGACCTGATCGCGACGATCGACGGGTTCTCCCGCGCCGACGTCGACGCGTACGCCGCCGAGTCCCACGCCCGCGCCGCGAAGGCCTGGGCGAACGGGTACTTCGCGCGTTCCGTCGTACCCGTGGTCGATCGGAACGGGCTGCGGATCCTGGATCACGACCAGCTGGTGCGGCCCGGGACGTCGGTGGAGACGCTGTCCGGGCTGCCGCTGTCGTTCGCCGCGATCGGGGAGCACGGCGGGTTCGACTCGGTCGCCCTGGAGAAGTACCTGACGGTCGAGCGGATCGAGCACGTGCACCACGCGGGCAACTCCTCGGGCATCGTCGACGGGGCCGCCCTGGTTGCTATCGGCAACGAGAAGGCCGGCGAGGCGCTCGGTCAGGCGCCGCGTGGCCGGGTCGTCTCGGTCGGGGTCAGCGGTGCCGATCCGACGATCATGCTGACCGGCCCGGCGCCGGCCGCCCGGAAGGCGCTGGCCAAGGCGGGGCTCGAGGCCGACGACATCGACCTGTTCGAGATGAACGAGGCGTTCGCCGCCGCGGTCATGCATTTCATGAAGGATCTCGGCGTACCGCACGAGAAGGTGAACGTGAACGGCGGCGCGATCGCGCTCGGCCACCCGCTCGGGGCGACCGGCGCGATGCTGATCGGAACCCTGCTGGACGAGCTGGAGCGACGCGAGCTCCGCTACGGACTGGCCACCCTGTGCGTCGGCGGCGGGATGGGCGTCGCGACGATCATCGAGAGGCTTGCGGCATGATCGAGTGGAAGAACGACGCCGGAGTCGTCACGCTGACGCTGAACGACCCGTCCGCGTCCGCGAACACCATGAACGACGCTTATGTCGAGGCGATGGGCCGGACCGTCGAGCGCTTGATCGCCGAGAAGGCGCTGCTCGAGGGCGTGATCGTGACGTCCGCGAAATCGACGTTCTTCGCCGGCGGGAACCTGCGGCAGCTGTCGCAGATCCAGCCCTCGGACGCGGCGCAGGTGTTCGGGACCATCGAGGAGGTCAAGCGTCAGCTGCGCGCTCTGGAGACCCTGGGCGTACCGGTCGTGGCCGCGATCAACGGGTCGGCGCTCGGCGGCGGGCTGGAGATCGCGCTCGCCTGCCACCACCGGATCGTTGCCGACGACAACCGGATCGAGCTCGGCGTCCCGGAGGTCACGCTCGGTCTGCTGCCCGGCGGCGGGGGAGTGACCCGCACGGTGCGGATGCTCGGCCTGCAGGACGCGCTGATGAAGGTGCTGCTCCAGGGCCAGCGGATGAAGCCCGCGCATGCGCTGTCGGTCGGGATCGTCGACGAGGTCGTCGCCGCCGATCAGCTCCTCGCTGCGGCCCGGCGGTGGATCACGACGTATGACGGTGACGCCAAGCAGCCGTGGGACCACGACGGGTACAAGATCCCCGGCGGTACGCCGTCCTCGCCGAAGCTGGCCGCGTTCCTGCCGGCCTTCCCGGCGAACCTGCGCAAGCAACTCAAGGGCGCGCCGTACCCGGCGCCGCGGGCGATCATGAGTGCCGCGGTCGAGGGCAGCCAGGTCGACTTCGAGACTGCCTCCCGGATCGAGTCGCGGTACTTCGTCTCGCTCGCCACCGGGCAGGTCGCGAAGAACATGATCCAGGCGTTCTTCTTCGACCTGCAGGCGATCAACGCGGGCGGCTCGCGGCCGGCCGACGTACCGACCTGGCGCGCTCGCAAGGTGGGCGTGCTCGGGGCCGGGATGATGGGCGCGGGCATCGCGTACGCGTGTGCGAAGGCCGGTCTCGAGGTTGTGCTCAAAGATGTTTCCTTGGAGGCCGCCGCGCGCGGAAAGGAATATTCCGAGAAGCTGCTGGCGAAGCAGGTCGCGAAAGGCCGGAGTACGCCTGCCGACGTCGAGACGTTCCTCAGCAGGATTACGCCGACCGGCGACCCGAACGACCTGGCCGGCTGTGATCTGGTGATCGAGGCCGTCTTCGAGGACGTCGGACTGAAGCAGAAGGTCTTCGCCGAGATCGCCGCCGTGGTCGAGCCGGACGCGCTGCTCTGCTCGAACACCTCCACGTTGCCGATCAGCACCCTCGCCGAGGGTATCGACCGGCCGGACGACTTCATCGGCATGCACTTCTTCTCGCCCGTGGACCGGATGCCGCTGGTCGAGCTGATCGTCGGCGAGAAGACCGACGACCGGGCGATCGCGCGCGCCTACGACGTCGTACGGCAGATCAAGAAGACACCGATCGTGGTCGGGGACAGCCGCGGGTTCTTCACGTCGCGGGTGTTCGGCACGCTGGTGATGGAAGGCGCCGCGATGGTCGCCGAGGGCGTCGACCCGGTGCTGATCGAACGGGCCGCGACCCAGGCCGGGTTCCCGGCGCCGCCGCTGGCGATGCTGGACGAGATCACGCTGACGCTGCCGCAGAAGATCCGGGACGCGGCGCGCGCGGCCGGTGAGAGCGCCGGTGCGTTCGACGAGCATCCGGGGATGGCGGTCGCGGACCGTCTCGTGAACGAGTTCGACCGCCGCGGGAAGGCGGCCGGGGCAGGGTTCTACGACTACCCGGCGGACGGGCCCAAGCGGCTCTGGCCGGGGCTGTGGGAGCACTTCGCGCCGCAGAGCGACGTACCGCTGATCGACGTGCAGGAGCGGCTGCTGTTCGCGATGGCTCTCGAGACGGTCAAGTGCCTGGACGAGGGCGTGCTGCGGTCGGTGGCCGACGCCAACATCGGCTCGATCTTCGGCATCGGCTTCCCGCCGCTGCACGGCGGCGCGCTGCAGTACATCAACGCCTACGGTCCGAGGGCGTTCGTAGCCCGGTCTCGCGCACTCGCGGCGACGTACGGCGAGCGCTTCACGCCGCCCGCACTCCTGGTCCGGAAGGCGGACGCCGGCGAGCTCTTCGGCTGATCACGAGCCGATATCAACTCCAGCAAACTCCACACGTTCGAACAAAGAAGAGCGCGTCCGGTCTTGCGCCGGGCGCGCTTTTGAGACATTGTTCTGGCACTTCTACAACGATTGACCTTGCGTCGAACGCTGTCGTTGTGTTGAACCCTGTTGTACCGTGTGCGAAATCGGAGATGCTTAACGTAGTTAAGTAACTCGGAACTCCTGGCGTCGTACCCCTGCGACGTCGCTCTCGGGAAGGTGGAAGTCATGCCTGCTCATGTTCCGAACGCCGGTCTGACCCGGCGGGATCTGCTCAAGCGAACCGGTGGTCTGGCCGCGCTCGCCGCGCTGACCGCGGCCTGCGGCGGCAATACCGGCAGACCGTCGTCGGGAGGCGGCGGCGGAGGTTCGAAGGTCAATCTGTCGCAGTGGTACCACCAGTACGGCGAGACCGGGACCCAGCAGGCCGCGCAGAAGTACGCGAAGGCCTACACCGACGCGAACGTCTCGGTGCAGTGGACGCCGGGTGACTACGCCAGCAAGCTGTCGTCCGGTCTGCTGTCGAACAAGGGCCCGGACGTCTTCGAGAGCCAGCTGAACATCGGCATGGTGAAGAGCAACCAGGTGGTCGCGCTCGACGACATCATCGCCGACGTCAAGGACGACTTCCTGCCGGGCGACCTGGCCACGAACACCGTGGACGGCAAGATCTACGGCATCCGGATGATCATCGACCCGCAGGTCATCTACTACCGCAAGTCGCTGCTGGACAAGGCCGGCATCAAGCCGCCGGAGACCATCGACGACCTGATCGCGGCGTCCAAGGAACTCACCACCAACAAGGTGAAGGGCATGTTCGTCGGCAACGACGGCGGCCTCGCGCTCGGCAGCCCGGCGCTGTGGGCGGCCGGTGGTGACCGGCTCACCAAGGACCACAAGCCCGGCTTCGCCGGTGACGGCCCGGCCAAGATGTTCGGCAAGCTGCACGAGCTCTACGCCAGCAAGAGCATCCTGCTCGGCTCGCCGACCGACTGGACCGACCCGAGCGCGATCAACCAGGGCCTGTGCGCGATGCAGTGGATCGGCATGTGGGCGGTGCCGGGCATGCAGAAGGCGCTCGGCGACGACCTCGGCGTGATCCCGTTCCCGGCCCTCGACGCGTCGAACAAGCCGGCCGTGTACTCCGGCGGCTGGACGCAGTTCGTGTCCGCGAAGAGCGCGAACGTCGACGCGGCGAAGAAGTTCGTCAAGTGGCTGTGGATCGACCAGGCGGACGACCAGGTGGACTGGTCGCTGAGCTACGGCTTCCACATCCCGCCGCGGAAGAGCGTCGCGGCGAAGGCGGAGAAGCTGCAGAAGGGCGTCGCGGCCGACACCGTGAAGCTGACCCAGGACTACGGCCACACCGACGACCCGGCCTGGACCCCGAAGATGGGTACGGCGTTCGGCGACATGCTGACGAACATCATCAAGAAGGGAGCCGACCCCGCCGCAGAGATCGCCAAAGCCGAGAAGACCGTCAACGACGAACTGTCGCGGTTGTTCGGATGAGTGCACCGGCGAAGACGTCCGACGGCCCCGCCACCGCTGGTGAGCGGCGGGGCCGATCGGCCAAAGCCCCGCGGCAGAAGGGGATCGCCGGCACCACCTTGTGGTTCTGGGTGTTCGTCGGACCGTTCGTGGTCGGCCTGCTGCTGTTCTCCTACCTGCCGATCATCTGGAGCCTGGTCCTCAGTTTCTTCGAGGCGTACAACACCGCGACGCCGTCGAAGTTCGTCGGGCTGCAGAACTACATCGACATGCTCACCGACCACAACTTCCTGTCCAGCCTGGGCACGTTCACGATCTTCGCGGTGTTCATCGTGCCGCTGACGTTCGTGCTCTCGCTGGTACTGGCGTTGCTGGTCAACCAGGTGAAGATCGCGCGGGCGTTCTTCCGGTCGGTGTTCTTCCTGCCGACCGCGTGCTCGTACGTCGTCGCGTCGCTGATCTGGAAGCTGTCGATCTTCAACGGCGTCCGGTTCGGTCTCGCGAACACGGTGCTGGGCTGGTTCGGCGTGGACAACATCGCGTGGCTCTCGACGGTCTCGCCGCCGTGGTACTGGCTCCCGCTGGTCACGGTGCGGCTCTGGTTGCAGCTCGGGTTCTACATGATCCTGTTCATCGCGGGTCTGCAGCGGATCTCGCCGACCCTGTACGAAGCGGCGTACGTCGACGGGGCGAAGCCCGGGTGGCAGGTCTTCCGCTACATCACGCTCCCGCAGCTGCGGGCGACGTCGGTGGCGGTCCTGATCCTGAACCTGATCGCGGCCTACCAGGCGTTCGACGAGTTCTACAACCTGATCGGCAACGTGAACTACGCGCGGCCGCCGCTGGTCTACCTGTACGGCATCTCGCTCGGGTCCATCCAGGACCTCGGTCACGGGTCGGCCGGTGCGCTGATCCTGGCAGTGATCATCATGCTCGTGACGCTGTTGCAGAGCCGGCTCTTCGGCTTCGGAAAGGCGGGCGACTGATGGCGGTCTCCGAGCGTACGACGGGTACGCCGCAGCCGATCGGGTTCCAGCAGACCCCACTCGGCCGGGTCGGAACGGTGCTGCGCTGGATCGCACTGTTCATCGCGGTCGTGCTGTTCTTGCTGCCGTTCTACCTGATCCTGCGCAACGCGCTGTCCACCGAGGCCGACATCACCGCGCCCACGTGGACGTTGTTCCCCTCGCATCTGCAGTGGGGGAACATCAGCGAGCTGTTCAACGACACCACGGTGCCGATGGCGCGGGCGTTGTACAACTCCGCGGTGGTCGGGATCCTCGGCACCGCGGGACAGTTGCTGCTGGCATCGATGGCGGGGTACGGGCTGGCCCGGATCCCGTACAAGCACGCCGACAAGATCTTCTACGCGATCGTCGCGACGCTGATGATCCCGGGGGCGGTGACGTTCATCCCCTCGTTCATCGTGGTGTCGTCGCTCGGGTGGGTCTCGTCGCTGCGCGGCCTGATCATTCCGACACTGTTCAGCGGGTTCGCGGCCTTCCTGTTCCGGCAGTACTTCCTGGGTTTTCCGAAGGAGCTCGAGGAAGCCGCCCGGGTGGACGGCGCCGGGTACTTCGGGGTGTTCTGGCGGATCGTCGTACCGAACTCCCTGCCGTTCTTCGCGGCGCTCGCGGCGATCACGTTCATCGGCAACTGGAACTCGTTCCTCTGGCCGCTGGTGATCGGCCAGGACTCGTCGTCGTGGACGATCCAGGTCGCGATGTCGACGTTCATCACGGCCCAGACCATCAACATCCACGAACTGTTCATGGCCGTCGCGGTGTCGATCCTGCCGCTGGTGCTGATCTTCGCCTTCCTCCAGCGCTACCTCATCCAGGGCGTCACCCAGTCCGGCATCAAGGACTGACCCCCAGCCGGCGGGGAGTCCACCAGGCTCCCCGCCACCACCCACCCAGAGGTAAAACAGCCCCCGGCCGCGGGGCCGTTTGTGTTGCGCCTTCGGCGGCATGAGCTGTTGCGTGGCGCGGACGTCCGCGACGAAGTGCTCGCCCATGGGGTGCCTGCGGGGGTGGCGGCTGGTTGTGGGGGTGGGTGGTTCGTCGGGTGACCCGCGGCGTAGAACTCGTCTCAGGTGGCTCGGTTTGTGGAACTTTTTGGTCGCCCGGTGGCGAATAAGTTCCGCAGATCGGTGCAGGCCGGTGGTTGGCGGGAGTTTTGCGGGTGCCGCGGGGCCACTGAGTGCGTGCATTCAGGGGCGGGGTTTGGGTGAAAATGGTTTGAAAGTGTTGCTTGGAGCCAGCGCAACGATGTCGAGGGCGGTCAGCGCGAGGTGGACCTGGTCCCAGGTGGGGACGGTCGCCGTTCGGCGTACGCCGTCCACAGGTGCCGGCGGAGGTCGCCGTGCGAGCGTTCGGCGGCCCAGCCGGCACTGCCCCATTGACCGCAGGTGAAGTCGACGAGGGGAGACGTGAGTGTGTCGGTCACGGCTTGGTGAGTAGGCGTTGGCGGGTGGCGCGCTGCTCGAGGACGGTGGCGCGTTCGGCGTTCGAGTCGGCCAGTGCGCGGGCGCGTGCCGCCGGCGTGAGGTGGTCGACGTACACGGTGCCGGACAGGTGCTGGGTCTCGTGGATCAGGCAGCGGGCGAAGTACCCGGATGCGTCCAGCGTGAAGGGGCGGCCGTCGACGTCGTACGCGTGCAGCGTCGCGCGGGCCGGGCGGGGGAGTGCTGCGTTGGCGCCAGGCACCGAGAGGCAGCCCTCGGTGCCGGACTGGGTGCCGAAGAGCGCCGTCATCGTCTCGATCCGCGGGTTGAACGCGTGACCGACGTGGCGGTCGCCGGCTTCGTCGGTGAGGTCGTACACGAACAGCTGTGCGTCGACGTCGACCTGGTTCGCGGCGAGCCCGCAGCCCTCCGCGATCCACATCGTGGTGAACATGTCGTCGATCAACCGGCCCCACCGCGCGGCGCCGAACTCGGTGACCGGCCGGCAGGCGCGGTGCAGGATCGGCTCGCCGTACTCCGTGATGCGTAGCGGGCGGCCGCGGCGTACTTCGTCCGTCAGCGCGGGCAGTCGCCGGCTCGGGCGGCCCAGAATGTACGTCGGCATACAAAGACCGTACTCTGCAAAGTCAAAGCTTTGCAAAGTCTGGGATTAGGATGCACTGCATGGCCGAGCACCGCAGTACGCCGAACCGCCGGGACGTCGTCCGCGCGCACCCGCTCCGTTCCGCGCTCCTGGCGCTGATCGACCGCGACGGTACGACGACGTCGACGATCGCGGCGCGCGAACTCGGGGAGAGCACCGGGTCGTGCTCCTTCCACCTGCGGCGGCTGGAGGCGCTCGGGGTGATCGAGGCGGTGCCGGGGGCCGCCGGACGGGTGAAGCCGTGGCGCCGGCTGCGGGTCGAGCAGGCGACGCTGAACCGGGAGCTCGAGGACACGGCGTACGCGAGCTGGCTGGCCGCGAAGACCTCCGACGACGAGGACTTCGCGTTCAGTGCGGTCGTCACGCTGGCCGACGGCGAGCTGGCCGAGCTGCGGGCCCGGCTGCATCGCGTGCTGCGGGACTTCACCGGCTCCGAGCCCACGTCCGAGCCCACGTCTGGGCCCACGTCTGGGCCCACGTGCGGGACCGCGACAGCGGTGATCATCCGGGCCTTCCCGCTGCATCAGGACGGCTAGTGTCCGTCTGGGGAACCGGGCATGCGGCTGACGCGTCAGCGCACAGGTAGGCAATCTGTCGAGTACGGAGTTCCCATGGACCGCAACGCGACCTCGCAGCACCTCTGGCCGGATCAGGTGCAGGCGCCGAACGATCCGGTCTGGAAGGTGCACCCGACGACCGCTCCACGTACAGCCCCGCGGTCGGCGAGCCGGCTCGCGTCGATCGCCGGACTCGTCGGCGTCCTCGGGTTCGCGCTCGGCACCGCCCTGGCGATCATCAACCGCTGACCGGCCCCGGCACCGTCGGCCGCGGCAGGTGGTCGACGACCGTGCGCGCAGGCTCACTCATCAGCCCAGCGCCCAGTGGCCGCGGCTGAGATACCAGCTCATCCCGCGGATCGAGAGAAGTAGATCACGTCTCATATCGGGCTGCGGCAGGTTCCCGGCGACGGGTGGTGAGCATCTGTGACATCTCCTCGGGCGTAGCCAGGGTGGTCGGGTCGGGGTAACGATGGAAGTACTCCATCGGACTCGGGAGGCGTACGTCGATGGCTGGGGATCCGTACCGCACGAAACAACCTACGAGTCATGAGCGGATGGCGGGCCGCTCGTGGGACGCGTCGTACCAGGACGGGCCCGCGCCGTGGGAGTTCGGCGGGCCGCAACCCGTCGTCGTCGAGCTCGCGGCCGCGGGCGCCTTCACCGGTTCGGTCCTGGACGCCGGGTGCGGCAGTGGCGACAACGCACTGCACATCGCGTCGTACGGCGTGCCGGTCTTCGGGGTCGACCTCGCCGAGACAGCGCTCGCCCACGCGCGGGCGAAGGCCGCCGAGCAGGGGATCACGGCCGAGTTCGCGACCGCCGACGCACTGCACCTCGAGGAGGTCGGGCGGCGGTTCGACACGATCCTCGACTGCGGTCTGTTCCACACCTTCGACGCGGCCGAACGCGATCGTTACGTGGCGAGCCTGGCGTCAGTGGCCGAGCCCGGCGCGATGCTCTACGTGCTGTGCTTCAGCGACGTGGACCCCGAGGGTGTTCCCCATCCGGTCAGCGAAGAACTGCTGCGGACGGCGTTCGGTACCGGCTCCGGCTGGACGCTCCGCGCGGTCGAACCACGCCGGCTCGAAACGCGGATCCATTCGAACGGCGCGCCCGCCTGGTTCGCCATTGCTCAACGAAACTAAGCCATCGGATGGCGTCTTTTCCCCGTACGGTCGGCACCATGCTGAACGTCACGCGGGAGCAGGCCGTCGCCTACCGGCTGCATGTCAACCACCTCGTCGACCGGCTACCACCGGGCTCGCACGAGCAGGCGGCGTACGTCGGATTGCAGGACACCGCTCCTCGGGATGCACTGCTCGGCCTGCATGCTCGGATGGCCGGCTGTGTGCGGTCGGACTGGGAGCATCCTTCGTTGATCCAGACGTACAGTCCGCGGGCAGCCGTGTACGTGTTGCCGGCGCGAGACTTCGGGGTGTTCACGCTCGGGCGGATGCCGCTCGATTCGCGGCGGATCGACGTACTGGCCGACGAGGTGTGTGCGTTCCTCGGCGGGCGGGAACGGCGTGGGGCCGGGATCCGGGGGTTGCGGTCGGCGTGCGTCAGCGGGCGGATCGCGGTGCGATGGGATACGACGTCGCTGTGGGTTCACGAGGTGCCGCGGCCGGAGCTCGACCTGGCCGAGGCGCGTGCGGAATTGTGCCGGCGGCACGTGCGCTGTTTCGGGCCGACGACACCAAGAACGTTCTCCTGGTGGTCGGGGTTGTCGCCGGCCGACGCGCGAGCGGTCTGGTCGTCGATCGCTGACGAGCTGGTCGAGGTCGACTTCGACGGTGTGCCCGGGTGGGTGCTTCGCGCGGACGAGGAGTCCTTGCGCACGGTGCGGGAGCCTCGTGGGGTTCGCCTGCTGGTGGCGCCGGATCTGCGCCTGTTCGGGCGGGATCGGGACGGGCGGTTCATCGCGCCGGGCTTGCGGGCGCTGACGCCGGCGGCCGACACGTTCCATCCGAACGGCGTGCTGGTGGACGGGCGGATCGTCGGCGCCTGGGGGCGCAAGGGTGGTCGGGTGAGCGTGATCCTCTCGGAGACGCTGAGCGCGGCGGAGTACGACGTACTGCGGGACGAAGTCGCGAGTCTGCCGGTGGGAGAGCCGTCGCTGTCAGTGCGCTGAGTCGAGCGGCTTGCGGTCGCTGCGGAACGTGGCGCGCAGACGGTCGACGTCGATCTCGGGGAGGTGGGTCTCGACCAGGTCGAACGTTTCCTCGACGAGCGTGCGGAGAGTTTCCGCGGCCTCGGCGGGCGGCTGGGTGAAGACCGCACGGAGCCGGCTCGCGAGTGCGGGCGGGGCGAGGAGGAGCGTGCGTTCGATGGTGTCGAGGCGCTTGAACGACAGCACGTGGCCGCAGTACCGGCCGTTGAGGGCGTGCAGGACATTGAGCATCTGGGTGGCGACGCGCAGGAACTCGCGGGCGAGCAGCAGCGGGTTGTCCCGCTCGGTCAGCATCTGCCAGCGCCAGAACTTCTCGATGTTTCCGTTCCGGCGAATGACGGCCGTGGCCAGCTCACGGGGATAGCTCGCCGCGCGTTCCTGCCAGTGCGCGAGGAGCTCGGCCCGCGGTCCGCTGGCCTCGCCGGCGTCGAGGATTCCTTGCAGCAGGTCGAATGCGGCCTCGTCGGGCCGGCACGAGACGAGCACGTCGTCCAGCAGTCTCTCGACGGCGGTTGTCTGGGTGTGCATGACGTCGACCGTCAGGCCGTCCGGGCGCGGAGCACCGAGGGAGAGCTGATCGAGCCAGGGAGGCGGTGCGTCTGCTGCGGACACCGTACGAACGTCGGTGGCTCCTTCCGCGGCTGCGAGGCGTTCCGCCTCCGTGGGCGGTCGGTGCCAGAAGACGCCGACTTCGACGTCGGACCAGCGGTCGGCGTCACCGCGGGCGGTCGAGCCGCTCAGCATCACCACGTCGACTCCGTCCGTCGCGGCGTACCGCTCGAGCACGGGACGGATCATCGACCGCCGCCAGCGCGCAGCGTCTGTCGGCTCCATCAAGGCAGTAGATCACGCAGAAGATCACGCAGACAGCCGACCGATCGGGAACAATCGGCGACATGCCAGTTCCATCCACCTGCCCCTGCGGCCAGAACGCGCCGTACGACGCCTGCTGTGGCCCGCTGCACCGCGGCGCGACAACGGCGACGACCGCCGAACAGCTGATGCGCTCCAGGTACTCCGCCTTCGTGGTGCACGACGCGGCGTACCTCCAGCAGACCTGGTCGCTGACCACACGCCCGGCGCACATCGACTTTCCCGACCGCGAATGGACCGGCCTCGAGATCCTGAACACCACCGGCGGCAGCCCGTTCCACTCCGAGGGCACGGTCGAGTTCAACGCCCACTACACAACCAACGGCCACCCCGCCGTCCAGCACGAGAACAGCACCTTCACCCGCGAATCCGGCCAATGGGTCTACGTCACAGCCCTCTGACCAAGCCCCTCCCCGCGGGGCGGAAAGCTCCGGGAGCTAGAGCTCTCTGAGGTCGGGCTGCCGGTCGATGGTCTGTGCCGCGGTGCTCCGGTCGGCCTGGGGTGTTGCCGCGGAGCCGGGGGCGGCCTGCGCCGGGTCGTTGGCGAATCTTGCCGTTTCGGCGGGGATCTCGCGGTCCGGAGACGGCGCCAGACGATCGATCTCGTTGACGGTCTTGTTGACGGCGTCGTGGGCCGCAGCCCGAGCGGCCTCGGGGTCTCTTGTGGTGAGCGCTGCGCCGAGGTCCTGGCGGAAGGTCCACGTGCTGACGTTGCGCAGGTCGTCGGCGGCGACGTCCTCGGATCCGGCGATGGATTCCACCATCGCCTGGAATCGCAGGTCCGGTGGTGTCGCGATCAGCGGGTCAGCGGCCTCGGCGGCCGGACGCCACGTTTCCCTGCCCACCAGCTTCAGGGCGGCGAGGGCCTGATAGGTGGCTCTCCCCGAGCTGTCCTGCTCGGTGAGCGCGCGCCGGATCGGAACCCCCTCGGCCGGCACCAGGCGGGCCGACTCGGAGCCGTTGAAGATCTCCCGGAGGTTCTCCCGGGTCCAGACCTGCCCGAGGCCGCGGTCGAGATCTCCCTCGTAGCCTGCGACCCGGCCCGTGTCCTGTGCCTGGGGGCCGGTCAGCCGGATCGCCTGTGCCCCGACCGCGCCGGTCACGGTCATCATGTCGTCCCAGCGCCGCTGCGCCTCGGCCGGATCCGAGCTGGCCTGACCGGACCGCTCGATCGCCTCGCGAACGGTGGCGGCCTGTTCCTCGCTCAGCGCGATCTTGTCGGCCGCGGTGTAGAACGAGTCGGCACCGATCTGCCCCGCCCGCCGGCGAGCTGCTTCCTGCCCGGCCTCGTCGGTGACGACGACCGTGCCGTTCCAGCGCGCGGTTCGGCCGGCGAGCTCCGACACACGGTCGACGACCGATGCCACCCAGGCGTACTCGGGCGATGCGGGGTCAAGCGTTCCTACAGCCACGTGAATCCTCTCGGGACGACTCTCGGTACTCCGCGCGACACTAGCAACCGAGAGTGTCGGGCCGGCCGTGGTTTGCGTCGGCGGCCGGCCCGGAGAGGGACCTACTCCGCGATCGCGTACGTCGGTGTGAGGATGGCGCGCGCGAGCGTGTGGAAGGCGAGGTTGAAGGAGACGACGGCCGGGGTGGCGTCGGCGTCCACGTCGAGCGCCTCGACGTCGATCGCGTGCACCACGAAGTAGTAGCGGTGCACCTGGTCGCCCGGGGGCGGGGCGGCGCCGCCGAAGTTCTTGGTGCCGAAGTCGTTGCGGACGTGGAAGGCGCCGTTGTCGAGGCGCTCCGCCGTACCGGCGCCGGTGGGGAGCTCGGTGACGGTGGCCGGGAGGTTCACCAGCACCCAGTGCCAGAAACCGGACGGGACCGGGGCGTCGGGGTCGAAACAGGTCACCACGAAGGCCTTGGTCTCCGCGGGGAACCCGGACCAGCTGAGCTGCGGCGAGGTGTTGCCGCCCGCGAACGCCTGGGCGTCCGGCAGCGGCTCGCCGTCGGCGACATCGGTGCTGGTGACGGTGAACGCGCCGGCCTGCGGCAGCAACGCGTACGGGTCCGGGGCGACGGGACGATCGAGAGACATCTGTGGTCCTCCGGGATCTCGCGACATGTGGTGATCCCGACACTACTGTCCACATCCCGCCGGTCCGTCCGGGGGCACACACTCGGGGATGCGAAGATCGGGTACGCCGGACCGCGCGCCGAACGCGCCGGCGGCAACGGACGGAGGACCCGTGGAGGACCTGGTGGAGGAGTACCTGGAGCGGATCGCGCCCGCGGATCCCGCGGCGATGCGGGCCGCCGAGGAGCGGCACGCCGTACTGACCAAGCCGGCCGGTTCCCTCGGCGTACTCGAGGAGCTGTCCGTGCGGGTCGCCGGGATGACCGGGACGTGTCCGCCCGTGGTGCCGAGCCCGGCCGTCGTGGCGGTGTTCGCCGCGGACCACGGGGTGCACGCGCAGAACGTCTCCCCGTGGCCGCAGGAAGTGACCGCTGCGATGCTGGCGAACTTCGCCGCCGGGGGAGCCGCGGTGAACGCGTTCGCGGCCAACAACGGTGTGGACGTCCGCGTGGTCGACGTCGGCGTGGCGACGCCGGTCGAACAGCTCGACATCGTGCACGCCAAGGTCCGTCCGGGCACCCGGGACCTGTCGCAGACCGACGCGTTGACCGAGGACGAGGCGAAGGCCGCCGTCGCCGTCGGGTTCGACCTCGCGGACAAGCTGGTCCAGGAGGGCTGTCGCTGTCTGCTGACCGGTGACATGGGGATCGCCAACACCACGGCGTCCGCCGCGCTGATCGCGACCTTCACCGGAGCGACCGCCGACGTGGTCACCGGCCGCGGCACGGGCATCGACGATGCCGCACTGGCACACAAGACCGGCGTCGTACGGGACGCGCTCGCGAAGCACGGCGTACCGGCGACCGAACCGTTGAAGGCGCTGCAGGCGTACGGCGGTCTGGAACACGCTGCCCTGGCCGGGTACATCCTCGGTGCCGCGGCGAACCGGGTTCCGGTGATCCTGGACGGCGTCATTGCCGGCGCGGCCGCGCTCGTCGCGCAGGCGTTCCACCCGGCCGCCGTCGACTACTGCGTCGCCGGCCACCGCTCGGCCGAGCCCGGACACGCGGTCGCGCTGAAGCAGCTCGGCCTGCAGCCGCTGGTCGACCTGGACCTGCGTCTCGGTGAGGGCACCGGCGCGGTGCTCGCCTATCCGATCCTGACGTGCGCGGTCCGCGCGCTCGCCGAGATGGCCACGTTCGAGGACGCGGGGATCACTTCGTGACGCATCAGTACCTGTCCGGCCTCGTCCTCGACGGGCGGCGCGTGGTCGTCGTCGGAGGCGGCGGGGTCGCCCAGCGGCGGCTGCCGCGGCTGCTCGAGGCCGGCGCGCGGGTCGACCTGGTGTCGCCGTCGATCACGCCGACCATCGAAGGCCTGCTCGGCAACCCGTCGCTGACCTGGATCGAGCGCGGCTACCAGGCCGGCGACGTCGACGGCGCCTGGTACGTCGTCGTTGCCACCGACGACGCCGCGGTGAACGACCAGGTGTCGGCAGAGGCCGAGGAACGGCGGATCTTCTGCGTCCGCTCGGACGACCGGTCCCGTGCGACCGCGTGGACGCCCGCATCGGGGCAGCACGACAACGTGACGATCGGCGTGCTCGGCGGTGGCGATCACCGGAAGTCGGCCGCCGTCCGGGACGCGATCCTCGAAGGACTGCGGACCGGGGAGCTGGCCGCGCGCGAGGTGGACCGGCGCCCGGGCGTGTACCTGGTCGGCGGGGGACCAGGTGATCCGGACCTGATCACGGTGCGCGGCAGGCGGCTGCTGGCCGAGGCGGATGTCGTGGTCGCGGACCGGTTGGCGCCGCAGCAGTTGCTGGACGAGCTGCACCCGGACGTGGAGCTGTTCGACGCGGCAAAGCTGCCGCGTGGGCGGGCCGCGCAGCAGGAGGAGATCAACCGGATCCTGGTGGACCGCGGGCAGCAGGGGAAGGTCGTCGTACGGCTGAAGGGTGGCGACCCGTACGTCTTCGGCCGCGGGTTCGAGGAGGCGCTGGCGTGCGCGGCGGCCGGTGTGCCGTGGACGGTCGTGCCGGGAATCACGAGCTCGATCTCGGTGCCGGCGGTGTCCGGAATCCCGGTGACACATCGCGGGGTGACGCACGAGTTCACCGTGGTGTCGGGGCACATTCCGCCGTCGCACCCGGACTCGCTGATCAACTGGGACGCGCTGGCGCAGCTGCACGGGACGTTGGTGCTGCTGATGGCGGTGGAGAACCTGCCGGCGATCGCGGAACGGTTGATCGAGGCCGGTCGCCCGGCGGAGACACCCGCGGCGGCGATCGCCGACGGGACCCTCCCCGGGCAGCGGATGGTGACGTCGGATCTCGCCGGAATCGCGCAGGCGATGAAGGACGAGGGCGTCGGCGCCCCCGCGATCGTTGTGATCGGCAACGTCGTGGACGTCGCCGCCCAGGTAGGCCCGGCGTGACGTTGGTCGAGGTCGCGGATGCCGCCGACGAGCGGCTCGCGGACTACGTACAGCTGCGGGAGGTGAACCTGCGCCGTCTTCTCGAGGAGGAGCACGGCCTGTTCATCGCCGAGGGCGACAAGGTGATCCGCCGTGCCGCGGACACCGGCTACGAGCCCCGCTCCTTCCTGCTCGCCCCACGTTGGCTGGACTCACTGCAGGACGTCCTGGCGAAGTGGCCGGACAAACCCGTGTACGTCGTCTCGGAGGAACTGGCCGAGCAGGTCACCGGTTTCCACGTGCACCGCGGCGCGCTCGCGTCGTACAAGCGCCGTGCGGCCGTGCCGCTCACCGAGCTGCTCACCGAGGACGTACGCCGGATCGCGATCTTCGACGACATCGTTGACCACACCAACGTCGGCGCCGGCTTCCGGGCCGCAGCCGCGCTGGGCGTCGGACTGGTGCTGGTCACCCCGACCTGCGCCGACCCGCTGTACCGGCGCTCGATCAAGGTATCGATGGGCACTGTCTTCCAGGTCCCGTGGACCCGGCTGCAGAGCTGGCCCGGCGACCTGCGCCACCTCCAGGACCACGGGTACGTGGCTGCCGCGATGGCGCTCACCGACGACTCGATCACCCTCGACGAACTCGCCGGCCGCAAGGACGAGAAGCTCGCGCTGATCTTCGGCACCGAGGGCCACGGCCTGAAACCGCAGGTGCTGCGCCAAGCCGACCTGACGGTCCGGATCCCGATGGCCGGCGGCGTCGACTCGCTCAACGTGGCGTCGTCCGCGGCTGTGGCGTTCTACGCGACCCGCTAAACCGCTGGACGGCGATGATGTGATGACGTCATGCCGAAGGTAGTTCTGGTCACCGGGATGCAGGCCGCCGGGAAGTCCACGATCGCCCCGTTGCTCGCCGCGCGGATGGGTCCGCCCGCGGCGACCCTCGACGGCGACGTGTTCTACCGCGGCGTCGTCGCCGGCGCCGAGATCATGACACCGGACCCGTCACCCGAGGCGCTGCGCCAGCTGGAGCTGCGGTACGACGCGAGCGCGTTGATCGCACAGCACTACGCGGACGCCGGGTTCGACTTCGTGTGCAGCGACATCGTGCTGGGCGAGTACGTCGAGCGGTGGTTCGCGCGGCTGCGCGGCGTCGAGACCTACCTCGTCGTACTCGTGCCGTCCGTCGAGTCGATCGTGCAGCGCGAGATCGGCCGCGGGGGCAACAACTCCTACCGCGACTGGGGCGACTCGCTGGAGGACGGCGTACGGGCGTTGCAGGCCGGACTGGACGAGACGCCGCGCCGGGGCCTGTGGCTGGACACCACGGGACAGACCCCGGCCCAGTCGGTCGAGGCGATCGATCTGGAGAAGGCCCGCTGGTAGCTCAGGTGGCCGGGGTGTCCTCGTGGTCGTCGTGGTGCTCGATCATGGGGGACACCGGCCAGTCGGCGGGGTAGTCGGCCGCGAACTCCTCGGCCTCGCCGAACAGGCGCTTCTTGTACTTCCGCGACAGCCGGTCGCCGAACACCATGCCCTGGGTGTGGTCGGTCTCGTGCTGCAGGCAGCGGGCCAGCAGGCCGTCGCCCTCGTAGCTCACCGGGTTGCCGTGCTGGTCGACGCCGGTGACCTTGGCGAAGTCCGGGCGGGCGCACTTCGTGAACGCGCCGGGCAGCGACAGGCAGCCCTCGTCGCCCTCGTCCAGGTTCCGGTCCTTGCCCTCGGGCAGCTCGATCACCGGGTTGCAGACCACACCCTGGACGTGGTTCCCGGACTTGTCCGGGCAGTCGAACACGAACAGCTGCAGGTCCACGCCGACCTGGTTCGCGGCCAGGCCGACGCCCTCGGCCGCGTTCATCGTCGCGACCATGTCGGCGACCAGCGTCTGCAGCTCGGCACCGAAGTCGGTGACCGGCTGATTGACCCGGTGCATGACCTCTTCACCCCACCGGGTGATGGGCCGCACCGAACCGTTCCCAGGCAACGTAGACATGCCGGAAAGTTTAGACAGCCGGGCGGCCGCCGGAGACGCCCACCCGGCCGACGGTGCTACTTCGCGTTGACCTCGTCGCGCCAGGCGACCCACTCGCGGAGCAGGCCGAGGTCGTAGTCGGGGCCGGACGACGACACGGTGAACAGCCGGGTGCCGACGTCGAGCAGTCCCTTGCCGATCTCCTCCGGCTTCTTGTCACCGACGCCGGCCGAACGCTCGATCTCACCCGGGTCGCGGCCGATCGACCTGCAGTGCTCGTCCAGTACGGCGTGCTTGTGCGCGATCGTCTCGGCGTCACCGAAGCCGTGCCAGATGTTCGCGTGCTGCGCGACCAGCCTGAGCGTCTTCTTCTCGCCGCCACCGCCGATCAGCACCGGGATGTCCCGGGTCGGCTGCGGGTTCAGCTTGGCCCAGCGCCGCTCGATCCGCGGCAGGGCCTCACCGAGGGCGTCCAGCCGGCCGCCCGCCGTACCGAAGTCGTAGCCGTACTCGTCGTAGTCCTTCTCGAACCAGCCGGAGCCGATACCGAAGATCAGCCGGCCGTCGCTGATGTGGTCGACCGTGCGCGCCATGTCGGCGAGCAGGTCGGGGTTGCGGTAGGAGTTGCAGGTGACCAGGGCGCCGATCTCGACCCGCTCGGTCGCCTCGGCCCACGCGGCCAGCATGGTCCAGCACTCGAAGTGCAGGCCCTCGGGCTCACCGCTCAGGGGGTAGAAGTGGTCCCAGTTGAACGCGACGTCCACGCCGATCTCCTCGGCCGCGGCGACGGTACGCCGGATGTCGGCGTACTGCGCGTGCTGGGGCTGGACCTGCAGACCGATCCGTACCGGAAAGGCGCCGTACGGACGGTCGGGGGACTCGGAAGCTGTCATACCCAGATCCTAACCCCCGTTTCGGAGGCTCCTCCGGATAGGTGTGTTCTCGGTCGGCAGTTGGTCGGCGTACACGGCGGCCCAGTCACCGAGCGCGCGGATCGGGACGAGCAGGTCCTGACCGGCGGCGGTGAGAGAGTATTCGACCCGCGGCGGCGCCTCGGCGCGCCGTACCGGCGCAGGTGGCGGTGGACGTCGCGAGCCAGGTGCCGGCGGGTCGAACCCTGATCGACTGCACGAACGCCCTGAAATACGACGATTTCACGTTGTCACAACCGGCGACTGCCGAGGCGATCGCGCGGGCGGCACCGGGCGTGCAGGTGGTGAAGGCGTTCAACCTGGCGGCTGACTCGGTCTGGCGGAACCCACCGCCCGGGCTGGGCGTGCCGCTGTGCGGCGATGGCGACCTCGAGCCGGTCGCCGACCTTGTCCGGGATCTCGGATGTACGCCGGTGTTCGCGGGCGGGCTCCAGCGCGCGAAGTTGCTGGAGGCAACCGCAGCGCTGGCGATCGGGATCTGGGTGCGCGGTGGCGACGTACGTGGGATGTTCCCGGAGCTAGCCGACGCCTTCGGCACGGTGCTGCCGGGCTAGCCGGAGGCTCCAGGTGGGGAAGAGCAGGTAGGTCCCGGCCCAGCTCACGCCGGCGACGAAGATCCAGGGCGGCACGTTGTTCATGTCGTCGAGACCCGTCAGGATGCCGGGGATGCCGACCAGGCCGAGCAACATCACCACACCGGGCAGGACGCCGCGGACGCCGATCAACCAGATCCCGATCAGGGCGAACCCGAGGCTCGACCACAGCCCGGCGAGGTAGAAGCCGGTAACACCCGACAGCACGAGCACCGTGCCCACGACAGTCAGCGCGGCCCCGACGGCCGCGGCTGCGAGGAGGAGACCGCGCCGGACAAGCGCCGAGCCGATGTCTGCCTGCGCCGGGATCGGTGCGGGCAGGCGCCGGGCGAGGACGAGGCTGAGGACGCCGAGGGCTGCGTTGCCGATGTCGTTGAGGATTCCGAAGGGTTCGCCGGCGGCGTAGAAGACCAGCAGGCAGGCGCAGGTGGTGAAGCCCACGAGGCTGTGGGCCGTCGCCAGCGGCGTCAGGCGAGAGTCAGCGCTCACCCTTGGATGATCGCGCAAACAGCTGGTTCAGGTCAGCCTGCGGGATCTGTTCGGCGGCGAAGGTGATCGTGCCCTTCGTGGCCAGCTCCTCCGCGCTCCGGCGCACGAACCCGAGCGCGGCCCGCGCGATACTGCCACCGAGGCTGATCCGGGTGACGCCGGCCGACTGCAGGTCCGGGACGGTGAGGGTGGAGGTGCCGAGCCCGAGGACGACGTTCAGCGGTCCGTCGATCTCGGTGACGAGTGTCCGGATGGTGTCGAGGTCGTTGATGCCGGGAACGTACAGGCAGTCCGCGCCGGCCGCGCGGAAACGGTTCGCCCGGTCGATCGAGTCGGCGAGCGTGGTCGGCGTACGGAGGAGCTGGCCGTCGGTGCGGGCGGTCAGCACGAAGTCCGGGCCGGCCGCCTCGCGGGCCGCGACGATGCGGTCGACCGCGAGCTCGACGTCGTACAGCTCGCGGCCGTCGTAGTCCTCGACGTTGCCACCGGCGAGTCCGGCCTCGCGGGCGAGCGTGATGGTCTCCGCGACCCGCGCCGGCGTGGCGCCGTACCCGTCCTCGAGGTCGCCGTTCACCGGTACGGCGCTCGCCGCGGTGATCTCGCGGACGCGGTCGAACATCTCCTCGCGTGACACCGCCGGCGCTCCGTCCGGCAGCGTGTGGTCACCCTTCGCCAGCGAGAACGCGATCCCGGCGCTGGTCGTCGCGATCGCCGGGAACCCGGCCGCGGCGAGGATCACCGCGCTGCCGGCGTCCCAGGCGTTCGGCATCACGAAGCGTTCGGCGTGCAACTCACGGAAGCCCATGGCCCGAGTCTGTCACTCCGACGCTTCGGTACTCACCGAACCAAGGCCACGGTCAGGAGACCTGCTGGGCGGCGGCCTGGTCGAGGAGCCAGAGGGTGCGGTTCTGGCCCTTGGGTTGGGCGGCGGGAATGTCGTTGCCGGCCAGGGCCTTGGCTACTGCTTCGGCCTTGTCCTCGCCGGAGACGACGAACCAGACCTCGCGCGCGTTGTTGAGCTGCGGCAGCGTCAGCGAGATGCGGGTCGGCGGCGGCTTCGGCGAGTCGTGTACCGCGACCGCCGCGGCGTCCGTCACCGCGATCTGCGGATAGCCGGGGAACAACGAGGCGACATGCCCGTCGGGACCGACGCCGAGCAGCAGTACGTCGAACGCCGGCGAACCGGCCGCGGCCAGGTCCTCGCCGTACGCCGTGGCCGCTGCCTCCGCGCCCTGACCGGTGTCGGCGGCCATCGGATGCACCCGCGCCGGGTCGACGTCGAGCGCCGACAGGAAGGCGTCCCGCGCCTGGGTCTCGTTCCGCTCGGGGTCGCCGGGCGGCAGGAACCGTTCGTCACCCCACCAGAACTCGACGCGCTGCCAGTCGACCTCCACCTTCGCCGGCGAACCCGCGACCGCCTCGTACACCTTCGCGGCCACCCGGCCGCCGGTGAGCACCACCTGCGCGATCCCACCGGTGCTCTGCGCATCGGCGATCGCCGTGATCAGCCGGCCTGCCACCGAGAACGCCAGGTCCTCGGCATCGGAATGGATCAGCAGTTCCGGATCAACCTCAGTCATCGCTTGGCCACCTTCTTGCTCCCGGCAACCTTCTTGGCCACGGTCTTCCTGGCCACGGACTTCTTCGCCACAGACCTCTTCGCCACGGTCTTCTTCGCCACGGTCTTCTTGGCCACGGTCTTCTTCGCGCCCGCGGCCTTCTTCGGCGCGGCCGCCTTCCGCGATGTACCGGCGGCGACCTTCTTACCCGCCGCCGTCACCTTCGCCGCGGTCGACTTCCGCGCCGTCGCGTCGACGGTCTTCTCGGCGGCCGGCATGCTGTCCCGCTCGACCATGCACGCGAGCGTCTTCGCGTACACGTCGTCCGGGTCGAGCCGCCGTAGCTCCTCGCTCAACAGCTCGGACGTCGTACGCCGCTTCAGCGCCACCGGCCGATCCGGCTGCCCGGGCACGCTGAACGTCGCCACCGCGCCGTCCGGCCGGGTCAACGCGATCGGCCCCGACGGCGTGAACAGCCGTACGGCGGTCACGCCCGGGCCGCGCGAGTTGCGCTGCTCCACGGGCACCTTCAGCCGCGACTGCAGCCACGCGGCCATCAGGTCCGCGCTGGGATTGCCCTTCGCCGCCGCGACCTCGGCCCCGGTGACCTTCGTCGGGTACTGATCCAGGGCGGCGGCCATCAGCGCCCGCCACGGCGTCAGCCGCGTCCACGCGAAGTCGGTGTCGCCCGGCGCGTACCCTTCGGCCCGCGCCGAGTAGTCGATGGACGCGCGCCGCGTCGCCGCCGAGTCGGTCACCCGGCGCCGGCCCAATCGGCCGAGCGGGTCGTCCGCCGGCACCTTCGGGCCGCCACCCGGCCACCAGACGATGACGGGGGAGTCCGGCAGCAGCAGCGGCGTGATCACCGACTCGGGCACCTTCGCCAGCTCGCCGTGCAGCCGCAGCAGCACCGCCTCGCCGGGGATGCCCTCGCCGACCCGCACCTCGGCGTCCAGCCCGGGCGCGCCCCGGCCGGGCCGCAGGATCGCGACCAGAACCCGGGACGGGTGCTCACGCCCGGCCTCGTTCGCGGCCTTCATCGCGTCGTGGTGGGAGGCCTCGTCGACGACGACCACGATCGTGCCGACCATCCCCATGGCGGGCGAACCGGCGTGCCGGCGGGCCTGCAGCAGCGCGGACGCGATGCCGCTCGACGTGGTGTCGGTCAGGTCGATGATCATGGCCGCCTCCAGGCACGCCCGTCGCGGGCGAGCATCTCGTGTGCGGAGTCCGGGCCCCAGTGGCCGGACGCGTACTGCTCCGGCTTGCCGTGCCGGGCCCAGTAGTCCAGCACCGGGTCGAGGATCTTCCAGCCCAGCTCGACCTCGGTGTGCTGCGGGAACAGCGGCGGGTCTCCGAGCAGGACGTCGAGGATCAACCGCTCGTACGCCTCGGGCGAGGACTCGGTGAACGAACCGCCGTACGCGAAGTCCATGTTCACGTCGCGGATCTCCATCGACGTGCCCGGCACCTTGGCGCCGAAGCGGACCGTGATGCCCTCGTCCGGCTGGATCCGCAGGACCAGCGCGTTCTGGCCGAGTTCCTCGGTCTCGGTCTTGGTGAACGGCAGGTGCGGCGCGCGCTTGAACATCACCGCGACCTCGGTCACGCGACGCCCGAGCCGCTTGCCGGTGCGCAGGTAGAACGGCACGCCCGCCCAGCGCCGGGTGTCGACGTCGACCCGCAACGCCGCGAAGGTCTCGGTGGCCGAGTCCTTCGGGATGCCGTCCTCCTGCAGGTACCCCTTCACCTTCACGCCGCCCGCCCAGCCGGCCGCGTACTGCCCGCGGGCCGAGTGCAGATCCAGCCGCTCCGGCAGCTGTACGGCGTTCAGCACCTTCTTCTTCTCCTGGCGCAAGGACCAGGCGTCGAAGCTGACCGGCTCCTCCATCGCGACCAGTGCGAGGAGTTGCAGGAGGTGGTTCTGGATCACGTCCCGGGCCGCGCCGATGCCGTCGTAGTACCCGGCCCGGCCGCCGATGCCGATGTCCTCGGCCATCGTGATCTGGACATGGTCGACGTAGTTGCTGTTCCAGATCGGCTCGAACATCGCGTTCGCGAACCGCAGCGCGAGGATGTTCTGGACCGTCTCCTTGCCCAGGTAGTGGTCGATCCGGAACACCGCCTCGGGCGGGAACACCGACTCGACCACCTGGTTCAGCTCGCGGGCGCTCTTCAGGTCGTGACCGAACGGCTTCTCGATCACCACCCGCCGCCACGAGCCGGGCCGCTCGTCGGTCAGCCCGTGCTCGGACAGTTGCCGCACGACCTCCGGGAACAGCCCCGGCGGGATCGACAGGTAGAACGCGTGGTTGCCGCCGGTCCCACGGGTGATGTCCAGCTCGTCCACGGTCTCCCGCAGCCGCTTGAACGCCTCGTCGTCGGTCAGGTCACCCGGCACGAACCGGAAACCCTCGGACAGTTGCTGCCAGACCTCCTCGCGGAAGGGGGTCCGGGCGTGTTCCTTCACCGAGTCGTGGACGATCTGGGCGAAGTCCTGGTTGGTGTAGTCCCGGCGGGCGAACCCGACCAGGGCGAAACCGGGGGGCAGCAGCCCCCGGTTCGCCAGGTCGTAGACCGCCGGCATCAGCTTCTTGCGAGCCAGATCCCCGGTGACGCCGAAGATCACCAGGCTGCACGGCCCGGCGATCCTCGGCAGCCGCCGATCCTGCGGATCGCGCAGCGGGTTCACCGGCCCGGCCGGCTCTTCGTTGAGCTCAGCGGTCATCTGCCGCATCCCTTCGAGATGTCGAGCTGCTTCGGACTTATCGGAGTACGGACAACAGTTGCTGTACGCCGTTGGCCACGTCCGTGAGGTGCAGCCGCAGCACCGGCCGGCCGCGCTCCGCGAGCACGCCGGCGTCACCGGCGGCCTGCGCCGAGATCAGCGTGCCGAACGTGAACGGACGGTCGGGGATCTCCACGTCCTGCGGGTGCGCACCGGTGATCTGCAGGAACACGCCCTCCGGGTGACCGCCCTTGTGGTACTGACCGGTCGAGTGCAGGAACCGCGGGCCCCAGCCGAAGGTCACCGGACGACCCGTCTTGGTCGCCAGGCCCGGGCGGACCGCGACCAGGTCGGCGTCCCGCTCGGAGTCCAGGTACGCCATTACTGCGACATACCCCTTCTCGTCGAGCTTGCCGAGCAGCGCGTCGACCGCGCCCTGGAGCGAGTCGACACCGTCGAGCAGGCCCTCGGAACCACGAACCTCGACAGCGCCTTCGGTGAAGGCCGCGGGCTCGGGCTCCGGCTGCGCGTCGAGCAGGCCACGCGCCGCCTTCTTCGCGCTCTCCACGTCCGGCTGGTCGAACGGGTTGATGCCCAGCAGGTAGCCGGCGACCGCCGTCGCGACCTCCCACAGCAGGAACTGACCGCCGAGCGAACCCGAGGTCAGAGCCGTTGGTACGCCGCTCGTCGCCTTCTCGGCCAGCAACGCGTTGGTGAGGTCGGCGGCCTCGCTCGTCAGCTCCGGAGCGGTCACCTCGACCGCGACCGGGAGGACACCGGTGCCGTTCTTGCCGGTGCTCTCCGCGATCAGCTGCTCGGCCCAGTCCGGGAAGCCGACGATGCCGTTACTGCCGGGTCCGTCGGCCGTGATGATCGCCTTGTCCCGGCCCGCGCTCGCCGCGAGCACCGCACCCAGCCACAGGGCCGGGTTGTCGGGGGAGTCGGCCTGCAGCTCCGGAGCGGCCTCGGCGGCCTGGTCGAGCAGTTCGGCGATGTCGGCACCGGCCAGACCGGACGGCACCAGGCCGAACGCGGTCAGCGCGCTGTACCGGCCGCCGATGTTCGGGTCGGCGAGGAAGGTCTTGCGGTAGCCCTCGTCCGCCGACAGCTTCTCGAACGGCGACCCCGGGTCGGTGACGACGACGATCCGCGACGCGGCGTCGATACCCGCGTCGGTGAACGCCTTCGCGAACGTCCGCCGGTGGCTGTCGGTCTCGACCGTGCCGCCGGACTTGCTGGACACGACGATCACGGTCTTCGACAGGTCGCCGGCCAGCGCGCGGCCGACCACGCTCGGGTCGGTCGAGTCCAGGACGACCAGCTCGACGCCGGCCGTCCGGGTGATGACCTCCGGCGCCAGCGACGAGCCGCCCATACCGGACAGCACGATCCGGTCCAGACCCTCGGACCGCAGGTCGGCCTGCAGGGCCTCGATCTCGGCCAGCAGCGGCCGCGAGGTCTCGTGCAGGTCGACCCAGCCGAGCCGGATCGAGGCCTCGGACTCGGCGTCCGGGCCCCAGATCGTCGCGTCCTTCGCGGCGATCCGGGAGGCGATCTTCTCGGCGACCAGCTTGTCGACGACCTCGGACCAGTCGCCGTTCTGCGTCTTGACCTTCGGTGCGCTCACTTGGCGGCCGCCTTGAGGGCAGTAGCCACTGTCTCCTGCAGCTCCGACCAGGAGGCGTCGAACTTCGCGACCCCTTCGTCCTCGAGCAGCTGCACGACCTCGTCGTACGAGATGCCCAGCTTCTCCAGGTCCTCGATCACCTTGCGGGCGGCGTCGTAGGTGCCGCGGACGGTGTCACCGGAGAACTCGCTGTGCTCCTCGACCGCCTTGATCGTTGCCTCGGGCATCGTGTTCACGACACCCCTGGTGACCAGGTTGTCGACGTACAGCGTCGGGGAGTACGACGGGTCCTTGGTGCCGGTGGAGGCCCACAGCGGGCGCTGCGGCTTGGCGCCGACGGTCTCCAGCTCCCGCCAGCGGTCGGTGTCGAAGATCTTCTCGTAGGCCTCGAACGCGAGCCGGGCGTTGGCGATCGCCGCCTTGCCCTTCAGCGCCTTCGCCTCGTCGGTGCCGATCGACTCAAGCCGCTTGTCGACCTCGGTGTCCACGCGGCTGACGAAGAACGACGCCACACTGGCCATCTTGGTGACGTCGTGGCCGTTCTCGACGGCCTGCTCCAGGCCGGTCAGGAACGCGTCCGCGACCGCCTTGTAGCGCTCCAGCGAGAAGATCAGCGTCACGTTCACGCTGATCCCGGCGGCCAGCGTCTGGGTGATCGCCGGCAGCCCGGCCTTGGTGGCCGGGATCTTCACGAAGACGTTCTCGCGGCCGACGATGTCCCACAGCTGCTTGGCCTGCTCGACGGTCTTCGCCGTGTCGTGCGCGAGCGTCGGCTCGACCTCGATCGACACCCGGCCGTCCTGGCCCTCGGTGTCGTCGTAGATCGGCTTGAACAGGTCCGCGGCGTCCCGGACGTCGTCGGTGGTGATCACCCGGATCGCCTCGTCGACGGAGATGCCCTGGGCCGCCAGCCGGCCGACCGTCTCGGCGTACGCGTTCGCGTCCGAGATGGCCTTGGCGAAGATGGTCGGGTTGGTGGTCACGCCGACGACGTGCTTCTCGTCGATCAGCTTCGCCAGGCCGCCGCTGGTCAGCCGCTGCCGGGACAGGTCGTCGAGCCAGATGGAGACACCCGCGTCGGCGAGTGCTTTCAAGCGATCGTTCATAACTCCGATGCCTTCTTCCGAATGTTCTGTTGTGGGTGTCGTCAGCTGGCGTCGGCCGGTCCGACCGGCCCGGCGGCCGCGCGTCCGGGCGGGACACCCGGACCGCTGATCTGCGCGGCGGCGGCGATGCTGTCCTTGGCGGCCTGGACGACCGCGTCGGTGGTGATCCCGAACTCGTCGTGCAGGGTCTGGTACGCCGCGGAGGCACCGTAGTGCTCCAGGCTCACGCAGCGGCCGGAGTCGCCGACGATGTCGTGCCAGCTCTGCGCGATCCCGGCCTCGACCGAGACCCGGGCGCGGACAGCGGCCGGGATGACCGACTCGCGGTACGCGTCGTCCTGCTCGTCGAACCACTCACGGGACACCATCGAGACGACCCGCGCCTTGACGCCGGCCTCGGCCAGCACCGAGCGCGCCTCGACGGCGATCTGCAGCTCGGAGCCGGTGCCGATGAGCACGACGTCCGGTGTGCCCTCGGTGTCGAGCAGCACGTAGCCGCCCTTGTGCACGTTCTCCGTGGTGGCGAACCCGTCGGTGCCGCGCGGGAACGTCGGCACGTTCTGGCGGGTCAGCGCCAGGCCGGCCGGGCGGTCGGTGTGCTCGAGGATGGTGGCCCAGGCGGCGGCCGTCTCGTTCGCGTCACCAGGCCGTACGACGTCCAGCCCCGGGATCGCCCGCAGCGCCGAGAGGTGCTCGACCGGCTGGTGGGTCGGGCCGTCCTCGCCGAGGCCGATCGAGTCGTGCGTCCAGACGTAGGTGACCGGCAGCTTCATCAGCGCGGCCAGCCGGACCGACGGGCGCATGTAGTCGGAGAAGACCAGGAACGTCCCGCCGTACGGGCGGGTCAGGCCGTGCAGGGCGATGCCGTTCAGCACCGAGCCCATGCCGTGCTCGCGGATCCCGAAGTGCAGCACGCGGCCGTACTCGTCGCCCTGGAACTCCTTGGTGGAGTACTCCGCCGGGATGAACGACGGCTGGCCCTTCGGGGTGGTGTTGTTGGAGCCGGCCAGGTCGGCCGAACCGCCCCACAGCTCGGGCAGCTCCGGAGCCAGCTTGGTGAGCACCTCGCCGGAGGCGGCGCGGGTCGCGACGCCCTTGGCGTCGGCGTCCCAGCTCGGCAGCGCGTCCTTCCAGCCGCTCGGCAGCTCACGCTTCGAGAGCCGGTCGAGCAGTGCGGCGCGCTCGGCGTTCGCGGCCTTCCACTCGTCGAACTTCGCGGTCCACTCGGCCTCCTCGGCCTTGCCGCGGTCGAGGGCCTCGCGGGTGTGCGCGAGCACCTCGTCGGCGACCTGGAAGCTCTGCTCCGGGTCCCAGCCGAGGACCTTCTTGGTGGCCGCCACCTCGTCGGCGCCGAGCGCCGAGCCGTGGATCTTGCCGGTGTTCTGCTTGTTCGGCGCCGGCCAGCCGATGATCGTGTGCAGCCGGATGAAGCTCGGCTTGTCGGTGACCGCCTTGGCCGCCTCGAGGGCGTCGTACAGGGCCTGTACGTCCTCCTCGTAGCCGGTGCCGCCGTTGGTCCAGTCGACGTCCTGGACGTGCCACCCGTACGCCGCGTAGCGCGCCGCGACGTCCTCGGAGAACGCGATGTCGGTGTCGTCCTCGATCGAGATCTTGTTGGCGTCGTAGATCACCGTGAGGTTGCCGAGCTTCTGGTGACCGGCCAGCGAGGACGCCTCGGCCGAGACACCCTCCTCCAGGTCGCCGTCCGACGCGATCACGTAGATCTGGTGGTCGAACAGGCTCTCGCCCTTCGGCGCGTCAGGGTCCAGCAGACCGCGCTCGCGGCGGGCCGCCATCGCCATCCCGACCGCGTTGCCGACACCCTGGCCGAGCGGGCCGGTGGTGGTCTCGACACCCTTGGTGTGCCGGTACTCCGGGTGGCCCGGGGTCTTGCTGCCCCAGGTCCGCAGCGCCTTCAGGTCGTCCAGCTCGAGACCGAAGCCGGCCAGGTAGAGCTGGATGTACAGGGTCAGGCTGGAGTGGCCCGCGGACAGCACGAACCGGTCGCGACCGGCCCAGTGCGGATCCGCCGGGTTGTGCCGCATCACCTTCTGGAACAGCAGGTACGCCGCCGGCGCGAGACTCATCGCCGTACCGGGGTGTCCGTTTCCGACCTTCTCGACCGCGTCCATCGCGAGGACCCGCACGGTGTCGACCGCGCGCTGGTCGAGCTCGGTCCATTCAAGCTTGGGGCTGGTCTTCTCCGTCACGCCGGCGGCGCTCCTCTCGATGGTGGCTTCTGGGTCCGTCACCCAGGATGAGCCTACTGTGGCCAACTCGCTCCACTGCACACTGCTCAACTACGTGTCAACTGTCCGGCAACTCTCCCTGTTCCCCAATCGGTGGCGTCGCATCGGAGGGGGGTGGCTGAACCCTCCTACGGGGCGTCGTAGACTGCTGAACCGTCAGCGCCGGATCTCCGGCGTCAACCCAGATTGTTCGAGGTGTTCGTGACGGCCGTCGACCCGCGTCCCGCCGCGACGACGTCGTACCCGACGCCGCTGCCGGACGCTACTGCTGTGGTGAGTCCGTCGGTGCGCGACGTGGTGAAGGCGTACGTCGGTCTGACCAAGCCGCGCATCATCGAGCTGCTGCTGATCACCACCGTGCCGGTGATGTTCCTGGCGGCCGGTGGAGTGCCCGGGTTGCAGGTCGTGGTGGCAACCCTGATCGGCGGTGTGCTCGCCTCCGGCAGCGCCAACACGATCAACTGTGTGCTCGACCGCGACATCGACGAGCAGATGCGCCGGACGAGGCGCCGCCCGCTGCCGCGGCACGCGGTCAGCCCGCGCTCGGCGACGATCTTCGGCGTCGTCCTCGGCGTGCTGGCGACGCTCGAGCTCGGCTTGTTCGTGAACTGGCTCTCCTCCGGCCTGGCGCTGGCGGCGAACCTGTTCTACGTCTTCGGCTACACGATGGTGCTGAAGCGCCGTACGGTGCAGAACATCGTCTGGGGCGGGATCGCCGGCTGCTTCCCGACCCTGATCGGCTGGACCGCGGTCACCGGCAAGCTGGCCTGGACCCCGGTCGTGCTGTTCCTGGTGGTGTTCTTCTGGACCCCACCGCACACCTGGTCGCTCGCGATGCGGTACCGCGAGGACTACGCGTCGGTCGACGTGCCGATGCTCCCGGTGGTCGCGACGCCGGTCCAGACCGCCCGGCAGATCATGGCGTACTCCGTCGTCATGGTGATCACGTCGCTCGCGCTCTGGCCGATCGCCGACACCGGCTACGTGTACGGGCCGGCGGCGATCGTGCTCGGTTTCGTGTTCCTCCGCGAGGCGCGCAGATTGTTGCTCCGGGCCCACACCGGCGCGGAAGGCGCCGCCCTGAAGCCGATGCGGCTGTTCCACTTCTCGAACATCTACCTGGCGCTGCTCTTCATCGCTGCTGCCATCGACCCCTTGCTGCGCTGAGCTTTCTGCTCCTGACCGCCCTGCACCGAGCGTCGCGGCGTAACCGCGCGGAGTCCTCCCGTTGACCATTTCGTGACCTCATGTTGCGATGAGGTGGTCTGCGGAGGGGGAATCCGTGCTCGGGGGAGGCGGAACATAGGGGGTTTCGCAGTGGGGGTACGAACACGCATTGCCGCGGTAGCGGCGCTCGCGCTCGCCGGTTCGGTGCTGGTCGCCGGGCAGGCCGACGCGCACAACAACCAGTCGAGCCTGAAGCCGGTGGCGACCAAGCTGAACGGGCCACGCGGCGTCTCGACGTTCGGGAACAAGGTCATCTACAGCGTGAGCAGCGGTGCTGTCTACGCGACCGATGGTCACAAGACCTGGAAGCTCGGCACGGTGCCGGGCGCCAACGGGTTCGCACCGGCGATCGACACCAGCCGGAGGGGCGTGACGTACGCCCTCACCGGTGCGGGCGGCGAGCCGGGTCAGCCACCGGTTCCCGGCAGTTCGACGCTGTACCGGTTGCGGTACGGGAAGTCGCCGGTGAAGATCGCCGACATCGCGGCGTACCAGAAGAAGGACCCGGATCCGTACGACCTGGAGAAGAACCCGACCGACTCGAACCCGTTCGGTGTCGCCGCGCTCAACGACGGAACGGTCCTGGTCTCCGACGCGGCCGGCAACGATCTGCTCCGGGTCTGGCCGAACGGCCACATCAAGACCGTGGCGCGGCTGAAGCCACGCGTCGTCGCGGTTCCGCCGGGCCTGCCCGCCAAGGGCCCGGACGGGAGCCCGATCCCGCCGGCCGGCACGCTGGTTCCGTCGGAGGCTGTCGCGACGTCGGTGACTGTCGGTTCGGACGGCTACTGGTACGTCGGTGAGCTCCGTGGCTTCCCGGCGACACCGGGCAAGTCGCAGATCTGGCGGATCAAGCCGGGTTCCTACAACGCGATCTGTGACCCGACCAAGCCGAACCGTGGCAACTGCAAGCGCTACGCCGACGGCTACACGTCGATCGTCGACCTGGCCGGCGGTCCGCGCGGGACGCTCTCGGTCGTCGAACTGGCCAAGAAGAGCTGGGTCCAGTTCGAGCTCACGGGCAAGCCGCAGATCGGCGCGCTCTACCTGCAGTTCCAGGGCCGGCACCACCAGGCCACGTTCCGCAAGGAACTGGTCAGGGGCCAGCTCACCATGCCGGGCGGCACGGCCTTCAACCGCTGGGGCCAGCTGTTCGTCTCCGCGCCCGTCTTCGGTACTGGGGCCGTCTACAGGGTGAAGTACTGATCGGTCAGCTCATTCCGCTTCCGGAATGAGAACACTGGCGAGAGCGACCCGGCGCGTGCCGGGTCGCTCTTTCCGGTACGGCGCCAGTACGTCGTTGAGTGTGCTCTGTAGCGCGGGCAGGTCGTCGTCGGCGACGTACAGCTGGCTCATCCCGAAACCGAGGTAGTCACGCAACTGCTGGTCCTCGGCGGCCAGGAAGTCGTCGAAGGTCTCGCCCAGCAGCCCCAGGAAGGTCAGGAACGTGGTCCGCAGCTGCGCGGTGTCCATGGCCCGGACCTCGTCGAGGTCGGCGACCGCCAGCCGCGCACCCAGCGCCAGCGTCCGTTCGGTCGTCCCGCGCACCTTGCGCTCGTCGACCACCGCCAGGATCCCGGCCTCGAGCAGCGCCGCGACGTGCCGGTAGAGCGTCGCCTGGGTGATCTCGGGGAGCGCGTCGCGGAGCTGGGCGGTGGTCAGCTCGCGCCCGCTGAGCTGCTGGATGATCCGCAACCGCGCCGGGTGCATGACGACCTCGGCGATCGGCGAGTCCTTCGCCACAGTGACCTCCACTGATCATTATCAGTCTGATAATGTTATTGCTCTCAGGTTGATAATAGTCGGCGAGGGGACAGATATGACCCAGGGACTGCCCATCCGGGTGGCGGGACTGAGCAAGGCGTTCGGGCCGGTCGAGGCCGTGACCGATGTGACCTTCACCGCGGCAGCGGGCCGCGTCACCGGGTTCGTCGGGCCGAACGGCGCCGGCAAGTCGACCACGTTGCGGATGCTGCTCGGGCTGATCCGGCCCGATCGGGGGAGCGCGTTGTTCGGCGACACGCAGTACCGGGACCTGGCGACGCCGACCGGGGTGGTGGGTGCGGTGCTCGATCTCGCGGCGGCCCATCCGGCGGCGAGTGCGCGGGCGCATCTGCGGACCGTGTGCGATCTGAGCGGGCATCCGCGATCCCGGATCGACGCGGTGCTCGACAGCGTCGACCTCATCGGGTACGCCGATCGCAAGGTCCGCGGCTTCTCGACCGGGATGCGGCAGCGGCTCGCGCTCGCGACCGCGCTCCTGGGTGACCCGGGGGTGCTGGTGCTGGACGAGCCGTCGAACGGACTGGATCCCGCGGGCATCGTGTGGTTACGAACGTTCCTGCGGACGCTCGCGGACGAAGGGCGGACCGTGCTGATCTCCAGTCACGTGCTCACCGAGCTGCAGTACAGCGTCGACGACCTGGTGCTGATCGACCACGGGCGGATCGCCTGGTCCGGCGGACTCGCGGACTTCGCGGCGCACGGAACGACGCTCGAGCAGGCCTTTCTCGCGCTGACCGCGAAGGAGACGACGGTATGAGGAACCTGATCCGTGGCGAGATCACCCGCCTGCTCTCGACCAGGCTGCCGTGGTGGGCCGTCCTGGCCGCGGTCGCGTCGGGTGGCGGCCTGACCGGGATCCTGGCGCTGACCGGTCCGGAGAACGCGACGCCGCCGATGCCTGGGATCGACACCCCGGCCGGTGCCGGCCTGGTGGTCGGTCTGTCCGGCCTGTTGCTGTTCGTCCCCGCGTTGTTCGGCACCATCGCGATCACCAGCGAGTACCGGCACCGCACGATCGGTACGACGTTCCTGGCCGCACCGCGCCGCGGACAGGTGCTGACCGCGAAGCTGCTCGTCTACGGAGCGGGCGGCCTGGGATACGGACTGCTCGCGTCCGTCACCTCCGGACTCGCGCTCCTGGGCGCTGCTGCGATCCGTGGGGTGACGCTGACCGTCGACCCGGCGGATCTGCTCCTCCTGCTGACCAAACTCGCCGTGGTCGCGGCCGTCTACGTGGTCGTCGGCGTGGCGATCGGCGCTCTGGCCCGGCACCAGCTCGTTGCCGTCGGCATCGTCCTCGGCTACTTCTACTTCCTCGAGTACGTGCTGATGATCCTGCCCGGCGTGAACCGGATCTACCCTTACCTCCCGGGCGGCGCGACGTCGTCCCTCACCAGCTTCACGTTCCTCACCGACACCATCGCCGACCAGACCTCGGCCACGGCCGGCACGCCGCTCCCACCGGTGTACGCCGCCCTCGTGCTCCTCGGCTACGCCGCAGTCGGCGCGGCGGCGGCAGCCGTAGTACCCCTCCGTCGCGACCTCACGTGACGTCGTTTCAGGGGCCGGCCCCTGAAAGTGTGGGGTGACACGTGTTATTTCGGGTCCGCATCCCGCCGTTTGTTGGGGCCGGCCCCCAAACCGCGGGGTGGGGGGGCGGGGGGGGGGGGGGGGTGGGGGGGGCGGGCGGTGCGCC
>NZ_JBIALI010000002.1:886267-1237358 GCF_042873375.1 Kribbella sp. NPDC004875
CCTCTCCCCCCCGCGCCCCCCCCCGCGGGTTGGGTTTGTGGGGGGGCGGCGCCTTTTTGTTGTGTGTTTATTTGTTTTTTGGGGGGGGGGGGGGGGGGGTTGGGGGGGGCCCCCCCCCCCCCGGGGGGGTTGCGGGAGCGGGGAGGGGGCTAGGTGGCGGGTGTGCCGCGTTCGGCGTAGACGGCGGTGACCAGGGCGATCAGGAGGCCGGCCAGGAACATGTGGACCAGTACTACGGGCCACGGGAGGCCGGTGAAGTACTGGGTGAAGCCGACCACGCCCTGCAGGAGTTCGATCGCGAGGAGCCACGCGGCGAGTTTGCGGAGTGTTCGGGAGGTGGCGGTGACGCGGGTCGCGATCACCAGCGCGATGGTGATGCCGAGCAGACCGAACACGACGTCCGCGTGCAGCTGAGCGACCAGCTCGGGGTTGAAGCCGTTGCGGCCGGTCTCCGGGTCGCCCGAGTGGGGGCCGGCGCCGGTCACGATGGTGCCGAGGGCAACGGTCAGCCAGACCGCCACCACGGACGCGGTGGCCAGCGCGCGGACGACCGGGGGAGTGTGCGGGTACGGGCTGGTGCGGGAGCGGCGCATCATCGAGACCGTCAGCGTGATGATGATCGGCGAGACCAGGAAGTGCGCCGACACGATCCACGGATTCAGCCCAGTGAGCACGCTGATGCCGCCGATCACGGCCTGCAGCGGCACCCCGAGCGCAGCGGCCGTGGCCAGCCGGCGCAGGTCGTGCCGGACCGGGCGGTACCGCATCACGACCAGCCAGGTACAGATCGCGATCACCGCGACCACGAACCCGAGCATCCGGTTGCTGAACTCGATCGCCCCGTGGATGCCGAGCGCGGCATGCGGCACGTAGGACTCGTCGGTGCACGACGGCCACGTCGGGCAGCCGAGCCCCGACCCGGTCAACCGGACCAGACCACCGGTCACCACGATGCCGATGTTCGCCACCACCGAGCCCCAGCCCCAGCGCCGTACGACGTCCAGGCTCGGCTCGGGCACCAGTCGCCAGAAGCGGCTGACCGATTCGGTTTCTCGAGGCGGGGTCTCCGTCGTCATCACCGGGACACTCTAAAGGTCAGTCCCACCGGAAGGTCCGGGAGACCAGGTAGCCCAGCACACCCGCCCACAGCGCGAGCGACAGCGCGGCGGCCCACGGGATCACGCCCTCGACGGTCGAGTTCGCGATCCCGTTCGCCAGCGCGGCGCTGGGCAGCAGCCGGACGATGCCCTGCATGCCGGACGGGTACTCGTCCACGGGCGTCATGATCGCGCCGCCGACGAGCAGCAGGAGGTAGAGCAGGTTGGCCGCGGCCAGCGTCGCCTCGGCCCGCAGTACGCCGGCCATCAGCAGCCCTAGCGACGCGAACGCGGCGGTGCCGCAGAGCACCGTGAGGATCACCCCGAAGACCGCGTTGAACCCGCCGACGGGCTTCCAGCCGAGCGCGAACCCGGTCCCGATCAGCACCGCGAGCTGGATCACCTGGACGATCAGGACGGCGCCGATCTTCCCGGCCAGCAGACCCGTGCGGGACAGCGGCGAGGCGCCGAGCCGCTTGATCACGCCGTACCGGCGCTCGAAGCCGGTGGCGATGGCGAGCGAGGTGAAGGACGTCGAGAGGACGGCGAGCGCGAGCACCCGCGGGACCGCTTCGTCGATCGGGTGGCCGCTACCGAGCGGAAGGCGCTCGCCGAGGCCGGTGCCGCCGAGCAGCAGCAGGAGGCCGAGCGGGATCACCAGCGCCAGCAGCAGTTGCTCACCGTTGCGGACGAGCAGCTTGAACTCCATCCGGGTGTGTGCGAGCACCTTCCGTGGCCAGGGCGCACTGCCGGGCTGTGGGGCGTACGTCGCGGCGGCGCTCATCAGGACTCCCGCTTCGGCGCGGTCAGCTCGAGGTACACGTCCTCGAGCGACTTTGTGTGGTGGTCGGTCAGCGAGTCTGGGGTGCCGGAGGCGATCACCTTGCCGGCCGACACGACGTGCACCTGGTCGGACAGCTGCTCGGCCTCGTCCATCGCATGCGTCGTCAGTACGACGGTGACGCCGTCGTCGCGCAGGTCGCGGATCAACTGCCAGATCTCCCGGCGCCCGTGCGGGTCGAGGCCCGTGGTCGGCTCGTCGAGGAACGCGATCTCCGGCCGGCCGACGATCGCCAGCGCGAACGACAGCCGCTGCTTCTGCCCGCCCGAGAGCCGCCGGTACGGCGTCCGGCCGCAGCTGCCGAGGTCGAGGCGCTCGACCAGCGCCGGGATGTCGAGCGGGTGGGTGTGCAGCGTCGCGACGTACCGGAGCATCTCGACGGCGCGAACACCGGACCAGGCACCGCCCTCCTGGAGCATCACGCCGATCCGCGGCATCAGCGCGTCGTGGTCGGCGATCGGGTCCAGCCCGAGCACCCGGACGCGTCCGGAGTCCGGTCGCCGGAACCCCTCACAGCTCTCCACGGTCGTGGTCTTGCCGGCGCCGTTCGGGCCGAGCACGGCCGTCACCGCGCCGACGGCTACGGTGAGACTCAAACCGTCGACCGCGGTCTTCTCGCCGTACCGCACGACGAGGTTGTCGATCTCCACCGCGACTGGCACAACCGCAGCATAGAGAACCGGAAGAACGAACCCTCGCTCCGCTCGGGGTTGGGAGGGGGGAAGTGACCTCGCTCACGCCTCCCCCCGGAGTCCAGCGTGAGCGCGGGAACCGCTAAGGGGACCCTTATTTGAAGGGTCCCGGTATTTACGCGACACTGATGTTGTGAAAAATCCTGCGAGCAGCGGAGCCGTGTCCCACGGCACCGGCAGTGCGCGGGACGAGTCCACCCGGGACCGGGTCGCCCGCTCGATCCTGACCAATGGTCCGTCCAGCGCCGCGGTGCTGGCGGAGCGGCTGGAGCTGACCCCGGCGGCGGTTCGCCGGCACCTCGACCACCTGCTCGACGAGGGTCTGGTGGAGTCCCGCGAGGAGCGGGTCTACGGTCCGCGGGGCCGTGGCCGCCCGGCGAAGGTGTTCGTGCTGACCGACACCGGCCGGCACGCCTTCCACCAGGCGTACGACGACCTCGCGACGACCGCGATGCGCTTCATCGCCGAGGCCGGCGGTGACGACGCGGTGGCGGAGTTCGCCCGGCGCCGGGTCGCCGAGGTGGAGGAGCGGTACCGGGAGCAGCTGGCGCAGGCTCCCGAGGGCAAGAAGGCGCAAGCGCTCGCCCAGGCCCTGACGGCCGACGGGTACGCGGCTTCGACGGCGGAGGCGGGCCACGGCGCCCAGCTCTGCCAGCACCACTGCCCGGTCGCGCACGTGGCCGAGCAGTTCCCCCAGCTGTGCGAGGCCGAGACCGAGGTGTTCTCGAGACTCCTCGGCAAGCACGTACAGCGACTGGCCACCATCGCCCACGGCGACGGTGTCTGTACGACGCACATCCCGGGTCCTACCCCTGTGACCCCTGTAACCGACGGCGAATCTGCGAGGACTGCACGATGACGCAAACCGCTCACCCCGAACTGGAAGGCCTCGGCAACTACCAGTACGGCTGGTCCGACTCCGACGCCGCCGGCGCGGTCGCCCAGCGTGGCTTGAGCGAGGACGTGGTGAGGGGCATCTCCACCCTCAAGAACGAGCCGGAGTGGATGCTCGAGCTGCGACTCAAGGGCCTGAAGCTCTTCGGCCGCAAGCCGATGCCGTCCTGGGGCGCCGACCTGTCGGGGATCGACTTCGACAACATCAAGTACTTCGTCCGGTCCACCGAGAAGCAGGCCACCAGCTGGGAGGACCTGCCGCCGGACATCAAGAACACCTACGACAAGCTCGGCATCCCGGAGGCGGAGAAGCAGCGCCTGGTCGCCGGTGTCGCCGCGCAGTACGAGTCGGAGGTCGTCTACCACCAGATCCGTGAGGACCTGGAGGAGCAGGGCGTCATCTTCCTGGACACCGACACCGGCCTGAAGGAGCACCCGGAGCTCTTCAAGGAGTACTTCGGCTCCGTGATCCCGGTCGGCGACAACAAGTTCGCCTCGCTGAACACCGCGGTCTGGTCCGGCGGCTCGTTCATCTACGTCCCCAAGGGCGTCAAGGTGGACATCCCGCTGCAGGCCTACTTCCGGATCAACACCGAGAACATGGGCCAGTTCGAGCGGACGCTGATCATCGTCGACGAGGGTGCCTACGTGCACTACGTCGAGGGCTGCACGGCGCCGATCTACAAGTCGGACTCGCTGCACTCCGCGGTCGTCGAGATCATCGTGAAGAAGGGCGCCCGCTGCCGCTACACGACGATCCAGAACTGGTCGAACAACGTCTACAACCTGGTCACCAAGCGCGCCACCTGCGAGGAGGGCGCGACGATGGAGTGGATCGACGGCAACATCGGCTCCAAGGTGACGATGAAGTACCCGGCCGTGTACCTGATGGGCGAGCACGCGAAGGGCGAGACACTGTCGGTCGCGTTCGCGGGCGAGGGCCAGCACCAGGACGCCGGCTCCAAGATGGTGCACAACGCGCCGTACACCTCCAGCTCGATCGTGTCGAAGTCGGTGGCCCGCGGTGGCGGCCGGACGTCGTACCGCGGTCTGGTCGAGGTGGCGCCGGGTTCGCACCACAGCAAGTCCACGGTGCGCTGTGACGCGCTGCTGGTCGACACCATCAGCCGTTCGGACACCTACCCGTACGTCGACGTCCGCGAGGACGACGTGGCGATGGGGCACGAGGCGACCGTGTCCAAGGTCAGCGACGACCAGCTCTTCTACCTGATGAGCCGGGGCATGGCCGAGGACGAGGCGATGGCGATGATCGTCCGCGGCTTCATCGAGCCGATCGCCCGCGAGCTCCCGATGGAGTACGCGCTGGAACTGAACCGTTTGATCGAGCTGCAGATGGAAGGGGCCGTCGGCTGATGTCGTCCGCTGAAACGCTTGTTGCTACCGGCAACAAGGCGCATTCGCACGGGCCGGGTTCCCCGGTCCCGCTCCAGGCGCGGAGCGAGCGGCCGACGTCGTACGACGTGGCCGACTTCGCGGTCCCGAACGGGCGCGAGGAGGAGTGGCGCTTCACCCCGGTCAAGCAGTTGAAGGCCCTGTTCGAGGACGCGGCCGGCACCGAGACCCCGAAGATCGACGCCTCCGGTCCGGAGGGCGTGGTGATCGAGACGGTCGCCGCCGACGCGCTGAAGGTCGGTACGCCGCAGGACCGGTCCGCCGCGGTCGCCTGGAACCAGGCGCCCGAGGCGCTCGCGGTCCGGATCCCGGTCGAGGCCGAGCTGACCGAGCCGGTGCACGTGAACGTCGCGAGCCTCGGCGGTCGCGGCTTCAGTCACCTGATCGTCGAGGCCGGCCGGCACAGCAAGTCGATCGTGATCATCGACCACACCGGCGCCGGTGAGCTCAGCGGCAACGTCGAGATCTCGGTCGGCGACGGTGCGGACCTGCGGGTCGTCTCGATCCAGCAGGGCGACCACGAGTCGATCCACCTGGCTCAGCACGACGCGCTGGTCGGCCGGGACGCGCGACTGCACCACGTCGCGGTCACGCTCGGCGGCAAGATCGTCCGGATCGGCACCAACGTCCGGTACGCCGGACCGGGTGGCGACGCCGAACTCGTCGGCGTGTACTTCGCCGAGTCCGGCCAGCACCACGAGCACCGGCTGTTCGTCGACCACGAGGCCACGCACTGCAAGAGCAACGTGCTCTACAAGGGTGCGCTGGCCGGCGACAACGCCCGCTCGGTGTGGATCGGCGACGTGCTGATCCGGGCCGCGGCCGAAGGCACCGACACTTTCGAGCTGAACCGGAACCTGGTGCTCACCGACGGCGCCCGCGCCGACTCGGTGCCGAACCTGGAGATCGAGACCGGTGAGATCGAGGGCGCGGGACACGCGTCCGCGACCGGCCGGTTCGACGACGAGCAGCTGTTCTACCTGCAGGCCCGCGGTATCCCCGAGGACGCCGCGCGGCGGCTCGTGGTGGCCGGCTTCTTCAACGACATCATCGGCAAGATCGGCGTCGGCGAGGTCTCCGACCACCTGCACGACGTGATCGAGGAGAAGCTCGCCCGGGCCGCGGAGCTGAGCGAGTCCGCGCTGCGCCTGTCGGGCGAAGAGGCGGTCGTCGGCAAGTGAGCGACACGTTCGAGCGCGCCTGCGCTGCCGCCGACGTCCCCGACGAGGGAGTGATCCCGGTCGAGGTCGGCGGTGTCGAGGTCGCGGTCGTGAAGAGCGAGGGACAGTACTTCGCGGTGCGGGACGAGTGCTCGCACGCGCAGATCCAGCTGTCCGAGGGTGACGTCGGCGAGTGCGAGATCGAGTGCTGGCTGCACGGGTCGCGCTTCGACCTGCGCACCGGTGAGCCGACCAGCCTGCCGGCGTACGACCCGGTGCCGATCTACCCGGTCCGCCTCTACGGCGACGACGTCCTCGTGGACGTGAAGAACCCCATCAACCAAGCTTCCCTGTAAATCCGACGGAGATAGAGATACTCATGGCGACACTCGAGATTCGCGACCTGCAGGTGTCGGTCGACACCGAGGCCGGCCCGAAGCAGATCCTGCGCGGCGTCGACCTGACCATCGCCGGTGGTCAGACGCACGCGATCATGGGCCCGAACGGTTCCGGCAAGTCGACGCTGGCGTACTCGATCGCCGGGCACCCGAAGTACAACATCACCGGCGGCAGCGTGACGCTGGACGGCGAGGACGTGCTGGACATGTCCGTCGACGAGCGCGCCCGGGCCGGTCTGTTCCTGGCGATGCAGTACCCGGTCGAGGTGCCGGGGGTGTCGGTGGCGAACTTCCTGCGGACCGCGAAGACCGCGATCGACGGCGAGGCGCCGAAGCTGCGGACCTGGGTGAAGGACGTCAACACCGCGCTCGGCGACCTGCAGATGGACCCCGAGTTCGCGCAGCGCAACGTCAACGAGGGCTTCTCCGGTGGTGAGAAGAAGCGCCACGAGATCGTCCAGCTGGAGCTGCTGAACCCGAAGATCGCGATCCTCGACGAGACCGACTCCGGCCTCGACATCGACGCGCTGAAGATCGTCTCCGAGGGCGTCAACCGGTTCGCCGGCCAGGGCGACAAGGGCATCCTGCTGATCACCCACTACACGCGGATCCTGCGCTACATCAAGCCGGACTTCGTGCACGTCTTCGTCGACGGCCGCGTCGCCGAAGAGGGTGGCCCGGAGCTGGCCGAGGAGCTCGAGGCCAACGGCTACGAGCGGTTCCTGAAGGCAGGCGCGTCCAAGTGACCAACGCCCGGACGTTCAGCAGTCCCTTGGACCTGCAGTCGGTCCGGGCGGACTTCCCGATCCTGTCCCGCGAGCTCGCGGGCGGGTTCCCGCTGGTCTACCTGGACTCGGCGAACTCCTCACAGAAGCCGCGCCAGGTCGTCCAGGCGATCGAGGACCACTACCTCAAGCACAACGCGAACGTCGCCCGGGCCATGCACCAGCTCGGTGCCGAGGCGACCGCGGCGTACGAGGGTGGCCGGGACAAGGTGGCGGCGTTCCTCGGGGCGCCGTCGCGGGACGAGATCGTCTTCACCAAGAACGCCTCCGAGGCGCTCAACCTGGCCGCGCACACGCTGGGCGCGTCGCTGAAGCCGGGCGATGTCGTGGTGATCTCCGAGATGGAGCACCACAGCAACATCGTCCCGTGGCAGCTCGCGTGTGAGCGGACCGGCGCGACGCTGAAGTGGTTCGGCGTCACCGAGGACGGCCGGCTCGACACCAGCAACATCGAGGAGCTGCTGACCGAGAACACCAAGGTCGTCGCCCTGACCTGGGTGTCGAACGCGCTCGGCACGATCAACCCGATCAGCGACATCGCCGCCAAGGCGCACGCGGTCGGCGCGACCGTGGTCGTGGACGCGTCGCAGGCGGTTCCGCAGTTCCCGGTCGATGTCTCCACGCTCGGCGCCGACCTCCTGGTCTTCACCGGGCACAAGGCGGTCGGCCCGACCGGCATCGGTGTGCTCTGGGGACGCTACGACCTGCTCGCCTCGCTGCCGCCGTTCCTCGGTGGTGGCGAGATGATCGAGGTGGTGCGGATGACCGGGTCGACGTACGCCCCGCCGCCGGCCCGGTTCGAGGCCGGTACGCCGCCGATCGCGCAGGCGGTCGGGCTCGGTGCGGCCCTGGACTACCTGTCCGGGATCGGGATGGACAAGATCGCGGCCCACGAGCACGCGATCGTCGAGTACGCGCTGGAGGGGCTGAAGACGGTCCCGGGCCTCAAGCTGCTCGGCCCGACCGACGCCAAGGACCACGGCGGCGCGATCAGCTTCGAGCTGGACGGCGTCCACCCGCACGACGTGTCGACCGTGCTGGACACCCGCGGCATCGCGGTCCGCGCCGGGCATCACTGCGCGCGGCCGGTGCACGAGCGGTTCGGAATGCAATCGTCGACCAGGGCGTCTTTCTACCTGTACACGACTCCCGAGGAGATCGACGCGCTCGTCGACGGCCTCGGGTTCGTCCGAAGCTTCTTCAAGGTGGACTGATACATGCAGCTCGACAGCCTCTACCAGGAGATCATCCTGGATCACTACCGCAGCCCGCACCACTCCGGGCTCGCGGACCCGTACGACGTGGAGGTGCACCACGTGAACCCGTCCTGCGGGGACGAGGTCACGCTCCGGGTCGAGCTCGACGGTGACACCGTGAAGGGTGTCACGCACTCGAGCGTCGGGTGCTCGATCAGCCAGGCCGCGACGTCGGTGATGTCGGACCTGGTGATCGGCAAGCCGGTCGCCGAGGGGATGGCGACGTACGAGAAGTTCCTCGAACTGATGCAGGGCCGGGGGAACGTCGAACCGGACGAAGAGGTGCTGGAGGACGGCGTCGCGTTCGCCGGCGTCGCGCAGTTCCCGGCCCGGGTGAAGTGTGCACTGCTGGGCTGGTCCGCATGGCGGGACGCCACGGCCCAGGCGCTGGCCGCGAGAGATGGAGTGAGCAATGGCTGACCAGACGGACGAGAAGATCGAGCTGCCCGAGGTCGACCTGGAGGCTGCACAGGCGGCGCAGGCCGGGACCGGGACGTCGCCGGCCAAGGTCGAGGACGTGACCGAGGCGCTCAAGGACGTCGTCGACCCCGAGCTCGGGATCAACGTGGTCGACCTGGGGCTGATCTACGGCATCACCGTGGACGACACCAGCACGGCGATCATCGACATGACGCTGACGTCGGCGGCCTGCCCGCTGACCGACGTGATCGAGGACCAGACCCGGATGGCGCTCGACGGTCTCGTCAACGACTTCCGGATCAACTGGGTCTGGATGCCGCCGTGGGGCCCGGAGAAGATCACCGACGACGGTCGCGACCAGCTGCGGGCGCTCGGCTTCAACGTGTGACGAACCCTCGAACGCGCACTGTTTCGGTGGCGCCGGGCCGACTGGACAGGTGGCTGGACGGCTTCGGTGAGCGCCACGGCACGGTGCGGTACGACGTGACGCCCGCAACTGTCACGTTGACTGCTGAGGACGGCTCGACGGCCGTCATCACCGTGCCCTTCGAGCCCCTCGCGGAACTGACCCGCGAGGGGCTCGTCGCGCATGTCCTGGCCGACCGCCGGCTCGGCGTCCTGCTGGTCCGGCGCGGTGGCTACGGCGCCGGGGTGTTTGCCGGGGGCAAGCTGCTGGATTCCAAGGTCGGTTCACGGCACGTGCAGGGGACGACGAAGGCCGGTGGCTGGTCGCAGCAGCGGTACGCGCGACGGCGGGACAACCAGGCCCGGGAGGCGTTCGCGGCCGCGACCGAGGTGGCCGTCCGGATCCTTGCGCCGGCGAGGCTGGACGTGCTGGTGTGCGGGGGAGACCGGCGGGCGGTCGACACCGTGCTCGAGGATCCCCGGCTGAAGGAGCTCGCCGGTCTGGTGCGGTCGCCGTTCCTCGGCGTTCCGGATCCGAAGCAGAAGGTGCTCGAGCAGGCCGGCGTGGACGCGCAGGCGATCCGGATCGAGATCGATCAGACCGAGTCGGTGTAGCTGTCCCGGATCACCAGCAGCCGCTCCAGCCGGAAGCGTCCGGGATCGAGCGCCCGCGTGGCGCGCCCGTCGGCGGTCCAGAACGCGTCGTCCGGGACCGCGTCCAGGTCCGCCGGGACGAACTTCACGACCTCCTCGACCGCTTGGCGGGCAAGTGCCATCACCCTGCGCGCCGCCGCTGACCGATCGCCGACCGCGACCTCACCGGCGATCCGGTCGGCGACCGCCAACCACTGACCGGCGTCGATCAGCTCGGACGGCTCCGATCCACCGAAGGCCGCGGATTCGTTCGACGGCGGGGAGAACAGGTACTCCCGCTGCGCGCCGCAGCCGGCACAGGCACCGGCGTACCTGATCACCGGTTCGCCGTCGACTTCCGTACGGCGGTCCGCCCAGGCGGCCTCGTGTGAGCCGCAGTCCGGGCACGGCGTGAGGTCGAGGTACAGCATCACCTCGGTCGGCGTCCGGGCGATCGCGTACCGCGGGTCGTAGCCGGTCATTGGATCGTCATCCCGGTCGCGGGGTTGGCCGTGTGGCCCCGGCGTGCCGGAGCGCTCGTCTTCTCGTCCGTGTCGTGGCGCAGGTGTGAGTCGGTCTCGGCGAGCACGGCGGCCGGGATACCGCGTTGCTGCAGCGCGTCGACGACCGCGCTGGTGAACTGTCGTGGGGGAGCGTCGGGCGTGTACAGGTCGCGCAGGTCGACGCGGCCTTCGGCGAGCAGCGCGAGTCGCGGGTGCAGGGTCGCGAACGCCTTGGCGAACGCACTGTCGGTCCTGCTCGTCATCGTGCCGTTCGGGTGCGCGACGTACACGGTCCGTCGGCCGTCCTCGGTGCGGAGCGTCAGCCGGATCTTGACGTCGTCGCGACGCGCCTGCTCGAGCGCGCCGACCAGCGGCTGGTACGGGTGCTGCTCGTCGGCCGTCGCCGTCACCTGGACGGTCCGGACGCGGCGCGCCGGAGTCGTTTGTTCCTGGCCGGCCTCCATCCGGGCCCGCATCGCGTCGTACTCGTGCCGGAACATCGTCAGGTACGCCTCGCCGGATGCCGCGCGGTGCACGGTATCGGAGCGTTCGACGCGAGGCTGACTGCGCCGGCCGAGCCGGAGCCGCTGGACGTCGAGGTGGTAGTCGACGGACACCTTGACCGTGACGACCTGCCCGGACTCGTACGCGCCGGTCTCGTGCCGGGCGCCGACCGTGCCGGTGTCCTGCTCGCTGACCCTCCGGCTCGTGCTGGCGCTCGCGGTGAGCTCACCGCCTGGCGTAGTGCCGCCGATCGTCCCGGAGCCGGGGAGCACATGGTTGCTGCGGGCAGTGAGTTGGGCGACCCGCAGCTCACGAGTGTTCTCACCCAGCTGGGTGGTCGCCCCTTTGGCCGGCCTCGACACGAGCTCGAGGCCGGAGACCTCCGCGCGGACCCGGACGGAGACCACCCGGGCGGTCTGCCCGGGGATGGCGAGCGGGACGAGTTCGTAGCCCGACGTACCGGCCATCTCCTGGAACGCGACCAGCCGGCTGCCGCCGCCGAGCGCCGACTCCAGCGTCGCGCTGTGCGCCTGCACGCCGGCGGTGCCCAGCATGTCCGGTCGACCGAGGCGTTCGTACGCCGCGTCGAACAGGGCGTTCTCGGCGGCCTCGCCGGTCCGGTACGGCTGGGTCGTCTCGACCAGGTAGTTGCCCGGCAGGACGACGGACCGATGATCGGAGACCTCCGGGCCGTGGCTCGGCGGCACCGAGTCGAACACGGGGGTCGGCACGGAGATCCGCATCTTGCCGGTCGCTTCCCGGCGGGTCGCGGGGCGCGTCGCCGGACCCCCCGGGGCCGCCGAGTCCTCGACCTCGACGATCACCTGGTAGTCCCGCTTGACCCGGCCGGTCGCGATCGCCAGACCGGTGCTGATCCGGGTGTTCATCTCGCTGGTCGACGCGGTCGTCGACGTCCCGAGGTCCGCGCCGGCCCCGGCCGACCCCGACATCCCGTCGGAGCCGGAGACCTCGAGAGTTCCGCCGTACGACGTGCTCTCGGTGACGCTGCGGTTCTGTTCACGTAGTGCCCAGTGCTGGCTCAGGTTGAAGCCGTTGCCGCTCTCGCCGTCGTTGCCGTCCCGCTCCCGCGACATCGGGCCGGTGAACCGGAGCCGTACCCGGACGCGGACGTTGCGGGTCGACGTACCGTCGCGGACCGGGAGCTCACGGACGAAGCCGCGCGGGTCGAGCATGTCGTCGAGCTCGTTGCGCCAGCGGGTCCCGGCGAAGTCGCCGCGCAGAGCGCTGATCAGGACCGGGTCGTCCATCGCCTGCGGGGAGTGCTCCTCGACCGCCGCGGACACTTCCCGGAAGATGTCGGTCGGGTTGCCGTCCTTGTCGTTCAGGGTCGCTCGCACGACCTGCGCGGCGGCCATCGACTGCCGGTAGTGCGGCGGGACGTTCGGCTCGCGCGACAGCCGGGCCAACTTCTCGGCGGAGTTCAGTACGGCGTCCAGTCGCTCGTCGACCGGGTGCTTCTCCGTCAGGAGCTTGGCCATCAACCGCTCGTTGGTGTGTTCGGCAGCGAGCGGGCCCGCGTCCTCGCGCACGCCTTTGTAGCGCCGTACCACTGCGATCGTCGTCCGCCGGGGGAGTTCGAGATTGCCGTTCAGCAGCCGTTCGACGGCGTCGGCGACCTGGCGTGGTGGGAGGTCCAGCTCGCCCCGCCCGTACAGCCGCAGCGCGTCGCGCTCCGGGAGCGTGAGGACGACGGCGCCGGTCTCCAGCGGGATCGCGCGCGGCTTGGCGCCGCCGGCGCGGAGCTGCGCCTCCATGACGAGGTCGCCGGTGAACTGGTAGTGCTGCCCGTCGCGCATCAGCGTCCGCTCGACGCCGGTGGTGGCCGACTGGGACGCGCTCGACGAGACGGTGGTCGATCGGGTCAGCCCGAGCGCGCCGCCGTGCGACTGCCCGTCGGCCGACACCGAGCCGGTGCCCGCGTTGACACCGGCCGTCGCGCCGGTCGAGACGCCTGACGAACTGCTCGTGGTCGCGATCGTCAGGTTCAGCTCGGCGAGGATCGGCGACCCGCTGCCGACGTACCGGAGATTCTCGACGCGCGTGCTGACGGTCAGGGTGCTTCGCTGTGGTGTGAGACCGCGCTGCCGCACAGCCTCGAGCGGGGTCGACGGCGCCGGAGTGACCACCAAGGCGGTGCGGTACTCCGTGGTGAGCAGCTCCGGTCGCGAGATCAGGTTCCGCGGCGCGAGGAAGCCGCTGAGGTGGTGCAGCGCCGCGCTGTCACCCCGGCCGAGACTGGGTACGGCGTCCGTCAGCCGCTTGATCGGGTTACGGGCGTCGGCGTGCTGGATCGTTGCCGTCTGCAACAGTCCGGGATCGACCCGGCCCGGGACCGAGAGCTCGGCCGGCTCGGCCGGACCACAGAACTCGCTGTCGAGCCAGACCCGCGCGCTGCCCTCGGACTCGGCCACCGGAACGGTCGACCCGTCACTGAGGATCTCGCTGATCCGGATCGTGTGCGGTACGTCGAACACCGCGACCCGCGAGCCCGACTCGGCCACCGTCATCCGGTACGCGCTCCGGGTCGTCGACCCGCCGAGGGAGCGACCGCGCGAGGAGCGGCCGAGCGACACACCCAACTTCGGCGTCGCGCCGGACCGGCCGTCGGCGGGCGCGTTCGTCAGACCCAGCCGGGCGGACCACGGCAGGCTGCGCGTCCGGGTGGTGGAGCGCCCCGACGTACTCACGCCGATGTCGACGTTGACGACCATGTCGTTGTCGGCCAGACCGATCGGCGTCGCGCGGTCGAAGTGCTGCTCGATCGAGATCTGGAACGACCGGACCCGCGGCGGATGCCCGGTCCGGTGCTCGGTGAGCTGGAACGTCAGCCGGTCCTGCGCCGCGTGGTCGTAGCCGGTCTCCAGCCGGTGCTTCGCGATCTGCTGACGGGCACGTTCCCAGTTCTCGGTCCGGCTCAGCTGGAGGGCCGGGTCGAGACCGGCGAGTTCGGCCGGCAACGGATGACCGTTCTCGTCGAGCGGCGGGAGCAGGTCCTCGTTCTGCAGATGGGCGAGGAAACCGCGCAGCGCCTCGTCGGCGCCGGTGAGCTCGCGGATCATCGCCGGTCCGGCACCGCGCAACTGGCCCGGGCCGTTGCCGAGCCAGGGCGGGAGCTCCAGCGGCAGGTCGGTCGGATGCGGGTCTCCGCGCAGCAGCAGCCGGCCATCGGGACCGCGCTGCGGAGCACCGTCGGCATCGCGGACCAGAGCGTCCGCCGGCACCGGGAGGCCGTAGCGGAACGCGTCGCGCTCGGCCATCCGCAGGCAGGCGACGCCCTCGCCGTCGGTCGAGAACGAACCGCCGCGGTCGAGGCGGTGCACGGTCACCTTGTGCCGCAGCCGCATCTTGACGCCGACCGTCGGCGCGATCCGTTGGGTACTCCAACGACTGCCCAGGTCGGCGGTCGACGCCGTGTCCTCGACTGTGGTGTTCCGCCCGGCACGCAGCCCGGGGCCGAGGTCCGCCGTACTCGAGCCGATGTCGGACAGCGCCGTGCTGACCGTCGCGCCCAGCGTGCGCGTGGAGTTGACGGCCTGGGCTCCGGAGGAGCCGGAGTTGCCGACCCGCCAGACCTCCAGCTTGTGGTCCGGCGAGCTGTCACTGACCAGCTCGGCGGACTCCAGGTCCGCGACGGTCTCGAGCTGGGCCCAGGCCACCGGCTTGCCGCCGTTCGTGATCAGCCGCCAGACACCTCCGGGCTGCGTCGTCTCGTCGAGCCGGATCATCCCGTCCTCGGCGATCAGACTGCGCAGCCGGTCGTGACCGACGCGGTCGAGCGGACCGAGGCGCTGCTGCAGCTCGCGCATCGTCCGGTCGCAGAGGTCGTTGAGCCCGTCGACCCGCGTGGCCATGTGCTCGGGCATCGCCGTACTGCGTTCCGAGGCCAGCCCGAGCGTCTGCAGATCGGTCGTCTCGGTCGGCGGCGGGACGGTGTAGGTGTGGATGAAACCGAGGTCGAGCGTGGCCGCGTCGCGGTCGGTGCCCGAGTCGACGACGTGCACTGGTGACCACTCGGCGGCTGCCGACTCGCGGATCTGCCAGTTCCAGCGCGGTCGCGTCGAGCGATACCGCAGGAACTCGCCGCGGAGCGCCTCGACCGCACCGGTCTGGGCGGTCTCGGTCGCGCCTCCGCTGTCCGTGTGGCCGCGGCCGGTGCTGACCTCGACGCCGGGGGAGACGAGGGCGGCGACGGCTTTCAGCTTGCTCGTGGGCGGCAGCATCTGGGTCACGGTGCGGAGGCCGGCACCGACCGTCGTACCGCTGTTCTGCATCGCGGCGGTGGTGACGCTGTGGCCGGCCTGGACCACCTGACCGACCTGGGCCTCGTCGAAGACGATCGGGCTGTCGAGCACCTCCTGCAGTTCGCCGGGATCGAGCCGCAGGTGGATCTGGACGAGGCGGCCGGCGTCGGCGCGCGGGTCGTTGCCGATCGTCAGCACCATGCCGTCGGGTGAGAGCACCCGACGGCTTTCGCCGCGCAGGGTGCGGTGCAGAAAGTCCGGCGTGAAGCGGTACGTCGAGCCGCGCTCGGCGAGCGCCGCGTTCAGCTCCTCGCTGAGCTTGGTCAGGTGGGGGAGCCGACCGGAGGGCAGGCCATTGTGCTGCACATCCACAGCCGGCAACGTCGCCGCACTCGCCCGCTCGTACGCCCGCACCTCCTCCACAGCCTCGGCTGCGATCGCGGTGCCCTCGGGCGTCGTGCCTGCGGCCGTCGTGGCTGCGAGCAGGGCTCGGTTCGCGTCGGCGGCGGTGCGGGCCTGCTCGGCAGCGGCCGTGCAGGAAGTGGCGATCTGGACGTGCCGGTCGGCGACTCGGAGCCGGGCGACGGCGCGGACCCGGAGCCGGCGGGCGCGCTCGCCGGAGGAGGCGTCCTTGGCCTCGGCCTGCTCGTCGGCCTGTGCGTACAACGCGGCAGCTTGCCGACGCGCCGCCTCGGCGCTCGCTGTCCGCACCTCGGCGCGGTGCTCGTGGTCAGCGGCTGCCGTCTCGAGATCGCGGACCTGACGGCGTACCCGTGCCTGGAAGCGTTCCGCGGGCGTGATCGCCGATTCCTGCGTGCGATCCGGTGCGACGACCTGCACCCCGTCCCACGGGACGCTCGGCGCCGGGTGCCCACCGCTGCGGATCGTCTGCGACAGGTTCGTCAGGTCCCGCTCGATGTCGCCACGCGGCCGTACGCCGGCACCCGCCTGCGTCTCACGCCACTCGGCACTCAGCTGCCGAAACTCCTCGTACTGCGCTTCCGCCCGCCGATCCCGCTCCGCGCGATACCGCCCCGCCGCCGCCCGAGTGTCGCTGACCAACGCCCGAACCCACCCGAAGAACCCACGACTCGACCCTTCGACCTTTGGGGTGTTGGTACCGGGGCCGGCGGGTCGGTGGAGGTCGCCGACCGGGCGTCGGGGGCGGTCGGTTGGGCGGAGCGTTGGCGGTGTGGTCCGCGAGAGTTGCTCGATGTCGCGGTTCAGGGAGGTTGCGGAGCGGACGAGATCTGCTGCGAAGGGCCGGCCGAGCCCGTCCTGGGGAGCGCGTGCGGTGGCCAGTCGCCGGAGATCGGCCTCGGTGTCCAGCCGGTTGCCGTCCAGCACGTCCTGCAACAGCGCCCGAGCCTCGGACTCCTGCTCCGCGGGCAGACCCGGCAGATCGAGCAACGAGTCGAGCGCTGCGGTCGCACCATCGGCCGGCGCCCCACCGCGGTTCCTGTCGAGCTCGGCGCCGACGAACGCCACCGCCTCGGCCAGCAACCGGTCGTCGCTGACATCGGCGGCCCGCCGGGCCAGCCGCCGTTCGAGCCGACGCAAAGCCTTCCGCGCCAGTCGCTCGCGCGAGTCCCGCAGCCGGACGGTGCCGTCCCGGAGAGCGAGCGCATCGGGAGCCACGACGCCGAACGCGAGCCCGAGGGCGCGGCGCGCGCGGGACTGCGGGCTGCCCTCCGTGCTCACCGCAGACGTCACCGCAGATCTCCCCGTTCCGGACGCCGGGACTCACCGTCTGTCACCGGATGCTCTGGATCGGGAGATTAGCAACCTTCTGTTCAATTGGTAGATAGATATCCCACCGAAGGAGTTAACAATTGCCGGTGGGCTTTGTCACATCATGAATCGCTGTACAACGCGCGGAAGTCCTCGAGCGTGCCGCGGTAGTACTCAAGGTCGTCCTGCAGCTTGGCGCGGTGCACCAGATGCGGGTCGTTCGCCTTCGCCTGAGCGCCGTACTCGGACCAGATCTCGGTGTCCGGCACCTCGTCGGCGTCGTCGGGCAGGAACTTGATCGCCTCGGAGATCGCGTCGGCGGCGAACTCCCAGTTCAGCTCGACCGCGGTGCGGTCCTGGTCGGCCGCGCCGGTGTAGGCCATGTCGGCCTCCAGCGCCTTCCGGGCGAACGAGCGCGCGACCATCGCCCACTGCGCCGCGTCGATCAGCTGCGAGCGGCCGAGGCCGAACCGCGCACCGATCAGGGTCGCCGAGCGCTCAGAGGCGTACGGGATGCTGATGTCCCCGGCCGGCGTCGTGTACACCCAGGCTTCCGGGCCTTCGGCCACGTTGACCCCCGGCTGGGGGCCCGCCGGGGGCACCGAGGGCACGTTCGGGTCCGCTGCGGTCACCAGACTCACGTACACCTGTGCCTCGGTCAGGGTCCTCGCGGTCAGCATGCTTTGTCTCGCTCCTGTGTCCCTAGATATCCCGCTAGATCTCACGACCCAGCCGGCCGTACAGGTCCCGGGCGATCAGCAACCGCTCGAGCCGGAACCGTCCCGGATCCACCTCGCGGACCGCCAGCCCCTCCGGCGTCCAGAACTCGTCGGCCGGTACGGCGTCCGCACCGGCCGGCACGAACTTGATCACCTCGGTGACGGCGGCCTGCGCGACGGCCAGCACCTTACCCGCCTCGGCGGGATCCGTCGGGACGTCGGCGGAGGCGCGGTCGGCCACGTCGAGCCACTGCCCGGCGTCCAGCACCTCCGACGGCTCCGGGCCCCCGAACGTCGGCCAGCCCTGTGCCGGTGTCTCGCGGGCCGGCAGGCCGAACAGGTACTCGCGCTCCGCGGCGCAACCAGGGCAGACGGCGAACCAGCTGCTGGCGAGCTCACCCTCGATCTCGACCAGCGCCTGCTCCCACGGCGCGTCGGTCTCCCCGCAATCCGGGCAGGGATGCAGCTCGAGGTACAGCTGTGCCTCGTCCCGGGTCCGCGCCACCGCGAATGCCATACCGCCCCTCTCGCCTTCCTCGGTTCGTCATCGCGCTCACGGCCCGGCCAGCGTCGGGCCGTGGCTGCTCGGTGTAATCGTCCGGCCCGCGCCACCGGTCGACGGTCTGGCGCGGTGCTCGGGCGGCGGCGCCAGGGTCCGCGCGGCCGTCGTGTAGTCCAGCGCCTTCAGCACGTCCCGGGGTACGCCGGCCTGCTCGAGCTCGGCGGACACCTTGGCGTTGAAACTGCCTTCGGGCGCCGACGTGTTGTAGAGCCGCCGCAGGTCGACGCGCCCCTCGGCCATCTGCACCACGGTCGGGTGCAGCGTCGCGAACGCGGACGCGAATCCACCGTCGTTCACCCCGAGCAACATCGGCGGCGTGCCCTTGCTGCGATCACCCGGAAGCGCCTGGTACAGGCGCTCCGTGCCGTCGTCCTCCCGGACCTTCAGCACGACCGGCTTCCCGGTGGTCCGCGCCCGGTCGATCGCGTCCAGGAGCGGACGGTACGGCTGGTAGACGCGCCCGGACTGCCCCTGCCGGTACTCGGTCGTGGTGATGTCCGGCCGGCCGAGCTTCTCCGGCACGGCCTGCAGCCGGGTGCTCGCGAGCACGCTGTCGAGCGAGGCGCCGGCCTCCATCTGCCGCAGACCCTCGAGGAACTGGTGCCGCAGCATCCGGACGTACAGCTGGCCGGAGGCGAGGCCCTGCACGTGGTCGGTCTTCCTGGTGACCGGTTCGCCACGACCGTTGTCGGTGGTGGTCCGGATCGTGGCGTCGTACTGGATCGGGATCCGGACGGTCACCAGCTGGCCGTCGGCGAACCGGCTGAGCTCGAACCGGGTGCCCTTGCCTTCGCTGACGCCCTCCTTGACCTGCTCACCCATCGAACCGCTGACCGCGGCGATCCCGCCGTCCACCGTGAGCGGGGTACGCCGGTTCCTGGTCGAGCCGGTGCGGGGCACCTTCTGGCGCCGCCAGACGTGTCCCTGCTGGCCCTCCATCTGATCACCGGTCAGCTCCCAGCCGACCGGTCTGGCGGTGACGTTGACGCTGATCATGGTCTTCCCGTTGCCGGGTTTGGCCAGCGGGGGGAGGTCGATGCCGCCGTCGAGCAGCCGCCCGACCTTGGCCTTCACCGCGCTCGCCTTCAGCATCGGCCGGACGACGTGCCGGTACTCCGCCATTCCGGCCCGGCCGAGCACGTCGGGCCGCCGCAGGTACGCGGTCAGGTTGTCGTACAGCTCGTCCTGCCGCTTCGCACCCTGGCCGTGCGACACGTACCGCAGGACGCTCGCGCCCTCGGGCAGCTGGATCCCGCGGTGCTCGGCCCGCTCCTCGAGCGCCTGCGCCTTCTCCGCGGGTCGCGGACCGTCCTTCAGTTCGTCGGTCGGGATCGTCGTCCGGAGCACCGCGCGCACCTCGCGGCGCGACGACCTGCTGGTGATGTCGGCGGGGTCGATCCGGCCGAGCTGCCAGCGGGCGCTGGCCATCGCCGCCGCGCCGGCTTTGTGGACACGCACCACCTCGGTGGTGAACACGATCGTCCGCTCGGCCATGGTCTTCTTGCCGTGGACCAGCCGCCGGATGTTCGTGTTCTGCGTACTGTCGGCGGAGGTGTTCGTCGTGGTCAGGTCCGTCGACAGTCCACCCGAGCCGTCGCCTAGCGCGGTCGGCGTACCGCCGCTGACGCCGCCGGTGATCGCCACGGTGCGGTTGGCGGTCTGGTCGATCTGCTCGTAGTCGTAGTCCTGCTTGGCGCCGACGGCCTTCACCGTCGGGATCCGCTCCTTGCCGTCGGCGTCCTTGAGGATGTTGCCGTGCTCGTCGGTCGGGACGGACTTGACCGTGATGTCGCCCTCGAAGCGTGCCCACACCTTGACGAACAGCACGTCGGGCCGCTGCTGCCCCGGCAGCGGTACCTCGATCGCGAGCTCGGCGCCGGCCGGGCTGAGCATGTCCTCGAGGTGGCCTTGGTAGCTGTCCTTGGTGAGGCGGGTTTCCAGCGCGTGCTGGAGCTGCTTGCTGGCGTCACGCAGGCCGGGGGCGATCTCGTCGATCTGCGGCCCGGCCAGCACGGTGAGGTCGACCAGCTGGTCCGGGTCGCTCTCGAGCCGCACCGACTCGACCTCGCCGGCGCCGAGGCTCCCGTCGTACACCGGGGAGGTGTGCATCACGCGGGCCTGCTGGGCGAGTACGTCGGCCGCCTGCATGGCCGCCGTCAGTTGTTCGTCCGCCCCCAGGCCCGGCGCAGGCTGGGCACCGGTCTGCTCGTTCAGCTTGGCCGCGAACCGCTCCGGCGTGTGAGTGGCCGCGAGGCCGGTGTCGACACCGGCTTTGTCCTGCCGGTACCGGTGCACGAAACCGAGCGCGACGTCCGCGTCCATCGTCGTCCGGTCGTTCAGGTACCGCTCGGCGACGTCTGTGGTGACCCAGAGCGGCAGGTCCAGCTTCCCGCTCGCGTAGAGCTCCAGAGCCCGCCGCTCGGCCATCGACTTCTCGGCCATCGCCTCGGGCAGCGCGACGGTCCTGACGACCTTCCCGTTGTGCACGATGTCGGCGTACATCCGGTACCGTTCGAGGAACTCGTGGTGCGTGCCGGGGTTGATCAGCAGCCGCTCTTCGCCGGACGTCTCGCTGACCGTGGTCGACTGCGACGTACCGCCGGTCCGGCCGCCCGAGAGGCCACCGGACTGCGTGGCACCGTCGGCAGCGACCGATCCGCCGCCCGCCTCCACGCTGAAACCGCCGGACTTCGACGTCCCGGAGGTGTAGCCCACGTCGGTCATCGTGAAGTTGATGTCGACGGTGTTGTCCTGCGTCATCGCGACGTGCGTCAGGCTGATCGGCTCGCCGCGGATCACGATCTCGTACTCCTGCGGGAGGATCGTGCCGTCGGTGAGCGCGTGCAGCGGGTTGCCCGGCGCCTGGACCACGGTGAACGGCAGCCGGTAGCTCCCGTTCATCCACTCGCGGTTCGCCATCAGGCTGTTCGGCGACAGCGCCTCGTGCAGCGCCGCGGTCGAGTCCGCACGGATCGCGGGGATCGCGGCACAGAGCTCGTCCGCCGCGTTCCCGGCGTCGACCGCGAACGGCACCGCCTGCTCGACGGCCGACGGGTGCGGCGGCTTCGGGTTCTTCTCGAACACCGGCGCCGCGGCTGTGGTCAGCGAGCTCGGGTACCCGACGTCGACGCTGCCGCGGACGTCCGCCAGCAGCGGGCCGTCGCCGCGGTTGGTGATCTCCGCGAACGTGAACCGGACCTTCTTCCGGAGGTGGTGGATCGGCTCGGTGCTCTCACCCAGGCCGACCCGGTTGAGCCGCTCTCCGGCGGTGTACGTCGTACTCCGGCCGGCGGCGTTCCGGCTGAACTTCACGGCGACCTTCGCCATCCAGCCCCGGACGCCCTTCTCCGGGCCGTGCTTGGCCTCGACACCGGCCGAGAGGGGAAGCGACTTGGACCGTCCGATGGTGCGCTGGGTGGCCCGCGAGCTGATCCCCAGCAGTACGGCGCTCTCGCTCGTACTCGTCCCGAGATCCTCGACGTCGTACGACTCGGACCGCTCGTCGTAGTCCGGCGTGGCCGACAACCGGAACGGCCGCCAGCGCGGCGCACCGGCGAGCCCACGGTCCTCCAGGACGACGATCAGACCGCCCTGCGCGGCCTGGTTGAAGCCGGCCTCCATCCGTGGTGCGTTGATCTGCTGCTGGATGCGCTCCCAGTTGGCCCGCTGCCACGGCGTACTGCGCTCGCCGGGGCGCGGAACCAGGCCGAGTTCACGCAGCCCGGCCAACGCCTGGTCGCGGGTCTCCTCGGCACCCTGCAGGTTCTGCGGCATTCCCCGGCCGGTGCCGCGCAGCTGGTACTTGCCGTTGCCCATCCACGGCGGTGCGTGGTGCGGAACCGTTGACGGTTCCGGGTCGCCACGCAGCAGTACCCGGCCCTTGTGCAGCTTGACGCTGCCGTCGGATTCCCGCTGTACGGCGTTCTTGTCCGCGCGGCCACCGGCCCGGAGCAGGTCGTTCTCCGGGATCCGCAGCAGGCCCTGGACCAGGTCCCGCTCGACGATCGGCGGCCGCTTGTCGCCGACCTTGTGCAACGTCGCCTTCGCCCGGAAGCCGAGCAGCACACCCTGGGTCGGGCCCTCGTTGCGCTGCACGCTCGGGACGATCGTGGTCATGCTGGTGGTCTGGCCGCCCTGGCGGGACACGTTGCGCCCGGCGGACACCCGCGGCCCGAGGTTCACACCTGACCCGGCGACGTCGTTCAGCGCATTCGCACCGGCTGCGAGGTGCCCCGGGTCCGGGACGCCCGGGAAGCCGATCGAACCGCTGCCGGTCAGGGAGGTGCCGTAGATCTGGCCGGCGTTGATGCCGCCGAAATCGACGAGCACCTCCTCCTGCCACATCTCAGCGCTGGACTCGCCGACGAGTTCCGCCGTACCCCAGACGGGCTCGAGTTCCCAGGTGAGCTCGTACTCCGAGTTGTCGCCGTTGGTGAACCGCCGGGTGATGCCGCCCGGCTGGGTCATTTCGCGGAGCAACCGGTGCGAGTCGTTCTCGATCAGGCCGGCGATATGCCCGTAGGCGACCTGGTCCAGGTCGCCGTACTGCTGCTGGGCGCGCGCGACCAAGCGGTCGGTGACGCCTTGCAGACCGGTGAAGCTGGTGACCGTGTGCCGTGGGAACACTCCCGTGACCTGATCGCCGTACCCGAGCTCGGCCAGCGAGACCGTCTCCGCCGGGGGCTTCACGGTGTACGCGCTCGACACCCAGGTCTGCTGCCGCTCGAGATCGACGGTCTCGACCGGCGACCACGGCTCGGTGGGGGAGCTGCGCACCTCGATCTCGAGGACGCCGTCCCACTCGTACAGCAGGGACTCGCCGCGCATCACGTCGACCCAGCCGGACTGGTAGTGCGCCGTGGCGCCACCGGTCTCGGCCAGCGTGCGACCGCGGGTCACCTCGACCTTGGGCGAGATGAGCTGCGCGGCGGCGTGCACCGGCGTACCCGGAGCGGCCAGTGCGAGGACCGGCCCCAGGTTCACTCCGACGGTCTGACTCGTCGAGTGGGTGTTCGTGGTGGCGATGCTCATGCCACCCTCGCCGAGCGTGCCGGACATCTGCTCGGCCAGCTCGAAGTCGCGGGTGGTGAGCTCGCGGATGTTGCGCGGCCGCATCCGCAGCCGCACCTGCGGCATCTTCGACAGCGGGTCGTCCGGGCTGCCCGGGATCGAGAACACCATGCCGTCCTCGGCCAGCAACCGGCGGTACTCCGCGCTCGGCAGTGGCTGGGGGCCGCGGGTCGGCAGCTTGCCCTTGATCCGGTGCGCGGCCAGCGCCTGGTTGATCCGGTCGACCGGCAGCTTGACCGGCTCGCCCTCGGGCACGCCGGTCCGCAGGAAGTCCTTGGCCGGCAGCGCCGCGTCGCGACTGGTCTGGAACAGCCCGACCTGGTGCTCGGCCGCTGCTGCCTGCGCCACGATCTGGGACTGCGGGGCGCCGCCGTCGATGTCGCTCAGCAGCGACCGGTAGCTCTCCAGGGCCAGCTGGGCCTCGACTGCCGCCACGCCGTACCCGTCGCGGATCTCGGTGTGCCGCTCGGCCTTGTGCCGCAGCCCGGAGGCCGTCTTGCGCAGCACCCGGGCGCGCTCGGCGGCACCGATGTCGAGCTGCTGCTCCTCGGCATCGGCCGCCTCGTCGAGCTTGTCGGCCTGCTTCTTGGCGTCTTCGGCCGTGTCGTTCTTGGTGTCGGACTGGTCCTCGAGCTCCGCGACCGTGGACTCGAGAGACTCGATCTGGGCGACGACCTGGGCGCGCAGGTGGGCGTTGGTCCCGCGGGCCGGCTTGGCCTCGGCCTCGGCGCGGGCGGCGGCGATACCGAACGCGGCCGCTTCCGGGCTGACGATCGCCTCGGCGGTCCACGGGAGGGCCGGCTCGGAGCCGCCGTGCCTGCGGATCGTCCGGGCCAGGCCGGTCAGGTCGCGCTCGAGGTCCGCGACGCTGCGCGGGCCACTCGGCCGGCCGAAGGCGAGGGTCTCGGTGCGGGCGTCGTGCCAGTCCCGGACCAGCACCTGGTAGGCAGCGTGGTCGGCCTGCAGCCGGCGGTCGCGGCGCTCGTGTCCGAACGCGGAGCGGAGCCTGCCGAGGATGCCGCGCGGGCGGCCCGCCTCGGCGGCCGCGATCTCCTGTGTCATCTGGGCCAGCTGATGCGTCCAGACGTGCCGGAGCTGCGCGTCCGCGACCTGCGAGGAGATCCGCAGGATGTGCGGGTCGGACGCCGTACCGGACCGGATGATGCCCTGGCCCATCGCGCCGAGCGTGGTCTGGCCGATCTCGACCTGGACGTGCTGCGGTACGGCGGTCGCGGTCGTCCGCAGGACCGCCTGGTTGTTCTGGAAGTCGACGTCCGGCGCATCGGTCAATGACCCGGACAGGTCGACCTGGTTCAGCGCCAGCAACCCGCGGAGTGCGCGCGCCTCGTCCAGCGGGGGAGAGGACTCTGTTCGTCCCTCGGCACCGGTCACCAGGCCCGTGCCGCGGATCTGCGAGGTCCACAACCTCCGTCCGTACCCTCGCGCTCTCCGGTGGTTGTTACCGACCTGAGGTCGATGCCGTCCGGCGCGCTGCGGTGGCGGTGGACTCAGCCCGACCAGCTGCGCGTCCCGGCTGATCGTCGCCGACGCCGTCAGGATCTCGGACGGTGGGACCGGCCGATCCTCGCCGGCCAGGCGCTGCAGCCGGGCGGCTGCTTCGGGGTCGTCCGCCGCGCCGGCGCTGAGCGCGACCCGCAGCATCGCTTCGCCCTCGGTACGGCGGGATTGGTCCAGTCCCGGTCCGCGCAGGAACCGGTCGAGCGCGTCGGTCGCGCCCCGGGCCGGTGACTCGTCGCGCGCCCGCGCGATCTCGGCCCCGAGGACCCCGACCGCCTCGGCGAGCAGCCGGTCGTTGGACACGTGGTCCGCGGCCCGGCGGGCGAGCAGCTCCTCGAGCGAGCGCAGTACCCGCGCCGCCAGTACGTCGTCGTGCCGGTTCAACCAGACCCGGCCGTCCCGCAGCGGAATCGCCTGCGGGTGCAAGATCCCCAACGCGGCACCGGCGGCCCAGCGGGCACGGTCGGCCGCGGTGGGCGGCGACGTGGGTGTGACCAAGCGACTCAGCCCCCTCCCGTGTGTCCAGGTGATCACCAGTTGTCACCAGGACGTCCTACTAATTCTGGAATCTAGCAAACAAATGGTTACTCGCCAGCTACTCGAAGCACGCGAACTGTTAACGATTTACGCCCGAGTGGCCCCTAGGATCGACGCCATGGTCGACCGGCTCGGTTCCTCACAGTGGAGTGTCTCCGAAGCGCGCAGCATGGTCGCGCGGTTACGGCATGTCGCGAACGACGGACCGGAGTACGACGGTGTGGAGCTGTTCCTCGCGCTCTGTACCTATCTGGATCAGATCCACGGCGGGATCGGGTTCGACTACGTCTTCACCGGGGCCGAGCGGACCGCGCTGGCGGACGCCGTACGTGAGGTCCGGGGGAATCAGCCGGTGCCCGATCCGCGCGGCGAGCGGCTGGTCCAGCCGGTGAACGCGGCGGTCACTTTGGTGGACGGACGGGCCCTGACAACCTGGCTGGAGGCACAGAGCGGATGGCAGCAGCAGGTCGGCTACGCACTCCGTGCGCTGTACACCTATCTAGACCAGTTGTACGGGGGTCCGGGCGCCTTCAACGAGCTGCTGACCACCCTGGAACGCAAGCGGGTCGCGGCCAGGTAACGGCACCGGCCTGCCGCCACGTGTGGTCCTACGCTGCCATTACGGTATGCGGGTGAGTCTCTCGTCCTCCACGCGTACTTCGTCCCAAGGGTCCCGGGCAGCGGGCCGATCGACGGGTGGTGGCCAGGCCCGCCTCCCCAGCAGCCGGGAACGGCGCCCCGCGCTCGCCGCGCTCGCAGTGATCCTGATCCTCCTCGGCGCCGCCGGCTCCGCGCTGATCGCGCTGAACAGTGGCAGCCGCTCGGACTTCGTCGCGGTCTCCGGTGACCTCGAACCCGGGCACAAGCTCGAGCGCAAAGACCTGTCCCGCGGCGACCTCGCCGGGGCGACCGGTGGTCTGATCCCGTGGTCGGAGGCCGACAAGTACATCGGTCACTACACGACGACCTGGCTCTACAAGGACCAGTTCGTCACCCCGAAGAACTTCACCAGCGACTCCAACCCGCCGGTCCCGACCGGCGGTGCGCTGGTGGGTGTCAGCCTGGAGGCCGGTCGCGCGCCGTCGGACGGGCTGAACGTGGGGGACATCGTGTCGGTGATCCGGGTCCCCACCGCCAACCAGGAGGGCGGTGCGTCGACACTGGTCACGGCGGCCGAGGTGACCTCGAGCGCGGGCGCGATCACGGACTCCAAGACCAGCGCCAACAGCTCGCTGAACGTGACGATCCTGATCCCGGACGACAAGGTCACGCTGGTCGGTGCGGCCGCGGCGTCCAAGTCGCTGATGCTGGCGAAGCTGTCCCCGGCCACCAAGCCCGAGGTCTCCCGGAACTCCGGAGGGCGTTGATGGCACTGGTGGCGTTGGCGAGCGCGAAGGGCTCGCCGGGAGTGACGACGGCCAGCCTCGTGTTCGGTGCCCTCTGGCCGCGGCAGGTGCTGCTGGCCGAGTGCGACCCGGCCGGTAGCGATGTCGCGATCCGGATGACCGGTCCGGGTGGCGCGGCGCTCAACTCCGACCGCGGGCTGGTCAGTCTGGCCGCCGCGAGCCGCAAGGGTCTCGGCGACGAGGTGATCCACGCGCACAGTCAGCAGTTGGACGGCGGACTCGACGTACTGCTCGGTGTTCGTTCGCCCGAGCAGGTGGGTGGCATGGGCGGTCTGTGGCATCCGCTCGGCATCTCGTTCAACCAGATGCACAACGGCGACGTACTGGCCGACTGCGGGCGCATCGGTGCGTCGTCGCCGCAGCTGCCGGTCATCCAGTCCGCACGCCTCGTCGTCCTCGTGTGTACGGCGACCGGCTCGTCCGTCGCGCATCTGCGGGAGCGGCTGTCCACACTGGTGCACCACGTCGACGCGCAGCTCGGTGTGGTCGTGGTGGCCGACCCGAAGCGCCGGGACGGCGTCAAGCAGGTGTGGACCGTGCTGGACGCGATGTCCGTGCCGGTGCGGCACCGGTGGCACCTGGCCTACGACCCGGCCGGTGCGGCGTTCTTCGACGGGCGTGGTCACGGCCGGCTCGACAAGACGCCGCTGATCCGGACGGCGACCGACATCACCGCGGAGATGGCGTCCCTGGTCGCCAGCCCGCCGCCGCAGGACTTCGACATGGCCAACGCGGCGTTCCCGCCAGGTGATTACCGGTGAGCGCGGACCAGGAGCTGGTCCGCAAGCTGCGCGTCCAGGTCGCCGAGCGGCTGAACGAGCAGCGCCGGCGCGACCAGGTGAACGGCGTACCTCCGATGAGCGCGGAGGACGAGCGGGAGTACGCGCGGTCGCTGATCGTGCAGGTGCTCGAGGACCACGCGCGGTACGAGCTGGCCGAGGGCCGGACGCCGCCGACCCCGGACGACGACGCGCAGATCGCCGGCGCGATCCACTCGGCGCTGTTCGGTGTCGGCCGGCTGCAGCCGCTGATCGACGATCCCGAGGTCGAGAACATCGACATCAACGGCTGCGACCAGGTCTTCGTGCAGTACGGCGACGGTCGCGAGGAGACCCCCGGCCCGGTCGCCGAGAGCGATGACGAACTCGTCGAGCTGATCCAGGTACTGGCCGCGCACGCCGGTCTGACCAGCCGCCCGTTCGACTCGGCCAACCCGCAGCTCGACCTGCGGCTGCCGGACGGCTCGCGGTTGTCCGCGGTGATGGGCGTGACCTCGCGGCCGGCGGTCTCGATCCGGCGTGCCCGATTGGGCAAGGTCTTCCTCCGCGACCTGGTGGCCAACGGCACCATCTCCGACGACGTCGGCTCGTTCCTGCGGGCGGCGGTCGCGGCCCGGAAGAACATCATGATCGCGGGCGCGACGAACTCCGGGAAGACCACCCTGCTGCGGGCGCTGGCCAACGAGATCCAGCCGCACGAGCGGCTGATCACGGTCGAGCGCTCGCTGGAGCTGGGGCTCGGCGAGTTCAAGGACCTGCACCCGAACGTGGTCGCGTTCGAGGAGCGGCTGCCGAACTCCGAAGGCGTCGGCGAGGTCACGATGGCCGACCTGGTCCGCCGCTCGCTCCGGATGAACCCGAGCCGGGTGATCGTCGGTGAGGTACTCGGTGACGAGATCGTGACGATGCTGAACGCGATGAGCCAGGGCAACGACGGCTCGCTGTCGACGATCCACTCGAACAGCTCGATGGAGGTGTTCAACCGGATCAGCACCTATGCCATCCAGTCGTTGGAGCGGCTGCCGATGGACGCCACCCAGATGCTGATCGCGGGTGCGCTCGACTTCGTCGTGTTCATCCGCAAGCACAACGACTACCAGCACGGCGGCGGCCTCAGCCGGTACGTCGAGAGCATCCGCGAGGTCACCGGATGGGACGGCCGGGTGCTGTCCGGCGAGGTGTTCGCCCCCGGACCGGACGGGCATGCCGCGGCGCACGCGCCGATCGCGTGCATGGACGAGCTCGAGCACTTCGGGTACCAGCCGCTCGTGCACGGGACCTGGGCGTGAGGCGATGAACGACAGGACTCTGGGGGCGCTGATCTGCGGCGCGGTCGTCGGCGGCGCGGTACTGCTGCTGATCGTCGCGATCCGCGGCACCGAGCGCAAGGACGAGACACCGTCACTGTTCCGCAACCGCAGCGCCGAGAACCGGAAGAACCTGATCCGGCTCGGCGTCGGGATCGCGGTCGGTCTGATCGTGCTGGTGGTGACCCGCTGGCTGGTACTGGCGGTCGCGCTCGGCCTGCTGGCCGCGATGGCGGACCGCTTCTTCGGGGGCACCGGCGAGGAGCGTCGCGCGATCGACCGGCTGGAGGCGCTGGCCACCTGGACCGAGGCGCTGCGGGACACGATCGCCGGCGCGGTCGGTCTGGAGCAGGCGATCCCGGCGACCGCGGTGAACGCGGCCCCGGCGATCAAGCCCGGCCTGAACCTGCTGGTCGACCGGCTGCGGATCCGTGAACCGTTGCCGTCGGCCCTGATGCGGTTCGCCGACGACCTGAACGACCCCTCCGCGGACCTGATCGTCGCGGCCCTGGTGCTGAACGCCCGGCTCCGTGGTCCGGGTCTGCGCGAGGTGCTCAGCGCGCTGGCCGACTCGGCCCGCGAGGAACTCGACGTACGGCGGAAGGTCGCCGCGGAACGCCGCTCGACCCGGCGCAGTGTGCAGGTGGTGGTCGCGATCACGCTGGTGATGGCGGCGGGACTGGTGCTGTTCAACCCGACGTACATGCAGCCGTACACGAGCTTCATCGGGCAAGTGGTGTTGGCGGTCGTGATCGGGCTGTACGCGCTCGGACTGCTCTGGCTGCGGCGGCTCGCGAAGATCGAGGTACCGGAGCGATTCCTGATCGGCGTCAACCACGACCGGCGGGTCAACCGGTCGGGCGACGAGCGGATGGAGGTGGTGAGCGGATGACGTGGGCCTTCCTCACCGGTGGGATCGCCGGGCTCGGCGCCTACTTCGCGGTCCGGATCTTCATCAAGCCCCGGGCGAACGTGCTGTCCACGATCGCGCGCATCGACGCGGGCCGCGGCGGGTACGCCGGTGGCGCGACGACCAGCGCGGCGGGCGAACGGGTGCTGGGCGGTGTCGACCGGGCCCGGGAGACGCTGGGCCGGCGGCTCGAGATGGAGGCGAACGCGCGCGGCTGGGCGTTCGGCAAGTTGCGCCGCGACCTGGCGGTGATGAACCAGCCGTTCGCCGCGATGCTCGCCACCAAGGTGTTCTTCGCGCTCGGCGCGCTGATCTTCATCCCGATCGTGCTGTTCCTGTTCTCCGCGATCGGTCTCACCGCGCCCGGTGCGGCGCCGGCGATCGTGACGCTGGCGTTCATGGCGCTGGCGTTCTTCCTGCCGGACCTTGCGCTGCGCCAGGAGGCCGAGAAGCGGCGGCGGGACTTCCGCCACGTCGTCGGGTCGTTCCTGGACCTGGTCGCGATGAACCTGGCCGGCGGCCGCGGTCTGCCAGAGGCCCTGATGACCGCGTCCACCATCGGTGAACACTGGGCGATGGCCCGGATCCGGCAGGCGCTGGCGAACGCGCGGCTGATCGGCATCACGCCGTGGGACGCGATGGCCCGGCTCGGCGAGGACCTGGGCGTCGACGAACTCCGCGACCTGGCGTCCGCGCTGGCGCTCGCGGGCGACGAGGGCGCGAAGATCCGCGCCTCACTGCTGGCCCGGGCGGCGTCGCTGCGCCGCAAGGAGCTGGCCGACGTGGAAGGCAAGGCGGGTGAGCGCTCTCAGTCCATGCTGGTCGCGCAGCTCGTCATGATCGCGGCGTTCTTTCTGTTCCTGGCCTTCCCTGCCGGTGTGGCGATCCTGGGAAGTTAGACCGAACGGTGATCAGGGCAAGGGATCCAGAAGGCGGAATCGTCCGTCTGACACGGCATACTGAGGCCTGCTTCGGCCTCACGATTCGGAAGGCATGCGGATGATCTCGGAGTTGATGTTCTGGCGGGCCATGGCCGGCTACGCGGTGGCGCGGGCACAGACCCAGCGCGCCCGTGCACGTGCGGGGCAGACCGACCTGGGCGCCTCCGCACTCGAGTGGGCGATCATCTCGGCGATCCTGGTCGCCGCCGCTCTCGCGATCGGCGTGGTCGTGAAGCGCGTGATCAGCAAGCGCACCGCCGAGATCGACCAGGGCTGACGTCCACCGTGGCCCGGCGGCGTACGCCGCGAAGATCGGCGCGGAGACGGTCGGAGCGAGGAGTCAGCACGCTGGAGCTGGCGATCCTCGCCCCGGCGATCCTGGCGTTGATCTTCGTCTCCATCCAGACCGCCCTCTGGCTGTACGGGCGTTCCGTCGCGCTGAACGCGGCGCAGGAGGGCGTGTCCCGGCTGCGGCTCGTGCAGCCGCCGGTCTACACCACGGCCGTGGGGGAGAAGGTCCGTTCGGACATCCAGTCGTACGCGCAGCAGCTCGGCGGGACGACGCTGCAGAACACCAGCGTCCCGTTCCCGTCGTACAACAGCCCGGAAGGCATGGTCTCGTTCACGGTGACCGGTGACACCGTCTCGCTGGTGCCCGGCCTGAAGCTCAAGGTGACCCGGACCGCCACCGGCCCGATCGAACAGTTCCAAGCCGACAAGTGAGTGTGAGGATGAAGCGGAAGCTGGGGATCCGTGAGCAGTGCGGCACGATGGCGCTGGAGATGGTGATCCTTGCCCCGGTGCTGCTCGCGCTGTTCATGTTCCTGCTCGCCTGCGGGCGGTACTTCCAGACCTCGTCGCTGCTGGAGAGCGCGGCCCGCGACGGTGCCCGGAGCGCCAGCCAGGCGCGTTCGTTGCCCGAGGCGCAGACGCGCGTCGACCAGGCGGTCAGCGGCACGATGGCGCAGGGGGTCAAGTCCTGCAAGGAGTCCGCGGCCGGCTCCATCACCACCGGCTTCGTGGCCGGCCAGCCGCTGTCGGTCGAGGTCACCTGCACGATCAACTACCGCGACCTCGGCCTCCTCGGCCTCGGCGGCGACACGAAGATCACCAAACGCTTCACCTCCTCCCTCGACCCGTACCGGGGGGTGCGCGGTGAAGGCTCCTGACCCCGCCCCCGCGGAGTCCGCGTCGGGTGCGCCTGCGGTTTCCGCGCCGGTGGCATCTGTCGTCCCTCCACCCGCCCCCGCGGAGTCCGCCCCGGGTGCGCCTGCGGTTTCCGCGCCGGTGGCATCTGTCGTCCCTCCACCCGCCCCCGCCGACTCCGTCGCCGCGGCTCCCGTCAATCCCACCGTCGCGGGAGCTGCCGCGGAGCGGCAGCGGTCGCGGGTTGTGGAGTTCTTGCGGATCGATGCGCCTGGCAACCACCGGTTGTTCGCCCGGGGTGCGTTGAGCCCGGCGGTGGCGATCCTCGCGGTGATGATCTTCACCCTGGCCGGCCTGGTGATCGACGGCGGCCGCCAGCTCGGCGCCCGCTCCCGCGCGGTCGGCTACGCCCAGGAGGCCGCCCGCGTCGGCGCCGCCGCGATCCAGCTCAACGTCGCCGAGGCGAAGATCGACACCACTAAGGCCGCCGCCGCGATCTCCACGTTCTGCGGCCAGGTGCAGTCGAACGACCCGGCCGTGACGTCCTGCGGCCCGACCACGCTGACCGACAAAGAGGTCGCGATCCAGGTCGACATCAACAACAAGACCACCTTCCTCGGCCTGATCGGCAAGAACTCCCTCAAAGCCGTCGGCACCGGCGAAGCCCACGCCGAACAAGGTGTCGACAAGGCCGACGACAGCCCGACGATCCCCCCGATCGTCGTGAACTCGACCCCGCAGGGCCCCGGCGCACCGACCTCCATCGCGAACCCGCCGACTATCGACCTTCCGTGCCCGACCTGGACGGTCGGCTCACCTACCCCGACCTGGACCCTGTCGCCGTTCCCGTTCCCCCGTACCTGCAAGCCGAACGTGACCCCCAGCCCGGACCCGTCGTCACCCACCACGCCGACGGACAGCCCGTCAGGCCCCACCTCGAGCGCGCCGACGAGCACGCGCTAGACCCCTGGAGGACTGTTTTTCGTGCGTAGGATTGCCCTCCCGGCCCTCGTGCTGATCGGCGTAGCTCTGCTGAGCGCCTGCGGTAAGAACTCCAACGACGGCGGCCTCCCGCAGCCAGTCGGCGGCGGCTCCGGTACGACGACCTCGGCGGACACCCCGCCCACGCCACCGAAAACCACCAGCGCGCCGACCGTGCCCGCCACCACCGCCAAGCCCACGACGGCCCCCAAAGGCCAGGTGATCGTCAAAGCCGGGAACTACGCCTCCAACCCCGCCGTCCAAGGCCTCGTGACGATGTATCCGCTCTACTTCCAGGCGCTCGTGTCGCGCGACGACACGATCCTGAAGAAGCGGTTTCCGGCGTTCTTCTACGCCGACGTGGCCGAGGGCATCCAGGACGCCAAGCGCAACGGCTGGGTCATGCGCCCGCCGGGCAGCGTGGTCGTCGTCGGCGTGCAGAAGACCAGCGACACCACGGTCGCGGTGCGGACGTGCCGCTCACAGACCACGCAGTACTGGGATCCGAAGGGCAAGAGGTGGACGGTCGTGACGCCGAAGGGCTCGCCCGAGGTGATCGAGATGGTGATGTCGGGCATCGGCTGGCTGCCGTACCGGCTGGCCTCGGCGGCCGGCGTGAACTGTGCGAGCGTGCACTATCCGGCCTAGATCGGAACGAGAGATTTCAGGTTGCGAAGAGGTGACGAGGCACTCGGCAACGGGCATGATGCCCCTGGCCGAAGATAATCTGCGGGAAGACGAGTCTGGGGAGTGAGGATGCACAACCGAGTAGGCCGCACACTGCTCGTCCTGAGCGCAGTTCTCGCATTACTCACGATCGGCCCCGCGACAACAGCCTCGGCCGACACCATCCAGACCGGCAACAGCGTCTGCAGCATGTATGTGAACTCTGTCGGGTTCGGCTCGTACTGCAGTTCCGGCGCGGCCTACATGGGTGGCAACAACCCGCCGCCCACCTGGCGGGCGAGACTGGCCGGCCGGCCGTTCGTGCCCTGCCGGGACTTCCCGATCCCGAAGGGGATCCGGTTGCCGAAGGCCCCGGACGGCAAGAAGTGGGTGCTCCGGGTGACTATCACCGGCTACAAGCTCGACACCTACAACGGTGGCCCTGAAGCACACCTGGAGCGCGCTTACGTGCCGGTCGGACCGGCCGAGGAGAACCAGTGCCCGTTCCCGGACTACATGGAGCCGTTCTGGTACTACTTCCAGACGAACTACCCGCCGCCGGCGCTGGTGGTGAAGCCGACCTTCACGCCGCGGGTGAACATTCCGGCGTTCTTCTCGCTCACCGCCGAGAGTTCGATGGCGTACGAACTCGACGGTACGCAGAGCAGCTATTACAGCCCGGGACACAACCTGACGATGCGCGGCATGGTCGTCGAGTTGAAGATCGATCCCGGGGACGGTACGCCGCCGTTCACCTGTAAGACAGGGATGACGCCCGTTGACGAACCCGACGGGTACGACGAGTCACAAGATCCCTTTCACCAGATCAACACGTGCAAACACACGTATACGCGGTCCAGCGCCAGCCAGCCGGACGGCATGTACACGGTGAAACTGACGATCACGTGGGACGTGTCCTACTGGGTCGGCAAGGACGCCGACGGTTGGCATTCGATCGGCACGGCGGACGTGTCGGCGGTCCAGCGGCTGCCGGTGCAGGAAGTCGAGGCCATCGGTGGATGACCTGATCAGTGGTGCAGCAGTCGAGGGTGTGGCTGACGGTGGGGGTATGGAGGAGCGATGGTAAGGACGAATGAGCCGGTGCGGGCGGCGCGGTTGCCGCAGCGGGGGTCGGGGTCGCCGGGTGCGGACCGGCTGAAGGGGTTCGTCGCGCTGCTCGCGATTCTCGCGATAGTCGGCGGGGTGCCGTACGTGCTGCTGCGGTTCTTCGGTACGCCGTGGCCGGACAAGATCCCGAGCCGCGACGTACTGTTCAGCGAGCTGAGCATCGAGACCGTCCTCGGCATCATCGCGTTCTTCATCTGGGTCGCCTGGCTGCACTTCGTGATCTGCCTGATCGCGGAGGCGGTCGCCGAGATCAAGGGGCACGGGCTGTCCCCACGGGTGCCACTCGGCGGCGGCTCGCAGGCGCTGGCGCGGCGCCTGATCGGCACCGTCGTACTGATCGCCGCCGGGGCGGGCGTCAGCCTGCCGGTCGCGAGCGCGGTGACCACCAGCGGTCCGGCCGCGCCGACCGCCGTGACCACGCGGGACGGCAACGAACAGACTTCCGCGTCGCAGTTCCGCCAGACCGAGCCGGCAAGCAAGGTGCTCACGGGTCAGGGCAAGACGACCACCGGAGTCCGGACGAACCACGACCACAAGGGTCAGGTCGTCAAGTACACCGAGGTCCGTCCGCCGCAGGGCCGGAACTACGACTGCCTCTGGGACATCGCGGAGCGGTACCTGGGCGAAGGACGGCGGTACAAGGAGATCTACGACCTCAACAAGAACAAGCTGCAGCCCGACGGGCGCCGGCTGACCAACCCGGACCTGATCCTGCCGGGCTGGCAGGTTCGGCTGCCGGGGGACGCCAAGGGTCCGGGTGTGCACACGGTGCGGGTCAGCATCGAAGACCACACCACGAAGACCACGGTCACCCCGAAGACGACCGTCGAGAACCGGACCGTCGCGCGGCCCTCCACGAAGACCACGACCGAGACGAAGACCGCGGCGAAGCCGACTGCTCCGGGGCGGTACTCCGAGAAGAGCATCGAGCGCGGTTCGTCGGTCGTCATCGGCAGCGCGACGAACGACCCGGGCGCGAAGAACGTCAAGCCGGGGGAGCCGCGCGTGACGGTCGAGCCGCACGCGCCGGGTACCGGCCAGAACGAGCACGGCGAGCCTGTCGGTGGCGGCACCCAGCTGCCGGATCCGGTGCCGGTCGCGGTCGACGAGGGCGGCTTCAGCCTGAAGGACGCGGGCATCTACGGGTTCGGTGCGACGCTGCTCGCGGCAGGTCTGGCGCTGGCGCTGAAGCGGCGCCGCGGCTGGGCGCAAGGCCCGGGCCCGAAGGCTGCTGGTCACCGGCAGACCGAGGTCGGCCTGCGGCTTGCCTCGGACGTGCCGACCGCGCAGTTCGTCGACAACTCGCTCCGCAAGCTCGGTGCTGACATGACGCAGTTGCGGCGCCCTATGCCGAAGGTCGTCGCAGCGCTGGTGACCGAGCGGGCGCTGACGCTGGTCCTCGACCCGTACGAGGCGCAGCCCGCCCCGCCCGGGCCGTGGCAGGCGATTGCCGAAGGCACCCGCTGGACGCTGCGCCGCGCGTACGGTCCGAGTGGCGAGGTGAACGCGCCGGCGCCGTACCCGACGCTGGTGACGGTCGGGCAGAACGCGGACGGCGCGACCGTGCTGATCGACCTCGACACCGCGAACGGGATCGTCGCGTTCGGCGGCGTCGGCAACGCGTCCCGCGATGTGGTCGGTTCGCTGGCCGTCGAGCTGGCGACCAACCTGTGGTCGGAGGGTGCGCACATCAGCATGGTCGGGTTCGGCGACGACCTGTCGTCGCTGGCGCCGACGCGGTTGAGCTACTGGGTCCGCCTGGACGACGCGATGGGCGAGGTGGCCCGGCGTACCGAGGCGCAGGTCCAGGCCTGCCAGCGGCGGAACATCGGCTCGGTGGCCGAGGCGCGGATGACGCATCCGGATGCGGCGCTGTGGGGTGCGGAGATCATCTTCGTGTCCGCGCCGCCGTCCCCGGAGGAGCAGGACCAGCTGAACCGGCTGGCCGCGGACACCAAGCGCAGCATCGCGGTGGTCGTGGTCGGCGACGTGCTGAACTCGCCGTGGCGGTTCGTCGTGGACGAGAAGAACCAGGCGGTCTGCCGGCTGCTCGGTCTCGAGGTCGACGCGCACAGCGTCAACCCCGAGCAGTTCGCGGATCTGGTCGCGCTGTTCGACGCGGCCGAGACCGATGCGCGGGACAAGCGGCGGTCCGAGCAGGACATGCCGGCGTACGAGTTCTCGGCGACGGACCTGAGTCAGCCCGCGCCGGTCGAGGTCGACCTGCTCGGTCCGGTCGAGGTGGACGCGCGTGGCGCGATCGACGAGGGCCGGGTGGCGCTGTCGACAGAGATCATCGCGTTCCTCGCCAGCCAGGACTACGGCGTACACCCGAACGTGCTCGCCGGTGCGATCTGGCCGCGGGGCATCAGCGAGGAACTGCGGGACTCCGCGCTGGAGCACACCCGCCGCTGGGTCGGCGTCGACGCGATGTACGCCGACGAGTCGGGCCGCTGGATGCTGAACCGCAGCGTCGTCCGGGTCGACTGGGACGTGTTCCGGACGCTCGCCAAGCAGGCGTCGATGATGGAGGACCCGCGCGGCGCGCTGTCGACAGCGCTCAGCCTGGTCCACGGGCCCGCGTGGTCGAACCTGCCTGGGGGCCGGTACTCGTGGCTCGCCGCGTCCGGCATCGAGCGCCGGATGGCGGAGGCCGTCGTCGACGCCGCGCTGCGGCTCGCCGAGGCGTCCCTCAGCCACAATGACGGCAACCTGGCCCGCACGGCCCTCCAGACCGGCCTGAGCTTCTCGCCGGCCTCGGAGGAACTCTGGCGAGCCACCCTCCGCCTGGCGTCCCACTTCGGCACCACGTCGGACGTCACCAACGTGGCCACCCAGATGTACGCCGCCCTCACGAAGCACGGCGGCCCCCGCGGCCCCGAGTCCGAAACCGACGCCCTGGTCGACGAACTCCTCCCCGGCTACCACCGCCCCGCCCAGGTCGCCTGACCCCCTACCCGACAACCCTCCAACTCAAGGGGCATCCCCCGAGCTGGAGGGTTGCCCCTCGAGAATCTGAGGGGGCAACCCTGCGAGTGAGGGGGCATCCCTCGAGTTGGAGGGTTGCGCCCCGGGGTTGAAGGGTTGCCGGCTGAGTTGGAGGGTTGCCCCTTGAGAATCTGAGGGGGCAACTCTGGAGGTGACGGGGCACCCCTCGAGTTGGAGGGTTGCGCCCCGGGGTTGAAGGGTTGCCGGCTGAGTCGGAGGGTTGCCCCCTGAGAATCTGAGGGGGCAACGCTGCGGGTGAGGGGGCAACGCTGCGGGTGCGCGGCTGGCGCGTTAGAGGGGGTTGGCGGACCAGGTGTCGCAGGCGGTCATGTCGCCCGAGTCCATGCCGCGCTTGAACCAGCGCATGCGTTGCTCGGCGGTGCCGTGGCTGAAGCTCTCGGGGTTGACTTGGCCCTGGGTCTTCTGCTGGATGCGGTCGTCGCCGACGGCGGCGGCCGCGTCGAGGCCGCGGGCGATGTCGTCTTCGCTGAGCTCGGTGATGAGTGGTTTGCCGTTCTTCCCCGGGACCGTGGTGGCGTGGTTGGTCCAGATACCGGCCAGGCAGTCCGCCTGGAGTTCGGAGCGGACCGAGTCGGACGTCGGGCCGTTGCGGGTCTTGATCCGGTCGAGGATGCCGTACAGGTTCTGGATGTGGTGCCCGTACTCGTGCGCGATGACATATGCCTCGGCGAACTCGCCGCCCCGGGCGCCGAGGTCCGTCTGCAGGGTGTCGAAGAACCCGAGCTCCAGGTACACCCGCATGTCCGGCGGGCAGTAGAACGGGCCGACCGCGCTGGTCGCCGGGCCGCAGCCGGTGTTCACCGAGCCGTCGAAGACCCGCATCGCCGCGCGGGTGTACTTCTTCCCGCGCCGGGGGAGCTCGGCCGCCCAGAAGCCCTCGATCGAGTTCTGGTAGAAGACGAACCGGCAGTTCGAGTTCGACTGCAGGTCGGTGCCCTTCTTGCAGGAGCCCAGGTTGCCGGCCGCGGTGTTCTGCGTCGCGGGCTCGTCGCTGCCACCTCCGCCTGGCAGCCCGCCCGAGAGCAGCAGGATCACGACCAGCAAGATGATGCCGCCGATGCCGCCGCCGACCGGGATCATCCCGCCCGGCAGGCCGCCGCCGCGTCCGCCGCCACTGCCGCGGGTGTCCTCGATACCGCTGGTGTCGAGATCCGCATCCGGGTTGAATTTCACGGCACATACACTAGACGCTGAGAGCGGGGATTCCGGCGTGCCGTGACACCGCCTGTTCAGCCCGTTTCCGAGTGTGAGGACGCCTGCGACCCCCGATGATCACTGTTTCCAATCTCGAGGTTCGCGTCGGTGCCCGTCAGCTGCTCGCGCCCGCGTCGTTCCGGGTCGGTCCGGGCGACAAGGTCGGGCTGGTCGGCCGCAACGGTGCCGGTAAGACCACGCTGACCAAGATTCTTGCCGGTGAGGGCCTGCCGGCCAGCGGCTCGGTGTCGACGTCGGGCGAGATCGGCTATCTCCCGCAGGACCCGCGCACCGGCGACCTCGACGTACTCGCCCGGGACCGGATCCTGTCCGCCCGCGGCCTCGACGACGTCGTACGGCGCCTGCGCAGCGCGGAGAAGTCGATGGCCAGCGCGGACGAGAAGACCCGCGCGAAGGGCATGCGGCGGTACGAGCGCGCCGAGGCGGACCTGCACGCCGCCGGCGGGTACGCCGCCGAGTCGGAAGCGGCGCGGATCGCGGCCAACCTCGGCCTCCCGGACCGCGTCCTCGGTCAGCCCCTCGCGACGCTGTCGGGTGGTCAGCGCCGCCGGGTCGAGCTGGCCCGGATCCTCTTCGCGCAGGCCGAAACGCTGCTGCTCGACGAGCCGACCAACCACCTGGACGCCGACTCGATCATCTGGCTGCGCGACTTCCTGAAGTCGTACGCCGGTGGCGTGATCATGATCAGCCACGACGTGAACCTGCTCGAGGAGACCGTCACCCGGGTCTTCCACCTGGACGCGAACCGGGCCGAGATCGACATCTACAACGTCGGCTGGAAGGCGTACCTGACCCAGCGCGAGACTGACGAGCGCCGCCGCAAGCGCGAGCGGGCGAACGCGGAGAAGAAGGCCAGCCAACTGGTCGACCAGGCGAACAAGATGCGCGCGAAGGCGACGAAGGCGACCGCCGCGCAGCAGATGCTGCGGCGCGCCGAGCAGCTGATGTCGTCGCTGGAGGAGACCCGCCAGGCCGACCGGGTCGCGAAGATCGCGTTCCCGACGCCGGCGCCGTGCGGCAAGACGCCGCTGATGGCCCGCGAGCTGTCGAAGTCGTACGGCTCGCTGGAGATCTTCACCGACGTGGACCTGGCGATCGACAAGGGCTCGCGGGTCGTCGTCCTCGGTCTGAACGGTGCCGGGAAGACCACGCTGCTGCGGATCCTCGGCGGGATCGAGAAGGCCGACACCGGCGAGATCATCGACGGTCATGGCCTCAAGCTCGGGTACTACGCCCAGGAGCACGAGACTCTGGACGTGAACCGGACGGTGCTGGAGAACATGAAGTCCGCCGCCCCGGACCTGAACGAGACCCAGGCCCGCAGCGTCCTCGGCTCGTTCCTGTTCACCGGTGACGACGCGGACAAGCCGGCCCGGGTGCTGTCCGGCGGTGAGAAGACCCGGCTCGCGCTCGCGACGCTCGTGGTGTCCGCGGCGAACGTGCTGCTGCTCGACGAGCCGACCAACAACCTGGACCCCGCGTCCCGCGCCGAGGTGCTGAACGCGATCCGCTCGTACGCCGGCGCCATCGTCCTGGTCACGCACGACGAGGGCGCGGTCGAGGCACTCGAGCCGGAGCGCGTCGTCCTGCTCCCAGACGGCGTCGAGGACCTCTGGACCAACGAGTACGCCGACCTGGTCTCGCTCGCCTGATTACTTCTGAGTAATATCCGTCCCATGACTGGTCTGCGACTGAGTGTGGACGGGCCCGTGGCCCGGGTGGTGCTGGATCGGCCCGAGGTGCGCAACGCCCAGACGCCCGCGATGTGGAGCGCCTTGGCGGACTTCGGTACGTCGTTGCCGTCCGACGTCCGCGTGGTCGTGGTGTCGGGGGAGGGGCCGTCCTTCTCGGCCGGACTCGACCGGCGGCTCATCATGGGAGAGAACGACCTGGGTGAGGAGCCGCTGCTCAATCTGGGCGCCAAGCCGACCGACGAGGTCCTTGAGCTGATCGCACACTTCCAGTCCGGCTTCTCCTGGCTGCGGCGGCCGGAGATCGTGAGCGTCGCGGCGGTCCAGGGTCACGCGGTCGGCGCCGGCTTCCAGCTCGCCCTGGCGTGCGACCTGCGGGTCGTCACGCCGGACGCCCGCTTCAGCATGCGCGAGCCGTCCCTCGGTTTGGTCCCGGACCTCGGCGGCACGAAGCCGCTGGTCGAGCTCATCGGTTACTCCCGGGCGCTGGAGATCTGTACGACGACCCGCTGGGTGGAGGCCCCCGAGGCGAAGGAGCTCGGCCTCGCGAACATCGTCGTACCCGAGGCGGAGTTGGAGGCGACGGTCAAGGACCTGACCGACGCGCTGCTCGGCCCGTTGCCGGGAGCGATCCGCGAGACCAAGGCATTGCTCCTCGGTGCCGCGGACCGCTCGTACGACGACCAGCTCAAGGCCGAACGCGAAGCCCAGGAGCGCCGCCTGAAAGAACTCCTGGCCGCCTTCGGTCAGGGATGACGGGGAGTTACAGCCAGCCTCGCCGGGCGGCCTCGGCACCTGCCTGGAACCGGGTCTGGACGCCCAGGTTCGTGAGGAGTTCGCCGACGCGTCGGCTGTAGCTGCGCGCCGAGATGCCCAGGTAGCGGGCGGCGATGCTGTCCGGCTGCCCGGACGCGAGCGCGGGCAACAGGGCCCTGAGATGCGGCGGTAGGTCGTCCGCGTCCGTCTCCGGCTCGGTTCCCGTCTGCCACAGCTCGCGATGGATCCCGACGAGTCTGGCGACCAGCGCGGGGTCATACATGATCTGGAATCCGTCGGCGAGAACCGTGGAGTCGATGGCGCGGACGACGACCCGCCGGTCCAGAACCGACAGTTTGGTCGGTATCCGGGGCACCACCCGCGCCTTGCCGCCGGCCCGGTACACGATGGCGCCGAGCTCGCGATCGGCGAGCAGGCCGGCCCGCGACGTCACCTGCCGGACGTCGACGCCGCGGTCCAACGCGTCCCGCAGAGTGGCCGGACCGCGTTGCTGAATGGAGTCCGGTACGCCGCGGGCGATCAGGTACGCGGTGTCGTCGAGGCTCAGGATCTCGTGCCTGGCCTGGGCGCGCAGCCGGCTGATGGTGTCCCACAGGAAGCTCCGTGAGCCCCTGACGAGCCTGCTGGGCGGCGCGGATCCGGCACGCGTGCAGTGCGCCGATCGGTCGAAGGCATCGGCCAGCGCAGCGATCAGCGCGTCGTGCGACGCCCCTGTCTCGTCACTTGCACGCATCGAGGTGCATCATGCCCGGCCAGGTGCGGCAGGTCCAGCGGTGGCGAGTTCTCGCCAGCCGCGGACCGCCGGGCCGTTGCCCGGTGAGGATCGGATCGTCATTTCTCCGACGAGAGAGAACTTCAACTATGCGAACACTGTGCATGATCATGGCGACGCTGATGGGGGTCGTGGGCCTGGCGTACGCCGCGGGCGGCCCAGCCCACGCGGTTGGATCAGAGGGGCTGTTCGCCGACCAGGCGCGGACCGCGGGGCTGTCCGCGGCGCAGGCCCGCACGCTGCAGGACGCCGTCGATCGCGAGATCGCGGCCACTGGCGGCCGGCAGGTGGCCGCCAACAAGGTCGCGTGGGACGGCGGCGGGACAATCCTTCCGTTGCCCGGCGAGGCGCGGGTCCGCGATCTGACGGTGACCGGGGGCACCTACTACCGCTGCCCCTACCTGAGCCTGTGCACCTTCACCGGTAAGAACTACAGCGGCACGATGCATTACATGTCCAAGTGCCGGGAGTATGCGATCCCATACATCTTCGGTTCCTGGATCAACAACCAGTCCAGCGGTCTCCACGCGGTGTTCCGGGACGAGGAACACCGGACGATCTACACCACCCCCGCACCGCTGAGCTATTCCGCCGACTCCCCGTACGTGGGGGTCTACGCCAACTTTGCCAAGCCCTGCTACAACTGACGGCCGGCGTGCGGCGGACACCGGGGAGGGGGTCCGCCGCACGCCTCATTGCGCTCGTCGCGGCGTCTACGGCCAGTTGTCGATCACCACGTCGTTCGGTGACGGGTCACCCTTGCCGGTCTCGACGTACTTCTTCAGGCTCAGCAGGAAGGTCGCCCACTTGGTGCTGCAGTGGTGCATGAACTCGACCGGCTCCTTCCAGCCCTCGTGCTTGAACAGCACGATCGCCCACTGATCGGTCTGCGAGAGCTCGAAGCTGATGTGCGTACCGATCCACTCCGGCGGCCCGTCGATCACCTCCCACCGGACCAGTTCGCCGGGCTTGGTCTCGAGGACTTTCATGTCGAAGCCCTCGTCGTTCGCGGCGGCGAAGCGGTACTTCGTCACGCCGTCGACCTCGGGGTCGCCGGTGGTGTTCTCGGTCCACCAGCCGGCCAGGCCGTCGATCGTGGTGAGTGCCGCGTAGACGTCCGCGGGGGAGGCGATGACGCCGACGCGGTGCAGGATGTCGTACATAGGATGCTTCCTTTCAGGAGTCTTGCTGTCGTTGGATTGACTCGGCGATCCGCTTGATCCGCTGCAGTCGCCGGTCCCAGGTCTGACCGACGGCGGCCAGCTGGTCGATCGCGTGGGCGAGTTGGTCCTCGTCCACGGTGTACCGGCGTTCGCGTCCGGACGGTGTGGAGTGCACGAGTCCGGCCCGGTCGAGAACGCCGAGGTGTTTCGCGACCGCCTGCCGGGTGACCGGCAACTGGTCGCTGAGACTGGTCGCGGTGCCCCCGCCGTTCGCCAGCAGCAGGTCGAGCATCCGCCGCCGGGTGGGATCGCCGATCGCCGACCAGATCTCGTCGTCGATCACGGCCGGTGCACCAGCCGGTCGACGTACGGCGCGATGCGGGGGAGGAAGTAGTCCCAGCCGCTGGTGTGGTCCTCGAGTACGGCGTCGGACTTGGCGGCCTCGTCGTACCCGGTCTCGGCGAACCGGAGCAGCGTGCCGCCGTCGACCGGAACCAGGTCGAAGGTCACGAGCACCGAGTTCTGCGGGGTCGCGGTCTCGCCGTCGTAGTCCCAGCGGAAGGCGAACCGGTGCGGCGGCTCGGCCTCGATCACGGTGACCGGCACGACCGTCGCCCCCTCGTCCTGCCGGAACGTGATCGATCCGGTCGCCCCGGGTACGGCGTCGAGGTCGGCGTCGTCCGGCCACCACTCGCGCAGGTGCTCCGGCGAGCTGACTACCTGGTACACCACGTCCGGGGTGGCCTCGATCCGAATCTCCCGCTCGATGCTCCTGCTCATGACCCTCATCCTTTCGCAACCTTTGGTTGCTCATGACTGTAGACCAGGACCGCGGGATGTGCAACCAAAAGTTGCGGGAAGCGTCCTGGTCCCGGGAATGTTGAGAAGATCGGGGTAACGAGAGGGAGCTGAATGTCTTCACCGATGATGCGCGGCGGGATGGGCGCGATGGCCTGGCGGCGCCAGGACTCGTCCGTGGTCGGCCAGAAACTGGCCAAGGGCACGCTGCGCCGGATCGTCCGGTTCGCGCGGCCGTTCCGCTGGCAGATCACGGCGTTCCTGCTGCTGGTGATCGTGTCCGCGTTCCTGGTGATCGCGTCGCCGCTGCTGTTCAAGAAGATCGTCGACGACGGGATCTCCAAGGGGAACGCCGGCCTGGTCACCGCGCTCGCGCTGGTGGTCGCGCTGCTCGCGGTCTTCGAGGCGATCCTCGGCCTGGTGCAGCGCTGGTTCTCGGCGCGGATCGGTGAAGGGCTGATCTTCGACCTGCGAACGAAGGTGTTCGCGCACGTCCAGCGGATGCCGGTGGCGTTCTTCACCCGGACGCAGACCGGCGCGCTGGTCTCACGGCTGAACAACGATGTGATCGGCGCGCAGCAGGCCTTCACCTCCACGCTGTCGGGGGTGGTCTCGAACATCATCAGCCTGATCCTGGTGGTCGGCGCGATGCTCGCATTGAGCTGGCAGCTGACCGTGGTCGCGATCCTGATGCTGCCGATCTTCCTGATCCCGGCGCGCGTGCTCGGCCGCCGGCTGGCCGCGATGACCCGCGAGCAGATGAACCTGAACGCCGAGATGTCGACCGCGATGACCGAGCGGTTCAGCGTCGGCGGCGCCCTGCTCGTCACCCTGTTCGGGCACCCCGCGCAGGAGAGCGAGACCTTCGGCGAGCGGGCCGGCCGCGTCCGTGACCTGGGCATCCGGATCGCGATGCTCGGCCGGGTGTTCTTCACCGCGCTCACCCTCGTCGCCGCGCTGGCGACAGCCCTCGTGTACGGCGTGGGCGGCAACCTGGCCGTCCGCGAGACATTGACGGTCGGGACGCTACTCGCTCTGGTCGCCCTCCTCGGGCGGCTGTACGGGCCACTGACCGCGCTGTCCAACGTCCGCGTCGACGTGATGACCGCGCTGGTGTCCTTCGAGCGGGTCTTCGAGGTGCTCGACCTGGAGCCGATGATCAAGGACAAGCCGGATGCGCGCGACCTGCCGGAGAACGCGGCGAGCGTCGAGTTCGAGCACGTCGCGTTCTCGTACCCGACCGCCGAGCAGGTGTCGCTCGCGAGTCTGGAGTCGGTCGCCGTGCTGGACAAGCGCGTGTCGGCGCAGGTGCTCGAGGACGTGAGCTTCGCCGTACAGGCCGGTCAGATGGTTGCCCTGGTCGGTCCGTCAGGCGCCGGCAAGACGACGATCACCAACCTCGTCGCCCGGCTGTACGACGTCACGGGAGGAGCGGTCCGGGTCGGCGGGGAGGACGTCCGCGACGTGACGCTGCAGTCGTTGCACGACACGATCGGGTACGTGACACAGGACGCGCACATGTTCCACGACACGATCCGGGCGAACCTGCTGTACGCCAAGCCCGGCGCGACCGAGGACGAGATGATCGCGGCACTCGAGGCAGCGCAGATCTGGGCGCTGGTCTCCGCGCTGCCGGACGGGCTGGACACGGTTGTCGGGGACCGCGGGCACCGGCTGTCCGGTGGCGAGCGGCAACGACTCGCGATCGCGCGATTGTTGCTGAAGGCGCCGAAGATCGTCGTACTCGACGAGGCGACCGCGCACCTGGACTCGGAGTCCGAGGCCGCGGTCCAGCGAGCGCTCGACACCGCGCTGGAGGGCCGGACGTCGCTGGTGATCGCACACCGGTTGTCGACGGTGCGGAACGCCGACCAGATCCTGGTGGTTGACCACGGCAACATCGTGGAGCGCGGCACGCACGACCAGTTGCTCGCCGCCGGTGGCGAGTACGCTGATCTGTACCACACGCAGTTCGCGGAATCGGGAGCCGTGTCCGGCACAGCGGCAGGTGTCTGATGATCAAGCTGGGACTCGTTCTCGCGGCGGGGTACGCCGGCTTCAAGGCGGCGTACCACTCCGAGGACGGTCGGCACTACGGTGAGACCGGCGAGCGCGCGATCAGGACCACGCTGTCGTTGCTGATCGCGAGTCTGGCCGGCGGCATCACCTACGCCGCCCTACTGTCCCATTAGGTGGCGGCGGTCTTCTCCGGGTCGTGCTCCAGCAGGTGCAGGATCGGTACGCCGAGGTGCCGGCGGGCCGAAGTGGTCCAGTCCAGGTGGAAGAACTCCGCCACGATGTGCGGCCTGGTCAGGATGATGACCTCCCGGCCCTGGACGTGCCGCACGGTCGCCACCAGGGCCTCGATCGGCCGCTCGTGTGAGATGCCGCCCTCGGCGTTCTGCCCGAGGTCGCGCAGCCGTTGCACGCTGCGGCCGCTGCAGCCCTTGGCCTCACTGTCGATCGCCTTCTGCGCCTCGGCGAGGTCCTCACGCTGGCCGACGAGCCCGGGCCCGTAGAGATCCGCGGTACCGAGCGCGCTGATCGAGGCCTCGACACCGGCCTCGGCGTTGTGGCAGGGCACCAGCACGTGGTACGTGACCGGCTCAGGCATGTCGTGGTGGAGTTCGACGACGCGTTTCGCGTCGGGCTCGGACAGTTCCTGTTCGACGAGCAGTACGACGTCGTACATCGCAACCTCCGGTTCCTTACCAGTCGGTATGCCTCCATAGTGCACCGGAAGCACCCGAAATAATCACCTGGATCGTTCCAGTCTCCGGCGCCCGTAGGTGCGCAGCGCCCGGAGCAGGTCGACCTCCCGGAACGCGGGCCAGTACAGGTCGCAGAACTCGATGTCGGATCGGGTTGCCTGCCACAACAGGAAGTCCGACATCCGTAGTTCGCCGCTGGTCCGGATCACCAGGTCGGGGTCGGGCAGTCCGGGCACGTACAGGTGCCGGCTGATCGTCTCCTCGTCCAGTTCGTCCGCGATGTCCTCGAGGGACCGCCCGTCCGCCGCCGCCTCGTCCAGCACCGCGCGTACGGCGTCCAGGACCTCGAGTCGTCCGGAGTAGCCGATCGCCAGCGTCAGGTCGCCGGCGTCCCGGTCACGGCTCAGGTCGACCGCTTCCTTGAGCGCGCGAGCCGTTGAATCGGGCAACAAGTCCAGCTGTCCCGCGACGTGCAACCGCCAGCGGTGGTCCCGGCGTACGTGGTCCGCGAGGACGCTCTCGGTGAGCTCCATCAGGTAGTCGACCTCGGACGAGTCCCGCTTGCGCAGGTTGTCGGCCGACGCGACCCAGGCCGTCACGCAGGTGACACCGGCGTCGGCGTTCCACTGCAGGAACTGTTCGAGGTGCTTGGCGCCGAAACGGTGACCGATGCGCACGTCGTCGTACCCCTCGCCGCGCGCCCAGCGGCGGTTGCCGTCCATCGCGATCGCGACGTGGGCGGGCTTGGGCAGTCCGCGGAGCTGACGTCGGAGGCGACGGTTGTAGAGGGGATACAGCATCAGCGTTGGGCGCTGGACAGGACGTCGGCCAGGTCGAACTTCACCGGTTCCTCCAGTTGCTCGTACGTGCAGGACTCCGGCGTACGATCCGGACGCCAGCGGACGAACTGCGCGGTGTGCCGGAAGCGGATGCCTTCCATGTGGTCGTACCGCACCTCGACGACGAGTTCCGGGCGCAGCGGTGTGAACGAGAGATCCTTGCCGGCCTGCCAGCGGCTGCCCTCGGCGTTGCGCGGTGTCCGGACGCCTTCCTCCTGCTTCGCCCACGCCCACGGGTGGTCGTCGAAGGTGGTGACGAGCGGCTGCAGCTCCTCGAACAGCTCCTTGCGGCGCTCCATCGGGAACGCGCCGATCACACCGACGCTCGCCAGCGTGCCGTCGCCGTTGTAGAGGCCGAGCAGCAGCGAGCCGATCCGGTCCGGGCCGCTCTTGTGCAGGCGGTACCCGGCGACGACGCAATCCGCCGTACGCTCCGGCTTGATCTTGAACATCGTCCGCTTGTCCGGGACGTACAGGCCGTCCAGCGGCTTCGCGATCAGCCCGTCGAGACCGGCGCCCTCGAACTGCTCGAACCACTGTGCCGCGATCTCGTGGTCAGCGGTCGCGGGCGTGACGTGGATCGGCTCCTTGACGTCGGCGAGCGCGTCCAGCAACGCCGTACGGCGCTCGGCGAACGGGCGCTCGGTGTAGTCGTCGTCCCCGAGTGCCAGCAGGTCGAACGCCACGAACCGCGCCGGCGTCTTCTCGGACAGCATGTTCACCCGGCTCGCCGCGGGGTGGATCCGCTGCTGCAGGGCCTCGAAGTCGAGACGGTCGCCGGACTCGCCGATCACGATGATCTCGCCGTCGATCGCGCAGCGCGCCGGGAGATTCGCCTTCACCGCCTCGACCAGTTCGGGGAAGTACCGGGTCATCGGCTTCTCGTTCCGGCTGCCGATCTCCACCTCGTCGCCGTCGCGGAAGATGATCGACCGGAACCCGTCCCACTTCGGCTCGTAGCTCATCGTGCCGCGCGGGATCTCCTTCACCGGCTTGGCGAGCATCGGCTTGACCGGCGGCATGACAGGCAGTCGCATTCCGTCATTCTGTCCCACGCCGGGGACAGTCACCAGGATCGTCACCTGGCGTGCCCGCCCCGTACCGGCACTGTCATAGACCAGTGGTGGACAGAGTGGTGGACAGTGAACCGGCCTCCCACGGACAATGCTGGGATGAGCACGGTGCCGGTCGAGACGCGTCCGTCGGACGCAGAGCGGGACCGTGCGCTCGCCGTACTGCGCGACGGTGCCGGCTCGGGGCGGCTGTCGCACGACACGTTCATCCGGCGGATGAACTTCGTGCTGCGCGCGCAGAGCCGCGGCGAACTCGCCGACGCCGTCCGGGACCTTCCACCCGCCGAATCCCGCGTCGCCCGGTGGACCCGGGATGTGCGCTCGCGGGTGCGGAAGCTGGTGGATCGGCTGTCCGGAGCGCCGCGGACGCCGGTGCCGCCGACGCCCAGTCTCGGGTTGCCGGCGCCGGGTTCACCCACCGTGCGGATCGGTCGCGGCCCTGGGGCGACGCTCCGGCTGCCCGACATCTCGGTGTCGCGCTTCCACGCCGAGCTCCGGCACGTCGGCGACGGCTGGATGCTTCGCGACCTGGGTTCGATGAACGGCACCTGCGTGAACGACCTGCGCATCACCACCACCGTTCGGGTCCGTCCCGGGGACCGGGTCAGCTTCGGCGCCGTCGACTTCAACCTGACGTGGATGGATCAGCCGCAGTAGTTGCATCCGGTACCCGGGTACAGGTTTACCGTCGACACATGGACGAGATCTGGGCTCCGCAGGCGTGCACCTTACCCACCGCGGACCGCCCGTTCCGGGTCGCCGAGTTCGACCGGCTGTTCGCCGACCACCTGCGCCGCGCAGAGCGCGTGGACCCGCAGACGCTCGACCTCACGCTCGGCCCCGACTCCCGCGCGACGGTCGCCAACCTGACCGCCCGCGAAACCGAATGCTGCTCCTTCTTCACCTTCACCCTCAGCGAGCACACCGGCGACCTACGCCTCCGAGTCGCGGTCCCGACGACCCACACCGCCGTACTCGACGGCCTGACCAACCGCCTCCCGCGATGAGATCGAGCGAGGTCGCGGCGGCGGCCGGTGTCAACCTCCAGACCCTGCGGTACTACGAGCGGCGCGGACTGCTCGACGAGCCGGACCGGAGCCTCGGCGGTCACCGGATGTACCCGCCGGAGACAGTCACCACCTTGCGCGTGATCAAGGCGGCCCAACGCCTCGGCTTCACGCTCACCGAGGTGTCGGATCTTCTCGATACCGCCAGGCATCGGCATGGGCGCGGCGAGGGAGCCGGGTTGCAGGCGAGGGCTCGGGAGAAACTGGTGGCCGTGGAAGCCAAGATCGCGGACCTGACGGTCATCGCCGAGACCTTGCGCGCCGGGATCGCCGCCGGCTGCGACGACCTGGAGACCTGTGCGGGCGACCCCGCCTGCCCGCTCCCGTTCACCGAGATCGGGCGCGGCCGGTGACGGTCCTGCGGTCGGTCGGCTTGTTCGCGGTGGCGGCGCTGGCCGAGATCGGGGGTGCTTGGTTGGTGTGGCAGGGGTGGCGGGAGCACCGGGGAGTGCTCTGGATCGCCGGTGGGATCGTTGCCCTCGGCGCCTACGGGTTCGTCGCCACGTTCCAGCCGGACCCCAACTTCGGGCGCATCCTGGCCGCGTACGGCGGGATCTTCGTGGCCGGCTCACTCGCCTGGGGGATGCTCGTCGACCACTTCAGACCCGATCGCTACGACCTGCTCGGCGCCGCCATCTGCCTCGTCGGCGTCGTCGTGATCATGTACGCGCCGCGCAGTTCCTGACCATCAGCGCGCGGTCCACGCCCGCGGACACCTAGGTAAGTAGCACGACCTTGCCGGTGGTGGCCCGGGTCTCCAGCGCCTGGTGCGCGGCGGCTGCGTCCGCCAGTGGGAACGTGGTGGTCAGGGCCGTCCACCGACCTTCGATCGTCTCTTCCAGCGCCGCTCTTTCGAGCGTGCGGAGTTGGCGCGCGAGCTTCGCCCCGATGGCCCATCCCGCGGTCAGGCCTCGGTTCATCAGGTCCTCGTGGGTGAACTGGATGGGGCCACCACCGGACCAGCCGAACATGAAGACCCGGCCGCCGGTGCCGAGCAGGTCGAAGGCCTGCCGGCCGTTGGCGCCGCCGACGCCGTCGAGGAGGACGGTGATCTCACGGTCGCCCAGCTCGGCCTTCAGCTTGGCTGCCCACTCAGGGTCGCGATAGTCGACGGCGTACTGCGCGCCGAGTGAGCGGACGAGCTCGACCTTCTCCGGCCCGCCGGCCACGCCGATGGCGATCGCGCCGACGTTCCGGGCGGACTGGATCAGGTAGCTGCCGATCCCGCCCGCGGCGGCCGTGACCAGGACGACGTCGTCCAGGGTGAGGCGGGCCTGCTGGAGGATCCCGGCGGTCGTGCGGCCGGTGCCGATCGCGGCGACGGCCTGGGCGGCGTCGACGTGGTCGGGGAGTTCGTAGAGCGAGTCGGCCTTCGCCACCGCGCGTTCGGCGTACCCTCCTGGGACCATGCCGAGATGGACGACGACCCGCTTGCCGATCCACGCCGGGTCCGCGTCCGGACCGGCCGCGGACACCCGGCCGGCGACCTCGCGGCCCGGGATGGTCGGCAGGTCCGGGACCGGGATCGGGCTACCGCCGGCGGAGCCGGCCCGGATCATCGTGTCGACGAGATGCACCCCGGCCGCCTCGACCTCGATCAGGACCGTGCCGGCGGTGGGGGAGGGTACGGCGACGTCCTCGAGGACGAGGTTCTCCGCCGGGCCGAAGCTGTGCAGTCTGATGGCTTTCACAGTCGGCAACGCTAGAACCTCAACAATGATTGAGGTCAACCACTGCCACTTCCTTACGTTGTGTACTAAAGTGCGCCCGAGGAGGGTGACGTGGCGAAGATTCTGAGAGGTGCGACCGCGCAGGAGACGCACAGCGCGATCCTGGACCTGATCCGCTCCAGCGGCACGGTCACCCGCGTCGACCTCGCCGACCGGTCCGGCCTGACCGGCGCGTCGATCTCCCGGGTGGTCAAGCGGCTGCTCGCCGACGGCCTGATCATCGAGACCGGGTACGGCGACCCGACCGGCGGGAAACGCGCCACGCTGCTCCAGTTCAATCCGCGCGCCCGGCACGCGGTCGGTATCGCGGTCGACACCCCGAGCACGACGTACGTCGTGACCGACATGAGTGGCCGGGTGATCGAGCAGGTGTCCTCGCGCGGGATCGGGAAGGACGCGCCGGCGACCGCCGTGCAGCGGATCACCGCCGAGCTCGAGGATCTGATCGTCCGCGCCGGGATCGAGCCGTCGACGCTGGCCGGTGTCGGGGTCGCGCTGGCCGGCCGCCAGGGGCGCGGCGGGACGCGGCTGCTGCGGACGGACTCCCAGAAGTACGCGTGGGAGCCGTTCGCCGTGCGGGACACGCTGAAGGACGCGATCGATCACCCGATCGTGGTGGAGAACGACTCGACCTGCGCGGCGATCGGGGAGTTCTGGGCCGGCCGGATCCCGTCCGCCAACGACTTCGCGACCGTCTACATGGCGGCCGGCTTCGGCCTCGGACTGATGACGAACGGCGACGTGTACCGCGGTTCGTCGTCGAACGTCGGCGAGATCGGGCACATGGTGCTCGACGTGAACGGGCCGATGTGCTGGTGCGGCGGTCAGGGCTGCCTGGAGATGCTCGCCGCACCCGCCGCGGTCGTGGCCCGTGCGGAGCAGAACGACTCGCTCGCCACCGAGCTCGGCCTGCGCGGCCGCCGGACGTCGGTGCGGTCGGACTTCGCACGGATCGCCCGGCTCGCCGCGGCCGGCGACGCGCGGTGCGTCGAGCTGATCGAGGAGTCCGCGCTGTACTTGGCGAAGGCCCTGCTCTCGATCACCAATCTGCTCGACCTCGACCAGATCATCCTGGCCGGCCCCGGGTTCAGCGAGGCCGGCGACATCTACGTCCGGGTCGCGGCGCAGGAGCTCAACCGGCTCTCCTTCGTCCGCGCCATGCACCCGACCCGCGTCGAGCTCTCGAAGCTCGGCCCGAGCGCGGCAGCCCTGGGAGCCGCCTCACTCGTCCTGCACAGTCAGCTCACACCCCACCAGAACGCGCGCGCCTAACCAGCGCCCCCGTCACCCGTCACCCAGCCACGTCACCCTCGCCTCCGCCCCGAGCCATTTCGAGGGTTCGCCCTTCCGCTTGCCCCTTCGCCCCCGGCATGCGGCGGGTGAAGGGGCAAGTTGATGGGTGAACCCCTCAAACGCTTGCTGGGGGCTAGCCCAGGAACGCCTGCAACCACTGGGCGCTCTTCTTGGGCGTGCGCTGCTGCGTGGCGTAGTCGACGTACACGAGGCCGAAGCGGCGGCTATAGCCCCAGGCCCACTCGTAGTTGTCGAGCAGGGACCAGGCGAAGTACCCCTTGAGCGGAAAGCCCTCCGAGACCAGGTCCTCGCAGACGGCGATGTGCTGCCGCAGGTAGTCCAGGCGGTCGTCGTCCTCGACCGCGCCGTCGACGAGTTCGTCCGGGTACGCCGACCCGTTCTCGGTCACGTACAACGGCAGGTCCGGCGCCATCTTGTTGATCGTCACCAGGATGTCCCGCAGTCCGGCCGCCTCGATCGGCCAGCCCATCTGGGTCTTCGGCAGACCGGTGTCGACGGTCACGACGTTCTCGCTGCCCGGCTGGGTGGACGCCACCGGCGACGAGATCGGCCCTTCCGGCGCGGCGACCGTGGTCGGGCAGTAGTAGTTGACGCCGATGAAGTCCAGCGGCGCGGCGATCAACGGGAGATCACGCTCCTGCGTGGCGAACCACTCGGTGGTCCCGGTGTCCTCCAGCACGTCCGCCGGGTACCGCCCGGACAGCAGCGGGTCGAGGAACATCCGGTTCCGCAGCCCGTCGATCCGGCGCGCCGCGTCGCGGTCGGCGGGGGAGTCGGTCGCGGCGTGGATCGGCGCGGGGTTGAGCGCGATCCCGTACGTCCCGCCCTCGGAGCGGATCGCGTCGAGAGCGAGCCCGTGGCCGAGCAGCAGGTGGTGCACAGCCTTCAACGCGTCCGCGCCCTCGGTCCGCCCGGGCGCGTGCTCTCCGTTGCCGTACCCGAGGAACGCCGAGCACCACGGTTCGTTCAGCGTCATCCAGTGCTTGATCACGTCCGACAGACCGTCGTGCGTGATCGCCGCGTAGTCACGGAATCGCTCCGCGGTGTCGCGAACCAGCCACCCGCCGGCGTCCTCGAGCGGCTGCGGCAGGTCCCAGTGATAGAGCGTCGCGTACGGCGTGACGCCGTTCGCCAGACACGCCTCGGCCAACTGCCGGTAGAAATCGAGGCCGGCCGGGTTGACCGCGCCCGAACCGGCCGGAACGATCCGCGGCCACGCGATCGAGAACCGGTACGCCTGAAGACCGAGATCGGCCAGCAGCCGGATGTCCTCGGCGAACCGGTGGTAGTGGTCGTCGGCCACGTCACCGTTGGTGCCGTCCGCGATCCGGCCCGGAGTGTGCGCGAAGGTGTCCCAGATGCTCGGGCCGCGCCCGTCCGCCGCGACCGCGCCCTCGACCTGGTACGACGCGGTCGCCGCACCCCAGATGAACTCCCGTGGGAAGCCGTTCGTCACGTCGTCTCCTTCTCGACCCAGTACTGCCGCGACGGCAACAGGCTACCTAACCGGTTAAGCAATTCACCCGGGAGGTCCACCTCCAACGCCGTCGTGAGCGCCTCGATGCGGGCGGGCTTGCTGAAGCCGACGACCGTCCCGGCGATGCCCGGGTCGTCGACCGAGAACCGCAGCGCGGCGGTCGCGAGGTCCACGCCGTACTCCCGGCAGGCCTTGTCCATCTCCGCGACGGCCTCGAGCAGCGCCGCCGGCGCCTCGCGGTAGGCGTACTTCGTGGCGCCGGAAGGGTTCGCCAGAATCCCGCCGCCGTAGATCGCCGCGTTCACCACCGCGATGCCCTCGGCCCGGGCGCGCTCGAAGATGCCCGCCGCCGAGCGATCGACGAGGCTCCAGCGGTTGTGCACGAGCAGGACCTCGAAACCGCCGAGGTCGAGATACCGGGACAGCTCCCGGGTGTCGCCGCCGGCGAGTCCGACGTGCCCGATCTCGCCGTCGGCCCGCAGCTGCATCAGGGTGTCCACCGCGTCCCGCATCGACTCGAAGTCCCACGCCTCCGGGTCGTGCAGGTAGACCAGCGGGAGGTCGTCGAGCCCGAGTCGCTCCTTGCTCTCGGCGATACTCGCGCGGACCCGGGCGCCCGAGTACTCTCCGCCCTTCGCGTCGACCTTCGTCGCGACCAGGAACCCGTCGGGCAGTCCGCCGTACTCGCGGATCGCCTGGCCGATCCGGCGCTCGCTCTCGCCGTCGCTGTACCCGTTGGACGTGTCGATCCAGGACACCGGGCTGTCGAAGAGACGCAGTACGACGTCGACGGCCTGCTCGCGCGGTACGTCGTACCCGAAGACCGCGGGCATGCTGCCGAGGCCGCTGCCGCCGGCGCAGACGGGGGAGACGGTCAGGCCGGTGTTTCCGAGAGTGCGCTTGATCATGCGCCGGAGCCTACGGCGAACGGAAACCCGTCGGGGTCGACGTGCACCTTCGTCCCATCAGGTGAGGTGACGGCCGGCAGATCCGGTGCGTCACCGGCGAGTTCGGCGTACCCGAACCCGGCGACGTCGAGCTGCGGTGCGCGCGCCGAGGTGTCCATGTCGTAGGTGAACACCTCCAGCACGGTGTCGCCGCCCTTGAGGTAGCCGATGTGGAATCCGCGGGCGTCGTGCGGTTGCTCGATCGTCCCGATGAACGAGAACCCGTACCGGTCGTACAACGCGGTCGTCGCGGGCCGGTCCTCGATCGTCACCGCGACGTGGTCGAACCGCGGCCGCTCGGGTACGCCGAGAGCGCGCTCCCGCGCCACTGCGTCGGCGTCGAGAATCTCGGCGTACTGCAGGTCGCCCTGGATCATCTCGAGCAGCGTGCCGTCGGGGTCGTAGAAGAAACAGATCCGGACCTTCCCCTCGGCGTCCAGCGGATCGAGCTTGAACTCCACACCGGCGGCCTTCAGTACGCCGGCCCGCTCGTCCAGCCGGTCGACCTTGAAACCGAGGTGCCGGAACCCGCGCTGCAGGTCGTCCGGCGACCAGGTGCTCCGGTCCCGGCCGTTGCCCACGGCCCGTAACTCGACCGTCGCGGTCACCGCGTCGAGGACGGCGCGCTCCGCGGTCGCCGTACCGATCACCTGGAGCTCGAGGGACCGCGTGTAGAACTCGACCGAGCGCTGGACATCCGTGCAGTTGACCACGACGTTCTTGATCGGCATACGCCCTCTTTCGGCTAGTTTCGTGCTAGTTCTTCACCGCGCCGAGCATCATCCCGGCGACGAACTGCCGCTGCATCCGGACGTAGACGATCACGACCGGTACGACGGACAGCGTGAGACCGGCGGTCAGCGCCGGCCAGTTCGTGGAGTACTGACCCATCAGCGTGAACAGCACCGGCTGCAGGGGAAGTGCGTCGGTGCTGCGCAGCACCGTGTTGGCGATCAGGAACTCGTTCCAGGTGGAGAGGAACTGGAAGATCACCACGGTCGCGATCCCCGGCCGGGTGAGCGGCAGGATCACGCGCCGGAAGATCGTCAGCTCGCTGCCGCCGTCGACCCGGGCCGCCTCGATCAGCTCGTCCGGCAGCGTCTGGAAGAACGCGCGCATCAGGAACATCGCGAACGGCGCCGAACCGGAGATGTAGAGCACCAGCAGTCCGGCCTGGCTGTCGAGCAGACCGAACGACTTGAGCTCGAGGTACAGCGGGATGATCAGCGCCGTCGACGGCATCATCAGCGTGGTCAGGAGCAGCACGAACAACGTGTTCCGGAACGGAAAATCCAGTTTCGCGAACGCGTACCCGCTGAGCGTCGCGAAGATCAGTACACCGATCACCGTCACCGACGTGATCCACACGCTGTTCCAGAAATGCAGCGGGAAATCGATCGACGTCCACGCCTCCCGGTACGCCGAACCGGTGAGTTTCCGCGGGATGATCGGGCCGTTGAAGATCGTGTTCTGCTCCCGCAACGAGGTGCACAGCATCCACACGAACGGAAACGCCATCAGGACACAGAACGGAAGCAGCACGAAGGTCGCGAACGACTTTCCGAACAGCGTTTTCCTCATCGGTCCGCCCTCCGGGTCAGCCAGAGCTGCGCGATCACCGCGAGCGTGCAGAGCACCATCGTCACGACGCTGAACGCGCTGGCGTACCCGAGCTGCGGCAGCGATCCGGACGTCGTACCGAAGGCCAGCGAGTAGAGATACGTGCCGAGTACTTCGCTGCCGTGGTTGGGGCCGCCGCCGGTCATCACGAAGATCACGTCGAAGGCCTTGAACCCGTTGAGCAGCCCGAGGCTGACGATCAGGCCGGTGACGACCCGCAGGCTCGGGACGGTGATGTGCCGGAACTGCTGGACGGTGTTGGCGCCGTCCATCGCGGCCGCTTCGTACAGATTCGGGTCGATGCCCTGCAGGCCGGCGAAGTAGATCAGCATCGTGAACCCGAGGCCGCCCCAGACCGTCACCACCACGATCGCCGGCAGCACGGTCTTGTGGTCGGCCAGCCAGGGGTGCTGCAGGCTGCCCAGACCGATTGCCCCGAGCAACCGGTTGAGTGTGCCGATGTTCGGGTCGTAGATCAGTTTCCAGAGCACCGCCGAGACGACGAACGAGACGATCCCCGGGACGAACAGGATGGTGCGGACGACAACCCCGGCCTTCGACCAGATCACGTTCACCAGGACCGCCGTGACCAGACCGAGGAAGGTCAGGACCGCCGTCGTCACGCCGGTCAGCACAAGCGTGACGATCAGCGCCCGGCGGGCGACCGGATCGTGCAGCATCCGGCTGTAGTTGTCGAAGTGCACGAACCGCGGTGCTCCGAACCCGCCCCAGGAGGTCAGGCTCAGGTACGCCGTGTAGAGGATCGGCCACAGCACGAACGCCAGGAACAGCACGAACGTCGGAGCGATGAAGACATAGCCTGCGGCGCGCTGTGATTTTCTGAGTGGGGTTCCGAAGAATTGACCGGCACTCATCCAGTCAGCCGCCCTTGGCGTTCTGGACCGCCTGCTGCATCGCCTTCGCGACCGCGGCCGGCTCGCCGGTGCCGTCGAAGATCTTCGCGAGCGGATCGCCGGCCGCGACCGACCCGGGCCCGAACGGGATGTGCGGGCAGCCGTCGCCGTCGAGCAGCCAGGACGTCATCTGCTTCATGATCGGCAGCTCGATCCGGGCCGCGGCGCTCTTCGTGGCCGGCATCGAGTTGGAGCCGTTCATCGTGGGGGAGTACTGCTCCGCGGAGTACATGAACTTCAGGAACTCCAGCGCCGCGTCCTTGTTCTTGCTGGTCTGGGAGACCGCCCAGCCGGCGCCGGCCTGGTTCGCCGTCCAGTGCCGCTTGCCGGGCGCGATCGCCGGCGTCTTCATCACCTTGTACAACTTGTTGAAGGCCGGTGACGCGTCCTTGGTGAGGCCCTGCGGCGTCCAGCTGCCGTTGAACAGCATCGCGGACTTCCCGGTGTAGAAGATCTGCGGCGCCTGGTCCCCGCTGGTACCCGTCGTACCGGGCTGGAACACGCCGGCCTTGACGATCTTCTGCTGCAGCTCGATCGCCTGCACGACCTTCGGATCCTCGTACGTCGCGCCGTCCCTGAGCTGGTCCAGCTTCAGGTAGTACGTCGGGTCGTCGGCGACCTGCGTGATCAGCGGCAGGAAGAAGTCCAGCGAGCTGGTGGTCGGATTGCAGCTCAGCGCCACCGGGTGCTTGCCGGTCTTGCGGATCTTCGCCGCCGCCGCGATCAGGTCGTCCCAGGTCTCGAGCTCGTCCTCGCCGACCCCGGCCGCCTTCAGCAGGTCGGGGTTGTAGAACAGCCCGAACGTCTGCGCCATCCAGCCGACCGCGTACTGCTTGCCGTCCAGGGTGTACTCCTGGTTGGCCGAGTCGAAGAAGTCCTTCAGGAAGTCGTCGCCGAGCTCCTGCTTCAGGTCGGCGGAGATCCCGCCGGTGCCGTAGGTCAGCGCCCGGGTGTGCGGCGCGAAGATCTCCGGTACGTCGCCACCCGCGACCGCGGCCTGCAGCGCGGGCAGGTACTGGTCCGGGGTGCCGAAGATCCGGTTCTCGATCTTGATGTTGCTGTGCGCGGCCTCGAACGCGCTGATCAGCTTGGGGAACTGGTCCTCCTGGTCGTTGTACCAGGACCACATCCGGACCACGGCCTTCCCGCCGCTCGTGGTGCCGCCGCTGTCACTGCCACCGCAGGCGGCGAGCGCGGGCCCGAGGCCGAGCGCGCCCGCTGCCCCCTTGAGTATGGTCCGCCGCCGCACGTGCTGTTCGCCCATCGGAGACTCCTCATGGTTCGCCTCACGAACTCCTACCCAACTTCCTAACTGAAAGTAAGAAAGTGGTCAAGGCCACAGCAGGCTTGACTTTGTGCACCCACCGACCATCGAGCGGCGGCCGTGGTGGGCGGTGGGTGCACAAAGTGGGGGATCGGGGTGGGGCCATAGGGTTGGGCGCATGGTGGTGCGGTTGAGTGAGCGGCGGCCGGAGGTCAGTCCGGACCGGCTGTTGTCGGAGTGTGTTCCGCCGCCGCGGTTCGCCGAGGTCCGGTTCAGCACGTACCGCCCGGATCCCGACGAGCCGTCGCAGGCGGCAGCGCTCGCGGTGCTGTCGGCACGGGCCGAGACGCTGGCGAAGCCGCGGCCGGCGCCGTCGTTGTGGTCGCGGCTGCGTGGCCGGACGGAGGTGCCGGAGAAGCCGGGTGTCTACCTCGACGGCGGATTCGGGGTCGGCAAGACCCACCTGCTCGCGTCGCTGTGGCACGAGTCGTCCGGCCCGAAGATGTACTGCACGTTCGTCGAGCTCACCAACCTCGTCGGCGCGCTCGGGCTGCGGACGGCGGTCGACGCGCTGTCGACGTACCGGTTGATCTGCATCGACGAGTTCGAGCTGGACGATCCCGGCGACACGATGCTGATCTCGCGGTTGCTCGGGCAACTGGTCGCGGCCGGCGTCGAACTCGCGGCGACGTCGAACACGCTGCCGGACAAACTCGGTGAGGGCCGGTTCCAGGCGTCCGACTTCCTCCGCGAGATCCAGGCCCTCGGCGCGAACTTCGACGTACGGCGGATCGACGGGCCCGACTACCGACATCGCGGGCTGCCGGTGGCGCCGGAGCCGTGGACCGACGCGCGGGTCGAGGAAGCGGCGGCGGCACGCACGAACGCGTCCTGCGACCACTTCGTCGACCTGCACCGGCACCTCGCCGAACTGCACCCGAGCAAGTACGGCGCTCTGCTGGACGGCGTCGAGGCCGTTGGCATCACCGACATCCGGCCGCTCACGGACGAGAACGTGGCCCTCCGCGTGGTCGTCCTCGCCGACCGCATGTACGACCGCAGCCTCCCGCTGCTCGCGAGTGGCGTGCCCCTGGACCAGCTGTTCTCACCGGAGATGCTGAAGGGCGGCTACCGCAAGAAATACCTCCGTGCCCTGTCCCGTCTGATCTCGTTGGCGCGCGCTGCCTGACCCGCGCCCCGTCGACGTGCTTCATTGGAGCAATGGCGATGCAGACGCGGTGGCGGGCGATTGCCGGAGGTGTACTCGTCCTGTTCGACGCCTGGCTGATCTGGCGGGCGGTCCGGGACGAGAGCTTCCGGTTCATCTGGGCACGTGACGAAGGCGAGTTCCTGGTGTTCGTGGTGGCGGTCGGCCTGGCCGCCGTGCTGCTGATCGCGATCGGGCTGCAGCCACGCGAGCGCGACCGGTCCGGCGGACGCTGGATGGTGCGCGTCGCGGCGTACCTGATCGGCGCGGCCACGCTGATGCTGCTCGCTCTGTGGGCGGGTACGGCGTACTACACCGCGACCGACTGTCCGAACCGTGACGCCGACTGTCTGTCGCTGCTGGGCGGGATGGCCTGGAGCCTCCTGTCGCTGCCGATCAGTGCGCTCGTGATCGCCGCCATCGAGATCGGGTTGTGGCGGCGGCGCCGCCGGAAAGACGGTGAAGTCGCGGGGTGATGCGGCAGGATGTGGAGATGGCGAAGCAGAAGAAGGGCTCGAAGGCGGCCGGCAAAGCAGCTGGTGGGGGACTGCGGGAGCAGCTGCGAGTGCCGGTCGGGGAAGTGGACCTGACGACGTACGACACGCGCGCCACGCCTGGGTTCGACGGGTCCAAGGACGACGGCAAGGTGGCCCTGGAGGGCCTCGGGGCCGAGATCTCGGACTGGCAGGAGCGGCTGTTCGCCGAGGGGCGCAGCGGCGGGGAGCGCAGCGTGCTGCTGGTGCTGCAGGGCATGGACACCTCCGGCAAGGGCGGTGTGATCCGGCACGGTGCGGGGCTGATGGACCCGCAGGGGCTGAAGATCACCTCGTTCAAGGCGCCGACGCCGGCCGAGAAGCGCCGCGGGTTCCTCTGGCGGATCAAGCAGGCGCTGCCCGGTCCGGGGATGATCGGGATCTTCGACCGTTCGCACTACGAGGACGTGCTGATCGCCCGCGTCCGCGAGCTCGTCACGCCGAACGTCTGGAACCGGCGCTACGGGCAGATCAACGACTTCGAGGCCGAGCTGACCGCCGCGGGCGTGACGATCGTGAAGTGCTACCTGCACATCTCGTCCGACGAACAGCGCAGCCGCCTCGAGGCGCGGCTCGACGACCCGACCAAGCACTGGAAGTACAACCCGGGCGACGTCGACGAGCGCAAGCTCTGGCCGGACTACATGGACGCGTACCACGCCGCGATCGAGCGCTGTAACACGCCCGAGGCGCCCTGGTACGTGATCCCGAGTGACCGCAAGTGGTACCGGAACTGGGCGGTCACCACGATCATGCTGGAGACGCTGAAGGAGCTGAACCCGCAGTGGCCGGCCGCCGACTTCGACGTCGACGAGGAGAAGAAGCGCCTGGCCGCGACCTGACGGTCAGCTGTCGGGATCGATCCCGTGCCGGCGCAGCAGGTCGCGCAGCCTCGCGACCTGCTCGTGCAGGTGGTCGTTCTCGTCGAGGACCTGGTTGAGTTCGTGGGTCAGGTGGTGCCGGCGCCCGTACGTCGTCCACGCCTGCCCGGCGTCCTCGGCGAGCATGTCGGTGACGAGCGCCTCGGACCGCTGCCGGTAGCTGATCCGCTGCTCGAGCTTGCGACGGACCTCGTCGGTGTCGGTGGCGAGCTTCGTGATGATCTGGCCGCCGACCCCGTCGCCGTCGTGCAGTACGCCGAGCAGCAGATGTTCCGGCCCGACCTGCTCCGCCCCACGCGCCCGGGCCTCGCGCCACGCGAACTCGAACGTGCTCTTCGCCCGCGGCGTGAACGGGATCGAACCGGCGGTCCCGCTACCTGTGCCGCGACCGATGATCTCCACGACGAGATCGCGCACCGCCGGCGCGGTGATCCCCAGATCGGCGAGCACCCGTGCCGCGAGGCCGCTGCCCTGCTTGATCAGTCCGAGCAGCAGGTGCTCGGTCCCGACGTACACGTGGTCGAGACTGCGCGCCTCCTCCTGCGCCTGCACGATGACCTGCCGGGCCGGATCGCCGAACTGTTCGTACATCTCGAGTCCCCTCCACCATTCGAGCTCAAGGTCGTGCTCAAGGTCGTGCTCAAGGTCCTGCTCGACGTCGAAGGTCAGCACTTCCTGCTCGAGGACCAGCTCGATCTGCAGGTGGTCCTCCAGGTCCCGGGCGGTCACCGGCTGGTGTTCCAGGCGGCTACGGATGAAGGCCGCCGCCTCCTCGTGGCTCGCGTCCCCGGCGGTGATCCGGTCGAGCAGGTCGTCGACGTCGGCTACCGGCTCCAGTTGCAGCTCGGCCCGGTTCATCGAGACGAACTGCAGGACGACGGCGACCGCCACGACCCGGTTGGCGCCGTGGAACGGCCGCGCCCGCACCAGACCCGCCAGCAGCACCCCAGCGGCCTGGGCCAGCCCACTCGTCATCCGTACGCCGTCCAGCACCCGATCGATCGCGTCGAGGTTCGACCGGCGAACGACGTCGTCGGACCCGCAGCGCAGGATCCGGGCGGCGACGGCGAGGACGTCGTACCGGCCGAGGTGGCGCATCAGTCGTCTCCCCGGAGCCGGCGCAGCGACTCCTCGTGCCGGACCAGGTTCTCCTCGAGCAGCCGGCTGAACCGGCTGTCCTGCCGGCGCTGATCGACGAGCGCCGCGATCGCCTCACGCGCCACGTCGGACACCGACCGGCCCTCCACCGACGCCACGGTCTGCAGCCGCTCGGCCAGTTCGGGGTCGAGCCGCAGCAGGATGTTCTTGGTCGCGTCCTTCGCCATGGATAGCAAGATATCACGCTATCGGTTGGTGGCGACCTCGGCGTCTGAGAGGGTTGGTGGATGCGGACGGATGTCGTGGTGATCGGGTTGGGTGCGTTCGGGTCGGCGGCGCTGTGGCGCCTCGCGGCGCGCGGCGTGGACGTGGTGGGGATCGAGCGGCAGGCGATCGGGCATCCGCTGGGGTCGTCGCACGGGACCACGCGGCTGTTCCGGGTGGCCTGCCTGGAGCATCCGGGACTGACCCCGATCGCTCGGAAGTCCCTGGCGCTGTGGACCGAGCTGGGCGAGCGCACGGGGGAGACGTACGTCCGCCAGACCGGATCCCTCAACCTCGGCGGTCCGGGGAGCCGGCCCGTGACAGGTGCGCGGAAGGCGGCGACCGCGGCCGGCGCGGCGGTCACGGAGCTGACCCACGACGAGCTGTCTGCGCGATTCCCGCAGTACGCGCTGGAGGACGGCAACGTCGCGATCTGGGATCCCGGGGCAGGGATCTGCCTGGCCGAGCCGACGGTACGGGCGCACGTCGCGGAGGCCGAGCGGTTGGGTGCGACCGTCTACCCGCACACGATGGTGACGGGGATCGACCTACGGTCCGACGGCGTGACGGTGCGGACGCCGACGCTCGAGATCGAGGCGGACCAGGTCGTGGTGTGCGCGGGGGCGTGGCTGGGGAACCTGGTCCCGGGGCTGCCGCTGTCGCCGCGGCGTACGCCGATGTTCTGGTTCCAGCCGGCCGATCCGGAGTCCGAGGCGTTCCGGCTGGAGAACTTCCCGGCGTTCATCTGGGAGTTCGCGGACGGGCGCGGGCTGTGGGGTCACGGCTCGGGTGACGGGTTCGGGGTGAAGGTCGGGCTCGACGGCGGGCGGCAGGTGAGCGGGTTCGACGCCGACGAGCTCGATCGCTCGATCCGTCCGCTGGACGACATCGCCGAGCTGGCCGCGGCGGTCGGCCGGGCGTTCCCGGGGCTGGACCCGGCGCCGGTGCAGGCGATTCCGTGCATGGTGACGGAGTCGCCGGACGGTCAGTTCCTGGTCGGGCGGCAGGACGAGCGGCTGGTCATCGCCGGCGGCGACAGCGGGCACGGGTTCAAGCACTGCGCCGGGGTCGGCGAGCTGCTGGCCCAACTCACGACGAAGGAGACGCCGTACACCGACGTCTCCTTCATCGATCCGAACAGGTGGACCGCCACCACTCAGCAACACCGCTGACCGGCGCGGTCGCACGCTCACGATGCGCTCACCAACCCCGCTGCGCGCGGGGTTGGTGAGTGGTGGCGATCCGGCCTCAAGCGGTGCGGACGAGCTCGGGGCGGTGAGTGGGCCGATCCCGTCCTAAGCGGTGCGGACGAGCTCGGGGCGGGCGATGACCGGGCGCGGGGCCGGCTCCAGCGTCAGCAGGTCGAGGCCGGCGACGCCGTACCGGAGGAGGACCAGACGGGCCACCTCGGCGCTGACGCCCAGCGGACGCGACACCGCGACCGCACCGGCCCGGCGAGCCGTGGACTCGGCCCGGTCGGGCAGTACGCCGGGGGCCAGGAACAGCGAGCCGACCGCCACGTGCCGACGGCCCTCGAGGCGCCACTGCAAGACGGCCTCGGCGGGCGACGGTGACGCGGCCGAGACGAACGCGGCCGTCACCGGGAGCTTGTGGCGCTGACCCCAGAGCCGCGCGAGCCGGGTCACGCTGGCGTTCGCCTGCGAGTCGCTGGATCCGGCGCAGGCCAGCACCAGCGCGTCGAGCTCCCGCACCCGCCCGTCCTTCAGCTCGGCCCGCATCCGCCGGTCGATCACGTCGAGCAGCGTGTCGTCGTACCCGAGAACGTCGGAGGCGATGATCCGCAGACCGGGGAACCGCGACCGCGCCTCGTCCACCACGGCGGGTACGTCGACCCGCGCGTGGAACGCCTCGGACAGCAGCAGCGGCAGGACGACGACCTCTTCGACCCCTTCGGCGGCGAGCTTGCCGATCACCTGGTACGGCGTGGGCGGGCAGTGGTCGAGGAAGGAGGCTTCGATCCGCAGGTCGTCACGCAGCTCGCGCAGGCACTTCACGAGCGAGTGGACGGTGGCGGCCGAGCGCGGGTCGCGGCTGCCGTGGGCGAGGATCACGAGCGCTGGAGCAGTCACAGCAGTTCCCCTTCTTCGTCGTCGATCATGCCGGCCGCGAGCGTCCACCCGTCGTGGGCGTCGATCAGCAGGAACGATCCGGTGATGGTGTTGCGGGAGTACGGGTCGGCGGCCAGCGGTGCGGCGATCTTGAGTTGCACCTTGCCGATGTCGTTCAGGGCGAGCTCGGTGGCGTCGATGACTCCGAGCGTGTCGAGGTCCAGCGCGCCGGTGATCTTGGTGACGATCGCCTGCGCGGTGGTGGTGGTGTGCTTGATCAGCACCCGGGCCCCGACGGTCAGTGGCCGGTCGGACAGCCAGCTGACGGTGCCGGCCAGTTCCCGGCGGGTGCCGGGGGAGGCCTCGGCCGCGACGATCACCGAGCCGCGGGCGACGTCGATGTCGTCGGCGAGCCGGACGGTGACCGCTTCGCCGGCGACCGCGGACGGCCGCTCGGCCACCGCGGTGGAGGTCGCGGTGACGACCGGGCGGTCGATCCCCGCGATCGTGGTACGGCGGCCCGCGGGCAGCACGATCACCGGGTCGCCGACCGTGACGGTGCCGGAGGCAACGGTTCCGGTGTAGCCGCGGTAGTCGCGGTACTCGTCGTCGGTCTGCGGGCGGATCACGTACTGGACCGGGAACCGCAGCGGCTGCTGTGAGGTGTCGGTGCGGCCGTTCGCGTTCTCCAGGAGCTCGAGGAGCGTCGGCCCGTCGTACCACTCGGTCCGCGGGGAGCGCTCGACGACGTTGTCGCCGACGAGGGCGGAGACCGGGATGGCCTGGACGTCGGCGATGCCGAGGTGGTCGGCGACCTCGTTGACCTCCTTGGCGATCTTGGTGAACACGGCCTCGTCGTAGCCGACCAGGTCGATCTTGTTCACCGCGAGCACGACGTGCGGCACCCGCAGCAGCCCCGCGACCGCGAGGTGCCGGCGGGTCTGCTCGAGTACGCCGTGGCGCGCGTCGACCAGGATGATCACCACATCCGCGGTCGAGGCGCCGGTGACGGTGTTGCGGGTGTACTGCACGTGCCCCGGGCAGTCGGCCAGGATGAACGATCGCTTGTCGGTCGCGAAGTACCGGTAGGCGACATCGATGGTGATGCCCTGCTCGCGTTCGGCGCGCAGGCCGTCGGTGAGCAGTGCGAAGTCGAAGTCGCCACCACGGGCCTCGGAGACCGTCTTCACGTGCGCGATCTGGTCGGCGAGGATCGCCTTGCAGTCGTGCAGCAGCCGGCCCACCAGGGTGGACTTGCCGTCGTCGACCGAACCGGCTGTTGCCAGCCGCAACAGGGTGCTCATCAGAAGTACCCCTCTCGCTTGCGGTCTTCCATGGCGGCCTCACTGGCCCGGTCGTCGGCGCGAGTCGCGCCGCGCTCGGTGATCTCGCTGGCCGCGACCTCGACGACCACCTCGGCGGGTGTCGTCGACGTGGACGCGACGGCACCGGTGCAGGACATGTCGCCGACGGTCCGGTAGCGCACCAGCCGGCGTACGACGTCCTCGCCGTCGCGCGGGCGTGAGTAGGGGCCGACGGCAAGCAACATGCCGTCGCGCTCGAACACGTCCCGCTCGTGGGCGTAGTAGATGCTCGGCAGGTCGATGCCTTCGCGCTCGATGTAGTTCCAGACGTCCAGCTCGGTCCAGTTGGACAGCGGGAACACCCGGACGTGCTCACCCGGCCGGTGCTTGCCGTTGTACAGCGACCACAGCTCCGGGCGCTGGTTGCGCGGGTCCCACTGCCCGAACTCGTCGCGCAGGCTGAAGATCCGCTCCTTGGCCCGCGCCCGCTCCTCGTCGCGCCGGCCGCCGCCGAACACCGCGTCGAAACGGTGGCTGTTGATGGCGTCCAGCAACGGGATCGTCTGCAGCTGGTTCCGCGTCCCGTCGGTGCGCTCGCGCAGCCGGCCGTCGGCGATGTACTCCTCGACGCCGGCGACCTCGAGCCGCAGCCCGAGCTCCTGCACGACCCGGTCGCGGTAGGCGAGTACCTCGGGGAAGTTGTGCCCGGTGTCGACGTGCAGCAACGTGAACGGCACCCCGGCCGGCGCGAACGCCTTCCGCGCCAGGTGCAGCATCACGATCGAGTCCTTACCACCGGAGAACAGGATCACCGGCCGCTCGAACTCCGCCGCCACCTCCCGGAACACGAAGATCGATTCACTCTCCAGAGCATCGAGCTCTGTCACAGTTGCCTGTGGTGGAGGAGTTGTCGTGGTCACGGGGCCTCCCGGTCTGGACTGAGGAGCGGAGGGAGCGCAGCGACTGGAGCGACGAGGGAAGACCGGGAGGTCGAGCCCCGTGACCCTGCCGGCGCCGAAGGCCCGGCCAAAAGCACAGTGCTCATGTGTGGAGCCCGCATTCGACTTTGCCCGTTCCGGCCCAGCGGCCGCTGCGCGGGTCTTCGCCCGGGGCGACGCGCTGGGTGCACGGCTCGCAGCCGATCGACGGGTAGCCGTCGTACTGCAACAGGTTCACCAGTACGCCGTTGTCCTGGATGTAGGTATCCAGGTCGTCCTGCGTCCAGGGCGCGATCGGGTTCAGCTTCACCATGTCGCGCTTCTCGTCGTACTCGACGACGGGAGTGTTCGCGCGGGTCGGAGCCTCCTCGCGGCGGATGCCGGTGACCCAGGCCTTGTAGCCGGACAGGTACCGGTTCAGCGGCTCGACCTTGCGCAGGGCGCAGCACTTGTTCGGGTCGCGGTCGTGCAGCTTCTCGCCGTACTCCGCGTCCTGTTCCGCGACCGTCTGCTTCGGGGTCGCGTTGATCAGCGTGATCGGCAGCGTCGCCGCCACCGCGTCGCGGGTCCCGATCGTCTCGGCGAAGTGGTAGCCGGTGTCGAGGAACAGTACGTCGACCCCGGGCGCCGCCTGCGCGGCGAGATGGGGGAGCGCGCCGTCGGCCATCGAGGCGGTCACCACCAACTCGTCACCGAAGGTCTCGCGCGCCCACGCCAGGACCTCCACGGCCGACGCGTCGGCGAGCCGTTCGTTCGCCTCCTCGGCGATGGTCTTCAGGTCCGTCGTCATTCCACCGTCACCCGCAGTCCGATCATCTTGAGCTGGAACACCCGTGCACAGGGCCGGCACTCCCACGCGCCGTGCCCCTCCTCGGAGGGCCTGAGGTCCTCGTCTCCGCAGTACGGGCAGTACAGAGGTGCCGCACGCTCGCTCATTGGAGTGCCTCCTGATCCGCACGGGTGACCCACTGGGCGAAGCGCTCGCCCGGGTTGCGCTCCTTCAGGTAGTTCTGCGTGACCCGCTCGACGTAGTCGGTGAGGTCGTCGGCGGTGACCTTGTGGCCGCGGAGCTTGCGGCCGAACCCGGCGTCCAGGCCGAGACCGCCGCCGAGGTGCACCTGGTAGCCCGGCACCTGCTTGCCCTCGGCATTCATCACCAGCTGGCCCTTGAGACCGATGTCGGCGGTCTGGATCCGGGCGCAGGAGTTCGGGCAGCCGTTCAGGTTCACCGTGATCGGTACGTCGAGTTCGGGGATCCGCTCCTCGAGCTCCTCGATCAGCCGCGCCGCCTTGGCCTTGGTCTCGACGATCGCCAGCTTGCAGAACTCGATGCCGGTGCAGGCCATCGTGTTCCGCCGCCAAGCCGACGGCTTCGCCCGGAACCCGAGCGCGTCCAGTTCGGCGATCAGCGAGTCGAGCTGGGCCTCGTCGACGTCCAGCACCAGCAGCTTCTGCTGCGCGGTCGTCCGGATCCGGTTCGACCCGTGCCGCGCCACCACGTCCGCGACCTTCGTGAGTGTCGTACCGGAGACCCGGCCGACGACCGGCGCGACGCCGACGTAGTACTTGCCGTCCTTCTGCTTGTGCACGCCGACGTGGTCACCCTGGACCGCGGGCACCTCGGGCGCCGGGCCGTCGATCAGCTTCCGCTTCAGGTACTTGGTTTCGAGAACTTCCCTGAACTTCTCAACGCCCCAGTCGGCGACCAGGAACTTGAGCCGGGCCCGGGTCCGCAGCCGGCGGTAGCCGTAGTCGCGGAAGATGCTGGTGACGCCCCACCAGGCTTCGTGCACCTCGTCCAGCGGGATCCAGGTGCCGAGCCGCTGCGCGAGCATCGGGTTGGTGGACAGCCCACCGCCGACCCACAGGTCGAAGCCCGGCCCGTGCTCGGGGTGCACGACCCCGACGAACGCGATGTCGTTGACCTCCGGTACGACGTCGTGCGACGGGTGACCGGTCAGCGCGGTCTTGAACTTCCGCGGCAGGTTGGAGAACTCGTCGCTGCCGATGTAGCGCTCGACGATCTCGTCGATGGCCGGCGTCGGGTCGATGATCTCGTCCGCGGCGATCCCCGCGACCGGGCTGGCGATCACGACGCGCGGCACGTCACCGCACGCCTCGGTGGTGTACAGCCCCACGGCCTCCAGCTGCTGCCAGATCGCCGGCACGTCCTCGATCGCGATCCAGTGCAACTGGATGTTCTGCCGGTCGGTGATGTCCGCGGTGTCGCGTGCGTACTTCGTGGAGACCTCGGCGATCACCGCGAGCTGCTCCGTGGTCAGCTGACCACCCTCGACCCGGACCCGCATCATGAAGTAGCGGTCGTCCAGCTCCTCCGGCTCGAGCGTCGCGGTCTTGCCGCCATCGATCCCGGGCTTGCGCTGCGTGTACAGCCCCCACCAGCGGAACCGGCCGCGCAGGTCGGCGGGGTCGATCGAGTCGAAGCCCCGGTGCGCGTAGACGTTCTCGATCCGGGCCCGGACGTTCAGCCCGTCGTCGTTCTTCTTGTTCTCCTCGTTCTTGTTCAGCGGCTCGCGGTAGCCGAGCGCCCACTGGCCTTCGCCCTTGCCCTTGCGGGGGCGGGCGGGCTTACGGGCAGCGGAGGTGACGCCAGCAGTCATCGGGGGCGTGTCCTTGTCCTCGTGACAGGTGCTCACCGAGGCCGGAAGGCTCGAAGCGTCGTCGGTTCGATGCGTTCCGTGCGGTGCGCACCCAGCGGTGATCGGGGGTGATCAGGGGGCCGTCGTTGGCCCGGGCAGGGTGGCTGTCAGAACATCGAAGGACAACAGATGGCGCTGCGCATCCGCCCGAGGTCGACATGGAGCCGACCTACGAGGTGGGTGGAGAGGGCAGCGAGCATGTCCACAAGCGTCAGCGTCAGCGCCTGACAAATCAACTCCCATTCCTACATCTTGAGACCAGATCTCACGATGTGGCTATCTCTAGCAGTCTGGTGGAGATTGATTCGAGCGCTGAATTCGTCGTACAAGAACTCTTGTGCAAGAGGTCTTGTGAAAGCTACGGTACGGCGCATGGCACCCGCGAATCGGCGTTCGGCGAGCTCCTCGGTGATCGCCGCCATCCATCACCCGCTGCGACGGCGGCTGATTGACCTGCTCGGCGTCGACGGCCCCGCCACCGCCTCGCAGCTGGCCGGCCGGACCGGTGAACTGGTCGGCAACATCAGCCACCACCTGAAGGTGCTGGCGGCCGCCGAGGTCATCGAGGAGGCTCCCGAGCTGGCGAAGAACCGGCGCGAGCGCTGGTGGCGCAGTGCTCACCAGTCGTACAGCTGGTCGGTTGCGGACGCCGAGGGCGAGCCTGCCGGCGAGCTGATCGCCACCGTGGCCGAGGAGAGGAACGTCACACACCACGCGGACAAGGTCCGTGCGTGGTTCGACCTTCGCCACGAGTACGACCAAGAGTGGTCACGGGCCGCCTTCGCGTCCGACAGCTGGCTGCGGCTGACCCCGGAGCGCCTGGCCGAGCTCGGCGACCGGATCGGCGACCTGATCCAGGAGTACTACGAGAACCCGTCGACCGAGCCGTCCGCGACGCCGGTCTACGTCTTCGCCCACGGCGTACCGGCCCGGCCGTGAGCGAGTCGGTCGCCGTCCTGCCGCCGCTCCGCCGCGACCGGCGGGTGCACGCCTGGATCCTGTCCGGCGCGGTCTCCGAGGCCGGAGACGTCGCCTGGTACGTCGGTCTCGCCTGGAGCGCTGCGCAGGTCGCGTCACCCGCCGCCGCCGGTCTCGTGATGGGCATCGGCGCGCTGCCGCGGGCGCTGATCCTGCTGTTCGGAGGTGCACTCGCCGACCGGCTCGACGGCCGTCGCACGATGATCGTTGCGAACCTCGGGCGGATCGCCGTACTGGTCGTCGCGGCCCTCGTCGTTGCCGCCGGTCAGGTGTCGCTTCCGTTGCTGCTGGCGATCGCGGTGTTCTTCGGAGCGGTCGATGCGCTCTACAACCCGGCGTCCGGCACGCTCCCGCGGCGGATGGTACGGCCCGACGACCTGGTCGCGCTGGCGGCGGGGCGACAGTTGGCGAACCGGCTGGCAGTGTTCGTCGGTGCGCCGTTGGGTGGTCTGCTGGTCGCACGCGGTGGCCTGGTGACCGTCATGGTGGTGGATGCGGTCTCGTTCGGAGTCATCGCGGTGGTTCTGGCCTTCGTGGTCCGCCCGCGATTCCCGCGGCCGCCGTCGAGCGGGGAGCCGATCCGGCGGGACCTGGCGGCCGGGTTCGGGTACCTCCGCCGGGACGAGGTGGCGCGCACGCTGGTGATCGCGTTCTTCGGTCTCAACCTGTGTGTCGGTCCGGTGCTGGCCGTCGGTCTGGTGCAGCGGGTGCATCTCGACGGTTGGGGTCCGGCAGCGCTCGGCTGGTTCCAGGCGTGCTCGGGAATCTGCGCCGCGCTCGGCGCTCTGCTGGCGATGCGCTGGAAGCCACCGAATCCGGCCCGGGCCGGGCTGCTGTTGCTGATCCTCCAGGCGGCCGGCTGTGTCATGATCGGCTCCGTCCCGCGGTTCGCGGTCTTCGTCGCGATGGGTGTGATCGGCGCGACGGCCGGCCTCGCCTCGGCGCTGCTGTCCGGCGCGTTCCAGCAGACGATCGATCCCGCCTTCCTCGGCCGGACGTCGAGCATCGTCAGCCTCTCCGACGAAGGCCTGATGCCACTGGCGATGACCGGCTTCGGCGCGCTGATCTCGCTGACCGGTGTCGCGGCCGCCTGTGCGCTGCTCGGCGCGGCCTTCGCGGCGCTGATGGTGTGGTCGGCGATCCGGGTCAATCGCTGACTTCGCGTACGACGCTTGTGCACCGGCTCGGCTTCGCCTGCAGGCTCCTCGCGTCGTCAGACCGCCGATGCCCGGCAGCTCGACAGTACGTATACCTTCACTGCCTGAAGACCTTGCCGGCCGTCAGGCGTGCGATGACCTGCGAGCGGCGTGTAGGACGCGTATACGTACTGTCGAGCTGCTGGGGAGGACGGTGCGATGACGGCTCGAGGGATTGCGGCGCGGGTGCGGTCGGGGAGTTCGAGCGCCGTCGAGGTGGTGGAGGCGGCGTTGGACGCTGCTCGGCGACTGGATCCGGTGCTGCACTTCCTTGACGAGTTGGATGCTGACGGAGCTCGCGCGGCGGCCGAGCGGTTGGAGCCGAGCGGGGCGTTGGCCGGAGTGCCGTTTCTGATCAAGTCCCGGACGCCGCCGGACGCGCCGATCCTCGCCCGGTTGATCGCGGCCGGGGCGATCCCGATCGGCCGGTCGACGCGGGCCCGTCCTGGTGCGATCTCGCAGACGTTCGGGTGGAACGGGCGGGACTACACCCGCAACCCGTGGGATCTGACGCGCTCACCCGGCGGCTCGACCGCGGGCGGAGCGGCAGCCGTGGCGGCAGGCGTCGTACCGCTGGCGACGGGTGGGGACAGCGGTGGGTCGCTGCGGATCCCGGCGTCCTTCTGCGGGATCGTCGGGTTCAAGGGAACGTACGGCCGGATCCCGCGGCCGGGTGGGCGCGGACTCGGTGGCCTGACCACGGCGGGACTGATCGGCGCGGACCTCGACGACGTCGTTCTCGCGACCAGCGTTGCGAGTGGCCCGCATCGACTCGACCCGACTGCGCTACCGCAGTGGCCGGTGCCTGCGCGAGTGGCGGGGGTACTGCGGGTTGCGTATCACTCGACGTTAGGAGTGTGTCCGGCCGATCCCGGTGTGGACCGGGTGCTCCGGGATCGGGTGTCGGCGGCCGACGTCGAGGTGGTCGACGTACCGCTGGAGTTGGCGCCGACGGATGAGGCGTGGCCGGTGTTGTCGGGACTGGACAACGGACGCGGCGCGGAGGCCGACGCGGCGCATCGGGCCCGGGAGGTGCGGGATCACAACAACACTTCGCTCGCTGACCTGTTCGCGGAGGTCGACGCGCTGGTCACGCCGACGACGCTGACTGTTGCCCACGGCTACGACCAGCACGAGGCGAGCATCGTCACCGGCGACCCGTGCTGGGTGTTCAACGTGACCGGTCATCCCGCGGTGAGTGTGCCGGCCGGTCTGGCGGACGGGCTGCCGGTGGGTGCCCAGGTTGTTGCTCCGCACGGAGCGGACGAGGTTGCCCTGGAGGTTGCCCGTCGGCTCCAGGTCGAGCTGCTGCCGCCTGCCGACTGACCGCGGGCAGCAGCGCTCTCGCGAAGGTGTTCGCGACATCGATGGCGGCCGCGCGGGTCAGGTTCGGCGTCGTCTCACCGCGGGCGGTGGGGGAGCGGAGCGGCTCGGGCTTCACGAAGTCGGCGACTGCTGCGACGACCTCCGGCGTGTACACCTCCCGATCCGTCGCGATCGCTGGTGAGCCGGCCCGCGGCGGCCGAAACACCTCCTTGAACTCGACCCGTGCGAACTTGACCAGCTCCGTCACCCGCAGCCAGCGACTCCGCCGAAGGATCTGCCGCTCGCGAGCGAGTGTCGCGGTACGCCGCCAGTTGACGTCGAACATGATCCGGCCCCATCTGAAACCGGGATTCGTCTCACCGCCGGCGTACCTGCGCGCCTTGCCGTGGGTGAAGAATTCGCTGTAGAGCGCCCCGTGGTCCTCGAGTTTCAGCCTGTTCCAGGCCCGGAACAGGTCCGTCGGCAGCTCACCACGCACCCAGGCCTCGTCCATCAGCGCGTGCGACGCCGTGTTCAGCGGCCGATGACCGACATAGTGGTACTGCGGTTGCTCGCCACGCCGCCGCCGGTCGTACTCGGCGATGATCTGCGGCCACTCATCGGCGGAGACGGCGCGCGCCAGCCGGGCCGCGAACGACGTCCGAGCCCGCAGCTCGGATCGCGACGTGATCGGACGGTCGGTGCGCCCGGTCATCGTCTCCAGCTTGTCCATCAGGTAGGTGCCGCCGTGTGCGCCGACGCGCTTCCAGCTGGTGACCTGTAGCGAGGGGCGGTTCGGGCCACCAGTGACGGCGTTCAGCGCACGCAGCGCGGCGATGCCGGCGCGGTAGAGCGGGACGCGGCGGCGCATGATGCGCGTCTCCCACGCGCGGCGGTAGTCGCTGTCGAGCCACGCCGTACCGGCGAGGTTGTTCGCCGCGCGGCGATTCACCCCGGATGCTCCGCGCGCCAGTTCTTGATCATCTGGTCCATGTCGGTGTGGATGAAGGCGAAGAAGTCGGCGGCCTCGGTCAGCCGGGCGCCGACGGCGGACTCCGCACCGAACAGCGCGGCGCCCGAGCGGCTGGTCGACTCCCACTCGCTGAGCGCCTGATTCCGGCGCTCCAGGATCGCGGCGAACACGTCCTCGCGGATCCGGTAGTGGTCCTTGCGGGACCCCGGCAGCCGCTCCCGCGAAATGAACGACACCTGGAGGAGCTGGCGGACCGCCCCCGAGACGGCGGGCTGGCTGATCTTCAGCAGATCGGCCAGCTCGGCGGCGGTCATCGTGCCGTTCGGACTGACCAGCATCGCGCCCATCACCCGCGCCGACATCGTCGGTACGCCACTGTTCGCCAGCACCCCGGCGAACCGCTCGACGAACTGACTGATCTCTTCCGGACTCGGTGCGGACGCCATGGTTGAAGCTTACAGTAATTTGATTTATCGCAACTATCAAAGATTTCTGATAGTTTGAATGCGTGACCACCACCACCGACACCTCCACGCCGACGCTCACCGGCGCCCGCCGCTTCGGTGTCCTCATCGCACTCTGTCTCGCCGTCCTCGTCCTCGGTCTCGACACCACCGTGCTGAACGTCGCGCTGCCCACGCTCGCCCAGGACCTGGACGCCTCGACCAGCCAGCTGCAGTGGATGGCGAACAGCTACAACCTCGTGCTCGCCGCGCTGCTGCTGCCGGCCGGTCTGCTCGGCGACCGGTTCGGCCGGCGGAAGATCATCGCGATCGCGCTCAGCCTGTTCGGGCTCGCGTCGCTCGCCTGCGCGCTGTCCGACTCGGCCGGGGCGCTGATCGCCGCCCGGGCGTTCCTCGGGATCGGCGCCGCGATGATCGTCCCGGTGGCGCTGTCGCTGATCACCGTGCTGTTCCGCACCGAGGTGGATCGGAAGAAGGCGATCGGCTTCTTCGTCGTTGCCAACAGCATCGGTATGCCGCTCGGCCCGATCGTCGGCGGCCTGCTCCTCGACCACGCCGGCTGGCAGTGGATCTTCGTGATCAACGTCCCGATCGCCTTCCTCGCCGCGCTGGCGGTGACGCTGCTGGTCCCGGAGAGCCGGAGCGCGAACCGGCCGGCGATCGACTGGCTCGGCATCCTGCTGTCCAGCGCCGGGCTGGCCGCGCTCGTGTACGGCGTGACGAAGGCCGGCGAGACCTCCTGGACAGCCGGCGTCACGGTGTCGTTCCTCGCGCTGGCCGTGGTCCTGATCGCCGGGTTCCTGGTGTGGCAGCGGCGGAACAGTGCGCCGTTGATCGAGCTGCGGTTGTTCCGCGAGCGGGTGTTCACCGGGGGCGCCGTGCTGCTGACGGTGTCGGTGTTCGCGATCTTCGGGTTGCTGTTCACGATGCCGCAGTACTTCCAGGGCATCGACGGGTCGGACGCTCTGCACACCGGGCTCAAGCTGCTGCCGTTCATCGGTGGCATGACCGTCGGTGCGAAGCTGGCCGAGCCGGTGGAGGCACGGATCGGGACCCGGCTGGTCGTGATGGCGGGCTTCGTGGTGATGGCGGCCGGGTTCGTGCTCGGAGCCTTCACCGAGCTCGGCACCGGGTACGGGTACACCGCGATCTGGTTCGTGGTGGTCGGTTTCGGCCTCGGCTGCTCGATGCCGCAGGCAATGAACGCGGCGCTCGGGGTCCTCGACCCGGAGCGGGCCGGCACCGGATCCGGTCTGCTGCAGGCGTTCCGGCAGGTCGGCGGCACGGTCGGCGTCGCCGTCCTCGGGACCGTGCTGAACTCGGTCTACCGTTCCAACGTCGACACGACCGGCCTCCCTGCGCAGGCTGCCGATGCGGTGCGGAAGAGTCTCGGCGGTGGGCTTGCGGTGGCGACCACGACGGGCTCGGCGGGGCTCCTGAGCGACGTACGCGATGCGTTCATCACCAGCTTGAACACCACGATGTGGGTGTCCGGTGCGATCGCGGTCGCCGGCGCGGTGCTGGCCGCCGTACTGATGCCGAAGAGAGCTGCCCGCCCCCAGCAGAGTGAGAGCGGGCAGTCAGTGATGAGTTGAGCCGGCGATCAGTTGAGCTCGAGGCCCGGGTACAGCGGGAACTTGTCGAGCATCTCGGCCGAAGCGGCCTTGGTCTTGTCGGCGACCCCGTCGGCCAGCACGTACTTCGCCTTCGACGGAGCACCCGCGGACGTGGTGGTCGGCGTGGTCGCGGACAGCACGTCCACGATCAGCTCGGCCACCCGGTCGAACTCGTCGCCGCCGAAGCCGCGGGTGGTGAGCGCCGGTGTGCCGATCCGGACGCCGGAGGTGTACCAGGCGCCGTTCGGGTCCCGCGGTACGGCGTTGCGGTTCGTCACGATGCCCGCGTCGAGCAGCGCCGACTCGGCCTGCCGTCCGGTGATGCCGTACGACGAGACGTCCAGCAGCACCAGGTGGTTCTCGGTGCCGTCGGTCACCAGTTTCACGCCGCGCTTCATCAGCCCCTCGGCCAGCGTGACCGCGTTGTCGGCGACGGCCTGCGCATACTGCTGGAAGGCGGGCTGCCGCGCCTCGGCCAGCGCGACCGCCTTCGCCGCCATCGTCTGGCTCAGCGGACCACCCAGGACCATCGGGCACCCGCGGTCCACCGACTCGGCGTACTCCGGCTGGCAGAGCACCATGCCGCCGCGCGGGCCGCGCAGCGACTTGTGCGTCGTCGTGGTGGTGACGTGCGCGTGCGGGATCGGGTCGAAGTCGTCGGTGAAGACCTTGCCCGCGACCAGGCCGGCGAAGTGCGCCATGTCGACCATCAGCGTGGCTCCGACCTCGTCGGCGATCTCGCGCATCTTGGCGAAGTTCACCTTGCGCGGGTACGCCGAGTAGCCGGCGATCAGGATCAGCGGCTTGAACTCACGAGCGGCCGCGGCCACTGCGTCGTAGTCGAGCAGGCCGGTCTCCGGGTCGGTGCCGTAGGAGTGCTGGTTGAACATCTTGCCGGAGATGTTCGGCCGGAACCCGTGGGTGAGGTGACCGCCGGCGTCCAGCGACATGCCGAGCATCTTCTGGTCGCCGAGCGCCTTGCGGAGCTTGGTCCAGTCCTCCTCGGTGAGGTCGTTGACGTGCTTCGCGCCCGCCTCGGCCAGTGCCGGGGACTCGATCCGCTGCGCGAGGATCGCCCAGAAGGCGACCAGGTTCGCGTCGATGCCGGAGTGCGGCTGGACGTACGCGTGCGGTGCGCCGAACAGCGCGGTCGCGTGGTCCGCGGCGGTCTGCTCGACGGTGTCGACGTTCTGGCAGCCGGCGTAGAAACGGTGCCCGATGGTGCCCTCGGCGTACTTGTCCGACAGCCAGTTGCCCATCGTCAGCAAGGTGGCGGGGGAGGCGTAGTTCTCACTCGCGATCAGCTTCAGCGAGGAACGCTGGTCGGCCAGTTCGGACCTGATCGCGCCGGCGATGGTGGGCTCCACCGCGGCGATCACCTGGAGCGCGTTGTTGTACGCGGCCGACGCGGCGGCGGCGTCGAAGGGCTGAGTCATCGTTGTCTCTCCTGCGGTTGCAGTGGGTCGAAGGCACCCAGGCGCACGGTGCCGACGGATTTCGCTCCCCGGTGGTACTCCACCTAGCGCGCCAGTCGCGACCAGCTCACCCTATCGCGCGGGCGACGATCTGCTCGAACGGCGTCGTCCTCGGCAACGTGCCGAACACACCGCCCCAGTCGTTGGCCAATCGCGCCGCGACGAACGCGTCGGCGACCGCGGGAGTGGAGTGCCGGATCAGTAGCGAGGCCTGCAGGCACAGGGCCATCTGCGCGGCCAGCCGGCGCGCGCCGGCTTCGGCGTTCCCGAGATCAGCAAGCGCTTGCAGGACGTCGTTCACCGCCGCGTCCAGCCGCGCGTCGGCACCTTGCGCGGCGCCGACCTCGAGCAGCCAGGCGTCGAGCGACTCGGGCCGGCGGAGTGCCCGCAGTACGTCGAGCGCGTTGACAGTGCCCGAACCTTCCCAGATCGAGTTCAGCGGCGACTCCCGGTAGAGCAGCGGGAGGCCCGACTCCTCGACGTACCCGTTGCCGCCGAGGCATTCGAGCGCCTCGGCCACCATGAACGGCGTCCGCTTGCACACCCAGAACTTCGCCAACGGCAAGCCGATCCGCCGGAAGGCGGCCTCCTGCTCGTTGCCGGCCAGGGACGCGTCGACCGCCGCGGCGAGCCGCATACCGAGCGCTGTGGCTGCCTCGCTCTCGATCGCCAGGTCGGCGAGCACGTTCTGCATCGCGGGCTTGTCGGCGAGCAGCCCACCGAACGCGCTGCGGTGCCGCGTGTGCCAGATCGCCTCGACCAGCGCCCGCCGCTGCAGCGCGGACGAGCCGAGCACGCAGTCCAGCCGGGTCGCCGCGACCATCTCGATGATCGTCCGGACCCCGGCGCCCTCGTCGCCGAGGCGATACCCGACGGTGCCGTGGAACTCGACCTCGCTGGACGCGTTCGACCGGTTGCCGAGCTTGTCCTTGAGCCGCTGCAGCGCGAACGGGTTCCGGTTGCCGTCGGCAAGGACCCGCGGTACGACGAAGCAGCTCAGCCCGTCCGGCGCCTGGGCGAGGACGAGGAAGACGTCCACCTGCGGCGCCGAGCAGAACCACTTGTGCCCGTGCAGCCGGTACTCACCGTCGGCACCGGCCGGCGTCGCGGTGGTCAGGTTCGCCCGGACGTCCGAGCCGCCCTGCTTCTCGGTCATCCCCATCCCGGCGAGCACGCCGTTCTTCTCCGCCGCGGGCAGCCGCCGTACGTCGTACTCGGTCGAGGCGAGCTGCGGTATCCACTCCTTCGCGAGCCGCTCGTCGGCCTTGAGCGCGGGCACCGCGGCGTACGTCATCGAGATCGGGCAGCCGTGGCCGGGCTCGACCTGGGACCACAGGTAGAACCCGGCGGCCCGGGTCAGGTGCGGTGACGGGCGGTCGCTCGTCCACGGCGCGGCCTGCAGCCCGAAACCGACGGCCTGCTCCATCAGCCAGTGCCACGACGGGTGGAAATCGACCTCGTCGACGCGGTGGCCGTAGCGGTCGTGGGTGCGCAGGACCGGCGGGTTCTGGTTCGCCGGGAGAGCGTGCGCGCGGGCCTCCTCGGAGCCCGCGAGCTCGCCGATCCGCTGCAGTCCGGCGTCGCTCGTGATCGCCCCCGACTCACCGGCGTACGGACGCAGAGCGTCACCAAGTGCCGTGTCGCGGGTGAAGAAGTTCACGCCCCGCAGTGGGGGAGCCTGGTTCGTTACCGCGAATGGGTCCGCCATGTCAGTACGGTAAGCGGTATGGCACGTTCTGGGGCAGGACCCACGGGTGGGAGCTCCCTCTCCTTGGCATGGGTTCGCAGGATCCCCTCGACGACCTGGAAGTTGCTCACCCAGACCATCGGGGTCTGCCTGCGCTACCGGGTCACCGGTCTCGCGGCCGAGGGGGCGTTCTTCGCGATCCTCTCGCTGCCGCCGCTGATCTTCGGGCTCGCCGGCTCGCTCGGTTACATCGCGAGCAAGTGGTTCGAGGTCGAGACGATCAACGACATCAAGCAGCAGATCGTCGACCTGGCCGCCCGGGCGCTGACCGACGACTCGATCAAGAACGTGATCGCGCCGACGCTCGACCAGGTGCTGAACGGCGGCCGCCCGGACGTCATCTCGATCGGTTTCGTGCTGGCGCTGTGGTCCGGCAGCCGCGCGCTGAACGTGTTCGTCGACACCATCACGATCATGTACGGGATGGGCGGCAAGCGCGGCATCGTCCGCACCCGCGCGCTGTCCTTCAGCCTGTATTGCGCCGCGCTGATCATCGGCGTGATCGTGCTGCCGCTGGTGCTGGCCGGACCGAGCGCGGTCAACGACCTGTTGCCGCACCGGCTGGATTTCCTGAACCAGCTGTACTGGCCGGTGGTCACGATCCTGTCCGCGGGCTTCCTGAACACCCTCTACCACCTGTCGGTGCCGATCCGGACTCCCTGGGTCTCCGATCTGCCGGGGTCGTTCCTGGCACTGTCGATCTGGATCCTGGGCAGCTTCGTGCTCCGCTGGATCCTACAGAGCACCGTCGGCGGTACGTCGATCTACGGGCCACTGGCCGCGCCGATCGCCGTACTGATGTGGCTCTACATGACCGCGATCGCCGTACTCATCGGTGCCGCGTTGAACGCGGTCGTGGACCGGCTGTGGCCGCACAAGGCACAGGTCACGGAGGTCAACGCAGCTGAGCGCGCTGATGACGACTCGAGCGAGGACGCCGAGGTCGAGCCGGTGATGAAGGCGGAGCCGGAGCGGCACCACGAGCACCCCGAGCCGCACTCGCTGACGCCGCTCGCGTCGGACGAGCGTCCGGAGACGGGAGCTGCCCGCAAGATCGAGAAGCTCGCCGGGCCGCTGCCGGAACCGAAGCCGGCGCCGCAGGAGCCGAAGCGGGCACCTCAGCCGGAGTCCGCGCCGGCTACAGCTGATGCGGAGCCCGAGGCGGAGCGGAAGCCGGCGTCGGTCGGAAAATCCGGTGCGCAGAGTGAGACCGACGACCTAGGCTGACGGCATCGCGAAACGGTCCTGGCTGGACCGCAAGGACTGGAAGGGAGGCACCCCGCCATGAGCTACGAACAGGCCCGACGGGCCGTTGTCTCCCACACCGTCCGTCCGCTGAGCTGATCTCGCGGCCGGACCCTCCGAAAGGTTCGCCGCATGTCAGCCACACTCCAGGCCCTGGGACTCGACAGTTCCACGGCCGAATACCTGCAGTCTGTCCCGGACGAACTGGTCCCGGGACGCGTCACCCGGGTCGACAAAGGCCTGGCTACTGTTCTCACCGCGGACGGGCCGGTGCGCGCCGGTTGGTCCGGTGCACTGCTCGCCGCGATCGCGTCCGACCCCCACGCCGGCCCGTGTACCGGCGACTGGGTCGTACTGCGGTTCTGGCCGGATGACCGCATCACGGTCGAGTCGGTGCTGCCACGCCGTACGTCGATCGTCCGCGCCGAGGTCGGCGGGTCGTCGCGTGGCCAGGTGCTCGCGGCAAACGTCGACGTGATCGCCATCGTGGTCGGTCTGGTCCCGGAACCGAACATCGTCCGCATCGAGCGCTTCATGGCGCTGGCGTGGGAGAGCGGTGCGCGACCGGTCGTCGTACTGACGAAATCCGATCTGGTGACCGACGCCGAGTTGGTGGCCGACGACGTGGCGGTCGCCGCGCCCGGTGCCGACGTACTGGTGTGCAGTGCGACCACGGGCGCTGGTCTGGACGACGTACGCGCACTGCTGGACGGGAACGCCACGCTGGCGCTGCTGGGGTCCAGTGGGGCCGGCAAGTCGTCACTGGTGAACGCACTGGCCGGCGTTGAGTTGCTGGACGTCCAGGACATCCGTGAAGACGGGAAAGGTCGCCATACGTCGGTACGGCGCGAGCTGATCGTGCTGCCGGGTGGCGGGGTCGTCGTCGACACGCCTGGACTGCGGGGCATCGGTCTGCAGGAGTCCGGGGAGGGACTGGCCGCGGCGTTCCCGGACATCACGGCGCTGGCGGAGCAGTGCAAGTTCAAGGACTGCTCGCACGTGATGGAGCCGGACTGCGCCGTACGGGCGGCTCTGGACGACGGCACGCTGCCGTACCGGCGCTACGACAGCTGGGTGAAGCTGCAGCGCGAGGCGGCGTACATGGCTCGTCGTGCGGACGCGCGGGTGCGTGCGCAGGCGAAGAAGGACTGGGTGCGGGCCAGCAAGTCGTACCGCAAGGACATCAAGCCGCGGCCGTAGTGAAAGGATCGGGGCATGGATCGTGCTGTCCTGATCACAGGTGCCTCCAGGGGAATCGGTGCGGCGACCGCGCAGGCGTTTGCCGCCGCCGGAGACCGGGTGGCCGTCCACTACAGCTCGTCGCCGGACGCTGCGGCGCAGGTGGTGAAGGAACTGCCGGGGGAGGGGCACGTCGCCGTACAGGCGGATCTGGCCGACCCGGACGCGATCCAGTCGATGGTGTCCGAGGCTGCGGCCGCGCTCGGCGGTATCGACGTACTGGTGAACAACGCGGGGGTGTATCACCCGCACCGCATCCGCGAGACGACGTACGCCGAGTGGCAGCAGGCGTGGGCGGACACGCTCGCGGTGAATCTCGTCGGCCCGTCCAACGTCACGTGGTGCGCGGTCCGGCACATGGGACGCGGCGGCCGGATCGTCAACGTGTCGTCCCGGGGCGCGTTCCGCGGTGAGCCGAACCAGCCGGCGTACGGCGCCTCGAAGGCAGCGATCGTCTCGTTCACCCAGTCCTTGGCGCGCGCGCTGGGCCCGGAAGGGATCGCGGTCACGGCGATCGCTCCGGGGTGGACGGTGACCGATATGGCTGCGGTGAACCTGGCGGGCGAGGGCTACGACCGGCGCCGGCTGGAGAGCCCACTGGAGCGCGTGGCCGATCCGTCAGAGGTCGCGGCGGCCATCATGTACCTGTCGTCGCCCGAGGCCGAGTTCGCCACCGGCACGGTCCTCGACTTCAACGGCGGCTCGTACCTGCGGATGTAAATCCGCTCGCCCCTCCGCCGGGGGACTGGCTAGGGTCCCTCTCGTGCATCGCATCATCACTCCGCCGGCCGCCGCTTAGCGGACGGCATCCTCGCGCTCAGGTCCTGCGACCTGGGCTTCTTCGGGCTGTTCGCAGACGCCCCGACCATTCGCTGCGAGCACCATCCGGAGTGTCCGATGCATCACCGTTCCTCGACGGGGCGCGCCCTCGTCCACGTCGTCCTCGCCGGCCTGACCTGGGGCACCGGCGGCCCCACCGGCGCGTTGCTCCACCAGTACGCCGACCTCACGCCTCTCGCCGTCTCCTTCTGGCGCCTGGCGGCCGCCGCAGCCTGGCTGGCCCTCGCCCACTTCGCCACCCGCCAAGCCTTCACATCGGTGTCCACCCTCGTCCGCGTGCTACCTCGATATCTCCTCAGCGGCGTGGGTTTGGCGGTCTGCCAGATCGGCTACTTCGCCGCCATCCCGCGTATCGGCGTTGGCCTGGCGACCGTCATCGCGCTCGGCGCCGGCCCGATCTTCATCACCCTGGCGAGTCGCGAACGCCTGACCCTGCCGATCGTCGTCGCGGTGGCCGGCCTGGCGCTTCTGACCATCACCCCCGGAGCCACAGCCGACCTCGCCGGCGTCGCCGCAGCCCTCCTGTCCGCCGCCGGCTACTCGGCAACCACCCTCGCCAACCGCGACACCGCCAACCCTCTGACCAGCGCCCTGCTCGGCTTCACGGTCGGCGCCACCCTCCTGCTGCCGTTCGCCGCCCTGCCCTCGACAGCAGCCGGCTGGCTCCTGATCGCATACTTCGGCCTCGTCCCCACAGCACTCGCCTACACGCTCTTCTACACAGCCCTGAAGACACTGAAGCCGTCCACCGCCTCCGTCATAGCCCTACTGGAGCCGGTCGTGGCCACAGCCATAGGCATCGTCGCCTTCCACGACCATCTGACCGCAGTCGCTGCACTCGGCGCAGCCGTCCTACTGGCCGCAGCAGCAGCCCAGTCCCGCCGTACCTGACCTCAAGTCACCCCGTCCCATCCGACCGGGGAGGATCACCCACCCGAATCGGCCAGTAATCCTCCCCGGTCCACCCCGTACGTCCCGACGGCTGCCCGTACCTGTGGCCGATCGTGAAAGACTCGCGGGATGAGTTCCATCCAGGAGGGACGGTGCACGGACGGGTTCACGCCCGCTGCGGCCGCCGAGAAGAGCGGGCTCAGCCTGGACGCGTTGCGGTACTACGAACGGGAAGGCCTCGTCGGACCGATCGCGCGGAACAGCGCGGGGCACCGGCGCTACTCCGAGGGCGATCTGGCCTGGGTCGGGGTCGTCACGTGCCTGCGGGATGCGGGCCTGGGGATCAACGATCTGCGCGAGTTCACCGGATTGCTGCGCAGGACCGGGGACTTCACGGACAAGGTCGCGTTCCTCGCCGACCGGCGCGTGGACCTGCTGGAGCGCGTGGCCACGATCCAGGCCGCGGTCAAGGTGCTCGACGAGAAGATCCAGTACTTCTCCGAGCAGCGCTCACCCGGATCGGAGTGACCCCCGAGCCTCAGCTACCTCGACGCTCCGCCACTCACCGGATCGGCTGGTCAGCTGGCGGTGTCGAGGCGTTCTTGTTCGTCGGTCGTGAGGTCGGTCGCGACCGCGGCCATCGCCTCCTCCACCTGCTCCGGCCGGCTCGCGCCCACGATCGGCACCAGCGCCGGCCGGCCGCCGGCGAGCCACGCCAGTACGACCTGACTGCGCGACAACCCCCGGTCCTTGGCGACCTCGTCCAGAGCGGCGGATCGGCGTACGTTCCCCGGGTGCCGGTATTCCGCCGCGAGCCGCTCATCGTGCTCGTAGGCACCGAGTAGCAGTGACGTGTAGATCCAGCCCGACAGGTCGGGCTGCCGACGGAGCAGCTCGACGCCGTCGTGGCTCAGCATCCCGAGCGGCAGCGGCTGCCCCTCGACCGGCGCGCCGGGAAGCGGCTGGAAGTAGGAGTACCGCATCTGCCATGCCGAAGGACCGAGTCTGCCCGCGAGTTCGGCCCGTGTTCGCAGCTCAGCAATCAGCCAGGACGGGTGATTCGACACTCCGTACGCTCCGATCGTCCCCTCGCCGACCAGCTCTCCGAACGTCCCGATGAGGTCGTCCGGCGACACGGCGTCGTCCTCGACATGCGCCCAGTACAGATCGACCCGCTCGCGCCCCAATCGCGTCAGGCTCTCCGCCAGCGAGGCCCGTACGACGTCCCGCGCGAGCCCCTCCAGATGGTCCGGAAACCCCCCAGGGAACCGCGGCTGCGCCCCCACCTTCGTACTGAGCCGAACCGGTACTCCCGGGTTGGCCGCCAACCAACGCCCAATCACCTCTTCACTCTGCCCGCCCCGGCCGGACGGATGCTCCCAGAACGAGTAGTTGTTGGACGTATCGATCCACCGCCCGCCCAACTCGACATACCGGTCGAGCAACGCGAAACTCTCCCGCTCCCCAAGCCGAGTCCCAAGGTACATAGCCCCAAAGGCGATTCGATCCGCAATCTCTCTCATGCCGCCACCCTCGTCCCTGGACCGCACACCAGGTCAACCCACACCAATCCCAATGGCAGAACTAGGAGCGGAGCGCTCGCGGCAAGCGCAGCGCAGCCGCACGACATGACGAAGGCGACCCGGTCCGCGCTTTCCGCGGACACGAGTCGCCTATCGACTTCGTGGACGATACTGGGATCGAACCAGTGACCTCTTCCGTGTCAGGGAAGCGCGCTACCGCTGCGCCAATCGTCCAAGAAAACCACTCAACACACTCGCCTGTGGTTCTCGAGGTGGAGACGGGATTCGAACCCGTGTACACGGCTTTGCAGGCCGTTGCCTCGCCTCTCGGCCACTCCACCACTGAGGCTGTTCGACATCTGAGGACGGTGGCCTGCCGAACCCTCTCCGAGCGGACGACCGGGTTCGAACCGGCGACCTCAACCTTGGCAAGGTTGCGCTCTACCAACTGAGCTACGTCCGCGCTTCGCTCCGAGTGTTTCCGCTCGGTGCGAGAGCAGAACAGTAGCGCACTTTCCGCCCGGACAAAAACCGGATTCCGCAGCGTCGCGCCCCGGGTACGGCGAGCGTGAAAGACACCCCATTCGTCACACCAGCCCCACGGATCTTGTCCACTCGCCACGCCGTCCGATCAGCCCTTCAAGGTCACCAGATCGACACTTTCGAGGTATTCCGGATCGCCCCGGAGATCGATCACGGCGACACGCCCGTCGACCACGGTGAAAGAGAACACAACCAGCGGTTCGCCGTGCCGCATCCACACCAGCCCGGGCATCCCGTCGACGAGCACGAGTTTCGCCGCGGCCGCCCGCCCGGAGAATTCCTGCGCGACCATTTGCGCACCCGACAGCGTCCCGCCCGACAGTGGCGACCGCGTCCCGCGCGCCGCCGCGCCGGCATCCGCGCGCACGACAACCTCGGGATCGAGTACTTCGAGCAACGCCGAGAAGTCCGCCGCGCGTGCGGCGGCGAGGAACGCGCTCACAACTTCCTTCTGCCGCGCTACGTCGACCTCGGTCGGTTCCGGCGTACCCCGGACCCTCCGCCGGGCCCGGCTGGCGATCTGCCGCGCGGCGGCCGCTGACTTCCCGATGATCGGCGCGATGTCGTCGAACGGCACGGCGAAGAGGTCGTGCAGCACGAACGCGAGCCGCTCGGCCGGCGACAGTGTCTCGAGGACGACGAGCAGCGCGAGCCCGACCGAGTCGGCCTGCACGGCTTCGAGTTCGGGATCCGGTACGTCGTCATCGGCGAGCGCGGGGGAGTGTTCGCCGACGGGCAGTTCGGGCCGGCCGCGGCGGGTGCGCAGCATGTCGAGGCAGATCCGCCCGACGACCGTGGTGAGCCAGCCGCCGAGGTTGTCGATCGTCGCGGCGTCGCTGCGGCTGAGCCGGATCCAGCTCTCCTGCACCGCGTCCTCGGCCTCGAGTTCGGAGCCCAGGATCCGGTACGCGACGGCCCGCAGGCGGCCCCGGTTCTCTTCGAACCGTGTTGCGAGCCAGTCGTCCCCGGCCATTCGGATCACATCCTTCACCTGTCACACTGACCGACCCAGTGCCGTCATGCGCATGACGGAGTACCTGATGCAGATGTGACAGAACTCGAGGAGTACGTGATGACGGCACCCGCCCGGTCGCTGCCGGACCGCAAGCAGGACACTCTGAACCGTTTGGAGAACGAGGTGGACGCCTGGGTGTCGACGGCCTCGCTGGATGGTACGCCGTACCTCATGCCGCTCTCGTTCCTCTGGAGCGGCGGGACGCTGCTGCTGTCGACGGCCAGGACCAATCCGACGGCTCGCAACCTGCGCGCCAACCCGGTGGTGCAGTTGACGCTGGGGGAGGTGCGCGACGTCATCCATGTGAGCGGCACGGTCGAGGTCGCGGAGCCGAGTGAGGCCGAGGGTGAGGCCTTCGCGGCGAAGGCGGGCTTCGACCCGCGTCCGTTGGCGAACTACCCGTTCTTCCGCGTCACGCCGACCAGGATCCAGGCCTGGCGTGAGGTGAACGAACTGAAGGATCGCGTGCTGATGGAGAACGGCGCCTGGCTGGTCTGACGGTCTCTTGACTTCGAGCGCGGTCTAGAAGGCAGGGTGGGACGCATGTTGTCTCGAACGATCGGAAACCGCCGGACCGTCAGCGCGCTCTGCCTGGGTGCCATGAACTTCGGCTCGTCGACACCACCCGACACCGCGTTCGCGATCCTCGACCGGTTCGTCGAGGCGGGTGGGACGTTCATCGACACCTCGAACAACTACAACCAATGGCTCGGTCATGGTGGCGAGAGCGAGGAGCTGCTCAGGCGCTGGATGCAGTCCCGCGGCAACCGCGACGACCTGGTGATCGCCACGAAGTGCGGTGCGCGGACGACGGTGCCTGGTGATCCCAGTGATGCGCAGTGGGAAGGGCTGAGCGCCTCGGCTGTCGGAGAGGCGGTCAAGGGCAGTCTGGGGCGGCTGGGCGTCGACCGGATCGACTTGTACTACGCGCACATCGACGACCGCAGTACCCCGTTGGAGGAGACAGTCGCCGCCTTCGGTCAGTTGGCCGCGGAGGGGGTCGTCGACGTCATCGGATGCAGTAATACTGCGACCTGGCGTCTCGACCGGGCCCGACAGACCGCAGCTGCTCAAGGCGTCGCGCAGTACTCCGTCATTCAGCAGCACTCGACTTACCTGTGGCCGAACCCGCCGTCGTTGCAGGGGGTTCGCCGGCGGGGGACGCCGCACCTTCAGCATGCGGGGGTCGAACACTTCGACTACCTGGACGCGCATCCTGACGTGACGCTGGTTGCGTACCAGTCACTGTTGGCCGGCTCGTACAGTCGGCCGGACCGGCCGTTCTGGGCTGACCGCGGTTACGCGCATCCGACGGCGTACGTCCGGTTCGAGGCTCTTCGGCAGGCTGTTCGCGAGCTTGGTGCGACCACGAATCAGGTAGTACTCGCGTGGCAGTTGCAGCATGGCGTCGTACCGCTGGTTGGTGCGTCGTCTGTTGCGCAGCTCGACGAGGCGCTGGGTGCTGTTGAGCTGGAGCTCGACGCGGAACTCGTTACTCAGTTGGATAACGCCTGAGCTCGGGCGTTCAAGCGGTAGCGGAGTGGTGATTCGCCGACTTCGCGTTTGAATGCGGTGCTGAAGGCGCTCTCGGAGGCGTAGCCCAGCTCGGAGGCGAGAGAGCCCACGCTGACGTCGCCGTCGCGGAGGGCGCGTTGGGCGAGCATCATCCGCCAGCGGTTCAGGTACGCGCGCGGCGGCATGCCGGCCACTTCGCGGAAGCGTTCCGCGAAGGCGGTGCGGGACATCGCGGCGGCGCGGGCGAGTTCGTTGAGGCCCCAGAGGCGGTCGGGTTGTGCGTGCATCAGGGTGAGGGCCGGGCGCAGTCGTTCGTCGGTGAGTACGCGGAGCCAGCCCGGTGGGAGTTCGGCCTGTTCGACGTACGCGCGGAGTACCTCGAGGAGAACGAGCTGGGCGTGCTGTCGGATGGCGAACGCTGAACCGATCCGGTTCCCGGCGACCTCGTCGAAGAGCCGGTGGATGCTGGCGCGGAGGTTGGCGCCGCTGGTCGGGGAGGCCCGCACGTGCGCGACCGGAGGCAGCGCCCCGACCAGCAGCGTTCGACCGGCTTCGTTCAGGTCGATCCGGCCCCCGAGGACGATGTCATGCGTCCTCCAGTCGGCGTCGGTGACCGCGAAGTCGCTCTCGATCGGCATGATCTCCTGGGCGGGCCCGTCGCCGGTGCCGCCGGAGAGCTCCAGTCGCGCGCGGTTGTTGAGGATCGCGACGTCGCCCGGGAGCAGTTCGATCGGGGCGTCGATGCCATCGGTGACCAGACAGGCGCGGCCGCTGACCACCGCCATGAACTTGAACGTCTCCGCGAGCGCCGCCCGCGACACCCACGGTCCACGGGCGGCGAACCCGCCCGACACCAGCCCGCGCACCTCGACGAGCTCGAACACCTCGGACAGCTGATCGTCAGCCATGACTCTGTACTCTCGCGAAGAAAATCCGGACGGATACTTATTCAGAGTACGCCGTCTGCGCAGCAGAGTGGAGGCATGACGCAGAACAAGCAGACCCCCGTCGGTAGTGGCTTCACGGCAGCATCGACCGCCGAGGACGTACTGGCAGGCATCGATCTGACCGGCAAGAACGTGATCGTGACCGGCGGCCACCGCGGCCTCGGCCTGGAGACCACGCGCGCACTCAGTAAGGCCGGCGCCAGCGTCACCGTCGCGGTTCGCAACCCGGAGAGCGCCGCCGCGGCACTCGAGGGCATCGACCGCGTCGAGCCCAGCCAGCTCGATCTGCTCGACCCCAAGTCCATCGACGACTTCGTCGACCGCTATCTGGCGACCGGCCGCCCGCTGCACATCCTCATCAACAATGCCGGCATCATGGCCGGCCCACTGCATCGCGACGCCCGCGGTTACGAGTCGCAGTTCGCCACGAACCACCTAGGCCATTTCCAGCTCACGCTGGGTCTCCTGCCCGCCCTCAAGGCCGCGCATGGCGCCCGCGTCGTCAACGTGACCTCCGGCGGCCACCGCCTCTCCGATATCCGCTGGGACGACCCGCACTTCACCCACGACTACGATCCGCTGCTCGCCTACGGCCAGTCGAAGACCGCCAACGTCCTGTTCGCGGTGGAGATGGAACGGCGCTGGTCGCAGTACGACATCCACGCCTTCGCCGCCCACCCCGGCATCGTCATCACCACGAACCTCGGCCCCCACCTCACCGAAGGCGAAACCCGCACCCCCTGGCTGTCTACCGCCGAACTCCACGCCATGGGTCTCACCGATGCCGAAGGCAACCAAGTCCTGGACCCGTCCCGCGAACGCAAGACCCCCCAACAAGGCGCCAGTACGGCGGTCTTCGGAGCCACCAACCCCCAACTGGAAACCCACGGCGGCACCTACCTGAAAGACAACGGCATCTCCCCGCTGGACACCGACACCGAAACAAACTTCCACGACCAGGACGTCCGCTCCGACGTAGTACCCCACGCCATAAACCCCACCTCCGCCGAACGCCTATGGACCCTGAGCGAACACCTCACCAACCACTAAAAACCATCCGACCCGACCCCCCACCCCGGCGCCCAACCCCCGCGGGTCAGCCGGCGGCGGGGAACCGATGCCGGCCAGCCGACCGGGGCGCTCAATCCGTGCGGGTCAGTCGGCCGCGGCGCCCAACCCACGCCGATCAGCCAACTGCGGCGGGCAACCAGGGAGCCGAGCGAAGCGAAGGCGCAAGGGGGTGCGGGTGGCGGAGCCCCCGCTCGCGGCAAGCGAAGCGCAGCCGCACGACATGACGAAGGCGACCCGGTCCGCGCTTTCCGCGGACACGAGTCGCCTATCGACTTCGTGGGCGATACTGGGTTCGAACCAGTGACCTCTTCGGTGTGAACGAAGCGCGCTACCACTGCGCCAATCGCCCGGGTGTGTTGCTGGTGTTGTCTTGTGTGGTGTTGCGGGTGAAACCATAGCGCATGATTCAGCCCCGATCTAATCGACCCGGGCTACTCTTGCTGCAGGACGGAGATCCCGTCGCGTTGGAGACGTGATTGTGACTTTCTCGCACGATACCGAGCAGGCGCTCGGGACGCTGGTCCGGCTCGTCAACACCATGCCCGGACCGAACAGCCAGGTCGACTCATTGGAGGCGCTCGAGGAGCTGGAGAAGTTCGTCCAGGAACGGGAGTTCAGCGCGGTCGGCACGTTGACGGACAAGGATCTGACCGAGGTCCGGGACCTGCGGCCGTTGTTCGCGCCCGTCTTCACCACGGATTCCGACGCGTCGGCGGCGTCGATGATCAACGCGATCATCGCCCGCGGTACGGCGACTCCACGGCTGACGAACCATGACGGGCACCCGTGGCACATCCACTATTCGCGTGCGGGCGCGTCGCTGGCGTGCCGGATCACGGTGGAGTGCGGGATCGCGCTGGCCCAGGTGATCTCGGCCGGCGAGCGGGAACGTCTGCGGCGTTGCGAGGCCCCGGATTGTGACGACGCCTTGATCGACCTGTCCCGGAACCGTTCGAAGCGGTACTGCGACGCGCGCACTTGCGGTAATCGCCTGCACGTGGCGGCGTACCGCGAGCGGCGTAAGGCTTCAGGCGAGTAGTTCCGCGGACCTGCACCACTCACCAAAGGCTCCGCTGACGCCCGGTCGCCGCCTGGCGGCCGGGCGATCGGTCTGTCGCCGGTGGGTTGGTGAGTGGTGGGGGTCCGCCGGCGGTCAGGGGTTGAGGTCCTGCGCGGATCGTTCCGCGAAGATCTTGGCGACCTGGGCCGTGATCGTGCCGGGGGCGGGGAGTTCGCGGTCGTCGACACGCTGGATGGCCTGCACATCACGCGTTGTCGATGTGAGGAAGATCTCCTCGGCCTGGAACAGTTGCTCCAGCGGTACGTCGCGTTCGACGCCGCCGAACCATTCGAGGACGAGCGCGCGGGTGATCCCGGCCAGCGCGCCGGACGCGAGGGTCGGGGTGACGAGCTCACCGTCGTACACGCAGAAGATGTTCGCGCCGGTGCCTTCGCTCAGGTTGCCGACGGTGTTGGCGAAGATCGCTTCGCTGCCGCCGCGTTCCTTCGCGTAGGCGAGGGCGCGGACGTTCTCGGCGTACGACGTGGTCTTCAGGCCGGCGACCGCGCTGCGTTCGTTGCGCACCCACGGGACGGTGACGATCGCGGACGTGGGGGCCGGGCGGGTGATCTCCTGGGTCGCGATCAGGACCGTGGGGCCCGACGTACCGCGATCGGACGACAGCGGCGAGACACCGCCGGTGTACGTGATCCGCAGCCGGCCGAACGGGATCCCGGGATCGGCTGCGACGACCTCCTCGATGCCGCCCTCGATCGCGGCGACGTCCGGGGTGGGCAGACCGAGCCCGACGGCCGAACGGACCAGCCGCTCGAGGTGCCGGCGGACGGCGAACGGCCGGCCGTTCTCGATCTTGATCGTCTCGAAGACGCCGTCGCCCGTGGTCAGCCCGTGGTCCAGCGGCGAGACCGTCGCCGCGTCGTCCAGCACGGCGCCGTTGAGCCAGATACGCATGTCGTGCTCCTTCCTCACAACACCTTAGTGCGCAGGCGATCCGGGTCCGCGAGGCAGTCCGGAGGTGACCGGTTGATGACCGTACGTCGACGGGCCGGGGACCCCCGTTTTTGAACTGGGCGCGGGATGGGCTAATGTTCTTCTCGCGCCGGGGGATGCAAAAACCCGGTCGCAACGCGGACGTAGCTCAGTTGGTAGAGCGCAACCTTGCCAAGGTTGAGGTCGCCGGTTCGAACCCGGTCGTCCGCTCGGAGAGGGTTCGGCAGGCCACCGTCCTCAGATGTCGAACAGCCTCAGTGGTGGAGTGGCCGAGAGGCGAGGCAACGGCCTGCAAAGCCGTGTACACGGGTTCGAATCCCGTCTCCACCTCGAGAACCACAGGCGAGTGTGTTGAGTGGTTTTCTTGGACGATTGGCGCAGCGGTAGCGCGCTTCCCTGACACGGAAGAGGTCACTGGTTCGATCCCAGTATCGTCCACGAAGTCGACAGGCGACTCGTGTCCGCGGACAGCGCGGACCGGGTCGCCTTCGTGATGTCGTGCGGCTGCGCTGCGCTTGCCGCGAGCGGGGGCTCCGCCACCCGCACCCCCCTTTGCGCCTTCGCTTCGCTCGGCTCCGTGGTTGCTCGCCGCGGTCGGGTGACCGGCGTGGCTTGGGCGTTGCGGTTGGGTGCGGGGGCCTTCGCTTCGCTCGGTTGCTGTGGGTGGGCGCCGCGGTCGTGTGACCCGCCTGGGTGCCGACGCGGTCGGCTGACGGGCGGGCATTGCCGTCTGCGGTCGGGTGACCGGCGTTGGATTGCTCGTCGCATGCTGGGCTCGCCGGCGACGGGATTCCCACCGTTGGACTTCGTACCACCGAGCACCTGTAGCCCGCTGACCGGCTCGGGTTGCTTGCCGCGCGCTCAGCTCGGCAGCCCCCGGAGCTCCGACCCCGTGCACGCTCAACTCACCCACCACAGTCGACCGATCGGCTCGGGTTGCTGGTCGTGGTCGGTTCTCCGGGAGAGTTCTTCGCCGCGGTCGTGTAAACGGATGGGTGGCATGACGCAGTCGGCTGGAATACACCGGGTACTCATCGGGCGCTCAGCTCGCCAACCCGAGACCTCCTACCGCCGGGCTCGCCCGCCACCAACCACGCCGGCTGACCGGCTCGGGCTGCTTGCCGCGTGCTCAGCTCGCCGGCTCGGGACTCCCGCGAGTCCCATCCACCAATCGCAGTCGGCTGATCGGCTCGGTGGGGGTGGGATCTGCAGGCCATCACAATCGCCGGTGTCGGGGAGGCGGGAGCGGGGGTGAGGGTCGAGAGGGTGGATTGTGATGGGCTGGCGGTTCGAGGGTTGCTGTGGGGTGCCGGTCGCGGGCGGTTGAGGCGGGGTGGTTGAGGCGGGCATGCGCCAGCGGCGGTGCGGATGTGGTGGGCGGTTGTGGTGGGTGTGTGGGGGGCGGCGGGTGGTGGCGGTTGTGGTGGGGTGGGGGGCTAGGGGGTTTGGAAGCGGCGGGTGTTTTTGGGGGGATGGGGGAGTTCTCTGAGGCCGGCGGTGAGCATTACGTGGGCTGAGGCGTTGTTGGGGGCGTGGCATTCGCCCCAGAGGGAATCGACCGCCAGATGGTGTCGGCAGTAGGCGAGGGCCTCGGTGGCGTAGCCGTTGGCGCGGTGGGTGGGGTGGATGGCGTAACCGAAGCTCCACGCGGCGATGGGGTTGTCGCTTTGGCCCAGGCCTAGCCAGCCGACGACCTCGGCGTCGGTGCGGCGGGTGATGACGAGTTGCAGGTGGGTGCCGTTGTCGCTGGCGGCGTTGGCGTGGGTGTTCAGCCAGGCGCGTACGCCGGGGATGTCTCGCGGGCCCCAGTCGTCCATGAATTGCGCGACGCGGGGGTCGGTCCAGAGCGTGCAGAGGGCATCGAAGTCGGATTCGACGGGCCAGCGGAGTGCCAGGCGGTCGGTCAGGACTGGCAAGGTCATGCGACACCTCCTCGGTCCGTGAACGTATCGCGGACGCCACGGCCCTCGCGACCGGAATAGCCCGCGGTGGACGGGAGAGGCGGCAACGACCACCAGAATGTACGATCTCAATCAAACAGGTGTGTGATGTGGATCGAACAGGAGAGTGGGTTGTGCGGGCTTTGGAGCAGGTGGGCCGGGGTGGGCCGGGGGAGTTGCGGGTCGTGGAGGTGGCGGTGCCGCAGGCGGGGGCGGGGGACGTGTTGGTCAAGGTTGGGGCGGCGGGGGTGAACTTTGCGGATGTGATGCAGACGCGAGGCACGTACGACGGCGGACCGCGGCCGCCGTATCTTGCGGGGTTCGAAGCCGCCGGCGAAGTGGTTGCGGTCGGCGACGGGGTGACCGGCGTGGCCACGGGCGAGCGGGTGATCGGGACGGGGTACGGCGCCTTCGCGGAGTACGTCGTGATGCCGGCCGACGCCGTCGTACCGGTGCCGGCGGGATGGAAGGACGAGGAAGCGCTCGGCCTCGTACTCAACTGGGCGACCGCCCTCGCGTCGCTCCGGCCGCTCGGAGGGCTGACCGAGGGGGACACGGTGCTCATCCACGCGGCCGCCGGTGGTGTCGGCCAGGCGGCGGTGCGGATCGCCAAGCACTACGGCGCGACCGTCATCGCCACCGCGTCCGCCTCCAAGCACGACGTCGTACGGCGGCTCGGTGCGGATCACGTCATCGACTACAAGACCGTCGACCTGGTCGCAGAAGTACGGCGACTCACGGGCGGCCGTGGCGTCGACATCGTGCTCGAATCGGTTGGTGGCGAGACGTTCCGCCAGAGCATCGAAGTCGCGCGTCGTGTCACCGGCAAGGTCGTCGTGATCGGCGCGGCGAGTGGCGAGGCCACGATCAGCAATTGGGAGCTGAACTTCAAGCACCCGATCCACGTGATCGGTCAGCACCTGACGACGCTGATCCAGCATGCGCCGGAGATGTTCGCCGACGTGATGAGCGAGCTGGACCGGCTCATCGCAGGCGGCGTGTACCCGCCGGGCCGCCCAACGGTGTACGACCTGGGCGACGGCCCGAAAGCCCTGGCAGAGCTGGAATCGCGGGCCACGGTGGGAAAGCTCGCCCTGAGGCCGTCACTCGAGGACTGACTGCGCGACCCGGAACCCGAGATCGTCGATCGCGAACGTCGGATGCGACCGGCGGCGCACAGTGGAGCCGACGGAGCGTTCGTCGTCGGCGAATCCACCGCCCCGGAAGATCCGGTACGAGCCATACGTCTCGGCGTCGTACAGATCCCAGCACCACTCCCACGTGTTGCCGAGCATGTCGTGCAGACCCCACGCGTTCGGTTCCTTCGTGCCGACCGGATGGGTGTGGCCGCCCGAGTTCCCGGCGTACCACGCGATGTCATCGATCGGGCCGTAGCGGTAGGCGGGCGTCCCGGCTGTGCAGGCGTACTGCCACTCGGCCTCGGTCGGGAGGCGGTAGCCGGGGGACGACCAGTCGCAGTCGGCCTCGGTACCGTCGATGCCGTATGCCGGTGGCAGTCCGGCTGACGCCGAGAGTTGGTTGCACAGGGCAACGGCGTCGTACCAGCTCACGCCGGTCAGCGGGAGGTCGCCGGCGACCGTCGGGAAGCGGGCCAGCCGGAAGGCGGGCAGGTTGACGTGCCAGCGCTTCCCGAGGCGGTCGTCGCGGAGGAACACCAGGCCGGCCGGCAGATCAACGAGGTCGAGCACCGTCCAACCGTAGGGGGATCAGTAGAACTGGCGGATCTTCGGCCACAAGGTGGACCAGGGTTCGGCGGGTTGCCGGCACAGGACCAGGGCGGCGCCGTCCTCGTCGTTGGAGACGATGCTGTTGACGGTGCCGACCTGTTCACAGCTCCGGAAGTGGGATTCGAAGATCGGCGTGCGTTCGATCTCGACGAGGAGGACCGGCCCGGTATTCGTGTCCGGCGGCCGCGCCCAATCGGCGAAGCTCATGTGTGGTGAGTACGGCGTCGGCAGGCCAAGCCCAGGGCCGTAGCGCACAAGGGCGCCGGCCTCACCGTAGTTGCCGGTGACGATTGTCGCGGTCGACCGTTGTGCGGCCGGCACCTGTTCCCAAGCGGTGGCGACACTCGCGGCGAACCTGGGCCACCCGATCTGCTCGCCCTGCTCCTTGTTGACCGGGATGACGAAGTCGGCGGCCGACGCCGGCAGGATCGGCAAGGTGAAGACGGCTGAGGTCACAGCCGCCAGGACGAGGGCGACAACTGCCTGGTGTCGGTGCCTGTCGATCCAGCGCAGGGTCGGCTCGCAACCGGCCGCCACGAGGACGAGCAGCAGCGGCAGGGCGTAGTACGACTTTCCGCCGGTCGCCAGCACGACGACACACAGCACCGGGTAGGCGAGCGCGATGGACCGCGCCCACGGCATCGTCCGCCAGATCCGGAGGAAGCCGGCGATCCAGATCGGGACCAGGAGCGGTGACAGCTGCAGGATCTGCAGCGGGATGAACATGATCCGGTTCTCGGTGCCGTCGTCGTCGCTGATGCCGCCGGCGACCTTCAGTTGCGGCCAGTCGTGCTGGAACTGCCAGATGACGTTCGGCAGCGCGATCAGGCCGGCGATCGTGACACCGGCGAGCAGCCACCACGAGCGCAGTACCCGGCGCGGGCCGACGATCAGCAGCGCGACCAGGAGCGCGGCGACCGGCAGCACGACCAGGTACTTGTTCTCCAGGGCGATGCCGATGGTCAGGCCGAGTGCGAGCCACCAGCGGCCGTCGCCGGTCCGCAGCAGCTTGACGGCGAACAGCCCGATCAGCATCCAGGCCAGCAGGTCGTACGTCGCGGTCGACACCATGTGCCCGACGCCGAGCACGAAGCCGGACACCGCGGCGCAGACCGCGGCGAGCAGCTGACCACGCCGGTCGCTGCCGAACTCGCGGGCGATCAACGCGATCACGATGACGGTCGCGACGCAGCTGAGCGCCGACAGCACACGGAGGCCCATCACCGTGTCGCCGAAGACGGTGGTCGAGACCCGGGTGATCAGTGGCGTCAGCGGTGGCTGGTCGACGTACCCCCAGTTGAGGTGGTGGCCGGCGACCAGGAAGTACAGCTCGTCGCGGTGGTAACCGTAGCGGCCGGACAGCGCGGTCAGCACCGCACCGACGATCAGTGCGACGGTGACGACGGGCCGGACCGCGAAGGCGGGAACCGTTGGGCGGGTCATGGCGGAATCGTGACAGGCAACGGGGCTAGTTGAGGAGACGTGGAGGCTCGGCGCGGTTCAGGAGCATCACTCGGCCGCTGAGGGTGTCGTCCTCGACGAAGCGCACGACGGCGTCGGTCACCGTGTCGAGCGGGACCAGGGCGGGCCCGCGGTCGGCGGGTGCGAGTGCCTCGCGTTCGCGGATGCCGCGGGGTGTGGCGACCCAATCCGGTACGACGCAGTTCACCCGGATCCCGTTGTGCGGCGGGGTGACAGTCGTGGTGAACCGAATGAGGGCCGCCTTCGCCGCGCTGTACTCCGGCGACACGTGCGGTCCGTAGCCCAGGCCCGCAGTCGAGCCGACGTTGACCACCGCGCCCTCACCCGCGGCCGACATGCCGGACAGCGCCAGCTGGGTGGTGAGCATCGGCGCCCGCAGATTCACCTCGAGAGCCGCCGTCCAGCGCGCAACGCCGGCTTCCGGAAAGCACGGCGTCAGCACAGCACCGCCGCCCGCGTTGTTGACGAGGATCTGCGGCCGGCACGACATCAGCTCGTGCACTGCCGCGTCGTCACGCATGTCGATCTCGACGAAGCGGGCCGACGCCCCGATGAGCTCGCAGGTACCTCGCCCGCCGGCCGGGTCGAGGTCCGCGACCACCACGGACGCGCCTGCCGCGGCGAGGCGGACGGCGATCGCACGGCCGATCCCGACCGCTGCTCCGGTGACCACTGCGACCTTCCCGGTGATGTCCATGTCTGCACGCTCCCACCCGGCACCGACAGTCCGCAGGATGATTGGATATGTCAACCGGTCAACACGAGGGGGCACGTGCTGTGGCACTGCTGTACGAGCGCATCTGCGCCCATGTGCTGGAGCAGCTCCGGCGAGGCGCGCTCCGCCCGGGGGACCGGGTGCCGTCCGAGATGGAGCTGGCAAACCAGTTCGCGGTCAGCCGGATCACCTCCAAGCGGGCCCTGGAGGTACTCCGGGAAGCGGGTCTGGTGGAACGTATCCGCGGAAAGGGCACCTTCGTCGTACGGCGCCTGCCCGACCTGACAGACCTCAGCGTCCCGCTCCGGCCGGCCACGCGGCGCGAGGCGCGGTCGATCGCACTGATCGTCCCGGACATGTCCGAGGCGTACGGTCTCGATCTCCTCAACGCGATCGAGGAGCGCTGCGCGGAGTACGGCGCCCACCTCGTCGTACGGCGCACACACGGGCGCCAGACCGACGAGGAGAAGGCCGTCGACTCGCTCGTGGCCAGCGTGGACGGGCTGATCGTGTTCCCGGTGCACGGGGACTTCTACAACGCCAGCCTGCTCCGCCAGGTGCTGGACGGGTTCCCTGTGGTCCTGGTGGATCGTCATCTGTCCGGCATCCCGGTGGCGGCAGTCCACACTGACAACGTGGCTGCGGCGCGTGCGCTGACCGCCCGTCTTCTCGAACAGGGTCATGAGCACATCGCGTTTGTGTCGCCACCACCGGTGAACACGTCGTCCATCGAGGACCGTCTGGAAGGCTTCCGCGCTGCCTTCGGCGCACACGGTCAGCCGCACGAGTTGACCGACCTGCGCAGCACGCTGCCCGGTTCGACGACCACGGAGAGCGTGCGGGCCGACATGGACATCATCCGCGCGTTCCGCGACCGGATGCCCGAGGTGACGGCGTACTTCGCCTGTGAGTACAACCTGGCCCGGATGGTCGACCGGGTGCTCGGTGGTGACCGCGTGATCGCGTGTTTCGACTCACCGGGCGACTCCATCGGCGGACCGCCGTACCTGCATGTCCGGCAGAACCAGACGGAGATGGGGCGCCGTGCGGTCGACCTGCTGATCGCGCAGCTGCGTGGTGAGCCGGTGCCGAACCTGTCGTACGTTCCGTTCGAACTGATCGACGCCGAGAGCAGGGACGCGTGACCGAGCTACCTGCGCCAGGTGCTGACTTTCGTCAGTAGGAGCGCCCTGGGCCGCTGTGTAGCGTCTACCTCATGACGTGGCGGCGCCTGGGGGACGTGGGTCTGTGGGCCGCGTTGAGCTTCCTCGTGCTCGCGGAGAGCGGCGCCCGGAACGATCCGTACTGGTTCCGCGCCGCTTGCCTGGCGGTACTGGCGTTTGCGGTGTTCGTGCGACGCAGGTGGCCGTTGCCTGCGTTGACCGTGGTGGCCTGGGCGGAGATCGTCATTCTGGCCTTCGCCCTCGGTACGACGAACGGCGTGCAGATCGCGCTGGTACCGGCGATCAGTCTGCTGAGCTATCTGTCCGGTCGGCGTGAGACGCAGCTCAAGCACTTCGTTCTGGTGTGCAGCTGGTCGCTGGTCGGCATGCTCGTCCTGGCGCTGACGGTGGCCCGTGGCGCGCTGGCGACCGAAGCGGTGTTGACCTGGCTGCTCATGCTTCTGCTCGCTCTGCTGCTGGTAGTACTGCCCTGGCTGGTCGGTCGCTACCGGGCGCAGCAGGCGCTGCTGGCTACCGCCGGCTGGGAGCGGGCCGAGCGGATCGAGCGCGAGCAGCAGATGGAGATCGATCAGGAGCGGCTGCGTGAACGGTCCCGGATCGCCGAGGACATGCACGATTCGGTCGGCCACGAGCTCAGCCTGATCGCTTTGCGCGCCGCAGCGCTCGAGCTGGACCCGTCACTGCCGGAGGAACACCGGCGAGCGGCCGGTGAGCTGCGTGAGTCCGCGGCGACCGCGACCGAGCGACTCGGCGAGATCGTCGGCGTACTGCGTGATCAGGACGCGCCGACGATTCCGCACGACGAAACGGTGCGGTCGTTGGTCGACCGGGCTGCGGAGTCCGGTCTGGCGGTGCAGTTGGTCGAAGAGGTCGACGCCGAGCTGGCGCCCATGGTCGACCGTGCGGTGCATCGCGTGGTCCAGGAATCGCTGACGAACGCGAGCAAACACGCGCCCGGCGCGTCCGTGACCGTCAACGTGACAACGCGCGCGGACGACGTACACGTGCAGGTTGTGGACACCGGCGCCGAACGGCCGGTCGCTGCGCCGTCAGGTGGGCGCGGGCTGGACGGGCTGCGCGAGCGGGTCCGCCTGGCCGGTGGGGCGCTCACCGCTGGTCCGCGGCCCGATGGCGGCTTCGAGGTGACCGCCACCATGCCACGGGCCGGCGGACGGCCAGAGCCGCCGACCGCCGCGGTAGAACGAGCCACGGTACGCCGGAGCGCGCAGCGCGGCCTGATCACGGCCATCGCCGCTCCGCTGTTGCTGGGGGCGGTCGTCGGTGCGGTTGCCCTTGGCTACTACCTTGTGGCCGGCTACAGCGCGATCCTGCGCCCGGCGGAGTACGACGGACTCGCGATCGGACAGCCGGAGGCGGAGGTGGAGAAGGCCCTGCCACGGATGCAGATGCTCGACGCACCGGCGGAGGGCTACCGGCCGCCCGACGGCTGGAGCTGCCAGTACTACCGTCCGGCCGCTCCCTTCTCCACCAACTACGTGTACCGCCTGTGTTTCGCGAACGGCGCTCTGGTCGCCAAGGCCGTCGTACAGAGCGGCTCGGTACCACCAACCCCGGAGGGCAACGGATGATCAGGGTGATGCTCGCCGACGACGAGGCGATGGTGCGAGCCGGCGTCCGCGCGATCCTCGGCACCGATGACCAGATCGAGGTCGTTGCCGAGGCCGCTGACGGTGTGGAAGCAGTCGAGGCGGTACGGCGGCATCGGCCCGACGTCGCGGTACTGGACATCCGGATGCCGCGGATGGACGGTCTGGCGGCCGGTGCGGAGATCCGGCGAACCGTGCCGGAGACCGCGGTGGTCATGCTCACCACGTTCTCGGAGGACGCGTACATCGCCCGTGCGCTCGGGGACGGAGCCAGTGGGTTCCTGCTCAAGTCAGGCGACCCGCGGGAGCTGATCGCCGGGCTGAAGGCCGTTGCTGAGGGCGCCGCGTACCTGTCACCCCGCGTGGCGCAGCGGGTGATCGCCGAGCTGAGCGCCGGGGCGGGCGGCGGTGCGATGGCGCGAGCGGCGGCTGCCAAGGAGCAGATCGCCGTACTGAGCCCGCGTGAGCTGGACGTGCTCGGACTGGTCGGTGCGGGGCATTCGAACGCCGAGATCGCTGCTCGGCTCTACCTGGTCGAGGGGACCGTGAAGGCTTACGTCAGCGCGATTCTGCTGCGGCTCGGCGTGAAGAACCGCGTCCAGGCGGCGATCGTGGCCTACGAGGCCGGACTGGTGACGTCCTGACCCTCCGGCTGGCCGCTTCGGGTCAGGCGCGTGCATGGTCTGTGCACCTCGGGATACTGGTTGCGGAACCGACACCGAACGCTCCGGGTGGTGACGTGGTGAGGACACCGGGTCATGGGATAGTGGTGCCTCCCGGGGACCTCACCCTCCGGACTACCCAGCAAGCCTCCAGGGGCCACCCAACCCCTCTCACAGAATCGGGGATCCAGGTCGTGACCGACTCGCACAACTCCGGACAGCACAAGGACCGGGAAGCGGCGGCGGCCGAGGTCCGGAGAATGTGGCAGCCGACCCCCTCCTGGACCCAGCCGGACGACGCCCAGCCCGTCGAGGACACGGTCGAGGAGACCGAGGAGAAGCCCGACGCGCTGTCCCAGGACTTCCCCGGCGACTCATGGTCCCGCCCGGTCAGCCAGCCGGCGCCGTGGACCCAGCCGCAGAGCCAGCCCGGCCCGTCCTGGACGCAGCCGGCCGCCGAGTCGGCCGCTCCGTCGTGGACCCAGCCGGAAGAGCAGGACGACGAACTCGGTGACGACACCGGCGTGACCGAGCAGGTGGACAGCTCCGCGCAGACCGCCGGCCCGGCGCACGACGCCGGCCAGACCCCCGCTCCGCCGCACGGTGCCGGGGCCGACAGCCCGGTCTTCGGTGGCTCGTCGTTCCACGGCGCAGGCTTCGGTCAGGACCAGGGCGGGCAGCCGCAAACCGGCCAGCCGGGCCAGCCGACCCAGAGCGGTCCGCAGGTTCCGCAGACGCCGCAGGGTGGTCAGCAGCCCAATCAGCAGCCCAGTCAGCAGCCCGGTCAGGTCCCGCAGGGACAGGGCGGCCAGCCGCTGTCCCCGGCCGCTCAGCACTTCTTTCCGCAGGGCGTCCCCGGCCAGCAGGCTCCCCAGCAGCAGAACCTGTCGTACCGCTCCGACGAGCTGCTCCAGGCGCTGCCGCTGCCGCGGGAGGCTCCGGCCGAGCGCGGCGTCCGCAGCATGCTGAAGCTCCGCCCCGGTACGTCGGAGCGCTCCGAGCGGATCGCCCGCGCGACCGCCGCGACCGCGTTCCGCCGCCCGGTGACCATCGTGGTGGCGAACCCGAAGGGCGGCTCCGGCAAGACGCCGACCACGCTGCTGCTGTCCGGTGCGCTCGGTCAGGCCCGCGGCGGTGGCGTCGTGGCCTGGGACAACAACGAGCTGCGCGGCAACATGCACCTGCGTACGCACGACACGAACTCGCGGTCCACCGTCACGGACATGCTGCAGGCGATGCCGATGCTGACCCAGCCCGATGCGCGGCTCGGTGACGTCGCGGCGTACCTGCGGCACCAGGTGGCCGGTCAGTACGACGTACTGACCTCGGCGACCACGACGTACGCGCAGATCGAGGCGAAGGACTTCGACCAGATCCACCGCCTGCTGAGCCGCTTCTACAAGGTCCTGGTGATCGACACCGGGAACAACGAGGGCTCCAGCAACTGGCGGGAGGCGATGAAGGCGGCCGACGCCCTGGTCATCCCGATCAAGTGGAAGAGCCTGTCCTGCGCGGCCGCCGTGCAGATGCTCGAGGAGCTCGACAACCAGGGCCCCGAGGCGCAGCGGCTGATCCGCCGTGCGGTGATCGCGGTCTCGAACGGCCCCGGCGACGTCAACAAGGAGGTCGAGAAGCAGCTCCGGCCGTACTTCGACTCCCGGGCGGCGGCCGTGGTCGACATCCCGACCGACATGCACATCGCGGCCGAAGGCCCGCTGGACCATTCCGCTCTGCAGCCGGCGACCCGGCGCGCGGCGCTGGAGCTGGCCGCCAAGGTGTCGGAGCAGATCACGGTCTCACTCAACACTCCCCGTTGATCAGAGGCCGAGCTCAACAAGACGCAGCTGGCTGAGGCGGACCGGATCAGCAACCACGTCGTACGACGTGATCCGGTCCGCCTCGCTGGTGAAGGTGATCGCCAGCCGGAGCCGGCCACGCGGTGCGAGCGCCATTCCGACCTCACCGTCGATCAGAGCGAGCTCTGCGCGCCGAGCCCGGCTGGAGAACGGCATACGGCGCCGGCGCATCCCGCGAGGGCTGGGACCACGAGACGCCGTACCTGCGAGCCGCTGGCCGAGCAGTTCCTCGCCGATGCCGAAACGCAGGTGAGCCGAGTCAGCAATGGCTCGAACTGGAGGCGAACGGCCCGAGCGCATTGATCTCGAAGGCCGTGTTGTCGCCGTATTTGGTCTGGCAGAGCTGCAGTCCGGCGACGTAGGCGCGCGCTCCGGAGGCCTCACCAGCGGCGAACCACTGCGTGATCTGCGGGCCCGGTTCACGGTCCCCGACCAGCGCCTGCACGATGTGCTCCTGGAGCGTGCGCGCCGCGGTCCAGGACCCGGCGGCGATGGTGATCAAGTGGATACCGTCGACGCTGCTGATCGCCGTCACCAGATCCGGGCCTCTGCGGCAGTTCTGCACGTCGGGCCCGCCGCCACTCGTGCACGTGAACCCGTCGGCGGTGACAGCGCTCACAACCCCCTCCGCGGTGCCGCCGAACGGATGGTCCGGCAGGTCCGGCCACTGCCAGCCCTTGCGCTCCAGTCTCACCTCGATCGAGCTGACGACGGTGACCGTGCCCCACGCGGTCGAATGGTCACCCTTCGAACCGAGCAGGTCCGTGAGCCCAGCTGCCGCGCCGGCCGTGCCGAAGTCGCCGACGATCGCCTTCAGCTCCGCCTGCGCCTCCGCGTCGTCGGCTGGCCAGTCGTACCTGGCGCCGAGGGACGCCGCTCCCAGCCGACCGTCCGGGGTGGCCGCGAACTCGGCGTACACGTCGTGGGTGGCGTCCTTGCGAGCGCAACTGCGGACCAGCACCGGTGTGGGGCCCGGGTCCCGGTCGGAGCACACCAGCCCACGCTTCCGCAGCGCCTCCGTGAACGCCTGCGCCTGACCGGTCGCTTTCCCGGCGGTGTCGGGTACGACGTACTGCGCGACCTGCTCGCTGTGGCCCGAACGGGCCCGCGCGACCACGACAGCGGCGACGACGACGATCAGGGCGACGCCGACGGCGCCGAGCACCTTCGGACTACGGAGCGTTGTGGGCACGACCGGAAAGTGTGCCAGCCGCCGGGGTCGGTGCTCAGCGGTCGGCGAACTCGGGCTCAGGCTTGACCTGAGGTTGAGCCTTGCGGCGGTAGTGCCGGACGACCTCGACGATCAGCGTGACGCCGAGGGCGAGGCCGATGCCGAGGGCGACTCCCTTGAGGGGGTTGTCCTCGAAGGCCTTGCCGCCGATGTAGCCGACGAGCGTGCAGTACACACCCCAGCTGACGGCCGCGAGGGCGGCGTACGGCGTGAAGTGGCGCAGCGGGTAGCGGACCGAGCCCATCGTCAGTGTGACCGCGGTCCGGCCGCCGGGGACGTAGCGGGCGACGACGAGGACCAGCCCGCCGCGCTCCTCGAGTGCGCGGCGGGCCCAGAGGACTGCCGCGTGCCGCTTGGTCCCGGGTTTCACGCGGTCGAGCAGGCGACCGCCCGCGCCGCGGCCGAGCGCGTACGAGACGTGGTCGCCGAGGAAGGCGCCGATCGCGGCGACCACGATCACGGCGTACAGGTTCGGCTCGCCGGTGGCGGCGGCGAACACGCCCGCGGTGACGACCAGCGTCTCGCTCGGGATCGCCGGGAAGAAGCCGTCGAGCGCGGCGAACCCCCACAACGCGAGGTAGATCCACCACGAGGACATCAGTTCGCCGGCAAAGTGCAGGATCGCGTCGGTCATGTCATAGAACGTATGAATCAGGACCCCGGGCGCACATCGGACGAGCGGCTGGTCCCGCCCCCTACTTTCGTCAGGTCAGTCGATACCATCTCCTTCGTGAACGAAGGTGTGAAGGTCCAGCTGGTCGGTGTCGAGGGCGAGTCCGAGCGGAGTGTGGCCGAGACGACGACGATCGGGGAGCTGTTCGCCGAGCTCTTCGGCCAGGACCGCTCCGCCATCGCCGCCCGGGTCAACGGCGAGCTGCGGGACCTGTCCCGGGTGGTCGCCGACGGTGACCAGATCGAGCCGGTCAAGGCGGCCTCGGAGGACGGTCGCGCGATCATCCGGCACTCGACCGCGCACGTCCTCGCGCAGGCGGTGCAGGACCTGTTCCCGGACGCCAAGCTCGGCATCGGCCCGCCGGTGGAGAACGGGTTCTACTACGACTTCGACGTCGAGACGCCGTTCACGCCCGAGGACCTGGGCAAGCTCGAGAAGAAGATGCAGCAGATCATCAAGGAGCGGCAGCGGTTCAGCCGCCGGGTGGTCAGCGACGACGACGCGCGCGCGGAGCTCGCCTCCGAGCCCTACAAGCTCGAGCTGATCGGCATCAAAGGTTCCGCCGCGGACGCCGCGGAGGGTGCGTCGGTCGAGGTCGGTCAGGGAGAGCTGACGATCTACGACAACGTCCGGCGCGACGACAGCGTCGCCTGGAAGGACCTGTGCCGTGGCCCGCACGTCCCGGCCACCGGCTACCTGGGCAACTTCAAGCTGATGCGGACCGCCGCGGCGTACTGGCGAGGGAGCGAGAAGAACCCGCAGCTCCAGCGCATCTACGGCACCGCTTGGGAGTCCCGCGACGAGCTGAAGGCGTACCTGAACCGCCTGGAGGAGGCCGCCAAGCGCGACCACCGCAAGCTCGGCACCGAGCTGGACCTGTTCAGCTTCCCGGACGAGATCGGCTCCGGCCTCGCGGTGTTCCACCCGAAGGGAGGCGTACTGCGGAAGGTGATGGAGGACTACTCCCGCCAGCGGCACGTCGAGGACGACTACGAGTTCGTCTACTCACCGCACATCACCAAGGGCCAGCTCTTCGAGACCTCCGGGCACCTGGACTGGTACGCCGACGGCATGTACCCGCCGATGCACCTGGACGAGGAGCGCGGCGCGGACGGGCAGATCCGCAAGCAGGGCCAGGACTACTACCTGAAGCCGATGAACTGCCCGATGCACAACCTGATCTTCGCCGCCCGCGGCCGGTCGTACCGGGAGCTGCCGCTGCGGCTGTTCGAGTTCGGCACGGTCTACCGGCTGGAGAAGTCCGGCGTCGTGCACGGCATGACGCGGGCCCGCGGCTTCACCCAGGACGACGCGCACATCTACTGCACCCGTGAGCAGATGCGCGACGAGCTGAAGAACCTGCTGACCTTCGTGCTCGGCCTGCTCGCCGACTACGGCCTGGACGACTTCTACCTCGAGCTCTCCACCAAGAACCCGGACAAGTTCGTCGGCTCCGACGAGGTCTGGGAGGAGGCCACCGAGACGCTCCGCGAAGTTGCCGAGGGCTCCGGTCTCGAGCTGGTCCCGGACCCGGGCGGCGCCGCGTTCTACGGCCCGAAGATCTCCGTCCAGGCCAAGGACGCGATCGGCCGGACCTGGCAGATGTCGACGATCCAGCTGGACTTCAACCTGCCGGAGCGGTTCGAGCTGGAGTACACCGCGCCGGACGGGTCCCGGCAGCGGCCGGTGATGATCCACCGCGCGCTGTTCGGTTCGATCGAGCGGTTCGTCGCGGTGCTCACCGAGCACTACGCCGGCGCCTTCCCGCCCTGGCTGGCCCCGGTCCAGGTGATCGGCATCCCGATCACCGACGGGCACGTCGACTACCTGCTCGGGATCGCCAAGCAGCTCAAGGCGCAGGGCATCCGGGTCGAGGTGGACGCGTCCGACGACCGGATGCAGAAGAAGATCCGGAACGCCCAGAAGGCGAAGACGCCGTACATGCTGATCGCCGGTGACGAGGACATGGCGGCCGGCTCGGTCTCCTTCCGGTACCGCGACGGCTCGCAGAACAACGGCGTACCGATCGCGGACGCGGTGGCCGAGATCGTCGACGCCGTCCAGAAGCGCGTCCAGGTATGACCGAACGCCCCGACCACCCGTCCACGGAGGACGCTCCGGAGTCGCCGTACGAGCCCGAGGAGCTGGTGCCGCAGGACGGGGTCGGGGTACCGGACCCGTTCATGCGGCTGTGGACGCCGCACCGGATGGCCTACATCGAGGGCGAGAACAAGCCGACCAGCTCCGCGGCCGGTTCGGGCTGTCCGTTCTGCCGGTTGCCGAGCGAGCCCGACGCGCAGGCGCTGATCGTGCACCGGGGCGAGGCGGCGTACGCCGTCCTGAACCTGTACCCGTACAACCCGGGTCACCTGATGGTCGTGCCTTACCGGCACGTCGCGGACTACACCGAGCTGACCGACGCCGAGGTCGCGGACGTCTCGGCGCTGACCCGGCAGGCGATGCAGGCGATCCGGACGGTGTCGGCCGCGCACGGTTTCAACATCGGCATGAACCAGGGCGAGATCGCCGGCGCCGGGATCGCCGCCCACCTGCACCAGCACGTCGTACCCCGCTGGACCGGCGACACCAACTTCATGCCCGCGATCGGCCACACCAAGGTGCTGCCGCAGCTGCTGTCCGACACCCGCGCGCTGCTCGCCAAGAACTGGCCCTGAGCAACGAATCGAAGCCCTGCCAGGTCGAGCTTCGGCCCGGCTCTTCCGAGCCGGGCCGAAGCTCTTGTCAGTCGCCCGCGAGCAGTGGATCGCCGTACTTGGCCCACCGGAAGTAGACCGGGTCGTCGAAGGTGCCCGGGACCTTCCCGAGGCCCTTGATCACCGTCGACAGTCCGTTGGCGTGGCCAACGGAGTACAGGTAGCCGTGGCCGGTGTCGCGGTCGATGCCGAGCACGACCGTGCCCTGGCCGCAGGGGGCGGCCACGAGCGTCTCGAAGGCCTGCCAGGTCGACATCCGCACCGGACGGACATCCGTCCGCAGGGTCTGCCCGCGGACTGCCGAGAACCGTACGGTGGACAGCCGCCCGTTGGTGTGTGTCATCAGGAACGTGTCGTACGTCGCGGTCTGGCTGATCAGGGCCAGTCCCTTGACGTCAGGGAAGTTCCCGAGCACGCCGTCGAGGTGGTAGTACTGCCGGCCCTCGACGGTCTCGATGCTGCGGCGCTCCATCGCACCGTCGTTACGCAGGGACCAGGCGGTGTCCCGCAGCCCGTAGCCGGACAGGTCGTAACTGCGGTAGTTCTGCCATCCCGGTCCGATCCGCGTGAGGTACTTCTCCAGAATCTTCCCGCCACCGGCCGGCGTCCGGTACGAGACGCCGTAGAGGACCGGCCCGAGGACGGCCTGCGTGGTGTGCAGTTCGGACCCTTCGCCCGGACCGTACCGAACGGTCGCACTCATCCGCGCCTGGCCGTCGCCGAAGACGTTCCTCGCGACGATCTTGTCGGTCACCGTCGAGCCGTCGGTCGCGAACGTCCGCATCCGGTGATCCCCGCCGGACGTGACCGAGCCGACCGAGATCGTGCACGGCGCTGTCGTCCCGCTCTGCTCCGCCGTCGCCGTGCCGGTCGTGAGCAGTCCTGTGGTCAGCACTGCGGCGGCCGTCAACCCGCCGTACCTGAGTCGTGTGTGCATTGCCACCACCCCCATTGATGATCGATGGTGGTTGGATGCCGGACTGGACCAGAAAGTTGGCGGGCCGGACCATCAGCGGAGGAAGAGTGGGAGCAGCGGGGCCACGATGTTGGTCAGTGCGTCGAGGGTGACCTCGCGTGGTGGTTCGGTCAGGGCGGTGACGCGGACGACGCGACGGCCCTGGCGGAAGACCAGTTCGCCGGCTTCGGGGATGTAGTAGCCGGGCTGGCCGATCGGTGCGAGGCGCGGCGGGGGCACCCGCTGCGCCTCAGGGATCGACGGTTGGCCGAACGACTCGACGATCGACACCGTCGCGTCGTACGTGCCCCAGATGCAGGTCAGCGCCCCCTTCACCCGATAGTCGCGCCGCAGCTGAACCCGCAGTTGCACGAACCGCTCCGCGACCGAGTTCGACAGCTGACACGTCTCGTCGGACTGCCGCACCGGCCGCAGATTCCGCGGTACGGCGTCCCGCGCCGCCAACGCGACCGCCACGGCCTTCGCCCGATCGATCCCGGTCTCGCTGCCGCGGCCGATCCCGCCCCGCGGGGTGACCCGCACAGCCCGATCGCCCGCCTGGAAGACCAGTTGCGACTCGGTGATCAACGCGCCTTGCCCGAGTTCGGGCAGCGACTCGATCGCGCCGGCCGTGTTCATCAGGCGGCTGAGCGAGTCGCGCCGGCTCGGCAGGGCGCTGACCCCGATCGTCACGGCACGGTTCGCGAGCATCAGCGTGCACAGGTCCATCGCGGGCAGGCCGCCGTCGTTCCAGGCGTTCGGCTTGGCGGTGACCGGGATCCCGAGCCGGGCGGTGAGCGTGCGAGTGATCGCCGTACAGACCTGCGGGCCGGGAGCTCCCGCCGTACCGTCGAGGCCTTCGGGTTGTGGGGGAGCGATCACGGTGGGCACGACCACGGTCGGCGGTGCGACAGGTGGCGCGGTGCCGTTGGCGCGCTGCGCGACCGTGCAGCCGGTCACCAGGAGCGCGGACATGACCGCGGCGACCGGCAGCCGGGACCAGGCCCGGAGCGTACTGCGACGAATGTGACCCACCTCCTCCCTGGCTCCCAGCATGGCGCCGAACCGGGGGCGACGCAGGCCGAAACGTGCGCCTTGTCATCCGATGGTGATCCGGCTGGACTACGATCGCGTCGCCATGCTTAACAGATTCCGGCAGTTCTGGACCAAGGTGATCACGCCGATCGCCAACCTCCTGCTCAAGCTCGGTGTGAGCGCCGACTTGGTTACGCTGGTGGGCACCATCGGTGTGTCCGCCGGTGCGCTGATCTTCTTCCCCAGCGGCCACCTGTGGCTGGGGACCGTGGTCATCACCTGTTTCGTGTTCTCGGACCTGATCGACGGTCACATGGCCCGTACCTCGGGCACGTCGTCGAAGTGGGGTTCGTTCCTCGACTCGACGCTGGACCGGATCGCCGACGGCGCGATCTACGGCGGCCTGGTGATGTACTACGCGAACTCGCGGGCCGGCGACTCCACCCTGATGGCCGCGGTGACGCTGTGGGCGCTGGTGATGGGCGCGGTCACGTCGTACGCCCGGGCCAAGGCGGAGAGCCTCGGCCTGAAGGCGAGCGGCGGGCTCGCCGAGCGGGCCGACCGGCTGGTCTTCACGCTGGTCGTGGCGTTCTTCTCCGACGTGTTCAACCTGCCGATCCTGCTCGAGATCGTGATCTGGTACGTCGCGGCCGCGAGCACGATCACCGTCATCCAGCGCTCGCTGGCGGTCCGCAAACAGGTCCTGGCGGACCCGGCGAACGCGGGTCTGGACACTCCGCCGGCGAAGCCCGACACGCCGGACCCGAAGAACTGACGTGAGGGAGGGCCTGCGCCACCGCGCCGTCGACCTGGCCTTCGCCCTCGCCTGGACCCTCGTCCGCCGCCTCCCCGAGCGGACCGTCAGCCGGCTGTTCCGGCTCGCGGCCGACCGGACGGTCCGCCGCGACGGTCGCGGCGTACGGCGGTTGCGCGGCAACCTGGCCGCGGTGGTTCCAGGGGCGACCGACGCGGAGCTCGCTGCGCTGACGAGCGCGGGAATGCGCTCGTACCTGCGCTACTGGCTGGAGACGTTCCGGCTGCCGGAGTGGACCGACGAGGAGATCGTCGGCCGGGTCCGGACGGTCAACGAGAAGCTGCTGCGGGACGCCTACGCCGCGGGGCAGGGCGTGATCTGCGCGCTCCCGCATCTCGCCAACTACGACCACGCGGGTGCCTGGGCAGGTCTGACCGGGATGCCGGTCTCGACAGTGGCCGAGCGGCTCCGGCCGGAGTCCCTGTTCGACCGCTTCATCGCCTACCGCAAGCAGCTCGGCATGGAGGTGCTCCCGCTGACCGGTGGTGACGACGACGTCACCGCCGTACTCGCGGAGCGCCTGCGTGCGGGCGGTTTCGTCTGCCTGGTCGCCGACCGGGACCTGTCCGAGCGCGGCGTACCGGTGACGTTCTTCGGCCGGCCGTCCCGGATGCCGGTCGGGCCGGCAGCGCTCAGCCTGAAGACCGGGGCGCCGCTGATCCCGGCGACCCTGCACTACGAGGGTCGCGACCTGGTGATCACCTTCCACGACACGATCGAGCCCGAGGGCGGAGCGGCGCGGATGACCCAGCGCTGTGCCGATGCCTTCGCGATCGGGATCGCCGAGCACCCGCAGGACTGGCACATGCTGCAGCGGATTTTCCTGGACTGACGACCGGCGAGTAAGAATCGTGGTGTGAGGATCGGCGTGGTCTGCCCGTACTCGCTGGGCACACCCGGCGGGGTGCAGAACCACGTCCGCGATCTCGCCGAGGCTTTGCTCTCGCTCGGTCACGAGATCTCGGTGCTGGCTCCGGTCGACGACTCGTCGCAGGACGGCGCGATCCCGCCGTACGTCGTCTCGTCCGGCCGCGCGGTCGGGGTGCCGTACAACGGGTCGGTCGCCCGGGTGACGTTCGGGCCACGGACCGCGGCGCGGGTGAAGAGCTGGCTCGCCGACGGCGACTTCGACGTGGTGCACGTCCACGAGCCGACCACCCCGAGTGCGTCGATCATCGCGCTCTGGTCGGCGGCCGGGCCGTTCGTCGCCACCTTCCATACCTGGCAGGTGCGCTCCCGGGCGATGAGCGCGGCGGCCGGTCTGCTGCGGCCGGCGCTGGAGAAGATCGACGCCCGGATCGCGGTGTCGGAGAACGCCCGTTCGATGATGGTCCAGCACATCGGCGGCGAGGCCGTGGTGATCCCGAACGGTCTGTACACCGCGCGGTTCAAGGGCAGCCCGCGGCTGGAGTGGATGGGCGAGGACGGCACGATCAGCTTCCTCGGGCGGCTGGACGAGCCGCGCAAAGGCCTCGGCGTGCTGCTGGACGCCGTACCGCTGCTGCTGGCGGAGCGGCCGCGGCTGCGGATCCTGGTCGCGGGAGCCGGGAACGCGGACGAGACGCGCCGGTCGTTGCCCCCGCGGTACCGCGAGAACGTGCTGTTCCTCGGCGCGATCGACGACGAGGCGCGCGCAGACATGCTGGCCGGCTCGGACGTGTACGTGGCGCCGCACCTCGGTGGCGAGAGCTTCGGCATCGTCCTGCTGGAGGCGATGGCGGCAGGCGCGCCGGTGCTGGCGAGCGACCTGCCCGCGTTCCGGCAGGTGCTGGACGGCGGCCGGCTGGGGGAGCTGTTCGAGCCCGGCAACGTCCCCGAGCTCGCGGCCCGCACGCTCCGGCTGCTGCGCCGCCCCGAAGAACGCGAGCACCTTCGATCGGCCGGGCTGGCCGCCGTGCCGCGGTACGACTGGTCGGTGCTGCTCCCGGAACTGCTGTCCGTCTACGAGCTCGTGGCTAGATGAGCTTGGCGTGCACCGCGTTGATCTCGTCCAGGTCGCCTGACTCGGGCTTCCAGGGCAGGACCATCGGGTCGTTCGGGTAGCGCGGGATCACGTGCAGGTGGGTGTGGAAGACGCTCTGCCACGCGTCCGCGCCGATGCAGCTGAGCAGGTTCGCGCCGGTAGCGCCGTCCAGCCGCTCGATCACGCGGCCGACCAGCGACTGGGCGAGCAGGGTCGCGGCGGTCAGATCCTCGGGAGCGGCCTCCCGGAGATCGGTCGAGTGCACGCGCGGGACCACCAGCAGATGACCGGGCGTGGCCGGGGCGATGTCCATGAAGGCGATCGCCCGCTCGTCCTCCGCGACCCGGGTGGAGGGGATGTCGCCGGCCACGATCCCGCAGAAGATGCAGTTCTCGCTCATCGCCACAGGCTATACACTGCGCGAGCGTTGCCGACCGACACCCGAGGAGTCCGATGCCGGACGAACTTCTGCGCCCGACCATCGGCGCCGGCGTGGACATGTCCGTCCGTCCGTGGCGCCTGATGTCCCAGACGTACGTCGCCTTCTTCGGCGGCGTGCTCGCCTCGACGGTCGTTGCCTACCTCAACTCCGGCCGGCTCGGCGTCGACGCGGCCAAGCGCCGCCTGATCCTGCTGACCGGTCTCGTCGGGCTGGCCGCCGTGATCGCAGTGTTCGCGCTGTTCGACAGCGACGCCGATGTCACGTCGGGGCTGCGGGTCAGCACGCGGGTGGTGGCGGTGCTGTGCTTCCTGGTCCAGCTCCGGCTGCAGCGTCCGATGGACCGCGCGTTCCAGCTGCGTGGCACGGACTACGGATCGCTGTGGGGCGTGGGCATCGCGGCGACGATCGGCGGCGCGGTGGCCGAGACTCTGATCCTGCTCCTGGTGACGGTGGTGCTGTGAACGAACCAAGTGAGGCTCGCCTGCGGATGGCCGGCCACTGGCTGCAGATCGGTCACCCGGAGCGCACGCTCGACGAGCTCCAGGGGCTGTTCGGTGACGCTGCGCTCGACTACCGCGCGTTCCTGTTCCGCGGCGCCGCCCTGCACGCGCTGGACCGGAACGCCGAAGCCGTCGACGTACTGCGGGACGGCCTCGCGCAGCACGGCCCGTTCCTCGCGATGCTGCACGTGCTCGGGTCCGCGCTGCGGGCCGAGGGTCGCCTGCCCGAGGCCGAGGCTGCGTTCCTGCAGGGCTTGAGTCTCGATCCGAACGACCCGGATCTGCTGATCGGCTATGCGCACGTCTGCCTGGCGGCCGGTCAGGCCGAGAAGGCGAGCGCGCTGGTCGAGCGGGCCGCGTCCCAGGCGCCGGAGAGCGTGGCGGTGTCGGCGGCTCGGGCGCAGGTCGCGTTCGCGCTCGGCAAGGACCGGGACATGCACCGGCACAGCACCGAGGCGCTCTCGTACGACCCCGAGGACCCGAGCGCCCGCGCCCTGCACGGTACGGCGTCCATGCTCACCGGCGACCCGCGCTCGGGCTACACGTCGCTCGCGTCCGCGGCGGCCGCCCAGCCCGGCGACGCGGATCTCCGCGCGGCGGCCCGCGAGGCGAAGCTGATCAACCACCCGCTGCTGCTCCCGCTGCGCCCGTTCGCGCGGGTCAACCCGCTGGTCGTCTGGGTCTGCGCCGTCGCCGTCATCTACGGTCTCCGCGCCGTCGGGCTGGCGCCGCTGTCGTTCGCGTTCGCCATGATCTGGCTGGCGTTCTGCGTCTACTCATGGGTGGTCCCACCGCTGGTCCGCCGCTGGATCAACAGGAAGTGGGGTTCATGAACGACCGAATCGTTGCTTTGCGGAAGGCGGTCGACGCCAACCCGGACGACGTCCTGCTCCGGCTCGTGCTCGCGGAGTCGTTGGTGGCGGCGAGTGAGACCGAGGAGGCGCTCGACCAGTACGTCGTCCTGCTCGACCAGCAAGGGTTGCCGGACGACCAGTTCGTGCCGGTCGGGGAACTGGCCGCGGCGAACGGGCGGCTCGCGCTGCTCCGCAACCTGCTCGAGGCGGCGCGCCAGCGTGGCGTGGTCGAGGGGACCGGCCGGCTGCAGCAGCTCGTCGACGGGATGATCGCGGAGCGCAGCGGGGTCCGGATCAAGGTCGGACCCGAGGCGGAGACGCCGTACGACCCGTACGACATGGAGACGGCCAAGGAGACCACGACCTTCGACCAGGTCGGTGGCATGGAGGAGATCAAGCGGGTCATCCACCGGATGGTGATCCTCCCGCAGAGCCGCCCGGAGCTCTACGAGAAGTACGGCCGGAAGCCGGGCGGCGGCGTGATGCTCTACGGCCCGCCTGGTTGCGGGAAGACGCTGCTCGCCCGGGCGACCGCGGGGGAGTGCGGGCTGCCGTTCGTCAACGTCCGGATCGAGGACGTGATGGACCCGTACCTCGGCGTCTCCGAGCGCAACCTGCACGCCGCGTTCGAGCAGGCTCGCGCCGGCGGACCGTGCGTACTGTTCCTCGACGAGCTGGACGCGCTGGCGTTCGCGCGGCACAAGCACGGTGGGTCCGAGGCGCGGCGGCTGGTCGACGTACTGCTCCAGGAACTGGACGCGATCGGCTCCGAGAACGACGGGCTCCTGGTGCTCGCCGCGACCAACGCGCCGTGGGACGTCGACGAGGCGATGCTCCGGCCGGGCCGTTTCGACCGGGTGATCTTCGTCCCGCCGCCCGACGAGCCGGCCCGTGCGGACATCCTCACGGTGGTGACGAAGGACGTGCCGACCGACGGGCTCGACCTCAAGGCCCTCGCCGGTCAGACGCCGATGTTCAGCGGTGCCGACCTGCGGGCGCTGATCGAGCGCGGCGTGGACAAGGTGATCGACGAGGCGCTCTCCACCGGTGGCGAGCCCCCGCTCGGCATGCAGCACCTGACCGAGGCGCTGGCCGCCGTGAAGCCGTCCACCCTCGACTGGCTGCACCGAGTGCGCTCGTACATCGAGTTCGCGAACCAGAGCGAGCGGTACGACGACGTGGCGGCGTACCTCAAGTCTCGCGACGTACGCCGCCGCCTCGCCCGCGATTCCAAGAGCTAGATCATTTGAGTTTCGCCGCCGCCGACTCGGGCATCGCCTCGTAGCGGGAGAACTCGCGGGTGAACGTCGCGGCGCCGTGGGACAGCGAGCGGAGGTCGATCGTGTAGCGGGTGATCTCCACCTGCGGTACTTCGGCCTTCACCAGGGTCCGGTCGTCGCCGACCTTGTCGGTGCCGAGCAGCCGCCCGCGGCGCCCGGACAGGTCGCTCATCACCGCGCCGACCAGGTCGTCCGGCACCAGCACCGACACCAGGTCCACGGGTTCGAGCATCGACACCCGCGACGCGGCCGCGGCCTCGCGCAACGCCAGCCCACCGGCCATCTGGAACGCCATGTCGGACGAGTCGACGCTGTGCGCCTTGCCGTCCTTGAGCGTGACCCGGATGTCCACCATCGGGTACCCGGCCGCGACACCCTTCTCCATCTGCGCCCGGACGCCCTTCTCCACGCTCGGGATGAACTGCCGCGGCACCGCCCCGCCGACCACCTTGTCGACGAACTCGAACCCGGACCCCTCGGGCAGCGGCTCGACCTCGATGTCGCAGACGGCGTACTGACCGTGTCCGCCGGACTGCTTGACGTGCCGCCCGTGGCCCTTGGCCGATCCGCCGAACGTCTCCCGTAGCGGCACGCGGAGCTCGACGGTGTCCACGGTCACGCCGTACCGGTTCGCGAGCGCGTCCAGGACGACGTCCGAGTGGGCCTCGCCCATGCACCACAAGACGATCTGGTGCGTCTCGGGGTTCTGCTCGATCCGGAGCGTCGGGTCCTCCGCGGCGAGGCGCTGCAACCCGACCCCGAGCTTGTCCTCGTCGGTCTTCGCGTGCGCCTGGACGGCGATCGGGAGCAGCGGCTCGGGCATCGTCCACGGCTTCAGCAGCAGCGGATCCGCCTTGCCGGACAGCGTGTCGCCGGTCTCCGCCCGGGTCAGCCGGCCGATCGCGCACATGTCGCCGGCGAGTACTTCGCCGGCCGGCCGTTGCGCCTTGCCGAGCGGGAACGACAGCGTGCCGATCCGCTCGTCCTCGTCGTGGTCCTCGTGCGAGTTGTGCTCGCCGAAGAAGGACGTGAAATGGCCCGACACGTGAACCGTCGTGTCGGGCCTGATGGTGCCGGAGAACACCCGGACCAGGCTGACCCTGCCGACGTACGGGTCCGACGTCGTCTTCACCACCTCGGCGAGCAGCGGGCCGTCCGGGTCGCAGACCAGTCCCTTGCGGGCGACGCCATGGGGGGTGAACACGTCCGGGATGGTGTGCTCGGGTGGCGACGGGAACCCGCTGGTGATCACCTCGAGCAGCTCGAACGTGCCGATCCCGGAGGCGCTGCAGACCGGGACGACCGGGAAGAACGAGCCGCGGGCGACGGCCCGCTCGAGGTCCTCGATCAGCACCTTCTGGTCGATCTCCTCGCCGCCGAGGTACCGGTCCATCAGCGACTCGTCCTCGGACTCTTCGATGATGCCCTCGATCAGCGTGCCCCGCAGCTCCTCGATCTGGTCGTCGTACGACGCGTCGGGGGTCGCCGTGGAGTGCTTGCCGTCGGCGTAGCCGTAGTACGTCTGGGAGAGCAGCCCGATCAGCCCGTCACCAGCGGGCAGGTACAGCGGCAGCACCTTGTCGCCGAAGGCGTCCTGCGCGGTCGCCAGCGCGTTCTGGTAGTTCGCCCGGGCGTGGTCGAGCTTGGTGATCACGACCGCGCGGGGCATCCCGACCTGGTCGCATTCCTGCCAGACGGTCTTGGTCGGTTCGTCGACCCCCTCGCTCGCCGAGATCACGAACAGCGCGCAGTCCGCGGCGCGGAGTCCGGCGCGCAGTTCGCCGACGAAATCGGCGTACCCCGGGGTGTCGATCAGGTTCACCTTGACGCCGTCGTGCGGGAGCGAGGCGAGTGACAGGCCGACCGAGCGCTGCTGCCGGACGGCCGCGTCGTCGAAGTCGCACACCGTGGTTCCGTCGACGACGGTGCCGGGTCTGTTCAGGACTCCGGAGGCCACCAGCAGGGCCTCGACGAGGGTGGTCTTGCCGGCGCCCGACGGACCGACCAGGACCACGTTGCGGATGGCGGCCGGACTGTCCACAGCGGGCGCGGCTCCGGTGCCTTGGGAAGTGTTCGTCTTGTCTGCCATGACGTTCCTCCTGGTCCACCCACGATTCCCCTAACCGACATTTCGCACAAGGCCCCTCCGGTCGCGGATTCGTCTCCACCTCCCACCCCGGACCCCGCCGGTGGATAGGGTCCAGGACATGCGTCGCGCACTCGGGGTCGTCATCAGCACGTTGTTCGCCGTTCTGGCGGTGGCCGGTTTCGCGGTACCGGCCACAGCGTCGACAGCGTCGACGGCGGACTACGGCGACGAGATCAGGAACTTCACGATCAACTACACGGTGACACCGGAAGGCGTGCTGAAGGTCGAGGAGCGGATCGCCTACCACTTCGCCGACGCCGGCCGGCACGGTATCTACCGCGACCTGGTCGTCCGCGAGCCCTACAAGGACGACGACTCCAAGGACCAGAAGTACGAGGTCTCGAACATCGAGGTCTCGTCACCCAGCGGCGCGCCGAGCAGGTTCACCGAGGAGACGTTCACCGAGAAGAACGGCCGCCACGCGAATCTGCAGATCAAGATCGGCGACCCGAACGACACGGTCAAGGGGTACGACGCGACCTACGTCATCAAGTACGACGTCCGGGGCGCACTGCGGCACTTCGCCGACCACAGCGAGCTGTACTGGGACGCGACCGGCAGCGCGTGGAGCGCGACCATCGACCAGGTCACGGTCAACGTCGAGGTCCCGCAGGGTGTCACGCAGGTCGACTGCTTCAGTGGGTCGGCGGGCTCGACCGGCACCTGCTCACAGAAGTCCGTGGTCGGCGGCAAGGGCGTCTTCGGCGAGTCCAACCTGGAGCGCGCACAGCAGCTGACGATCGTCGCGGGCATCACCGCGGGCGCCGTACAGAACGACGCGCCGATCGTGGTCGACCCGCCGACCTGGCTCGAGCGCAACGGCCTGTCCTGGCTGTCCGTGATCGGCGCCGGCATCGTCAGCGTGGCCGCGATCGTCGTCGCCTGGCTGTATGCGAGGTTCGGGAACAAGGACCAGCGGTTCGCCGGGATGCCGCCGGGTACGTTCCCGCCGGACGGCGCCTCGGTCGAGCCGGTGAAGGACGAGCTGTCCGAGGACCAGATCCCGGTCGCGTTCGCACCGCCGCGGATCCCGGTCGCCGAGGGCGGTCTGCTGATCGATGCGAAGGCGACCACGGTCGAGACGGCCGCGACGCTGATCGACATGGCGGTGCGCGGCGGCGTACGGATCGACAACACCGGCGACGAGCAGAAGGCCGTGCTGCTGAACCCGGCGGCCGCGACCGCGCCGCACGAGCAGGCACTGATGTCGGGGCTGTTCCCGACGCTGCAACCCGGCTCGGAGGTGACGCTGAAGCGCGGCGCGGTGGGGGAGAACACCATGCGGAACGCGCACACCGCGATGATCAAGGCGCTGCGCGACCAGGTGAAGGCGCGGCAGTGGTACCAGCGGATGCCGCGGGCCGGCGGCGGCTCGGTCTTCAAGAACGGCTTCAGCTGCGCGTGCATGTCGATGATCGGGATCTGGGTGGTCGGCGCCGGCCTGTTCGGTACGGTCGCCAGCGCGGCGACCGGCGGGCTCGGCCGGGCGGTGGTGGTCGCGATCCCGGTGATCGCCGTGATCGTCGCCCTGATCACCTGGATCGTGATCCGTGGCCGTGGGCAACGGAACCCGGCGGGCCGGGCGGTGACCGACCAGCTGGTCGGCTTCCGGAAGTACCTCGCGACCGCGGAGGCGGACCAGCTGCGCTTCGAGGAAGGTGAGGACATCTTCTCGAAGTACCTGCCCTGGGCGATCGCGTTCGGGATCGCGGACCGCTGGCAGAAGACCTGCGAGCAGCTGGTCGCCGCGGGCCGCCTGACTCCCGACCCCTACTGGTACGTCGGCCCGTCGTACTACACCTCCGGCTGGACCGCCGGCGCCGTCAGCTCGACGGTCGCGCACAGCTTCGACCCACCGCCCACGCCGTCCAGCTCGGGCGGTGGCGGCGGCAGCTCCTCCGGCTTCAGCGGTGGCTCCTCCGGCGGCGGTGGCGGTGGTGGAGGCGGCGGCAGTTGGTGAACGGCGGACCTCACGCTCGGTAGTGTCGCGGTCATGCGTCGTGCGCTCGGGGTCGTCATCGGCATGCTCGCCGTCACGCTGGCGCTGGCCGGGTACGCCGTACCCGCGTCGGCCGCGCTCGGGGACCGGGTCAGGTCGATGGCGATCGACTACACGGTCTCCGGCGACGGCGTGCTGCACGTCGCCGAGACGATCGACTACGAGTTCGGTGACGAGGACGCGCACGGGATCTTCCGGGACCTGGTGATCCGCGAGCCGTTCGTGGACGACCGGTCGAAGGACCAGAAGTACGAGGTCTCGAACATCAACGTGTCGTCGCCGACGGCGTCCGCGGAATTCAGTACCGCGACGACGAGGACGAACAAGCGTCGCGATCAAGTGCTGCGGATCAAGATCGGGTCGGGGGACAAGACGATCCCCGGCGGACGGGCGACGTACAAGATCACGTACGACGTGCGCGGGGCACTGCGGCACTTCCCGGACCACAGCGAGCTGTACTGGGACGCGACGGGTTCGAGCTGGGAGGCGCCGATCGATCACCTGGTGGTCACGGTGACAGTCCCGCACGGTGTCACGCGAGTGGCCTGCAACGAAGGACCGCCCGGGTCGACGGACCCCTGCAATGCGAAGACGGTCCAGGCGGGCAAAGCGGTGTTCACCCAAGAGACGGATATCGTCCGCGGCGAGGGGATGACGATCGTCGCCGGGATCAAAGCCGGTGCCGTGAGCAACGACACGCCGATCGTCGTGAATCCACCGGGCATCTTGGCGCGGTACGGCGTCAGCCGGCCGGCTGCGATCGTCTCGGGCCTGCTCACGATCGCCGCCTTCGTGATCGGCAAAGTCGTCAGCCGCCGGCGTCGCGACCTCCGGTACGACGGGGTGCCGCCAGGGACCGTGCCACCCGGAGGCGCCGCCACCGTGCCGGACCGCCTGCGGGACAAGGACATCCCGGTCGCTTTCGCACCGCCCGACATCACGGCCGCCGAGGGTGGTCTGCTGATCGACAACAAGGCCGACACGACCGAGGTGGCCGCGACGCTGGTCGATCTCGCGGTCCGGGGTGCGGCGCGGATCGAGAGTGAAGACGACGTACGGACGGCTGTGCTGGTCGATCCCTCGGTTGCTTCGGCGCCGCATGAGAAGGCACTGCTGCGCGGGCTGTTCCCGAAGCAGCAGGTCGGAGCCGAGCGGCGGTTGTCGGGGCCGGCGGTGGGGGACACCGGGCCGGCGCGGGCGGCGGAGAACCTGGTCGACGCGGTGCGGAAGCGGGCGGAGGAGCAGCAGTGGTACGTCCGGATGCCGCATCGGGTGACGGTCGTCGAGTCCTCGGGCTACGGATGGGTGCCGTTGGGCTGCGGAGCATTCATGGCTGTGGTCGGCGCGCTGATCAGCGTGATCGTGTGGTGCGTGAAGTTCGGTGCGCCGAGTTGGCTCGGGCCGGCGCTGGCGGTCGTCGTACCGCTGCTGGCGATGGGGAACGCGCTGCTCGACGTGATCCTCGAGCGGCGGCGCGGGCGGCGTACGGCGCTCGGGCGGGCACTGACCGATCAGGTGGTGGGGTTCCGGCAATACCTCGAGACGGCGGAGGCGGATCAGCTCCGCTTCGAGGACGGCGAGGACATCTTCAGCAAGTACCTGCCGTGGGCCGTCGTGCTCGGGCTCGCCGACCGCTGGCAGCAGGTCTGCCACCAGTTGGTCCAGTCCGGCCGCCTGACCGCGACCCCCACCTGGTACTCCGGCTCCACGTCGTACTACGACTCCGGCTGGTCCGCCGGGAGCATCTCGACGACGGCGTCGACAACGTTCGCCAATCCCCCCACCCCCTCCACCGGAGGAGGCACTTCCTCCGGCTTCTCCGGCAGCACCTCGTCCTCATCCTCCTCAGGCGGAGGAGGAGGGGGCGGAGGCGGCGGCAGCTGGTAGGTCAGACCGCTCCGCCGGCGGTGGCGGGCGCCGTGGGGTCGGCGCCGGGGTCGCCGACTACCTCGCGGGCCAGGAAGTCTTCGAGGTGGAACAGGTTGTCACCGGCACGCTGCGCGACGTTGACGAGGGTCTTCATCGCGGCGACCTCCTCGACCTGCTCCTTGAGGAACCACTGCATGAACTGCTCGCCGATGTAGTCGCTCTCGTCCCGCGCCGTGCGGGCCAGCGTCTCGATCTGCTTGGTGACGGTGATCTCCTGCGCCAGCGCGAGTTCGAGCGGCTCGATCGCGGTCTTGAAGTCACCCTCGACCTCACCGACCGCCGGGATCCGCGGCCGGATGTCCTTGTCCAGCAGGTACTGGACCATCATCATCGCGTGGTTTCGCTCTTCCAGCGACTGCTTGTAGAAGTGCGCGGCCAGCCGCGGCAGATCCTGCTCGTCGTACCAGACAGCAACTGCCACGTACTGCTGCGACGCCGTGAATTCGTTACGGATCTGTTCCTGCAGGAGTTTCTCGTACGTGCTCATCCCGTCAATCTAACGGCCGACCGCCGAATCCACACCCTTGGGGAGCCTGACCTAACCGGCCCGATTCCGTCCCAGTTCGACCACCTCGGACCCGCCACCGGGCAGCGTCAGGCGCACCGTCGTACCGTCCACCGCGACATCGATGCCTTCGGCAAGCGCTTCCGGCCGGAGCGCGTCCCGGGTCAGCAGGACGGCGTTCACCAGCACCAACGGCTCGCCACGATGCGGAGCGGTCAGGTACGGCGTCGCCGAATGCGCACCGTACGGGTTGACCCCGAGCCCGCGATGCACGCCCGCCGCGTCGTACCCGTGCAGACCGACTACCGCCGACACCAGACCATCGGTGTTCCGCGACGACGCCACCACCGCGCCGACCGTTGCTTCCGGCAAAGAATCGCCCGCGACAGCGAACCCACCGCTGCGTACCACCGCACCGTCAGGCCCCTCGACGAGCGCACACCGGATCTCCCATCCGTTGTGCACCACCGAAGCGACCTCGATCGCCCACGGTCCCTCGGATCCGAGCCACGCCTTGTGCCACGAGGACGCCGTACGCCCGTCGACACCCAGCCGCCGGATCCGCCCGCGGCCGCTCACTGACCCGTCGGGCGAGACCAGCGAGATCAGGTTGTCGACGTGCGGCTCGTGATCGGACAGGTCCGGCCCGGCGTGGTTCGCGTAGGCGAGCCGGTTGTAGTGCGGATCACCAGCCGGCTCGACACCTTCCGGCTCGGCGACCGGCGCATGGTCGGCACCGTGGTTCACCAACTGCACGACCTGGTCGTGACGGCTGCCGTGCAGGATCCACCCGGGCTTCGGCATCGCCCGCAGCTGGTCGGCGTCGTCGAGCGGGACCGAGTCTTCGGGATCCGACCACACCGGGTGCTCAGGCGGCAGGATCAGGCCGACGAAGCCCTTCGAGGCCCAGTACGGCGATCCCGGTCCGGAGTACTGCTGCGTCGTCGGCAGGAACGTGTCGTACCAACCGAGCGTCAGGATCCCACGCTCGTCCGGCACCCCGTGCTGCACGAAGTGCCGGGCGATCCCCGAGCACAGTCGCCGCGTCTCACCCGGGCTCAACGGCGTCGAGTCCAGCAAGGCACCCATCCAGTACGGCGCCGCGGCCGCCATCCGGTAGGTCAGCGAGCGACCCTGGTAGATCGGTGCGCCGTCGTTCCCGACGAGATGCACGGCGTCCTCGAGGAACAGCCGGATCCGCTCCTTGTACAGCTTCAGCCGGTCCTCGTACTGCGCTCCGGGCGTCGCGGCCGCCATTCGCGCCCACAGGCCGGGGTAGAGGTGCATGGCCCAGCCGATGTAGTTGTCGTAGTTCTGCCCGTCGCCGTCGGAGTACCACCCGTCGCCGACGTACCAATCCTCGATCCGGTCGAGGCCGCCGTCGATGTCCTCCTGCGAGTACGGCGCACCGACCGACGCGAGGAACTGCTCGCTCACGACCTGGAAGAGCCGCCAGTTGTTGTCGTGCGTCGTCGACCCGATGAACCCGCCGAGCCACTCCGCGACGTGCTCCTGCGCGCGGGTGTCGAGGCGGTCCCAGATCCACTCGCGGGTCTCGTGCAGCGACACCGCGATCGCCGCGGCCTCGACCATCTGCTGCGACCTCGAGGTCAGCCGCAGCCACGACTCGGGGTGGTCCGGATTCGCGCCGTTCGCGACGCCACGCGCGTACCGCTCGATCAGTTGCTCGCAGCCCTTGCCCTGGACACCGGCGATCCGGAACGCGGCCAGCATGAACGACCGCGCGAAACCTTCCAGCGCGTCGGACGCCGTACCCGACCGGCTCGGCCGCCCGGGCAGCTCGACCAACGAGGCGCCGGGCGAGAAGTACGGCACCAGCGAGTCGAGCAGATGATCCGCGAGCGCCTCCCAGTGCGCCCGGCCCCACCCCGTCTGACGAGACAGCACACGATCGGTATCAGGCAGAATCAAGCGGGTCATGGGGCCTCCCGGCCTGGACTGAGGAGCGGAGGGAGCGAAGCGACTGGAGCGACGAGGGAAGGCCGGGAGTCACAGCCCTATGACCACGCCGGCGCCGGAGGCCCGGCCAAAAGCACAGTCATGCGAGGCGTCCGATCTCCGCGGGGGTGATGGCGTGCAGCAGGGGCTGGCCGGTGGCGAGGCGTTCGAGTTCGGTGACGGCGAGTTCGCCGAGGCGGGCGATCTCGTTCCCGACGGCGCCGGCGACGTGCGGGGTGATGAAGACGTTCGGCAGGTCGAGCAGCGGCGAGTCCGGCGGCAGCGGCTCCGGGTCGGTGACGTCGAGTACGGCGTCGATCCGGCCGGACACGCACTCGCGGATCAGCGCCTCGGGATCGATGATCTTGCCTCGTGCCGTGTTGATCAGCACCGAGCCGTCCTTGAGCAGCCCGAGCAGCCGCGCGTCGACCAGCCCGACCGTCTCGGGCAGCAGCGGCGCATGCACGCTGAGGATGTCGCTGCGCCGGAACAGGGTGTCGTTGTCGACCAGTTCCGCCCCGAGCGCGGCGGCCTCGTCGGCAGTCAGGTACGGGTCGCTGATCAGCACCTCGAGATCGAACCCGCGCAACCGGTCCGCGACCATCTTCGCGATCCGTGACGCTCCGAGCAGCCCGACCGTCGTACCGTAGCTGCCCGGCATCCCGTGCGGGTCCGCCTTCCGGCGCTCCAGCCGGTACTGCGCGGCGAGCCGGAACGCCCGCTTCCCGGCGAGCACAATGGCCGCGACGGTGAACTCGGCGACCGGCTGCGCGTTCGCGGTGGCCGCCGACGACACCTGGATCCCGCGGTCGAACACGAGCGGGTCGACGAGCGCCTTCACCGAGCCGGCGGCGTGCAGGATCGCCTGCAGCTTCGGCGCCGCGTCGAGCACCTCGGGACCGATCCGCGGGCACCCCCACCCGGTGAGCAGTACGTCGACGTCCGGCAGCGCGGCCCGGACGGCGGGGTCGGCGAGGAAGCTGCTGCCCGGGCCGACGGGCAGTACGGTGGCGACCGCTTCCAGCCGCTGCCGGACCCGGGGTACGAGGACTCGCTCGCGGGTGCCGTCGTTCATCGCCAGCATCACGGTCAGGGCGGAGGTCGGTACGGTGCTCACGACGGATAACCTAGCAAGCGCTTTCCGCAGCTGTCTCGCCGACCGCCGAGTCTTGGAAGATCCTGAAACTTTCGTCCGGACCGGAATTTGTCCGCGGAGTCCCGGCGTTGACCTCGAGTAAGGGTTGGATAGCAGGGCCTACCCGCCCGTTGGCCAAGTGAAGGAGAACGACGATGCTGCGACCGGACGACCTCTACGAGATCGTCGACGAGTCGGTGGCGACCGGCCCGGCGGCGACGCCGAAGGTCTTGGTGCACTCGCTGGACGGGTTCATGGACGCGGGCCAGGCCGGCCGGGTGACCGCCGACCACCTGCTCGAGGTGCTGGACCACCGGCTGCTCGCACGGTTCGACATCGACCTCCTGCACGACTACCGGGCCCGGCGGCCCGAGGTGACGTTCGCCGAGGACCGGTTCACCGACTACACCCCGCCGCACCTGTCGCTGCACCTGGTGACCGACGACGCGGGTGTCGACTTCCTGCTGCTCGAGGGCGCTGAGCCGGACAACCACTGGGACCGGTTCGCCGGCGCGGTCCGGCAGCTCATCGAGCGCTACAACGTGACTCTGACGGTCGGCGTCCACGGCATCCCGATGGGCGTGCCGCACACCCGGCCGCTCGGCCTGACCGCGCACGCGACCCGTCCCGAGCTGGTCACCCGCTCGAACATCTGGGACGGCGAGATGGTGCTTCCCGCGAGCGCCGGCACGATGCTGCAGGTGCGCCTGGGCGAGGCCGGCAAGGACGCGATGGGCTTCGCGGTGCACGTCCCGCACTACCTGGCCGAGAACCGCTTCCCGGGCGCCGCGCTGGCGCTGGTGCACGCGATCTCCGCGGCGACCGGCCTGCTGCTCCCTAGCAAGGCCCTGCTCGACGAGGCCGCCGTCACCGGCCGGCTGGTCGACGAGCAGGTCGACGCCTCCGAGGACGCGAGCGCGGTGGTCAAGGCCCTCGAGACGCAGTACGACGCCGCCGCCGGCTCGGTCAGCCGCAAGAGCCTCCTCGCCGACAACGGAACCCCGTCCGCCGAAGAGCTCGGCGCCGAGGTAGAGCAGTTCTTGGCCGACCTCAACCGCGACGACGACAAGTAGGCGCCACCGGCCCGCAGGGTCGGCACGGGACCGGATGGGTCCGCGCGACTGCGGCGACAGGCGGGTCAGCCGTGGGGCGCTCGCACAAGAACTGGGGGCGTTGCACAGGTTATTGCCTGTGCAACGCCCCCAGTTCCTGTGCAGGCACCCGGCGGTTGGTGGGGCGGCGGCGTGACGGTTTCCACAGCGGGTACGGCGTCTGTTCGGCGCTGAGCCTGTCAGGATGGGGCATGCCTGATTCGCTGGAGGATCTGGTCGAGCTGCTCGACCTGGAAGAGATCGAGGTCGACCTGTTCCGGGGTCGTCAGCCGCAGACGTCGATGCAACGCGTGTTCGGTGGTCAGGTGCTCGGTCAGGCGCTCGTCGCGGCCAGCCGGACGGTCGACCCCGAGCGCGTCGTGCACTCGCTGCACGGGTACTTCCTGCGCGGCGGCGACACCTCCGTGCCGATCGTGTACCGGGCGGAGCCGACGCGGGATGGTGGCTCGTTCAGCAGCCGGCGTGTGGTGGCGTCGCAGCACGGGAAGCCGATCTTCTACATGTCCGCGTCGTTCCAGCGTCCCGAGCCGGGTCTGGACCACCAGGATCCGATGCCGGACGACGTCGTACCGCCGGAGGAGGCGCCACGGCTGGCGGCTGTGCTGGAGGCGCAGTCCGGGCGGCCGGCGGCCGACTGGGATCGGGAGTGGTCGGCGCTCGACGTACGGCTGGCCGGTGTCACCGGGCGTCAGTTCTGGATCCGGGCCGCGGGCAAGCTTCCCGACGATCCCGCTCTGCACGCCTGTGTGCTCGCCTACGCCAGCGATCTGACGCTGCTCGGCGCCAGCCTGCTCCCGCACGGCATCGTGATCGGCGACCGCCGCATCCAGCCCGCCTCGCTCGACCACGCGTTGTGGTTCCACCGCCCGTTCCGCGCCGACGAGTGGCTGCTGTACGACCAGGCATCCCCGTCAGCCTCCGGTGCCCGAGGCTTCGCCACCGGCCGCCTCTACACCGAATCAGGCACGCTGACAGCTTCGGTCGCGCAGGAAGGTCTGATTCGTCCTGTCGGCCTGGACACCGACCTGCTAACCTGACGCCATGTTCAAGCGCGCTGCAGTGACGACGACGCCGGAGTATGTCCCGGCGCGCTGACAGCTGACTGTCGAACGAAGCCCCGGGGCGAGTGCCCCGGGGCTTCGTCGTTCCCGTGGTCCCTCGCCCCGTCCAGACGAGGAGACCACCCATGAACGAGCACATGTTTGACCATCGCAAGATCGGCCGCGAGCTCGGCCTGTTCGATTCCGACCCGTTGATCGGTGCCGGCCTGCCCTACTGGCTGCCCGCGGGTGCCGCGGTACGCCGGGCACTCGAGAGCTACATCGTCGAAGTGGAACGACGAGCCGGCTACCAGCAGGTGTACTCGCCGGTGCTCGCCAAACGCGAGCTGTACGAGATCTCGGGCCACTGGGCGAAGTACCACGACGACATGTATCCGCCGATGGACATGGGCGCCGAGCAGCTCGTACTCCGGCCGAGCATCTGCCCGCACCACGCGCTCATGTACCGCTCCCGCTCGCACAGCTACCGCGAGCTCCCACTGCGGATGTCCGAGCTCGGCGGCCAGTACCGCGCCGAACTGTCCGGCGCCATCGGCGGCCTGAGCCGTGTCCGCGCCATGCAACTCAACGACGCGCACATCTTCTGCCGCCTCGACCAGGTCGCCGACGAAGCAGCCGATGCCTTACGCCTGATCAACCAGGCGTACGCCGACATGGGCATCGCCGCCTCGCGCTACGTCCTCGCACTGCCCGCTGCCGATGCCGAGTTCAACAGCCCCGCCAGTAAGTACGTCGGGGACGCCGCGAGCTGGGCGCAAGCGGCCGACCTGCTGCGCAACGTGCTGAAGGACGCCGGCATCGACTACGAGGAGGCGCCCGGCGACGCGGCGTTCTACGGACCGAAGATCGACATTCAGATGGAGGATTCGGCGGGCCGCGAGTTCAGTCTGTCGACCGTCCAGATCGACTTCCACCAGCCGGCCGCGTTCGGTCTCGAGTACGTCGGTGCCGACGGCAACAAACATCGGCCGGTGATGGTGCACCGGGCGATCGTCGGGAGCATCGAGCGGGCGATGGCGCAGCTGATCGAGGTGCACGGCGGTGCGTTCCCTGCGTGGCTCGCGCCGGTGCAACTCGTCGTACTGCCGATCTCCGACGACGAGGAGCAGTTGGCCGCGCAGATCGCCCGGCGGGCGGTTGATCGCGGGCTGCGGGTCGAGATCGCGCACGCGGACGAGGGCGGACTCGGCGCGCGGATCCGGGAGAACCGGCTGGCGCCGTACCAGGCCGTCATCGGTGCTCGTGAGGCGGCGGGCGGCGAGCTCGCGGTGCGGGAGCGCGACGGCAGCCGATGGGGTGCGCCGATCAGCGAGGCGCTGGACCGGATCCGTGACGCTGCGGAGCCCCGGGCCATCGCAATCAGCCGGAGCGAGGACGCATGAGCGTGCACGCGGCGCCGGGGTGGCGATTGTGACGGCCTGGCGGTTCAGCTCTCCTGCAGCTGCCCGATCAGGTGCGTCACGTCGTGCGACTCGTCGTACAGCGCGAAGTCGAGCGTCTTGCCGATCTGTTGGTGACCGAACTGGACCCGCGACGGGAGCAGCAACGGCTTGCGGAAGTCCACGCGGACCGTGAACGAGTCCGGCAGTTCGCCGGCCCGCTGGAGGGACGCGAGCGCGGCGGCCTTGGCCCACATCCCGTGCGCGATCTGGCGCGGGAACCCGAACGCCTGGGCGGTCAGTTTCCACAGGTGGATCGGGTTCCGGTCGCCGGACGCGGCGGCGTACCGGCGGCCGAGGTTGCCGCGCAGGTCCCACCACGCGCTCGGGCTGAGCACCGGGTCGGGCAGCAAGTCGGCGTGCGCATCCGGCGTACCGGAGGAGCGGCTGAGCAGTGTGGTGAGATCGCTCCAGACCAGTTCGTGGTCGACGAACACCTCGCTGATGATGTCGAAGACAGTGCCCTTGGGGTGCGGGCGTTCCGGCGTACTGTGCACGCGGATCGACGGCTCGGCGTGGATCGGCAGCGGCTGCTTCTGCGTGATCGTGTTGGACAGATGCACGATCCCCATCGGCTTGTACGGGAACGAGGGGTCGGACATCAGGTCCAGGTGCAACGGGAACGCCAGCACATGCGGGTACGTCGCCGGCAGCGTCGGACCGGCCGCGAACCCGGTGACCTCCCGGTACGCCGTCAGGTGGTCCTGGTCGATCGCCGATCGCGGCAGTTCGAGCGTCAGCCCGTCCTCGTCCGGCTCGTAGTCGGCCCGGCGCAACGTGGCGCGAACGGTCCGCGCGTAGAGCGATCCGAGGCCGGGGGAGTCGTCGTACCGTCGGGTCGGCATGTCAGGCGCCCAGCATGCTCTGGCCGCAGACCCGGACCACGTTGCCGGTCACACCGGCCGACGCCGGATCCGCGAACCACGCGATCGTCTCGGCGACGTCGATCGGCAGACCGCCTTGCTGCAGGGAGTTGATCCGCCGCCCGACCTCGCGGATCGCGAACGGTACCTTCGCGGTCATCTCGGTCTCGATGAACCCGGGCGCGACCGCGTTGATCCGGATCTGCCGCTCGGTCAGCGTCGGCGCGAGCGCCTGGACCAGGCCGATCACGCCGGCCTTCGAGGTCGAGTAATTCGTCTGGCCGTTGTTCCCCGCGATCCCGGCGATCGACGACACGCCGATGATCGAGCCACCGTCCCTGAGCGCACCGGACTCCAGCAGGTACTCCGTGATGCGCTCGGGGGCCCGCAGGTTCACGTCGAGGACGGCGTCCCACGCGTCGGTCCGCATGTTCACCAGCCGACGGTCCCGCGTGATGCCGGCGTTGTGGACGACGATGTCGAGTCCGCCGTGCTGCTCCTGCGCGTGCGCGGCGATCCGCTGCGGGGCATCGACCGCGGTCACGTCGAGCAGCAGCTCGGTGCCGCCGATCTTCGTGATCACCTTGCGCAGCGCGTCCGCGTTCTGCGGTACGTCGACGCCGATGATCGTCGCACCGTCGCGAGCCAGCGTGTTCGCGATCGCCGCACCGATGCCACGGGCCGCGCCGGTCACCAGCGCCGTACGGCCGGCGAGCGGGCGGTTCGGGTCGTTGCTGACCAGGGGACCGGTGCCGATGCGGGCGACCTGACCGTCGACGTACGCCGACTTGGGGGAGAGGAAGAAGCGGAGCGTGGAGTCGAGTTGTTCGTGCGCGTCCGGTGCGACGTACACGAGGTTGACCGTGGCGCCGCGTTTCACCTCCTTGCCGAGTGAGCGGGTGAAGCCCTCGAGCGCGCGCTGGGCGACGTGCTGGCCGGTGGTGCTCGCGAGTTCCGGCGTACGGCCGACGACGATGACGCGACCGGCCGGGGCGAGCTGGCGGATGACGGGGGAGAAGAAGCGCTGCAGGCTGCTCAGATCGGCGGTCGAGGTCGCGCCGGTCGCGTCGAAGACCAGCGCCTTCGGGCGGATCTCGCTCGACGCGACGCCCTCGGCCGCCGTACTGAACGCGGCGCCGATGTCCCGGAGCAGCGCCTGGATCGCCTTGCCGGCGTCGGTCTCGCCGATCGCGCCGAAGACGACCGGCCCGTCGATCACCGGCGAGCCCTCGAACCAGCGGGGCAGCGGCGTCGGGTCCGGGAGACCGAGGTTCTTCACCAGGGTCTGCCCGAGCGGCGTCCGGGTGAAGGTCTGGTAGCGATCCGTCATCTCAGCTCCTACTTCTCGAGGATGGCGACGACACCCTGGCCGCCCGCGGCACAGATCGAGATCAGGCCCCGGCCGCCGCCGTTCTCGTCCAGTTGCTTGGCCAGCGCGGCGACGATCCGCCCACCGGTCGCCGCGAACGGGTGGCCCGCGGCCAGCGAGCTGCCGTTCACGTTCAGCTTGTCCCGATCGATCTCCCCGAGCGGCGCGTCGAGACCCAGTCGCTCCTTGCAGAAGATCGGGTCCTCCCACGCCTTCAGGGTGGACAGTACCTGGGACGCGAACGCTTCGTGGATCTCGTAGTAGTCGAAGTCCTGCAGTGTGAGACCGGCGCGGGCCAGCATCCGCGGTACGGCGTACGCGGGGGCCATCAGCAGACCCTCGGCACCCTTCACGTAGTCGACCGCGGCGGTCTGCGAGTGCGTCAGGTACGCGAGCGGGCGCAGACCGTGCTCGGCGGCCCACTCGTCGGTCGACAACAGCACTGTCGACGCACCGTCGGTGAGCGGCGTGGAGTTGCCCGCGGTCATCGTCGCGGTCTCGCCCTTGCCGAACACCGGCTTGAGCTTGGCGAGCTTCTCGATCGTGGTGTCCGGCCGCAGGTTCTGGTCCTTCTCGAGCCCGAGGTACGGCGTGATCAGGTCGTCCTGGAAACCCCGGTCGTACGCCTTCGCGAGGTTCACGTGGGACCGGTACGCGAGCTCGTCCTGCGCCTCCCGGGTGATACCCCACTCGAGGGCGGTCAGCGCCGCGTGCTCACCCATCGACTTGCGGGTCCGCGGCTCGGCGTTCCGCGGGATCTCCGGTACGACGTCCTTCGGGCGCACCCGCGCGAGGACCTTCAGCCGGTCCGGGTAGGTCTTCGCGCGGTTCAGGTCGAGCAGGATGTTGCGCAGCCGGTCGTTGACCGCGATCGGCGCGTCCGACGCGGTGTCGACGCCACCCGCGATCCCGGCGTCGATCTGCCCGAGGGCGATCTTGTTGCCGACCAGGATCGCCGCCTCCAGCCCGGTCCCACAGGCCTGCTGGATGTCGTACGCCGGGGTGGTGGGCGCGAGCTTCGAGCCCAGAACGACCTCGCGCACCATGTTCCAGTCGCGGGCGTGCTTGAGGACCGCTCCGGCGACCACCTCACCGACCTCCTGACCGCCGAGGCCGGTCCGGTCGACCAGACCGTTCAGCGCCGCGGTGAGCATGTCGGAGTTGGAGGCGTGCCGGTACGTCTTGTCCTGCCGGGCGAACGGGATCCGGTTTCCGGCGACCACGGCCACCTTGCGCGGTTCGGTCACGATGTCTCTCCTGCTCTGGTGTCCTGAGTCGGAAGTTCGACGGCGCTTTCGGCGCCCAGGCACGCACCTCGCGGCACGTGCCCAGCGCCCACGATGCTCCGCATCGAGGCCACTGACCACGCACCGCGATGCACGCACCTGACCACCGACATCACTCGCCGACCTTCCGACTCAGGACACCGGTGGAGCGGGTCTTCTTGTTTGTCAGTGCTTTCTGCCCCACCGCAGTGGCGAGGGTGGCAGTGATAGCGGTCGACCGGACGGTGCCGACATCGGCATGATGCACCACCGGGTGGCCCGGGCGGCTGCCCGACACGATCAACCCGACTCTTGCCATGTGCAACGATCCGAGAGTCTGGGTGTACAGGTGGTTGGCGAGATAGGCGGTGTCCACCTCGTCGAACACGCCGGCGCGCTGGCCCGCCTCGAGAACTTTGGCGATGCGATCCAGCGCTGCCGCCATCGCCGTACCGAGTTTGACCATCACCGGCTCGGTGATCTCGCCGAACAGCTCCTCGCCGCTCCTGCGCAGCAGACTCATCGCGCAGTCGGTGAACGCCGGGTAGGCGAGACAGAAGTCGACGAACGTCTCGCTCAGCGCCTTCAACCGGTTGAGCGGCGCGCGACGTGGGTTGTCGGCGGCCGCGAGTCGCTCGTCCAGCTCGCCGAGGTAGTCGACCAGGGTGAGCGCGAACAGCTCTTCCTTGCCGGCGAAATGCCGGTAGATCAGCGCCTTGTTGATCCCGACCCGCTTGGCGATATCGTCGATCTGGGCGTCGATCGTGCCGCGCTCGTCGAACAGTTCGCGGGTGGCCCGGATGATGTCCCGCTCCCGGTCGCGACGACGCTCCGCCGTGGTCCGGCGGCGTCCGATCGCGAGCAGCGCGGAGCTCATGCGTCGATCTTAGCCACAGTGGTGCCGCTTGGGTGCAAACGACGGTTACACTCGTCGGTAACATCGTACGTCACCGCTGGAGGATGTTGATGACCATGACCGATCCCAAGCCCGCGGTCTCCGCCGACGTGATGGCGTTGGCCGGCGAGCTCGGCGCCGAGCGGTCCCAGCCTGGCTGGAGCTCGTTCTCGCTCACGCTGAACGACGAGCAGCGGGAGATCCGCGACTGGGCCCACAGCTTCGCCGCCGACGTGATCCGTCCGGCCGCCGCGGAGTGGGACGAGCGCGAGGAGACCCCCTGGCCGGTCATCCAGGAGGCCGCCAAGATCGGCCTGTACGGTCTCGACGCGAACATCAACCTCTTCATCGACCCGACCGGGCTGCTGATGCCGCTCGTCCACGAGGAGCTCTTCTGGGGCGACGCGGGCATCGGCATGTCGCTGAAGGGCACCGGCCTCGCGTCGTCCGCGATCTTCTCGAACGGTACGCCGGAGCAGTGGAGCGAGTGGATGCCGCGCTGCTACGGCACGCCGGACGACGTACGCGTGGCCGCGTTCTGCTCGTCGGAGCCCGGCGCCGGGTCCGACGTCTCGGCGATCCGGACGCGGGCGGTTTACGACGACGCTTCGGACGAGTGGGTCATCAACGGGCAGAAGGCGTGGGCGACGAACGGCGGGATCGCGGACATCCACGTGGTCGTCGCGACGGTCGACCCTGCACTCGGTACGAAGGGGCAGGCCGCGTTCGTCGTACCGCGGACCGAGGTTCGTGGACTGGAGCAGGGTACGAAGCTGCGGAAGCACGGTCTGCGCGCGTCGCACACGGCGGACGTCTTCTTCGACAACGTGCGGATCCCGGCCGCGAACGTCCTCGGCGGCAAGGAGAAGCTCGACGAGCGCCTCGCCCGCGCCCGCGAGGCGGCATCAGGTGGAGCTCGGGCGCGCAACGCCTCGATGGCGACCTTCGAGATGACCCGGCACATCGTCGGCGCCCAGGCGATCGGCATCGCGCGAGCGGCGTACGAGGTCGCCCTCGACTACGCCAAGACCCGCGAACAGTTCGGCCGCCCGATCATCGACAACCAGGGCATCGCCTTCAAACTCGCCGACATGGCCATGGAAATCGACGCCGCCCGCCTCCTCGTCTGGCGCGCCGCCAACATGTCCGCCGCCCTGATGCGCGGCGAAACCCCCGACTACCGCAACGGCGAAGGCTCCATGGCCAAACTCAAAGCCGGCGAGGTAGCCGTCAAGGTCACCGAAGAAGCCATCCAGATCCTCGGCGGCAATGGCTACACCCGCGAGTACCCCGTAGAACGCATGCACCGAGACGCCAAGATCTACACCATCTTCGAAGGCACCTCAGAAATCCAGCGCCTGGTAATCGCCCGAGCGATCTCAGGCATGCGCATCAGGTAAACAGCCCCCGCGCGCTACGCAGGTGCTCCGGTCGCTCCGCTCCCTCCCGCACCTGCTACGCGCGCTACCCCACCCACCCCCGGCTCAGCGCCGGACATCCCTTGCCGGCTACCGCCGTCGGAGCTGCGGGCTTATCGCCCGCGCGTATCGCTCGCTCCGCTCGCTTGCGACCGCCACGTAGTACCGGCGAGCCCGGGGTGGGTGAAACCCCGGATGTATGTCCCCGACGCATCCGATGAACGTGTTGTGCCAGGGGCCTTCAGGCCGCAGCCGAGCGCAGCGCGAGCCGGGTGGCGCGGGTCAGCTCCGACCGGCCTCGCTCCTGTGTCCGACGCCCGCGACGATCCCGCATGCAGCAGACCCGACAGATCCCAGACCCGTCGGTCCAACTCCTTCGGCGCCACGCATTCGCCGACCGGAGTTGCGCCCAGAGCCGAGCGGCGTCACCATCATGATGAGCTGGATTTCTCCAGGTTTCGAGCAAGGAGGCCCTCGTGCGCGCACGATTCCTCGGCAAGGACCCGAACTCCCAGACAAGCAATTCGCCGACGCTCTTCGCGACCGACCGCACCGATCGGGTGACCTATATCGCGCAGGGCTGGAAGGTCACGGACCCGGAGGTGCTTGCGGATGTGAACGCAGTCGCTCCGGTCCCGGACCACGAGACCCTGATCGAGATCCCAGAAGACGTACTGAAGATGTATGCGCTCCGCTACCTCGAGGAGCAGGACCGCTGAGCAGCGAGCCGTCGCTCTGGGAGTTGCTCAACAGCTTCGAGCACACCGCGTTCCGGCTCGAGGTCCGAGACCGCTACAACGAGCCCGACGAGGCCGAACCGCTCGCGCAGTACCTGGCCGGTGACCGGGACGAACCGGCCTGGCTGGGCGAGTGGCTCGACCTGGTTCGGGGCGCGACTGTGAACGGACGCCGGTTTGCACGGGTTCGCGTCGTGACTGTCCCGCTGAATGGCTACAGCCGCTTCGGCGTGTGGTGCTCGCAGTTCACGACAGCCGCGGGTGAGGACATCCGCTACCTGCAACGGGATCGAGCCGACAGCGAGGGGGTACCCAAACACGACTACTGGTTGTTCGATTCGAGAACCGTCGTACGGATGAACTTCGACGACAACGACGGGTTCCTCGGCACCGAGTTGATCAGAGACCCAGCGCAGGTCGTGCAGCACAATTACTGGCGGGACGCCGCCTGGCACCGAGCATTACGACGGGACGACTTTGCCAGCCAATACATCGGACGCAGTTAGCGTCCACGAGGCGCGTACAGCCCTCGGCAGGCGACTCCGCCAGCTCCGCCAGTCAGCGGGAACGACCGGGCGGCAGTTCGCGGAGTCGCTGGGCTGGCCGCCCTCAAAGGTGTCCAAGATTGAGAACGGCCGGCAAACGCCCACGGATGACGACCTCCGTGCGTGGGTGCGAGCGACTGAGCACGAGGCCGAGCTCGATGCGCTGCTCGCTTCTCTGCACACGTTGGAGTTGCAGTACGCCGAATGGCGCCAGGTACTGCGCGCCGGTCACCGTCCTGCGCAGGAGCGGCTCCTCGAGTGGGAGCAGCGGACTCGGCTGTTCCGGATCTTCGAGGCGACCGTCGTACCCGGGCTGCTGCAGACCGCTGAGTACGCTCGAGTTCGATTCGATGAATCGGTGCGCCGGCTCAAGGGACCCAACGACGCGGACGAGGCGGTTGCGGCCCGTCTGCGCCGGCAGGAGATCCTCTACCGGCCAGGTAAGCAGTTCCACATCGTGATGCCCGAGGCCGCGCTCCAACTGCGCCTCGGCCCCGTAGACGTTCTCCTCGGCCAGCTCGACCGGCTGGCCTCCGCCACTCATCTGCCGAACGTCCGGCTCGGCATTGTCGCGGCGACGACCGAGTACACGATCTCACCGTGGCATGGGTTCTGGATGTACGACGACCGTCGCGTGGTGATCGAGACGTTCAGTGCCGCGCTCGACCTCCGCCAGCCACAGGAGATCGAACTGTACGGCGACGCGTTCGAGCAGCTCGCCGCAGTGGCCAGCTACGGCCACGCAGCGCGGCAGGTTATTGGCCGCGTCATGTCCGACCTTGCTGCCGATACAGATAGCGCGAGCACGTGATTTCGCCTCGGCCTGGCTATTTCGAGGACGCCGAGAAATTCGGAGAAATCCGCGCCCGCGGCGGTGTTCTCGCGACCTAGCGTTGTTGCGCCCAACAGATCCGAACGACGGGGGCGACATGAACGAGTGCTACGTGACGCCGGCAGACAGTCCCGGTCGCTTCGGTGTCGAGTGGACAGGGAGTCCGAGCAACGACCGTGGACGTGATACCGGCTGGCCGGACCAACTCCCCGCCGAACGCTGCGACGGCAAGAACCCAATGACCGGACGCCCCTGCATCCACGGCCACCACAAGGGCTACCACCGTGACCCCACCGGAGCCGAGTGGCTCGACGACTGAACCGAGCTCATTGTGAGCTGCAACCGGTCGCGCGCATCGCGGCGATCGGCGTAGGTGAAGTGTCCGATCCGGCGGTCCTGGGCATCAACGACGGCGTCCTGATTCTGCCCAGCCCTCTCCACCTTGCGTCGATCGCACCCGTTCGAACTTCACCGACCTCCGACCCAGCCACGTCGAAGTCTTGCTTTCGGAGGTTCCTAAGCAGGCGGGGCGGGTGTGCTGAGAGGGGTTCCCTCCTCACTGACCCCAGCACTCCGCGCCCGTCCCCTCCACCAGAGCCTCACTCGCTCCCGACGATCATGTCGAGGTTTTGAGCCGGTAAGTTCGCGCTGACACCCCTCGGTACGAACCCGACTGGTGCATTCGTCGGATCAGCCTGTGACGCCTCAGGACCACCTGCGGTACGGACTCCGAGCGGACAACAGGCGCGTCTGCGCCCGGCTCAGGGCCTCTCGCAGGGTCGCGTTCGCGTGCTGAAGTTCGGTCACCTGGCCCTGCAGACGATCGACTTCCGCGAGCAGCACCGACACGGTTTCGGCTTCGAATTCCTCGGCCGAGCGTACCCGCTTGCGACTGTGCCAGTTTCGGAGGCGGCACAGATCCGAGCAGAACCGCTGGCCAGATCTGGCCGCGATGTAGATGTCGGCGCAGTGCTCGCAGACGTGTTGGCGCGCGGTCAGATCTTGCCCGAACGGGTGCGGTAGGTCGTCCACAAATGCTCAACGTGCGGCTCGCGAAGGTGACGAAATACGCGTTGCAGTTCGCTGACACGCCTCGAATGCCAGAAGTGTGACGGTGGAGCTTGCTTCGTTTCCGCGCGTAGACCGCGCGTCGCCCCTGGAGCCGGCGCCGTATTGTCGAGCGCTCACCGACATTTTCCGTCTCGCACTGGACGGTTGTGCTGCGGGCGCTGGCCTTCGGGTTATCGGTCAGGGATGCTGATCCCATGGCCGTCGCCGATTTCGAAGAGAAGACCTACGAGACTGCCTACAACGCCGAGCTCGCGTATGGCATCGGAGGAAACCGGCTCGTCTTCTCTCCAGGGCAAGTCCTGGAGAAGCTGACTGGCTTCGATGCTGCTCATAGCCCCGGCAGTGCGCATCTAATCTGGCAGGTGCTTGGGCTCCCTCGTCCGCGGGGAGTGAGGCTCGTGCCTGAGCACTGGCCGAAAATGGCGCCGAAGGGCGATCAGCTTCCGACGTATCCGCTCAGCCTGATACTCCAGTTCAAGCGCGCGGAGTACCTGTACGGGGCGAGAGCTAAGCAATGGAACCTCTGGGGCGGTGCCTACTACCGCTTTCAACGCCAGCGATACCAGCATCAGGTTCTCCGAAAGCTCGACGTGGCTCTGGCGGGCAAAGCGGTCGTACGGTACGCCGCTCCGGCCTTTCACACGCTCCGGCAGCTCGAAGCGGCTCAGATGCAAGGTCGGGTCATCGCAAGATCGGGGCACGTATCACCTGAAGCGATGGGCAAGCATGCGGTTTGGACGTACCAGACGGCTGGAACGGTTGGTCGCGGAAATCCTAATGGGCCGGAAGTCATGTTCGAGTCTTTCGGTCAACTCCTTGAGGACTTCGTACAGACCCGCGATTCGCGTCCGGCAGCACTAGTCCAATACCAAGGTCTTTCCGCCCACCTGGCGGCTGTTGCAGATGCTTGTCGATCGCGCGCGCCGCGGGTCCGTCGAGCTGTTGCCGAATGGGCGGGGAACCTGAATCAGGCACGCCCGCCATTCGAATCCGTGCAACCATTGGTGGACTACTTCACAATTCAAGCAGTGATGTCGTGGTACCAAATGAGTTGGTGGGTCATTGACGGACTACCCGCCGCCCGTCAACAGCCCTGAAGGCGAGCCTCCGTGGACCCAACGTGACCTTCATTGCTGGACTGAGCGTGTGCCAAGGTGGCTGCGGCCTATGCCGGTTCGACGAGCTTCCGAGCGACGACGAGGTCCTCTCCCGGCCGAAGGATCGTGATCTTAGTGTTGGCCGTCAACTGTTGCCCGTGGAAGTGAATCCGCAACTGGCGCTTCAGGGAGGTTACGGTTCGACGGAGGTTTGCTCGCATCGGCGGCAGTACCCAGTCGCTTAGCTCGCCAAAGGTTATGCCCTCCGCACCGCGCCAATAGAGAAGCACTAGGACATGGTCGGACGCTTTGAGTTTTTTCAAGATCACGGGAAAGCCATCGAGCTCCTGAATCACTGGTACCGCCCGTGAAACGAGATCGACGATGATGGCCTGTGCGCGGTCTGCGGTCACCGAGTGGAACTGGCGGACGAGTTCGGCAAGCACCCAGTCCATGTTGTGGATTACGAGCGATGCGTCCTGCAAGTTGGGGTCGATGCCATCGGCTAGATGGGCAGTGTCGCGCTTGTTGCGAACGTCATAGATTAACCGCAGCGTTCGTGGGATATGTAGTCGCGTGCTCTCGTTCCCAGTGGCGTTCTGTAGGGTGATCAGCATCTTATCGACGGAGGGCAGCGTCTTTCCTATCGGAGTGAAAGCGCCGGTCGTCTGCCACTCCAGAATACGGAATGCAGCCTCGGTAAACCGACCGCCCTCGACAGCCTGAGGTCGAAGATCGTTGCGGTAGAACCGCTGCTTCGCCTCGGTGAAGGCGTCGAGTAGCTCCTTTGTAAGTGCGGGCGGTACGCCGGCTGCTGTGAAGCCCGCCTCGACGTCGGCGAGGCGAGTCATCCAGCGGTCTCCGCGGCGCGCGTCGCCAGTTTCGCGACAAGGCCGACGAAGCTCTGCTCACCAGCAGTTCGAACCCTCATGCGCGAGGTGCCGTTCGGGCCCGAAATGAATTGGAAGCCCGGCAGCTTGCTCGCGTAGGAAGAAAAGTTGTTGCCGTCCCAGCATCGCAGCGCAGTACACGCGGTGCTGATGACGTTGACGCGAACCTCGCTCTCGCCGAAGCCACACATGCGCGCCACTACGAGAAGCTGAGCCACCGTCAGCATGCGCTCCTTCGTGGTACCGCCCAACTCCGCGGCACGCATGTTGACGCGGGGGGCGCCGTTGCTGTCGAGCACGAACACGTGCGAGAGCTGTTCACGGTCAGCTCCCGTCTCTTCGGATAGCTTGTCGAGGAACTCGCTCTCCGTCATAGAGGGGAGGTTGGTGCTGGACTCGACTGGACTTGCCGAACCCCGATTGGACGTAGACGCGTCCTTACGCGCGGAATAGGGCCGTGCCTTCAGCTCGGCGGCCGGAGTGTTGCCATAGTTCTGCGCTTCGGCGACCACAGGCTGTTCGCCAGAGAGTCGACGTATCGCCTCCTGGAAAGCGAACAGTTGCACTGACTCGGGCAGCTTTGCCGCCTCGACCTGGGCCCAGGCCTTGGCTAGGAGCTCGCCAACCTCGTCCTCGTTGGGGGTTGTCACTTCCTCGGAATCCTCTCCGCGTTGTGAGTCGACTGCTTCGAAACTAAGAATGCGACACCTACCAACGACTGCAGCGGCCTGACGAGGCTGAGGTATTCCGTCGTCCGCCGTACGAAGGACCTCAGATGCCAGGCGTACGCTCCGGCCCGAGGTCGTCGCGCTTCTGAACGACTGAGAGAATACCGGGACGGTGCGACATCGCCAGGCATGTCGTTAGAATTTGTTGTCGCTGAGCCCCCATCAGGCTCCATATGTTGCATGGTGAAATTAAAGGAGTGATTCAAGCCAGCGCTTGATCCTGCAAGCCGGCCGCATCGCGAATTGACGCTCTCGCGCTGCGGGTATAGCGCGGCGAGATGCCGCAATGTTGTACATGTCGTTGCGATGTCGCGATGTGCTACATTGCGTTTATGGCAGATGTCGTGACGAAGATCGTCATATCGGGCAAGCTCTCCTATGAAGACGAGATCACTGTCCGGCAGGCCGCCCGCATCGTCGCCTTCCTCAATGCGGATGAGGGTGATGCGGAGTCGCTCGACGATGTGACCTCCGGTGAGTCACCGCCGCGCGATGCGTCGAAGGCCAAGGGGGTACAGAGCCCAAGGGAAGCCATCGACGTCTCGGGAGCCAAAAAGAACCCGGAGAAGATCGTCGCCCTCGGGGCGTATGTCTTGCAGGACGGCGGCGAGACCTTCAAGGCCGAGGATGTGAAGGCTCAGTTCCGTCGCGCACGCGAGACGGCGCCCGGCAATTTCTCGCGCGATCTCTCGGCAGCCGTCGCTGCCGGCTGGATTGCCGAAGACACCCGTGGCGAGTACTACCTCACGAACAAGGCGAAGGGGATTTTCGACGGCGACTTCTCGTTCACGGATGGCCCGAAGTCGCGCAGCCCGCGGAAGGCCGCCAAGGTACCCAAGGCGAAGACGCAAAAACCGGATGTGTTCGCCGAGATTGACGAGTTCCAATCAACGATGGAGGGATTCCCCGCCTACAGCAAGATGAAGACCAACAAAGACAAGCTTCTCTGGGTCGTCCTGTTTTCGAAGTTGCACAGCATCAAAGGTCTAGTGAACAAGGACATCGAATGGCTCACTGACCACATCGGAGACGGCGTTCCCAACGGGCAGATCACCGCAGCGTTCAACAGTGCGAAGTCGGCAGGCTACGCGAACCGCTCGACTCAGGACCAGACGATTCGCATCACGGAGGCGGGGCAGACTTACCTCGCCAGTCTCGGTTCCGCAGGGAAGTGAGTCACATCCGACCATGACGACTCACGATCTGGTCGCCCTTTGAACTGAATTCAGCACCTAGGACTGACCTTACAGGCGCTCGTCCTCGCTGGGTTGTCTGCAGCGCGATGCAACGACAGGACTGTGACGCCAGCGGCTGCGTCACAGCTCTATCAACTGCCGACCGGGGGTCAAGCTTTGCCCCTCGTGGAAGCCTCTAGCAGATCGAAATGTTTGCTGCGGGCAAATTCTTGCTCCGTCACAGCTCCGTGAAACACTGGTCACCGTTGATCATCGACGAAGGATGAAACTGCAGGTCAGAAGGCCGATACGTCTGTCCCAATCGAGATGGCCGCCAGGGCGACAAAATCTACACCATCTTCGAAGGCACCTCCGAAATCCAGCGCCTCGTGATCGCCGGCGCGATCTCGGGGATGCGCATCCGGTAGACGTTTCCGCAGGTCAGAGGCTGATTTCAGGCTGGTCAGGGTACAGGCCGTCGTCCGGTTCCCAGGAGGTACTGGGGGAGCGTACGACGGCCTGCTCCGTGACTGCTACATGGAATTTGAGAGAGAAGAGTCGGGTGAGCCTGGAGTCCACAGCCTTCCGCGCCCGCTCGTGCGACGACGGCAGCATGTGGGTGTACAGCAGGAGCGTGAACCCAGGGTCGCCGTGACCGAGGCACTCCGACAGCTCCTTGATGTTGACGCCGTCAGCCAGCGTGATGCTCGCGTAGTAATGCCGGAGCGCGTGCATCCCATTCTCCCGGCCGGAGACGTACTGCCGTCGACCGCGCCGATCCGTCTTCGGTGCCGCGATCACACCCGCGTGGAAGAGCGCTGGCTTCCAAACGAGCTCGTCGTACGTCCGCGCCCGACTGTGCTTGTCGTCCGTCCACCGGAACAGAAGCTTCACGGTCCGTGTCGTTCTTCGGCAACGCGAACACGAACTCCCGCCCCAACCTCTTCACCTGCCGCCGAACTGGATGACCATCTCCCCAAAGTCGATGTCCTCCTCAGCCAGTCCGAACAACTCACCCTGCCGCCACCCACACGCGGCTCCGACTGCCGCGATCGGCCTGTACGCCGGCGGATGCCCCTCAACGATCCGCAGTACGACGTCACGACGACAGCATCGTGATCCAGGGATTCAAGCTCGACCCTGAGACGATGGCTGAGGTCAACGCGACCGCGCCGGTACAAGAGAACGAGACAGTTGTGCGCATCCCGGCTGGGATTTCGGCCGTCCTGAGAGGAGCACTGGGCGACAGCTGAACCTCTCACGTTCCAACTGTTCCGCTCGGCGCAGCACAGCGCGCTGCATCTTGAGACCCGCGATCTGTACGACCCGGAAGACCCCGACTGGAACGAGTGGAGAGCAGGCAACCACTTCGATCCCGCTGTCCGCTGGAAGACGTTTCACGACTTGGTGCGTGACACGACCGGTAGAGGTGTTGAGGTATGGCGTGCTCGCATCATTTCGGAGCCGATCAGTGAGTACGTGCAGTTCGAGTACGACGTCACCGAGCCACACAACGTCGCGGCCGGCGAGCAGGTGCGTTAGCTGCCGCGACGACAGACGGCCGGGCTGTTGGTTACACCGAACGACTTCTGGGTGTTCGACGAACAAACAGTTCTGTGGAACTTCTGCGATGGCAACGGGGCATGGGTAGGTGAAGAACGCTCGGACGATCCCGACTTGGTTAAGTTGTGCGTAGCAGCATTCGAGGCTGCCTGGGATCGAGCGATCGCGCACAAGGAGTACCACCCGAGCTGACACGAGGCCTGTAACCGTTGCCGACACCACCCGCCTTCTCGAATGCCCAGATGGCCAAACGCGACTTCGGCGCCCGTCTCGGTAAGATCCGGAAGACTGCCGGCCTCACCGCGCGGGCGCTCGCGTCATCCTGCGGCTGGCACGAATCGAAGGTCTCGCGCATCGAGAACGGCAAGACCTCACCGTCGGCCGACGACATTCGTCTTTGGGCCACGCAGTGCCGGGCAACCGACCAGACCACCGATCTCGTCGCCTCATTGGAGGCGATCGAGGGCATGTTCGTCCAATGGAAGCGGATGGAACGCGGTGGCCTTCGACGCGCGCACCAATCGGTCATGCCGCTCTGGCAACGCACCCGACGCTTCCGTACGTACTCGCCTTGGCTGATCCCCGGCGCAGTGCAAACTGAGAGCTACACCCGAGCGCTCCTCCGCGGTACGGCGGCCCGCCGCGGCCTCCCGGACGACGTCGAAGATGCGGTCAAGGTGCGCAATCAACGCCTCAAACTGCTCCATCAAAGCGACCGGGCGTTCGCCGTACTCGTAGAGGAAGCTGTACTCCGAAACGTCATGGGTGACACCGACGTCATGGCCGGCCAACTCGGCTACCTACTCACCGTCAGCGAACTTCCGTCGGTCTCGCTCGGCATCCTCCCCCTGGGTGCGGACCGTACTGCCATGCCTCCGGTCGAGGACTTCTGGATCTTCGATGACGCCCAGGTCAACGTCGAACTGATCTCCGGCTACCTAACCATCACCCAGCCCGGCGAGGTCGCCATGTACGCCGATGCCTTCGCCCGCCTATCCAAGATCGCCGTCGTCGGAGCCCCCGCACGACGCTTGATCGCCTCAGCTCTCGAGGCTCTGGAATAGCTGTGCAAGTACGTGCAAGTTCATAGTTGTCGCATGCTCTGAACTCCTACCGTCTAAGCACGGTCAGGGCGGCGGGAGAGTTCCGAGCGCGCATCTGCGGTGTGTGATTTCCCTGCCCTGTCGCCCTGGCCGCTCCAGGAGGCGGCCGCGATGAAAGGACGGGGCAAGTGGATGTGACGAAGAAGCCGGTGCTCGAATGGCCGGTACTGCATTCAGCACAGGAGTTGGACTGCGACGGCCGAAACCCGCGCACTGACGACGCCTGCATCTTGGGCTACCACCGCGGCCCGCACAGAGACGAGGCAGGCACCGACTGGCTCGACGACCTGTGATCACACCACCAGCAGCCAACTCGCCGACGATCTAGGCGCAGCCGCTTCTCTTCAGAAGAGAGTCGCGGCTGCTCATCCGCCGTGCCACTTGCCGCCTCGCCGATGGGGGCACCCAGCAATTCGGCGAGCGTGAGCGGCTCGCGGCCGGAAGCCGTTGCCAAGTGCAACAGGAGCCGGGCGCAGGCGAGCGAGTCGTAGGTCGCGCGGTGCGGTACTAGACCATCCGGCAGGCCTCTGGCCAGCCCGATCTCGACCAGATCCGGTGGCCTCTGCCCCGTTGCTCTCGACGTCGACAACGGCATACTCGAACGCGGTCCACGAGTCGGTGAATTGGTCCACGGCGACGCGCCTCCGTTCGACGTTGATACGGCTGCAGGGACCGGCCCTGTGGGCAGCCTGAGCTGTAGACGTGCTGAGCAAGTCCAAGTCTGGCGTGACCGATTGCTCCATTGCTGCATCTGGACAGGCGCGCGTCGCACGCATCTGGTAACTCCCTTGGCCTAGCATCTGGCTGAAGGTGAGCCGCCTAACAGAGCGGACAATTAGACCGCGCCTCCGTCGAGCGGACTCGTCGGCGGGCTCTGGATCTCCAAGGCCACCGACGGGCGGCCTCCGGTTGATCAGGGCAGTTGAAACCAGTTACCTAACCTTCCGGCTTGCGAACTAATCTCGCCTCTCGCCTTGGGTCAGCGCCAACGGGGGTCCAGCAAGAGCTTGCGCTGGTTGGACTCCGACAGGGCTGGCTTCGCGCCGGTTGCTTGCAGGTTCTCTGCCCCACTGGAGACCGAGATGATTATGCGCGGCAGGACAAGGCGCATTTCTCGTAGGTTGCCGAAGTCGATGGTCTGGACTACACCTGTCGGGGAGATCCGCTCGAGGGAACATCCATCGGTGCCATCAATGAATGACGGCACTCGTGTCCAGTCGGCGTCGCAGTAGTCGAGTGTTGCCGGTAGCGGTTGTTCGAGCTTCTCGATCGAGACTGTAACCAGACCGATGCCGTTGGATGTCCGCACCCTGGCCCGGGCACCCGTTTGCTGAGCCGTGATGCCCTTAGCCGGGAAACGCGGATAGCGGATCTTCTTGCCGCTCGGGTAAGCGACGCCGATCCCGATCGTTTTGACAGATTGGGGGAGAGGAATCGTGCTCCCGTCCGGAGGGAGGCCGAGATCCCGTAGGGCGGTCGTCAGTTCTTGCTGCATCGGCGGACGCGTCGGTGTGGGCGTGCGGGTCGGAGTTGCAGCCGGAGTCGCGGTGATCGGGGTGCTGGCCGTCGGTGGGGGCGAGGAGTTCGACGGGCCATTGCACGCGCTTGTCCCGAGGAGGGCCGATGCGGCGACAAGAGCCACGAGGTACCGACGTTGGCTATCGAACATAGCCACCTGTAGTCGCATCGGGCCATTCTGTCGCAAGCTGGTTCCATCTGCGGTCACCCTGTTCGGGCACTTCCGAACCAGCGGGCCCCTGGACGACCTCATCAGCCGGGTGATGATGTGGGTAGGAAAGCGGCAGGTTCAGTGCTGCACCTCGCAGTCTCCGGTCATCGTGGGTTGTCCGAAGCAACAGAAGCCTGGATCGCGGCCGAGCTGCGGCGAACAGTTGAGGCCAAAGGAATATCCGACCTCGTCGGAATCTCGTGTCTCGCCGACGGCGCCGACGCAATTTCGCTTGGACGATCCTCGACCTCGGTGGACGTCTGATCGCGGTCATACCCCGACCACCTACCGCGACGGCCTGCGAGCCTCCCACCACCCAACCTACGACGCGCTCCTGTCCGCGGCCTCGGAAACGATCGCCTTGGATCATGCGATCTCTGACTCTGACGCGCAAATGGACGCGAGTCTCCACATGCCCGACCGAGCCGACGATTGATCGCCGTTTGGGACGGCCAACCCGCCCGAGGCCACGGCGGAACGGCCGACGTCGTGCAAGCCGCACGTGACAAGGACCTACCGGTGACAGTCGTGTGGCCACCAGGCGTCACGCGCGACTGAAGGCTATCTACGATTCCTACCGCTCGAGGCAGGAACCTCAGTTCATGAGGACGCCCTGAAGTCAACCGACGCGGTTCTGCGCCAGGAACCGTCCATGAGTGCCCGTCGGCCGGACCTGCTGAGGCCGGCGATCAAGCGCGTCTGTGTGTGGGACAGCCTTCCGGTTCGCGGGTCGGCGCCTGGTATGCAAAGGACCGGCTGCTGCCGGACGATACCTTCAGGGTCGAGTTCTTCGATGGGCCCCACGTGCCCGACCAGAACCCCCCACCACCGAAGGCGCAGGCGAGTCGATGAGCCAGGACACCCTGATCGGCGCACTGAGTGAGCTAGAAGCGCTGCCGTCCCAGCATCCGCTGCTCAGCGAGCAGCTCCTTCCACCTGCGGACTCGGACAAGCTCACAGCGATCGCCGAGGCCGCGGGGATCCCACTTCCTGACAGCCTTAAGACCCTCTACTCCCGGCACGACGGTGCCCGTAACAGCGACGATGCGTTACCGACCATGTATCTGTTTCCGGACGACTTCCACTTCATGTTCACGGAGTGGATCTCCCAGGAGTGGAGGTTCCCGGTGACCTGGTCACGCGACGCCGGCCACCCTGGCCTGCCGTTCGCCAAGCACGACACTGGGATGTTTCTGGTCGGCTGCCCGGATGGCACCGTCTGGCGGACCTCGTGGACCTCACGCTGCCAGGATGGCCGGACGGCACGATGCGCGGCCTCATCAACGGCGTCTGCAACGTCCTCCGCGCCGAAAACGACGACTACGCCGTCGAGACCTCCGATAGCGGACTCAACTGGGTAGAGCTGGAGCAGGGAATGAACCGCATCCGTACACGAATGACGATCGGCGCCTGCGGCGGCGAGCGGTGGTGCTGTCATGGCGCGTACCGACCAGTTGTGTCGGCGTCGACGATGTAGCTGGCGGCTTCGATGGTGAGGATGGTGTTCTGGATGGTGCGGCGGCCCGCAGTGTTGTCGTCCTAAGAAGGGCAGGGCGGCGGGGGTCGCGTGTCGCCGCGCGATGAAGGTGTCAGCGCGGGCGGCCGCACCACCAGATCGGGTCAAGGGGCGGGATCGATTGCGGCTACCACCTCCCTTAAGGACTCGTTGCGGCTTCGTCGGGAATCGCCGGGGCAGGAGAGTCGTCGCCTCCGGTGGCACGGGGGGCTGCGTTGCCGGCTTTGGGGTTTCCGTGCCGGGGTGCTGCGGGTCAGGGGTGATCGTTGTGGTGGCGGCGGGTGGTGTGGTGGTCGTCCGGCCCATCCGCCGTGGGGTGGTGACGGGTTGCGGTGTGGGGGCTCGGACGGTGATTCCCAGCAGGCGGCGATCAGTGCGTCGAACTCGGCGCGCAGCAGGTCGTCGTCGTCGAGGACGAGGTCTGTGAAGGCCTCGGCGATGGTGTGCTGCCGGTCGGTCGCGGTCATCGATCCCACCTCATCGACAACTCCTCCCACGTCACGTCACGGGACCGAGACCGGGACCGAGACCGGGACCGATGCCAGTGACGTGACGTGATGTGGCGTGGCGTGGCGTGGCGTGGTGTGGTGTGGTGTGGGTCAGGCGTCGAGCTGTTTGCGGTCGTCGTTGTCGGCCGCGCTGATCGCGATCTTGCGCGGCTTGGCCTTCTCCGCGATCGGGATCTTCAGCGTCAGTACGCCGGCCTCGTAGCTCGCCTCGATCCGGTCGGCGTCCAGGGTGTCGCCGAGGAACAGCTGCCGGGAGAACACCCCGAGCGGACGTTCCGCGACCTGCATCTCCACGCCGTCGCCGAGCTCGAGCGGCCGGCGTTCGGCCTTCACCGTGAGCACGTTGCGCTCCACGTCGAGATCGATCGCCTCCGGCGAGATCCCGGGCAGATCGAACGAAACGACGTACCGGTCGCCGTCACGGTAGGCGTCCATCGGCATCGGGCTCGGCCGCGACCACGTGCCCGGCGCCTGACTGCCGAAGAACTGCTGGGCGAACCGGTCCAGCTCTCGGAACGGGTCGGTGCGCATCAACATCGTCCTACACCTCCTGAAAGTTTCGACCAGTGGTGTCAACACGCACTTTCCTTATAACATGTCATCGAAACGATGACAAGCAGCAAAAGTCAGCGAACCGCTGACACAATGCGACAGGCAAGGAGGTGACCATGACACCCACCGACACCCCCACCGACACACCCGGCGAAACCCCCACCGACACACCGGCCGACACACCCGGTGAAACGCCCGCAGCACCCACAGCACCGGCGGCACCCGTGGCACCCGTGGCGCCCGCGGCACCCGCGGTACGGGCTGCACCGGGGGCACCGGCGTCGGGGTCGGCGGCGGCCGCGATCGCGGCCGTCGAGGAAACCGTCCACCAGGTCACACACCACCAAGACACCCCGACGCCCGGGCAGCCAGACACCACCAGCCCAGACACCAGCCCAGACACCAACCCGGACACCAACAACCCGGACACCAACCCGGACGCCGCCGGCCGGGACGCCGCCGGCCCGGACGACGTACTGACCGCGCTGGCCGGCCTGCGCGCCGTCCAAGACCGGCTCGCCACCTGGGAACCACTGCTCATCGGCGCCGCCCGCGCCCGCGGAGCCAGCTGGGCCGCGATCGCCCCCGCGCTCGGCCTCGCCAGCCGCCAAGCCGCCGAACGCCGCTACCTACGCCTCAACCCCCACGCCACCAACCCCACCGGCATGACCGGCGAACAACGCGTCAAAGCCGCCCGCGACCGCCGCGCCGGCGACCGCGCCGCCAACCAATGGGCCCGCGACAACGCCCCCCGCCTACGCCGGCTCGCCGCCCAAATCACCGCCCTCGACAACCTCGACCCAACCACCCAACAAGCCGTCGACCGCGTCCTGCACGCCCTCGGCAACAACGACACCGCAACACTCCTGACACCCCTGGCCGACGCCGGACACAAACTCCAACACACCCACCCCACACTCGCCGAACAAGCCGCCGACATCACCACCACCACCAACCGGCTACGCCACCCCACCTGAATGCCGGAAGCTCCGGGAGCGACCTTCACCACCAGGTCCAGCAGGGCAAATTGACGCCGGGCATGGATTTGCGGTGAAAGGGTAATGGCCCTGCTTCCGGCTGATCGTGCCGGACACCGACCGGAGGAGGAGTCATGGTACGAGCCGGGCTGTTGGTCCGAGTACACGCAAAGCCGGGCAAGGAGGCAGAAGTAGCACAGTTCTTGAAAGACGCGCAGGCGATCGTCGAGAAGGAGCCCGATACCCGGGCCTGGTTCGCCGTCCAGTTCGACGCGTCCACGTTCGGCATCTTCGACGTGTTCCCCGACGACGCCGGCCGGCAAGCGCATCTGGCCGGCGGCGTGGGCACCGCGCTCGGGCAGCGTGCTGAGGAACTGTTCACCGTGGCACCTGCGATCGAGAACGTCGACGTCCTCGCATCGAAGCTTCCGGCATGATCTCGGGCGCATAGGTAGGACACGAGAGGGGCGGCGAGGGTACTGGTGCGGTGCCGGGCCGACGCAGTACTGCGGACGTCCGTGCGCTGTGGCGATTCGGAGTCACGTGATGAGCCGCCACTGGTTGTGGTTCCCTCGCCGTCACCCGGTACGGCCCGGCGGACCCCGGGCGTTCGTCGGCCGGAGCTACAGCAGCAGGCCGAAGATGCGGAACGCCGCTTCCCAGTGTGCTGTCTGGGGATTCTTGACATCGGGGTCGATGACTTTGAAGGTGCGAGCAAGGGCGACACTCAACCCTCCCACCACTTCCGGCAACCGGGATTCGGTCTCCTCGCTGAGAGTCACGTCGAGCGGTGGCCATTTCGTCAGCTGCGCCAAGATCGGCTGCAACTCGATCTCGTCGTCGATCTCGCGGAACTCATGAATGCTCTGCTGCAAGCCCTTGGTGATGGGCAGGTCGCGCGGCTGGAGGATGTCCCGGCCGTTCGCCTTCGCCGTGCCCTGCCCGATCATCAGGAGATCGTGGAGCTTGTCGCTGACGAAGTCGCTGTAGCGCTTGAGGTCGTCCTTGTCGACGTCCAGACCGGCGGCAGCGCGGAAGAAGCGCTCGAACCTGTGCACAGCCATGACTGTCATGCCGTCTCCTTCAGATGGGCCTTCTCGGGTCGGGTTCTTCGCCAGGAGGCCCACAGGGTGGCGATGCCCAGCAGTGACACCAGAGCCAGGAAGCCGATGGAGAGCACTGTGAACACCTGCACCTGCTCGGAGGTGGGTGTCGGTAGATAGCCCACGGACAGCAGCCGGTACTGCCACGGCGTACCGGTGAGCACGAACGTGAGCGCGAGCGCGATGCTGTGTGTGTCGTCCCACAATGCGTGCAGCACCGAGACCCACAGATACATGAGGAGAACGGAACCGTTGAAGCGGAGCCGGCCGCCGCGCGCTTCCCGGAACAGGACTCCACCGAGGATTGCCGTCCACAGCCCGTGTCCGAACGGTGCCAGCACGCTGCGCACCAGCTCGGTCTGGACAAGAGCAGGCAACGACAGGCCTTTGACGGTCAGCAACGCGTTGAACGCGTATCCGGCCGACTCGAACGCCGCGAACCCGAAACCGACGGCGGCGCCGAGCACGAATCCGTCCCGGCCATGGCGCCGCGCCATGTGGCGGGTGACGAAGACGAGCCCGCCGAGCTTGGCAGCCTCTTCGATCAGGCCGACGCCGAGGAACAGCCAGACGGAGGGCTTCAGCAGGTAGGTCTCCAGCAAGGCTGCCGACAACACGCCCAGCAGGCCGCCCACGACGAAGGCTCTGACGATGAGCTCGGCCGTGAGGTGTTCGTCCCGCCACCTTTCGAACGACCAGGCGACGAACGTGACGGGGACGAGAAAGCTGCCGAGCAGGATCAGCGTGGGGACCAGATTGGTGTTGGCGGTCGCGAGCGTGACGACGAGGCAGGCGAGCCACAGAGCGAGGCCACCGGCAAGGATCTGAACCCACTCACGGTGGCCGCGTCGATGTGCCGACCTGGCGGCTGTGACGCCGGACATCCCGGTTCAGGTCTTCCCGCGCATCCGGTCGCGGACATCGTCCGCGACCAGTGCGAGCCCGATGGCGAGCAACCAGACGTCTTTGGCGATCGGGATGCCCTGCTCGGTCGGTCGGATGCTGCCTTCCTGCCGCAGACCTGGGGTGCGCAGGTACAGGCCGAGGAGGGCGCCGGAGAACGCGATGAGGCCGGCGCCGGCAAGCGCGGTGGGCACCACCGGGACCAGGAGCGCCGCACCGAGTGCGATCTCTCCAGCCGAGAGCGCTCCCACGAACCGTCGGGGATCGAGCCGGCGGACGGCGGGGTAGGCGCCTGCGGCGAATCCGTGGGTCTGCTTGGCAGCCGTCTCGTCCGCACGAAGCTTGGACACGCCGGAATTGAGGATGAAGGCTCCCGCGCCGATGCGCAGGGGTACCTCCCAAGCCTTCAGGTGCAGATCCACGGTTCGCCTCCGGTCTCGAGGTGCCCCGGGTCAGGTGGGAGTGCAGAGGGCGGGACTTGCGGTGCGCGCTCTGCTGGGTGACGTTCCGCGGCACGTTGTCGAGTCTCGTCAAGGAGACAGGTGCCGTCATCCCGGATTCTTGTAGTTCCCGCTGCTCCGGACGGCACGTCGTCGTCCAGGAGATGAGGTAGTGTGCGAACCACTGCAACAGGTATCCGTGCCGAGTACCTATGCTCCAGCCGTCAGGAGCCCGACCGGTCGTCGCCGCCGGTAGAACGCGTGTCGTACCGACCGGGAGAACTGCGTTCGTCCAATGCCTGATTCCCCTGTTTACAGTATCGGTGCGCTCGTGCGGATGCTTGGCATTCCGGCAGCGACGCTGCGGACGTGGGAGGATCGTTACAACGTCGTGGTTCCTGAGCGGAGTCCGGGCGGCCACCGCCTGTATTCGCGGGTACAGGTCGAGCAGCTGCGCTTCGTCCGGGACCGACTATCGGATGGAATGGCAGCCAGCGACGCCTACCGCCTGCTGCAGGGCCGCCTGGCCAGCGGCGTACCGCTGGAGCCGGCCAGGATTCCGGACGGAGACGGGCTGCTCGTCATGCTGGCCGAACAGGATCCGTTCGCCGCCGACTTCTCGGACTATTTCCTGCGGACCGAGGGGTACGGCGTCACGCTGGTCCCCACCGCCGAGCTGGCCCTGGCCGAAGCCGTGCGGAAGGTTCCGGATCTTGTCCTGATCGATCTGCTGATCTCCGGCGCGCAGGGACTGCGTCTCTGCGTCCAGCTCAGACAGCAGTTCGACCTCCCCGTACTGGCGATCTCGACGCTCGATCTTCGCGACGAGGCGCTGGAGGCGGGCGCCGCCGCCTTCTTGAAGAAACCGCTGGAGCCGCTGCGACTGGTGTCGGTCGTCCGGGACCTGCTGGGCCAAAGCGCCTACCTACGGTCCGACTCGGCAGCGACATCCAGCCTATGAACGGCCGAATCACGTCTGGGTCGGGGCCGCTCGACGTCGTCCTCGGTGGCGGGCTTCCCCGCGACGCGATCGTCCTGGTGATGGGTGCGCCCGGCGCCGGCAAGACGATCTTCGCGCAGCAATGGATCTTCGCCAACGCCACCCCGGAACGGTCGGCGCTGTACCTGACCACGGTCTCCGAGCCACTGGAGAAGGTCCTCCGGTACGGTCAGACGCTGTCGTTCTTCGACCCGGCGGCGGTCGGGCGCAGCGTGTGGTACGAAGACCTCGGGAGAATACTCCGCGACCACGGCCTGCCGGGGGTTCTCGAGCGCGTGCGCGAGCTCATCCGGGTCAGGAAGCCTGCGATGATCGTCATCGACAGCTTCAAGGCGATGCACCCGTACGCCAGCCGGAGCGGTGCCTTCCGCCCTTTTCTCCACGATCTCGCCGGCATGCTGAGCGCCTTCCCGGCGACGTCGCTGTGGGTAGGCGAGTACCAGGACGACGAGATCCAGCGCTCTCCCGAGTTCGCGGTGGCCGACGCCATCATCGCCCTGAAGAGCGTTCACTCGGCCGAACGCACCTCCCGGGCCCTGCAGGTACACAAGCTCCGGGGCGGCGGCTACCTGGCGGGGACGCATTCCTACCGCCTGTCCGAGGACGGCATCACCGTCTATCCGCGACTCGCGGACCCGGCGGATGCGGGGGATACGGGCGACCACGACGTCCAGAGCGTACGTATTCGGTCCGGCATCCGTGCGCTCGACGACATGCTCGAGGACGGCTTGTGTGCGGGTTCCTCGACCCTGGTCGCGGGACCCACCGGTACCGGGAAGACACTGATGGGGCTGCACTTCGTCTTCCAGGCCGTCGGCCAGGGCGACGGCGCGATCATCGCGACGATGCAGGAGGACCCGTCGCAGCTGGAGCGAACGGCGTCGCAGTTCGGCTGGTCTGTGAAGGACGGCAACCTGACAGTGATGTACCGCAGCCCCGTCGATCTGAACGTGGACCAGTGGGTGTACGAGCTTCTCGACACGATCGAGACGACCGGCGCGAGCAGGGTTCTCCTGGACAGCCTGGCGGACCTGCAGGCTGCGGCACCGGACCAGATCCGCTTCCGGGAGTACCTCTACTCTTTGCTGCACAGATCGTCGCGTCAGGGCACGAGCCTGATGATGACCTACGAGCTCCCTGAGCTGTTCGGCGTGTCGAAAATTTCGGACGTGGCTGCGTCGCACATGGCCGACAACGTCGTACTGCTGCAATACGCAGGCATCACCGGGCGGATGTCGCGCGCGCTGACCGTGCTGAAGACTCGGGCCGCCAACCACCGGTCCGGGGTGCGGGAGTTCCAGATCACCACCGAGGGGATCGGGCTGGTCCCTGCGCAGTCGTTGAGTGACTTTGTGCCTGGCCAGGGTACTCCGCACGTGTAGTTGCCTTCGGCACTTCCTCGACACACCTGGCGAGTCGTCAGCCACCGAGAGAGTCTTCAGGTGTACCGCGACGCACCCGTCGATCAAGGGGGACCGGCTGCCATGGACACGCAGAGGCCTGCGGAGGGTCGGCTTCGCGGACGGTCGGGCGAACTCAAAGCGGTTGCCGGCCTCCTCGACGCCGCGGCGACCGGTCACGAGGCGATCCTGCTGGTGGACGGTGCGCCGGGCATCGGGAAGACCCGGCTGCTCGCCGCGGCGGAGAAGCGGGCGAAGGACGACGGGTTCAGCGTCGTGAGTGCTCACGCCGGCGAGTTGCCACGGCCACTGCCGCTGGCGCCCCTGTTCTCCGGACTGGTCCTGGCACCACCGGGCGGTCGGCCCGCCCGGGCGCCCGGCACCGAGGTGCACCTGCACGCGTGCCTCGAAAAGCTCGCCGTTCACACCGGGAAGCTGGCCGCGCGGGGCCCGGTCTTCATCACCTTGGACGACGTTCAGTGGGCCGACGCGACGACCGTCACGGCGCTGCGCGAGTTGCCGGCGTGGGTGGGGGCGGACCACCCCGTCGGCTGGGCGCTGGTACGTCGGATCGGGACGCGGCAACCCTCGGACGAGTGTTTGTTCGGCGATTGGGAGCGCGAGGGAGCGGCTCGGATCGCACTCGGACCACTCGCGGATCATGCCGTGGTCGAGGTCATCGCTGACGTGCTGGGGGCGCGGCCGGACGACGACCTGTTGGCCATGGCCCGCGGTGCGGCGGGCAATCCGCGCCTTGTCCGGGCGCTCCTGGACGGACTGCGGAACGAGGGCGGCGTCGCGATCGCGGGCGGCCGGGCACGGCTGCTGGCCGAGCACCCCCCGGGGCAGGTGCGGGACGTCGTCCACGACTGGATCATGCGGCTCAGCGCCCCGGCGCGCCACCTTCTCGGCGTCGCCGCGTCCTTCGATCGGTTGTTCGGCGCGGACGACTTGGCCGACCTCCTTGGGTGGTCGAACGAGCAGGTGCGGCCGCCGCTGCAGGAGCTCGTCGCGGCTGACCTGCTCACCGTCGTGGCAAACGATGTGCTCGGCTTCCACCACGAGCTGGTCCGGAGGTCGGTGGCCGATGACGTTCCGGCGGCCGTGCGGATCGCGCTGTGTGGTGAGGTAGCGGCGAAACAGCGGCCTTCCCTGGCCCTGCCTGCGACTTCCGGGGCCGACCGGCGCAGCGGGAGCACATCCGTACGAGGCCGGGTGAACCTGCGCCACCAACTGCGGTGGGCGGACAAATGTGCCGACGGGTCGCAGGATGCAGCCGAGGCGTGGGGGGCGCTGACCGGTACCGAGCGGACGGTGGCCGAGCTGGTGGCGCAAGGGCTGACCAATCGCGAGGTGGCCGCGCGCGTCTTCCTCTCGCCGCACACCGTGTCGTTCCACCTGCGCAAGGTCTATCGCAAGCTCGGCATCCGAAGCCGGGTAGATCTGACGCGCGCGTTCGTCCACCGCGATCGCGATCGACGATCCGGTGACGACGCCACCGCCGGCACGCTGATCTGATGGGACGTCCGACGCGGTTCGATGTCCGCGGTACGTCGAGCCCCGGCCCGTCGCGCAGACCCTTACACGGGCGGGAGACGGAGGTACGCCGCCTCAGCGAATCCGTGATGGCCGCGGCGGCCGGCCAAGGTGGCGTCGTCATCGTTGACGGTACGGCGGGCATCGGAAAGAGCCGGCTGGTGCTGGAGGCGGCGAGCCGCGCGCGCCGCCTCGGGATCGGCGTAGCTCCCGGAGTCGCCGGCGAGCTGCGTCGGGCGACGCCACTGGCACCGTTGCTCGAGGCAATGCGCGTCAGCAGTCCGCCGATCATCGGTGATGCGACGTTCGATCCCGCACAGGTGCTGGAGTACGGCGCCCTCTCGCTCATCGACCAGCTCGAGAGTGCGCTCAGGAAAACGACCATCGACCACCCTGCCCTGATCACTCTGGACGACATGCAGTGGTCGGACTCTCTCACCGTGCTTGCGGTCAGGATCCTGACCGAACGTCTGGCGACCAGTCCGATCGTGTGGCTTCTGAGCCTGCGCGCCTGGCCGACCATGCCGACGCTGGACACGTTGATCTCCGACCTGGTCGCGGCAGGGGCCGTGCAGCTCGAGTTGGCACCACTGCCGCCGGCGGCTGTAGCGAAGATGGCCGGTGATCTGCTGGGAGCCGCACCGGACACCACGCTGCTGGAACTCTTGGACAAATGCGCCGGCAACCCCGCCATGGTCGCGGACCTGCTCTCGACACTCGCCGACGACCACGAGCTGATCATCGACGCGGCACATGCCCGGCTTCTGCCCTCCCGGGAACCTCGGCTGCGCCGATGGCTGACGCAGGTGTGTCCGCTGACCCGGCGACTGCTGAGCGTCGCATCGGTCTTCGGCCGAACCTTCGACGTACCACCCGTTGCACAGGTCCTGCACTGCCAGGTTGCCGAGTTGTTGCCGTTGATCCAGGAGGCGCTCGGGGTAGGTCTGCTCGTGGAGGAAGGCGCACAGCTGAGTTTCCAGCACACCCTCCTCCGCGAGGCGGTCTATGGGGCGCTCCCGGAACGTGCCCGGAAGACACTGCATCGCGAGGCTGCTGACGCTCTACTCGCCACTGGCGGCTCGATCTCCGAGGCAGCAGCCCATGCGATCACCGGTGCTGAGCCTGGAGACGACCGTGCCGTCGCGTTGCTGGTCCGTGCCTCCGACGAGGCCGCGCTCGACGCTCCTGGCACAGCCGCAGACCTCCGGCTGCGGGCCGTCGACCTGATGTCGACCGCTGACGCCGACCGCCCACAGCGCGTCATGGAGGCGACCGGTCTGCTGGTCCGGGCAGGGCGGAGCGCGGAGGCCCAAACGCTCGCCGAGGGCGCCTTGTGGGTCGATCTACCGGTCGAAGTCGAGGCGAGGCTTCGCTACCAACTGGCCGACTCTCTCGGGTTCGCGGGCTATTCGGCCTCTGCGTTGCACCACGCGACGACCGGGCTCGGCCTCCGGGGAGTCGACGACTCGACGCGATCCCTGCTCTTGGCCGCGGTGTCGAACGCGCATCTGGTGGCCGGCGACCCCGCTGCGGCGCTTCGCGCCGGCGAACACGCGATCGCCTTCGGCACCTCGCCGGTTCACGCCGGCCGGACGCTGCTCACCATGGGTGCGGCCGAGCGGGTGCGCGGCCGCCTGACGAGGTCGCTCGAACTGCTCGATCAAGCCGCCGACTTGCTGGCCTCCGAGCCGGCGCCGGAGCGTGGTCCTGAAGCCTCTTGGATGCGGGGAAGCACGCTGATGGCGCTCGATCGTTTCGAGGAGGCGCAAGCCGCGCTCGATACCGGGACCGGATGGGTGGGGGCGGCCGGCACGGAGTACACGGACGTGCTCGGGTACACCTGTCGCGCCGTGCTGCAGCTGCACCGGGGCCGGCTTGACGATGCCGTTGCCGAGGGCAATGCGGGTCTGATCCGAGCTGATCAGCTGCAGTCGTCGACGCAAGTGCCCGAGCTGTGCGCCGTACTCGCGGAGACCTACGCGTATCGCGGTGAGTTCGTGCTGGGGCACCGCCAGCTGCAGCGCGGGTTCAGCATGGTGTGGGAGCCCAGGAGTGTCGGGGCCCTGCGTCTGGCATGGGCGACGGCAATGCTCGATGACATGGCCGGCGAGGATCCTTCGCGCGTGCTCGCAGATCTTGCCGCTGTCTGTGATCAGCTACCGAACGGGCTGCAGCTGCTCGCGTTCGATCCGATGGCGGCACCGTACCTGGTCGGGCTGGCACTGCGCGCGAACGATGCCGAGCGGGCGGATCTGGCCGCTCAGGCGGCGGCGTCCCTCGGCCGTACCAACTGCGACGTGATCTCCTTCGGCGCCGCGGCCATGCAGGCCGGTGCGCTGCTCGACGACGACGTCGACCGCCTGGTAGCGGCTGCTGTTGCGTTCGAAGCGAGTCCCCGGCCTTTGGCCCGGGCACGTGCCGCCGAGGATGCCGCACGGGTTCTGCTCAGGCGTGGCCGGCATGCACAGGCGGTTGAAGAGTTCGAGTTGGCAATTGCCGACTACGACGCCGCCGGCGCCGTCGTACTCGCCCGGCGCGCCCGAGAGCAGCTGGCCGACGGGACGAGTCCGGGAGGGGGAGTGCGGACGACCGGACAGCCCGCCTTCGGCTGGGCGAGCATGACGGCCGCTGAGCTCCGGGTCGCGCGACTCGCCTCCACCGGACTCACCAACCGGGCCATCGCCGACGAGCTCGGCCTGTCCCCGTACACGGTGGAGTCACACCTGCGGCACTCCTTTCGCAAGCTCGACGTCCGGTCCCGGGTCGAACTGACCCGCGTGGTCCTGGCGGCGGACCGTTGATCGACGAGCGCGGGCGATCCTGCGCTCCGTGGCGCGGGATGACCGGCTGTGACACCTGCCGGATTCCCGAACCACACGTTCCAGGGATGTGCTGCCCATCCTGACGGGACCAGGTTGGGGTGTATCCGTGACAGGCCAGACGAAGGCCCGGAGTACACAGGAGGCAGACCATGGCGAAGGCCGTCGGCATCGACCTGGGCACGACCAACTCAGTCATCGCGGCGATGGAGGGCGGTCAGCCAACTGTCGTCCCGAACGCCGAGGGAGCCAGAACCACGCCTTCGGTGGTCGCCTTCACGGACTCCGGCGAACGGCTGGTCGGCCAACTGGCGCGTCGTCAGTCCGTACTCAACCCCAAGGGCACCATCACCTCGGCGAAACGGTTCATCGGCCGGAGGTTCGACGAGGTCTCGTCAGAGCTGTCTGCCGTCTCGTACGACGTGGTGCCCGGGCCGGACGGAGCCGTCAGGTTCGAGATCCGGGACAAACTGCACGCGCCGGAGGAAATCTCCGCGCTGGTACTGCGCAAACTCGTCGAGGACGCCGGCAAGTTCCTGGGGGAGAAGGTCACCGAAGCCGTCATCACGGTGCCCGCGTACTTCAACGACGCCCAGCGGCAGGCGACCAAGGACGCCGGCCGCATCGCGGGCCTGGAGGTACTGCGGATCATCAACGAGCCGACCGCGGCGGCGCTCGCCTACGGTATGGACAAGCTGGAGAACGAAACTGTGCTGGTTTTCGATCTCGGCGGCGGTACGTTCGACGTCAGTGTGCTCACGGTCGGCGACGGGGTCGTCGAGGTCCGGGCCACAGCTGGTGACTCGCACCTGGGAGGCGACGACTTCGACCGCCGGATCGTCGACAAGCTGGCCGACGACTTCCAGCGCGAGGTGGGGGTCGACCTGCGCAACGATCCGCAGGCGTTGCAGCGGCTCTTCGAGGCGGCCGAGAAGGCCAAGGTCGAGCTCTCGTCGGTCACCCAGACGACGATCAGCCTGCCGTTCATCACCGCGAACGCGCAGGGTCCGCAGCACCTCAACACCACGCTGATGCGGTCCACCTTCGAACAGTTGACCTCCGACCTGATCGATCGGTGTCTGGGGCCGGTGGAGCAGGCGATGGCCGACGCCAAGATGACCGCCAACGACATCGACGAGGTGATCCTGGTCGGCGGCTCGACCCGGATCCCGGCGGTGCAGGCTTTGGTCCGCCGGATGACCGGCGGCAAGGACCCGAACATGACGGTGAACCCGGACGAGGTGGTCGCCATCGGTGCGGCCGTCCAGGCCGCGATCATCAAGGGCGAGGTCAAGGACGTGCTGCTGCTCGACGTCACGCCGCTGTCACTGGGGCTCGAGACGATGGGCGGCGTGATGACGAAGGTGATCGAGCGCAACACCACCATCCCGGCCCGCCGGTCCGAGACCTTCACCACCGCCGAGGACAACCAGACCGCGGTGGACGTGGTCGTCCTGCAGGGTGAGCGGGAGTTGGCCGCCGACAACCGGGTGCTGGCCCGTTTCCGGCTGGAGAACATCCGCCCGGCGCCGCGCGGCGTACCGCAGATCGAGGTCACGTTCGACATCGATGCGAACGGCATTCTGCATGTGGCGGCCAAGGACAAGGACACCGGCGCGGAGCAGACGGTCACCATCAGCGAGACCTCCAACCTGGACCAGTCCGAGGTCGAACGCATGGTCGCCGACGCCGAGGCACACCGCAGCGACGACAGCCGGCTGCGCGAGCTGGTCGACGCTCGCAACGCGCTGGACTCGGCCGCCTACCAGGTGGAGAAGGCGCTCGCCGACCGAGGCGACGCGGTGGCTGAGCACGACCGAGCCCGGGCCGACATGCTGGTCGGCGACGCCCGCGAGGCCCTCAAGGACCAGGAAACACCGCTGGAGCGGCTGCGCTCGCTGACCGGGGAGCTGCAGCAGATCGCGCAGGCGCTGAACTCCAACCCGCCGCCGCAGGGCTCCACCGGTACGCCGCCGGCGGACGGTGGTGACGACGACGTCATCGACGCCGAGTTCACGACGAGTTGATGGGCATGGCTGATCAAGAGACCGAGACGGGTACGGCGCCGCCGGCCGGTGCGGACCTGGAGGAAGCCCGCGAGAAGGCCGCCGAGATGGAGGACAGGTGGCGGCGCACGGCTGCCGAGCTGGACAACTTCCGCAAGCGCGTCGCTCGGGAGACCGGCCGGCAGCGCGAGGCCGAGCGGGCCGTCGTCGCCGCCAGCTGGCTACCGGTCGTCGACAACCTCGAGCTGGCGTTGGAGCACGCGGACGCCGAACGCGACGCGATCGCCGAAGGTGTCCAGGCCGTGCGGGACCAGGCACTCGCAGTCCTTGCCGGCCTCGGTTACCCCCGGTTCGACGACAGCGGGAAACCCTTCGACCCGAGCCTGCACGAGGCGGTCGGCACCGTGCCGGCACCTGAGACGCCGGCCGGCACGATCGTGCATGTCGTCAGGCCGCGGTACGGCGACGGGACGCGGGTGCTTCGTCCGGCTGCCGTGGTGGTCGCCGCGGAGGAGAAGAGCTGATGCCTGCCAAGGACTTCTACGAGATCCTTGGAGTCTCCCGGGGAGCGAGCGCGGACGAGATCCAGAGTGCGTACCGCAAGCTGGCTCGCCAGTACCACCCGGACGTCAACAAGGACCCCGGCGCGGAGGAACGGTTCAAGCAGGTCTCGGAGGCCTACGACGTACTGTCCGATCCGCAGCAGCGGAAGCGGTACGACGCGTTCGGCGAAGACTTCAGGCGCGTCTCTCCGGACGTCGACCCCGACACTTACGCGCGTTCCCGGGCCGGTCCAGGCCGCACCCGGGCGAGCGGGTGGGAGCCCGGAGGCGGCCAGTTCGAGACCGAGGGCATCGATCTGGACGACCTGCTCGGCGGGATGTTCGGCGGGCGGGTCCGGCAAGGCTGGGGCCGGATCCCGGGCTCCGACCAGGAGGTCGAGCTGGAGCTGACCGTGGAGGAGGCCTACCGGGGCGGCAATCGGAAGCTCACCGTGCACGGGCCGACCGGGGCGGATCGGACCATCGACGTCAAGATCCCGGCCGGTGTGGTGAACGGCCAGCGGATCCGGCTCGCCGGGCAGGGCGGCCAGGGCACGTCCGGCGCGCCCGCCGGCGACCTGTATCTGGTGGTCCGGATCGCGGATCATCCGCGGTACCGGCTGTCGGGCCGTGATCTCGTCGTCGACCTGCCACTGGCGGCGTGGGAGGGTGCGCTGGGGGCGTCGGTGACTGTCGAGACGCCCGGCGGCGAGGCGACCGTGAAGGTGCCCAAGGGCAGCTCGACCGGACGCAGACTGCGGCTGAAGGGGCGCGGTCTGCCGAACCCGCGCGGGACCGCGGGAGACCTGTACGCCGAGGTCCGGCTGATGGTGCCCAGCAGGCTTACCCGCGAGGAGAAGCGTCTGTTCGAGGAGCTGGCCGGTACCTCGAAGTTCGACCCGAGGAGGCGGTCATGAGCCGTCAGTTGACCAGACCCAGCAGATTCGCACTGGAGGACTTCGGCCGGCTCTCGGGAGTACATCCGGAGCTGCTCAGGCGGTTCGTCGCTCTCGGACTCCTCGATGCCGCGACCGACCGCGCCGGTGAGTTGTGGTTCAGCCCGTCGCAGCTGGACCGGGTGGCCCGGATCCAGCGGCTGCGAGCAGGGTTCGCCTTGAACTATGCGGCGCTGGGCCTGGTGATGGATCTCTTGGACCGGATCACCGTACTCGAGGCGGAGCGCCGGCGTTTCGCCCGGACAGGAGCCAGAACATGGATATGAACCGGCTGACGCAGAAGTCGCAGGAGGCTCTGCACGACGCTCAGACCAAGGCCCTGCGGTTCGGGCACAGTCAGATCGACGGCGAGCATCTGCTGCTCGCGCTGCTGGACCAACCGGACGGTCTGGCACCGAGGCTCCTGGCGCAGGCCGGTGCGGATCCGGACGGGTTGCGGGACAGCCTGGAACATGAGCTGAACCGGCGTCCCAAGGTCAGCGGTCCGGGCGCGGAGCCCGGCCAGGTGCTGATCACCCAGAGGCTGTCCCGGCTGCTTGACGCCGCGGACCGGGAGGCCAAACGGCTCAAGGACGAGTACGTCTCGATCGAACATCTGGTGATCGCCTTGCTGGACGAGGGGCGGCAGAGCGCCTCTGGGCGGCTGCTCGCCGAGCAGGGGCTGACCCGCGACGGCTTCCTCTCGGCACTGACGGCCGTCCGGGGAAACCAGCGGGTCACCTCGGCGATGCCGGAAGCGTCGTACGAGGCGTTGGACAAGTACGGCCGGGACCTGGTGAAGGATGCCTCCGAGGGCCGGCTGGATCCGGTCATCGGCCGCGACAACGAGATCCGCCGGGTTGTGCAGATCCTGTCCCGCAAGACCAAGAACAACCCGGTGCTGATCGGCGATCCGGGCGTCGGCAAGACCGCGATCGTCGAGGGACTCGCGCAACGGATCGCCAACGGCGACGTACCGGAGGGACTGCGGGACCGCACCGTGTTCGCGCTGGATCTGGCGTCGCTGGTCGCCGGGGCGAAGTACCGCGGCGAGTTCGAGGAACGGTTCAAGGCCGTGCTCAACGAGGTCAAGGCGGCCGAGGGCCGGATCCTGTTGTTCGTCGACGAGTTGCACACAGTCGTTGGCGCGGGGGCGACCGAGGGGGCGATGGACGCGGGCAACATGCTGAAGCCGATGCTGGCCCGCGGTGAGCTGCACATGATCGGCGCCACCACGCTGGACGAGTACCGGATGCATGTCGAGAAGGACGCGGCCCTCGAGCGCCGGTTCCAGCCCGTGATCGTGGACGAGCCGACGGTCGAGGACGCGATCTCGATCCTGCGCGGATTGCGTGAGCGGCTGGAGGTCTTCCACGGTGTGAAGATCCAGGACGCGGCGATGGTCGCGGCCGTGGTGCTCAGCCACCGGTACATCTCCGACCGGTTCCTGCCCGACAAGGCGATCGATCTGGTGGACGAGGCGTGCGCGATGCTTCGGACCGAGATCGACTCGATGCCGGCCGAGCTGGACGAGCTGACCCGCCGGGTGCGCCGGCTGGAGATCGAGGAGGCCGCGCTGGCCAAGGAGGAGGACACTGCCAGCAGACAGAGACTGGACGAGCTGCGCAAGGAGCTGGCCGATCTGCGAGCCGAGGCTGACGCGATGCACGCGCAGTGGGAGGCGGAACGGCAGGCACTGCGCAAGGTGCAGACCCTACGTCAGGAAATGGAGCAGGTCCGGCAGGAGGCAGAGCAGGCCGAACGCGACTACGACCTGAACCGGGCCGCCGAGCTGCGGCATGGCCGGCTGCCGGAACTCGAACGCCAACTCGCGGGCGAGGAGGAACGACTGGCCGGCAAGCAGCATGGTCACCGGCTGCTGCGCGAGGTCGTGACGGAGGAGGAGATCGCCTCGATCGTGTCGCGCTGGACCGGCATCCCGGTCAGCCGTCTGCAGGAGGGCGAACGGGAGAAGCTGTTGCGGCTGGACGAGGTGCTGCACGAGCGCCTGGTCGGTCAGGACGAGGCGGTCCAGTTGGTGGCGGATGCGATCGTCCGAGCCCGTTCGGGGATCAAGGACCCGCGCCGGCCGATCGGCTCGTTCATCTTCCTGGGTCCGACTGGGGTAGGAAAGACCGAGCTCGCGAAGACACTCGCGGCGGCGTTGTTCGACACCGAGGAGAACATCGTCCGGATCGACATGAGCGAATACCAGGAGCGGCACACGGTGAGCCGGCTGATGGGCGCGCCGCCCGGGTACGTCGGCTACGAGGAGGGTGGCCAGCTGACCGAGGCGGTCCGGCGCAAACCGTACTCCGTGGTGCTGTTCGACGAGATCGAGAAGGCGCATCCGGATGTCTTCAACACGCTGCTGCAGATCCTCGACGACGGCCGGCTGACCGACGCCCAAGGGCGGACAGTCGACATGCGCAACACCGTGATCATCATGACGTCGAACATCGGCTCGGCCTATTTGCTGGACGGTGTGACCGCCGACGGGCAGGTCAAGGAGGATGCGCGGGACGCCGTCATGGACGAGCTGCGGCGGCAGTTCCGGCCCGAGTTCCTCAACCGCGTCGACGAGATCGTGCTGTTCAAGCCGCTGACGATGTCCGAGATCGAGCGCATCGTCGACCTGATGTTCGACGACCTGCGGACCCGGCTGGCGGATCGCAGAATGACGCTCGAGGTCGAGCCGGAGGCCGCCCGGCACATCGCCGCTCAGGGCTTCGACCCGGTCTACGGCGCCCGCCCGTTGCGGCGGTTCATCGCCCGCGAGGTGGAGACGCGCATCGGACGTGCACTCCTCGGCGGTGACGTGCTGGACGGCGCGGTGATCCGGGTGACCGTCCGGTACGGCGACATCACCGTCACACACGAGAACCCGGTGGAGGTGGCGGCATGAAGATCGTGACGTGTCCCAATTGCCAAACCCGCAACCGGGTGCCCGCCGCGGCGGAAGGCACCCCCCGCTGTGGTCATTGCCAACGGCCACTACCGTGGATCGTGGATGCCGGCGACAAGGATTTCGCCGAGGTCGTCGAGCAGGCGAGCCTGCCGGTGCTCGTCGACCTCTGGGCTCCCTGGTGCGGACCCTGCCGCATGGTCAGCCCCGTGCTCGAGCAGCTCGCCACCGAGAAGGCGGGCCAGCTGAAGCTGGTCAAGGTCAACGCCGACGAGGCGCCGGGGCTGTCCCAGCGCTTCGACGTGAGATCCATTCCGACGCTGATGGTGTTCCGGCAGGGTCAGGTTGTCGCCGCACAGGTCGGCGCGGCCCAGGCATCGGCCCTGCGGCCATGGCTGGAAGACGCGATGGCCAAGGAGCCCGCCCCGTGACCAGCGGGCCCCGCGCGGTCCCGATGAACGAAACGCCCGATCTGTACGGCGCTTATCCCCGGCTGGACGAATCTCAACTGGCCGAGCTGAACTCGCTCGGCCAGCGCCGTACGACCAGTGGCGGCGAGGTGTTGTATCAGGCGGGAGAGTCGGCGGACGACTTCATCGTCGTGCTGGACGGCACGGTGGCCGTCGTGCAGGATGTGGCCGACGAGGAGCGGGTGATCGCCGTCCACGGTCCACTCCGCTTCCTCGGCGAGATGGGCATGCTGACCGGGCAGCCGGTGTTCCTCACCGCAAGGGCACAGGAGCCGGGCGAGGTGCTGGTCGTGCCGATCGACCAGCTGAAAGACCTGGTACCACGGGATCCGCCGTTGGCCGACCTGATTCTGCGGGCGTTTCTGGTCCGCCGGTCGCTCCAGCTCACGCTCGGCGCCGGTTTCGCGATCATCGGGTCACGATTCTCAGCCGACACGCGCCGGTTGCGCGACTTCGCGGCTCGCAACCGGCTGCCACATCAGTGGATCGACCTGGAGACCGACACGGAGGCCGAACGCCTGCTACGCGAACTCGGCATCGAGCGGGACGAAACGCCCGTGGTGATCTGGCGGGGCGAGGTGTTGCGGAACCCCGACAACACCCGCTTGGCCACCGCGGTGGGACTCCGCCGGACGGCGCCGGTGCAGTCGGTGTGCGACCTGATCGTGGTCGGTGCAGGGCCGGCTGGTCTCGCTGCGGCGGTCTACGGCGCGTCGGAAGGCTTGGCGACCGTGGTCCTGGATGCCGTGGCCACCGGCGGCCAGGCGGGCACGTCGTCCAGGATCGAGAACTATCTCGGCTTCCCGGCGGGGCTGAGCGGCGCCGAGTTGGCCGACCGCGCCGAGATCCAGGCGAAGCGCTTCGGCGCCGAGATCACCGTACCTGCCACTGCCGTCGCACTGGAAGCGCGGGACGGGCACCACGTCGTACTGCTGGAGAACGAAACACGGATCAGCGGCCGAGCGGTGCTGATCGCCTCCGGCATCCGCTACCGGCAACTTGACCTGCCCGGGTTGAACGCCTTCAGTTCAGGCAGCGTCTACTACGCGGCGACCGAGGTGGAGGCCAATCTGTGCCGAAACGATCCAGTGGTTGTCGTCGGCGGTGGCAACTCCGCCGGGCAGGCCGCGGTGTTCCTGGCCCAGCACGCGGCCGAGGTCCTGCTTGTTGTCCGGAGCAACGAACTTGGCCAGGACATGTCGCGCTACCTGGCTGACCGGATCGAACAGACCGGCCGGATTCACATCCTGACGCACAGCGAATTGTGCGAGGTCCACGGTGAACGTGCGCTGGAGGAAGTTGTGGTCCAGGACTTGAAGACGGGCGAACGCCGCGCAGCGCCGGCGACGGCCTTGTTCGTCTTCATCGGCGGCGTCCCGCACGTCAGTTGGCTGCACGGCCGAATCGACCTGGACGATCGAGGGTTCGTCCTCACGGGCAGCCAGCTCGGCGGCGGGCGACAGCTGCTCGAGACGAGCAGAAGGGGCGTCTTCGCCGTCGGCGACGTCCGCAGCGGGTCGGGGCGGCGGGTGGCCGCCGCGGTAGGCGACGGTGCCTTCGCCATCCGCATGGTTCACGAGCACCTGCACCTCGCCCACACGCGATGATTCCTTGCCGGCGCCAACAGACGGCTGTTCGGCACCCACCGATCCGCGTCAGGAGTCGGCGGACTCCGCGAGGCGTTCGCGCCGGTCCTGTTCGCGCTTGGAGTACGCCGCCGCGCGAATCGCTTCGTCCGACTCCAGACCCGAGCCGAGGCCTCCGCCGACAGTGGCGGCGGACGCGACGAACCAGGCCAGGACGAACAGGTCGCCGGGCCCGACCCGGGCGTTGACGGAACTGCCCACCAGATCGGGGTCGAGGATGAACCAGGCCCACGCGAGGTTCACGACGTACAGGGCGGCATAACAGATGAGCACGCCCACGGTCAGGGTCAGCAGTGTCGAGGCGTTGTAGAGGCGTGACCTCTCCCGCGCCGACGGGGAGTCGTCGTCGGGACGGTCCCACAGTTCCCCGTCGATCACGAGCCACCCGACGACCAGGGCGATCGACGCGACGGTCGCGACGATCAGACGCCACCACGACAGCGAACTGGCCAGCAGCCAGACGGTGGAGTTGATCGTGGCCACGGCGCTGGTCGCCAGCGCTGCCACGAGCGCTGACTTCAGGCCGGGCACCAACAGCCAGGGTCGGTTGGCGAGCACCATACCCGAGAGCAGACGCCAGCGGCCGTGCAGGCGGGAGAGAGCCACCTGGGTCTCCTCCTGCGTGCTCGGGTCCGCCATGCCGGTGAGCAGCGACCGCACCGCCCGGCGAGCGCGGGAATGCATCCGCAGCCCGCCCAACGCGGGCAACGACAGCACCGCGGCCTGTCGTTGCGGGTCGGCCTCGACCAGCAGGTGCCGGCCCTCACTGTCGTGGAGGGGCAGCTCGGTCAGGCCGATCACCAGGTCCCAGTCCTGCCGGCGAGCGTGGTCCTGTAGCCGGCGCACCGCGGCGCGGACATCCTCGGAGCCGGTGGTGAAGGGCTCACTCAGTACGGCGATGTTCCAGGCGTTGCGGCCGTCGAGCGGCCTCAGATCGATCAGACGCCGGGCGATCACCGTCGGCGCGGCAGGATCAGCCACGAGTCCGACCCGGATGGATTCCATGCACAGGTCAGTACCCATTCGGGCAACGACTACTCGATCAGGGGATGCAGGCCGTCCGCGCAGGGACAAGATTTGGAAGGGACAGCAGCACGCCCATGGCAGCAGGAGGCCGAGCATGGTGGATCCGCATCTGACCCTGGTCAGGCCGGTCCGGCCACGTACACCGCAAGGGTGCGAGGAGTGCCTCAAGCTGAACTCGCCCTGGGTGCACCTGCGGCTTTGTCTGAGCTGCGGACACGTCGGCTGCTGCGACTCGTCGCCGTTGCGGCACGCCCGCGCCCACGCGGCGTACGACGGACACCCGATCGTGCAGTCGTTCGAACCGGGTGAGAACTGGCGTTGGTGCTACTTCGACGAAGCCTTCGTCTGACGTGCACGGACGGCACCCGAACCAACCCACTCGCCCGCTGAGGATCGGCTCATGTTCAACCATCGTCAGGACCTTCAGTTCACATCGGTTCCCCAGCAACCGGACGCCGTGTACGCGCGTCGTCTGGAGGACGTGATCGGCAGCCAGTACGACGAGATCGGCGTGGCCATGCACTACATGTTCCAGCCTTGGGACATGCATGTTCCTGGCAAGTATCGCGACCTGCTCTTCGGCCTCGGCTCCGAACAGGTCGCCAACCTCGAGATGCTGGCCACGATGATCGCGCAGTTGCTGGAGCATGCACCAGCGAATGTCCTCGACGCGGCGGTGCGGCTCGACCCGACGGTTGCCGCGGTGATCGCCGGCACCGACCTCGAGCAGGCGATCGCCACCGGCGCCGCGGCGCATGCCGGGGCCAACCCATGGAAAGGGGCCTCCGGCAACGTCAGCGGCAATCTCGCCGCCGACTTCCGGACCAATGCCGCCGCCGAGCTGAGCCGCCGCCAACAGCTCTCGCGGCTCTACCGGCTGACCGACGACGCCGACATCCGGTACCTGCTGTCGTTCTTGCTGGCCCGAGCCGCGGCTGACCAGCGGCTGTGCCGATCCGTCTCCGCAGAACTGATGGAAGGAGCACCGCCGCAGGCCGCCGAACGCTGATGGCGGCGCGCCAGGTAGGTGTGCGCCGCCGGCAGCGACCCGGCATATCCTGCCGTGATGGATGAGAAGGCCGAGTCGCGCCTCAACCGCGAAGACGCCGAGCGGCTGCTCGCCGGTGGCCGCTTCTTCTGGATCGACCTGTATCGACCGACGGCCGAGGAGTTCGCGATCTTGCGGGACGTCTTCCGGTTTCACCCGCTGGCGCTGGAGGACAGCGAACAGTTCGGCCAGCGGCCGAAGATCGAGGAGTACGACGACTTCGTCTTCCTGGTGCTGTACGGCGCGGTGCCGGACGACGCCGGCCTGGTCGAGGTGCATTGCTTCTACTCCGAGCGTTTCCTCGTCACCATCCACCGTGACGCGGTGCCGGCAGTGTCCGAGGTACGGCGTCGGTACGAGGTCGGCACCAAGGCGGTCGAGAACCCGATCTGGCTCACCCATCGATTCGCCGACGCCCTGGTCGACAGTTTCGTCGCCGTGCTCGCAGACTTCGACGACCGTGTCGAGGATGTCGAGGACCGGGCCTTCCGCGACATCGCCGACGAACAGCAACTTCAGGAGATCTCCACACTCAAGCGCACGCTGGTCAGGATGCGCAAGGTCGTCGAGTCGCAGCGGGACGTGTTCGCGAGCCTGGTCAGCGGTGTCGTCGAGTTGCCCGGGATGACGCACGAGGCGGAGCGGTACTTCCGCGACACCCACGATCACCTGATCCGGGTCAGCGGTCTGATCGACACCTATCGCGATCTGTTGACGGCCTCGACCGACGTCTTCCTGTCGACGGTGTCCAATCGCCAGAACGCCGTGATGAAGCAGCTCACTGTGATTTCCACCGTCTTCCTGCCACTCAGTTTCATCAGTGGCTTCTTCGGGCAGAATTTCGGGTGGATGATCGATCGCCTCGGCGGCGCGTCCGAATTCGTCGTCCTCGGCATCGGTCTGAACCTCGTCGCCGTCCTCCTGCTGGTGGTCTTCTTCAAGCGCCGCCGCTGGTTCTGAGCCTCGCATTCACCGCGGGTCGTACGTGGATGTGGCGGCCAGTTGTTCGAACAGGCGCCGCTCCTCCTTGGTGAGCCGGCCGGGCACCATGATTCGCACCTCGGCGTACAAGTCACCTCTCCGCCTGGGCGGGCCCGGCATGCCGCGGCCGCGCAGGCGGACGTGTCGCCCGCTCGACGAACCGGGTGGGACCCGCACCTTCGCCTCGCCTCCCGGTGTGTCCACGGCGACCCCGGCACCCAGGGCCGCTTCCCACGGCGTCAGCGGCAGCTGGACCCAGATGTCACGCCCCTCGACCCGGTAGCGGGGATGCGGAGCGATGCGTACGACGAGGTACAGGTCGCCGGCGCCGGCGCCGCCGCTTCCCCGTCCCCCTTGGCCGGCCAGGCTGATGCGCTGACCGTCAGTGACCCCCGGCGGGATGGTCACCTCCACGCTGCGTGTTCCGGCAGGCCCCCCGATGGTGAGCCAGCGATGCACGCCCTTGTACGCATCGTCGACCGACAGTTCCAGCTCGAACTCCTGATCAGCCCCTGGGACTGGCGCCGAGCTCGCCCGGCCGCGAGTTCGGCGAGAGTCGTGCCCGGACACGTCGTACCGCTTGCGAAGCTCGGGGTCGGACAGCACGTCGTAGGCCGCGGTGATCTCGTTGAACCGCGCCTCGGCCGCGGGGTCTTTGGTGATGTCGGGGTGGAAGGTGCCGGCGAGCTTGCGGTACGAGCGCTGGACCTCGTCGAACGTGGCGTCGGGCCGCAGCCCGAGCACCTCGTAGAAATCACGTTCCACCATCGGCCCACCGCCTCGCGACGCGCTCACGGACTTGTGGAGTTCGGTTTCGGCGCCTGGCCGGATCCGTGGCCTCTCGCGCATACTCTCACCGATGCAGCGAGCGAACATCCCCGGTGTGTGTAGTCCGCACGACTCCCGTACGGACCCGCTCCGCGCCGGTATCCATCAGGTGGGGCCAGATTCACTCGTCGGCAAGTTTGCGGAGAAGATCTGCCAGCTCGTTCTCCATCAGGTCGGAGACGTTGGTCAGGCTGATGTTCGCGGCTTGCCGGCGCAGGTCGGTCAGTCGGCGCTCGCCGGGACGTTCCCCGAAATGCTGCTCCCGGCTGCGGACGAACGTCTCCGCGAGCTCGCCGAGCTGGTCCTCGGCGAGGCGGTCGCGCAGGGTGGCCAGGACCTCGGTCTCCTCGCGCCGGAAGTGGCGGCCGGCTTCCTCGGTGAGCTCGGTCAGGATGCTGTCGAAGACCGCGTCATCGGGGTCGACCCGTCCTAGCTTGACCAGCAGGTCCTCGGTGCGAAGGTGGTCGCGCTGAGCGCACGGGACCCCCTGCACATCACCGGCGTCGCGTGCCAGCGGGTAGATCACCTCCTCCTCGGCACGGTGGTGCGCGACCAGGAGGGCGGACAACGCCGGCCGCAGCATCGGCCGGCGGTGCGGGTACCGGTCGAGTTGCTCGAACAACCGCGCTATCTCCCGATGATCCTGCTCGACGAGATCGATGAGGTCGCTGGTCATGGCCGTCCTTCCTGCTGCGGTTGTCCGCCACCTCAGCGCCCCGGACAGAGTTGTGGCCGGCACCTGGGCGGTGGGGATCGCTCTCGACTGTAGGAGCCAAGCCCCCGGGCGCGGATCACAAAACCAGGTGGTTTCGACTCGGCACAGTCGGTTTCATGCGGATCTCCGACCTGCGGGCTATCGCCCGGATGAGGCGCTGACGCCGGGCTCGGATATGTTTGGTCGGCTTGCCTGGGGCCCGGACGGGCGGCGAGACGCCCCTACCGCAAGGGGATCGATCACCCGAAGCGCCGAGGGGGCCGACGTTGTGAGGGCAATACTGCTGAGCGGCACGCTTGCCGTGGTCTGCTCGCTGCTGGGGACTCGGGTCGCGGTCGGCTGGTTCTCCCGGCACGGCTTCGGCCAGCCGATCAGGCGGGACGGACCGACGACACACGAGGTCAAACGGGGTACGCCGACCATGGGCGGTCTCGTCATCCTGCTGAGTGCCACCGCGGCCTACCTGGTGACCAGGCTCGTGACCCACGGATGGCCGAGCGCCAGTGCTTGGCTTCTGATGGTGCTGTTCCTCGGCTGCGGCGCGATCGGGTTCCTCGACGACTTCATCAAGGTCTACACCCAGGACAACCGGGGCCTGAGCGGCCGGGCCAAGATGGCGGGTCAGACTCTCATCGCGCTGGTCTTCGGGATCCTGGCCACGCAGTTCTTCGCCGATGAGCGCGGCGTCCGACCGGCCTCGCAGTACCTCTCCACCACTCACGACTGGGGAGTCAAGCTGCCCCTGGTCGTCGTACTGCTGCTGATCTGGTTCCTCGTCGCCGCGACCTCCAACGGGGCGAACCTGACTGACGGCGCGGACGGGCTGCTCCCCGGCTCAGCGGCGCTGATCTTCGGCGCGTACACCATCGTGAACATCTGGCAGAACAACCAGCTCTGCCACTCCACGCGCGCGCACGTCGTGGAGTCCCAGTGCTACCAGGTGCGCGACCCTCTCGATCTCGCGGTCTTCTCCGCCGCGATCGCCGCGGCCTGCGTCGGCTTTCTCTGGTGGAACGCCAAACCCGCGCGGATCATCATGGGCGACGTCGGGTCCCTGGCGATCGGCGGCGCGTTGGCGGGGTTGGCCATCATGTCCCGCACCGAACTGCTGATGGCCGTCATCGCCGGTCTGTTCGTCCTCGAGACCTTGTCCGTCATCACGCAGATGACCGGCTTCAAGCTGACCAGGCGCCTCACCGGAACGGGGCGCCGGCTCTTCCGCATCACCCCCATCCATCACCACTTCGAACACGCGGGATGGGACGAGGTGACCGTGGTGATCCGCTTCTGGATCGTCGCCGGCATCTTCGTCGCCCTCGGCCTGGGAATCTTCTACGCCAGCTGGCTGACCTGAGCGGGCGCTAGCGGGCACGCAGATGACATATCGTCACGTCATCTCCAGCGCCGTTGCCGAGTCGCGGACGATGAGTTCCGGCTCGGGGCCGGCGATGATGCCGCCGGTGTAGGCGCGTCCGGCCATCAGCTCGTAGAGGCCGTGGACGCCGGCCCAGCCGAGCTCGTACATGGGCATCCGGACGGCGGTCACGGCGGGGCGCAGGTGTTCCATCAGGCCGACGTCGTGGATCCCGACGACAGACAGCCGGTCGGGTACGGCGATGCCGAGGTCCTGGGCGGCGGCCAGTACCCCGACGGCGCTCATGATGTTGTTCACCACGACCGCCGTCGGCGCGGCCGGCAGCTGCAGCGCTTGCCGCAGCCCGTCGGCGCCGGCCTGCTCACCGAACCCGGTGGCCAGGTGCGGCGCCGGCTCCAGCCCGGCCTGCTGCATCTCCTGCTGATACCCGCGGTAGCGCTGCTGGAAAGCGTGTCCGGTCGCCCCGCCGATGAAGACGATCCGGCGATGGTGCAGGTTGAGCAGGAATCGGGTCGCGATCTCGCCCGCGCGGCAGTCGTCGATGCCGACCCAGGGCTGGTCCTGGGCGTAGTCCAGGCTGAGGATCGGCTTGGGATGGGAGCGAAGCTCGGCCATCACGTCGTCGTCGTACAGCCGATTGTCCCGGATCAGGATGCCGTCAACGGTGCCCTGGCTGAGCAGCCGGGTGACGAACTGGCTGCCTGAGCGCAACGTCTCGGCGTCGCCGAGCAGGACGGTCCCGCCGTGCTCGGCCGCGGCCGCGTAGACACCGCGCAGCAGGTCGGCGTAGACGGGATTGTCGAGCTTGTTCAGGATCAGCGCGATCATGCCGGTGCGGTTGAGCCGCAGGGACCGGGCCGCCTGGTTGGGCTGGTAGTCGAGGTTCTCCATGGCCTGGATGACCCGCGCCCGGGTGGCCTCGCTCATCCGGGTGTGGGTCGTGCCGTTGAGCACGGCCGACACGACTGCGACCGATACCCCCGCTGTGCGGGCGATGTCCCGTTGCGTTGTCACGCTTGCCTGTCTCCCTCGAACCGTTGACGTAACGTCGCAATCAAATCTACGGTGAATTAACGATACGTCACCTAAGGGCCCCGGCTCGGGACGAGGCCAGTCAACCGCGCGTACCCCTGGACCGCTCTGCGCGAACCGTGGGGTTGCTTGCGCACGGGTGGGCGCAGTCGAAGGACTCAGCAGGAACTCTCACGTGTCATGAGGAGATGGGATGCAACGAAGACTTCTTCGGCGGAGCACTCGCCGCCGCGGCCGTGCGGGGGCGGCGACGACAGTCGCGGTGACTCTGCTGGCGACGGGCCTGGCGACGGGTCTGTCGCCGGCCCGGGCCGCTACCACCGGCATGTCGGATCTCGGTGAGCTGCTCGACCTGACGCGTCCGGGGCTCGCCCGCGTCGCGGCGGAGCTTGCCGCCGGCGATGAGGCGGGCGCCGCGGCCGAGCTCAAGACGTACTACGCGGGCCGCTCGGGCATCGAATACCCGGGCACCGGTGGGGAAGGAGGCGGCGACGCGACCGCCGACGAATTGGCTGCGGGGGTCTTCCGGTTCGGCACCGTGACCCGTGACTTCCACGACGACACCGCGCAGCGGATCGACGTGGACTGGGCGGACCTCTGGGGCGGGACGGAGACCATCCCAGGGAGCGCACAGGTTCTGATGAGCGACTTCACGTTCATGCCGACGCTGACGAGCGCTTATCTGAAGGAGAGCGATCCGCAGAAGCGTGCGGCGTACGCGTCGGCGTGGATGGACATCTCGCTGGACTTCTTCGCCGACAATCCGAGCTGGCCGCAGAACCGCAACCTCTCGGGCGGCAAGCGGCTGGCCCAGCTCGTCAGCGCGTTCTCCGTGTTCCGGACGGAGCCGAGCATCGACGCGAACGACCTCGTGGCGTACCTGTCCGGCGTGCACGCGACCACGGAGCTCCTCGCGAATGTGCTGCAGATCCATGTCGGAAACAACTGGTACGTCTCGATGGCCCGCGCGATCTATGTCTCGGCGGTCTATCTGCCCGAGTTCAAGGCGTCCTTCGTCTGGGAGCCGTTCGTGGTGCGCTCGGTCGAGCGGTTCCTGCGCGCCTGGGTGAAGGGCGACGGCGTGTACCGCGAGCCGACGTTCAACTACCAGGCCTACGTGGCGGATCTGATCAACACGATGATCCAAGTAGCGGATGTCAACGGGCGAACCCTTCCCGACGGGATTGTTCGGTCGGCGGACTGGATCGCGGATGCGCTGTTCGCGACCCGACAGCCGAATCTGGAGACCGCGCTGGTCGGTGATTCTCCGAACACGGACGCGGGCGAGAGCGCGATCCGGAAGACCGGTGAGCGTAACTCCTGGTCCGACTTCACCTGGGTCGCCTCCGGGCGCACCGAGGGGACCGTCCCGACGCTGTCGTCCACGGTGTTTCCGATCAGCTATGCGGTCCAGCGGTCCGGGTGGGACGCCGATGCCCGGTACATGCTGATCAACAACCAGAACTCCAGCTATACGGCCTCCCATCGGCATCCCGACGACCTCAGCCTGGTGATGGCGGCGTACGGGCGTCCGCTGATCGTCGACCCCGGAGCGGGGGACTACAGCGCGACCCCGACGAACGACTGGATGCGCCGCACGACCGAGGCGCACAACACCGTCGAGGTCGACGGACAACCGCAGCCCGCCGGCCTGCCCCGCTCGACGTCGTTGTGGCGCTCGAACGGTGGCCTCGATATCTACCGTGGCAAGACCCAGGCCTACCGGCCGATCGCGCACGATCGCGTCGTCTACTTCGTCAAGCCCGGCTTCTGGATCGTCTCCGACGACCTCACGGGTGACGCCGGCGCCCACGACTACCGGCAGCTCTGGCACTTCCCTGGCGATCCGGTCACCGTCGACCCCGAGACGAAGGTCGCCACGGTCGGGTTCGACACCGTGCCCGGCGCCGCACCGGTTGCCGGCGTGCAACTCGTCCCCGTGGCCGAACCCGGCACCGATCTCACGTCGAGCGTCCACAAGAACGGCGCCGTGCGTGTCGGCGAGCAGGTTCTCACCGACGTCGACTACCTGTCGTACGACTGGTCGGCCACCGGCGCGACCGGAGTGGACACGGTCGTGGTGCCCGGCAAGGCCGGCGCCGCGCCCTCGGTGAAGGCGTCGCGCATCGATCTGCCGCAGGTGGATCACCCCGTGGCCAGCGCGATGGAGATCGACCTGCCGAGGGCGACCGGCCGCTTCTACCTGTCGCGCGAGGCGGTTCCCTCGTCGAGGCAGTTCGGGGCCGCCGCGACGAACGCCGAGACCGCGTACCTCGAGCGTGCCGACAAGGGGGGCGGGCTGACGCGGTACGCGCTGACCGGGGGATCGTCGCTGGTCGACGCGGGAGATACCGTCATCAAGGCCTCCGGAGTCGTGTCCGACGTCAGCGTGGAACTGCAGGGCGCTACCGCCCAGATCTCGCTCGGGGATCCCTTCACCGGCACCCTCTCGATCAACGCCCCGAAGGCACGCGCTGTGAAGATCAACGGCACCCCGACTGCGTTCACCCGCACCGGCGACCTCGTCACCGTCTCGGCCACGGCGGCCTTCGCCCCGAAGCCGCTGCTCAACGAGGAGTTCACCGACGCGAGCCTGGACAGCACCGCCTATGACTTCGACGGCTCTCTTGACGGTTGGACACCAGTGCAGGGGACGTGGACGCTGGGCGGCTCGCAGCCTGACAAGCAACTGGTTCAGACCTCGAGTGCGGACACGCAGTCGTTGGCGGTGCAGCAGGACGTACCGGATGACGTGATCGTGACTGCAGACATCGTCCCGGGGACACGGAACCAGACGACGGCAGCGACTGGTCTCGCGTTCCGCTACCACGATTCCCGCAACTACTACCGGGCCGATGTCCTCACTACGTCGGGCGGCTCGAAGCTGCAGCTCGTGAAGGTCTACAACGCCACGTCGACGCTTCTCGCGGAGACGGAGCTGCCCATCAACGCGGACAGCGCGCACACGCTGACCGTCTCCGCGGTCGGGAAGCATCTGATCGCCACAGTCGGCAACACGTCGATCTCCGCGGACGACACGCAATTGCCCACGGGTGGTGCAGCAGCCTTCACGAATGGCCGGGCCGCGGCCTTTGACAACATCACGATCAAGGAAGGGCTCGACCAGGCCAATTGGCGGGGTATCGCAGGAAAGGCGTCCGTCGACGCGGGTCAGTTGAAGCTCACGCCTACCGATGGCAGGGCCCACGTCCTGGCCGACTCGACGCTGCCGTCACGGTTCTCCGAGACGTGCGACTTCGCCGCGCACGCGACAGTCACGATCAATGGGTCCGTCGGCACCGCGGGCATCTCGCTGCGAGACACCTCGGAGTCCTACGGGTACCGGATCCATCTCGGCAAGACGAGCAACAGAACGCAGTACGCGAGTATCGTCCGCGAAGCGCACGCGTCGGGTCCGGTCACGGTGGGCACGGTATCCCTCAGCAACCCGTTGACAGGTCCCGTCGAACTCGGTGCAGCGATCCACGGTGACCGTGTAACCGTGACGTTGAACGGCGTCCAGATCCTTGAGGAGCGCGACACCGTTGTCCGCAACGGCGGCGTCGGGCTCTACGCATCCACGGAGAGCACGTTCGAGAACGTCACTGTCGCACGCTCCTGCGGGCGACAGCGCGTCCATCCGGATGGTCCCGGCGCAGGCCGGCGGCCAGGTCCACAGTGACGAAGCCTCCGGGCTGAGCCCGTGCTCAGGTGAAGCCCGCGACGGACCGTCGCGGGCGGGGCTTGCCGGCGTTGACTTCGTTACGCTGGCGGCATGACCACGATCAAGGACGTTGCGAAGCGGGCCGGCGTGTCCACGGCCGTGGTCTCCGCGGTGATCTCGGGGGCTCGCGGCAACATCCGGATGAGCGAGGCGACCCGGCTGCGTGTCGAGCAGGCGATCCAGGACACGGGTTATCGCGTCAACCACGCCGCGCAGTCGCTGAGACTGTCCAAATCAGGAGTGATCGCGGCAGTGGTGCCGAAGATCGCGAACCCGGTCTTCGAGCTGGCGATTCGTGGCATGCATGCGGCCGCCGAGGAACACGGCGACGTGCTGCTGCTGGCCGACGCGCTGTGGATCGAGCCGGGCAGCCACCTGATGAGCCGGATCGTCGGCACGGGCATGGTCGACGGGGTGTTGCTGCGGTCCACCCAATGGGGGACCGAGACCGCAGAGGAGCTCACCAAGCGGTCGATCCCGTACGTGATCCTGCAGAACCCGCGACCGGACGGCTCCGTGTCGGTCTGGATCGACGACGCGGCCGGAATCGGTCTGGCCACGACGCACCTGCTGGGTCTCGGGCACCGCCGCATCGCACTGGTCGGTGGCCCCGTCGTCCCGATCGCCAGTAGCGCGCGGGTCGACGGCTACCGCTCGGCCTTGCGGGCGGCCGGTGTGCGCTTCGACCGGTCGCTGATCAAGCAGGTCGGCTACGAGCCGCAGGACCTGACGGCCGCGACACGAGAGCTCCTGACCTCGGCCCGGCCACCGTCCGCGCTGATCATCGACAACCTCGTCGCGGCACCGGGAGCGATCGCTGCGGTCGTCGATCTCGGCCTGCGGATTCCCGCCGATGTGTCGATCGTCGTGTACCAGGATCTGCCCATCGCCGACGCCATGCGGCCGGCACCGAGCACGGTCCGGATGCCTGTGCAGCAAGCCGGAATGCGCGCCTATACGACGCTGCGGCGGATGATCGACGGCCGCCGCGTCGAGTCGGCTTCGGTGACGCGTCCGGCGCCGAAGCTGATCGATCGAGGATCGACAGCTCCGTACACGGGCTGAGCGCCCACCTGCCGAGAGGTCACCGTGCACGCAGTCGCGACGTCTTGATTAACCGATGAATCACCGGCATGATGCTCGCCGTAGCTCCGAATCGACCGTAAGCCCACCGCTGCTCGGGATGGGCTGGACAGGAATCCCTTATGGTTCACGTCGTTCTCGTCTCCGGCTGGCAAACCGTCAACATCGGCGACGTCGCCCATACGCCAGGCGCGCTCCGGGCCTTTCAGCGCTACGCACCGGAAGTGAAGCTGACGCTGTGGGCCCGCAGCATCGACGAGGGCGTACGGCGGATGCTCGGCCGCTACTTTCCGGATGTCGAGATCGTCGAGGACCGGGTCGTGCCCGGTGAACCGCTCAGTCCGGAGCTGGAGCGGTTGTTTGCCGAAGGCGACCTTTTGGTCCATGGGTCGGGGCCGTCGCTCGTCGCCAGGGTGGAGGTCGCCGAGTGGCATCGGCGGACCGGAAAGCCGCACGGCATTTTCGGGGTGACAGTAGATCCGCTCCGGCCGTACGGCTCGACGCTGGCGCGGGCGGCGAGCATGGTCAGCGCGATCGACGGTGACCTGCTCACCGAACTCGAGCGCGAGGTGCTCGACACAGCCGCGTTCGTCTATTGCCGGGACTCGTTGACCGAGCGATTCCTGGCCGGCCAGGGCCTCGGGGCACCCACGATCGCGTTCGGTCCGGACGCCACCGTGATGTTCGACGTGGTCGACGACGGCGACGGTCAGGCCGTCCTCGCGGAGTACGGGCTGTATCCCGGACGTTTTCTCTGCGTCGTACCGCGGCTGCGTTTCACGCCGTACCACCAGATCCGGAACTACCCGCCCGCGGCCGAGGACGTTCGCCGGACGGCCTACAACGCGGGCTATCTGAAGTCCGACTTGGACGTTCTGCGGCAGACCGTGATCGGCTGGGTTCGAGCCACTGGCGAGCCGGCGATCGTCGTGCCGGAGATGAGCTACGCGATGGAACTCGCCGAGACCGAGTTCGCGGGGACCTTCCCTGCCGACGTGGCTGACGAGGTCCACATCCTGCCGCGGTTCTGGGATCTGACCGAGGCGGCCGCGGTGTACCGGCGGGCCGGCGCGGTCGTGAGCATGGAGTGCCACTCACCGCTGATCGCGCTGGCGGAAGGTATTCCGTCGATCTACCTGCGTCAGCCGACCGACACGATCAAGGGCGAGATGTACAACGATCTCGGGATGCCCTTCGTCGAACTGGGACCCGGGGCCGACGCTGCGGCCGGGCAACTCCTGCAGAAGATCGTCGACGATCGGCCGGCCGCGGCCGAACGCGTCCAGGAGACGCGGGACGGCGCGCAGGAGCGCGTACGTGGGATGGTCCAGGCCGCCGTCGCAGCGGTCGGCAGCAGGATCCACTGATGTCGTCGGGGATCAAGATGCGGCCGCGGACCGGCGCGGATCCCGGCGCACCTGCCGCCCGCCGGACTCGCGTCCGCGGGCAGTTGGCGACCCGATGGCACCGGGACCGGGTGCTGCTCGTGCTCGCGGTGCCAGGAGTGATCGTCCTGGTGGTGTTCCACTACCTGCCGCTGCTGGGCAACGTGATCGCCTTCCAGGACTACCAGCCGTTCCTCGGCATCAGCGGATCGGATTTCGTTGGCCTGAGCAACTTCTCGGTCATCTTCAACGGGGACCCGGAGTTCCTGAACGCGCTCGTCAACACCTTGGTCATCACGATCGTCCAGGTGCTGTTCGTGTTCCCGTTGCCGATCGCGCTGGCCCTGGTCCTCAACACGATGCTGAACGAACGAGCCAAGCGGCTGACGCAGTCGATCCTCTACCTGCCGCACTTCCTGTCCTGGGTCATCGTCGTGGCGTTGTTCCAGCAGATGTTCGGCAACGGCGGAATGCTCAACGAGTGGCTGCGTTCAGCGGACCTGGGCACCTTCCACATCATCGGCGTACCGGAGCTGTTCAAACTGCTGATCACGTCGCAGGTGATCTGGAAGGACACCGGATGGTCGACCATCATCTTCCTGGCCGCTCTGTCCAAGGTCGACCTGAACCTGTACGAGGCGGCGGCGATCGACCGGGCCGGCCCGCTTCGGCAACTGTGGCACGTCACGCTGCCCGCGATCCGGCCGGTGATCGTACTGCTGCTGATCCTGCGGCTGGGTGACTCGCTCACGGTCGGTTTCGAGCAGATCCTCCTGCAGCAGGGTCCGGTCGGCGCGCAGGCTTCCGAAGTGCTCGACACCTACGTCTACAACAACGGGATCATCGGCGGGAACTGGGGTGTGTCGGCCGCGGTCGGCCTGGTGAAGGGCGCCGTCGGCGTGATTCTCGTACTCGGGGCGAACCGGCTCGCCCACGCCATGGGGGAGCGGGGGGTGTACTCGAAATGACCGGACTGCTGGAGACCACCGCTGAACGCCGGGCTCGGCGCAACCGTCAACCGGCCTCGGACGATCGGCCGGCCTGGATGGGACGGCAACCGCGGTGGGCGACCGCGGCACGCGGTGTACTGCTGACCGTCGCCTGCCTCGCGGTGATCGTCCCGTTCGTCGCCGTCGTGATGACGAGTCTGGCGCCGCAACGCGACATCAGCGCGCGCGGTGGACTTGTCCTCTTCACCAGCGAGCCGTCGCTCGCGGCGTACCGCGCCGTTCTGTCGGGAGGAGTGGTGACGCGGGCCCTCACCGTGTCGGTCGCGGTCACCGCTGTCGGCACTGTCCTGTCGCTGGCCTGCACCATCATGCTCGCGTACGCCCTGTCGCGGCCGGGATCGCTGTTGCACAAGCCGATCCTGCTGATGACGCTGTTCACGCTCTTGTTCAATCCGGGCATGATCCCGATGTACCTGATCGTCAAGCAGCTCGGCCTGATCGACAACCTGGCGGCGTTGATCCTGCCGGTGGTGGTCAACGCCTTCAACGTGATCGTGATGCGGTCCTTCTTCCTCGAGCTTCCCGATGAGCTGACCGAGTCGGCGAAGCTCGACGGCGCCGGCGAACTCCGGATCCTCACCTCCATCGTGCTGCCACTCTCGAAGGCCGTAGTCGCGGTGGTCGGCCTGTTCTACGCCGTCGCCTACTGGAACGCGTTCTTCGCTGCCCTGCTCTACCTGCCGTCTCCGGAGAAGTGGCCGTTGCAGCTGGTGCTGCGAACGTTCGTCGTGAACCAGACGCCGCTCGGCACGGACGAGCTCTCGGCGTCGACCGAGTCACTGCCGCCGCAGGCATCGATCCAGATGGCGATTCTCGTCATGTCCGTGATCCCGATCCTGATCATCTACCCGTTCATCCAGAAGCACTTCAGCAAGGGACTTCTGATCGGCGCCGTCAAAGGCTGATCGACCGGACGCCCACCCTGAGGAGGGAACCGTAACCATGGATGCGTTTTCGCGCCGTACGTTGCTCAAAGGGCTGTCCGCGGCAGCCGTCGCCGGTGCCGCCGGATCGGCTCTCGGCTGCTCCGCCAAGACGACGGCGGGAACCTCCGGCCGCATCGGAGCGGACATTCTCCCGGCGTTCGCCCAGGCCGGGAGCGTCGAACCCGCGCTGAAGAGCGCAAGCCCGCTCGGCATGAGCGGGTACTTCGAGTACCCGCCGAATCCCGTCGCGTCGGTCGGTAAGCCGCCGCTGTCGGGTGGCCAGATCTCCGCACTCACCTACACCTTCGACCCGGTGGCGCCCGGCAAGTCCGACAATCCGCTGTGGCAGGAGGTCGACAAGCGACTTGGCGGCAAGCTCGACATCACCTACGCGCCGGCTGCCGACTACGCCCAACGATTCGCGACCACCGTGGCCGGCGGAGATCTGCCCGACCTGGTGTCGATCTACGGTTCGGTGCAGCAGTTGCCCGCGTTGCTGAAGGCAAAGTTCACCGACTTGACCGAGTACTTGTCGGGCGATGCCGTCAAGGACTATCCGAACCTGGCGGGTCTGTCCACGGACTCGTGGCGCAAGACCGTGTACGGCAACGCCCTGTGGGGAGTACCGATCGCCCGGGTACCGATCCCGTCGGTCGCCTGGATCCGCTCAGACCTCGTCGCCGGTACCGGACTACCCGCACAGCCCAAGAACATCGGCGAGTTCAAGGCATTGCTGAAGGGGCTGACCAACGAGCGCAAGTCCCGCTGGGCCTGCGGCGATCCGGGCAGCACCCTGACCATGATCACCGCCTCTCTGGGTATCCCCGGCAGCTGGATCGAGGACGGTGGGAAGTTCACCTCCAACATCGAACACGAGGCGTACGAGAAGGCGCTGGCCGACACCCGTGAGCTGGCCGACGCCGGGGTCTTCCATCCGGACGGCCTGGTTGCCACCAACAACCAACGCAACGACTGGTTCACCAACGGAACCACCCCGATCGTCTTCGGCGGGTACGCCGGCTGGAGCAAGTACGAGATGTGGGGCGCCGAGGTGCCGGGCTTCAAACTCGGGTCATTGCCGATGTTCGGCTACGACTCGGCGAGCAAGCCCGTCCATCCCCGGGGGAGTGCGGCGCAGGCGTTCACCGCTGTCACCCAGGCCGAACCGGACCGGGTCCGCGAGGTGCTCCGGGTCCTCGATTGGCTCGCCGCGCCGTTCGGATCCTCCGAGTACCTGCTGCGTAACTTCGGGATCGAGGGTCAGACGTTCAGGTTCGAGGGCAAGGACCCGATCCTGAACTCGCGTGGCCAGAATCTGCGGCTGGTCCCGTTCGGATACGTCTCCGGACCGACCCTGGCCATCTACGACCCCGGCAGGCGTGACGTCGCCCAGGCCCGCTTCGACTACCAGGAAGCCGCGCTGCCGATCCTCGCCCCGGATCCGACCCAGGGCCTGTACTCCGAAACCGATGCGGCCAAGGGGCTGCAGTTGGGCAAAGACCTGACCGATGCGCGGAACGGCATCCTGGCTGGACGCGCACCCGTCTCGAGCTGGAAGGCCGCTGTGACCAAGTGGCGCAACGGTGGAGGGGACAAGATCCGGGCCGAGTTCGAACAAGCCTTCTCGGAGGCGGGACCCAAATGAGCCGTCAACTGGTGGCCCAGGCCGACGAGTTCCTGGCAGGTCGGCCGTATTCCATCCTCGACCGGGAGCCGTCGGACTGGGCCGGGGACGCGCACGACTACTACTCGGTCGGCAACTATTCCTGGCCGAATCCGGAGACGGCCGACGGTCTGCCGTACATCAGGGTCGACGGCCGGCGAAACCCGGATGCGTGGAGCGATCGCTACGACAAGCGGCGGTTCCGGCAGACGGCCGCGGCCGTCAACACCCTGGTGCAAGCTCACCTCCGAACCGGCGAGGCACGCTACGCCGACGCCGCGGAGGCACGTCTCGAACGCTGGTTCCTGGACCCGGCGACCGCGATGCGCCCCAACTTCGCTCATGCTGCCGCGCTGCCCGGTCAGCACGACGGCGCGGCGATCGGGCAGATCGAGGCCACGTTCCTGACCGACCTTCTGGATCACGTCGACCTCCTGGTGAGGGCCGGACGATTCACCGAAGGCCTCCCGCTCCTGCAGGACTGGTTCGCCGAGTTGACCCACTGGATGCGGTCGAGCGAACTCGGCCGGCAGGAAGAACGGATGGTCAACAACCATGGAGTCTGGTGGGACGCGCAGGTCCTGCGCTACCTGCAGTTCGTGGATGATCGGAGCGCACTCGCCGGGATCCTCGATCGGTTCGGCATCCGGCTGCGCCACATCGCTGTCGGCGGCTCGCTCCCGAGAGAACTGGCTCGTCCCGACTCGTTGCTCTACACCATCTACTGTCTACGAGCCTTCGTCGTCTGCTGTCGAGTCGCAACTGCTGAAGGCCGCGACCTCTGGAACGCGCCCGCCGAACCCGGCCACGGCAGTCTGCGCGACGCGTTCCACTTCTGGGCCGGCCACGCCAACGACGACAGCCGATGGATCTGGCCCCGGCAGCCCTCGGACCTCGACCGAACCGCCCTCTGGCTCGCCGACGAGGCCGCCGCCGTCTACCAGACCCCGGGCCTCAAGGCGTTCGCGGAGAACCTGCGACGGCAAGACCTACCCGCCCCCGAGATCCCGTCGACCGCAGCCCTCGAACACACCCTGACCTGAGCATCAGCGAACCCGGCGTTTCCCTCCACGGAAGGAATGACACAGATGCAGATCTCCGCCCCCGGGCGACTTGCCCGAAAGACGATGGCTCTCACCGTTGCGGTAACCCTGAGCGCCACGGTCGGTTTCGCCGCAGTGACGAACACCCGAACCGCCAGCGCGGCAGCAGCCGCGGTGCCCAGCTACTCGGCGGGTATCGCGGGCGAGGCCTGGACGATCGAGAACGCCGCAGCGTGCAGTACGACGTTGGGCGCCGGCGGCAACCTCCGAGAGGGGGACGGCTGGTTTCCCGGTAAGTGTCAGGGAGCGGGGCAAGCACCCCAGATCACCGGGACCTCGGACGCGCGGGCTTTGACATTCCGTACGGACAAGGACTTCGAGTACGAAGGCGCCATCGTCGAGGACCCCGCCAAGAACACCTGGAAGGACGCTGCTGGAAATACTCTCCGGGACCGCTCGGAGTTGGCAACGGGATGGGACCTGCCGTTCCACACCGACGTGTGGGTCGGGTTCGACGTTCGCATTCCCGCGGGCGTCGACGACGTGACGGGCAGTGGGGCGTACCTGCTGCAGCTGTGGCAGTGCACCGCGAACCCGATCGGCGGCGTGCGCATCCAGTCCGGGGCCGGAAACGGGCACAACCTCCAGTTCGTACGCCGAGGCGAGGAGCCGGGTATGGACGAGGAGTACCACAAGGCCCTGGCGACCAAGAGCATCGGCACCAACGAGTGGCACTCCTTCGTCATCAAGTACAACGTGGAGCCCTACCACGACGGCGCGCCGAAGGGGCGTATCGCGGTGTACCACAAGACAGTGGGAGCGACGACCGTCGAGGAGAAGCTCTTCGAGCGGGAGGAGTACTTCGGCTACGCGACGCGTTCCAGGTGCGCTGACGACTCCTTCAAGAACGAGTTCAGGATCAAGTTCGGCATGTACAAGGACTACCAGCCGGGCGCGACGTTCCGCTCCGACTTCCGGAACGTGCGGATCGGCGGCAGCAAGGCGGCGGTGCAGCCTTACAACCGCGGTTGACGTCCCTGCGGTGACGTCTTCGGCTGGGGGTCGATGATCGGGCCCTTGACATCTTGGGTCTGGAGTAAATACTTAGGCATATGCCTAAGTGTTCGGACGGGGTCGGTGGTGAGGTCGAACTCGACCGGATGTTCCGGGCACTGGCGGACGGTACCCGCAGGGCGATGATCGCCCGGTTGGTCCGTGGGCCGGCCTCGGTGAGTGAGCTCGCCGAGCCGTTCGGTATGGCGCTGCCCAGCGTTGTCCAGCACCTCCGGGTGCTCGAGGAGGCGCGGGTCGTCTCGTCCGACAAGGTCGGCCGGGTGCGCACGTACCAACTCGTGCCCGACGCACTGGTCCCGGCCAACGCCTGGATCGTGGCTCAGCGCCGCCCGCAGGAACGTCGGCTCGACCGCCTGGGTGACTACCTGACCAACCAGCAAGCGACACCGGAGGACTGACGTGACCGATCGCACCCAGACCCACGCCACATTCGTGCTCGAACGCGAGTACCCGGTCGCGGTCGGCCGCGTGTGGGCCGCCTTCGCCGACCCAGAGCTCAAGCGACAATGGTTCGGTAGCGACGACTTCATCTACACCGACCGCACTGACGACTTCAGGGTCGGTGGTGTCATCACCGACGACGGGTACGACGGCGAGGGCGGCCCGCTGTCGCAGTTCCGTGCCACCTATACCGACATCACGCCCAACGAGCGGATCGTCTACACCTACGACATGTGGCTCGACGGGGCGCATGCCTCGACGTCGATCACCACTGTCGTGTTCGAGCCGGCCGGTGACAGCGGTGATGTCGGTGGCGTGGGCGGCCCTCGGACCCGGCTCACGTTCACCGAGCAGGGCGTGTACCTCGACGGTGTCCATGGTCCGGGCCCGGACGCGGCGGCCGGGCGTGAGTCCGGCACCGCCGGCTTGCTCGACGCGATCGGCAAGCTGTTTGCCGCCGTCGGCTGAACCCGTCCACGGCGGCGTGGGGTGGATTCGGTTGATACAGTCTTGGCTTAATTCAGGATGGGCTGTACCGTCTGCCGCATGACTGACGGACTTGCGGTCGCGGTGGATGCGGCGGCGCTGGCTCGGGTCGGCGTCGCGCTGGCGGACGAGAACCGGCGTCGGTTGCTGCTGGCGTTGCTGAACGAGCCGGGGTTCCCGTCGGACCTGGCCGATCAGCTGGGGATGACGCGGGGAAACGTGTCGAACCACCTCGCCTGTCTGCGCGGCTGCGGATTGGTGCGAACGGTGCCTATCGGTCGCCGGGTGCGCTACGAGCTGGCCGATCCGAAACTCGCGCACGCGTTGGCCGACCTGGCCGCACTGGTTCTGCTCGTCGACCATGAAGCGGGCGCGGACGAGGTCTGCGGACCTGAGGACTACGACTGCGCCGACCAGGTCTCGGATGGCTGACGCGTGCTGCGCGACCGACGCTGAGTCGGCGCACGAGAAGACCACCGCGACTCCGCCGGCCGCTGTCTGGCAGGTGCGTGAACTCCAAGCGGCGGCGGTGGCCGGCGTACTGCTGCTGGCGGCACTCTTCCTGCCCGAGGATGCCGCGCGGATTGCCGAGTTGGCCGCGCTCGTCGTCGGCGCGGCCACTTTCGCGCCCGGCACGCTGCGTGCCCTGTTCCGCGGCCGCATCGGCGTCGGTCTGCTGATGACGCTGGCCGCGGTCGGTGCGGTTGCCTTGGGCAACTACGGCGAGGCGGCGACGCTCGCCTTCCTGTTCTCGGTCGCCGAGGGTCTCGAGGGGTACGCCGTCGCGCGCACGCAGCATGGTTTGCGTGCGCTACTGACTCTGGTGCCGTTGTCGGCCACCGTCCAGCGCGCCGGTGCCGAGGTGGTGGTCGGGCCGGAGGAGTTGCGGCTCGGGGACGTACTCGTGGTGAAGCCGGGGGAGCGGATCGCGACCGACGGCGTGGTGTCGTCCGGGCGGAGCTCGCTGGACACGTCGGTGGTCACCGGCGAGTCCGTTCCGGTCGAGGTCGGACCCGGCGCCGAGGTGTTCGCGGGGACGGTCAACGGCGTCGGCGTACTCGAGATCACCGTGACAGCCACGTCGGAGGACAACTCGCTGGCGCGGCTGGTCCACATCGTGCACGAGGCTCAGGAACGTAAGGGCACGAGTCAGCGGCTGGCCGAGAGGTTCGCCAAGCCGATGGTTCCTGGTGTGCTCGTGCTGGCCGCTTTGATCGCTGTGCTGGGCAGTCTGCTGGGTGATCCCGGCGTGTGGATCGAGCGGTCGCTGGTGGTCCTGGTGGCGGCGGCGCCGTGTGCGTTCGCGCTGTCGGTACCGGTGGCGGTGGTCGCGGCGATCGGCGCCGCGTCGAAGGCCGGCGTACTGCTCAAGGGCGGTGCCGCGGTCGAGGCACTCGGCATGATCCGGGTCGTCGCGATCGACAAGACCGGGACGCTGACCCGCAACGAGCCGTCGGTGATCGAGGTCGTGGCGGTGGCTGGTGCGGATCAGGCGAAGGTGCTGTCGGTCGCGGCGGCTCTGGAAACACGCAGCGAACATCCGCTGGCTGCCGCGATTCTGGCGGCCGGCGGTGTCGTGACGCCGGGGACAGCTGTCGAGGCCCTGCCGGGGCATGGACTCCGGGGAACGGTCGGCGGGCGTCCGGCCCGGCTGGGCAAGCCCGGTTTCATCGCCGCCGGTTCGCTGGCCGCCGATGTGGAACGGCTCCAGGACGCCGGGGCGACAGTGGTGCTGGTCGAGTACGACGGCGTGCTGCTGGGTGCCGTCGCGGTCCGCGACGAGATCCGGCCCGAGGTCGCCGAGGCGATCGCGATGCTGCGGAATCAGGGGGTCGCGGTGGTCATGCTGACCGGCGACAACGCCCGCACAGCGGCCGCGATCGGGGAGCAGGCCGGGATCGAGGACGTTCGCGCCGAGTTGCTGCCCGCGGACAAGGCCCGCATCGTCACCGAGTTGAAGGCGCGCGGTCCGGTCGCGATGATCGGTGACGGCATCAACGACGCGCCCGCACTGGCGACCGCCGACGCGGGGATCGCCATGGGCGCGATGGGTAGCGATGTGGCCATCGAGGCCGCAGACGTGGCGCTGATGGGAGAGGACCTGCGCCGGCTCCCGGACGCGATCGCCCACGCCCGCGCGGCGAGGCGGATCCTCACCCAGAACCTGGTGCTGTCCGGTGGGATTCTGGTAACCCTGGTTCCCCTGGCCGCGACCGGCGTGCTGGGACTGGCAGCTGTCGTCGCGTCACATGAGCTTGCCGAAGTACTAGTGATCGGCAACGGCATTCGAGCCGGCCGGAAGCAGCATCTCCCGGTTCGCCTCGCACTCCGCGCGGCGCAGGCGAAGAACGTCTCGGTCCGGGCTCCGGAGCCGGTGATGGCTCCGGCCGGCCGGTCCCTCCTGCGACTCAGCGCCGCTCCCGGGGCCTCGGAGGGTGGCAAGTCTACGGCGCCGGAGTCGTCGAGTTGCTGCGGAGACGGCCCGTGCACCTGCAACCACGGCTGAGCTGACGGGGCGCGATTGGCTACTCATGGCGACACCATGGACAGGCTCGGGGCAGCTAGTGGCGGACACTCGGGTAGCGGGCCGGGGTGCTGGGGCCGAGGTGTACTTCGGGGGTTGGCGTCGGGATGTCGACGGCGAGTGGATCGAGTGCGGCGCTGATGGCGGCCGCGCCCATCTCCTCGAGCGGTGACCGGACCGTGGTGAGCCAGTCGGCGTCGTAGCCGATCGGGCTGGAGGCGCGGTGGCCGTAACCGGCGATCGCCAGGTCGTCCGGGACCGCCACGCCACGGCTCTGGAGTTCGTGGATCGCGCCCCAGGCAACCGAGTCCTCGGTGCTGACGATGATCTCGGTGTCTCCCCGATCGGCCAGGAACTCCTTCACGGCCGCGGCACCGCCGGCCATGCTCTGCGGGACCTCGTAGACCTGACTGTCCGGCAAGGCGACTCCGCCGGCGGACAGGCCGACGCGGAACCCGTCGAGCCGATCGCGCTGGGAGGGGATCGTGGGGTCGGCGAGGAAGAGCACGAACCGCCGATACCCCAGTTCGAGGAGAGCGGTGGCCAGCGCCTTGCCCCCGTCGGCATCCGGCGGCCTGATCGCCATCACGGGCTCGGCGGGTTCCCCGACGATGACGACCCGGCCGTTCTCGCGCTGGAACCCGATCAGCTGTTCCATCAGCCCCGAGCCCGCCCGTGCGGACGTGTCGCGCTTCCGGGCCAGCACGAGCGCCTCCGGGCGCTGGCGGCGGAGTTCCTCGATGAGGTCGCGCTCGCGCGACTCGTCGCCTTCGGTCGACAGCAGGTTCAGCACGTAGCCGCGCCGGGACGCCTCGCGGGTCGCTCCGAAGGCGATGCGCGCGAAGAACTGGTCGCGGATGTCGCCGACGACCAGAGCGACCGCCGGGTAGCGGCCCCGCGCCATCGCCTGGGCGGCGAGGTTCGTGCTGTACCCGACCTGCTTCGCCGCCGCGAGGACCCGGTCCCGGTACGTGCCGGCGACCTGTCGGGTGCTGCCGTTGAGTACCCGGGAGGCCGTGGACTGCGACACCCCGGCAGCGCGGGCCACATCGGCCAGCCGGGGCGTACCGCTCGCTTCGTTCGCCACGCTCGTCATCGTATCGGCGTGGACGGGACAGCGCTGTCCAAGACGGCGTAGCTCTTCTGTGAGGCAGAAATAGATGGCGACGAGGTCTTGCTGGGACAGCGCTTCCCGGGCAAGATGACGCCTGCGAAAGCGCTTTCGTTCCCTGCTCCACCTACGCAGAGGTGCGGTCAGATCCGCCCACCCGACGAGAGGATCGCTGATGCTTGATTCGGTGCGAAAAGCAGTGGCGGTGGTGGCCGTCGGGCTGCTCGCCGCCACCCAACTCGTGCTGCCCGCGCAGGCTGCGGGTGATCCGGGGATCGTGTTCTCCGGTCCGGTGGCGGCGGACGGTGTGACTGCCTGGCCCGGGGACGCGGACAAGACGCCGGAGCACGCGGCGTCGAGCCGGCTCGGTGTGCCGTGCTGGCAGACCAGCAACGATCCGAAGGACCAGTACATCTACCTGAACCTCGATGCCGCCCGGATTCCGGCCGGCGCGACGGACGCCGTACTCACGATCAACTACTTCGATGCCCCGGGTCAGCAACTGACGGCGCAGTACGACAGCGTCAGTGCCGCGTTCACGCCGGTGCCGTGGTTCACGTTCCCCGGGACCGGTGCCTGGTCGAGCACGCAGTTCCGGATGTCAAACATCAACTTCCAGAATCGTGCGAACGGCGCCGACATCCGGCTGATGGCGAGTGCGCCTGGTGGTGTCATCAGTTCGGTCTGCATCAGCTCCGTGAGTGTCTCGTTCGCCGACACCACCGGAATCACGGTCACCAATCAGAGTCTGGTCTTCCAGCAGGGTTCCGGAAACGTCACGCTCACCTCGACGGCGTCCTCGGTGGCCTGGAGCATTACCGACGACCAGTACCTTCCGGTTGCCTCGGGCAACACAACGAACGGGTCGATCAATGTGGCGGGCCTGGGCGCGGGCTTCTACAACCTTCGCCTCGCAGCGGGGTCGACAGTGGTCGGTACGACGTTGGCGGTGATCCCACCCCTCCCTGCCGGGATCCAGTCGCCGACCGGCAAGTGGGGCGTGAACACGCACATGGCGCACTACTACGACCTCAGCGGTGCGTTGATCCGCACGCTGGCGCTGGCCGGGTTCTCGCACATCCGGGAGAGCCTGGAGTGGCGCAGTGTCGAGTCCGGGTCACCTGGCAACTATGCGGTCCCGGCGCAGTACGACGCGATGATGGCCGACGCCAAGGCGAACGGCCTGACGCCACTGCTCGGCACCGGCTACAAGAACCCGCTCTACGACGGTGGGCACACGCCGAGTACACCGGAGGGCTTGGCCGCGTACGGCAGATACCAGAGTTGGTGGCTGAAGCACTTCGCGGGCACGACCAACGACATCGGGACCTACAACGAGTACTACATGTCGGGCTTCAACGACAGCGCCTGCGGTCTCACCGGTGCGTGCTTCGTCCCGTTGATGAAGGCGGCGTACGAACAGACCCACGCAGACAACCCGAACGCGAACGTCCTCGCGGATGTCGGGCCGAACAAGGGCGACACCTCGTTCCGTGACCAGGTGCTGGCCAACGGCGGCCTGAACTACGTGGACACGATCGACGCGCACATCTACACGTTCGGCGGTCCTGAGGGCGATCTGGACGCCCAGGTCGCGAGCCTGCGCGCCGCGGCCGATGCCCACGGAGGCGCCGGCAAGCCGATCTGGGTCAGCGAACAGGGCTACCCGACCGCGGCGAGCTACGGCGGCTCGCTGATCGACCAGGCCCGCAAGTCGATCCGCAACGACACGCTGCTGATCGCGAGCGGGGTGAGCCAGTTCTACTGGTACGACGCGTTGAACGACGGCACGAACCTGGACGACAAGGAATCGACCTTCGGCCTCCTGCAGGCACCCGCCGGACCGATCGCCGGCATGGCGCCGAAGCCGGCCCTGGTGGCGAAGGCGACCACGATCCGCGCGTTGAGCGGCTTGGCCTACAGCGGCCGCGACAACCTGACCGCGCCGTTGTACTCGTACCGGTACGGCTCCGGCGCTGCGACCACGCGCGTTCTGTGGTCGACCACGAGCGGTACCTCGTCGGTCAACCTGAGCACCACCAGCCCGCTGCAGGTGACCGACATGTACGGTCACACGACCACGCTGACTCCGACGGCCGGTGTCGTGAGCCTGACGGTCGATCAGGACCCGGTGTTCGTCAAGGGCTCCGCGACGGCCGTCTCCCAGCAGGCGGCGCCGCAACTCACGGCCACGGCCGCGAATCCGTCGAACTCGCAAGAGCCGACCGCTGTCACTGTCACGTTGAAAGGAAGCCCGCGCAACCTCGGCCCGCGGCAGGTGACGGTGGCGGGTCAGACGGAGAGCGTTCTGGTGACGCCTGGCAAGGACACGACTGTCACCGTTGCGGTGCCGCCGAGCGACACGCTCGGTCTGCGGCATCTGGTCGCGACGGTCTCCCGGGACGGCAAGCCGACCGCGCGCCTGGTCACGTGGACCAGCGTCGAGCCGGCTACCAGGATCCGGGCGCTTCCACAGCTCACCCCGGATCTGAAGACTGCTCTCGGTATCGAGCTGACCAACACCCGGGCAAGTACGGCCGCGACCATCCAGGAACTGAGCTGGACCATCGGCGGTCAGAAGGGGACCGCAGGCGCCGGCCAGTCGATCGCACCGGGCAAGCAGGAGACGATCAGCATCCCGCTGACCGGTCTGCAGCCATGGAAGCCGTATGCATACACCGTCGATCTGACGACGTCCGACGGCGACAAGGTCTCGGTGAAGGGCACCACGGCCTTCGATCCGATCGTGCCTTCGGCAACAACTCCGCAGAGCTCGATCGACCTGGCCAACGATGCCAGTTGGATCGCCTTCTCCCGCCCGTGGGGAGGCGCCGCGGACCTGTCGGGCAAGGCGAACTTCCAGTACGACGCGACTGGTCTGACGATCAACACCGACGTCACCGACGATGTCTTCGCGCAGACGGAGACCGCGCCCAACCTGTGGCGCGGCGACAGCCTGCAGTTCGCGATCAGCAACGGGTTGCCGGGAGAGAACGCCACCTCTACCGAGATCGGTGCGGCCCTGCTGCCGACCGGTCCGGCCGTGTACACGTTCGGTACGTCGGACGGTAGCCCGACCGGCGCCACACCAGGAGCAACTGCCGTGATCACCCGCGCCGACGGCGTCACGAAGTACCAGGTGAAGCTGCCGTGGGCGGCGCTCGGGTTCACGACGCAGCCGGCCGGGCCGGTGGCGATCTCCCTTGCTCTGAACGAGAACGACGGCGCCGGGCGGGTCGGCGCCATGCAATGGGCGAGCGGGATCGTCACCGGAAAGACCACGACGTTGTTCCTGCCGGGAACCTTCACCAGTTAGGAGAACCATCCGGTACTCGTAAGCACCGAGAAAGGACGCAGGATGACCGACGCGATCCGCGTGGCCACGGGCGCACACCTGACCTATCCGCACGCCGGCGGGTTTCACGCGGACGGAGAGCGGCTGGTGGTCGTCCGGTGGGATGCCGATCGTTCGGCGACCGGCTTCGTCAGCGTGCCGTGGCGTGAGCCTGGTGACGCGGACGTGCGCGAGCTGTGCGCCGTACCGGCCCAGGCCCGGCAGGAGGGGACGGTGTGGTTCGACGTGGCCCGCGATGCCGAGCGCCTCGCCGGGACCTGGGACGGAGTCCTGCACATCATGGATCTCGCCGACCGAACGGCGGCGCCGGAGATGCTGTACCGAGCTCCTGCGGGCCGTGCGCTGCAGGGGCTGGTCAGCATCAGCCCTGCAGGTGATCGAGTGCTGGTCTCACAGGAGGCGCCGGGGGAGTACACGCTGCTCGAGGTCGACGTCGGGACGGGGCGGATCCGCGAGCTGCAGACTCGCGAGTGGTGGGCGAATCATGCCCACTACTGCCCGGCCGATCCGGCGTGGATCGGGTACTCCCACGAAGGACCCACCAAGTCCGTGCCGGATCGGGTGTGGGCTCGACACGCTGTTGAGCTGCCGGAGGGGCAATGCGTACTTCGGCAGCCGGAAGGCGTGTGTTTCGGACACGAGCGATGGGCTCACCACGCCGTAGGTGCGGTCGTCGTGGCGTACGGCGTCAGTCCGAACGGCCCTCGTGGCTTGTACTGGGCATCTCCGGACGACCCTGCCGGACGACTCTTGTCCCGCGGCGATCGCTACTGGCATTGCGACATCAGCCGTGACGGACGGCGCGCCGTGGTCGACACGTCCGGGCCCGCGGATCGTCCTGGCAAGGGATGGGAGAACGCCGACGGAATCTCCGACATCCTGCTCGTCGACCTCACGGACGGCAGCACGCTCCCACTCGCCCGTACCCGCGCGACCCGCCATCCCGCGCACCCGCATCCGATCTTCACCCCCGACGGCTCGGCCGTACTGTTCAACGACCTGGCCCCGGACGGAACCCTGTCCATCACCCGAATCGACCTCCCCGACACCTGAGAGGTTCAGCTTCTGGTGCGTACGGTGGAGGTATCTGCGACCGGTGCCGGAGGGCCTTATGGATGAGACTGCGAAGCGACGGGTCAGGGAAGCGCTCATTGCTCAGGTCAGAGAGGAGCTTCGAAAGTCCAGAGCGAATGTTGCGGCTGAAGACTCGGCGGCGCGGCTTGACCCGGATTCGGCGTACTCGGTCGACGATCAGTCCCAGGCTGACGAGGCGGGTGACCTGGGGGGACTCTCCGCGAGCGCGGAGCGACATCAGGCAGAACTCCTGAAGCAGGTCGAAGCGCTCGACTTCGGGCCTGAGACTGTCGTGTCTCCTGGCGCACTGGTCGGCTTCGACGGCGATCGCTACGTCGTGGGCGTAGCGGTGGGGGCGTTCGATTGTGACGGCGTCAGCTATGAGGGGATCTCGTCCGATGCGCCGATCTACTCCTCGCTCAGGGGCCTTCGAGCAGGAGATACGTTCGAGTTCGGCGGCGGTGTTCATCGGATCGACTTCGTGGCCTGATCCGTCGTCCGGAGGTCATGGTGCGCGCTTGCTGCCCGGCGGGCTGGGGGCGTTGAGGGCGTAGCGGACGCCGAGCATCCGGATGATGAAACAGACGGCCGCCGCGGCGATCGCGGCCGGCAGCGTCGGCGCACCCAATCGCTCGGCGGTGACCACCACCAGCGCGCCGACCAGGGCGGGGATCGCGTACAGGCCGCTGGTCAGCACGGACGGGATCTCGCGGATCAGGACGTCTCGTAGTGTTCCGCCGCCGACAGCGGTGATCGTGCCCAGGATGACCGCCTGGCCGAAGCCGACGTCGTACTCGAGCGCCTTGAGTGCGCCGCTGACGGCGAACAGGCTCAGCCCGGCAGCATCCAGCAGCAGGATCGGCTTGGCGAGCCGGTCGAGGCGGCGGCCGAAGAAGAAGGCCACGAGGCCGCCGACGGCAGCCACCGTCAGGTACCGCCAGTCGCTGAAGGTCGCCGGCGGGAGCGCGTTGAGAAGGATGTCGCGGACGATCCCGCCGCCCAGCGCGGTGAACATGCCGAGCGTGACCACTCCGACGATGTCGACCCGGGCGACCCGCAGCGCCGTCAGTGCGCCGTTGAGGGCGAACGCGAACGTGCCGGTAAGGTCCAGAACCAGGAAGGTCGACGACACAGTACTCACCGGCCTTGTCTACCGGACTCGCGCGCGGCGAGCCAACCTGGTCGGCCACGACATCTCTAGCCCTGGCGGGCGGTCCGCTCAATGCTGGCGACTGTGAGGTCGTCAAGGCTCGTCAGCTGCGTCGCTGCGCGTGCGAGCGCGTCGGGTGCCGGCGGGTACCGCGGACGCGGAACGGCGATCACCAGCAGACCTGCAGCGGCGGCCGACCGCAGTCCGTTGCTCGAATCCTCAATCGCGACGCAGGCCGTGGCCGGCAGGCCGAGCTGACCGATGACCGTCTGATAGACATCTGGTGCAGGCTTCCCTCTGGCCACTTCCTCAGTGGACACGGTGGCCTCGAACAGGGCATCCCACCCGGCCGCCGCGAGGACGCTGTCAATGAGTCGGCGCGGCGACGAACTCGCCAGTCCCAAACGCCACCGGGCGGCGATACGCCGGAGCGCACTGTCGGCGCCTGGTATCAGAGGCAGTTGCTGCGCATAGCGGGCGGCCATCCGGTCGATCACCACTGTGGCGACCTGGTCAGACGGCAGGCCGACACCCAGGTCCTCGCTCAGGTAGCGAGCCCATTCCTGGGTGTTCATGCCCATCAGCTGGGTCTGCGCGTCCGCCGGCCACCGGCCGCCGTACTCGTCGACCAGGTCGTGGCGGACCTGTTCCCACACGGGCTCCGAGTCGATGAGTACGCCGTCGAGGTCGAACACCACCGCGGCGACTCCGCGTTCGGCCGTACTCATCGCAGCCAGGCGAGGCCGGCGACGACCAGGGCTTGGGTACCGGTGTCGAGGGTCGGCTGGAGGACTGGCGCGAAGTTCGCCGAGTGGTTCACCGGAATGTCCTGTGCGATCCGCCCGGCAGCCTCGGCGGCCCGGTAGCGGTCCGGATCGATGCCGCCGATTCCCCAATAGCTGTACGGCGTGCCGAGGGCGTTCGGGATGTCGCTGAAGTCCTCGCTCGCGCTCTGCTGGGGAAGCACACCGGCACCGTCGCCGAAGAAGTCCGCGAACGCGGCGGAGACCCGCGAGGTGACCTCGGCGTCGTTGTCGGTGAGCGGGTAGCGGTCGAACAGCTCGAACTCCGGCTCCTTCGGCGAGTCGGAGGCTTGGCACTCGGCGCGGACGATCCGTTCGATCCCGGCGAGGACGGTGGCGCGCGTGCGTTCGTCGTACGTCCGGACGTTCAGCTGAAGTACCGCGTGATCGGGGATCACGTTGCTCTTGGTACCGGCTTGAAGGCTTCCGACGGTCAGTACGGCGGTATCCCCGGGCGCGACCTCGCGGCCGACGACCGTCTGCAGCCGTACGACGATCATCGCGGCGAGGACGACCGGATCGACGGCGGCCTGCGGCATGGAGCCGTGGGCGCCGCGCCCGTGGACGACGATTCGCATGCTGTCGGCGGCGGACAGGACCGGGCCCGGCCGGGTGCCGACCTGGCCTGCCGGGAGCGGGAGCACGTGTTGGGCGAGGGCGACGTCGACCTTGCCGACGAGCGAGGTCAAGTGGCCGTCGAGCATCGCTTTGGCGCCGTCAGCGGTCTCCTCGGCCGGTTGGAACACGGCAACCAGCGTGCCGGACCACTGCTCGGGCGACTGCGCCAACAGGGCGGTGGTGCCGAGCAGGCAGGTGACGTGGACGTCGTGACCACACGCGTGCATCACGGCTGTGCCGTCGTCAGCAGTCCGCGTACTGGCGTACGGCAGACCGGTCTGCTCGAGGACCGGGAGGGCGTCCATGTCGGCGCGCATCAGCACGGTGGGGCCCGTGCCGTTGCGGAGGATCCCGACGACGCCGGTGCCACCGATGTTCTCGTGGACGTCATAGCCTGTCTCGGCGAGGCGGGCGGACACGTTGGCCGCCGTACGGCGTTCCTGATGCGACAGCTCGGGGTGCGCGTGCAGGTCGCGGTAGAAGTCTTCCTGCCAGGGGCGGACGAGATCGAGCCGACCGAGGACCGCTGTCACCGCTGTTCTGTCCATCCCCACATCATGCGCCTGCCGGTCGCCGTCACGACCAGATGTACTCCTCGGCGATGGCGCCGTCGACCCACTTGGCGACCGTGACCATTCGGCCGCCGCCCTCGAATTCCCCGATCACGCACGTCCAGTCGCCGGAGCCGAAGGCGATCGGGTGCGACGTGATCTGCGGCGGCGTCCCTCCGGCGGAGTCGACGTACGCCTTCATCGCGGCGATGTGTTCGGCGACCCCGTGGGTCGGTGTCTGTCCTTTCCAGTCCACGAGTACGTCGTCCGTGTGGTGGTGTGCGAACACGCCGTCCCAGTCCGCGTTGTTCCAACCGGTGAAGTCGAGATCGTCCATCCCCTTGAGGTTGGCCCTGACCTGGTCTTCTGCCATGAGCTTCTTCTTCCTGGTTCAAGCCGGACCCAGTCGACGCTACACCTGTCCGCGCGGCGGAGACAGACCCATCGATGTCCCCGGTCGTAGCCTGGACCGACCGGAAGGAGCAGACATGGGGTCACCGCTTTCTGTTGATCTGTTGGTGGTTGGGTGGGGTAAGGCGGGCAAGACGCTCGCTCGGCGGTGCGCGCTGGACGGCCGGTCGGTGGCGCTGGTCGAGCAGGACCCCGCGATGTACGGCGGGACGTGTATCAACGTGGCCTGCGTACCGACGAAGGATCTGATCGTGTCCGCCGAGACGCGACGCGCAACCGACGATCCGGCGGAGTACTTCGCTGCGGCGGTGGCGGACCGCGACGCGCTGATCGGCAAGCTGAACGCGGCGAACTACGCGATGCTCGACGGACTCGCCACCCTGATCGACGGGCGCGCGCGGTTCACCGGCCCGAAGGAAGTCACCGTGGACACCGCGGACGGCGACGTTGTCGTGACCGCGCAGAACATCGTGATCGGCACCGGCGCGACACCGACCCGACCCGACATCCCGGGCGTCGATCTGCCCGGCGTGTACGACTCGACCACGATTCAGCACGCCGATCCCTTCCCGCGCCGGCTGGTGGTCGTGGGTGGCGGGTACGTCGGGCTGGAGTTCGCGAACATGTTCCAGCACTTCGGGTCGGATGTCACCGTGCTCGACACCCAGGACACCTTCCTCCCGAGGGCCGAGCCCGTGGTCGCCGAGACTGTCCGCGACGTCCTCACCCGGCGTGGCATCACGCTGCGCGGCGGAACCGACGTACGCGGGATCCGGCACACCGCCGACGGGCTGAGCGTGCGGCTCGACGACGGCGACCTGCGCGCCGACGCCGTTCTCCTCGCCGTCGGGCGTACGCCGGCCACCGCCGGCCTCGGCCTCGACACGGCCGGAATCGCGACCGACCGCAACGGGTTCGTGCGCGTCGACGAGTGGTTGCGTACGTCGGTCGACGGGGTCTTCGCCGTCGGCGACATCAACGGTGGGCCGCAGTTCACCTACATCTCGCTCGACGACTACCGCATCGTCTGGAGCCAACTGTGCGGTGCCGGCGGCCGCACAACAGCCGACCGGATCGCCGTACCGACCACCACCTTCATCACGCCGCCGCTGTCCCAGGTCGGACTCTCCCCGGACCAAGCACGACAGGCCGGGTACGACGTCCTGTACGCCGCCGAACCTGTCGCGCGGATCGCGACCATGCCCCGCCCCAAGATCGTCGGCGACGTGGAGGGCGTCATCACGTTCACCGTGGACGCGGCCACCCGGAAGGTCCTCGGCTCGTCGCTGTTCTGCATCGACTCGCAGGAGCTCGTGAACCTCGTCGCACTGGCGATCCGCACCGGAACCACCGCCGACGAGCTGCTCAACGGAATCTGGACCCACCCCTCCAGCACCGAAGCCCTCAACGAAGTCCTCGCCGCCCTGGAACCGTACGCCCGCTGACGAAGTCGCCGTCGACTGGATCCGGTCGTGATCGCTGGTCTCGTGGTCGATCAGCGGAAGATGCCGGTGTGGCCGAGTGAGTAGCGGCCGGGTTGGGGGAAGACGGCCAGTCCGTGCGGCCCGTTGCCGACCGGGATCCTCGCCAGCAGCTTGCCGGTGCTGAGCCGGATCGCGTACACCACCGAGTTGTAGCGTCCGCTGACCCACAGGACCTGGCCGTCCGGCGAGACCCCGCCCATGTCCGGGCTGCCGCCACCGGGGATCCGGATCTTCTTGACGACCTTCCCGCCGGTGAAGTCGATCAGCGAGATCGATCCCTCGCCCCGATTGGTGACGATCAGGTCCCGGGAGTTCCGCGTGACGTACAGCCCGTGTGCACCGAGTCCGGTCGGGATGAAGGCGCGGATCGTCACGGGTCGGTGGGCGGACAGGACCCAGACGCCGTTGGTCATCATGTCCGCGACGTAGTACACCGATCCGTCCGGTGACAGCTTCACGTCCTGTGGCATCGGCTTGTGCATCCCGTTGGCCGGTAGGCGGAGGACCTGGACGACCTTCTCCGCGGCGGTGTCGACGACGAGCAGCTGCCCGGAGAACTCACAGGACACGAGGAACGTCGTACCGCCGGCGGAGAAGTCCGCGTGGTTCACCCCGGCACACGGCACCGGAACGGTCTTCTGGACAGCCATTGTGTGCGGATCGCGGAACACCAACTGCCTGTCGTTCGACGCCATCACCACGGCGTGCTTGCCGTCCGGAGTGAAGTAGAGGTTGTACGGGTCGTGGACGGCGACCGGACGACCGGGCAGGCCGGAGAGCGGATTGATCGGGGTCAGGCTGTTGCCCAGGTCGTTGTTGACCCACAGCGTCTTCAGATCCCAGGACGGTACGACGTGTTGCGGCTCCCGGCCGGTGCGGAACGTGCGGATCACCTTGTAGGTCCGTGGATCGATCTCGGTCACCGTGTTGCTGCCGCTGTTCGGGACGTAGATGCGGACCGGCATCCGGCGTACCGAGGGGGAGAACCGGCCCGGCCGGTCGGCGGCCCACACATCGGTCGTCGACACCGGCGGAGGCATGCCAGGAAGCAGATGCGGCGTCGGCTTGGACGCAGGCTTGATGCTCGGCTGCGGGGTGGTTGCCGGGGTCATTGCCGGGGAGGATGCGACGGACGGGTGCGGCGAGAGGGCTGGTGCGCCGGTGGTACACGCGGTCGCGGTCAGCAGCAGGAGCGCGGCGACGACGTACGCCTGCTTCATCGCAGCAGCTGGCTCAACGTGACCGGCTCGAGCCGCTTGGCGGTCAGACCGGACAGGATGCGTGGCAGTGCGGTGACGGTGACCGGATGTCCGAGATGCAGGCTGACGATCGATCCCGGCCGGACTCCGTCGAGAACGGCCTTGACCACGGTTGCCGCGGGCGGGTCCTGCCAGTCCAGACCGTCGACGTCGTACGAGACACAGGTGGAGTAGCCCGACGCGGCTGCGGCCGACCGGATGAGCGGTGTCGTCTGCTGCGTGCCCGAGGCGCGGAACCAGCGGCCGGGGCTCTTCGCCGTACGGCGTAACACGGTCGCGCAGTCGCCGATCTCGCGGTGGGCCTGGGCCGAGTCGAGGTTGCGCATCGGCTTGTGGTGCATCGTGTGGTTGCCGAGATCGTGCCCGCCCTTCAGGATCCGGGACGCCATCTCGGGATGTGCGACGAGCCAGGTGCCGACGGCAAGCACACTCACCCTCGCTCCGGACCGTTCGACCAGGTCCAGCAGTCTGTTGCCCAGCGCCGGGTCGCCGTTGCCGTGGAAGGTCAGCGCCACTTCGTGGACGGTGCGCGGTCCGTGGCTGATCTCGACGGCGGCGGCTGCTCTCGCGGGAGCGCTCGGAGACGGTGCCTGCGACCTCGGTGGGGGAGTCGTCGGTTCTGCCGAGGTGCTCGTCGGTTCGGTGGTCGATGGGGCGGCCGGACTGTCCGCGTTGTCGTCGGTCGAGCAGGCGGCGGTGGCCCCCGTGCCCATCGCCAGTAGCGCCGATCTCAGCACGGTCCGCCGGTCCACAGCCATGCGCCCGAAGGTACGCAGCCCGACCTGAGCGGACGCTGAGCCGCCGCCCGTCGAGTTCGCGAGGCTACGACGGGTTCGGGGAGGCGAGGCCGATGTCGTAGGCGAAGATGACGGCCTGGACGCGGTCGCGGGCGCCGATCTTCGCGAGAACGCGGCCGACGTGGGTCTTGACCGTGGACTCGGAGAGGTGGAGGCGCTCGGCGATCTCCGGGTTGGTCCAGCCGCGGGCGATGGCGACCAGGATCTCGCGTTCCCGGTCGGTGAGGGCGTGGATCTTCGCGTGATCGTGGTCCTGGTCCCGGGTGGAACGTGGCAGGTGGTGCGCGTAGGTGTCGAGGAGCCGGCGCGTCATGGCCGGCGCGATGATCGCGTCTCCGGCCGCGACCGCGCGGATACCGCCGAGCAGTTCCTCCGGGCGGGCGTCCTTCAGGAGGAAGCCACTCGCTCCAGCACGGAGTGCCGCGTGGGCGTACTCGTCGAGGTCGAACGTCGTCAGCACCAGCACGCGTGACCTGTTGCCATTGGCCACTATCTGGCGGGTCGCCTCGATGCCGTCCATACCGGGCATCCGGATGTCCATCAGGACGACATCGGGACGCAGCTCGGCCGTACGGCGGACCGCCTCGGACCCGTTTCCGGCTTCGCCCGCCACCTGCGTCTCGTCCACCGATTCGAGCAGGATCCGGAGGCCGAGCCGGTGCAGTGGCTGGTCGTCCACGATCAGGACTGTGGTCATGGTGTCCGCTCCTGGGCAGGGAGGAGTTCGAGTTCGGTCCGGACGGTCCATCCACCCGAGCCGGAGCGACCGGCCAGGACCGTTCCGCCGTACAGGGCGGCGCGCTCCCGCATCCCGATCAGTCCCTGGCCGGGGCCTGTGTCGGCCGTGGGCCGGAAGCCGGACGCCGGGCCGCTGTCCTCGACCAGAATGCGCAGGCGCTGATCCGCGACTTCGAGGCTCACGCGTGCCTCGGTGCCGGGGCCGGCGTGTTTGAGCGAGTTGGTCAGTGCTTCCTGGACGATCCGGTACGTCGCCAACTGGAGACCGCGATCCGAGGGGAGCTCGCCGACGGTGCGGTAGACGACCTCGGGCCCGGCGGCACGGATCCGTTCACACAGCGCGTCCACGTCGGCGATCCCTGGCTGCGGCGCGAGATCCGGTACGGCGGTCTCGTCGCGGAGGCCGCCGAGAGTTCTCCGCAGATCGTTCAAGGCCTCACGTCCCGTCTCGCCGATCAGAGTGAGCGCCTGCGCGGTGCGGTCCGGATTGACGCGGGCGGCGTACGCTCCGCCGTCCGCGAGCCGGATGATGACCGACAGGTTGTGTCCGAGGATGTCGTGCATCTCCCGTGCGACCCGCTCCCGCTCGGCGGCGACGGCGAGCATGCTGCGCTGGTCGCGCTCGATCTCCAGCCGGGCCGCTCGATCGCGCAGGCCGGCGAGTTGTGACCGCCTGATCCGAACCACCAGCCCGAGCGCGACCGCGGCGGTCGACGCACAGATCAGGAGGAACGCGACCTCGGCCACCGAGGCGAAGGCGGAGATCCTGACCAGGGCCAAGCTCAGTACGCCGACAGTCACGGTGCACGCCCACAACAGCCGGCGCAGCGAGCTGTGCAGCGTGAGGCTGTAGAGCGCGATGAGCAACGCGACATCCGCACGGAGGAAGACGGGGAGCGACCACTGGACGGCGAAGACCGCGGCGATCAGCAGGAACGCGGTCATCGGCGCGCGCCGGCGCAGGAACAGCGGCAGGATCAGCCCGGCCTGCAACGCAGCCATCTCCCAGCGCGGAACCGGACCGAACGCGCCGTTGAGCTCACGCGGGCCACCGCCGCGCAGGAGATCGGGCAGGCAGAACAACACAAACGCGACGACGACCACCAGCGTGTCGAGCAGCCACGGTCGCTTGTCGTCGGCACGGCGCAGTCGTCGGCCGATCCGGCCGAGGCGCAACACCAGCGGGTGCTGCCACAGCGGGTCCGGATCAGCCGCGGCAGGCGCCATCGGCTCCATCGGCACGAGCGGGGGCGCCTGCGAATCGTCGCCGGTCACCGTCACGTCTCCATTGTGACCGTCGATCAACACGGAGCTTCGGCGTTGGCGCTCAGGCGTCGCTCCGTGCGAGGCGCCAGGCGCCGCCGGCGAGCGCGAGTGCCGTCCAACCGGCGAAGACCAGCAGTCCGGCCCCCGGCGACAGAGTGTGTGGGGCCTGATGCAGCGCGTACATCGCCTGGCCCGCTTCGCTCGGCAGGTACTGCTGGATCGCGTTGTGCCACGCGGTCGGGAGCAGCGAGATCAGCCCGGGTACCAGCATCAGGGCTCCTACCAGCGCGGAGATGGCGCCCGCGACCGAACGCAGCATGGCACCGAGGGCGACCCCGATCACGCCGATCAGCCCGAGATAGAGGGTTGCGCCGAGCAGACTCCGGACGACACCGGAATGCGAGATCGTCAGGGCGGCCGGAGTTCCAGTGAGGATTCCGCTGTCGACGAGGAACGCGACGAAAGTACCCACGAAGGCGATCAGCAGTGCGACCACGCCGTACACGGCGGCCTTCGACCACAGCACGGGCAGCCGTCGGGGTACGGCGGCGAGCGTGGACCGGATCATGCCGGTCGAGTACTCGCCGGCGGTGACCAGGACACCGAGAACGCCGAGCGCCAACTGGGACAGCGGTACGCCGAACAGCGCGAGGCTCAGCGTGGTGGCATGCGCGAAGTCCGGGTCGAGTTGCCGGCCGGAGGTGAGACTCGAGTGGTAGCGCACGGCGGCAATGGTGCCGAAGGCAACCAGGAACAGCAGGCCGAGTGCCAGGGTGATCCAGGTGGAGCGCAGCGACCAGAGTTTGGCCGTCTCCGAGCGAAGGACTCGCGGGCCGGTGACGCGGTACTGCGGCTTGGCGGTTGCCGCGCGTCCGTCGGCCGCGCGCGACGAGGTGGCGACGGTCATGCTGCACGCTCCGGTAGCTCGGTGGTGCCGTGGTAGACGACGGTGTCCCGGGTCAGGTCCATGAACGCCTGCTCCAGGGACACCTTGACGGTGGTCAGCTCGTACAGGGCGATGCCGTGCTCGGCCGCGGCAGTGCCGACAGCCCGGGCCGACATACCCGTGACCTCGAGCTCTTCGGAACCAGCCTGTCCGACGACCTCGACGCCCGGGCCCATCAGTACGTCGCGCAGCTTCGCGGGATCCGCGGTGGCGACCCGTACCGTGTCGCCGCCGGCCTCGCGGACGAGCTCCTCGACGCTGGTGTCGGCCAGCAGCCGGCCGCGGCCGACGATGATCAGCCGGTCGGCGACCAGCGCCATCTCACTCATGAGATGCGAGGAGACGAAGACGGTCCGGCCTTCCGCGGCGAGCCCGGTGAGCAGGTTGCGGATCCAGAGCACGCCCTCGGGATCGAGACCGTTCACGGGCTCGTCGAGCATCACCGTCGCCGGGTCGCCCAGCAGGGCGGCGGCGATGCCGAGGCGCTGTCCCATGCCGAGCGAGAACTCGCCGGCGCGCCTCCGGGACACGGTCTGAAGGCCGGTGAGTTCGATGACTTCCTCGACGCGCCTGCGGGGGATGCCGTGGGTGTAGGCCTGCGCGAGCAGATGGTTGAAGGCGGATCGGCCCGGGTGGACCGACTTCGCCTCCAGCAGGGCGCCGACCTCCTGGAGAGGAGCCGAGTGATCGCGGTAGTGCTTGCCGTTCACGGTCACCGTTCCGGCAGTCGGAGCGTCGAGCCCGATGATCATCCGCATCGTCGTTGACTTGCCCGCGCCGTTAGGCCCGAGGAAACCCGTCACTGATCCCGGCCGGACCGTGAAGTCCAGTCCGTCGACCGCCATCGTCTCGCCGTACCGCTTGGTCAGCTGTCGTGCCTCGATCATCCCGCCGCCCTCGCCTCGCGGGCGACGGACCATCCGCCGCCCTCGCTGTCAAACCTAGGAACGGGCACCCCGCGAACCGTCGTACCACGGCCTGATTTCCGATCCCCACGTCGTACCGAGGTACTACTCACTGCGAGGGGACCGGGCGTGCCGAAGTCGGCTGGACGGTGCCGTCGCGGTGGGCCCGTTGCCGGGCTGGACGGGACCTTGGGCCCTGGGCCGCCTGGGACCGCGCGGGTGACGATCAAGGCGTGTCAACCAGTCGGCCGGCCGGACGGGGGTCGCGATGAGCACGCTGCTGGATCGCCTGCACCGCTTCCGTCCTGTCGGCACGCCGGGCGGTGCCGGTCCGGTCGGCGTACCGGTCGACAGTCGCGGCGGGGTGCCGGCGGAGCTCGTCGCCGTGTTCGAGGCCCTCGACGATGTGATCGCCGAATGCCAGGACATTCGCGCGCGGGCCGCACGAAGGGCCGACGGGATGGTCGCGACGGCGCGAACCGACGCTGCCGGGCTGATCTCCGATGCGCGGAAGCGGGCGGTGGGCGAGCAGGCTGAGGCAGCCGCCGCCGTGCGAGCCCGTGGCGGCAGGGCGGCGGATCAGCCTCTGGCCGCCGCGACCGCGCAGGCCGCGCTGCTGAGGGACGGCGCGGCGCAGCGGATGGAGAGGCTGGTGGAATTCGTCCTGGAACGCGTTCGAGCCGAGGCCGGCGTGGAGCTATGAGCGCGGGCTGGGTGGCGGCGACCGTCCGGGCGAGGGCCATGGCCCGCCGGTGCCTCGGGGCGGCCGCGGCCCGGGAGCTCGCCCTCGCCCCCGGCCTCGCCGACGCCCTGGGGCGACTCAGCGGTACGGCGTACGCGCGAGCCGCCTCGCCGGGCACAAGCCTGCCGGAGGCCGAGTGGCTCGTCGCGGGTGCGGAGTTGTGGCAGTTGCGGGTGTTGTGCGGCTGGTTGCCGCAGTCGGCGGCCGGACTGGCGCGGGCGCTCGGCGCGCGGTACGAGCTGGCGAACATCGAGGCGCACGCCCGGACGCTGGCCGAACCGGGACGGCGCCGCCCGTACCACGAACTCGGCAGCCTCGCGCTGTCCTGGCCGAGGATCGCGGTCACGACCTCGCCGCAGGACCTTCGTTCTGCTCTCGCGAGGTCGTCGTGGGGTGATCCGGGCGACACGACACCCGATGGCTTGCACGACCTGCTGGTACTGCGCTGGCTCAGGAGGATCGCGAGCGAGGCGCCGGCGACGGTCACGTGGGTGACGGGCGCGGCGGTCCTGGTGATCGCCAGACAGATGCTGGCGGCAACGAGTGCTGCCTGGACAGTGCCGGCGGCGGCGCCCCTGGTCGGCACCGAATGGGTGCACGCACGGTCGGTGGACAGCCTCCGGGCAGCGATTCCGGCGGCGGGACGCTGGGTCCTCGAGGGGGTCGGCGAACCTGCCGATCTCTGGCGGGCCGAAGCCGGCCTGGCGGCCCGGATCGAGTCCGACGGGTTTCGCCTGCTGCGGCAGGGAACGACGGGGATGGAGCCGTTCCTCGGGGCTGTGGCTGTGCTTGCTGTCGACGGCTGGCGGGTGCGGGTCGCCCTCGGGGACGCGTCGATCGGCGCCGGTCCGGGGGAGGTGCTCGATGTCGTGGCGTGACGCCGTGCGGCCGGTCCGGATGCAGCGGATCGCGTTGGTCGTTCCGATCGAGCAGGACCGTGAGCTGCTCGATCGACTGAGCGCCGTCGGTGTCGTCGAGCTGGATCCAGTCGGATCCGAGACGGAGATCGCTGTCGTCGCGGACCGTCGTCCCGAATGGTCAGCCCGCGAACTCGAGCTGCGGCGACGGACAGCGCAGGCGGTCGATCACGGACCGGTGACAGCGCTGTTGGGCTGGACTCCGGCAGCCACACTGCCCGAGGTGAGCGAGGTGCTGGCGCCCGTCGGTGGCGCCGCCGTACCACTTCCGCTGCCGCTCGGCGTGCAACCGCCGACCTTGCTGCGGCAGACGGGCCGCGGACAGTCGTTCGAGGTGCTCGTGGGCACGTACACCACCGTCCCGTATGCCGACGTCGACCCCGCCACGATCGCGGGCATCGCCTACGTGGCGATGTTCGGGATGATGTTCGGCGACGTCGGTCATGGACTGCTCCTGCTGCTCGGTGCCGCGATGGTCCGCAGTGGGCGCTTCGCCCGGTTGACCAAGCTCCGGCCGGCCTGGCCGTTCCTCGCCGGAGCCGGCGTCGCGAGCATGTTCTTCGGTGTGCTGTACGGCGAGATGTTCGGGCCGACCGGCCTGGTACCGGTCGTGTGGCTGTCACCCGTCGACGACATCGTCCCGTTGCTGCTGACCGCCATCGGGGCCGGCGCGGTTCTGCTGGGTGGCGCGTACGCGCTGGGCATCGTGAACCGCTTCCGCGAAGGCGGATGGGGCTACGCCCTGTACGCCCGCACAGGGGTCGCCGGAGCCCTGCTCTTCCTCGCCCTGGGGGGTGTGGTCGGCGGCATCTACTTCGACAGCGGCGGAGTACTGATCGGGGCGATCCTGTTCGCGGTCGTCGGACTGGTGCTCACGTTCATCGGTCTGCTCGCCGCGTCCGGAGGAGGGGGCGCCGGCGTCGCGCAGGCCGCGGTCGAACTGTTCGACGTCGTCGTCCGGCTCGGCTCGAACATCGTTTCCTTCGCCCGGCTGGCCGCGTTCGGCCTCACCCACGCCGCGCTCGGCGCGATCGTCTGGGCCGGGACCGTCGCCTTGTGGCATGCCGGTACGGCGTCGGGCCGGGCCGGCGCCGGTCTCCTGCTGGTCGTCGGCACGGGCATCGCCTTCGCCCTGGAGGCGCTGGTCGCCGGCATTCAGGCTCTTCGGCTCGAGTACTACGAACTGTTCTCCCGCGTGTTCGACGCGGACGGACATCCGTTCCGGCCGTGGCGACTGCCGGCGGAGGATCTGGAGGTGACATCGTGAGGGACTTCGTCCGGCGGCATCCGTGGGCGGCGATCCTGCTCGCCGTGGTGAACGTCGTGCTGCTGAGCGTCGCGGTCGCCGTACTGATCGTCATCGTGACCGCCGACGCGGGTTTCGCCGCCGGTCGCCCTGAGGTGGCGGCCGCGAGCCAGGCTGCCGCGGCGAACGGGTCCGCGCTGCTCGGGGCGGCGATCGCGATGGCCGGCTCCGCGATCGGCGCGGGGGTTGCGGTCGCCTATACCGGCGCTGCCGCGCTGGCCGCGATGAGCGAACGTCCGGAGCTGTTCGGTCGCGCGATGGTCGTGGTCGGGCTCGCCGAGGGAATCGCGATCTACGGACTGATCGTGGCGATCATCCTGGTGGGGCAGGCGCGATGACACAGATCGCGGTCCTGGGAGAGCCGGTCCGCACCGCGGGGTACGGTCTCGTGGGAGTGCGGTTGCTGCCGGCAACTACAGCGGCCGAGGTACGGCGATGGTGGCGCGAGCTTCCCACGGAGATCGGCATCGTGCTGCTGACGCCGGCCGCTGCCGGAGCGCTGGACCCTCAGGCACTGGACTCCGCGGCCGTGCTGACCGTGGTGTTGCCAGCATGAGCCGGCTGCTGCCGGCGGCCGACGCCGCGCTCGCACGGGTGCGGGCGGCGTTGCTGGACGCGGCCCGCGCTGAGGCCGCCACGGTCGTGCGTGATGCCGAGGCGCAGCGGGACAAGCTGCTGGACGAGGCACGCCGTACGGCCGCCGAGCTCGTCGTCGCCGCCCGTGCCACGGGGGAGGCCGACGCGAGGGCGATCCTCGCGGCACGGACCAGGCAGAGCCGGCGGGACGCCAGGCAGATGCTGCTTTCGGTGCAGCGCGAACTGTACGACGACCTGCGGCGCCGGTGCCGGGCAGCCGCGTCGGGACTGACCGGTCGTTCCGAGTACGACGTACTTCGGCGGCGGCTGGCCGATACGGCCCGGGAACAGCTCGGTCCGGGCGCGGCCGTTGTCGAGGCACCCGACGGAGGCGTGCTGGCGACGGCCGGGAACGAGCGACTCGACCTGAGCCTGCCGACGTTGGCGGACCGCGCGCTCACACGATCCGGGGCAGAGGTGGCCGAACTGTGGACACCCTGACGGCGACGGGCCGGATCCGCCGGGTCAACGGTCCACTGGTCGAGGCGGACGACGTACCGGGCGCATCGATGTACGAAGTGCTCGAGCTGGGTGAGCGCCGGATCCCGGCCGAGGTGGTGGCCATCGGCGGGGGGACGGTCACGCTGCAGGCGTTCGAGTACACCGGAGGCCTGATGGTCGGCGATACGGTCCGCCGGACCGCGCGTCCGTTGTCGGCACGCCTCGGGCCAGGTCTGCTCGGACGGGTCTTCGACGGACTGCTACGGCCGTTGTCATCGGCGCCGACCTGGCTGTCGCCGCAGACACTGGAGCCGGACGACTCGGCAACCGACGGCTGGCATTTCGTGCCGGGTGCCGAGGCGGGGCGTCCGGTCGGACCGGGCGCCGTACTCGGTGTCGTCACAGGCGCGGGGGCGGTAGAGCATCGGGTCCTGGTCCCGCCGCGGGTGCGCGGCGACCTGCGGTTCCTCGCCGCGGCGGGCAAGGTCGGCACCGACGATGCGGTGGCCCGGGTCGGCGATCGCGAGGTCGGGTTGTTCGAGCAGTGGCCGGTGCGCCTCGCTCGGCCGTTCGCGTCCCGCGAGGAAGCGTTCCTGCCGCTGCACACCGGTCAACGGGTCCTGGACCTGCTGTTCCCGATCGGTGCCGGCTCGGCCACGGCGGTGCCGGGCGGCTTCGGCACCGGGAAGACGGTTCTCCTCCAGCAGCTCGCGAAGTGGTGCGATGCGGACGTGATCGTGTACGTCGGCTGCGGTGAGCGCGGCAACGAGATGGCCGACGTACTCGGTGAGCTGGCCGAGCTCGCCGATCCGCGCACCGGTGGGCGGATGATCGACCGCACGGTGATTCTGGCGAACACATCGAACATGCCGATGATGGCACGCGAGGCGAGTGTCTTCACCGCGATCACGGTGGCGGAGTACTACCGCGACATGGGGTACCACGTGGTCGTGGTGGCCGACTCCACCTCGCGATGGGCAGAGGCGCTGCGCGAGTTCGCCTCCCGTACGGGCGCTTTGCCCGCCGAGGAGGGCTATCCGGCCGATCTGTCCTCCGCGCTCGCCGCCTTCTACGAGCGGGCCGGACGAGTACGCACCGAAGCCGGCCGGGTCGGGGCGGTCACGGTGGTGGGCGCGGTGTCGCCACCGGGCGGGGACCTGACGGAGCCGGTGACCACCGCGACCGAGCGGTTCGTCCGAGGCGTCTGGTCGCTGGATCGTGATCTTGCCTATGCGCGGCATTACCCGGCCGTCAGCTGGTCGGCGTCGTATTCGCACGACGCCGACGCTGTGGGCGCTTGGCAGGCGGAGCAGGGCAACCACGGTTGGGCAGCCCGGCGAGCCCGGGCAATGAGTGTGCTGGCCGAGGCCGCGCGGCTGAACGAGCTCGCGGAGATCGTCGGAACCAGGACCCTGCCGGGGCGGGAACGGATGACGATGCTCGGCGGCCGGTTGCTCCGGGATGCGGTTCTGGCCCAGAGCGCGCTGAGCTCCGTCGACGCCAGTTGCTCCGCCGGCCGCGGATCCGCGCTGCTGCAGCTGGTTCTCGACGTCGTCGACCGCTGTATGACCCTGATCGACCGGGGAGTCTCCGCGACCGGGCTCGAGGAGTTCGACTGGGGCCCACTGATCCGGGCGCGCGAAGACGCACCGGCAGACCTGGACAACCGCCGTGCGGCGCTGATGGACGCGCTGGAGGCGCTCTCATGAGCGCGCAGATCGAGTACGGCGATGTTCGGTCGCTGCACGGATCACTCCTGGTGGTGGGTGGGCTCCGCGGAGTCGGCTGGGACGAGTCCGCCGTCGTCGGTCTCGACGACGGGAGCGAGCGCCACGGTGTCGTGCTGGAGGTGGCCGACGATCTCGCCGTACTGCAGGTGCTCGAAGGGACTGCCGGGATGCGCCCGGGCGCGGTCCGGGTCCGTTTCAGCGGCAGCCCGTTCCGGGTTCCGCTCGGGCGGAGCTGGCTCGGCCGGACCTGCGACGGCCGGGGTGAACCACTCGACGGAGGCCCGCCGATCCTGGGGCCGGCATCGGCCGCGGTGAACGGCTGGCCGCTGAATCCCGTCGAGCGGGAGTCTCCGCGGGAGCCGGTGCTGACCGGGGTTTCCGGGATCGACGCGTTGACTACCGTGGTCCGCGGGCAGAAGCTGCCGATCTTCTCGGTGCCCGGTCTGCCACATCTCGGGCTCGCGACTCAGATCGCGGCTCAGTCGTCCGCCGCCGGTGATCCGTTCGTGGTGGTGTTCGCGGCCCTGGGGCTGCCGCACGCGGACATCTCCTTCGTCCGTACGGCGCTCGAGGAGCGGGCGGCCGCCGGCGAGCTCGTGATGGTGCTCAACGGTGCCGACGACCCGGTGATCGAACGACTGCTGGCGCCGCGGATCGCACTCACCGTCGCCGAGCATCTCGCCTTCGTCGAAGGCAGCCACGTGCTCGTCGTGATGTGCGACATGACGAGCTACTGCGAAGCCGTCCGGGAGGTCGCGGCGGCACGCCAGGAGATCCCCGCGCGGCGAGCGTATCCGGGCTACCTCTACAGCGACCTGGCGTCGTTGTACGAGCGCTGCGGCCGGATCCGCGGCCGCCCGGGCTCCGTCACGATCATGCCGGTGCTCACGATGCCCGCCGGCGACATCACCCATCCGGTGCCGGATCTGACCGGGTACATCACGGAGGGGCAGGTCGTGCTGGCGGAGGATCTGAACGCTCGCGGGCTGTATCCGCCGCTCGACGTCCTGGGATCGCTGTCGCGGCTGATGCGCCACGGTGCCGGGCCCGGCCGGACCAGGGACGATCACCTGGAGATCGCCGCGCAGGCGATCGCGGCCCTGGCCCGCGCCCGGCAGGCCGCCGAGCTGGCGGATCTGATCGGCGCCGGCGCGCTGAGCGAGACCGATCGCGGATATCTCGCCTACGCGACCGCGCTGGAGGACGCACTGCTGCGGCAGCGCCTGGACGAGGCTCGGGGGTTCGACGACACCCTGGACCGGCTGTGGCGGGCGGTGTCGGTGCTGCCGCGGCGCGAGCTGACGATGGTGTCGAATGCCTTACTGGCGGAGCATCTTCCGGACGGTGCGGAGTGACCGGCGGACCGGCCACCGGACGGGCCGGACGGCTGGCGCTCACGGCCCGACTGGCCACCGCCCGCCGGGCGGTGGAACTGCTGGATCGCAAGCGGCGGGCCCTGGCCGCCGAATGTGAGCGCCTCGAGTCGGCCGCCGAACGAGCCGGGGAGGCCTTCGAGCAGGCCGAACAGGTGGCCCGGATGTGGCTGCGCCGAAGCAGTTCGCTGGATGGTCAGCGGACGCTGCTCGACTCGATGCCAGCCGCAACTACCGAGGTCGTCCTCAGGTACGGCGTGACGATGGGCGTAAGCCATCCGACCAGCGCGCAGGTCGACTTCGGCCCTGAACCGATGCCGGCCGGAAGCTCCGCCCTGGTCTTCACGATGCGAGCTCACCGTACGGCGCTCGCGGCGGCGGTCCAGCTCGCTGCCGCCCAGCGTGCTGTTGCTCTGGTGACGAGGGAGCTGGCGCTCACCCGCCAGCAACAACGAGCACTCGAGCTGCGCTGGATCCCGAGACTCGAGCGGCGCCTGACCGAGCTGGCACAGCGACTTGACGAGTCGGAGCGCGAGGAGAACGTCAGGCTCCGCTGGGCCGCGCGCCACAGCGCGGGCCGGCAGGATTCCTGAAGCTCATGGTGGAGAACTCACAACTGCGGAACGGCGAGCAGCGGTTCCGCTGTCGCGTAGTCCACAACCGGGCCGTCGCGGCAGATCAACAGCGGCCCTAGCTGGCAGTGCCCGCACAGCGCGACTCCGCATTTCATCGAGCGCTCCAGGGACACGCGGATCCGGTCGGCGCCCATCCCGCGGCGGAGCAGGACCCGGGCACCGAATCGCATCATCGGCTCGGGACCGCAGAGGAACGCAACCGTGCGAGACGGATCGACGTGCAGCCGGGACAGCGGCTCGGTGACGAAGCCGACCGCGCCGTCCCAGCCCACCGCGGGCCGGTCCACGGTGAGCTCGACCTCGAGGTCGGTACGTGCCGCCCAGCGGTCCAGCTCGGCGCGGAACAAGAACTCGTCCGGCGTTCGGGCGCCGGCCACCAGCACGATCCTGCGGTAGGCCGGTCGCCGGGCCAGGACGCCGCGCACGAGTGGGCGCAACGGTGCCAGACCGATGCCACCGGCCACCATGACCAGATCGTTGCCAGCAGCATCTTCCGGCGCCCACGCGGTACCGAAGGGCCCGCGGACACCGATCACGGATCCGGGCCGCGCGTCGTACAGGGCCCGGCTGACCGCGCCGACAGACCGGATGGTGTGGACCAGCGTGCTGTGGTCGCCGATTCCGCTGATCGAGATCGGTACCTCGCCGACGCCGTACGCGTAGAGCATGGCGAACTGTCCCGGACGGAACGACGCGAGCGGCCGGTCGACGGGTTCCAGGCGCACCGTGACCGAGTCCCGGGTCTCGACCCTCCGATCGGCGACCCGGTACCTGACCGGAAGCATCGGTTCAGCCGTCATCGGTGCGGTCCGTGTCGCTCGGGTTGCCGTAGAAGTCCAGCAACCGCGCGCGGGTGGACTGCAACCGATCGAGTACGACGACCAACAACTGGCGCGTCAGCGCGTAGCCGAGCGCTGGGTCCTGGTCGGCGAGCAGCCTGAGCTGCTCCGCGTCGAACGCGGTCGCCCGGACAGTACCTACCGCGCGGGCACCGAAGTGCCAGCGGTACGGCGGGACCAGCCAGGACCACCCGAGCAGATCACCCGGGCCGAGCGTCTGTAGAACGACCTGGCCGCGACCGGGCACCGCCGTGTCGAGCGCGACGCGGCCGTGCCGGATCAACCAGCACCGATCGGCCGGGCCGCCCTCGTCGAACAGCCGCTCGCCGTCGTCGTACTCCACCTCGCCGGCGGTGCGGAGCAAGAACTCCCGCCGGCTCGGTCCGAGGGCGTCGAACACACCGAGGCTAGCCATCGGCGGACGTGTCGGCTGCTGCTGCCGCGGCGAGCCGGCCCACTTCCTCGGTCAGGTCGATCCCGACCGGGCACCAGGCGATGCAGCGGCCGCAACCGACGCATCCGGATCCGCCGAACTGGTCGTACCAGGTGCCCAGTTTGTGGGTGAGCCATTGCCGGTAGCGACTCTCGCCCGAGCTGCGCACGCTGCCGCCGTGCAGGTAGGAGAAGTCGAGTTCGAAGCACGACTCCCAGCGTTGCCAGCGTTCGGTGTGGTCGCCGGTGAGGTCGGTGACATCTTCCGTGGTGGTGCAGAAGCAGGTCGGGCAGACCATCGTGCAGTTGCCGCAGGTCAGGCACCGCTCGGCGACGTCCTCCCAGTGCGACGATTCCCGGCTGCCGGCGAGCAGGGCGCGCAGGTCCACCTCGGGCATGGCCCGGCCCATCCGGTCTCCGGCCGCCTCGACCTCGGTGTGCGCCCGATCGGTCTCGGCGTCGGCGGCGTCGCGGTGGTCGATCCGGCCGAGCAGGCCGGCGCCGGATTCGGTGCCGGTCTCGACCAGGAACCGGTGGCTCTCGGCCGGTCCGGCCGCCGTCAGTTCGGTGAGCGTCAGGTCTGCTCCCGGCCCGGCCGCGGGCCCGGTGCCCATCGAGGCACAGAAACAGACCTCGCCGGGTTCGGTGCAGTTCACCGCGACCACGAACAGCGACCGGTGCCGGGCCTGGAACGACCCGTCCGGGTGGCTGCCGCCGCCGAGGACGTCGCGAAGCTTCGCGATCGCGGCGAGATCACAGCCGCGGACGCCAAGTAGCGCGTACCGCGGCGTCTCCTCGGCGGCGGCGCGGAACGAGCCGTCCGGATCCGTCGACCAGAGTTTGCGGCGGGCCGGGTGCAGGAAGGTCTTCCACGACTGCGGACCGGCCGAGTGGGCGAACATCGCGTCGTCCGCGCGCCGGCGCAGCCGGTAGTGGCCGGGGCCGGTCTCGACCCCCCAGCCGGCCGGCAGTTGCGCGGCGTCGGTCAGCTCGGCCAGCACGATCGCGCTACCGGAGACGGTCGGTCCGACCACGGTGTAGCCGTCGGCGATCAGCAGCTCGACGAGAGCGCCGAGGCCGGCGGTGTCGATGATCGCTGCACCCATACCGCGATCCTGAGCGTGACCGCCGTACCCACCCAGGGCCGAAGGTCCCGGCGGGCGCGGTCGTCGGTCCCTGGCGACCGCCCGCGTCAGCTGATGTGCTCGCGGTGATGGACACTCCGACGCTTGCGGTCTTCAAGCTCGCCTCGTGCGACGGTTGCCAGCTCACCGTGCTGGACTGCGAGGACGAGCTGCTCGCCTTGGCCGGACGGGTGCGGATAGCCCACTTCCTGGAGGCGTCCAGCGCCGTGCTGCCCGGTCCGTACGACGTGTCGCTGGTCGAGGGCTCGATCACCACCGAAGCCGACGCCGAGCGGATCCGGCGGATCCGGGCCGAGTCGCGGATCCTGGTGGCGATCGGCGCCTGCGCGACGGCCGGCGGGATCCAGGCGCTGCGGAACTTCGGCGACGTCGCCGAGTTCGCGTCGGTCGTGTACGCCCGGCCGGACTACATCGAGACCCTGGCCACCTCGACGGCGATCGCCGACCACGTCCACGTCGACTTCGAGCTGCGTGGCTGCCCGATCGACCGCCGTCAGCTGCTCGTGGTGCTGACCGCCTTCCTGGCCGGGCGCAAGCCGGACCTGCCGGACACGTCGGTCTGCACCGAATGCAAACGCCGGGGTCTGACCTGCGTCATGGTGGCCGACGGTACGCCGTGCCTCGGTCCGGTCACCCATGCCGGGTGCGGTGCCTTGTGCCCGGCGTACCGGCGTGGTTGTTTCGGCTGTTTCGGGCCGATGGCGAAGCCCAACGTGGCGGCGCTGCTGCCGCGCCTGCGGGAGGCCGGCATGTCCGAGGACGATGTCGGGCGGGTCTTCCTCACATTCAACGCGGCGGCCGGCGGCTGGTCCTCGTGAGTCACCGTGCCCGGCAGCTCCGGGTCAGCTCGCTCGCCCGGGTCGAGGGGGAGGGTGCGCTGCGCGTCACCATCCGCGACGGCCTGGTGGAACGCGCGGACCTGCAGATCTACGAACCGCCGCGCTTCTTCGAGGCGCTGCTGCGCGGCCGCGGCCACACCGAACCGCCGGACATCACGGCGCGGATCTGCGGTATCTGCCCGGTCGCCTACCAGACCAGTGCGTGTGCTGCGATCGAGGACGCCTGCGGGGCGCGGATCAGTGGCCCGATCGGCGCGTTGCGCCGGCTGCTGTACTGCGGCGAATGGATCTCCAGCCACGCGCTGCACATCTACCTGCTGCACGCACCCGACTTCCTCGGCTACCCCGACGCGATCGCACTGGCCACAGCGCATCGCGACATCGTCGAGCGCGGGCTGGCGCTGAAGAAGGCCGGCAACGCGATCCTGGAAGTGGTCGGCGGCCGCCCGATCCACCCGGTCAACGTCCGCGTCGGCGGCTTCTACTCCGCACCCGGCCGGGACCGGCTCGACGACCTGGCCGTGCAGTTGCGGCCGGCCCTCGACGCGGCGATCGCCACCGTGCACTGGGTGGCCGGCTTCGACTTCCCGGACCTGGAGCTCAACCACGAACTCCTCGCCGTCCACGACCCGGACCGCTACGCGATCGAGGGCGGTACGACGCTGCGCCGCACCGCCGGGCCCGCGTTCGGAGTCGGGGCCTTCGGCAACCATGTCGTCGAGGAGCAGGTGCCGTACTCGACGGCGCTGCACGCCCGCCTCGACGGCCGCCGGTACCTCACCGGACCGCTGGCCCGCTATACGCTGAACCAGGAGCGCCTGTCGCCGCTGGCCCGCGGGCTTGCGGCGGACGCGGGACTCCGTACCGAATGCCGCAACCCGTTCCGTAGCATCGTCGTCCGCGCCGTCGAGACGGTGTACGCGGTCGAGGAGGCGTTACGGCTGATCGCCTCGTACGAGCCACCGGAGCCGTCGTTCGTCGACGTCCGGCCACGCGACGCGACCGGTCACGGTGTCAGCGAGGCGCCGCGCGGCCTGCTCTACCACCGCTACGCGATCGGCGCCGACGGGCTGGTCCGGGCCGCGACGATCGTGCCGCCCACCTCGCAGAACCAGGCGGCCATCGAGGACGATCTCCGCCGGATCGTCTCGGACCACCTGGATCTCGCCGACGAGCCGCTGACCGCGCTGTGCGAGCGCACGATTCGCAACTACGACCCGTGCATCTCCTGCTCGACGCACTTCCTCGACCTCTCGGTGGAGCGGCTGTGACAGCTCCGGTCGTGATCGGTATCGGCAACGAGTACCGTCGCGACGACGGCATCGGGCCGGCCCTCGTCGCCGCTCTGGCGGAGCATCAGCCGGCGGGGGTACGGCTGATCCTCTCCGACGGGGAACCGGCGCGGCTGATCGAGGACTGGGACGGTGCGCCGATCGCCGTGATCGTCGACGCCGTGCTGTGTGAACCGTCGGCACCCGGCGAGATCCATCGCACCGAGCTACCGCAGCCGGCCGTCGGCGTTCATTCCCGCCCGGCCGGCTCGCACAGCCTCGGGATCCCGGACGCGCTGCGGCTCGCAGAAGTGCTCGACCGGCTGCCGGACCGGCTGATCGTCTACGCGGTCGAGGCCGCCGACGTTGCCTTCGGCACCGATCTCTCGGCCCCGGTCGCCGCCGCGTTGCCCCGCCTGCTGGACGCCGTACTGGACGAGCTGGCAGCCGCACGAGGAGGCCACAGGTCTGGCAGCGCGGGTACGACGAGTTGCGGGCCTTCGCCGACGGTCTGAAGGTAATCCTCGTCCGGCACCCCAGCGACTGAAGGGGGAACCGCGGACTGGATCCGCCGATCGAATGGTGCGAACCTCGGAGGAGGGGCAGTACCCGACTTCGTGAGGTGGTCGGGTGCTGCTCCGCCCGCGGGGTGCGTGGTTACGATGCTTGGGTGGGTGGGGCGTGGCTCCGCGGAGGCGGTCGTCGGTGGGGTGCCGGGCGCCGGGTGGCGCGGCTGGCTGATTTGGGTGCTCGGGCGGAGGATTCCTACGACGAGCGGCTTCGGCAGGGCACGCTGATCTTCTCTGCGGTGCTGGTCGCGGCGATCTGCACGATCTGGGTGATGACCTACCTTGCGTACGGCGATCCGGTCTCGGCGGCGATCCCGGCCTGCTATCAAGTGATTACCGTGATCGGCCTTGTCGTACTGGCTCGGACACGTCGCTTCGTGATGTTCCGTACCACGCAGCTGGTGGCGATCCTGGTGCTGCCCGCGCTGCTGCAGATATCGCTCGGTGGTTTCGTGGCCTCGAGCGGGATGATTCTCTGGGCGATGCTCGCACCGTTGGCGGCGCTGGCGTTGCTCGGTACCCGGCGTGCGGTGCCGTGGCTGGTGGCGTTCTTCGCCGAACTGGTTGCGCTCGCCCTGGTCGATGCACGCCTCAGACCGTCTGTTCCCGAACTGCCGACGGGCTTTGTCGTCACCTTCCTGGTGCTGAACGTCGCGGGACTCATGGTGAGTTCCTACGTGATGCTCGGCTACTTCGTGGAGCAGCGGGAGCGCGCTCATCGGGACCTTCAGGCCGAGCGGGAGCGTTCGGAACGCCTTCTGCTGAACGTGTTGCCGGAACCGATCGCCGAGCGCCTGAAAGCGGATCCCGGCGTCATCGCGGAGCACTACGACGGGGTGAGTGTGCTCTTCGCTGACATCGCCGGCTTCACGGCGCGAGCCGCGGTGATGGCGGCGGCGGAGGTGGTGAATCTGCTGGACCAGGTGTTCTCCGCGTTCGACCGGATCGCCGACGCCGAGGGTGTCGAGAAGATCAAGACGATCGGCGACGCCTACATGCTGGCCGGCGGTCTGCCGAACCCGCGGCCCGACCACCTCGCAGCCGTCGCCCGTACGGCGCTCGCGCTGCGGGACGAGGTCGCGCGGATCGCCGCACAGCCCGGGCAGGAGTGGCTCGCCGTACGGATCGGAATCGACTCGGGTCCGGTGGTGGCCGGGGTCATCGGTCGTCGCAAGTTCATCTACGACCTCTGGGGCGACACCGTAAACACCGCGAGCCGGATGGAGTCACACGGCCGGCCCGGCGAGATCCAGCTCACCGAGCGAGTGGCCGCCGCGCTCGGCCCGGAGTTCGTCGTACGCCCCCGCGGCGTCATCGACGTCAAGGGAAAGGGCCCGATGCCGACCTTCCTCCTCGACCGCCTCGATGACACCGTAGTTGCCGCAACGTCTCCGGCCGATGGGTAAATCGGGTGCTGTGGGTGGGGGTTGGTGTGAGACTGCGGGGGTGATCGACCTACCGGAGGCTGTGCGGAACATGGCTCGGGCCGCTGGTGCTGATGGCTGGCTCGAGGGGTTGCCGGGGCTAGTCGCGGGGCTTGAGGGCGACTGGGCGATCAGGGTGGGCCGGCCGCACACGGGTGGATCCGGGGCGTTCGTTGCGGACGCGACTCGGGCGGATGGCAGCTCGGCGATTCTCAAAGTCGTGATTCCGGGCTTGGAGAACACCGCCGCGAACGAGGCGACGGCTCTGCGGGTTGTCGGCGGTGAGGGATGCCCGGCGCTCTACCGGTACGACGCGGACCGTGGTGCGCTGCTGATGGAGCGGCTGGGGCGGCCGATGTTCGAGCTCGGCATGCCGCTCAGGCGTCGGCTGGAGATCCTGTGCGATACGGCAGCGCGGATCTGGCGGCCGGCGCCGGACAGTGGGCTGCCCACCGGTGCGGAGAAGGCGCGATACCTCGCGGACTTCGTTGCGAGGTTGTGGGAGGAACTCGATCACCCCTGTTCCGAGAAGGTGCTCGAGCACGCCCTCGTCGCGGCCCGGCGACGCGAGCTGGCGCACCGGGACGAGAAGGCCGTACTGGTCCACGGCGACGTGCACCAGTTGAACGCGCTGCGGAGTGATGGCGGCTTCAAGCTGATCGATCCGAAGGGCCTCCTCGCGGAGGCGGAGTACGACCTGGGTGTTCTGATGCGTGGCGACCCGGTGGAGTTGATCGCGGGTGACCCCTTGGAGCGGGCCCGTTGGCTCGCTGCCCGGACCGGTCTCGATCCCGTGGCCACCTGGGAATGGGGCGTGATCGAGCGGGCGTCGTCCGCGCTGCTCTGCACGCAGATCGACCTGCAGCCTCTGGGCAGGGACACCCTCCGTGCCGCCGAGGCTGTTGCTGATCTCTCGATGTCGTAGGTGACGTTAGTGGACGAGGCCTGATTCCCAGGCCCAGACGGCGATTTCGGTGCGGTTGCGGGCATTTGTCTTGCGTTGGATCGAGGCCAGATGAGACTTCACGGTCGACAGCGAGATCGTCAGTTCTTCGGTGATTTCGGCGTTGGTCCGGCCGCGGGCGATGGCTTTGGCGACGTCCAGTTCGCGGTGGGTCAGGGGAGGGTCGGCCTGGCGGGCGCGAACCGTAGAGGTGGTGAAATGGGCCAGCAGGCGCGTGGTGATCGAGGGGGAGACCAGCGACTCGCCGTTCGCTGCCGCGTGCACCGCTTCCACCAGCAGCCGCGGGCCGGCGTCCTTCAGGAGGAAGCCGCGGGCGCCGGAGCGGAGAGCCTCGTGCACCAGTTCGTCCAGGTCGAAGGTCGTGACGACGAGGACGCGCAGTGGGTCGGCGACGTCAGGCCCGGCCAGCAGGCGAGTGGCAGTCAGGCCGTCCATCAGCGGCATTCGGATGTCCATCAGGGTGACGTCGGGGCGTAGCTCCTGGGCCAAGGCGACGGCTTGTCTGCCGTCCTCGGCCTCGCCGACCACCTCGATCCCGGGTTCACGTTCGAGGATCAGCCGGAAGCCGGTACGCACCAGCGCCTGGTCGTCGGCGAGCAGGATCCGCAGTGTCACGATGCTGGTTCCTCCTGTGCAGTTCGGGTCGCCGCCACACCGCCCGGCAGCGGCAGCTCGGCCAGAACGCGCCATCCGTGGTCGCCGTGCTCGCCGGCCGACAGCTTGCCATCGAGCGCGTCGATGCGCTCACCCATCCCGATGAGCCCGTAACCGCCGGCCGAACGCCGGTGCCGAACCCCGTCGTTCCGTACGTCGACCCGCAGATACCGCTGATCAGCCGTCGCAGCCACCGCGACCGTCACGTGGCGAGCCTGTGGAGCGTGCTTGCGGACGTTGACCAGCGACTCGAGCAGGACGCGATGAACCGTCGACACGGTCTCGGGAGCGACGCCGAGCTCCGCCAGTCCCGGTGCCAGCTCCAGCGTGACGCCGTCGCTCCCGTCGACCGCCGCCTCGATCGTCTCCACCAGATCCCCGGAGGTGAGCGGAAGTGTCTGCTCCGGGCTGCGCAGCATCATGACCAGCCGTCGTACGGCGCCGAGCGCTTCGGCTCCCGCCCGCTCGATCTCCTGGAGCACTTCGTGTTCGGGGCCGTCGGCAACCGTCAGCTGGGCCGCCTGGGTGCGAACCACCACCCCCGTGATGTGGTGGGCGACCAGGTCGTGCAGCTCCCGCGCCAAGGCCAGCCGCTCCCGGTTGCGGGCGATCGCGAGCGCCGCCTCCCGGCGGGTGTCGCCGTCACGCAGCATCAACCCGACGGCGATGCAGGCGCCCCACAGCACCGCCCAGAACACGGCCACGGTGAGCGCGGTGGAGTTGAGCCCGTACCGCAGTACGGGGCCCAGGACCATCGCGAGCCCACCGAGTACGGCGATTGCGCCGGCAGCGCGCGGCCTCGCGCGGTGGCAGCCGGCGCCGACCAGGAGGAGCAGGCCGAGCGTTTCGCAGTCACCGCCGAACGGCGCCGGTAGGTGTGCGAAGTACCCGACGAGGCTGCACACGAGCGAGATCGCGATCCCGGACGCCGCGAGCTGCGTGATCCGTTCCGGGTACCGGCGACGCCCGACCGCGAGCACCCCGACCGCCAGGCCCGAGGCGAAGTACAGGACTTCGCCGGATGGCGGCGCGGGCGGGACGATCAGCCGGACCGCCTGCTCCACGTTCAGGCCTGCGAGCAGCACGACCTCGAGAACCACCAGCCCGAGGCGTAGTGGACGGTTCGCTGTTCGGATCACCGCGGTCGTCGTCCTTTCGCGAGTACTTGTTGTGCCGACGGTACTGTGACGGGCGCGCCGTACCGCTCGGCGCGCCCGTCACTCCGCGGATCAGCGTGGTTCCGCCGCGGCGGTGCAGTGGTAGTCCTTCGCCGGCAGCCTGCCCGTGGTCAGGTACGACGTCACCGCGTTGTTGGCGCAGCGGTTCTTGCCCATCGGGTAGACGCCGTGGCCGCCCTGGTCGGCGGTGACGATCCGGGCGCGATCACCGAACGCCCGTCGCAGATCCTCGGCGCCGGCCAACGGCGTCGCCGGGTCGCGAAGGTTCTGCACCATCAGCACGTTCGACGGACCGTCGTCGCTCACGCGGACCGGCTTCTCGATCGCGTCCGGCCAGTACGCGCACGGCTGGATGTTGGCCCCGGCCGCGCCGAACAACGGGTACCTGATCCGATCGACGGCCACCGCGCGCTGGTACGTCGAAACCGATGTCGGCCAGCGTGAGTCGTTGCAGATGATGTAGTACCGCCCGGAGATCAGGTTGTCAGCGTCCTTCGCACCACCGCCGCCTCCGGGGAACGGCGGCGGCGCCTGGTTCGCGTCGAGCGCCTGCATCGCCTTCGCCAGCCACGGACTCAGGGCACCTCCGTAGAGACTGACGAACGTGATCATCCGGAACCCGGATCCGTCGTACTCCGCATCCGGACCCTGCACCGGCTTCTTGTCCAAGCGAGCGGCAAGTGCCTGGTACTTCGCCGTCACCCGCGCCGGCGTCCGGCCCAGACCGTACTCGCGGTAGTTCGCGGCGGCGAACTTCGCAAAGTCCGGGAACCGGTCCTGGAATCCCTGCGCGTACAGCCGGTCGCCTTTGTAGTCCCATCCGCCCGGGGCGAGGTTGCTGTCCAGCACGATGCGATCGCTGTGCTCCGGGAACAGCGTGGTGTACACAGCACCGAGATGCGTACCCCACGAGGCACCGTCGTACGAGATCTTCGCCTCGCCCAACGCGGCGCGGATCTGATCCATGTCGCGGGCAACGTTCGCCGTGCTGGTGTACGGCAGCATCCACGCGGACTTCGACGTCGTGCACTGCTTCGCGATCTGCTTCACCTCGGCGGCGCGCTTCGTCACGTCGGCCGCGTTCCGCGCGTACGGCGGGACGTTGCCGACCGCCTGCTGTGCGGCGGTGAGGTCACACGTGACCGGCGTACTCCGGCCGATGCCGCGCGGGTCGAAGCCGATGATGTCGTACTGGTCCTTCACCTCCTGCGGCAGACCGCCGGCGGCGAGGAACGCCGGATAGCCCAGGCCCGCGCTCGGGCCGCCGGGGTTGGTGAGGAGGATCCCGCGCCGCTCCTTCGCGTTCTTGCTGGGCAGCCGCGACACCGCGATGTCGATCGTCCGCCCGTCAGGCTTCCGATAGTCCAGCGGCACCTTCAGCGTCCCGCACTGCATCCCTTCCGGTACCGGCACCCCGTCGCCGACATCCGCCGCGCACTTCTCCCAAGTGACGGCCTTCGATGTGCTGATGGCTTTCGGCGTGTCCGCCTGCGAAACCCCCGGGACCGTCACCGCTGCCAGCGCAGCAACCGCGACGGCGATGGACAACGTCCTTCGCATCCGTTTCCCTCCAGCCGGCACCTCGACGGCACCGTGGACGATGGTCTGTGAACAAGCACCATCCTTGTCCGGCCCATGCCCCACCGCATCAAGCCCGCGACTGGTTTCCGCGCCCCTCCGACCTGGCCAAAAGTACTATCCCCACCAGGCTCCTCGGCTCGCCGAGAACCGTGACGGGTGCAACCGCCGCCGTGTTCGGGCCGAAGGAACCTAGTGCCAGGGACATGGTGCCCTGGTGCCGGAAGCACACCGGCGTGACGGTTGGAGCATGACCAGGCGCGCTGTCGCTCGGACAAGGCCTACTGGCGAGATGGCGTTGCTGGCGCTCGTCACCGCGCTGCTGGCCGCTGGGGGAGTGGCCAGGTTCGCCGGACCGGTGCCGGCCGACATCCTGTGGGCGGCTGCCGATGTCGCTGCGTTCGTCCCGGCCGCTGTCTGGGTGGCCGCATCCCTGCGGGCGCGTCGATACGGCGCGGACCTGCTGGCGCTGCTCGCGCTCGGGAGCACGCTCGCCGTCGGTGAGTTCCTCGCCGGGGCGATCATCGCGGTGATGATCGCGACCGGACGGGTGCTGGAGTCCGCCGCGCAGCGTCGCGCGGGCCGGGACCTGTCGGCACTGCTGGAACGGGCACCGAGCCGGGCACACCTGCGGCGAGGTGGCGAGATCGTGACTGTACTCATCGAACAGGTCCGGCCCGGTGACCGGGTGGTGGTCCTGCCCGGCGAGGTGGTGCCCGTCGACGGCACCTTGGTTCAGGAGGGGACGTTCGACGAGTCCGCACTCACCGGCGAGGCCATCCCCGTCACCAGGACGGGCGCCGATGTGGTGCGCAGCGGAGTTGTGAACGCCGGTGCGGCGGTCGATCTCCAGGCGGCGGCGAGTGCGGCGGACAGTACGTACGCGGGCGTGGTCGAGCTCGCGCAGCAGGCCGCTGCCGGGAGTGCACCTGTGGCGCGACTGGCCGACCGCGTCGCCGTGTGGTTCCTGCCTACCGCGCTCATCATCGCGGGGCTCGCGTGGCTGGTCAGTGGTGACCCTGATCGAGCGGTCGCTGTCCTGGTCACGGCCACTCCGTGTCCGCTGCTGCTCGCGGTGCCGATCGCGGTCACCGCAGGTATGTCGCGTTCGTCCCGCTCGGGCGTCGTGGTCAAGGGCGGCGCGGCGCTCGAACTGCTCGGCAGGGTGGGCACGTTGATCATGGACAAGACCGGCACGGTGACGGTCGGTCGCCCCGAAGTCGTCGACATGGTGTGGTCGCCCACGGCGAGCCGGAGTGAGGCTCTGGCCTACGCGGCCGGGATCGAGCAGTACTCGCCGCATGTTCTCGCCGGGGCCGTACTCCGCGCTGCTGAGCGGGCCGGCGTGGCGCCGTCGCAGGCCGACTCGGTGACCGAGGAACCCGGTCGTGGTGCGACAGGGTCGATCGACGGCCAGGACGTGCGGGTCGGACGGCTGCCGGTGGGTACTGCGATGCCGGCCTGGGCCCGTGGTGCCGCCCGGAGGGGCCGGCTCGACCTTGCCAGCGTCGTCTGGGTCTGCCGCGGCGCGGAGCCACTCGCCGCACTGTTCGTGCGCGACCGGATCCGGCCCGACGCGGCCCGCACCATGCGACGGCTCCGTGCGACGGGGATCAACCGGATCGTGCTCCTGACCGGCGACCACGTCGACAACGCGGTCGAAGTGGCCGGCCTGCTGGGTGTCGACGAAGTTCACGCGGACGCGACACCGGCCTCCAAGATCGAGCACGTGTGTTCGGCCCGTGGCGATGCGATCACGGCGATGGTCGGGGACGGCATCAACGACGCGCCTGCTCTCGCTGCCGCCGATGTGGGTGTCGCCCTGGGGTCGCGCGGGTCGACCGCCGCCGCGCAGGCTGCCGACGCGGTCATCCTCGACGACCGCATCGACCGGCTGGCCGACGCGGTCGAAACTGCCCGCCGTACTCGCGGTCTCGCCGTGCAGAGCGCCGTGGCAGGCACCGTGCTCTCCGTCCTCGCCATGCTTGCGGCAGCCGGTGGATGGCTCGTGCCGGTCGTGGGCGCGCTGGTCCAGGAAGGCATCGACCTGGTGGTCATCCTGAACGCCCTGCGCGCGCTGGGCGGCCGTCCGCGGACGGTGCATGTCGAGGCGGACAAACTGCTGCACCGCTTTGCCAGGGAACACGAGGATCTCGCTCAGGTCCGCGCGGCGGTCAGAGAGGCCGCCGACGCGGTCGCGCACGGCACGGGTCCGCGGACCGATGCGGTCGTCGGTCGAACGTATGCGCTGCTCGTCGATGAGCTGTTACCCCACGAACGCGCCGAGGAGACCGCCCTCTACCCCGCGCTGGCCGACGTGCTGGGAGGGCCCGAAGGGACGTTCACCATGAGTCGGGAGCACGCCGAGATCGAACGACTCGTGCGCCGGATCGGCCGCCACCTCGCCGAGTCGGACACGATCCAGCAGGACCAGCTCGATGATCTCCGCGCGACCCTCTACGGGCTCGACGCGATCCTCACCCTGCATTTCGCCCAAGAGGAAGAGGCCTATTTCACCCTCGCCGACACGGAATCTGGCGACGCGTCCCACTCATGAACCGCGCCTACCGGCCCCCGGCGGTGATCAGCGGCGCAGCAACTTGTCGAGCCAGTTGCTGCCCTGGCGCTCGGCCTTGGGATGGCCGGAGCACCACAGGTCGCTGGGGACCATGGCCTTGACCTGCGCGATGTGCTGGCCGCAACCGGCCCAGGTGGTCTTCGAGCAGGTCTTGCAGGTGACGGGGCGACACATGGTGGGATCTCCTTCGTGCGGTTGACGTACGTCGTCCTTGAGCGGGGATGGTCAGTTGTTCAGGCGTCGGTGCCGACCAGGTGCAGACCTGCCTTCGCTGCGTTGCCGAACTGGTCGTCGACGGCAACGAGCGTGCGGCCCACGGCATGCAGGAACGAGGCGGCAACGGATGCGCGGTAGCCACCTGCGCAGTGGATCCACACCTCGCCGGCCGGGACGTCGGCGAGCCGGCGCGGCAGCTCGTGGATCGGGATGTTGACCGCGCCGTCGATGCGAACCGCACTGTGCTCTTCGGCACGGCGTACATCGAGCACGACGACGTCGCGGTGGTGCCGGACGAGTTCGAGGTCGGCGAAGGTTCCGATGGGGAAGGACACCGGGGCGTCTGGACTCCAGTGTTCGGGGCCGCCGGTTCCGTAACCGGCGGGGCGGTCGATGCCGATGCGGACCAGTTCGCGTTGCGCCGTGGCGACGTCCGCAGCGCTCTCACCGAGCAGTGTCACCGGAGTTCCCCAGGCGATCAGCCAGCCGAGGTAGGTCGAGAAGGCGCCGTCGAGGCCGAAGTTGAGTGTGCCGGGCGCGTGGCCGGCCGCGAACGCGGTACGGCTCCGAAGGTCGACCACCCACTCGCCGGCCTCGATCCGGCGGCGCAGTTCGGCCGCGTCGGCCGGTTCGGGCAGCGACAGGTCGGGCGCCTCAGGGCCGGCGGAGTTCCGGGGGGCCATGTGTGCGTAGTAGGCCGGCCACGAGCCGAGGCCGTCGAGCAGATCGCGGACGTAGTCGTCTTCGTCCTGCGTCAGGACGGGGTTGGAGATCTTCTCGTGCCCGATCGTCGATGCGTCGGCGCCGGATTGGGTTGCCGAGCAGAACGAGCCGAATCCGTGGGTCGGGAAGACGCTGGTCCGATCGGGAAGCGTGGCGGTGAGTTTGCGGGCCGACCGGTGCTGGTGATGCACCAGAGCCTGCGTGTGCTCGGGCCCGAGCAGGTCCGGCCGGCCGGTCGCGCCGTACAGCAAGGCGCCGCCGGTGAAGACCGCGACGGGCTCGCCGTTGTCGGTGAGGGCGTAGGACAGGTGGGTATAGGTGTGACCAGGGGTGTGGATCACACGCACCCGCATCCGGTCGCCGATCGTCAGCATGTCACCGTCGTGCAGAGGCGTTCGGTCGAAGGCGACCTTGTCGTCGGCGTTGATCAGATACAGCGCGCCCGTGGCCTGCGCCAGCGCAAGACCGCCGGTGACGTAGTCGTTGTGGATGTGGGTCTCGAAGACGTGGGTCAGCTGAACCCCCTCCGCGTGGAGCAGGTCGAGAACACGGTCGATGTCGCGCTGCGGGTCGATGACGAACGCCGTGTCGCCGTCGTGGACGAGATAGCTGCGGTCGCCGAGCGCCGGGGTGTCGATCGTGTGGATGGTCAGAGCGCTGTGCATCGTCATCGGGTCCTCACTGCTACATATCCCCCTGGGGGGTTCTTCCTCACCGTAACACATCCCCCAGGGGGGATGTAGAATCCGACCTGGCGGCGCCGCTCAGTGCGTCGTGCAGCCGACGGAGGAGCTTCGATGGACTTCGAGCCGGACGAGATCAAGCCGATCATCACCCGGATGAAACGTGCCCACGGACATCTGGGCAGCGTGATCCGGATGATGGAGGAGGGCGCGGACTGCGAGGCGGTGCTGACCCAACTCGCCGCCGTGAACAAGGCGCTCTCGCGCGCCGGCTACGCGATCGTCAGCACCGGCCTGCGGCACTGTCTCACCGAGGACGACCCGGACCTCGACGCGGCCAAGATGGAGAAACTGTTCCTGGCCCTGGCCTGACAGGGCCGCCGACGGACCCATCAGTCGATGGCGGGCTGCACGCGGATCAGTTGAGGTACGCCGGTCAGTTCGAGCGCGGCGCGGAGCGGGGACTCCGGCGGTACGACGAGGCGGAGTTCCTGGCGGCGATGGGTGACTCGCTCGGCGAGACGGAAGAGTATCGCGATGCCCGAGCTGTCGAGGTACGTCGTCTCCGTCAGGTCGATCATGATGACCTGTACGTCGGCCGACGCCACGCGACTGATCGCGTCGCGTACCTCGACGGCGTTGGTGAGGTCGACCTCGCCACAGATCCGCACAACCTGTACGCCGTTGTGCGTGTGCGCCTCGACGACCGCGTACTCGGTCATTCGCGCCCGGCCAGCACATTGCGTCGCATGCGGACCGTCGTACCTGCCGAAGTCGTGTCGACGTCGACGGAGTCCATGAGCCCGCGGATCAAGGTCAGGCCCCACCCACCCTCACGATCGGCCGGGCTTCGCCACTGACCGTGGTCGCGGACTGTCAGTTCGACCGCGGTGCCGACAAGTCGCGCCCCGACCTGGAGATCGCCAGGTGCGGCGCCGTACGCGTGCCGTACGACGTTGCTGCACGCCTCCCCACACGCGATCGCGATCTCGCCGGCGTCGCGCGCGCCGACGCCCGACTCGCGCAGCCAGCGGCCCAACGCGTGCCGGACCTGGAAGAGCACGCGAGCATCGGCCGCTACGTCGAGTGACAGCGGAGCTCCGGCCAGCACCAGTGACTGGAGCGCCACCAGCGCGATGTCGTCGCCATTCTCCGGGAGGGCCGACAGCACCCGGTCACAGAGCGCGTCGAGGTCAGGGGAGTGGACGCCCGAAGCTTCGGCGAGCAGTCGATCGAGACCGTCCTGAATCGACAGTGCACGCTTCTCGACCAGTCCGTCGGTGTAGAGCAGGAGCGTGGCGCCGGGCCGGAGCCGCTCTGTCGCCTCGGCGTACTCCCCTCGCGCGAGGACGCCGAGCGGCGGGGCCAGGCCACCTTCGAGGTACCGCGATCCCTGGGTGTCGATCAGGAGGGCGGGCGGATGGCCCGCGTTCGCGAACCGGATCGTGCCGGTGTCCGGGTCGTAGAGGACGTAGAGCAGCGTGACCATCTCGGCCACGGGCAGCTCGCGGGTCAGCTCGTGCAGACCGTTCATCACGCCGACCGGCGAGGGATCGTGGACGGCGTACGCGCGGACCGCCGTCCTCAGCTGTGCCATCGCGGCCGCTGCCTGCAGGCCGTGCCCGGCGACGTCGCCGATGACGAGAGCGATCAGGCCGCCGCGAAGCTGGATGACGTCGTACCAGTCGCCGCCGACGTGCAGGTCCGCGGCCGCCGGGACGTAGCGGGCGGCCATCGCCACCCCGGGAATGTCGGGCATCCGGTCCGGGAGCAGGCTGTGCTGGAGTGTTTGGGCGATCTGGTGCTCGCGCCGGGTCCGTGCCTCCTCGAGGTTCAGCTGCTGTTGGGTCTCGTGCCGCTGATGGATCTCGTGACGCAGGCGGTCGCTGGTTGCCGAGAGTTCGGCGGTGCGGTTCTTGACGCGCCCGGCCAGGTCGGCGGCCGCTGTCATCAACGCACGAGCGAACTGCAGACGCTCGCTGACGAGCGCTGCGAGGAAGAACGACGTGAGCGCGACGGTGGCGTTGAACGCCTGCAGAGTCAGCATCTGCCCCAGCAGCGGCTGCCCTGCGAACGGGCCGAGGTCGTGCGTCGCCGACCAGGTCGTGATGAGCGAGGCGATCAGCGCAGCGGGGGCAGCTCCGCGTAACTGCAGACGCCACGAGGCCCATCCGAGTAAGGGCAACGCGAGGAACAGCAGCGGCAGAGTGGTGTACGCCGTCCACGACACAAGCGCCGTGGTCAACGTGAGGATCACGATGGCTTCGAGCCACCGCAGCGCCGGCCACCGCTCGAGCTCCCAGAACAGCGGGATGCAGAGCAGGAACGGTGCGATGGCGAGCACCCCCATCGCGTCGCCGGTCCACCACACCGCCCACGCACCGGCCACCTCGTCGACGCCGATCGCGTTCGACGACACCAGCGCCAGTACGCCGATGGTCGCGCTGATCGTCATACTCGCGAGCGCGCCCAGGAAGACGATCGCCAAGGCGTCACGCTGCCGGTCCAGCTGACGACGGAACCCGATGCGCTGAAGGACGATCGCGGCGACGAGTGGCGCGAGGGTGTTGCCCACGGCAGTGAGCAGAGCCGGTGCCAGGCCGGTGCTGATCGGAAGATTCACGGCCAGTGCCGCGAGGGTGACGCCTGGCCACACCGACCTTCCGAGCAGCAGGAAGGCCGCCAGTGCGATGCCGCTGGGCGGCCACAACGGAGTGACGTTCCGCTCGACCAGGGAGAGGCTCAGACCGAGGCGCGCACCGAGGTAGTAGGCAGCGGCAACCAGGACGATGGCCACAGCTGTCCGTCCCAGATCCGCCGGGAGGCGGAGCCTGAGTGCCCTCGAGGTCCACGAAACTGGCGCGCGCCCAGCCATGGCACTGCTACGGCGCCACCAGTCGCGACACTGTCCGTCTGAATGCGTCGAGGTTGGCCGGGGCGGCGTACCTGCTCGTCGCGTGGGGTGCAGCCACCTTGTCCAACTCTCCGGCCGGGGCCGAGCGCCTCATCGCCTTAGCTCATAGGACGCTGGAAACCGGGCTACGTCAAGCACAGCACGACGCGTGCGGGCAGCGTTACCCAGGTGTTCTCGCGTGCGTCGCGCGGTAGCGGGCCTTCTTCTGGCGGTTGCCGCAGGTGTTCATGTCGCACCATCTGCGAGTGCGGCTCTGGCTCGTGTCGAAGAAGGCGGCCTGGCAGGTGGGTGACGCGCAGAGAGCCAGCTTTCCGTCGCGTTCGCCGGCGATGATGCTGATCGCGTCGGCCGCGATCACGCTGAGCGCATCCTCCACGCAGGACGCCGAGGTGAGCTGCCAGCGCCGCTGACCGTCGGGTGTCAGGACCGCCGCCGGGCGGCCCTGGGCGCTGCAGTCGTTGATGACCTGAACGGCATCCGAGGGGAGAGCGTCCTGGCGTGCGGCGGCGGTCGCGGCGGTGTGGATCGCCTCCCGCAGTTCTCGGGCGCGGGCGAGTTGGGCTGTCGTGCAGGAGTCCACGGCGAGGCCGCTCACGGTCAGCCAGTCGACGAGCCGTTGCGGTGTCGGGATGCGCTCGACCGGATCGCCCTGACGCTCCGACAGGGTCCCGGTGAAGCTCGTCGCGAGCACGGTGCCGAGGCGGAAGTCGGGGAACGTCGTTGGCATGGAACCACCTTAGCCGGTTGCGACCACGCTGGATGGCATGTTAGAACCGTCTAAGCCGGTTCACGACAGGTTCAGCGATGACCAGGAGGTCTCATGCTCCGTCCGACCACCGACGTACTAGCCGACGTACAAGCCTTCGAAGCCCGGGCAAGCGACGCCGACCTCGATGATCTGCGCGCGCGACTGGCCGCTGCGCGGCTGCCGGAGGCCGAGACGGTGTACCGCGCCGGGCCCGGCCCGCGGCGATGGGATCAGGGCGTTCCGCTCTCCGACCTGGTCGAACTGGTGGACTACTGGCGGACCGCGTATGACTGGCGGTCGTTCGAGGCCCGCCTCGATCGGATCGGCCAGTTCCGGACGACCATCGACGATCTCGGAATCCACTTCCTGCATCGGCGATCGGCCCGCGCGGATGCCACTGCGCTGATCTTGACGCACGGCTGGCCGGGCAGCATCGCGGAATTCGCCGACATCGTGGACGAGTTGGCGGATCCGGGTGATGCGGACCTGCCGGCGTTCCACGTCGTGGTCCCGTCGCTGCCGGGCTTCGGGTACAGCGACAAGCCGAGGACGACCGGGTGGGGGACCGAGAAGATCGCGGCCGCGTGGGTCGAACTGATGGGGAGGCTCGGGTACCGCAGGTTCGTGGCCCACGGCGGCGACTGGGGTGGCAACATCACGACCGTCCTCGGTGGGCGGTTCCCGGAGCACGTTCTCGGCATCCATACGACGTTCGCCGAGTCGCCACCCGGGATGACGACGGACGGACTGGCCGCGGCCGAGCGGCGATGGGCCGAGGAAACCCACGATTTCTGGCACCACCGGGCGGCGTACGCGAAGCAGCAGGCGACCCGGCCGCAGACGATCGGCTACTCGCTCGTCGACTCGCCGGTCGGGCTGCTGGCCTGGATCCTCGACAAGTTCGCCGAATGGTCGGACACCGAGGACAGCCCGTTCGAGACGATCTCCCGAGACCGGATTCTCGACGACGTCACGCTGTACTGGCTCACGCGGTCCGGTGCGTCGTCGGCCCGCATCTACTACGAGAGCCACAACTCACTCGATCCGGAACTCCGCGTCGACGTACCGTCGGCGGTCACCGTGTACCCGCGCGACATCGAGAAGTACCCACGCCCGTGGGCGGAGCAGCGCTTCCGGCAGATCGTCCGCTGGCGCTCGCCCGAACGCGGCGGCCACTTCCCGTCGCTGGAGGTCACCGCCGATTTCGTCCAAGACCTCCGAGAAGGGCTCGCAGCAGTGCTCGCCGCTCAGCCGTGAACTCGGCTCGCCCTGGTCTCGAGGCGGCGAGCCCCCGGGAGCGCGCTCACCGGGAGGACGAACATCAGGGTCACCGCCAAGCCGAGGACGATCGACCAGCCCGCCTCGTCGGCGTGCAGGTGACCGAGGTGGAAGATCATGTGCGGCAGCGCGAATGCGGCGTACGCGATCAGGGCGACGCCGACGAGGTACCGCTCGAGCCGGATCGCGGCGGCGGCCATCACGAGGCCCAGGCCGAGCGACGCGCTGCCGAAGTCACGGAACGCGTGCTCGGCGAACGGCGGGTCCCAATTCACCGTCGGCACGTTGTCGTAGAAGCTCAGCGGGGCGAAGGTCAGCCAGACGCCGAGGGTCAGCTGGACGGCCGCCAAGCTCACCAGAACCGTTCGCACGTAGGTCCTCATGCGCAGTACTCCGCGAACGTGATCCGGCCGTACGCCGGGCCGTCGACCGTCGCCGCGCCGCTCGCGAACGCGCGGAAGGCCTCGCCGCCGAGCCGCAGCGGGACGATCGGGCGGCGCGAGTTCCGCGCCTGCTTCCAGATCAGGGCGAGGTCGTGCACCGTCCGGCGCTCGGGACCGCCGATGTCCGGCGCATGACCCTTCAAGGGCGACTGCCCGACGACTTCGGCCAGCCTGGCCGCGACGTCCTCGACCGCGATCGGCTGCAGGGGCACCGTCGGCGCGAGCAGGACCGGCGAGTAGCGCTGGGCGCTGAAGACGCGGTCGATCAGGTCGTGGAACTGGGCCGCGCGCAGGATCGTGTACGGCACGTGCGACTCCGCGACGAGCTGTTCGACGGCGAGCTTGGCCTTGTAGTACGACAGCGGGATCCGGTCGATGCCGACGATCGACATCACCACCAGGTGCCGCACGCCGGTGGCGGCCTCGACCAGGTTGCGGGCCTGCTGTACGTCGCCGCGCCCTTCGCTGGTGGCGAGGTGTACGACGACGTCGATGCCGTCGACCGCGGCTTGCAGACCGACGCCGGTGGTGAGGTCCGCGACGGCGCGATCCGGACCCGGCTTCCGGCTCAGCACGCGGACCAGGTGACCGGCCGCACGCAGGTGGCTGACGGTCGGGCGACCGAGGGTGCCGGTGCCGCCGGTGACGAGGATGGAACTCATGTCGGTGTCCTTTCTTTGCCAGTCAAGATCCGACAGCCCTCCGATATGTGACAGCCGCCCAGCCGCCCTGCCGCGCCTGGAGGCTTGAGCCGGTTGATCGCCTACGATCGCGGCGCCATGAAGCACAAGATCGAGTTCGGGTTGTCGGAGAATCCGTGGGCGCCTACTGCGGTCATCGAAGAGGTGAATGCGCGCACGGGGAGCGGGCTGGTCTTGACCGGGCTCGCGGATCAGGTGGGCGGGTCGAGCAGCGCGGCTTTCGTTGCGTGGCCGGACGGACGGGAGTCGGCGATGACGCGCACTCGCACGCCGGTGGAGGTCATGCGAGAAACGGCGGCTGTGCTGAACGACGTACGGGGAACGGGGTTGCCGGTGCCCGCGCATCAGCTGGTGATGGAGCTGGCCGACGGGTACGTCGTTGTCGTGCAGGAGCGACTGCCTGGGCATCACGTGGACGCTCTCGACTCGACCACGGCGGCCGCGATCGTTGCGATGAACGACCGTTTCGCCGGCGTACTGCGTGACCATCAACAGGTGCCGCGACCTCGGGCTTTTCCCGACCCGACTGTCACGTTCGAGCGCACCGTCGGACAGCTTGGTGAACGTGGTCGACGCCTGCTGGCGCGACTCCTCGAAATCGACGGTGGACGCCCGTTCCGCATGCAGGGTGACGACCTGGTGCACACCGACTACACACCTGGCAACGTGCTCTTCGATGCCGCAGGCAACGTCACCGGCGTGGTCGACTGGAACGCCGGCGCAGCCCGCGGCGACCGCCACTACGCCCTCCTCGGAATCTACTGGGGCAGCGGCGCGACAGCCCACGATCTCCACCACATCGAGACAGCCCTCGCCCACCTCGGCCCCGCAACCAGACGCGCCTACGAAGCGCACTGGATGGTCGGCAGACTCCACGAGTCAGTCCTCAAAAGCTTCCCGCCAGAGCGCATCGCCACCGACCTCAGCCGCGCCGAACAGACACTCGGCCGGTCTTGATCGGTAGGGTGCGAGGTGTGGGGTTCGAGGGGTGGCCGCGGGAAGCGTTCGGGGTGTTGGTGCGGCTGGAGGGGGAGCCTTCTGCTGCGGTGCGGCGGGAGTGCCGGCGGGAGCGGGAGGAGCTGGTTCGGCAGCCGATGATCGGGTTGCTGAATGCGGTGGCCGACGCGGATGCGGAGTACGAGGACTTCTCGGTCTGGGGGTACGGAGACGTGCTGCTGCGGGCGTGGCAGCGGCAGAACTCGATCATTCGGCTGGCGCGGAACGTCGAGTTGGGAGTCGGGTTCGATCTCGACGGGCTCGAGGTCGGCGTGGCGTGGTGGTACGCGCCGTCGGTGCAGATCGAGCGGTATCGGGCTGCGGTGGCGGATCCTGGTTCGGGGCGGCGGTTGGTGGCGATCGTGCGGCGGCTCGAGGCGCAGGGGTTCGTGATCTCGGGTGACCTGCTGAAGCGGCCGCTGCGTGGGTATCCGGCCGACCATCCGCGGGCGGAGCTGTTGCGGCGCAAGTCACTCATCGCGCGCCGGCCCCTTGGCTGCGACGAGTGGATCCACACACCCGCCGCCGTCGACCACGTCCTCGCCGCCCTGACCGAGCTCCGTCCACTGTCCCACTGGCTGGTCAAACATGTAGCACGCCCATAACCGGCGCCGGCCGCTAGTGAGCGACGGCGCGGCCGAGGTTTTGTTCTACGCCGGTGGGGGTTTGGAAGCCCTGGTCGAACAAGGCGCGGACGCGAGGCGCGTTCTCCGGACGGCCCGCCGTGCGGAAGAAGGCGGCGAGGCCGGGGCGGAACTCCTCGTCGTCGGGGAGGGACGCGACGTTGAGCAGAGCCTTCGTGCTGGTGACGGCCTCGCGGTCGAACCCGGCGATGCGGCGGGCGAAGGCGTCCACGAAACTGTCCAGCCCGGCATCGGGAACGACCCGGTTGACGTACCCGTACCGTTCGGCGAGCTCCGCCGGGAAGTCGTCCGCGCCCAGCAGGATCTCCGCCGCGCGACCGCGGCCGACCAACCGGGCGAGCCGCGCCATCGGCCCACCGCCGGGCACCGAACCGATCCCGACCTCGAACTGCCCGAGTACGGCGCGGTCGCCGGCGAACCGGATGTCGGTCGCGAGCACGAACTCGCTGCCCGCCCCACGCGCCCGCCCGCGGATCGCGGAGATCGTCACGGGCGGAACCTTGCTGAGCCGCACGAAGTTGTCCAGGTACGGGTGCAGTCCGGTCGGCCCCGGCTGCATCGAGGCGACCCGCTCCCGGTCCGAGCGGACGTCCCAGTGCGCGATGAAGTACTCCGGGTTCGCGCTGGTGAACACGACGACGGTCAGCGTCGGCGATGCCTCGATCCGTAGAATGAGCGACGCGAGTTGCTCGACCGAGTCGACGTCGAGCAGGTTCACCGGCCCGTTCTCGAACGTCACCCGCCAGTACGACGACGACACCTCGTCGACAACGAACTGTTCACCGGTCATCGCTGCGACTCCCTTCGCGGCCAAGTGGTTCGCAACCAACCGTCCCGCGCATCGGAAGCGAAGACACCAGTGAGAGACCCTGGCTCCGCTGTCCCAGGGACCCGCACGGCCGCGCCGGGCCAGAGGGTGCGCGGCGTTGCGGGTCAGATCCAGCCGGCGTTCTGGGCGATGCGGATGGCGTCGAGGCGGTTGCGGGCGCCGACCTTGGTGATCGCGTGGGAGAGGTAGTTGCGGACGGTTGCGGGGGAGAGGGCGAGCTCCTGGGCCATCTGTTCGGTGGGCTGTCCGCTGCGCGCGGCACGCAGTACGTCGGTCTCTCGGGAGGTGAGCGGTGAGTCGCCGACCTCGATCGCGGTGGCAACCAGTTCGGGGTCGATGACGCGCTGTCCGGCGGCGACGCGGCGGATGCCGTCGATGAGGTCGGAGGCGGGCGCGTCCTTGACGACGAATCCCCGGACGTGGGCCTTGAGCGCGCGCAGCAGATTGCCCGGTTGCCCGAGGCCGGTGAGGATCACGACCTGACAGTCCGGTACGCCGGCGTGCAACTGCTCGGCCGCGGTCAGCCCGTCGAGCCCCGGCAGATCGATGTCCAGGACCGCGATATCGGGCTGGGTCTCGCGTGCGGCAGCCAGTACCTCATCGCCGCGTTCGAGCTCCGCGACGACGTCGAAGTCGGACTGGAGCGACAGCAAGGCGACCAGGGCCTCGCGAATGAGATGCATGTCCTCGGCGATCAGGAGCCGGATCATGGCGTGTCCTCCGCGATCTCGACGGTCAATCGGAACTGGTCGCCGCGACGACTGGTCCGCACCGAACCGGACAGGTCCGCGACCCGCTCCGCCAACCCCGCCAGCCCACTGCCCCCTGCACTCCCTGGTACGTCGGGAGCGCCGTCGTTCACGATCTCGAGACGAACCGTTCGCCCGGTCGCCGACGTCGTCATGGTGCAGCTCCTGGACCTACTGTGCCGCAACAGGTTCGTCACCCCTTCGCGGATCGCCCACCCGAACACCTCTTGCCCGGCCACGGTCGACGGCAGTACGGCGGTATCGACGGACACCTGAACGTTCGCCGCGGCCAGCAACCTTGTGGCGCCGGCGAGCTCCGCCGCCAGGGAGACCTCGTGATCGTCACGAGTGACCGCCTGCAGGTCGCGGAGCGCGTGGCGACTGACCTCGGCGGCCTCGGCGATCTCACGGCGAGCGCGGACCGGGTCCTGATCCAGCAGTGCGAGGGCGAGATCGCCTTTCAGCGAGACGGCCGACAGGCTCTGCCCGAGCAGGTCGTGCAGATCGCGCGAGAGCCGGAGTCGCTCGTCCTCGACGGCCGATTCGGCGAGGGCGAGGCGACTCGTGCGGAGTTCCGCGGAGAAGCGGACGAGCTGCGGAGCGGCGTACAGCGAACCGGCGGCGACCGACAGGCCGACCAGGTCGTAGATCGTCTGCAGCGCCACGACGGATGAGCCGCGGTTGTTGATCGTGTCGGCGGCGACCGGGGCCATCAGCAACAAAGCGGCGACCACGAGCTGCGTACGACGATGACGCCGGAGCACCATCGCGGACGAGGCGGCGGCGAAGCACTGCATGCTGATCCAGTTCCAGCTCCACCAGGGCAGCGGTGCGTACACCGCCACCAGCAGTACGGCGAAGACCGCCGGCCAGCCCGGCGGCAGACCGCCCTTGGAGACCGCGACGCTGAGTCGGAGCTGCGCGAGCCCGATGATTGCCGCGAGAGCCAGTACATGGACCGGTTGTCCGGCCGTCGCGTCGGTGGCGCTCAACGTGTACGTCACAGCCGGCACGAGCCAGGCGAGCGTGACCGCGACGACCGGCCAGCTATGGCGGCTCACGATGTGCCCTCCTGGTCAACGCGCACGCCGTCACGCGTGACCGTCAGCCGGTAGTCGCCCGCACCCTCGGCCAGCAGCCGCCCGACCACCGCGCGCAGCTCAGGACGGATCACGCGCTCGTCTTCCGGCTCGAGATCGTCGACGTCCGCACTGACCCGCATCCGTACGCCGCCCGCGCTCAACAGCTCGACGGCGGTGTCGATCGACGCCGCGACCGACGGTTGCCGGTAGCTCTTGATCAGCCGCCGCGCCCCGGCCAGCGTCGTCCGCGCGATCTCGACGATCCGCTCCACGGCGGAGCGTGTGACTGTGTCGGGCGCCGCGAGCGCCCGGTCCGACCAATGCGCGATGGCGACCAGCTCGGTCCCGACCGTACGGCGGAGTTCTTCATCGATCCGGAGACGCTCGCGATCGACCGCATCCGCGGCCAAACGCCGGCGGGTGGCGTCGAGTGCGCGCGCCGAGTCGATCAGTCGCAGCAGGACATACGGTCCCAGCACGGCGTTGACCGGAAGCACACCCCAGACCCACAGCTCAGGGTGCCCGGACCATCGCGCGAGCGGGATCGGCGCGAGCCACAGAACGACGTACGGGATCCACGACCACGGCGCCGGTACGACGATCAGGACGGCGAGCGCCAGCGCGGACAGGGCTCTCGGCCACCACGGACTGGCCCAGGGGAGAGCGCCGATGATGAGGACGGCGATCGCGGCGAGCAGACCGTACGCGTACGGTCGAGGTCGTTGTTCGAGCCTGCCGGTGATCCGCATCCAGACGAGGTGCAGGAACAGCGGTACGTACAGGACGGTCGTGACGATGTCGACGATGAGGACCGGCCACGGCGTACCGGCGAGCGCGGCTGCGGTGAGGCTGACCGCCGGCAGGCAGATGCTGAAGGCAAGCACACCGGCGCTGGTCAGCCGGATCAGCCGATCCTGCCGCGGTGCGGCCGCCATCGCCCCCACTCCGGCTCCCGTCTCGTACGGCCGGCCGCGCGTGCCGGATCGCGACCAGGATGTCATCTCCGGCCGGGCGAGGGCGAGCACGGCGGTCATGCAGGCAGCATGCCGGGACACCCCCGGTCCGGGGTAGACGCCGTTGTCGCCGGGCAGTGATGACATTTGTCATCGCCAACTGGAGACATCGCGATCTCCCGCGCGCAGGGGGTGCCGACCGAGAGTGGTGCACGGTTCTTCCACTACTCCGAAAGGCATCACGATGACCACCGTCCTCGACACCGAGCTGCAGGCAGTCTTCGACCAGATCTACACCGCGTGGGCGGCCGGCGACGCCGACGCGTTCGCGGCCGTGTACACCGACGACGCGACCGTCACGATGCCCGGTGTGTTCCACCAGGGCCGCGACGCCGTCCGCGCGAGCATGGCGGCCGGGTTCGACGGCCCGCTGAGGGGCAGCCGCGGCGTCGACACACCGCAGGACGTCCGGGTCGCCGGCGACACCGCGATCGTGGTGAGCCGGGCGGGGATCGTGCCGGCCGGCGCGACCGACGTACCCGCCGGACGGGACGTGGTCGCCACCTGGGTGCTGACGAAGCAGGACGAGCGCTGGCGCGTGGCGGCGTACTGCAACACCCCGGCTCAGCGGCAGGGCTGACGGTTAATCAATTGACGCCCGCCGGCGCGTGCTGATCTGCTGTGGGGACGTGCGCCGGACCAGCCGGCGTGGACCGGAAGGAGGAAGCCGATGTCTGTTCTGTCCAGCTTCGCTCTGAAAGGTCCTTTGGTTTGGCATTCGCACGTTCGTTCAGCTGTGAACACTGTGGCGTAGAGGTCTCCCTCGACGCCCCCGGAACCACCCATCGCAATCATTGCCCGAGTTGCCTGTGGTCGCGTCACCTCGACCGCAACGTGCCGGGTGACCGGAAGGCCGACTGCGCCGGCGGGATGGAGCCGATCGCGGTCACGGTCCGCGGCGAGGGCCGGTGGGTCCTCATCCACCGCTGTACCAACTGCGGGCGGCTGCGGCTCAACAAGACCGCCGGTGACGACAATGTCCTGCTGCTGATGCGGCTGGCGGCGCTGCCGCTGACGATGCCCTTCGTCCCGTTCGCCGCCGAGCCCGCCACCGCGAGCAACGGCAACGGCAACGGCAACGGCAACGGCAACGGCAACGGCAACGGCAACGGCAACGGCAACGGCAACGGCAACGGCAACGGCAACGGCCATGGTCATGGGGCAGTCCCGCCTCCTCGGAAGCCGAGGGCGCGGAAGGCGAAGACCTGACCGTCAGAAGAGCTGGTCGGCCGGGGACGTCGCCAGAAAGAGCGGTACGCCGATCAGCAGCGGCGTCAGCGCCGCGATCGCGATGACGAGTGGCGACCAGCGCCGCGGCGGCGGCTCGAGCAGGCGCTCGACGCGAACGAGGGCCTGGCCGCCTGTTGCGGCCAGGCTGCCGTTCGGAGCGGCCGGACCGAGCAGTCCGATCGCGGTGGCGAGTGCGCTGCCGTCGACGTGGCGACGCGCGCTGTCGTCGGCGAGCAACTCGACCAGGTCGGACGTCGCCGTACGGAGCTGTTCGAGCGCCGGCACGCGCGGAAAGGCTTCGACCAGCAGCGTCGCCCAGCCGACCAGCAGGTGATGGCGCCCGGCCAGATGAGCACGTTCGTGGGCGATGACTGCGGCGAGCTGGCGTGGTTCCAGCAGCTTCACCGCGTCCTCGGTGATGACCACCTGACCCGAGCCTGCCACGCAGTACGCGGCCGGCGCCGGCGCCGGGATGACGGTCGCGTCGAGGTCCGGGTCATGGTGCCCGAGCACCGCCAGCAGGTCCAGGTGGCGAGCTCTCGTCGTACGGCGGGTGCGCCACAGGCTGATCGCCGCGCGGACGAGACGGCCGGTGAAGAACAGCGTGATGAACAAACCGGTCAGGACTGCGCTGAGCACTTCGACCAGTGTGATGGCGTGGTCGTGTCTGCCGACCGGCAGGTACCGCGCCGCGGACATCAGCTTCAGCGCCGCCAGGCCGATCGCGAAACCGGCGCAGCCGATCGAGATGTGCCACAACGCGAGGGCGAGGGCCGGCGAGCGTCGCGGGAGGTCGGACCGCGACAGCAGCCGCGGTGCCGCGGTGGTGACGGCGGTGGCGTAGCCGGTCAGCAGGAGTGCGTGGATCGCGACGTTCATGGTTCCCGCTTGTCTGTGCGCTGCCGGCTCTGCAGGGCATCCCGCACCGCGGTCGCCTCCGCATCGGTCATGTGGTCCACGAAGCGGAACAGCGTCGCGATCTCGTCGCCGCTGCCCGCGAGGACCTGGCGCATCAGCTCGGCGCTGTAGTCCTGCCTGGTCGAGACCGGCCGGTACCGGTAGGCCTTGCCGTCGAGTTCCCGCGACAGCCAGCCCTTCCGGTACAGGTTGTCCATCACGGTCATCACCGTGGTGTAGGCGAGCTGGCGCTCGGTGGCGAGGTCGTCGAGGATCTCCCGCACCGTCGCCGGATCGTCCCGGCTCCAGAGCCGATCCATCACGACTGCCTCGAGATCGCCGAATCCACGCACCCGCTGTCCGCCCCCGGTCTTCCTGTCACGTCGTTGTCTCCTGGGCCCTCCGCGGCCGAGTGACTCACCGGGTGCGGAAGACCAGCAGTTCGGTCCGCCCGTCACTCAGTGGCACGAACTCGCTGCCGGCCAGTTCCAGGCCGCGCCGGGCCAGGAACTCCACAACCCAGGCGCGCGGTGTCAATTGATAGATGTTCGCACGCGACGGCTCGTCGAGCCAGGTCTTCGTCACCACGTCGTTCAGGCAGTCCTCGGTGATCACGTCGAACGCGACGACGCCGCCCGGCCGGACCACCCGTGCCATCTCGGCGAGATAGCCGAACGAGACGACGAAGGGCAGGTAGACGAAGACTTTGTGTGCATGGACCAGGTCGACCGACTCCGACGTCGTCGCGTCCAGCGAGTGACCGTTGGCAGGCCTGATGATCACCTGCGGCCGGATCTGGCGCAGGTACCGCACCCAGTCCGGTGCGGTTTCGTACACCTCGTACGCGCCAGGTTGCAGTGCGTCCATCACTCTGGTCATGTACCGGCCGGATCCCGCGCCGATCTCGCAGACCCGGTCGACGCTGCCGTCGAGCTGCCCGAGCCGGAGCATCGCAGCGACAGTCCCGGCCGTCGAACCTGGCTCGGCGCTGAACGCGTCCAGGTAGTCGCCGACCGACACCCCGGCCTTCTGCGCCGCCGCGATCGTCTTCCGCGCGGGCAGGAACGCCCCGACCGCCGGATCGCTGCTGTACCCCCGAACGAGCTGTACCCCCGCCGGCCGCAGGACTCGATTCACTCCGGACCGTGCACCAGCCAACAACGACATAACGCCCCCTAGAAACAGCGGCCGTCACGGCCGCACCCCCCGGCCCCCGTCCAGTCCCCACCGCGGCAAGCCAGCTGTCTACGATGCAGAATAGTACTAACATCCATAGTTGATGCAAGACCCACATCGAGATCGGCAACGGGAACGGAAAGTTGCCCAGCGCAACTGCAAGCGCGTCAGCCGGGCGATCGCCAGTCGGGGAGGTCCGCGAAGTGCACGTCGTACCGGTCCTGTGCGGGGATCAGGGACGGGAACTCTGCTTCACCACGGCTGATCGCGGCGAGCTGCTCGAAGTACCCGAAGCGTTCGATACCAGGACTGAGTACGACGAACACGTCGGCGACCTCGCCGTCGGCCGCACCGAAGACATGCACCAGTCCGGGCGGGACGATGACGAGCCCGCCCGTGCCGACAGTGGTCAGGGTCTCGCCGAGACGGAAGAGCATGGTCCCGTCCAGCACGTAGAAGACTTCGTGCGAGAGCTTGTGGTGGTGCGGCGGTGCACCGTCGGCACCGGTGGTCAACGTCAGCCGGCTCGCGCTCACCGCACCGCCGTCGGCGAGAAGTTCGAAGGCGCCGTCCGAGAGCGATGCTCCGGCGGCAGAGCCGGGTTGCACGACCAGGGCGGGGTTCTGGACTTCCATGGGTACCTCCTACGGTTGGACCCCACTCACGCCGGGGCGTCGGCGTTGCTCACGGGCTTCAGCGGGGTCAGACCCACCGCACACGCGAGACCCACGACGGCACGCACGTCCTTTGTGACTACTCCTTGTTCCAGCCGTGGAAGGCGCTGTGGTCGCCGGCGTCCCATGCTTCCCGCAGGCCGGGAGCGCTGAGATCCCAGTCCGGCCGTACTTCGCTGCTCGCCTCGCGGAGGTCGCGCCACAGGTCCGCGATCGAAGGGCGCCCCCAGAACCAGTAGCCGTTGTAGATGCTGTGCACCACCAGCCCGGGTTTCAGGACGAGCGTGTGCGGGATCATCGGGTCGTTGCCGGGATCGGTGTACTCCTGGATGTCGAGGTCGCGCTGCACGGTCCGCCCGGGGTCGGACAGGAACGGCCACTGCGCACCGACCGAGGCACGGAACTCCTGCAACGTATGGTGCTCGTCGGTCGCGATCGTCACGATCTGCGTGTAGCTGACCGCGATCTTCGGGTAGAACGCCGCGAGCTCGAGGTGCTGCTGGTGCTCCTTCGGGCAATAGTGCCCGCGGGCCAGTGTGAGGATCATCGGGTCGTCGCCCTGCAGGTCGCTGAGCTTCCGCGGTACTTCGTCCTGGTCGGGCAGCTGGTAGTCGGGAAACCTCGCCCCGGGCACGATGTCGGGTCGCATGAACCTCACGGTAGACCCGGAGCACCGCGCCGGGCCCGTGGTCGACTCCCTGGTGATGACCCGGGGATCACCGGTTGCCGAGACCAGGGTGTCACCCGGGTGTGGCCGGCAGGTCGCGCGGAGCATCGTCGGTGGTACATCGCGGTCCTCTGCCCTGGGAGGAGAACAGCCCATGTGTTTCGCTCACTCGGCCACGGCCAGCGACTCGCTGCACGTTCAGGCAGGAGTCGGTCCGGAGGCAGCCCAGAGTTTCGCCCAGCTGGCGGACTCCGGCGGGCTGGGCGCGGTCGAAGTGCCTGGGTCGGGTACGCCGGAGACGCTGGCGGCTCCCCGTGGGGAACGGATCCTCGACGGGTACGGCCGGGTCCTGCACAACCGCTGGAACCGGGACCTGGAGCCGGCCGTGACGGTGCGCCCCGGTGAGGAGATCCAGCTGCTCTGCCGGGACGCCCTGGACATCGGCGACCAGGCGCGGACCCTGACACCGGACGGCACGATGACGCTCGACCTCGGCCGGATCCATCCGCTCACCGGCCCGGTGCACATCGAGGGCGCCGAACCCGGCGACATCCTCGAGGTGGAGGTGCTCGACGTCAGTCCGCTGGTCGACTTCGGGTACACGACCGTCAGCCCCGCACTCGGGCTGTTCGGGACGCTGCGGCCGGAGAGTCTGGCCGGTCTCGCTCCGTGGCTCGAGGCGTCACAGCTCAGCGATCCCAGTCCGGGACCGGTGCCGTCGGCGCTTCCCGAGGGGCAGCCGTTCGGCAGCGGTGCGGCGTACGTGCAGCTGTTCCACTTCGAGCGCGGGCAGTCGAACGGGTACGCGACCTTCGTCGGCTCGGACACCGGTACGCGGGCCCGGATCCCGATCGCGCCGTTCCTCGGCATCATGGGCAACGCGCCGATGCGGAAGGGCATGTACCGGACGTTCCCGCCGAGTTTCAGCGGCGGGATGGGCGGCAACATCGATGTCCGGCAGATCACCCCGGGCTCCCGGCTGCAGCTTCCGGTGTACGCCGAGGGCGCGCTGTTCTCGGCCGGCGACGGGCACATGGCCCAGGGCGACGGCGAGATCTCCGGGACCGCCATCGAGACGTTGATGTCGGCGACCCTGCGGTTCCAGGTCATCAAGAACACCGTCATCTGTGCGCCACGGGCCATCGTCCCGGCAGCGGACCCGACCCAGCTGCGGATGTCCACGGACAGGGCGGCGCTCGGGTACTACGTGACGACCGGCGCCGGCCCGGATCTGATGGAGGACGTCAAGAACGCCGTCCGCGACATGATCGACTGGCTCGTCACCGACCAGGGCATCAGCATGCATGAGGCGTACGCGCTGTGCAGCGTCGCCGGCGACCTGAAGATCAGCGAACTGGTCGACCTCCCGAACTGGCTGGTCTCGATGACCTTGCCGCGGGGAATCTTCGAAGGAGCGGCATGATGAACCGGCTCACGCCCTTGGGTGCAGTGGCCGGCGGCCTCCTCGCCGGCACCGTCGGCACCTTGGTCATGGATCTCGTGCTGTACGCCGAGTATCGCCAAGGCGGCGGCAAGAGCGAGTTCGCCCGGTGGGAGTTCTCCACCGACATCGAGAGCTGGGAGCAGGCACCGGCTCCCGCGCTGGTGGGAAAGCGCCTGTACGAAGGTCTCTTCGACCGTGAGCTGCCCGACCGCAGCGCGGCGCTGGTGAACAACATCACCCACTGGGCCTACGGGATCGGCAACGGAGCGGCGTACGGCGTCGTCGCCGGATCCGCACGACGACCACGGATCTGGTACGGCGCCCCGTTCGGCGCGACCGTGTGGGGGACCGGGTACGTCGTACTCCCGGCCGCGAAGTTGTACCAGCCGATCTGGAAGTACAGCCCGAAGATCCTCGCGAAGGACCTAGGTGCGCATCTCGCCTACGGACTCGGGACGGCGGCCGCCTTCAAACTCGCGACGCTCGCCAGAAAGCTCGTGCGATGACCCAGGATCCGACCGCCCAGCACGAGGCTGTGCGGGGTCCCGGTCTGCTGGGCAAGCGGCGGCGGACGGTGGCCGATCTGCTGATCGCGACCCTCAAGGCGTCCGGCGTACGGCGCATCTACGGGTTGCCCGGCGACTCGCTCAACGGACTCACCGACGCGCTGCGGCGGGACGGCGAGCTGGACTGGCAACACGTCCGGCACGAGGAAGCCGCCGCGTTGGCAGCGGCCGGCGAAGCCGCGACCACAGGCGAACTGGCAGTGTGCGCTGCGAGTTGCGGTCCGGGAAACCTGCACCTGATCAATGGGCTCTTCGACGCACAGCGCAGCCGCGTGCCGGTGCTCGCCGTTGCGGCGCACATCCCGTTGGCCGAGGTAGGCAGTGGGTATTTCCAGGAGACTCATCCCCAGGAGTTGTTCCGCGAGTGCAGCGTGTACGTCGAGTTGGTGAGCGCGGCGGAGCAGTTTCCGCGGATCCTGCGCGTCGCGATGCGCTCTGCCATCGAGCGACGAGGTGTCGCGGTGGTCGTCGTACCGGGTGAGGTGTTCAAGGCCTACGCCCCGGAGAACACGGTGCATCCCGTCCGGGCGGCCTCGGCGCGGGTGCTTCCGGCCGACGTCGACCTGGCCACTGCCGCAGGCGTGCTGAACTCCGCAAAAGCGGTCACGATCCTGGCCGGCGCGGGTTGTGCGGACGCGCATGACGACGTCGTCGCGATCGCCGAGCGGCTGAAGGCGCCCGTCGTGCATGCCCTGCGCGGCAAGGAGTTCGTGGAGTACGACAACCCGTACGACGTCGGGATGACCGGCCTGCTCGGGTTCGTGTCCGGGTACCGCGCGATGGAGCACTGCGACGCGTTGCTGATGCTCGGCACCGACTTCCCGTACCGCCCGTTCTACCCGGAGCGGGCACGGATCGTGCAGGTCGACGTCCGCGGTGAGAACATCGGCCGCCGTACGCCGGTCGACGTACCGCTGGTGGGAACGGTCAAGGACACCGTCCAGGCACTGCTGCCACGCCTCGCGGACCATCCGGACGATGAGCATCTGAAGACGATGACCGCGCACTACCGGCGGACCCGGAGCCGCTTCGACAAGCTGGCCGAACCGGGCCGCCGGCGCGGCGCTCTGCATCCCGAGACGGTCGCGGCGGCGGCCGACCGGCTGGCCGCTGACGACGCCGTCCTGATCCCCGACGTCGGTACGCCGACCTTGTGGGCGGCACGGTATTTCACGATGAACGGCCGGCGACGGCTGATCGGTTCGTTCACGCACGGCACGATGGCGAACGCGTTGCCGCAGGCGATCGGCGTGCAGTCCGCGTTCCCGCAGCGCCAGGTCGTCGCGTTCTCCGGTGACGGCGGGCTGGCGATGCTGATGGGTGAGCTGTTGACGTTGCGTCAGCTCGCGCTGCCGGTGAAGGTCGTGATGCTGAACAACGGTGCGCTCGGCTTCGTCGAACTGGAGATGAAGGCCGACGGCATCGTCAATTTCGGCACGGACCTCGACAACCCGGACTTCGCAGCGGTCGCCGAAGCAGTCGGCGTCCACGGCATCCGGGTTGACGACGCGACCCAGCTGGACGGTGCACTGCAGGACGCGTTCGCCCATCCCGGTCCCGCGTTGGTCGACGTCCGCACGCTGCGCCACGAGGTGGCCATCCCGCCGCGCATCGCGCTCAACCAGGCGGCCGGTTTCACGCTCTGGGCAACCCGGAGCGTGCTGAACGGCGACGCGAGCGCGGTGCTCGAGGTCGCGCGCACCAACCTGAGGCAACTCGCCCACGAGTAGCCCGGTTCACACCGCCGGGTAGACCTCCGCCTCGAAGAGCGAGTAGCCGTACTGCGTTGCGCGGTGGACGCCCTGCACGCGAACATAGCGACCGACGGTGCCGTCAGTGTCGAGCCAGACAGTGTCGGTGCCACCGTCGCCGTTGGTGACTTCGGCGGCCGTGGTCCAGGTGTTTGCGTCGTCGGAGACCTGGATCTGATATCCCGAGCCGTAGGCGGTCTCCCAGCGCAGCACGACCTTGCCGAGCCGGGTGGGGGAGCCGAGGTCGATCCGGAGCCACGACGCGTCGTCGTACCCCGAGGCCCAGCGCGTACCGGTGTTCCCGTCGACGGCCAGGTCCGCGGTGAAGGACGTTCCCGGTTCGGTGCTTGAGGCAACGACCGGGCGGTGCAGCGCGCTGTTGGTGTCCGAGGTGCGGGGCCGGACCGCGAGCCGGAGTACGACGCTGCTCGTGGTGTCGCCCGTCGTCAGAGTCGCCGGGACGTCGACGTCGGCGAGAGTGGCGTCGGCCGGCGGCGTCAGCTTCACCGTGACCGACTGGGTGAAGCCGCGTTTGACCGCGACCGGTGTCGTGACGGGCACTGCGGACCAGCCGGCAGGGGGCGCGACGCGGAGAGTCCCGGTCACGTCCTTGCTCTGACCCGCAGCGACGTCGATCACGAAGCTCGACGCCGTACCGCGCACCACATCGGTCCGACCCTCGCTCGTCCGCAGCGTGACCTGGGGAGTGTCGGTCCACAGCGGTACGAGCTCGGCGACGGTGGCGGGACTGCCGCCCTTCCAGACCAGGCGCACGGCCTCGGCAGCCAGATCGCCGACCGGCACCTCGGCGTACGCCGACGAGACACTGCCGACCCGGTGCCACGCGCCGCCGACCTGGACGTCGACGTCGGCCGCGCCGACCGTGGAAGACGGCTGGAGGACGGTCAGCCGAGCCAGCGCCCGCGGCGCCGACAAGGTCGCCACCAACGCGTTGCCCGCGCTCGGCGGAGTGGTGGGCACATACGCCGTCTCGACGTTGCCGTCCACCGCTCTCTGGTACGACGATCCTGTGGCCGGGGCCGGCGTACCGCTGGCGGTGAGCGTCGTCGTCGTACCGCCGACTGTCTCGACCGAGAACTCGCGGACCACGAGCCAGAAGTCGCTCGCTGTCAACGAGCGGTACCGCACGTACCGCGCCGTCGTCCCCGCCGGAGCGGTGAACCGGACCTCGGCGGCCGTCGAGCGGGTCAGCTCGGCCCAGCGGGAGCCGTCGACGGAGTACTCCAGCGCACCCGAGTGGATGTAGTCGTTCGGGCTCGACGCCTTGCCCATCAGCACCGCGATGGCGCCGATCGAGACAGCCGAGCCGAGATCGACCCGGATCTCCGAACCGGCACCAGGGGCGCCGTCGCTCCAGTAGAAGGTGTTCACGTCGCCGTCGACCATCCGCGCCGGCACGTTGTCCTGGTAGGTGCCCAGGTTGGTCGTCGCCGTCCGGCCCGGGGTGACGCCGAGCCAGCGGTCGTGGACGCGGCCGGTCTCCGCGATCAGTTCGTCGACGACGCGCTCACCGATCCGCGGATACGTGCCGTTGTGCGGCGCCCGGCTGTCGCGGATCGCCTTGGCCTGCGTGACGAGTGCGCTCATCTGCTGGCGTGCGGCCCAGGCCGCCGTACCGTTGCCGACCTCGAGTGCGGTCAGCAGGTCGAGTGCGCGGCCCATCGCCTGGCCCCAGAGTTCGGTTGCCTTGAGCCACGATTCGGCCTCGTCGCCGAAGGCCGGATCGACGACGCCCGCGCGGATCGTGGCTGGCGCGTCGGCGATCGCCGTCACCTTCGGGCTCGAGGAAGGCGATCGCCTGGGCCCGTTGTCCGGCGCGCCACTGCTGCCAGAACTCGTCGACCGCGGCGCCGAAGACCGGCGCACTGTCCGAGTGCAGTGTCCCGTCGTACGTGTTGAGGTCGGCGAAGACCTTCAGCGCCTCGATCGTGCGTGGATCGCCGCCGGCGCGTTCGCTGATCGCACGCAGCCAGACGGGCGTCGCGTCGTACCGCGCCGGGTTCCAGCCGAACTCGGCGAACGAGTACAGCGCGAGCTTGCTCACCGCCGCCTGGTTCATCGGGTTCGAGATCACGCCGGCGACGTGGTCCGCGATGCCCGCTTCCCGGCCGGTGTACGGCGCCAGCAGCAGCCGGCCCGCGGCGTAGTCGTTGACCGGGTAGTTGTCCCAGATCAGGATGTCGTGGCCGAACACGGCCTTCGCCTGCGCCGCCTGTGCCGCGGTGATCGTCTTCGGTACGACGCCGATCCCGGTCCAGTGCACGACGACGTCCGAGTCGAGCTGCTCCCGCAAGACCTTCTTGTACGGCGTCTCGCTGACGTTGTAGTACTCGGTCGGCACCATCTGGAGCGGAGCGACGTCCGGCTTGGACTCGACCCACTCGCGCTGCACGCGGTTGAGCAGATCGCTCTGCGCGCGCCCCGCGGCCGCGCCTCCGGTGCCGTACTTCGCGCGGTCCGCGTCGCAGTGCCAGGTGTTGTAGTCGATGTCGTCGAGCGGCACGTTGAACGAGCGGGCGCCCAGTGCGTAGAGGGACTCGAACTTCGCGATCAGTGCCTGGAAGCCGGTCTCGGAGGTGTAGCAGATCGACAGACCGGGGGAGAGGGCGAAGGTGAAGTCGACCTTGTTCTGCCGCGCGCGGGTCACCAGTTCGCCGAGCTGCGCGAGCTTGTCGGCCGGGTACGGGTCCTGCCAGCGTTCCCGGTGGTACGGGTCGTCCTTGGGCGCGTACTCGTAGGTGTTCATCCGGTGCGCGCCGAGGTAGCTGAGGTGATCGAGCCGGTCCGCGTGCGACCACGGCGTACCGTAGAAGCCCTCGATCGAACCGCGGTAGCGCATCGTCGGCCAGTCCCGGACGGCGATGCCGGGCAGCCAGTCCTGACCCGGGCGCGCCTGCACCAACTGCGCGAGGGACTGCGCGGCGTAGAACGTGCCGTCGCCATCGACTCCGTCGAGCACGATCTGCGCACGGTCGTCGCGGTCGCGGCCGGCGGCGAGCACGTAGCCCTCGGCGGGCAGACTGGCGCTGTCCTGGACGTGCAGCGCGGAGAGCACCGGCGCGGAACGGCCGAGCCAGATCGTGGTCGGCGTACCGGGATCGGTGCCGTCCGTCGCCTTCACGGTCCTGACGCCGGCGCGCGCCAGTGTCTCGCGCACCACCCGCTCGGCGTCCGCATCGGAGCGCGACGTACGCACCAGTCCGACGACGGGAGTGACCGGGAAGCCGTCACTGCGCTCGACGACCTGCTGCGGCTGCGGCGTGATCGACGGCTTCGCCGCAGGTACGGCGGTCGCGTCGGGCGCGACCAGTGCGAGGGGGGACGTCAAGGCGAGCAGGCTGACAGCGGACACGAGAAGGCGCATCGAGTCTCCTCAAGCGGGGCGGGTGCAGCTAGTTAGCCATTGCGCAGAACTGCTCGTCAAGGCGTGGGGCTGGTCAATTCCATGCAACTTGAGCAATCGCAGCGATCTCAGCGGAAGGCGGTCGGGGTGCCGTGCAGTCCTCGCTGAGTGGTTTCCCGGTCGGCGGTGAAGTTCGGCCCGTCGACCTCGGCGTCGTAGTAGCGATGGAAGACCGGCGTCTGCGAGCCGGACATCGGCGGCACGATCCAGGTCCAGTCGGCGGGGCACTGACGGCCTTCCCGTTCCTCACGTTCGAGGTGCAGGAGGAACCGCCGGGACTCGGTGTGGTGGTCGGTGATGGTCACGCCATGGACCTGGTACGAGTGCAGCACCGCGCGATTGATCTCGACCAGCGCCCGGTCCCGCCACAGGGTCGACTCATCAGAGGTGTCGAGTCCCATCCGTTCCGCGACCTCCGGGACCAGGGCGTAGCGATCGGTGTCGCCGAGGTTGCGGGCGCCGATCTCCGTGCCCATGTACCAGCCGTTGAACGGCGCGGCCGGGTAGGTCACCCCGCCGATCTCCAGCGTGTTGTTGCTGATCACCGGTACCGCGTGCCACCGGACCCCCAGGCCGGCGAACCACGGCAGCTCGGGGTGCTCGAGCGGCACCTCGTGCACCGCGTCGTCGGGAACGTGGAACATCCGCGGTCCGTCCTCGACGGTCTCCACGACGAGCGGGAGGACGTCGAAGTCGCCGGTGAGCACGGGCGGCCGCCATCCGCGCCGGATCAGTGCGTCGGTGAACGACGTGTAGCGCGGGTCGCCGATGACGCGGCCGGACGGTTGCGCGTATCCGGCGTACCGGATGAGTTGTTCGTTCCAGATCCTGGGGGCCGGCCGGAACGGCGTGTCGGGGGCGAACACGCTGATCATCGGCCGGATCTTGCCGCCGTTGTGGGCCGCGCGCAGATGGTCGAAGCAGTGCGTGGCCACCTCGCCGGCGTCCGAGACGGTCCGCAGGTCGCGCACCCGCAGGCTGCGCCAGTACAGCCGGCCGATGCAGCGGGCGTTGTTGCGCCAGGCGACCCGGGCGCCGAACGCCAGCTCGGCGGTGGTGTGCCAGTAGGTTCCGGTGAGGTCGATCTCGCGCATCACCGCGGCGATCCGGGGTGCGGCCGGTCCGCTGTCCGGGTTCTCCGCGTGGAAGAGTTCGAGGAAATCCGTGGCCTTGCTTCGGACCGACTCGATTCCGGTGCTCCACGGGCAGCGTTCAGGGGCGGGCTGACTCACGGCCGGTCAGTCCGAGCCGGGAAACTCCGGTCCACTCCCGTGCCGGGAGCGGATCTGCCGGTCGTTCAGATCGTCGTACAGGGGGTCCTTCTGGTGCGTCTGGCCTGGCGGCACCGGCGAACTCCCGAGCCGATCGACCTCGGTGGCGAACGAGTCGACGATGGACTGCATCTGCGTGTGGGCTGAGCGTGCGTACGAGCGCACCTGTTCCCCGGCGGTGTCCATCGCCTCGGCGACGATCTGGCGCTCGTGCGCACGCGCCTGGCTGATCCGCTCGCGGGCGTCCCGGCTGACGTCCTGGACCATCTCCTCGGCCACCAGTTGCGCCTGGCTGAACAGCTGCACGACCTGCTCGTTCACGCGCTCGCCGACCTGCTCGTACTCGTCCAGCTCCGCGCGGACGCGCTGCAGCTCGGACCGAACCCGCTGCAGCTCCACCTCGAGGCGTTCGTTCTCGTGCCGGGCCGCCTTGCGCTCCTGCTCCGCGGCCTGCGCCTCGTCAGCCAGCTGATCGAGGAATTCGTAGACCTTGCCCGCGTCGAGTCCCCGCATCCGGCGCTGGAACGTCGTACCCCGGATCGAGTCGGGGGTCTGGTAGCGCGGAGAGTCGCGCCGGTGGCTGCTGTGCGTCACTTGATGTCTCCTGACCTGAGAGCGCGAGTCCGGGGGTGTGGTCGTCCGCGGCGGCGTAGTAGAAGTTCTCGTACTGGATGTTGTCGGGGCGCACGCCCGCGGCGGACAGCTGCTCGAGCGTGTGGGCGACCATCTGCGGTCCGCCGCACACCATCGCGAGGCGTCCGTCCAGCGCCTGCCGGGCGGCGACGGTGCCGACCTTCCCGCGTTTGCCGGGGTACGACGGGTCGCCCGAGACGACCTCGGTGTACTCGAACCAGGGCCGCTTCTCGGCGAGCTCCCGCAGCCGGGGGCGGTCGTAGAGGTGCCACGCCATCCGTACGCCGTGCAGCAGGTGCACCCGTGGCGCCGTATGGGTTCGCTGCCACTGGTTGTCGATCTGTTCGAGCACCGCGAGCAGCGGGGCCAAGCCGGTTCCGCCGGCGACCATCAGCAGATCGCGCGGGTCGTCCGCCCGCAGCGTCAGCCGCTCACCGACCGGTGCACCCAGCTTGACCGTGTCGCCGACCTGCAGGGTCCGCACCACGGTCGGGCTGACCTGACCACCGTCGATCTGCTGGACGTGCAGGTCGATCGAACCGTCGCGGCGCGGAGCATTGGCCGGGCTGAAGTACCGCCACATCTGGGGACGTTGCGGAATCTCCATGGACACCGACTGGCCGGGCAGGAACTGGAACGCGCTCCGGGGCTGCAGCCTGAGCAGCGTCAGGTCCATCGTCCGCCGCTCGACGGCGACCACGTCGGCCTCCCACCAGCCGGGGCCGGTGTCCGAGGACTTGTCCGCCGCCTCGACCATGATCCGGGCGATCACCTGGTACGCCGCGGTCCACTGCATCGCGAGCTCCTCGTCCCACTCGGAGCCGAGGAAATGTTTCAGGGTTGCGCACAACGACACACCGACCGCGTTGTAGTGCTCAGCGACGACGGCGTACTTGCGATGGTCGCGGCCGAGGTGCTGCAGGAACGCCTCGTCCTTCTCGATCTGGTCGACATGACTGACGACACGGCCGAGCGCGCTGACCAACTTGTCCCGCTGGTTCGACATCGACAGCGGGAACATCGCCCGCACCTCGGGATGTGACACGAACAGGTGCGAGTAGAAATACAGCGCGACCTGGTCCCCGTGTCTCGTCACCTGGTCCCAGCTGCGTTGCAGGGCGTAGGTATCCATCGCGCTATCCGTCCCGGGGAGGTCGCTCCTCGACCGGAAGGGAAGATCCATCAGGGGGCATCACGTACTGCCTGGCGTCGGCGGGTGCCGACGGGTACCGCGTTGACAAGGGTTCCCTCCCATTTCCAGTCCCCGAGTCCGTCTCTGTCCTGCGTCTGTCGTGCGCCTTTCCGACCTACCCTCGGCCGTCCGGATTGAAACCGGCGCACGGACTCTATCGTCTCGGAAAACTTCCCAGAACTCCGGAAACCCCTGTTACTACAGGGTATTGCGACCCATTGCGAGTGACTCGCTACACGACGTGCTGGTAACGTTCATTGGGGCAGCCAACAATCATTCAAACGATTGTTGGCGCCGCCAATGCAGTGCCCTATATCACCCGCGGCTCGCCTGATCGAAGCGCCACGCCGGGTGGCTACGAGACGTCGAGGTCGCGGAGGAAGCGGGAGGCGGTCCCGCGCTGATCGACGTACCCGCGGCCTTGGTAGAAAGCGTGGGCATCCACGCGCTGGTCCCGGCTGGTGACCTCCATGCGGATGCATCCGTGCCGTGTGGCGAACGACTCAGCTGCTTCGACGAGTCGACGCCCGATGCCCTGTCCCCGGAGGCGGTCGGAGACGACCAGTGCGACGATCCGCCCCGAGGATCCGCTGAGCTGGAAGAACGGGCAGATGTGGACCGCGATCAGACCGAGCAGCTCGCCGCCGGCCTCGTCTTCGGCCACGTACACCGCGCCGGCGGAGTCGTCACTCCAGTTCTGGATTCGGCGGGCCGTGGCCGCCGTACCGTCTTGTGGATAGCCCAGTTGACGCAGCAGTTCGTTGGCGGCCGCGGCGTCGGCGGTGTGGGCCGGTCGGATCTTCATGGGTTCCCTAGGCGATCGGAAAGTCGAAGTAGGTGTCGGGATAGGGTTCGTTCTTCAGCGTGTAGTGCCACCACTCGTAGTCGTAGGAGTCGAAACCACTCGACTCCATCACCGTGCGGAGGTACTGGCGATTGCGTGCCGCGGCCGGCGTGATGCCGCGGGCACCGTGGTGTGAGACGGAATCCATCAGGTCGTGGTCCCCACCCATACGGGCGATCTCGCCGGTGGCCAGGTGGTAGAGCGTCAGGTCGACCGCGCTGCCGCGGCTGTGCCCGGACTTCGCGGCGACGTACCCCTTCTCGAACATCTCGGCCCGCTCGATGTTCGGATAGTGCCGCCGCTTCGTCCGCCCGTCCTCCGGCTGCCTGGACCAGCGCAGGAACCGGTCCACGGCGCGTTGCGGGCGGTAGCCGTCCCAGAGCAGCAGGCCGAAGCCGAGCGTCTCGGCCTTCGCGCGCGCCACGTCGAGCGCGCTGCACAGCGCCTTCGTGCCGACGATCCGGTTCGCCAGGTAGCCGTCCACGGGTTTCCCGGTGAAGTTGTCCCAGACGGCGTACTTCGCGTCCCATCGGATCCCGCTGACGAACTCGTCGACGAAGACGAAGTCGGCGTTCACCGGGCCCTCGGAGCGAGGGCGAGCGACACCATGCGGTCGATCAGCTCGGTCAGCGACACCCCGGCGGCGGCCATCATCCTCGGGTAGCGGCTGTACGACGTCATTCCCGGGAACGTGTTCACCTCGTTGAGCATCACCGTGCCGTCGTCCTTGAGGAACATGTCCACACGGGCCAGCCCCCGGCAGCCGAGCGCGCGGTAGATCGCCTGCGCCGTCTCTCGTACGAGTGCCCGCGACTCCGCGGAGATGTCCGCGGGGACGATCACCGTCGAGTTCTCGGAGCCGCTCTCGGGGTCGCTCTCCTGATGGATCTTGAAGAAGCCGTGTGTCAGGTTGATCTGGTCCAGCTCGCCGAGCATCAGCTCGTCCTCGTTCCCCAGGACCGCGCAACCGACCTCGCTGCCGACGACGGCCTCCTCGATCAGCACCTTCGCGTCGTACTGGCGGGCGGTGTCCAGCGCGCTCGCCAGCTCTGCCTCGTCGGCGACCTTGCTGACGCCGAACGTGGAGCCCGAACGGGCCGGCTTCACGAAGACCGGGTACGTGAGCTGCTCGAGATCGATCTTCTCGTCCGGCGTGACGGTCCAGAACTTCGGTGTCGCGATCCCCGCACCGGCGACGACCGTGTAGGTCAGCGACTTGTCCATGCAGAGTGCGGAGCTCTGGATGTCGCAGCCGACGTACGGGATGCCGGCCAGCTCCAGCAGGCCCTGCATCGCGCCGTCCTCACCGAGCTTGCCGTGCAGGACCGGCAGGACCGCGTCCAGGCGGACCGTCGCGCTGCGGCCCTCGTCGAAGACGACCAGCCCGTGCACGCTGCTGTCGGGTGACAGCACGGCGGGCCGGCAGTCGCCGTCCTCCCAGTCCTCGGACGGTCCGTCGCACAGCATCCACGCTCCGCTCGTGGTGATGCCGATCCAGAACGGCTCGTACTTCTCGGTGTCGAGGTTGGCGGCGATCATTTGCGCCGACTTGAGCGAGACCGGGTGCTCCTCGGACCGGCCGCCGAAGATGATGCCGAGCTTCATATCCATTCCAGCTTTCTTCTGTCGAATTCCAGGCAGTTGAACAGGGAGTTCTCGACGGTGTCGCGCAGCGCACGATCGGTGTAATAGGCGGTGTGCGGACTGATGATCACGTTCGGCAGGTTTCGCAGCCGCAGGAAGGAGCCGCCGACCGCCGGTGTGTCTCTGCGGTCGGTGTAGAAGACTCCTTCCTCACCTTCGACGACGTCCAGGGCCGCGCCACCCAATCGGCCGCTCTCCAAGGCCGCGGCCAGAGCATTGGTATCGATCAGCCCGCCTCGCGCGGTGTTGATCACGAACGCGCCGCGCCGCAATTGGTTGATGCGCTTGTGGTCGAGGAGGTGGTGAGTGTCCGCGGTCAGTGGTGTGTGCAGCGTGACGATGTCGCTGAGTTCCAGGAGGTCGTCGAGAGGCACGTAATCCGCGGAGGTCCGGGCGTGCCGGTCGTAGGCGATGACTCGGCAGCCGAAACCGCGTAAGCGGTCGAGGACGGCCGCGCCGATGCGTCCCGTGCCGACGACTCCGACGGTCAGATCGCGCACGTCCTTGCCGCGCTCGGTGCTCAACCGGTAGTCCTGGGCGGCGACCCGGTGAAGCATCGCTTTCGCATTGCGGACTGCCATCAGGATCAGCATCAAGGTGTAATCCGCGACGCTGTCCGGCGAATACGCGACGTTCTCGACGGTGATGCCGACGCTTGCGGCGTAATTCACGTCGAGATGGTTGTAGCCGATGCTTCGCGTCGAGATGTATTCCACTCCGGCCTCGCCCAGTGCATGCAGCGTCGCGTTGGTGATCCGGGTCTTGTGGCCGATGCTGATGCAGCGGTTCCCGATCGCCAGCTCGACAGTGGCCTCGGACGCGGCGGCCGTGGTGATCGTCGGTACGACGCGAAAGCGTGGCGCCAGCTCCCGGAACAACGCGGCCTCGTCCGGCTCGCAGCTGTACATGGTGATGCCTCGTTCCGGGGCGGCCGACGAGCACCAGGACGCCAGCGATCCGGCGGTGCCGGCGCCCGATCGTGCTGGTTCGCTGTAGTTCATGGCTCCAGTCAAGTCAGCGCGGTGTTGCCAACCCGTATGTGGTTTTTGATATGCGGACGAAATGTCAGCGCACGTCATCGGCTCAGCGATCGCGTCGGCGCAGGTGTTCGCGCCGCTTCATGTAGAGGTCGAAGGCGCGGTACACCAGCGGTCGCAGCGGCAGGTCCCACTCGCCGACGTACCTGACGGCCGCACCGCCGGTGCCGACCTTGAACTGGATCAGCCCGAGATGTGGGTCGTCGGCGTCGAGGGTGGGGGTGATGCCGCGCAGGTTGTAGACCTCGCAGCCGGCTGCCAGTGAGTCGCGGATCATGGCCCACTGACAGGCGTTGGAGCCCCGCACCTCACGTTTCCCGGTGGACGAGGCGCCGTACGAATACCACGCCTGTACGCCGACGCGGACCAGGATCGTGGCGGCCACCAGGTCACCCTGGTGGTGAGCGAGGTACAGCCGGATGCGTTCCGGGTCCTCGGCGCGCATCACCTCGAACATCGTCTCGAAGTACCGCAGCGGCCGTGGGGTGAAGTGGTCTCGCTCCGCGGTGTGGACGTAGAGATCGTGGAACGCCTTCAGGTCATCGCCGGCCGTGACCTCGACACCTTCCTTGGCGGCCTTCTTGATGTTGCGCCGCCAGAGCTGGTTCATCCTGCGCAGCAGGTCGTCCTCGGACCTGCCGGCCAGCGGGAGCTCGAAGGTGAACTGCGGATGGCCGGTCCCGAATCCGACGTCCGGGTTCTGCGGCAGCCAGCCGGCATTGCGCAGCTGATCTGTCACGCGCCCACCGACCGGGTCGATCTGCTCGCTCGGCAGGTCGGTGAGCCGCTCGACTCCTGGATCGGCGATGCCTTCCTTGACCTGTACGGCGCTCCACGTCGTGGTGCGCACCGGCGGACCGAGCCGGATCGCGAACGCGCCCTGCGCTCGGAGGTACGTCGCCAGCGGATCGAGCCACGCGCTGAGTTCGCCGGACCAGTCGATGACCGGGCCTTCGGGCAGATAGGCCAGCGTGTAGCGGTCGAGGCGCGGCACCGGCCGGTGCAGCACGAGTCCGGCGCCGGCCAACCGCGGGCCGTCGTACCAACCCAGGGATTCGCTGCGCCACTCGGTTTTGACGTGTGCCCACGCCGGCGTCTGCAGGAAACTCACCGACCGGCGGCTTCGGACGAAGGCCACGTGTTCGGCCGCGCTGATCGGGGCGACGGTCAGGTTGTGCGCAATGGTCACCGCTGCATCCGCGGGTCGTGCGTCGGGTCGGCGTACATGGGCGGGCAGCCGTGGTCGATCGCCTCGGGGCGCAACTCGTAATGCCAGGGCTCGTTCCGGTAGATCTGGCAGAGCCCGTACCGGGCGCCGTGCTCGGACAGCCACGCGGCGGCGTTCGGGCGCCCGATGTCGACCGCGAGCCCTGCCACGTGCGGCGACGTCTCCGTGGTCGCGACCCAGCGCGCGGCCTCCTCCTGCGAGCCGTACTTCGAGACCGCCTCGCGGAGCAACTGTTCCTGGTACGCCGGCGAACGCCAGCCGCTGTTGACGAAGAACTCGATCCCGTCGTTCGACGCGTCCTTCGCGGCTGTGCGCAGCGCACCGAGCAGATCGGGATCAAGGTTCGTCACCGCCGGAACGGTGTCGAACACCGTCACGCCCGGCGGAACGACACCATCGGCCTCGCCGAGGGACTGCCGGGTGCTGCTCGGGGACGCGGTGGGCAAGGACGAGGCAAGGGTCTGGTGGACGAACACTCCGATGAGCGCCACGTTCGCGACCACGAACGCCGCGCGGATGGTCAGTTTGGTACGGCGGCCCGCCGGGGGTGCCGATTCGCTCGCGGACATGCCGCCAGTCAACTGGGCGCGGTGTTAACAGCACGTATGAGGTTTTCGATACGCCGACGATATGGTCCGCCTCGTAGCATCGGTAGAGTGCGGGTATTGATTGTCGAGGACGAGTCCGACATGGCGGACGCCATTCGTGATGGCCTGCGTCTGGAGGCGATCGCGGCCGACGTCGCAGGCGACGGTGACACCGCGCTGGAGATGCTGAGCGTCAACTCCTACGACATCGCCGTCCTCGACCGGGACATCCCGGGACCCTCGGGTGACGAGATCGCCGAGCGGATCGTTGCCTCCGGCAGCGGTATGCCGATCCTGATGCTGACCGCCGCCGACCGCCTCGACGACAAGGCCTCCGGATTCGAGCTCGGCGCCGACGACTACCTCACCAAGCCGTTCGCCCTCCAGGAGCTGGTACTCCGGCTCCGGGCCCTCGACCGCCGCCGCGCGTACAACCGGCCGCCGGTGTGGGAGATCGCGGGCCTGCGGCTGGATCCGTTCCGTCGCGAGGTGTACCGCGACGGCCGCTACGTGGCGCTGACCCGCAAGCAGTTCGCCGTCCTCGAGGTGCTGGTCGCGGCCGAGGGCGGCGTGATCAGCGCCGAGGAGTTGCTGGAGCGGGCCTGGGACGAGAACGCTGACCCGTTCACCAACGCCGTACGGATCACGGTCTCGGCGCTGCGCAAGCGTCTCGGGGAGCCCTGGATCATCGCGACGGTGCCCGGTGCCGGCTATCGGATCGACACCGATCGTGGGGGAGCCGGCCGTGGATAGGCCGCCCGGTCTGAGCGTCCGGCTCAAGCTCACCCTCAGCTACGCGGGGTTCATCATGATCGCGGGGTTCCTGCTGCTCGCGGTCGTGTGGTTCTTCCTGCTGCGCTACATCCCCGACGTGATCGTCAACCAGTCGATGCGGATGCCCGATCGCGCGGCGCTGCTGCGCGCCTTCGTGCCGAAGGCCACCGTGATGATGGCCTTCCTGCTGCTGTTCGGGCTGGTGGGCGGCTGGATCCTGGCCGGCAGCATGCTCGCACCGCTGACGCGCATCACCAACGCCACCCGGCTGGCCGCGAACGGATCGCTGTCCCACCGGATCCAGCTGGAGGGCAACAACGACGAGTTCCGCGAGCTCGCCGATGCGTTCGACACGATGCTCGCGCGGCTCGAGGCGAACGATGCCGAGCAGCAGCGGTTCGCGGCCAACGCCTCCCATGAGCTGCGGACTCCGCTGGCGATCACGCAGACGCTGCTGGACGTGGCCCGGAAGGATTCGAGTCGCGACGCCGGCGAGCTGGTGGAGCGTCTGCATTTCGTGAATACGCGGGCGATCGATCTGACCGAGGCGTTGCTCCTGCTCAGCCGGGCGAACCAGCGGGCCTTCGCTCGTGAGCCGGTCGACCTGTCGCTGATCGCGGAGGAGGCTGCGGAAACGCTGCTGCCGCTCGCCGAGAAGCGTGGGATGACGCTCGAGACGTCTGGTGATGTCGCGCCGACGCTCGGGTCACATGCGCTGCTGCTGCAGATGACGACGAACCTGGTGCACAACGCGATCGTCCACAACCTGCCGGAGGGCACGGTGTGGGTGACGACGACGTTCCGGCCCGAGACGGTTCAGCTCACGGTCGAGAACACCGGCGAGAAGTTGCACCGGCACGTGGTCGCGACGCTGGTCGAGCCGTTCCAGCGCGGCAGTGCCCGCATCCGGTCCGACCACGCCGGCGTCGGCCTGGGCCTGGCGATCGTCAAGAGCATCGCTCAGGCCCACCACGGCACCCTGACCCTCACGCCCCGCCCCACAGGCGGCCTCCGCGTAGCTGTAGAACTCCCCACCAAGTCCCAGCGTTAGCGCGGTGCCAGGAGGCAGAACTCGTTGGACTCGGGGTCGGCCAGGACAGTCCACGGGACATCGCCTTGGCCGACGTCGGCGTTCGTGGCGCCCAGCGCGCGGAGACGGTCGGCCTCTGCGGCGGGGTCGTCGCCGGGGTACGGCCGGACGTCGAGGTGGACGCGGTTCAAGCCGACCTTCGGGTCGGGATTGCGCAGGAACTCGAGATACGGCCCGACGCCTTTCGCAGACCGCAGCGTCGCCTGCTCGTCGGTCACCTCATGCACGGTCCAGTCCATCGCCTGTCCCCAGAACCGCGCCAGCTCGCGTGGGTCCGCGCAGTCGACGACCACCGCCGCGACCGGACCGGTGTCCCGGTAGACCCCCCGCGGCTCCAGCACACAGAACTCGTTGCCCTCCGGGTCCCCGAGAACCGTCCACGGTACGTCGCCCTGTCCGATGTCGACCGGCGTCGCCCCAAGATCCTGCAGTCGGGCAACAAGCTCCGCCTGATGCTCCGCCGAGGTGGTTGCGAGGTCGAGGTGAATCCGGTTCTTCACCGTCTTGGGCTCCGGAACCGGAAGGATGTCGAGGCACACAGCACTCGGATCCGGGTAGTCGAAACCCACCGGCTCGAGGCTCGTCACCCCCGGTTCGTCACCCGTGACGCTCCACCCCAACGCCGCTCCCCAGAACCGCCCGAGCGCGGCATCGTCCCCCGCCTTCATCGTCACCTGCACCAACCGCGTCGCCATACCGCCGATCCTAGTGTCCCGGGACCGGCGTTGACGCCTGAAGGGCAGCGGCGGAGGCTGGCGAGTGACAGGAGTAGCAGCGAGAGGAGATGGCGTGATGGCGAAGGTACTGATCCTCACGGGCGACGCCGCGGAGGATCTGGAGGTGTTCTACCCCTATCAGCGGCTGCTGGAGGAGGGGTACGACGTACAGGTGGCCGCGCCCGAGGCGAAGAAGCTGCAGTTCGTGGTGCACGACTTCGTGGACGGGTTCGACACCTACACCGAGAAGCCGGGCCACACCTGGCAGGCGGACGTGGCGTTCGCGGACGTGGATCCGTCGGAGTACGTCGCGGTGGTGATCCCGGGTGGGCGCGCGCCGGAGTACATCCGCAACGACCCGGACTGCCAGCGGATCGTGAAGCACTTCTACGGGGAGTCGAAACCGGTCGCCCAGCTCTGTCATGGACCGCTGATCCCGGCGGCCGCCGGGGTGCTGAAGGGGCGGAAGACCTCGGCGTACCCGGCGCTCGCGACCGACATCCGGGCCGGGGGAGCGGAGTGGGTCGACGGGGACGCGGTGGTGGACGGCAACGTCGTGTCCGGGCGCGCGTGGCCCGACCACCCGGGCTGGATGCGCGCGTTCATGGCGGTCCTGAAGGAGCACGCACCGGCGTAGCGCCGGACCGGGGGCCTTGCTGCGTTGATGCTGCGTTGATGCAGCGTTGATGCAGCGTTGATGCAGCGTTCGGGGAGGCAGGCTGGACGGAGCCGACGGGGGGAGTGAGGATGCCTGTCGCACCGTTGAAGGAGCTCGTCGACGAGGCCCTGGCCAAGGGGTACGCCGTTCCCGCGATCAACGTGGTGGACGAGCTGAGCCTGCGGGCCGTGGTGGACGCCGCGGTCGAGCTGCGGTCGCCACTGATCGTGCAGACCTCGGTGAAGACCGTGAAGTCGGTCGGGCGCGACGTCCTGAAGGCGATGTTCGACGCCACCGTCGCGCCCGTAGCGGTACCGGTCGCGCTGCACCTCGACCACTGCCCGGACCGCGCCGTGATCAGCTCGTGCCTTGCCGCGGGCTGGAACTCGGTGCTGTTCGACGCCTCCTCGCTGCCGGTGGAGGAGAACCAGCGGCAGACCGTCGAGGTGGTCGCCGAGGCCCGCAGGTACGGCGCCCACGTCGAAGGTGAGATCGAGGGCATCACCGGCGTCGAGGACGGCGTGGGGTCGGACACCGAGTCCGAGCGGCAGTCCCTCGACGTGGCGACGTGGTTCGTGACGACGACCGGCGTGGACGTGTTCGCGCCGGCGATCGGCAACGCGCACGGCATGTACCACTCGACACCCGAGCTGGACTCGCAGCGGATCACCGATCTCGTCGCGGCGACCGGGATCCCGATGGCGCTGCACGGCGGCTCCGGGCTGACCCCCGCCCAGTTCCAGGACCTGATCGGCCGCGGCTGCGCGAAGGTGAACATCTCCACGGCGCTCAAGGTCGCCTACATGACCTCGTCGCTCGAACATCTCGAGCACGCCCGCGCGACGGACACGTGGGACCCGCCGTCGCTGTTCGGCCACATCCACACCGCCGTACGGGCGATGGCGGCCGAGCACATCGAGATGTTCGGGAGCGGTGGCCGGGTATGACCGCGCTCGTGTTCGACTGCGACGGCGTCCTGGGCGACACCGAGCGCGACGGGCACCTGCCGGCGTTCAACGCGACCTTCGAGCAGTTCGGCCTGCCGGTGCGGTGGTCGGTGGAACAGTACGGCCGGCTGCTGCGGATCGGCGGCGGCAAGGAGCGGCTGGCGACCGCGCTCGACGACCCGGAGGTGTGGCGTGCGGCCGGGTCGCCAGCGACGCCCGAGGAGCGCGCCGACGTGGTGGCGACCTGGCACCGGGCGAAGACGAAGACGTTCACCGACCTGATCGCCGCGGGCGTGGTCCCGCCGCGTCCCGGCGTACGGCGGATCATCACCGGCGCGCTCGCCGCGGACTGGACCGTGGCGGTCGCGTCGACGTCGGCCGAGCCGTCGGTACGCGCGGTGCTCGCGGGAGCGGTCGGGGCGGACCTGGCGGCGACGATCCCGGTGTTCGCGGGGGACGTCGTACCGCGGAAGAAGCCCGACCCGGCGGTGTACGAGCTGACGGTACGGGAGCTCGGGCTGGATCCGGCCGAGACGCTCGTCGTCGAGGACTCGCGGAACGGGCTGCTCGCGGCGACCGGTGCCGGACTGCGAACGGTCGTGACGGTCAGCGGCTACACGCGGAACGAGGACTTCACCGGCGCGGCGCTGGTCCTCACCAGTCTGGGCGATCCGGACGGCGAGCCGCTCGAGGTACTCGCGGACCCCTTCGGGATCGGTCCGTCCGGCGCGCTCGAGCTCGCCGATCTCACCCGGCTGCTGCTCCGGTCGGGTACGGCATTCAAGGAGGGCTGACGTGGCAGACAGTTCCGGCAGTTGGGGTGAACTCGACCTGGTGATGAACACGATCATCGACACCTGCCTGGCCAACGAGACGTACTTCGGTGAATTGGACTCGGTGGTCGGCGACGGCGACTTCGGGTACTCGCTGGCGCGTGGTTTCGAGAAGCTGCAGGCGCAGTACGGCGAACTCGACCGGACCGACATCGGGACATTCCTGAAGAAGGTCGGGATGCTGGTGACGTCCCGGATCGGCGGGACGTCCGGCCCGATCTGGGGGACCGGGTTCCTGCGCGCGGGAATGGCCGCCGGCGACGCCACGGAGCTGGACGGGACGACCGTGGTGGCGATGCTGCGGGCCGCGATCGACGGCATCAAGACGCGCGGCGGTGCGGAGCTGGGCGACAAGACGCTGCTGGACGCGCTGGTGCCCCTGACCGACGCCATCGAGGAGGGGTTGGCGGCCGGACAGAACAGTACCGAGGTGGTGGACCGTGCGGCGGTGGCTGCGCGGTCGGCCGCGGACGCGACGGTCGGCATGGTCGCCAAACGCGGCCGCGCCGCCTACACCGGCGAGCGCAGCCGGGGGTCGGTCGACGCCGGGGCGATCGCGGTCGCGGTGTTGATGGAGCAGATCGCACAGAACTGGAAGGGGAGGGACTCGGGATGAAGAAGTTCGTCAACGATCCCAAGAACTACGTGCCGGAGATGCTGCAAGGTATCGCGCTGGCCAATCCCGGGACGCTGCGGTACGTCCCGGAGTACAACCTGATCATGCGCACGGACGCGCCGCGGGACGACAAGGTGTCGATCGTGCAGGGCTCGGGGTCGGGGCACGAGCCGGCGCACGTGATGGCCGTTGGCAAGGGCATGCTCGACGCGGCCTGCCCGGGGGACGTGTTCGCGGCGCCGCCGATGGAGTACGTGTACGAGACCACCAAGCTGCTCGCGTCGCCGATGGGCGTGCTGCTACTGGTGAACAACTACACCGGTGACCGGATGGCCTTCGACATGTCGCAGGAGCTGAGCGCCGCCGACGGGCTGGACGTGCGGACCCTGATCATCGACGACGACGTGTCGGTGAAGGACTCGACGTACACGGTCGGCCGGCGCGGGGTGGCGGGAAACTTCTTCGTGATGAAGGCGGTCGGCGCGGCCTCCGAGCAGGGCGCGAACCTCGACGAGCTGGTCCGGATCGGGTCGAAGGTCAACTCGGTCACCCGCACGATGGGCATGGCGCTGACGGCCTGTACGCCGCCGGCGAAGGGCTCGCCGCTGTTCGAGCTCGGTCCCGACGAGATGGAGATGGGCGTCGGCATCCACGGCGAGCCGGGCCGCAGCCGCGAGAAGCTTGCCTCGGCCAACGAGATCATCGACTACATGCTCGAGGCGGTCCGCTCCGACCTGCCGTACGAGTCCGGCGACGACGTCGCGCTGATGATCAACGGCCTGGGCGGTACGCCGATCAGCGAGCTGTACCTGCTCTACGGACGCGCTCACCAGATGCTGACGGACCGGGGGATCAACGTACGGCGCAACTACGTCGGTGAGTACTGCACCTCGCTGGACATGGCCGGGGCGTCGGTGACGCTGGTGAAGCTCGACGACGAGATCGAAGGGTTGCTCGCGGCACCGGCCGAGATCGCGATCCGCGTGTTCTGATCAGTCGGTGTCCTGATCAATGGGAGGGGACCGCGGGCGGTGTTTCAGCCCTCGGTCCCCGCCGGATCGAGGCCGTAGTCCACGCGCAGCCGCCGTACCTCGGACTGCGTGGACGGCCACAGTGGCGAGCCGGGCGTGAGCAGCGCCAACTGGTGCTCCCACGCGCTCAGGTCGGTGACCCCGGCGTACGAGCGGGTCCACGCGACGACCAGGTCGATGTCGTGCGTCCGCAGCACGGCGGCGCGGACGCGGTTGTCGAGCCGGTTGCGGGACGTGACAACGCCGGGAGCGTCGGACTGCGGGAGCAGCGGGCCCGTGTAGCGGCGCAGGGCCGACGAGAGCAGATGCGAGTCGAGATCGTCGGCGACCTCCAGCCAGTCCGTCGCGATGTCCCGGCGCAATCGGTACGGACGCGACTCCACGATGTCCGAGCCGAGCAGGGCGCGCAGCCGGGTCATCTCGCCGCGCAGCGACGATCGGTGGTCGGCTTCGCCGTACAGCGCGTCCGAGAGCTCCTCGGCAGTCAGTCCCTCGGGGTGTTCGGCCAGCAGTACGACGATGTCGCTGTGCCGGCGGCTGAGGCGGAGATCCCGCCCGTCGACGGACACCTCGGCGTCCGGCCGCCCGAGCGCGGCGATCCGCATGCGCCGGCCGGACGCGCCCGTGAGCCTGCGCAGAATGGTCAGCCGGCCGAGCTCGGCCTCGGCCATCCGGGCGGCCGCGCGGACGAGAGCGAGGGACTGCGGCGAGCCGGCGTCGACGCCGCCGGTGATGTCGACCACGCCGAGCACCCGTTGCGTGTCCGGGTCGTAGATCGGAGCCGCCGCGCAGGACCACGGCTGGACCAGGACCGTGAAGTGTTCGGCCGACCGGATCTGCACCGGGTTCGCCACCTCCAGTGACGTGCCGAGCGCGTTGGTGCCGACCTGCCGCTCGGCCCACCACGCGCCCTCGCTGAAGTGGATGCCGTCCGCGGCGCGCAGCACGTCGGGACGGCCGCACACCCACAGCAGCCGGCCGTCACTGTCACCGACGGCCATCACGCATTCACTGTCCACGGCAGCCCGGCCGAGCACGTCGTACAGCATCGGGAAGACCGCGGACAGCGGGTGCTCGGCCCGGTACGCCGCCAGCTCGTCGGCCCGGAACGCGAACGGCGCGGCGGTGTCGGCGCGCAGCCCGGCCGCGACCGAACGGTCCCAGGAAGCCGCGACCAGGCCCCGCACGGGCTGTTGCCCCGCACCCCCGAGGAAGTCCTCGTGTCGCCGATGCAGCCACCGGTCGATCGATTCCACCTTTCCAAGGGAACTGCCGAACCCGGCCAAAGTCCAGGCCGACCGGTAAGACGCACTGGAAAGCGATTTCCATCTGTGATTGCATGGACCGGCGATGATCAGTCACCGGACGATGCGTGAAGGAACGGGATATGTGGACCCTGTCGGGATTCGCTGACGAGATCGACAAAGACTTCGAGACGCAGTTGCAGGTGCTCGGGAAGCTCGGCGTGCGGAACGTCGAGTTCCGCAGTGCCTGGGGTGTGAACGTCCTCGATCTCACCGACGAGCAGCTGACGGAGGTGAAGACGCTGCTGGACCGGCACGGGGTGGCCGTCTCGGCGCTCGGTTCGCCGATCGGGAAGATCGGTATCAACGACCCGTTCGAGCCGCACCTGGAGCGGATGCGCCGCGCGCTGGACGTGGCCGAGACGCTGGGTACGTCGTACATCCGGATCTTCTCGTTCTTCATCCCGAAGGGCGAGGATCCGGCGCGGTACCGCGACGAGGTGCTCCGCCGGATGGCGGCGCTGGCGGCCGAGGTCGGTGACCGGCCGGTCGTACTCGCGCACGAGAACGAGAAGGAGATCTACGGCGACATCCCGAGCCGCTGCCTGGACCTGATCGAGTCGGTCGGTTCGGAGAAGCTGCGGACGACGTGGGACGCCGCGAACTTCGTGCAGTGCGGCGTGCGCCCGCACACCGAGGGCTTCGCGCAGCTGCGGCCCTACCTGGAGTACGTGCAGATCAAGGACGCGATCCTGGCCACCGGCGAGGTCGTGCCGGCCGGCGAGGGCGACGGCGAGATGCTCGACACGCTGCGCGCGCTGAAGGCCGACGGCTTCGACGGGTACTTCTCGCTCGAGCCGCACCTGCAGTCGGCCGGCAAGTTCGGTGGCTACTCCGGCGCGGACCAGTTCGAGCGCGCGCACAAGGCGTTCACCGGCCTGCTGAACTCCGAAGGGATTGAGTTCGCGTGACGGTGCGATTCGCGGTCCTCGGCTGTGGTGTGATCGGCAAGCATCACGCGGCCGTGATCGACGGGCTGACCGGTGCCGAACTGGCGGCCGTCATCGATATCGACCCCGAGGCGGCGCAGGCACTCGCGGACAAGTACGGCGTACCGGCGTACGGGAAGCTGGACGACGTGCTGGCGCTCGACGACATCGACGCTGTCGCGGTCTGCACCCCGAGTGGGGATCACGCCGGCCAGGCGGTCGCCGTACTGCGGGCCGACAAGCACGTCGTGGTCGAGAAGCCGATCGACATCACCGCGGAGGCCGCGGCCGAGCTCGCCGCGGCGGAGCGTACGTCGAAGGGCCGCGCGACCGTCATCAGCCAGCACCGGTTCGACGCCGCCAGCCAGGTCGTGCGGTCCGCGATCAGCGACGGGAAGCTCGGGGACCTGACGTCGGCGGTGGTGAGCATCGCCTGGTGGCGCAGCCAGGAGTACTACGACTCCGGCGCGTGGCGCGGTACCAAGGAGATCGACGGCGGCGGTGCGCTGATGAACCAGGGCATCCACACCATCGACCTCCTGGTCTGGATGATGGGGCAGCCGGTCGAGGTGACGGCGTACGCCGGTCGTCTGGCCCACGACCGCATCAACGTCGAGGACACCGCGGTCGCGATCGTCCGGTTCGCCGGTGGCGCGCTGGCCACGATCCACGGAACGACCGCAGCGTACCCCGGGGTGAGCGCGCGCCTGCAGGTGCACGGCACGCGCGGCTCGGCGGTCATCGACGACGACAAGCTCGCGTACTTCCACGCCGCGGACGGCGCGAAGGAAGCCGGCTCGTACGGCGGTGGCGACACCAACCAGGCGGCCCAGGTCCTCGCGGCCGACGCTCCGGCGCAGACCGCCGGCGCGGACCCGTCCGCCCTGTCGAACGCGCACTCGACGCAGTACGCCGACTTCCTCGAGGCGATCGCCACCGGCCGGGAGCCGCTGGTGACGGTCGCCGAGGGCAGCCGGACGCTCGACCTCGTGCTGGCGATCTACGAATCGGCCGAAACCGGCAAGCCGGTCTCACTCTGAACACTCGCACCACGCAGACTGTCCCGTCTTGAGCGCGTGCCTGGCGGGTTGTGTGACCGCTGGCGTGCTGCAGGGCGTCAGCGAGCACATAACCTGCCAGCGGTATCAGCCGAGCACGTGGAGGTCCACGCCGGTGGCTATGCGGTAGGGGTGCGTGGAGATCAGGGCGCCGGCGACACGGCGGAGGCGGGAGATCTCCGCGCGGATGGTCACCTCGTGCTGCGCATCGCCGTACAGGCGGGTGCTGAGCTCGGCGGCGGTCAGGCCTTGCGGGCCGGCCGCGCCGAGCGCGGTGAGGATCTCCGCGTGCCGGCGGGTGAGCGACGTACGCCAGGGCTCGCCGTCGCGGACGACCTCCAGCCGCGGCTCGGGTCCAGGGTGCAGCCGGGCGTGTACGGTGCCGCCGGGCTCGCGAGGACGCACCAGCCATCCGGCCCCCAGGCGTTCCGGCAGGCACAGTCCGAGACCCGGTACGGCGACCGCGCGGCCGGCCCTCGGTACGTCGATACGGTCGCGAGCCGCGATCCCCGAACGGTGTGCCACCCAGCCGTGATCGTCGACGACCAGCAGTGGACCGTTCGTCGTACCGACGACTGCCTCGGTGGAGCGGCGCAGACTTTCCAGGCGTTCCTGGTGATGGCGCCACAGCGACGTCTCGGCGAGCCGGACCGCGCTCTCGACCAGCGCGGCGATCGCGGGATGCAACGTGAGGGCCGGTCCGCTCACGTCGACGACGCCGAGCAGCTGCCCGTCGCGCGGGTCGTGGATCGGCCAGGCGGTGCAGTACCAGGGATGCTGGTGGTTCTCGTAGTGCTCGGCCGAGAACAGTTGCACCGGCGCGGCCTCCGCCAGCGCCGTACCGATCGCGTTCGTGCCGACCACCTGCTCGGTCCAGACCATTCCTTCGAGGAACCCGAGCCGGTCGGCGGTCAGTCGCACGCGCGGCGATCCTTCGCGCCACAGCACGACCCCGTCCGCGTCGCACACGACCATCAGGAACAGCGACGCGTCCGCGACGCTCGTCAGCACCCGGCGGAGTTCGTCGATCACCAGTGACAACCGCGACGTACTGCGTCTGCGCAGCAGGTCCTCGCCGCTCATCGGCTTCCGGGCGTTGACGTGGTCCGCGGCGAGCCCGAGGCTCATCACCCGCGACCAGGACCGGGCGACGAGGGCCCGTGGGCGCTCCGGCGGCCGGACGCCGCTGAGTACGGCGTCGTGGATCCGGACCAGTTCCCGAGCGCGCAGCGACAGGTCGGTTCCCGGCATGATGGCTCCGAACGCGGGCGTCGCTGCGGTCATCGGCGACTCCTCCCTGGCCCGATCATCGTAGGCCGACTCCGTGGAGCCCCGCCATGGTCCAAGGGGGCTCAAAGAGGGCTGCAACGTGGTGCAACCCTGGTCGACGGACGATCGTGGGCGGTGTCCTGACCTCATGACCCAGACCGAGGAGAAGCCGACGTCCCAGCTGTCGGCAGACGACCGGGCCACGAGTTGGCTGGCGGCGTTCGAGGACGCGTTGCGGGCGCGCGACATCGCCCGGGCCGCGGGCCTGTTCGCGACCACCAGCTTCTGGCGCGACCTGATCGCGTTCACCTGGAACCTGAAGACCGTCGAGAACCCCGACGGCGTCGCCGACCTGCTGACGCACACGCTCCACGGCACCGACCCGAGCGGCTTCCGGCTGTCCGAACCCGCCGGCGAGGACGACGGTGTCATCACCGCGTGGTTCGAGTTCGAGACCGGCGTCGGCCGCGGCGGTGGGCTGGTCCGGCTCGTCGACGAGGACGGGCAGGACAAGGCGTGGACGCTGCTCACCACACTGCGTGAGCTGAAGGGTCATGAGGAGCCGCGTGGTGTACGGCGTCCGATGGGTGCGCAGCACGGCGCGGACAAGAACCGCCGGACGTGGAAGGAGAAGCGGCAGGATGAGGCCGAGACACTCGGGTCGACCGAGCAGCCGTACGTGCTGGTGGTCGGTGGCGGGCAGGGCGGGATCGCCCTCGGCGCGCGGTTGCGGCAACTCGGCGTACCCGCGCTGGTCATCGACAAGCAGCCGCGGCCGGGGGACCAGTGGCGGAACCGGTACAAGTCGCTGTGTCTGCACGATCCGGTCTGGTACGACCACCTGCCGTATCTGAAGTTCCCGGACAACTGGCCGGTGTTCGCGCCGAAGGACAAGATCGGCGACTGGCTCGAGTCGTACGTGAAGACGATGGAGGTGCCGTACTGGTCGAGTACGGTCGCCAAGTCGGCGTCGTACTCGCCGGAGACGGGCGAGTGGACGGTGCTCGTCGAGCGGGATGGCTCGCCGGTGACGTTGCGGCCCCGGCAGTTGGTGCTGGCGACCGGGATGTCGGGCAAGCCGAACGTGCCGGCGCTGGCCGGGCAGGACGTGTTCCGCGGGGACCAGCACCACTCGTCGGCGCATCCCGGGCCGGACGCGTACGCCGGGAAGCGGTGCGTCGTGATCGGATCGAACAACAGCGCCTTCGACATCTGTGGCGCACTGTGGGAGCACGACGCCGACGTGACGATGGTGCAGCGGTCCAGCACGCACATCGTGAAGAGCGACTCGCTGATGGAGTACGGCCTTGGTGACCTGTACTCCGAGCGCGCGCTGGCGGCCGGCGTCACGACGGAGAAGGCCGATCTGATCTTCGCGTCGCTGCCTTACCGGATCCTGCACGAGTTCCAGATCCCGGCGTACCAGGCGATGGCGGACAAGGACAAGGACTTCTATGCGCGGCTGGAGGCGTCGGGATTCCGGCATGACTGGGGCGACGACGGGTCCGGGTTGTTCATGAAGTACCTGCGGCGCGGTTCCGGGTACTACATCGACGTGGGCGCCGCGGACCTGGTCGCGAACGGTCAGGTGAAGCTCGCGCAGGGGCAGGTCTCGCACCTCACCGAGGACGCGGTGGTGCTGGAGGACGGGACCTCGCTGCCGGCCGACCTGGTGGTCTATGCGACCGGGTACGGCTCGATGAACGGATGGGCGGCCGATCTGATCTCACAGGAGGTCGCCGACAAGGTCGGCAAGTGCTGGGGCCTCGGCTCGGACACCACCAAGGACCCAGGCCCGTGGGAAGGCGAGCAACGCAACATGTGGAAGCCGACCCAACAGGAAGCGCTCTGGTTCCACGGCGGCAACCTCCACCAGTCGCGCCACTACTCCCTGTACCTCGCCCTGCAACTGAAGGCCCGCCACGAGAACATCCCCACCCCCGTCTACGCCCTCCAACAGGTCCACCACCTGAAGTAACCCAGGTACACGTAGCAGGCGCGTCCCCCTCCCGCGCCTGCTACGCCACGCCCGAGTGGCCTTCGCGCCGCCCCGGAAGGTGACGCAGTCGGCCGTTAGAGATGTGTTAGAGCAGGCGGGTCGGGCTCGGAACGCTGGCTAGGCTCCGGCCGGTGACAGAGACGCGTGAGGACGAGACGGTCGGCGAACCGGCTCCGGCGCACGGGCGGTTGGTGGCCTGGCTGCTGCACGATCGGCCGGTGGGGCATCCGGGACCGCATCGGCCGGCGCCGCATCCCACGCATCGGTGGTGGAAGGTGATGTGCCTGACGGGCGTCGACTACTTCTCGACGCTCGGGTACCAGCCGGCGATCGCGGCGGCCGCGGTCGGGCTGCTGTCGCCGGTCGCGACGCTGATCCTGGTGCTGCTGACCCTGCTCGGGGCGCTGCCGGTGTACTGCCGGGTGGCCGCCGAGAGCCCGCACGGTGAGGGGTCGATCGCGATGCTCGACCGGCTCCTGGGGCGCTGGAAGGGCAAGTTCGCGATCCTGGTCCTGCTCGGGTTCATGGCGACCGACTTCATCATCACGATGACGCTCTCGGCCGCGGACGCGACGGCGCACGTTGTCGAGAATCCGTACGTGCCGCAGTGGTTCGAGGGCAAGGAAGTCATCATCACCCTCGTCCTGCTGGCCTTGCTCGCGGGCGTGTTCCTGCGTGGGTTCGGGGAAGCGATCGGAATTGCCGTCGCGCTCGTGATCGTCTATCTCGGACTGAATCTGGTCGTCGTCTCGAATGCCCTGTGGAACGTCGTCACCGCGCCGTCGCTGGTCACGAACTGGCGCGGGATGCTGGTCACCGAACACTCCAATATCTGGGTGATGATCGGCATCTCGCTGGTGGTCTTCCCGAAGCTCGCCCTCGGTCTGTCCGGGTTCGAGACCGGTGTCGCGGTGATGCCGCAGGTCGACGGCGCGGAAACCGACGATCCGGCGCACCCGCGGACGCGGATCCGGAACACCCGCAAGCTGCTGACCACCGCCGCGCTGATCATGAGCGGTTTCCTGATCACCAGCAGCTTCACGACGATCGTGCTGATCCCCGAGGACAAGTTCAAGGACGGTGGCGAGGCGTCCGGCCGCGCACTGGCCTACCTCGCGCACGAGCACCTCGGCAGCGCCTTCGGCACCGTGTACGACGTGAGCACCATCCTGATCCTCTGGTTCGCGGGGGCGTCGGCGATGGCCGGCCTGCTGAACATCGTGCCGCGGTACCTGCCGCGCTACGGGATGGTCCCGGACTGGGCCCGGGCGACGCGCCCGCTGGTGATCGTGTTCGGGCTGATCGCGTTCGTGATCACGGTGCTGTTCAAGGCCGATGTCGACGCGCAGGGCGGGGCGTACGCGACCGGTGTGCTGGTGCTGATCATGTCCGCGTCGATCGCGGTGACGCTGTCGGCGCGGCGCAAGGGTGAGCGGTTCCGGACGGTCGGGTTCGGGGTGATCAGCCTGGTGCTGGCCTACACCACGATCGCGAACATCATCGAGCGGCCGGACGGTGTGCAGATCGCGTCGTTCTTCATCGTGGCGATCATCCTGACGTCGCTGATCTCCCGGGCGACCCGGTCGCTGGAGCTGCGCGCGACCGAGGTGCGGTTCGACGAGCAGGCGTGCCGGATCATCTCCGGCGCGGCGAGTCACGGTGAGCTGCGGATCATCGCGAACGAGCCGGACGATCGCGACGTCACGGAGTACCGGGAGAAGGAGGCCGAGCAGCGGGAGGTGCGGAATCTGCCGGTGGGACCGCCGATCCTGTTCCTGGAGGTGACGCTGACCGACGCGTCGCAGTTCGAGACCGAGCTGGACGTGCGCGGCGAGGACCGCTTCGGGTACCAGATCCTGTGTGTCGACAGCCCCAGCGTGCCGAACGCGATCGCCGCCCTGCTGCTGAAGATCCGCGACGACTGGCAGGTCATGCCGCACATCTACTTCGCCTGGGCCGAGGGCAACCCGCTGTACTTCCTGCTGCGCTACCTGATCTCGGGGGAGGGCGACGTACCGCCGGTCACCCGCGAGGTGCTCCGGCGCGCCGAACCCACCCGGTCCAACCGCCCTTGGGTCCACGTCGCCTAGCGGGCGAGACCCCGGCGGATCAGGGTGTCGAGGCGCTCCCACGCCGGGGAGGAAGCGTTGAGGGTGGACTGGATCAGTTGGGGGAGTTCGGTGGCGGTGGCCTGGTTGTGCAGGTCGGTGCGGTCGTAACGGTTGAGGGATGCGGTGACTATCCGGTCGGCCAGGTCCGTGAGTGACGGGTCGTCGGGGGCGAGGTCGTGGGCCTGGTCGTAAGCGAGATACAGGCGGCCGAGTTCGGGGTCCGACTGGGCCTGCGCCTGGTCGCCGAACAGGTCGGGTGCGGTGTCTGGGTACGTCGCGAAGGTGAGGATCCAGAGGTCGCGTTCCATCATGATCCAGCGGTCGGAGAAGCCGAGCTCGTCGAGGTGTTGCAGATGCTGCTCGACCTCGGCCGGGAGGAACGGGTTGTGGCCGGTGGCCAGTTGGTGGAGCCGGGTCCGGGTGGTGACCAATCGGTCGATCTTGGCCGACACCTCCGTCTCGGCCGCGGCGGCGGCGGATCGGAGCCCGGCAGGGTTCGTGGCGAGGCGGGCGATGGTGGCGAGCGGTAGGCCGGCGTCGGCGAGGGTGCGGATCTTGATGAGTTCGACGAGGTCCTGCGCCGAGTACCGACGGTACCCGGACGCGTCCCGCGGCGGCTCCGGGAGCAGGCCCTTGTCGTGGTAGACCCGGATCGTCTTGGTCGAGACGCCGACGTACTGCGCCAGCTGGCCGATGGTGATCACGACTCCAGCCTCTCGCACTTGACCTTTCCCCTGGGGCAAGGTCGCAGGATCACGGGTATGACGGAAGTTGATCGAGAGACGCTCCGGGCCCTGGCGGACGAGGGGAACGAGCGGGCGATGGACCGGCTGGCGGACCTTGCCGACGCGCGGGACGACGTACAGGAATTGAGTGAGCTGCTCGACGAGGGGTGCGTGCGCGCCGGCGAGTTGCTGACTCGTCGTGCGGCCGCCGCTCGGGATCTGCTGGAGCTGCAGCGGATCGCCGACGCCGGCTACGAAGAGGCCGCCGACGTACTCGACCGCCTACTGGCCGGCTGACTCAGCCAGTCGTCGACGAGCCGGCGCGCCGGCCCGCTCCGGTCTGTAGTTCTCGTCGGCTCCTCGTACGGCGGCCGCGACGGGGAGCGCCGCTCTCACAAGTATCGTGGCGGTATGAGCGTCCAGCGCCGCCCGACGATGTACGACGTTGCCGCCCTTGCCGGTGTTTCGCATCAGACCGTCTCGCGGTACCTGCGGTCCGATCCGACGGTGGGCGCGGATACGCTGACGCGGATCAAGGCGGCGATCGACGAGCTCGGCTACCGCCCGAACCTGATGGCCCGCGCGATGCGGACCCGGAGTACCGGGGTGGTCGCGATCATCCTGCCGGGGTGGTCCGGGCCGGAGCGGAGCGTGGCGGCGGCGAGCGAGGAGGCGCGGCGGCTCGGGTACGAGGTGGAGATCGTGATCGGGGTCGAGCAGACCCCGGCCGCGTTGAGCCGGCTGGCGGAGGACATCCTGGCCCGCGGTCAGGTCGACGGCGTACTGTCCGCGACGCCGTTGATGGTGCGCGCCGCGGACGAAGGCGTCGTCGTGCAGACCGACGAGTTCGATGCGCGGCTGCGGTCGGTCGAGGCGGTGGCCGGGGACGAGGCGACGATGGACGAGATCATCGGCCGGCTGGCGGATCTCGGGCATCGGGACTTCTTCCACGCGGCCGGCCCGCAGGACTGGCTGTCGGCGCAGCTACGACGATCCGGTTACTTGAAGGCCTGCGAACGGCGTGGGCTGCGCTCGCACGGCGTGTACGACGGCCCGTGGGATCCCGAGACGGGTGTCGAGGCCGTGCGCTCGCTGCCGGACGACACCCCGGTGACCGCGGTGGTGGCCGCGAGCGACCACATCGGCGTCGGCGTCATGCATGCAGCGGTACGCCGCGGCTGGCGCATCCCTGAGGACCTCAGCGTCACCGGGTGGGACGACCTCAAGACCGTCCGCTACGGCACGCCGGCGCTGTCGACGGTGCACGTGGACCGCGAGACCTCCGGACGGCACGGCATGCGCCGCCTGATCGCCGCACTGCGCGGCGAGCCCGAGCCCGAGCCGATGACCGCGGCGCCGACCGAGATCCTGTTCCGCGAGACGACCGTCAAGCCGCGGAGCACAGCGGTGATTGGACGCCGGTGATCGGGAAAGGGGAGACCCGACCACCGGCGTCGTTCCAGGGGGCGCTCACGCGCCGGTGACCACCAACGCGCCGAGATGCCAGAACCGGTCCGGTTCGCTGTCGAGGGTCAGGTCGACGGTGCGACCGGCTGAACCGCCGTCCAACTCCCCATGGACCCAGGTGAAGATGCCGCCCGGGAGCTCGGGTGACGTGGCGAGCATCGTCGTACCCTCGCTGATGATCGTCGGCGGGCAGTCGGGTCCGCCGTCTCCGACCAACGCCGAGAGCTTCTGGCGTCCGGCCGGGATCCGGATGCGGAGCGTACGGGCGGGGTAGTCGCCGACGAAGTCGCGCTGCAGGGCGTCCCACATGCTGCCCCGATCGCGCGGCTGCGGCCCGGTCCCGACCCACCCGAATCCGCGCGCCTCGCTCCACGCCGTGTTGTTGGCGAGCCGCGTGTAACCGGGAACCAGCGGGCTGTCCGCGGTGCCCACATCCAAGGCCAGATGGCACTGCGCGGGGTCCGGCGCGATCACGAACGTCTGGTGGCGAGAACCCAGCGCGGTCTGACCAGGCGTGACGTCGACGGCCAGGTCCACGTGATCGGCGATCAGCGGAGGAGTCACAGGTACGTCGACAGTCGCCGACTGTGCCGATCCGACCGCGACGGTCGCCGGTCCGACCTGCCAGCTCGAGTCGACCGGGTGCACGGCAGCCGTGATCGCCTGGTTCGTGGCCGTCGCGTTGGTGACCTCCACCGCGAGCTGGTTGGAGCGTCCGCCGAACAGCAGCCGGCCGTTCGGGTAGGCCAGTTGCACCCACCCGGAGCGGCTCGATACGGCCCGCGACCACCCGAAGAAGTACGCCACGATCGTGTCCCGCCAGCGCTCCGCCTCGATCACGTGATCGTCGAAGGTGGCCGCGATTTCGGCGTACCGCGCCCGGTCGATGCGCCCGGCGAGACGTTTCCACGAGCGCTGGAACTCGAGCACCCGCTCGTACCCGTCGAAATGGCTGTCGTAGATGTGCTGAACGACGGTCTTCCCGGAATGCAATCGATGCGTGTACGGCACCCAGTGCATGAACAGCAGCAACTCGTCCGGGCAGTTCTCCACCGATCCGTAAATGTCCTGCCAGTGCTTGCCGAGAAGCCCGGTAAATCCGGAACCCGTGGCTGCCGTCCGGTCGAAGCCGGTTCCCTCGGCCGTCGAATGGTGCGAAAGGTTCTGCGTGGTCGTCGGCGCCGGCTGGAAATGACCGCCCAGGGGATAGGTCAGATACCCCATACCCAGCGGCGACGTGTAACTCTCGTAGGTCTCCCACGACCGCAACATGATTGCCTTGAGCACCGACCCGACCTGACGGTCGACGCCGAAGGTCAGCTCGATCCACTCCGTGACGATCTCGTCCGCGGACAGCTTCGGGTTCCACGCCAGCCGCGCGAACCCGTGCGTGTTCGCCGCCCCGAGCTGATACCCGGTCCAGTCCCGGTCGTCGCCGAAGTTCAGCACCCCCGCGAACCCGACATTCGTCTGCCGGTACGCCGTCCCGTCGACGACGTCGGCCACCGTCGGCCCGCTCCCGGACCCCGTGTACGTCGGGAAGTCGAGGACCGTCTTCCACTCCGGCACGAGGTAACACAGGTGCGTCGAGTGTCCGGTGTACTCCTGGGTGATCTGCAGTTCGACCACTTGGTTGGTGTTCGGCAGCCCACCGAACAAGGGGTTCACCGGCTCCCGCACCTGGAAGTCGATCGGCCCGTTCTTCGTCTGCACGACGGCGTTCTCGTGGAACTGCCCGTCCAGCGGATGGAAGACGTTGTACTCGTACTCCGCCCAGTCGTCGAACCCTTCGTGCACGAACGACCGCCAGACGAGCCGCCCGCCGTACGGCGCGAGGCGGTCGGCCAGCATGTTGGCGCCTTCGGCATGCGTGCGGCCGTAGTCGAGCGGACCGGGCTGTCCCTCGGAGTTGGCCTTCACCAGGAAGCCGCCGAAGTCCGGGATCAGCCGGTAGATCTCGGCGATCTTGTCCTGCCACCACTGCTGCACCCGCGCGTCGACCGGGTCCGCCACCTTGATCGGGTCCGGATCGCTTGCCGTCAACGAGATCGGGCCGGCGTAGTTCGCCGAGATCCACAGCTGCACGCCCCACGAGCGCAGGACGCCGGCGAGGGCCGCCAGACCGGGCAGTCGCTCGGAGCGGAGGAACTCGACGCTGGCGTTGACGTTGTTGATGACGCTGTGGTTGATCCCGACGGAGGCGAGGACGCGGGCGTAGTCGACGTACCGTTCGCGGAGGCCGGGGAGTTCGTCCCAGACGAAGATCGACTTGCCCGCGAAGCCCCGCTCGATCGAGCGGTTGAGGTTGTCCCAGTGGTTGACCATGCGCAGCGGTGCGGCGGGACGATCCGACTGGTTCAGCTTCTCGAGCGGACGTTGGCGCTGGAGGTGCTGCAGCAGGCGGAAGGCGCCGTACAGGGCACCGCGTTCGCCGGCCGACGTGATCTGCACGCGGTCGGCCTGGCGCTTGATCGTGAAGCCCTCGGTGCCTTGCGGCTCGCCGGCGCTCACCGAGACGACGACCGCGCCCTTCGTGAGCTGGTCGTTCACCGGAACGGTGCGTCCGAGCAGACCGGACAGTCCGCGGGCGAGCTCCGAACCGGCCGACTGCAGAACCGGGTGCTTGCCCTGGACAACGACGTGGGTGATCGCGGAGCGGTAGCGCTCCAGGAGATCGCGGTCGGGGACGAGGCGATAGCGGAGCCAGAGGTCGTACCCGTCCTCGTCGGGCGGTACGGCGGTCGCGTGCGCCGTCGTACCGGGGAGAAGACCGGCGGCGAGCGCTCCGGCGCCACCCGCGGCGAGCAGCGTTCGACGGGTGAAGGTCATGACTGGTACGTCCTGACGTAGTCGAAGCGCGCAGTGCTGCCGGCGCCGCCCATGGAGATCAGACCTAGCTTGAGCGGTCCGGAGTCCTTCGGCAGGTTCCAGTAGCTGCCCCACTGCCAGTGCTTCCCGTCCAGACTGGTCGCCGCCTGGAACAGGTGCTCGCCGGTGGTGGGGTTCGTCGTGTGACGCAGCCGCAGCCACATCGTGTCCGCGCTCGGCCCGAGCTGGATCGCCTCGGCCCACGGCGTCGCATCCGGTCCGGGCCAGAGGAACGTCTGCCGTACGGCGTTCGTGCGGGTCGGAGCCAACTGCAACGAGTTGGTCCTGGAGCCCCACGCGATCAGACCGGCGCGAGCATTGCCCGTACTGCCCGCGAACGGGAGCGAGACACGGGTCTCGACGGTGTAGTCGCCTTGGGGTGCGTCGTGGAGGAAGAGGGTGGCGAGGTTGTCCGCCTTGCTCAGGTCGGTGGCCTGCGTGTCCCAGACCAGCTGACCGTTCTCGAGGTGGCCCTGATTCGCGCCGGTCCACTGCCAGCTCGGATCCACACTGTCGAACTCGTCGCTGTAGTCCTTGAGCTCCTGACCGAGACGAGGATCCGGGATCTTGTGTGTCACCGGTTGGTAGAGCTGGGCGAGGCTGAGATTGTCGCCCTGCGCGGCGCCGGTCAGACCGAAGCTCGACGGGCCCTGGAGGGGCTTGGGCAAGGTGACCGAGAGTTCGCCGAGCGGGTTGTCGCCGGCCGCGGGCGCGACCTGGACCGTCGCCTGACCACCGCGGGTCTCGACGCTGAGCGAGTGCCACGTGTCGTAGCGGAACCCGTCGTAGAGCTTGGTTTCCGACGTACCGACGATCTTGCCGGCGATACGTTGCTCGACGCGGAGCGAGCCGCGCGCGGGATCGAGCCAGGCGATCGCGTACGTCGACGGCGAGTGGTACCCGAAGACGAGTCCGGCCGGGCCGCCCGTGGTTCTGAGATCGCCTTCGAGCCGGTAGTTGGCCGAGCCGGTCTTGCTGCTGACGAGGAGCGCGGACCCGTCGGCGGACTCGACGTACCCGTCGTTGCTGACCGTCCAGTTGCCGCGGACGGTGCGCCAGTCGGCGAGGTCGCTCGGCTGACTGAACGAGCTGCCGAGCTTGGGCGCCGAGGCGGGCGCCGCCTGCGGTTGGTCAGAGGTCCACTGGCCGGCGCGGACGGTCGGCCAGCCGTTGACCCAGTCGAGGCGGTCCATCGACTGCGGGCGGCCGCCCCAGGTGTGATCGGCGCGGATGTCGGAGTTCACCAGGTTCCACTGCTGACCGGAGCGGTCGACGGTGATCGCGTTGTGGCCGGTCGCGGTGAGCGAGTTGCCGTTGTACGAGTTCACGATCGTGCCGCCCGGCTGGTCGGCCGTCAGCGAGACGCCGTTCTCGTCGAGGAACGGGCCGACCGGGGACTTCGAGCGGCCGACGAGCAGTGGGTAGCCGCCACCGCCGACGTCACCGATGCAGCAGCCGTAGCCCGAGTAGAACAGGTAGTACCAGGGGCCGCGCTTCGTGACCCAGGTGCCTTCACCGCGCTCGCCGGCGACGACCTGGGTCGATTCCCCGACGGCATTGCGGCCGTCGGCGGACAACTTCACGACGTGGATGCCACCGCGGCGGAACGAGCCGTAGTACAGGTACTTCGTCCCGTCGTCGTCGATGAACATCATCGGGTCGATCTCCATCACCTCGCTGTCGGCGACGAAGTTCACGACAGGATGCCCGATGTCGGTCCACGGACCGGCCGGGGTCGGGGCCGTCGCGAGGCCGATGGCGGCGCCGAGCGAGGTCGAGCCGGGGGCGGAGTAGTACATGTAGTACTCGCCGTCGACGTACCGGACGTCGGGCGCCCAGTAGCCCTTCTGCGGCCAGCCGGCCCACTGCGGGTGGTTCGCCTCGCTGAACGCGTCGCCGAGGAACTCCCAATGCACGAGGTCGGTGGTCTTCATCATGGGCAGCAGGTGCGCCGGACCGTGGTTGTCGGCGTTCTCGCGGGTCAGGCTGGTGTTGGTCGCGTACGAGTACCAGGCGCCGTCCTTGGCGCGGATCAGGCCGACATCCGAGAACGCCTGCGCGACGTCCTGCATCAGCGGGTTGGTGTACGTGGTCGGCGGGGTTGGCGCGGCCTGTGGGACCGCGCTCGTGGTGAGTGTCGGAAGCATGCTGGCCGTCACCGTTACCAGGCCGGTGACGAGCACACGCAGGGAGGCTTTTCGGGGCATGACGACAGGTCCTCACTGGGCGGGGGAGGTACCGAATTATCGATCATCCAGACAGTAAGTGATCGATAATTTGACCGCAAGACCTCGCCCGTCGCCGGCACTCCGGCAGGTGGCGGAAGGGCATGATCCACCCGACACGCTGCGTAGCGGAGCGGGTGCGAGGCGGAATACCTAGCATCGAAGGTGGTGCCGCCGAGCTGAGGAGCCCGTCGTGACTGCTGAACTCGCCCCGGCCGGTCTGTCGGACCGCGCGTCGGCCGCGCGGTTGCTGGTTGGCGTGGCCCACGACCTGTTCGACACGCCTGCCCCGGTGGCCCCGATCCGGATCGGTTGCCGCGAGGAACCGGTCGACGGCGACGTCGAGGAGTTCCTCCGCACGCGCCTTGCCGACTGCCCGTCGTGGCTGATCACCCGGGCGACGCGCCGCATCTCGTGGACCGACAGTGACGGTGTCTCGAACGTCGCGTACGCCGGTTCGCTCGGAGCGGTCGTGCCGATCGTGGCACGGGAGGCGACACTCGCGCTGTGCCGGATGCTGGACGCCGACCCGAGAGTAGGCGAGCGCACCGACGCACTGAGCCCCGCGGATCGCGCGCTCGTCGAACGCGTGACAACGGATCACGACCCGTTGGCGGTCCTTCGCACCGGGATCGACGCGGCGGCGCGTGTCCTGGTCCAGCACGCGTACCTTGCCGAGCGGACGCCGTACGACGATCCCGCGGCCTTCGCCGCCGTACTGCGGGACAGCGGGATCTTCACGACCGTCGCCGGGACCTGGCACTGGGGTCTGCAGGCGTCGACGTACCGGCGCGGATTGATCCCGGTGCAGCTGATCAGCTTCGGTGGGCGCGTGACGTACTCCGCGGACACCGTGGCGGCGTTGCGCGCGATGAAGGAGGCCCGAGTGGCCGGCGCCGCCGACGGCACTGACCCAAGTGCGACGCAGTACGCGGCCCTCGAAGGCGGCGAGCAGCCGCGCTGCCTCGCGCACGCACCCCAGGTGGTCGATGGTCGTCGTTTCACGCTGGTGACGCGGGTCGCGGACCTCTTCGTCGAGACGTTCACCCGGCTGCTCGACGTCGTCGAGATCGAGCCTGCGGCGCCGCAGACACCGGACGACGGGTCGGCGTCGGCCTTCGAGGTTCCGGACATGACCTGTCAGCACTGCGTCCGGACCATCACGAAGGCGGTGGCCGAGTTCGGCGTCGAACCACCCGAGTTCGACCTGGTCAGCAAGCGCGTCACCGCGGTCTTCGCGTCGGCCGAGATCCGGGAGCTGAGCTTCACCGCGATCCGGGCCCGCGGGTACACCGTCGTACCGCTGCCGGATTGATCCCAGACCATGGCGGGCGGGCGGGCCGCGCAGTAGTGTTACTGAGGCCCCTCAGGAAAGTTGCCGCCGACAACATGTGGCGCGGCGGCCGGTGACTGGCGGCCAGGAAGCGGTGAAGCAATGAGTATCGCTGACGAAGTCGGCCGGATTCCGCTGGTGGCCGAGGCGGACATCAATGCACCGTGGAACGGGCACGACACCCGAGTGCTGGTGATCGCCGGGATCGGGATCGCGATCATCGTCGCGCTGATCGTCGGACTGAAGATGCACGCGTTCCTGGCGCTCACGATCGGCGCGCTGTTCGTCGGCCTGGGCTCCGGGATCGCTCCCGGCCTGGTCACGAAGTCGTACGAGAACGGCGTCGGCAGCGTGCTCGGGTACGTCGGCGTCCTGATCGCGCTCGGCGCGATGATCGGCAAACTGCTCGCCGACTCCGGCGGCGCCGACCAGGTCGTCGACACGCTGCTGCGCGGCAGACCGGCCGCGCTGCCGTGGAAGATGGCGCTGATCGCGTTCATCATCGGCATCCCGATGTTCTTCGAGATCGGCCTGGTGCTGCTGATCCCGGTGGTCATGCTCGCCGTCCGGCGGACCGGCGCCAAGGCGATGCTGCTCGGGATCCCCGCGCTGGCCGGCCTCTCGGTGCTGCACGGCTTCGTGCCGCCGCACCCCGGTCCGCTGGCCGCGATCGGCGTTCTCAAGGGCAACGTCGGTATCACGCTCGCGCTCGGCCTGCTGGTCGCGATCCCGACGGTGATCGTCGCCGGGCCGCTGTTCGGGCGGCTCGCGGCCAAGTGGGTCCCGATCGGGGCCGCCGGCGCCGCGCTCGAGGTGAGCGGCGGCGCCCCGCAGGACGGCGATGGCGGCACCCAGGTCCGGACCAGGACCCGTACGCCGAGTTTCACCGCGACGCTGGTCACGGTCCTGAGTCCCGTGGTGCTGATGCTGCTCAAGGCCGCGTCGGACGTCTGGATGAGCAAGGACAACGCCCTCTTCCCGGTGCTGCAGTTCATCGGCGACCCGGTCACCGCGCTGCTGATCGCCGTACTGCTCGCGATGTACACGTTCGGTACGGCGGTCGGCTTCGGCATCCCGGAACTGAGCAAGAAGATCGCCGCGAGCCTGCTGCCGATCGCCGGCGTGATGCTGATCGTCGGCGCCGGCGGCGGCTTCAAGCAGGTCCTGGTGGACGGCGGGACCGGCACGGCGATCGCCAAGATCGCGATCGCGCTGAACCTGTCGGCGCTGGTGCTCGGCTGGATCGTCGCGGTGCTGATCCGGCTGGCGACCGGCTCCGCCACCGTCGCGACGGTGACGGCCGCGGGCATCGTGGCGCCGCTCGCGGCCGGCCAGAGCACCGCGCACCTGTCCCTTGTGGTGCTCGCGATCGGGGCCGGCTCGTTGTTCTTCTCGCATGTGAACGACGCCGGCTTCTGGCTGGTCAAGGAGTACTTCGGGATGACCGTTGGCGAGACCATCAAGACCTGGTCGGTGATGGAGACCATCATCTCGGTGATGGGCCTCGGACTGACGTTGCTGCTGTCAGCGTTCCTGTGACGGACCTCAGGCGATGCGGCCGAGCTGTCTGGTGAGGTCGCGGAGGGCCTGGAGGAATGCCTCGGAGAACGTCGGGAAAGGCTGGATCACGTCGAGCAGGACCGGCAGCGGCACCTTGGCCCGGATCGCGAGGGTCGCCTGTTGCAGCCACTCGCCGGCCTCGGGACCCACGGCGTACGCACCGGTGAGCACCGACCCGTCGGACACCAGCGTGAGGAACCCGGGCTGCGTGTCGTACGAGCGCATGTACGTCGAAGTTCGCGGCACGCCCGAGAGCTGAATCGTGCTCAGATACGCGCCCTCGGCCGCACCGACCGAAGCGGCCTGCGGGTAGCAATACACAACTCGGGGGACCGCGTCGTAGTCCGCCGTCCGCGGAGTCCCGAGGATGTTGCTCGCCGCCACGCGCCCTTGGTACTCGCCGACATGCGTCAACTGCCACAGCCCGGTCACGTCACCGATCGCCCAGATGCCCGGCGCCGCCTGGAGCTGACCGTCGACCACGATGCCGCGCGGATTCGCCTCGATCCCGACCGTCTCCAGCCCGATCCCGTCGACCCGCGGCCGCCGCCCGGTCGCGACCAGCACCCGGTCGCCCTCGACCTGCGTCCCGTCACTGAGATCGATCACGTACGACGATCCCGCCAGCTGCACGCGCTCCGCCCCGATCCCGACGCGAACGTCCACACCATCAGCGCGCAGCGCGGCCCCGATCGCCGCACCGACCGCTGCGGGTTCCCGCGGCATCAGGTGCTCGCTCATCTCGATGAGCGTCACCCGCGACCCCATCCGGGCCATCGCCTGACTCATCTCCACGCCGGTCGCGCCACCACCGAGCACCAGCAGCCGATCCGGTACGTCGACCAGCCCGGTCACGTCGCGGTTCGTCCACACGCCCGGCAGCTCCCGGAGCCCGGGTACGGGCGGGATGATCGGGTCCGCGCCGCACGCGATCACGATCGCGTCGGTGCTGTACGTGCGATCGTCCACCGCGACGGTGTGCGGACCCGCGAGCCGGCCATGACCACGCAGTACCTCGATGCCGGCGCTCTTGGCCCACGACACCTGGCCGGCGTCGTCGTAACCGGACACCATGAAGTCACGCCACCCCAGAGCAGCCGGTACGTCGAGGGCGCCGGTCACCGCCTCGCGGGCGCCCGGCGCGTCGAGGGCCTCTGCCAGCGCCTCGCCCGGCCGGAGCAGGGTCTTCGAGGGGATGCATGCCCAGTACGAGCACTCGCCACCGAGCAGTTCACGCTCGACGACGGCGACGCGGGCGCCGCCCTTGGCCAAAGTCGCGGCACAGTGTTCGCCCGGCGCACCGGCGCCCAGAACGATCACGTCGTAGTCCCTGCTCATGTCCCCAGCCATCACGTACTCCTTCCACCGAGGCGATCAGCTCACCCCAGGCTCCGGCGGGTCCCGCGCCCGACGGGCTCACCGTCACACTCGCTCGGGCACGCGCCCGGTGGGCTCACCCTCACACTCGCCCGGGCAGGCGCCCGGTGGGCTCACCCTCACACTCGCCCGGGCAGGCGCCCGGTGGGCCAGTGAGTGTCCCTGGTTTGCGGCGACCAGGGAGCTTCACTGGGGCCAACCCGGGACGTGCGGGCGGATCGTGGACCGGACAGCGGAGCCACCCTGCGGAGGCCGGAATGGAATTCCTGGTCACGATGACCACGCACGTGCCGGACGGCGTCACCGAGGCCGAGGTGGCCGAGGTCCGCGCCCGGGAGGCGGCCCATTCCGCGGAGCTGGCGGCTCAGGGGCGGGTCGAACGACTGTGGCGGCCGCCGCTGGCGCCGGGGGAGTGGCGCACGATCGGCCTGTTCGACGCCGACGACGCGGACCACCTGGAGACCGTTCTCGCCTCGATGCCGCTGCGGATCTGGCGCACCGACGAGGTCCTCCCACTGACACCGCACCCGAACGATCCAGGCGCGCGGAAATGACGACACAGGGCGACGAGCCCGCGGTCACCGGCGGAGCGCCGTACGGCGGCACGGGGGTCGCGTTGCGCGGGCGGGCCGGTGCTCTGCTCGTAGCCGCGACGGTGCTGGCGTCGATGGTCGGCTTCATCGACGCGTACATGATCAACGTCGCGATCCCGGCGATCGGACGCGACCTGGGAGCCGGGGTCAGCGGCCTGCAATGGATCCTGACGGGCTACCTGGTCACCGTCGCGTCGTTGCTGCTGCTGGCCGGCGCGCTGGCCGACCACTTCGGTTGGCGCCGGCTGCTCGTCGTCGGCCTCCTGGTGATGATCGTCGCGTCGTTGTGCTGTGCGGCAGCACCGAACGTCGAGGCGCTGATCGCCGCTCGAGTCGTGCAAGGAGCGGGCGGAGCCATGGTCGTGCCGAGCAGCCTGGCGCTGCTCAACGGCACGCTGCGCTCGGAGGACCGCGCGAAGGGGATCGGTGTCTGGGCAGGTCTATCGACCCTCGGTACGACGCTCGGCCCCTACGGCGGCGGCTGGTTGGTGGACCACGCCTCCTGGCGCTACGTGTTCCTGCTGAACGTGCCGCTGATCCTCGCGGCGTTGTGGGTACTTCGCGGCGTACCGGAAGTCAGCCGCCAGCGGAGACCGCTCTCGCTCGACCTGGCAGGGGCCGTCCTCGCCGTCGTCGGGTTGGGTGGTGTGATCTATGCGCTCACCGCGGGACCCGCCTCCGGCTGGGCGAGCCCTGTCGTCATCATCTCCGCCGTGGTCGGCGTGGCCGCGCTGGCCGCGCTGATCCCGGTCGAGCAACGGCGGCCGGCGCCGATGCTGCGTACGGCGCTGTTCCGGATCAGACAGTTCGTGGCCATCAACGCCGCGACGCTCCTGTTCTACGGGGCGCTGTCGGCGGCGAGCTATCTCGTCGTACTGCAGTGCCAGCTGACTCTCGGCTACACCGCCACCGCGGCCGGCGCGGCGCTGATCCCGGAGTCGGCGGTGTTCCTGCTGGTCTCGCCGTTCGTCGGTGGTCTGGTCGCTCGCGTCGGCGTCCGGCTGCCGATGACGATCGGCATCCTGATCGTGGCCGGCGGCTTCGCCTGGTTGTCGGCCGCGAGTCCGGGGCAGAGCTACGCGCAGGCGATCCTGCCGGGCGCGTTGCTCTGGGGCCTCGGCATCGGACTTACTGTCGCCCCCCTCACCGCCGGCGTCCTCGCCGCGGTCGACGATGCGGATCTCGGCGAGGCGTCGGCGATCAACGACGCCGCGTCGCGTGTCGGCGGTGTGGTGCTGATCGCGCTCGTCCCGGCGCTGCTCGGTGTCGGCGGCTCGGACGACCTCGCGCAGCCGCTCGCGGACCGGTACCAGACCGCGATGCTCGTGATGGCCGCCCTCAGCGTCGTGTCCGCCGCGATCACCTTCGGGTACGTCGCCCGCGGCCGTCCGTCCGCGATCCAGCTCCCGGCGACCCCGCGGGTGCACGGCTGCGCGGTGCCGGTATCGACGTGACCATCAACTTGACCTGAAACGGCTGAATGGCCTCAGAAGAAGGGGAGAGCAGGATGACCGAGAGTCTCGAGGGACAGGTCGTGGTGGTGCTCGGCGGCAGCTCGGGCATCGGACTGTCGACCGGCCGGCAGGCTCGCGCGGCCGGCGCCCGGGTGATCCTCACCGGCCGCAACCAGGAGCGCCTCGACAAGGCCGTCGCCGACGTGGGCGCCGAGCGCGGAGTGGCGCTGGACCTGGCCGACCCGGCGCAGGTCGAGCAGCTCTTCGCCGGTCTGCCCGACCAGCTCGACCACATTCTGGTGAGCGGCAGCGGTCCGTTCTACGCGCCGATCGCGGAGATGGACCTCGACGAGGTCCAGCGTAACATCGACGAGCACATCGTCGGATCACTACGCCTCGGGCGGCTGTGCATGGGGCGGGTGCGTGCGGGCGGTTCGCTCACGTTCATCAGCGGCACCGGCGCGCGGCGACCCGGGATCGGCCTGGTCCTGGCCGCCATCGGTACGGCGTCGTTGTCCGCGATCGTCGCGAACCTCGCGCTCGAGATCGCGCCGATCAGGGTGAACACGGTCGCGGCCGGCTTCGTCGACACGCCGTTGTCCGCCCGGCTGCTCGGGGATCAGCTCGAGGAACGCCGCGCGGACCTGCGTGCCACGCTGCCGATCCGGCGCGTCGTCGGCCCGGACGACGTCGCCGACCTGATCCTGCACCTGATGACCAACGGCGCGCTGACAGGTGCGACGTACGACGTCGACGGGGGCCAGCAATTGCTGACGCGCTAGCCGATCGCCGCCTCGTAGCCTGCCTCGGGCAGCGCCTCGCGCAACTGCCGGCGGGAGCTGATGGAGAGCTTGTCGAAGATCTTGCGGAGGTGCCATTCGACCGTGCGTGGGCTGAGGAAGAGGCGGCTGCCGACTTCCGGGTTCGACAGGCCGTCCCGGACGAGCAGGGCGATCTGCAGTTCCTGCGAGGTCAGTTCGTCGCCCGCGGTCGGCGCGGCGGCTCGTTTGCGGACGGTCTCGCCGGTCGCCTGCAGCTCGCGCCGTGCCCGCTCGGTGAAGGCCTCCATGCCGATCGAGGAGAACAGGTCGTAGGCCATGCGCAACTCGGTGCGGGCTTCACCGCGGCGCGTCTTCCGGCGCAGCCATTCGCCGTACAGGAGATGAGCACGGGCGAGGTCGGGGCGCAGCCGGGTCGGCGTCAGCAGCTCGATCGCTTCCAGGTACGCCGTCTCGTCCGCGTTCACGAGTCCGCGCGCGCGAGCCTCGATTCCGCGGCCCCAGGCCTCCTCGGTGTCGCCGGTCTTCTCCTGCAGTCGCTCGAGTGCGGCGACCGCTTCGCGCCGCCGTCCGCTGCGGACGGCGGCCTCGACCTGCTCGCTCAAAGCCCAGGACGACACGAAAAGCTCCGGGGTGTCCTCGCTCGCCATCGTTGCCCACAGCAACGCTTCGTCGTGCCGGCTGAGACCGTTCAGGACGATCGACCGCGCCCACCGGGCGTACTGCACCGCCGTACCCTGCCCCTCGGCGGTGCCGCTGGCGATCGCGTCGTCGATCAGCGGAAACGCCTCGTCCGGTCTCCCGCGGAGCCCGGCGAGCACCAGCGCGCCGTACGGCCCGACGTGGGTGCCGGTGGCTTCCCGGACCGCGTCGGCTTCGGCGCGCAGCGTGGTCGCGTCCGCGAAGTTGCCGGCCATCCCGACCACCTGCCCGAGGACGTTCACCCCGACCGCGAGCACCGCGAGTGCGCCGGCACTGCGGGCGGTCTCGACCTGACGTGTGGCGGTGGCCAGGCAGGCCTCGAAGTCCCATGCGGTCGCGGCCGCGGCGGTGGCCAGCCAGCCCCAGCGCAGTACCTCCTCATTCGTGGCGTCCGCCCCGCCGAACGCGACCGCGGCCTGTTTGAGCAGCGGCACAGCCGGCTCGCGTCCCTCGGCGAACAGCAGCGCGAACCCGTCCAGCAGTACGTCGGAACTCCGCGACTCCGTCCCGGCTCGGGGCGCCTCCCGCGCGGCCAGCGAGACCTCACGCAGCCCCACGACCTCGGCCAGTTGGCCGGCGAACAACGCGGCGCTCCAGGCGTCCAGGTAGGTGTCGCGAGCCAGTCGCCGGTCGAGTGGTTCAAGGGTGCGGGCGGCGCGCAGCAGGAGGCCCGGTGCGTCGCGTCCGCGTTGCTGCGCGAAGGCCGCCTCGGCGCGGAGCAGATCGATCCGCGCGCGGCCGAGGTCGTCCAGGTGTCCGGCTTCGGCGGTGGCGAGCAGCGCCCACGCCGTACCGAAGGCTCCGGCTTGCAGGCTGGCGTGTGCTCCGGCGAGCGCGCGTTCGGTGCGGCGTACCGGATCTCGGGTCAGCGCGACGGCACGCTGCAGGAACGCTGCTGCAGCCGCGAAGCCGCCACGGGCCTGGGCTCGGTCGGCGGAGCGTTCCAGCTCGCGCGCGACGTCCTCGTCCGGTCCCGATGCAGCCGCGGCGAGGTGCCAGGCGCGTCGATCCGGATCGGCGTCCGAGTCCGTGGCATCCGCCAACGCCAGGTGGACGGCGCGCCGCTCGCTGGAGGACGCCGACCCGTAGAGGGCGGACCGGACGAGCGGATGGCGGAACGTCACCCGTTCACCCAGGGTCAGGAGTCCCTCGATCTCGGCGAACACGGCGTCGATGCCGAGCTGGTCGGCGGCGCGCCGGACGAGGACCGGGTCACCGACCGGCTCGGCCGCGGCGACGAGCAGGAGCTGCCGGATCGGCGCGGGCAGAGTTTGAGCCTGCCGAAGGAAGCTCTGCTCGATCTGACCGGGCAGACCCTGCCCCGTGAGCAGGCCGAAGCCGGACGCGAGCTGGGTGGCGGTCAGGCCGCGTGGCAGTTCGAGCAGTGCGAGTGGGTTGCCGCCGGTCTCGGCGACCAGGCGGTCGCGGATCGGTTCGTCGAGCAGGAACTCGACAGCTGATCCGAGCAACGCGCGCGCCTCGTCGGCGGGCAGTCCGTCGACCTCGAGCTCGGGGAGACCGTGCAGCTCGACGCCGACCTCACGCGCACCGAACAACAGCCCGACCGCCTCCGCACCGACCCGCCGCGCGACGAAGCCGAGCGTCTGGGCAGTCGCGGTGTCGAGCCATTGGGCATCGTCGACGACCACCAGTACCGGCTGTTCCTCGGCGAGGTTCGAGATCAGGCTGAGTACCGCGAGGCCGACCATGAAGCGGTCCGGCGCCGGGCCGGGCGCGAGCCCGAACACGGTCGCGAGCGCCCGCCGCTGCGGCTCCGGAATCCTGGGCAGCCGGTCGAGCAGCGGTACACACAACTGATGCAGCGCTGCGAAGACCAGCTCCATCTCGGACTGGACACCGACCGCCCGCAGTGTGAACAGCTCCGCCGCGGATTCGGTCGCGTGGTTGAGCAGCGCACTCTTCCCGACCCCGGCCTCACCGCGGACGACGAGCACCCGGCTGGTACCGCTGCGGACGTCTGACAGTAACCGATCGAGAACGGCCCGTTCCGAGCGCCGGCCGAGCAGTCTCGCTCCCCGCGCTCGTCCCGCGTCCAGGCCGCGGAATCCGCTGCCACGCTCCACCCGTCCGCCGCCTTCCCAAGCGGTGCGCACCCCGCACCGATCCGGACACCCCGCGGTCCGCCGAACCGCACCAGACTAAGTCCGCCGGAGCTCCGTTGACCACTGGCCAAGCGTGCTGTCGTGCTGCTCGTGCACAAGCTGACGCGCAATCGAGGCGGGATGTTCAAGTTGCAGCGTGTGCGGGTGGTCGGGCAGCCGGTACCCGAGGGTGGTGACGGTGTCCAGGCACCGGGCCCGGCCGAGGATCGCCCAGTTGACCCGTGAGTCCGGGGACAGGTCGAGATCCTCGGCCAGCAGGAGATTCTGGTCCAGCCAGGCGCGCGTCACGGTCTGCAGCGTGCCGCCCACCTCGCCGTGACGGCCGAGCACCAGCGACTCGCGCAGGTGAGCGGTGCAGCCGGTCGTGAGACGTGCCGTCGTCGTCCGGGTCACGTCGGCGCCGGCGGCGACGACGAACGGTTCGGCGTACCACTGGAGGCTGGCGCCGCCGGTCAGCTGGATGTCGACGTCCCAGCGGGCGGCGCCGCCGCGCATCCCGTACGCGACGGTGCCGGCGGTCTCGACGATCTCCAGCCGGACCGGCCCGCTCGCGACGATCTCGATGCGTACTTCGTCGCCGGCGAGCAACAGTGCGCCCGCCGCCACCAGCGCGACGCGGACCACGCCGGGCCGGCCGGGGAGCTGCCGCGGCGACAGGTGATCCGTGGTCAGCAGACAGCGGTCCCGGACCGGGTCGGCGATGACCTCAATGCGTGTGGGCATGGGTGTGGGTGATCAGCTCGCCGTTCTCGCCGACATGGGAGTGCGGAGCCATCGGACCCGGGTCGACGGGCGTGTGGTTGCCGCCGCGGACGGTCTCGGTCATGTGCCGGACCCAGTCCTTGAGCTTCGCGACCGACGCCGGGTCTGTCCGGGACAGCGCGAGAACCGGCTTTCCGTCGCGTGCTGCTTGGGCATCCCGGACCATGCGGTCGACGTCGACACCGACGTACGGCGCCAGGTCGGTCTTGTTCACGACGAGCAGGTCGGCGCGGGCGATCCCGGGGCCGCCCTTGCGGGCGACGTCGCCTCCGCCGGCTACGTCGAGTACGAAGATCTGCGCGTCGACGAGCGCGGGGGAGAAGGTCGCGGTCAGGTTGTCGCCACCGGACTCGACCAGGACGACGTCAAGGGGCGCGAAGTCGCGTTCGAGGTCCTCCACGGCGATCAGGTTCGGGGTGACGTCGTCGCGGATGGCGGTGTGCGGGCAGGCGCCGGTTTCGACGGCCCGGATGCGTTCCGGGTCGAGGACGCCGGCGGAGCGCAGCAGGCGGGCGTCTTCGTCGGTGTAGATGTCGTTGGTGATCACGCCGAGGTTGAGCTCGTCGGCGAGTTCGCGGCAGATGGTGGCGATCAGGGAGCTCTTACCGGTGCCGACCGGTCCGGCGACGCCCAGTCGGAAGGAGCGGGGGTCTTCAGGCATGGAACAACCTCATTCTCTCGATGGAATGCTCGTGGGCGAACACGTCGATCTGCGGCGCGCCGGCGGCGGGGATCTTCTCGGTCTCGGTCAGCGGCGCGACGTCGGCCACCAGCTCCTCGATCTCGTCGTCCAACCCCGCCACCCAGGTCGCCGCCTCGGCCGGATCCACCGGCAGTAACTTCAACGACGCCGACACCACTGTCTGTACGTCGTCATAGGCGACAATCCGCGCCAACTGCTCAGGCGAAAGCCCCGTCACCGCCGCGACAACCCCCAGCACAACCGGCCGCGCGACCTCCTTGTCACGCGGCAAGTACTCGAAAACCTCAGGCCAGACCCGCCCCACCACCCGCAACAAAACCCGCCCCTGCCACCGAGCCACCCCCCGCAACACCTGACTAGGCGTCCGAGCCCCCCAAGCCCCCTCAACCACCCGAACCCAATCCACCCCACCACGCGCCCCCACACTCCCGCCCCCCGCGCCCTCCCCCCGCGCCGCCCCACCCACCCGCGCCGCCTCGTCCACCCGCGCCGCCTCGTCCACCCGCGCCGCCTCGTCCACCCGCGCCGCCTCGTCCACCCGCGCCGCCTCGTCCACCCGCGCCGCCTCATCCACCCGCGCCGCCTCGTCCACCCGCGCCGCCTCATCCACCCGCGCCGCCTCATCCACCCGCGCCGCCTCGTCCACCCGCTCGCCGAGTCGTGGGTTGTGGTCCGGGTTTTCGAGCCGTGCTCCACGACTCGACGAACCCGGCTCGCGCCACGTTGCACGACTCGGCGAGCCAGGCTCGACCGGCGGCGTCGACAGCTCCTCGATCGATCCGCGGCTGCTCGTCTCCGCGCCTTCCACCCGTGCCGCGGACACCCGCTCGCCGAGTCGTGGGTTGTGGTCCGGGCTCTCGAGCCGTGCTCCACGACTCGAGGAACACGGCTCCTGCCACGACGCACGACTCGGCGGACCCGGGTCCTGGGGCGTGGCTTGGAGGGCGAGGTGGCGGGCTACGACAGCGACGGCCGCTTCGGTGCGCGTGATGGTACGGAGGCGGGCACGGGCGTACTCCGCCACGTCACCGAGTTCCTTGCCCTCAGCACCTAACCCGGCCCGCACAGCAGGCTCCAGCCCGGCGGACTGCGTGTGCCCGCCGGTCGGCAACCGTCCGTCGGCCAGCATCAGCGCGACCACTTCCGCGGCGCTCATCAGAACATCGCGTACAGCTGAGCGAGCGGCAGTACCTCCGCCGGCGCCGGCTCCACCAGATCGCCGTCGATCTGGATCGCGAACGTCTCCGGATCGATGTCGATCGTCGGCAGCGCAGCGTTGTTCTTCAGGTCGGCCTTGCCGACATCCCGCGTCGGACGCACCCCGAGCAGCTGCCGGCGCAGCCCGAGCCGCTCGCCGAGCCCGTCCTCGAGGGCGGCCGGCGACACGAACGTGTACGACAGATCGGCCCCGATCGCATCGCCGAACGCGGGCCGCATCAGCACCGGCTGCGGTGTCGGGATCGACGCGTTCGGGTCGCCGAGCGCTGCCCATGCGATCGCGCCGCCCTTGATCACCAGGCTGGGCCGGACACCGAAGTACCGCGGATCCCACAGGGTCAGGTCCGCGAGTTTGCCGGTCTCGACCGAGCCGACCAGGTGATCGATGCCGTGGGCAATCGCCGGGTTGATCGTGTACTTCGCGACGTACCGGCGTACCCGCTCGTTGTCGGCGACCGTGCCGAGCGCGCCGCGGCGGCGCTTCATCAGGTGCGCGACCTGCCAGGTGCGGGTGATGACCTCGCCGATCCGGCCCATCGCCTGCGCGTCCGACGAGGTGATCGAGAGCGCGCCGAGGTCGTGCAGGATGTCCTCGGCCGCGATCGTGGTGGCCCGGATCCGCGACTCGGCGAACGCGAGATCCTCGGGTACGTCGGGGCTCAGGTGATGGCACACCATCAGCATGTCGAGGTGCTCGGCGACTGTGTTGACGGTGTGCGGCAACGTGGGGTTCGTCGAGCCGGGGATGACGTGCGGATGCGAGGCGATCGACAGGATGTCGGGTGCGTGCCCGCCGCCCGCGCCCTCGACGTGGAACGCGTGGATCGACCGGCCGGCGATCGCGCCGAGCGTGGACTCGACGTACCCGGCCTCGTTGAGACTGTCGGCGTGCAGCGCGACCTGCAGCCCCCACTCGTCCGCGGCCCGCAGCGCGGCGTCGATGGCGGCCGGCGTCGATCCCCAGTCCTCGTGCACCTTGTACCCGGCCGCGCCCGCGAGCGCCTGCTCGGTAAGCCCTTCGGCGCTCACCGTGTTCCCCTTGCCGAGCAGCAGGATGTTGAGCGGTACGGCGTCCAGCGCGCGATGCATCTGCTCGAGGTGCCACGCGCCGGGGGTGACCGTGGTCGCCTTCGAACCCTCGCTCGGGCCGGTGCCGCCGCCGACGATCGTGGTGATCCCGGTCGCGAGCGCCTCGTGCAGCTGCGAGGGGGAGAGCAGGTGGACGTGGGAGTCGATCGCGCCGGCGGTGAGAATGCGGCCCTCGCCGGCGATCACGTCGGTCGACGGGCCGATCCGCAGGTCGGGGTGGACGCCGTCGGCGATGTCCGGGTTGCCGGCGCGGCCGAGGGCGACGATGCGGCCGTCGCGGATCCCGACGTCGGCTCGGACGATGCCCCACCAGTCCACGACGAGCACGTTGGTGATGACGGTGTCGGGGGCGCCTTCCGCGCGGGTCGTCGTGCCCTGCGCCATCGACTCGCGGATGGACTTGCCGCCGCCGAACACCACCTCCTCGCCGCCGACGGTCAGGTCCTGCTCGACCTCGACCCAGAGGTCGGTGTCGGCGAGCCGGACCTGGTCGCCGACGGTCGGGCCGTAGAGGGCGGCGTACGCGGCCCGCGAGATCTCAACCACGGCTCACCTCGCTGATGTCGGCGGCAGGCGTGGGCTTCAGCTGGATACCGGGTACGGCGCGGTTGCCGCGGAGCGTGACGAGCGCGACCTCGCGGGAGGCGCCTGGTTCGAAGCGTTGCGAGGTGCCGGACGGGATGTCCAGGCGGAATCCATGGGCGGCGTCGCGGTCGAAGGACAACGCGCTGTTCGCGTCCGGCAGGTGCAGGTGGGAGCCGATCTGGATCGGCCGGTCACCCGTGTTCACGATCACCAGTCGCAAACGCTCGTCGTCGGTGCGGTCAGCGTTCAGCCGAATCGTGCCGGTCCGCACGTGGACGGCGCCTGGCGCCGCCGGGCTGGGTGCGCCTTCGGCGCCGGCGTTCGCGGCGCCGGCGTTCGCGGCGCCGGTGTGCGCGGCGCCGGCGGACGGCATGCCGGCGTTCGCGGCGCCGGCGGATGGCGTGCCGGCGTTTGCGGTGTTCGGTGGTGTGGCGGCGATGGCTGTGGTGGGGGCGGCGGCTGGGGTTGCACCGGGGGCGGGGGTCGCGGTGACGGCTGTGTTTGGGGCTGGGGTTGCGGTAGGTGGTTGTTCCGCGCCCTGTTCTTCCTTGCTAAGTCTATCGGGGTCGGCCATGAGATCTGCCTTTAAATGATGGGGTTGTGGATAGTGACGAGTTTGCGGCCGTCAGGGAAGGTGGCTTCTACCTGGACGTCGGTGAGGAGTTCGGCGACGCCGGGGAGGACCTGGTCGCGGGTGAGGACGGTGCGGCCGGAGTGCATCAGGTCGGCGACGCGGGCGCCGTCGCGGGCTCGTTCGATGACCCAGGTGCTGAGCAGGGCGACGGCTTCGGGGTGGTTGAGCTTGACTCCCCGGGCCAGCCGGTCGCGGGCGACCATGCCGGCCACGGAGAGCAGCAGTTTCTCTACGTCGGCGGGGGTGAAGTTCACGACGGCATCGGCAGGACGTGGTCGGACACCTTGTCTGTGCTCAGGCAGAGTGAGCACACGGCCGCGTCATGTGTGAGACAGGCGGTCATGTCAGGCCGTTCGTAGTCCTGGCGGCAGACGTGGCACGTGAGGATCTCGCCGGACGGGTTGCCGTGCTCGTCGTACATCGGCAGGTCGAGCCCGTCGTCGGTGCGGCGCAGGTAGTACTTGCCGCGGGTGATGACGGCCAGGACCGGCGGCAGTACGACGGCCAGTCCGATCGCGACGAGTGGTGAGTACGGTTTGATGCCCGCGCCGAGGCCGCCGAAGAACACGACGATCGACACACCGGCCGCGACCGCCATCGACACGAAGCCGACCGGGTTCACCGCGTACAGCATGCCGCGCCGGAACTCGGGCTGGAGCGGCGACAGCTTCAGCAGGTACTTGTTGAACACGATGTCCGAGGCAACGACCACGATCCAGGCCATGCCGCAGTTCGCGTAGAACCCGAGAATGGTGTTGAGGAAGTCGAACATGTTCGCCTCCATCAGCACCAGCGCGATCACCAGGTTGAACCCGAGGAACACGAGCCGCCCGGGATAGTGCCGGGTCAGCCGCGTGTACGAGTTCGTCCAGGCCAGCGAACCGGAGTAGGCGTTCGTCACGTTGATCTTCACCTGGCTGATCACGACCAGTACGACGGCCAGCGTCATCGCCAGCCACCCGGGCAGGAACCCGCGGTAGATCTCGAGGAACTGGTGCACCGGCTGGTTCGCGATCGACGACGAGTCGGCGACGTTGGCGATGATGTAGACGGCGAGGAAGAGGCCGATCACCTGCTTCAGCGCACCGAAGATCACCCAGCCCGGGCCGGCGAGCAGCATCGCGGTCCACCAGCGGCGGGAGTTCTCCGGGGTCTTCGGCGGCATGAAGCGCAGGTAGTCGATCTGCTCGGCGATCTGCGCGATCAGCGAGAGGCAGACACCCGCGGCGAGCAGCATCGAGCCGAAGTCGGCGTCGGGCCCGTAGTCGAAGAACGTCGACACCGACGACGGGTGCGAGATCAGCAGGTAGCAGAACGGCAGCACCATCAGGATCAGCCACAGGGGTGTCGTCCACACCTGAAGGGTGGAGAGCACCTTCATCCCGTAGATCACCAGCGGGAAGATCACCAGCGTGGAGACGGCGTACCCGAGCCAGAGCGGGACATGCAGGCCGAGTTGCAGCCCCTGCGCCATGATCGAGCCCTCGAGCGCGAAGAAGATGAACGTGAACGACGCGAAGATCACGTTGGTGACGACCGAGCCGTAGTACCCGAAGCCGCTGCCGCGGGTGATCAGGTCGAGGTCGATGTTGTACCGCGCGGCGTAGTACGCGAGCGGCAGGCCGGTCGCGAAGATCACCACGGCGAAGATCGCGATGCCCCACAGAGCGTTGGTGGTCCCGTACGAGATCCCGATGTTCGCGCCGATCGCGAAGTCGGCGAGGTACGCGATCCCGCCGAGGGCCGAGACGGCGACGACGCCGGTCGACCACTTGCGGTAGCTGCGCGGCGCGAACCGGAGGGTGTAGTCCTCGAGTGTCTCCCGGGTCGCGGTGGTGGGGCTTGGTGACGAGGTGGAGCGGTGGTCGAGCGAGGGTTCAACAGACATGGGCGAACTCCTGCGGCACCTTCGGGCGAGCGGTGCTCCGGCGGACCGGCGACGCTGCCGGCGGGGGGATGCACCCGAATGGAAGGAACCTAGGAACGCCGTGTTACCGGTGTGTTGCCGAGCTGCTACGTTCGTGTATTTCCATCTGGAAGTACTTCGTGACGCCGCGCTCGAGCGACCGCTGCGCGGCTGCGACGCGCTCGGCGACCGTGCCGCCGACGGGGGAGAGCGCGGTGACGATCCGGCGCTTGTCGCCCGGGTGGACCCGCCGCAGTACCAGACCGCGCTCCACCAGCTTGTCGACGTGCCGGGTCAGACTGGCGGCCGGCAGTACGGCGGACTCCGCGAGCACCGACATCGGCTGACCCGGCTCCTCGCGCAGGGCCGCCATGATCCGCCACTGCTCGATCGTCAGCCCGAACTCGTCCAGCAGCGGCTGCAGACCCAGCTCGATCTCACGCTCGATCCGCTTGAGCACCAGGAGCAGGCTCGACGCCATCCGCACCCCCTCCTCGGTTCAGGTGCTGGGAAATATAGCCGTTCGGTCGAGTTTTCGCCTCCGCTTCGGTCACACTGACCGGATGTACGGCGGGAGGTGGTGACGGTGCGGCGTGCCGACGTACTGCCGATCGCCTTCGTGGTGCCGTTGCAGGGGCCGACCGGGATCTACGGCCCGTCCTGTCTCGCCTGTGGACAACTCGCCGTCGAGCAGCTGAACGCGCGGAACGGGATCGCTGGTCGATGGGTCGAGCTCGTCCAGGTCGACGCCGGCCGGCCTCCGGAGGTGGTCGCCGAGGAGGTCGGGCGGCTGGTCGACGCGGGCCGGGTCGAGGCGGTCGCCGGGTGGCACATCTCCGCCGTACGGGTCGCGCTGACCCGGCGGATCGGCGGGCGGGTCGTGTACGCGTTCGCCGCGATGCACGAGGGCGGCGACGACACACCCGGAGTGTTCATGCTCGGCGAACGGCCGGTCAACCAGTTGCTCCCGGCAACACACTGGCTGCGTGAGAATCACGGCGCCCGGCGCTGGGTGGTCGTCGGGAACGACTACGTCTATCCCCGGGTGACCGGCGCGGTCGCGCGGGAAGCCTTGCAGGGCACCGGTTCCGAGATCGTCCGATCGGCCTACGTTCCGCTGGGTACGGCGGACTTCGGCGGCGTGATCGACGGACTCCGGGCGACCGACGCCGACGGCGTGATCATGCTGCTGATGGGCCAGGACGCCGTGCACTTCAACCGGCAGTTCGCCGACGGCGGGCTGAGCGAGACGCTGCTCCGGCTCAGCCCGGCGATCGAGGAGAACACGCTGCTCGGCGCGGGTCCGGGCGCGAATCACGGGGTCTACGCGGCGGCGGCGTACTTCGACGGCCTGACGACCGTGGAGAGCAGCGAGTTCGCCCGCCAGTACTACGCCCGGTTCGGCACGTTCGCGCCCGCGCTGAACGCGGTCGGCGAGTCCTGCTACGAGGCGATCCGCTTCCTCGCCCGTCTCGGTGAGATCAGCGGCTCGGTGGCGATGTCGGCGGCGCTGCCGACCGGCCACTTCTACGACAGCCCGCGCGGCCTCCTCCGCCTTGACGGGAACCTCGTCGACCAGGACGTGTACCTCGCGGCCGCGGACGGGCTCGAATTCCGGATCCAGGAGCAGATCGCCCACGCTCACTAACCGCTATGAATCCTTCAGATGGTTAGGTGGAGTCATGGAGGTCGAGGAGCGGTTCGAGTGGGAAGGCCGATCGATCGCATGGGGCCGGGCGGGCAGCGGTCCGCCGGTGGTGTTCTGTCACGGAACGCCGTTCTCGTCGCGTGTGTGGTCGAAGTACGCCGACGCGTTGTGCGCCGGCTTCACGGTGCACCTGTGGGACATGCCCGGGTACGGCGAATCCTCGAAGGATCCCGCCCACGCGGTCGACTTCGGCGCCCAGGCGAAGGCGTTCGCGGCGCTGCTCGAGCACTGGGAACTCGACCGTCCGCGGGTGGTGGCGCACGACTTCGGCGGCGCGGTCTCGCTGCGTGCGATGTTGGCGGAGAAGGCGGCGTACTCGTCGTTGATGCTCGTCGACGTGGTGGCGATCCCGCCGAGTGGGTCGCCGTTCTTCCAGTTCGTGAAGCGGCATCCGACGACGTTGAACGAACTGCCGGCGTACATCCACGAGGCGGTCCTGCGGGCCTACGTGACCGCGGCGAGTCACCGCGGGCTGCGCGAACCGGATCTCGAGGAGCTGGTGGCTCCGTGGCTCACGGACGAAGGACAGTCGGCGTTCTACCGGCAGATCGCGCAGTACGACGAGACGTTCCTGATCGAGAACGAGCGGCTGGTCGGTGAGCTGGCGATCCCGGTGCAGGTGGTGTGGGGCCGCGACGACGCGTGGATCCCGACGGCGACCGGCCGGCGACTGGCGGGGCTGATTCCGGCTGCGTCGTATGTCGAGGTTCCGGAGGCCGGCCACCTCATGCAGTACGACGCCCCGGTGGCGCTGGCGACTGTCCTGCGGGAGTGGCTCTCACGATGACCGTCGCGTCGCCGAGGCCGGCGTGCTGAGCGGTGAGCCGGATCTCGCCTGCGGCGACCGCTCCGAGCCAGACCGCGACGGCGCCGCCGTTCACCTCCAAGTCGAAGGTGTTGCACCCCACGAGCCGGCCCGGTCCCTGCAGATGGAAGGTCACCGGCCCGGCCGCCGACGGCCGGAGATTGCCGTAGCGATCGGTCGCACGGAGCACGACGCGGGTGAGGTCGGTGCCGTCGGCCACGATGTCGTTGTCGTCGGCGAGAAGCTCCAGGCGGTCGTGCCGACGGTCCAGGGAGAAGGACCTGATCAGGACGCGGCGGTCGTGCAGGTAGCCGTCGATGCGGAGGTCCGCGGTCGCCGACAGGTGGATGAACGACGGCGGGTGCCGCAGCGCGCCGAAGCGGATGGTGTCCGGGCGGATCGTGGCGACGTGGTCGATGCCGAGGTAGATCTCCAGGTGCTGGAGATTCGAGCAGATCATCAGCTCGTCGTCGAGCGGCGCGTCCCAGTGGAACGCCGGCGCGATCACCGGACGGTGCTCGGGATCGACCTGCGCTTGATAGATCGCGGCGCCCAGCTTCGGGATGCGGAAGGTGTCGGCCACGCCGTTGCACTTCAGACGGTGGTCGACCCAGCCGTTCTGTGAGTCGTAGTCGAAGGCTTGCCAGGCGAGGACGCCGAGGTAGCGGTCGTCGGCGGCGGCCTGCTGATGGACTTGGGCGTGCAGGAAGGCTTGGCGTGCCTGCACATCCTGCGGGTCGGTGCGGCGGTAGAAATGCGGTCCGGCGAGCGAGCCGATCGCTTCGGTGACGAGATACGGGATGTCGGGGAGCGGTGCGAGGAGCGTCGCGCCGGTCTCGTCGTGGGCGTAGTCGTTGTAGGCGAACACGTCCTGGTGGAAGTCGACGGTCGAGTACTCCGAGGCGACCATTGCCCCGCTCGTCGGGCGATCCGGATCGAGACGCCGGGCGACGTCCTGGGTCCGGCGGTACAGCTCCGGGTAGTTGGCCGACTCGTTGACGCGGACACCCCAGACGACGACCGACGGACGGTTCCGGTCACGGCGGATCATCCGCTCCACGTCCGCGACCACCAGGTCCTGCCAGGCGGCGTCACCGACGTACTGCCAGCCGGGGATCTCCTCGAAGACGAGCAGCCCGAGTTCGTCGCAGGCGTCGAGGAAGGCGGGGGACTGCGGGTAGTGCGCGCAGCGGACCATCGTGCAGTTCAGCTCCGTGCGGAGGATCTCGGCGTCGCGCCGCTGGACCCGGTCGGGCATCGCCATCCCGGTCCACGGGAAGATCTGGTGACGGTTGAGCCCGGACAGTTCGAGCCGCTCGCCGTTCAGGGAGAACCCGTCGACCGCGAAGCGGGCCTCGCGGAAGCCGATCCGCACCCGCCGTTCGCTGCCCGAGTCGAGGCGCGCGATGACGTCGTACAGGACGGGGGAGTCGGGCGACCAGAGCTGGATGTCGTCGAGGCCGGTGAGCGTGAGTTCGGTCGCTCGGCCGGTGGATTGGCCGGCGGCTTCGGTGATCACGCGGCCGTCCGACGCGCGAAGTTCGACGGTGAGCCGGCCGCGACCTTCGACGGCGCAGCTGACGTGCAGGCTTCGGGAGGACGGATCAAGGACGTTCAGCGGGCGGGCGTAGAGGTCGGCGATGAACGCGTCCGGCTCGCAGCGGATCTCGACGGAACGGGTCAGGCCGCCGGGCTGGAAGTAGTCGACGGCGCCGTGCCCGTCGGGGTGGCCGTTCGGCGGCACAGGCAACCAGCGGGAGTCGAGCGCGATCGCGAGCAGGTTCTTGCCGGGCTTCACGAGTTCGGTCACCTCGTGGGTGAACGGCAGATACCCGCCGAGTTGCGTGCCCGCGCCCACCCCGTTGACGTAGACCTCCGCGGCGTGCAACGCACCGTCGACGTCCACGAACACCCGCCGCGCGCCGGCCGGGATCTCGAACCACCGCCGATAGCACCAGCGCCGCTCCCAGGTGTCCGCCTCCCAGTCCCGCCAGGACAGCGGTACGACGGTGTGCGGGAGCGTGACCGGCGCGAAGCCGCTGTCGTCGTACGACGTCCCGACCGCGGACTCGTCGACCAGCTCACCGAACCGCCACTCGTTCATGACCTCGACCCTAACGATGTATTTATCGGCGCGCGTGTCGCCTCTCTTCGGGGTGATGAGATCTTCGGTGGTGGTGGGTGGCGGCATCGTCGGGCTCGCCGTCGCGCGCGCGTTGCAGCGGCGGGACCCCGGCGCGACGGTCGTCGTCCTCGAGAAGGAAGCGGCGGTCGGCGCCCACCAGACCGGGCACAACTCGGGCGTCATCCACTCCGGCCTGTACTACCGGCCCGGCTCGCTCAAGGCACGGTTCGCGGTGGCCGGCGGGGCGGCGCTGACGGAGTACTGCGACCAGAAGGAGATCCCGTACGACGTCCCGGGCAAGCTCGTCGTGGCGACGACCGAGGCCGAGCTACCGCAGCTCGATCGGCTGTTCGGCATCGGGCGGGAGAACGGCGTACCGGTCCGGCGCCTGACGCTCGACGAGGTGGCTGAGCGTGAGCCCCATCTGCGGGTGAAGGGGGCCCTCGCGGTCGACTCCACTGGCCGGGTGGACTTCGGTCTCGTGGCGGCCGCGCTTGCCGATGACGTGCGGGCCGCGGGCGGTGAGATCCGTACCGGCGTGTCTGTCACCGCCGTTGAGAACGCCGGTTCGTCGGTCCGGGTGCGGACGACGGACGAGGTGATCGAGGCGGAGCGTGTCGCGGTCTGCGCCGGTCTGCACAGCGACCGTCTCGCGCGGGCTTCGGGGCTCGAACCGGGAGTGCGGATCCTGCCGTTCCGGGGCGAGTTCAGCGAGATCGTTCCGGAGCGTGAGTTCCTGGTGCAGGGGCTGGTCTATCCGGTGCCGGATCCGGACCTGCCGTTCCTCGGCGTCCACCTGACCCGCGGGATCGACGGGACCGTGCACGTCGGGCCGAACGCCGTGCCTGCGTTGGCGCGCGAAGGGTACTCGTGGGCCAAGATCAAACCACGGGATGTTTGGGAGGCGGCGACGTACCGGGGATCGTGGCGGCTGGCTCGACGGTACGGGCGGACCGGTGCGAAGGAGATCGCGCGCTCGCTGACCGGGCGGGCGTTGGTACGCGAGGCGCGGCGGATGCTGCCCGAGCTGCGCGTCGCCGACGTACGGCGGTCCGGTGCGGGCGTCCGCGCGCAGGCGGTCACGCGGGACGGGAAGCTCGTCGACGATTTCCTGTTCCTGCGCGACGGCCGGGCGCTGCACGTCCTGAACGCGCCGTCGCCGGCCGCGACCGCGTGCCTGGTCATCGGCGATCGCATCGCCGAGGAACTGTCCGCCGACCGCGCCTGATCAGTCCGGCAGCTCGACTGTACGTAGAGGACCACTGCCAGCTCTCCAGCCCGACACGCCTCCGTGCGACGGTGGGTGATAGAGGTATACGTACTGTCGAAATGCTCAGTGCTGGGGTTCCAGCTCGATCTCGACGATGCGGACGCGGACGCGCGGGACCACGCCGCTCGCCCCCTCCACAGCCTTGGTGATCGCGGCGTCTACCGCCGCGCCGACGGTGGTGGCGTGGTGGTCGACGGCGGTGACGATGCGGGCGTCGACCTGGATGGAGCCGTTGGTGGCCATCTCGACGTCGATCCCGGCGATGTCCGGGACCGGGCGACCGGTGGCTCGCTCCCACGCCTGCGCCGCGAACTGCCGCAGTAACCCGACCAGGCCCGGCTGCAACCGGACCACACCCGCGACGTCCCGAGCAGCTAGCGCCGCCGCCTCCGCGATGGCGATCCGCTCGACGTCCTTCCCCGCCGGACCGCTCACCGGGGGTCCGTCCAGACGTCGACGACCTCGAAGTCGAGCCGGTCGAGGTCGTACCCGATCTGGCCGCGGAGCGCCGCGGCGACCCGTTCGCGAGCCTGATCGAGTGCGGTGACCTGGCCCGACCCGAACTTCAGCGCGACCGTCATCGTCACGCGGACCGCCTCCGGGGACGCCAGCTCGATGCGGCACTGCCGCGCGCGGATTCCCGGTACGCCGTCGACCGCGTACCGCAGTACGGCGGCCAGTGCGGACACCGACAGCTCGACCTCTGCCGACCCGGCGGGCAGCGGGAGGGTGCGGCCGAGATTCAGGTCGGCACGCACGGCCGTCATGATCCGGTCCAGCAGACCGGTCGGGACCTCGACCGGATCGTCGATCAGGAACGCGGTCGCCTCGGCCAGTTGTTCGAGGCCGGCGCGCGCCGTACGGCAGTGTGGGCAGTCGGTCAGGTGCGCGCTCGGCGTACCGCTGTCGAGCTCGTCCCAGACGTCCTCGACCGTGCGTCCGCAGGCGAGCGGGTGCAGGTCGGTGACCGGGTTTCCGGGATTCATCTCCATGGCTTCATCACCTCCGCGAGCTCGGCGCGGGCTCTGGCTATCCGTCCACGGACGGCGGTTGGCGTCGTGCCGACCAGGTCCGCGATCTCCTGGTACGACCGGCCGTGGACCTCGCGCAGCAGCCAGCACGCCCGCTGCTGTGGTGGCAGTTGACGCAGTGCCTCGGACAGCGCGCTCATCGCCGCGCTCGTGCCGGCCGAATGAGCCGGATCGTCGGCTGCCGGGTGCTGGTCTTCGAGGTCGACGGTCGGTCGGCGGCGCTGCAGCACGGTCAGGCATTTGTTGGTCGCGGTTCGGTAGAGCCAGCTGCCGAACGCAGCGTCGTTCTGGATCTCCGGCAGCCGGCGCCATGCGGTGACGAACGTCTCCTGTGCGATGTCCTCGGCCTCGCCGCTCGCGCCGTCCAGCATCCGCAGGCACAGCGTGTAGATCCGCCGCTGATAGCGGCGGACCAGGAGCTCGAACGCGGCCGGGTCGCGATCGCGGGCCCGCGCGACCAGCGTGGCCTCGTCGAGCTCCACCAGCGCCGTGGCTGCGCCGCGGCTCATCGCGGCTCCAGGTGGTTCATGTTGTGAGGACGACACCGAGGACACGAATGTCACGGTAGCCTCCCGGATCCACGCCGTGAGGCATGTCACGCTTGAGCGCGTGCGTGCCGCCGGCGCGAGAAAGTTCCGGTTCGGTGCGTGACGAATCCGGCTGTCCTGTTGTCCAACCGGTGTACGAAGCAGAACCGCTGACGAGAAAGGCATCAGCCGATGACCGAAACCGTGACCACCAAGACGTCCGGGACGAGCACGGCCAAGCGTGGCGCCGCGCCCACCGACATCGTTGCCGAGGGCACCGGAAAGAACGGCGCCGTGAGCGGCGCCGACGGCGCGACTGGTGGCCGGACCACCATCGCGGATGTCGTGGTGTCGAAGATCGCCGGCATCGCCACCCGGGAGATCGACGGTGTGCACGCGCTCGGCGGCGGCGCTGCTCGCGCGGTCGGTCTGCTCCGGGACCGGATCCCGGGCTCCCGGACGAACCTGTCGCAGGGCGTATCGGTCGAGGTCGGCGAGACGCAGGCCGCGGTCGACATCGAACTGGTGGCGGAGTACGGCGTGAGCATCGCCGACCTCGCCGCCGCGATCCGCGGGAACGTCATCTCGGCGGTCGAGCGGATGACCGGGCTCGAGGTCACCGAGGTGAACATCGCGGTCAGCGACGTCCACCTGGAAGGTGACGACGAGGACGACGACGGTGCCGAGCCCGCCCCCGCCGAGCGCCGCGTCCACTGACGGCGTCCGCAGAACAAGCCATCCCGAGAGCAAGAGGAGAGTTCGTGAGCACGTCGACGATAGGTCTGTTCGCCGGTCTGCTGATCGCCATCGCGGCCGCGGCCGGTGGGTTCGCGGGCTTCCTGCTCGCTCTGGTGCTCGGAGCGGTCGGCTTCGTGGCCGGCCGGTTCCTCTCGGACGGCACGAAGGGCCTCGACGACCTGATCTCCCGCCGCGGTCGTGGCTGACCTCGGCGCGATCGGCACCGGCACCGGCACCGTCGACGCCGTCGGCTCGACCGGCAGCGCCGGAAGTGCCGGGGGCCGGGCCGTTGGTGCGTCGGGTACGGGGGACTTCGGGCCGGAGTCGTCCCCGGTCGCGCTCGGGGGTGACCGGGGACGACTCGACATCGCGCCGCGGGCGGTCGAGCGGATCGCGGAGATCACCGCGCGCAGGCACGGGGCGGTGGTACGCCGGGATGCGGTCCTGGGCCGTGGTCTTCCGAAGGCACGGGCGGTCGTCGCAGGCCGGCGTACCCGGATCGAGGTCCAGGTCGCCGCAGCGTGGGGCCGGCCGCTGGCAGACGTCGCCGCCGAGGTATGCCGAGCCGTCACCGACGACGTCGAACGCTTCACCGGCCTGGGCGTCGACCGCGTTGACGTTGACATCACCGCTGTCGACCCGCCCAGCACAGCCGCTGCTGCGGTTGAGCCAACGGATGCGGGCGCGATTGCAGGTAACAGCCCGGTCGCGGGGCCGGCTGTCTCGGTGGTGGGCGTTGTGGGTGCGCTGGTGTTGATCGGGCTCGGTGTGGTGGGGATCGCGGAGATGCTGCGTACGGCGGGTCTGTTGCGGGGGGACGTGATTCCGGCGGGCTGGTTCGGGCGGAGCGTCGTACTCGAGCCGGCGGACTGGATGCGTCCGGCCGGTATCGCGGCGATCGTGGCCGGATTGGTGCTGCTCGTGGTGACGGTCAAGCCGCGGCGGCGTACCCATCTCGCGGTCAGCGGACCCGACACGATGGTGTGGATCCGGGCGGCCGACGCCGCGCGGCTGGCCGCCGACAGCGCGGGCCGGGTGGACTCGGTGACCTCGGCCTCCGTGGTGGCGAAGCGACGGCGCCTGCGTGCGACGGTCACGACGTTCGGCGATCCGGCGCGGGTGTCCGGCGAGGTCGGTACGGCGATCGAGGAACGCCTCAGCACCATCACCCCGCGCCCACGGGTCCGCATCGACCTCCGGGAGGACTGACATGCGCCGCGGAGTCATCGCCCTCGACCGAGCGCTCGGTCTGATTGTCGCCCTTGTTCTTGTCGCGAGCGGCGCCCTTGCCGTGACCTGGTGGTACGGCGTCCTTCCCGGGGCACCCGCGTCGATCCGGGTCCACGGCCCGGCCGACCACACGACCGCGTCCTGGTGGCCTTGGGCAACTGGTGCCGCCGGCATCGTTCTGGTACTGCTCGGGCTGTGGTGGCTGGTCCGCCATCTGCCACGCCGGGTCGGCGGCCGCTTCACCCTCGCGGCCGATCGGAGCGGCCGGCTGTCCGCCGACGCCCACGCAGCCGTTGCCGCCGCAGCCGAACATCTCACCCGACTCCCGGAGGTCCGCGACGGATCCGGCCGGGTGGTATCCGATCGCGGCCAACTGGTCGCGGAACTGCAGTGCACGATCGAGCCGAGCGCAGATCTCGACCTGGTCCACCGAGCCGTCACCCGCGCGGCCGCCGACCTCCAAACAGTTCTCGGCCTGCCACGCCTACGCCACCGAACCCGCCTCCGCGTCGCCCGCTCCAACAAGCCCACCACAGCCCCCCGCGTCACCTGAACCCCTTCCGTGCGCTGACCCCGACGCGTCGCGTCTTGCCATGGAGGTTCGCGGAGCGGTCGCCTCTCGGCCCGGAATGCGGAAACTTTTAGCCGTCTGGCGGCAATTAGTTTCCGTAGATCTGGAGAGGTCAGGGACGCCAGCGGGGCGTCAGTTGGGGCGGGAGTGCCGCCTCCGGATAGGCGTCGCCCGGACGTCGCGCGTCGCCTGATCCCGCAAGCCTGCCTCGGGTCTCGGGGGTGGTGGCGCGGTGTGAAGTTGGGGTCCGGACCCCATGGTCGCTGGGCGGCCGTGCACGAAGACTTGAGCTTCGAGTGCGGCCGCTGGGTCGTGGCGGTCAGGGAGGTCAAGGTGAGCGGTGTCAGGGCGGTCGGTGTCAGCGCGGTTCGCGGTAGGGCGGTTGGCGGCGGGATGTTCCGGGCCGGAGTGGCTGGTTCCGGAGTGGCTGGTTCCGGAGTTGGGCGTGCGCGAGGGCGAGGGTCGGGTATGCGTGCGGGGGAGGTAGCGGTCGGGTTGCCTACGTTGGGGGTGGGGGACTCGGTGGTTCGGGCCGTGCAACTGATGGCGGTGGGGCGGTTGCCGGGGATGGTGGTCGTGGATGAGCGGGGGCGGCCGCTGGCGGTGCTGCCGGGGTCTCAGGTTCTGCGGTTGAGTATTCCGGCCGCTTACCAGGACGACCCGATGCTGGTGCGGACAGTGGACGAGTCGTCGGCGGATGCGTTCTGGCGGGAGCTCGGGGGGCTGACGGTCGGGGACTGTCTGCCGCGGCCGGTGGCGCGGCCGTTGACGGTGACGGCGGATGCGACGTTGCTGGAGATCGCCGCGTTGATGGCGCGCGGGCGGAGTCCGCTGGTGGCGGTCGTCGGCGCGGACGGCGTACTGACCGGGGTGATCACCCTGGACCGTTTGCTCACGAGCCTGGCCGTCGCGGGGCTCGAGGACCAGCCGCCGGGGTGAGCGTGAGGCCCTTCGTCGCGCTGGCGATCTTCGGCTTGGCGTTCTTCTACATCGCGACCGAGAAGGCCGACAAGGTCAAGGTGGTGCTGATCGGCGCCGCCGCGATGCTGGTGCTCGGGCTCGCGCCCGGTACCGAGGTGTTCTTCTCCGAGCACGAAGGCATCGACTGGAACGTCGTGTTCCTGCTGCTCGGCATGATGATCGTGATCGGCATCATCAAGCAGACCGGGGTGTTCGACTACCTCGGGATCTGGGCCGCGAAACGGTCCCGCGGCGAACCGTACCGGCTGATGGTGATGCTGATGATCATCACCGCGGTCGCCTCGCCGTTCCTCGACAACGTGACCACGATCATGCTGGTCGCTCCGGTGACGATCGTGGTCTGCGAACGGCTCCGGATCCCGCCGCAGCCGTACCTGATCGCCGAGGTGCTGGCGTCCAACATCGGCGGCGCCGCGACCCTGATCGGTGATCCGCCGAACATCATCATCGGCAGCCGCGCCGGCCTGTCGTTCAACGACTTCCTGGTGCACATGGCGCCGATCGTCACGATCGTGTTCGTGCTGTTCGTGATCCTGTCGAGGTTCCTGTTCCGCAAGGACTTGCGGCACAACCCGGAGCAGGTCGCCGCCGTACTCGCCCTGCAGGAGCGGCGCGCGATCCGCGACCCGTGGCTGCTGGCGCGCTGCCTCGCGGTGCTCGCGGTCATGGTCGCGGGCTTCTCCCTGCACTCGGTGCTGCATCTGGAGCCGTCGCTCGTCGCGCTGATCGGCGCCGGCGTGATGGTGCTGGTCGCGAAGGCCGATGTCACCGAGGTACTGCGTGAAGTCGAGTGGTCGACCCTGGTCTTCTTCATGGGTCTGTTCGTGATGGTCTCGGGACTCACCCACACCGGCGTGATCGAGACGATCGGCGACTGGGCGGTGTCCGCGATCGGGGACCAGTACCTGCTGGCCGCGACCGCGTTGCTGTTCGGCTCCGGCGTACTCGGTGCCTTCTTCGACAACATCCCGTACGTCGCGACGATGACACCCGTGGTCGAAGGTGTCGTCGAGCAGGCGCCGGATCACCGCACCGGCCAGTCGTTGTGGTGGGCGTTCGCGCTCGGCGCCGACTTCGGCGGCAACGGTACGGCGGTTGCCGCCAGCGCCAATGTGGTTGCCCTCGGCATCGCGTCGCGCAGCGGCCACCACATCACGTTCTGGCAGTTCACCCGCTACGGCGTCGTGGTGACGGCGCTCAGCATCGCTCTCGCCTGGGTGTACGTGTGGCTGCGCTACTTCGTCTGACGCGCGGCCGAGGCCGGCGTCCACAGCGCGACCTCGACGGTGCCGAGCTCCACAGCGCCGGCGCGGACCCCGGGCACGTCGACCACGAGCTCGAGGTACGCCGGCAACCCGGCGAGCGTGGCCACGCCGGAACCAGCGATCAGCCGGGCGAGCGCCCGTTCGATCTCGTCCAGCGCGACGTCGAGCGGCGCCACCCCAGCGGCCGCGACCGGATCGACGATCCGCAGCTCGACCTCACCGGCAAGGCGGACCTCGACGCCGTCACGGGTCCGCGCCGGGACGACGAAATGCGAGCGAATGTGGGCCTTCGGCAACCATACGTATCGCTCCAGAACCGGGATCCGCACGGTGAACCCGGACCTGACCACACGCGCCACCCGCCCGGCACGCAGGACGACCAGCCAGTGGTCGCGCCGTGCGGCGCGGGGCTCGATCGCGGCTGCCACCGCGAGGACGAGGAGGATGGCCAGAATCGCCCAAGGATGGGGCGCGGTGGTGTCGAGTTGCATGCTGCCTCCCGGAGCCGTCTGGTGCGGCGGGGCGCGGGGCGCTCCGCCGCATTTCCAGTCTGCTGGGGGGGTCCGCTGCTCGGTATGAGTGCTGACACCCACTTTCGGCTGGGGTCGCCTGGTTTGATGGACAGCCCAGCGTTCGACCGGTGGAGGGTGATGTGGTGAAGAGCGGAATGCCCTTGTACTGGCGGGTCTGCTTGATCAACGGACTGGTGTTCGTGGTCGGTACCGCGGCGCTGGCGCTGGCTCCCGTCACGGTGTCGGCGACCGTACTGGTGTCCGAGGCCGTCGTTCTCGTGGTCGGTCTGCTCGGCATCGTGGTGCTCAACTCGGTGTTGTTGCGCACGAGCCTGGCACCGCTGGACCGCCTGATCCGGTTGATGGACACAGTCGACCTGCAGCGCCCGGGCCGGCGGTTACCGGAGGCGGGCAGCGGAGCGGTCCGTCAGTTGGTGCGTGGGTTCAACGCGATGCTCGAACGGCTGGAGACCGAGCGCGGCCGAAGCAACGCGAAAGCGCTGGCGGCGCAGGAGGCCGAACGGCGCCGGATCGCGCGCGAGTTGCACGACGAGATCGGGCAGGGGCTGACCGCCGTACTGCTGGCGCTCAAGCAGTTGTCGTCGGGTGTGCCGCCGGCGGCACAGAAGGATCTGCAAGAGGTGCAGGAGACCGCGCGGGCGACGCTCGACGAGGTCCGCAGCGTGGCGCGCCGGCTGCGGCCGGGTGTGCTCGAGGATCTCGGTCTGCAGAGCGCGCTGGCGGCCCTCGCGACCGAGTTCTCGGAGCACGGGATGCACGTCCGCCGGATCACCTCGCCGGGTCTGCCCGCACTCGGCGAGGAGCGTGAACTCGTCATCTACCGCGTCGCGCAGGAGGCCCTGACGAACGCGGCGCGCCACGCCCAGGCCCGCAGCGTGCATTTGTCGCTGCAGCGCCAAGGACCGGCGGTGGTTCTCGCGGTGGACGACGACGGGACCGGGTTACGCGGCGCGGAGGAAGGCACGGGGATCCGCGGCATGCGCGAGCGTGCCCTCCTGATCGGCGCCGAGCTGACGGTCGGCCAAGGCGGGTCCGGTACGTCGGTCCGTCTCACGGTCCCGCTGGAGTCGCGATGATCAGGATCCTGCTGGCCGACGACCATGCCCTGGTACGTCGCGGCGTACGGCTGATCCTCGACAGCGAGCCCGATCTCCAGGTCGTCGCCGAGGCGGGGGACGGGGCAGAGGCGCTGGAGGCGTTCCGGAGTACGCCCGTGGATCTCGCGGTGCTGGATGTCGCGATGCCGCGGATGACCGGGCTGCAGGCGGCGCGGGAGCTGTCGCGCCGACGGGAGCCGCCGCGGATGCTGATGCTGTCGATGTACGACAACGAGCAGTACTTCTTCGCGGCGCTGAAGGCGGGCGCGAGTGGTTACGTGCTGAAGTCGGTCGCCGACCGCGACCTCGTCGACGCGTGCCGCGCCGCGGGCCGCGGGGAGTCGTTCCTGTACCCGGGCGTGATGAGCACCCTCGTGCGCGACTACCTGGACCGGGTCCGGCGCGGCGAGCGCGTGCCCGGGCAGGTGCTCACCGACCGTGAGGACGAGGTCGTCAAACTGATCGCCGAGGGACATCCGTCGAAGGAGATCGCGCGGATCCTGACGATCAGCCACAAGACGGTCGAGCGGCACCGCGCGAACATCCTGCAGAAGCTCGGCATGCGGGACCGCACAGAGCTGACCCGGTACGCCATTCGGGCCGGCCTCATCGAACCCTGACCGAACGTCACATCCAGGCAACAGCGAGGCAATCTTCAGGCCGCACCCTGGTCCGTATGGACTCGTTACGGACGACGCTGACCGGTGGGACGGCGTGTGAGGTGTGTGGACGGCTCCCGCATCCTCGGCGGGTGCGGCTGACGGTGGCGAAGCTGGTGGCGGTCGCGCCGGTGGAGTTGGCGTTGCATGCGGTGGTGCTGGCGGCGCATCCGCCGTACCTGGTGTCGGTGGCGGTGTTGGCGAGTGTGACGACGGCGCTGGTGATCTGGGTGGTGGAGCCGTCGACGATGCGGCTGCTGCGGTCCTGGTTGCACGCCCCGAAGGTCCGTCCGCGGCAAGGGGTCGCGACGTTGTGGCGGATCCGGGTGACGCTGGACGATCGAGCGGGAGCCTTGGAGCGTCTCACCCGGACGCTCGCGGTGCTGGATGCGAACATCCTGGGACTGCACGTCCACCCGATCGACGACGGGGTGCGGGACGAGTTGGTGGTGTCGACACCGGACGAGATCACCGCGGCCGACCTGGAGGTCGCGGTCGAGTCGGCCGGTGGCCGCGAGACGCACGTCTGGCCGACGACCGCGCTGGCGTTGGTGGACGGGCAGACGAAGGCCCTGAGCCTGTCGGCGCGGGTCGTCGCGGATCCCGCAGAGCTGCCGCACGCGGTGGCGGAGCTGCTCGGCGCGCAACTGGTCACCGATCGCGCGGCGCCGGCAGCTCAGTTCGCCGACGACGGCACAGTCCTCAAGGTGCCGTCACCGTGGACCGGGCTGTTCGCGTTCAGCCGGCCCGGGGAGCCTTTCACCCCCGCGGAGTCCGCCCGCGCCCACCGCCTCGCCGAACTGGCCGAGGCCGCGCAGACGCTCACGAAGTCCTGCTGATCGGTCGGCCTCAGGTCGGCTGCCGAGTGTCGTGGAGTTTGCCGGCGATCTCATCGGCCCAGTCGCGGATCTCCTCCCAGTCGCGGTCGTCTTCGGCCAGTCCCTCGAGCTCCTGGTGGCGGGCGACGGCGTCGTCCTGCAGATCACCGGCGAAGGTCTTGACCGGTGGCGCGTGGACGAGCTCCACGAGCTGGGCGACGTCCGGCGGAACGGGTTGTGCCTCGTAGCGGTCGACGCCGACCGGCCCGGACTGGAACAGCCACACCGGCCGGGAACGCAACTGCGCCTCGTGCTGCCGGAGGAACCGGACCGCCTCCGGGCGCCACCGCCCCTCGTAGATCGCGCTGCCGAACAGCACGGCGTCGTACGGCGTCACCGCCTGGACCGCGCCGATCTCGCGGACGTCGGCTTCGAGGCCGGCCGCCCGGAGTCTCGCCCCGATCGCCCCGGCGATACTCGCGGTAGCGCCCATCATCGTTGCGTAGCTGACAAGTACCTTCTCGGACATGCTTTCAGCGTCGCGACGCTGAAGTCCCATGAACCAGGGCCGTCCGGCCCTGATCGAGGGGGCCGGACGGACGAGGGCCGGATGGACGAGCGCAGGACGTGAGTCAGCCGGTGTCCCAACCGCGGTGTGGGGTCGCGGGTCGTGGGACGTGCCGAACGGCCCGTGCGGGGACTTCTGTCTCCCCGAGTCGGGCCGGAGGTCTGTGGTCCGGTTCACAGTCGCACCCGAAAATCGAAGCAACCGATGGGGGGCTGTGATGAGCACGGCGGTCAGAACCAGCAAGCACGCGCGCCGGCGACCGAGCCGGGCCGAGATCTGGACGCACCTCGAGCGGGCGTCGTTCCTGGTGCTCAGTCACGTGACGCCTGGCGGGCGGCCGCGGTCGAGCGGGGTCGTGTACACGGCCGGGCACGGCAGGCTGTACGTCGCCGTCGCGCCGCACAGCTGGAAGGCGCTGCAGATCCCGGCGATCGGCCAGGTCGCGGTCACGGTGCCGATCCGGCGCGGCGGGCTGTTGTCGCTGCTGTTCCCGATCCCGCCGGCCACCATCAGCTTTCACGGCTGGGCCGTCGTTCATCCGCAGGGTGCGCCGGACGTCAACTCGCTGTCGCCCGCGCTGGCCCGGCTCGTCCCGGCCGAGCGGCTCGCGGACTGCCGGATCGTCGAGATCGCTCCCGAGGGGGAGTTCCTGACCTACGGGATCGGCATTCCACTCCGCAAGCTCCGCGACCCGGAAATCGCCCGCGCCCACGTCCCGGTCAGGGGCGGAACGGGGTAGCAGTCCGGGGGAGTGCTCCGATGCGCTACGACGAGAGGAGCCAACGGCGCCTTCAGCACGGTTCGCGGTGTCCGGAGGTCCGGCGGGCATCCCGCTCGGCGCGGCCTTCTCGAGGTCGCCGACAGGCAGAAGTTCTCGTGAGCAGGGCCGGACGGCCCTGGCCCCGTGCCGATCGGCCGCTGACGATGGGGTCAGAGCGCAGATTCCGGGTGGAAGGACCAGTCATGACCACGAGCAGGCGATGGAGCATCGACATCTACCTCGACGAACACGAGGACGAGCGGACCACGCACGCGGAGGCCCGGCTACGGACCAGCGACAAGACCCAGTTGCTCGGCCGCGGCGCCGCGCACCGCAACCCGGCCGACACCGACATCGCCGAGATCGGCGACGAACTGGCGGCGGCTCGGGCGCTGTCGGACCTGGCCCACAAACTCCTGCACACGGCCGCCTCGGACATCGAGTCGATCACCCACGAGCGCGTCCGCCTGCACAGCTGACCCCAGTTGGCCGTCTCAGGCCAGCAGGAGCGGGAGGTGCTTCCCGATCACGCCGTCGACGCCGAGGCGCCGGGCGTCGGCGAGTCCGGACGGGTCGTCGACCGGCCAGGTGAAGACGACCTCTGCGCCGCGCCGGAGCTCCGCGACCGTCTCCGGCGTCAGCAGCCGCCGATGGACGGAGACGCCGTACGTCGCCTGGCGGCGCAACCGGGACCGGAGTCGCCGGAGACCACGACGACTGCCGGCGGACAGGACCAGCCGAACGTTCGCGCGATCCCGGAACGCGGGAAGCAGCCACCAATGCTGGGTGCAGATCGTCACGGTGGTGTCCGGAAGCGCGGCCGCCAGCCGTCTCCCGAGCAGCGGGTGGATCCCCTTGAGATCCAGCAGCAGCCGCGAGTCGCCGTCGGCCGCGGCGAGGACCTCGTGCAGTTCGAGCTGATCGGCCTCGCGGCGACGGAGGAACTCGCCGCGGTCCCACAGCCACCACGGGCCCAGCGTCTTGCGGTGCCGGACCTCCAGGCGCCCTCGGTACGCGTGGATGTCGGCCTCGACCAGGTCGGCGCCGAGGTCGAGCGCGGTACGAAGCGTGCCGGGGTGGTTGCCCGCCCGGTGCGCGATGGCGAGCAGGCGGTTCACGCCGGCTCCGGCGCGGGCTCCGCCTCGGCACGCCGTTCGGTGAACCAACCGCGCCAGCGCAGGAACAGCAGGGTGCCGCCGATCAGGAGCGCCGGGATCCAGTACAGCAACGCGGTCAGCGCCACGGCCCCGAACGCCTCCCGCCACGCGACGCCGATGGCAGCCAGACCGGCTACCAGGGCTCCGTCGCGCGGGCTCGCGCCGTGGACTCCGGGCAGTGCACCGGCGATCTGGCTCGCGCCGAACACCACGACGAGCTGCAGACCGGGCACCGGACTGCCGACCGCCTCGATCGCGCCGATCAGCAGGCCGAGGATCGTCGCCTGGTAGCCGATCGACAGCACCACACCGAGCGCGAACACCTTCGGCGACGGCCACGGCCAGCGCGTGGCCAGCGCCGGGCGCCGGCGGCGTACGACGAGTGCCGCGACCAGCACGACGGCGGCGAAGCCGAGCGCTGTCACGAGCACCGTCCACGGCAGCGCCACGCCGGTGACCACGACGGCAGCGATCAAGCCCACCGCACCGATGAACCGGTCGAGCGCCACCTCGGCGACCGCGCTGGACCGCCGTACGTCGGTGGTCTCGAGCCGGTGCACGCGCCACAGATCCGCACCGGCGTGCCACGGCGAGATCAGGCCGAGCACCTCGCTCTCGGCGTACGCGCGCAGGTGCCAGCGGCGCGAGCGGCCGCTCGTCGAGATCGCGTGCCAGCGCAACGGGCACAGCACGTACTTGCCGATCGCGAACGGCACCAGACCGAGCACGGCGGGTAGTACGGCGGTGTGCGGAACGCGGTCCACGTTCCAGATCGAGATCCCGACCGCGACCACCAGCGCGGCTACGCGCAGACCGCGATGGTGGATGACGGTATTGACGGCACTGATGACGCCGCGCGCCGACCGCACGGCGAACTCCCGGCCCAACTGCATGAGGGGTCCTTCCAAGGGCCTCCGGGTACGGCGCGGTGCGGCGCGTCGTACCGGCATCTTCGGATGCGGCGACCATAACCGGCCCGATCAAGGACGGCATCTCGGGGCGCGTCGCGGGACCTTCGCCCCGGGCCACGCGGGCGGTACGACCCTGGGCGGTCCGCGGAGCCCGTTGCGAGCGTGGCCGGAGGGGGGTGGGGTCATGGTCGCCGAGGGTGGGTCGTCGCTGGCGGGGTCTGCCCGCCGGGCCCAGGAGGTCGTGCGCGAACTGATGCTGATCGCGGTGGCGATCACGCTGTACTTCGGGGTTCGCGGGTTGATCACCACCCGGGTCGATACGGCGTACCGCAACGCTGAGGACATCGTCGCGCTGGAGAAGTCGGCCGGCGTCTTCGTCGAGCCGGAGCTTCAGGACGCCGTGATCCGGCACGGCTGGCTGGCCGAGACATTCGGTGCCATCTACATCTACGGCCACTGGCCGGTGCTGCTCGCGACGTTGCTCTGGCTGCTGCTCCGGCATCGGGACCACTACCGGACGTTCCGGAACGCCATGCTGCTGTCCGGGGCGATCGGGCTGGTCATCTTCGCGGGCTTCCCGGTCGCGCCGCCGCGGTTCCTGCCGGGGTACGGCTTCGTCGACACGGTCGCCGAGCGAACTTCGGCGTACCGGGTCCTGCAGCCGCCGGCCTTCGTGAACCAGTACGCCGCCGTACCCAGCCTGCACTTCGGCTGGAACTTGCTGATGGGCATCGCCGTCGCGACGCTGGCCGGCCACTGGGTCATCCGTTTGTTCGGGTGGCTGATGCCTGCCCTGATGCTGGCGGCGATCGTGCTGACCGCGAACCACTACCTCCTCGACGGCGTCGCCGGCGGGGTCCTCGCGCTGCTGAGCCTGCTGGTCGCCTACCGCCTCTCCAGGAAGCGACTCTCGGCGCGCAAGCTCAGATAGCACAGGCCCGCCACCGGGACCGGGGCCCAGAACTGGAGCAGTCGCCAGGACAGGACCGCGAGTACGGCGGTCTGCGCCGGGACTCCGAAGCCGATCAGTCCTGAGATCGCCACACCTTCGACGACCGCGATGCCGCCGGGAGTGAGCGGTACGACGGCGGCCAGGTTCGCCGCGCAGTACGCGAGGAGTACGGGGATCGGGCTGATGGGGTCGCCGTAGACGGCCAGGAAGGTCCAGAGCACGGCGGCGTCGAGCAACCAGTTGAGCGTCGCCCAGACCAGGAACGCCGTCCGCACCGTGGGATCGGCGAGCAGGTCGCGGAGCCGGAGGGCGGTAGCGGCGAGCCACGGCCGGACCCGTTGCGGGAGGCGCCTTTGGACCGCGCGGACGAGGCGGGCGGCGAAGCGTTCGAGTTGCGAACGCTCGCGGACAGCGAGCGCACCACAGGCCAGGACAGCGAGCCCGACGAGGAACATCGTCAGGTACGCGGGTGTCGCGGTCTGCAGGAACAGCGCCGGGATCGACGCCAGCCAGGCAATCAGGACCAACGCGAGCGGCGAACCGACCGCCTCGGCAGTGACGGTCGCTGTCACGTCCGCCGGGTCCGCGCCGCCCAGCACGAGCAGCCGGAACCGGATCGCGGTGGCGGTCGCCGCACCGCCGGGTACGACGTGACTCACGCCGTACCCGGTGAGGTCCGAGCGCAGGATCCAGAAGAACCGGGGCCGGCTCCTGCCGAGCAGGGCGCGACTGAACAGCGAATAGCAGACCAGGCTGCCGGCCTCGAGGGTGGCGGCCGTGATCACCCAGATCGGGCGCAGCTCGGAGACGCGGTGCAGCGACTCGCGCGCGAGGGAGAGCTTGGGGAGAACGACGTACTCGACGAGCGCGAAGAGCACGACGAGTGAGATGGCCGACCAGAGACGACGGTGCCAGGCAGGCCGGGACGTCCCGGTCGCACTGTCCATGACGCGCTCCTTCCCCGTCAGCAGTCTGCGCTGCCGAACGGCCCGGTGGGAGGGGCGAAGGTCCGGCCGGTTCCGGTGCGGACGCCCCTGCTCCCCGGCGGGGTCATGAGCTGAGCTGGAAGTGCAGGAAGGGTCAAGCGGAAGGAGACACGATGGCGAGCACATTGCAGCACCGGGACAGCCGGCGACAGTTCGCGGACCTGTTCGACTGGGCCGAGGGCCTGCCGAGCCTGTTCACGATGCCGGCCACGATGCGTGGCGTCCGGATCGAGGAGTTCGCCGACGAGGACAAGTACGTCGTCCGTGCGGAGCTGCCCGGTCTGGATCCGGACAAGGACATCAAGGTCGAGATCGCGAACGGGATGCTGACCATCTCCGCGACTCGTCAGCAGGAGGAGCACGACGGCGGCCACTCCGAGTTCCACTACGGCGCACTCACCCGCCGGGTGCTGCTGCCGGACGGAGCCGACGAGCAGAACGTCGTCGCGAAGTACACGGCCGGGATCCTCGAGGTGACCGTCCCGATCGCGGCGAAGGCCGCCGAGGCGCGCACGGTCACCATCGAGCACACCGACTGACGACACACCCGCGTGCCCGGCCGGCTGCGGCCGGCGGGGCACGGCGGGGAAAGGACACGACGATGAGGCGGTTGGTGATCCTCGGTGGCGGTACGGCCGGCACGCTGGTGGCCAACAAACTGCGGCGCCGGCTGGCGTCCGGCGACTGGCAGATCACGGTGATCGACCGGGACCACGCCCACCTTTACCAGCCAGGTCTGCTGTTCATGCCGTTCGGCGGCCGCGGGGATCTGCGCAGGTCACGCCGGCGCTTGTTGCGTCCGGGCATCCAGTTGTTGCTCGGCGAGGTCGAACGGGTCGATCCGGAGCGGAAGCGGGTGCGGCTGGCCGACGGGCAACTGGTCGGGTACGACTACCTGGTCATCGCCACCGGAACCACTCCGCGCCCCGACCAGACGCCGGGGATGCTCGGAGCCGAGTGGCGCCGGAGCATCCACGACTTCTACACCTACGACGGCGCGGTCGCGCTTCGCGACGCCTTGAGCCATTTCTCCGGCGGACGCCTGGTGGTGCACGTCGTCGAGCAGCCGGTCAAGTGCCCGGTCGCACCGTTGGAGTTCGTCTTCCTCGCGGAGGCCTACTTCCGGCGGCTCGGAATGCGGGACCAGGTCGAGTTCGTGTACGTGACGCCGTTGGACGGCGCGTTCACGAAGCCGGTGGCGTCGCGGTACCTCGGCGGGCTGCTGGACGAGCGGAAGATCACGCTCGAGACCGACTTCCTGGTCGAGCGTGTCGACGCCGCGCGCCGGGTCCTGGTCAGCTACGACGAGCGTGAGATCGAATACGACCTGCTGGTCACCGTGCCGCTGAACATGGGCGCCGACTTCGTCGCCGCGTCCGGGCTGGGTGACGAGCTGAACTATGTCCCGGTCGACCGGCACACCATGCAGTCGACCGCGTACCCGGACGTCTTCGCCATTGGCGACGCCAACGACCTGCCGACGTCGAAGGCGGGCTCGGTGGCGCACTTCTCCGGTGAGGTCTTCGCGGACAACTTCTGTGAGTACGTCGCCGGCCGGCCGATGAGCAGGCAGTTCGACGGGCACGCGAACTGTTTCGTCGAGACCGGCGACGGCAAGGGCCTGCTGATCGACTTCAACTACGACACCGAACCGCTGCCGGGACGCTTCCCGCTGGGCCGGCTCGGACCGCTGTCCCTGCTCCGGGAGACCAGGGCGAACCACTGGGGGAAGCTCGCGTTCCGCTGGGTCTACTGGCACCTGCTGCTCCCGGGCCGCCGGCTACCGGTGCCGGTCCGGATGTCGATGGCCGGCAAGCACCGGCCGCACGAGGAGGTAACGCGATGACCACCGTCCACGTCGATGCCGAAGGTTTCCTCACGGAATACGACGAGTGGAACGAGGAGCTCGCGGTGCAGCTCGCCGCCCGGATCGGGATCGAGCTCACCGACGAGCACTGGAAGGCGATCCACTTCCTGCGCGAGGACTACCCCACGCACGGCGAGACCGCCACGTTGCGCCGGGTGTCGGCACTGACCGGCATCGGCGTGAAGCAGTTGTTCGTGCTGTTCCCCGGCAAGCCGGCCAAGAAGATGGCGTACGTCGCCGGTCTGCCGAAACCACGGGGATGTGTGTGAGACAGGAGGCACTGCCATGACCACCACGCTGCCGCAGGTCGTCCCGGACTTCGACGACGTCGCGACCGCCGGCCGCAAGCTGGCCGTCATCTGTTCCAAGGGCAACCTGGACATGGCCTACCCGGGCCTGATCCTGGCGAACGCCGCACTGGGTGAGGGCGTCGAGACGCACCTGTTCTTCACCTTCTGGGGCTTCGACATGATCACCAGGTCGCGGATGCACGACCTGAAGTTCACGATGCTGGGCAACACCGCGACGCACAAGCCACAAGGGCTCGGCGGGTTACCCGGGATGACCGCGATGGCGACGCATCAGATGAAGAAGCAGATCCGCGAGATCGGCGTCCCCGACGTACCGGAGTTCCTCGACCAGATCGTCGCGTCCGGCGGTCACCTGTGGGCCTGCCGGATGTCCGCCGACCTGATGCACCTCGACGAGAGCGATCTGTACGAGGCTGTCGAGGGCATCATCAGCGCCGCCGACTTCATCGAGAAGACCGAAGGTGCCCAGATCGTCTTCATCTGACCCGCGCCGTGCCGGCTCGGGCGGTGTGAACCGCTGCTGGTACGGCGAGCGCGAGGGCGGGTACGGACCAGAGCCAGAAGCCCCAGCCGAACAGCATCAACGCCAGGTGGAAGAGGACGACGGCGACGTACCCGGCGAGCGGGACCGTGACGAGCAGGACCGCGATCGTCAGCTCGGCGGCCGCGAGGAGCAAGGCCCACCGTGTCGGGTGAGCCATGAAGACGCTCTGCCAGCCGTTCTCGACCCAGCCGAACAGACCGGCGTCGCCGAATCCGTCGTACGAGCGGGGAGTGGTGAGCGCCAGGATCACGTGGACGCAGGCGCCGGACGCGAAGACCGCGACGAAGCCCCAGTGGATCGCTCGCCAGATGGTTGCCGAGGGGGCGTCGGGCGCCGGGGCGGTCATTTCAGCCGCCGGTGGCGGCGGCGGGGATGACGGCGACGGGGCAGTCGGCGTGGTGCAGGACGGTCTGGCTGACGGAGCCGATCAGCATGCCGGTGAAGCCGCCGCGGCCGCGGGCGCCGAGGACGATCAGCGCGGCGTCCGACGCGAGCCGCAGGATGTGTTCCGCGGGGTGCCCGGTGATCTGGACGAGTTCGGCGCCGTGGCCGCCGCGTTCGTGCACTGCGGTCCGGAGCTCGTCCTCGGTGATGTGGTGAAGGCCGGTGCCGGCGGGTTGCGCCGCGACGACGCGGACGTCGAGGTCGTGCCGGTGCGCGTAGTCGAGGCCGACGTCGAGCGCGGTGTCGGCGGCCGGCGAACCGTCGTACCCGATCAGGACCCGGGTGCCGGCCAGGCTGCCGAGATCTGGCCGTACGACGACCACGGGGCACCGGGCGTTCGCCACCAGATCGAGACCCGTCGAACCGAACAGCGCACCGACCATCGTCCCCAGTCCGCGGCTGCCGATCACCACCGTCGCGGCCTCGGCGGACGCCTTCACCAGGACCGTCGACGGAGCGCCCAGGTCGAGGCGGCCGTCGATCACCAGGTCCGGCTGCAACTGACGAGCCTGTTCGACCGCGCGGTTCACGATGTGGCCCGCGTCGGCCGGCGGGTGGCCGGGGGCGACGACGTACAGCAGGTGGAGTTCGCTGCCCAGCGACGCGGCTTCGGCGGCCGCCCACTTGACCGCGACGTCGGCGGCCGGTGAGCCGTCGATGCCCACGACCACGGGCTGGTGGCTCATGCGGGTTTCCTCGAGGGGACCGGCGGACGAATGCCGTCGCCCGCGAGCAGTAGTTCGCGAAGCCGGCCGACGAAACGTGCCGCCGGTGCGCCGTCGACCACGTCGTGGTCGAGGCTGATGGTGAGCTGCAGGAACTCACGCTCGACGAGGACGCCTTGGAACAGCACCGGCCGCCGGGCAATGCCGCCGACGACCACACTGAGCGTGTGCAGCTGGAAGCCGATACCCCAGCCCGCGCCCGCGCCGAACATCCCGACGGCCGTCACACCGACCGTTCCGGCCAAGGCCTGCTGGCGCTGTGGCAGCCGGTGCAGCCCGCCGAGCAGCGCGACCCGGACGAACCCGGGCAGCAGCAGGTATCCCCGGGCCCAAGAAGCCTTGCGCACCGACGGACTGAGTTGCGGATCCGCCTTCACCGCGTGGATCTCGGCGGACAGATCCTCGACCGTACGCCGGGCCGCGTCGCGCAGCACGTGGGTGAACGCGAACGGCACGCCCTCGACCTCGACCTCCACCGGGAACCCGATGTCGACCTGGCCGAAGACGACCTCGCGGCCGCGCAGGTCGCGATAGGCCTGCACCGCCGGGTCGGCCGCCACGGCCGCCGCGACGCAGTGCACGACGAACGCCGTGAACAGACGATTGCTGTCCATGCTGCGAAGCATGGCGCGCGCTGACGTGACGTCGACCTCGAACAATGCGTGAATGGCGTGCCGGCGACGAGCCGCGCGCCCGGTGTCGATCACCAGCTGCCGCACCCACGGCGCCCGTCGTACCTGCGTGTCCTGCACGAGGCCACCTCCCGAACCAGCCTGGTTCGAGCATGCGCCGGCGCAGGGCCCGCGCGCACCGGTCGATCGGTCCCGACGGTGCGGGACTTTGGACTCTCAGCTGCCTATTTCCCGCCTATTCGTCACGGAGGGCGGCGGCGTGGTCCGGTACGTGGTTCTGCAGCTCGCGGGGCGTGCGCTCGTACCCCTTGGACGGCGGGCGGGCCGGCAGTTCGAGGGGCAGTCGCTGGACCTCGTGGTACGGGATCGTCGACAGCAGGTGCGCGATCATGTTGATCCGCGCCGAGCGTTTGTCCTCGCTCTCCACGACGTACCACGGCGCCTCGGGGATGTCGGTGTGGACGAACATCTCGTCCTTGGCCCGCGAGTAGTTCTCCCAGCGAGTGATCGACTCCAGGTCCATCGGCGACAGCTTCCAGCGCCGCATCGGGTCCTCGAGGCGGCTGCGGAACCGGTTCTCCTGCTCACTGTCACTGACCGAGAACCAGTACTTGCGCAGCAGTACGCCGTCCTCGACCAGCAGCCGCTCGAAGATCGGGCACTGGTGCAGGAACCGCGCGTACTCCTGGTTCGTGCAGAAGCCCATCACGTGCTCGACGCCGGCCCGGTTGTACCAGCTGCGGTCGAACAGCACGATCTCACCGGCGGCCGGCAGGTGTTCGGCGTACCGCTGGAAGTACCACTGCGACCGCTCCCGCTCGGTCGGGGCCGGCAGCGCCGCGATCCGCGCGACCCGCGGGTTCAGGTACTGCGTGACGCGCTTGATCGCGCTGCCCTTGCCGGCCGCGTCGCGGCCCTCGAAGACCACCACGACCCGGGCGCCCTCGACCCGGACCCACTCCTGCAGCTTCACGAGCTCGGCCTGCAACCGGAGCAGCTCCCGCTCGTAGCGCTTCTTCGGCAATCGTCGCGTGTCGGTCATGCTGCACGATCTCGCATCCGCGGCGCGGATCCCAGCAGTCACGCCGGGGACGGGCCTTTCGGCCCTACGACGACCGGCCGGAATGGCGTTGGCTCGGACCAGAACCAGGATCCGGCCTGCGCGAAGGAGCGAGATGAACGAGGTGACGGCGGCCGAACGGGACGCGTTGCTGCGCGCCGCGGTGGCGGCGCCGTCGATGCACAACACCCAGCCGTGGCGGTTCCGGTTCGCGGGCCGGACGGTCGAGGTGTACCGGGACCGGCGGCGGGAGCTGCCGGCCGAGGATCCGTCGCACCGGATGCTGTTCGTGTCCCTGGGGGCGGCGATCCTCAACCTGCGGGTCGCGGCCGCCGCACTGGGGATGGGCTCGGAGGTGCGGCACCTGATGGACCAGCAGCGGCCGGACCTGGTCGCGGTCGTGGAGCTCGGTGGTGTGCCGGTGGAGTCGATGGCGAGGCTGGCGCCGTACCTGACCGAGCGCCGGACGAACCGGGAGCCGTTCAGCGAGACCCGGCTGCCGGCGCAGGTCCGGGTGGAGCTCGACCTGTGCGCGCGGGTCGAGGGCGCCGTACTGCAGTGGCTGGACAAACCGAGCCGCCGTTGGTGGTTGCGGATAGCAACGAACGAGGCGACGACGGCCGACGACGAGGACGCCGCGCGGACGGCCGAACGCCGGCAGTGGGTCGGTGGTGACCGGGACGTCGACGGCGTGCCGTCGAGTGCGCTGGGTTCGCGAATCGCCGGTGGCAATCCGCTGAAGCGCGAGCTGGCGGCGACCGAGGCGGATGCCGAGCGACCGGTGGCGACGTTCGAGCAGGAGCCGCAGCTGGCCGTGCTCGCGACCCGGTACGACGGCCCGATCGAGTGGCTGCGCGCGGGACAGGCGCTGGAACACGTGCTTCTGGAGGCGACCGCCCGCGGAGTGGCGACCTCGCTGCTGAACCAGGCGATCGAGCACGAGGAACTGCGGCTGCAGATCAACGACCCGCTGGGCCCGTGGCAGCGGCCGCAGGCGGTGATCCGGTTCGGCTACGGCTCGGACGTGCCGGCCACGCCGCGCCGGCCGATCGGGGACGTTCTGATCGGTGAGTGACAGGTCAGGGGGACGGTGCAGATGAGCGGCGGGAAGCAGCGCACGGGGGAGCTGTGGGTGCTCATGCAGGCGCGGCGGCTCGGTTTCGGCCGGACCACGCTGCGCCGCCGGCCGGACCGGATCGAGGCGCTCCTGCTGTGGTGCGTCCTGATCGCGGCGTTGCTGATGATCCCGGTCGGAGCGGCGATCGGGACGAGCATGCGGAACTCGCTCGACGCTTCCGCGACGCAGGAACGCGCGAAGCTGTACGAGGTGCGGGCCCGGACCTTGGAAGACACCGAGCCCGTGGCGTCCGGGATCCCGGGCGGCGTGCTGTCGCTGGTCCCGGTCTCGTACGTCGACTCCCACGGAACCGAGCGTGAAGGGCTGACCACGGTCGTGATGGGGACCAAGGCCGGCACCGACGTGATGGTCTGGATCGACACCTCCGGGATGATCGTGACGACGCCGCGGTCCCCGGCCGACAGCGCCGCACTCGGTGGCACCGTCGGGACCTTCTTCGTCCTCGGCGCGTGGCTGCTGCTGTGGGGTGGGTTCCGGCTGGCGCGGATCCCGCTGGACCGGCGCCGGCTGCGCGACTGGGACACCGAGTGGCGCACCATCTCCGCTCGGTGGGCACGCGGCCAGAAGTAGCCGCACCCACCCCTTGCTCGGGACCTTCGGCTCTGCAACCGAGCGTCCTGTCGTCCGAGCCTGGCCTCTACGGACGTCTGACGACAGGAGGGGTGAGATGAGTACAGATGAGCCGGGCAGGGCCAGAGTTGATGAGCCCCGGACAAGCCAACCGCTACAAAGTCCCCAACCGCCGGGCACGCAACCGCCGGGCACCCAACCGCCGGGCAGCCAACCGCCGGGTGCTCAGCCGCCCGCGCCGCAGCCGTCCGGTGGTCGCCGGTCGGGGATGTCGGCGGGGCGGATCGTCGCCCTGGTGATCGGCATTCTCGTGACGCTGGCGTCCGTGGTGGGCCTGACGATCGGCGGCGCGCTGGCCTGGCTCGACGAGGGGCGACGCGACTCCGCGGGGTTCATCACCTCGGACAAGGTGACGCTGACGTCGCCCGGGTACGCGGTGACCAGCGCGAACCTCACGATCGACGCCGGTGCCGCGAGCATCCCGCACCGGTGGTTCGGCGACGCCCGGATCCGGGCCCGGAGCACGGACGGTACGCCGATCTTCGTCGGGCTCGCGAACTCGAGCGACGTACGCCGCTACCTGTCCGGTGTCGCGTACTCGACCGTGACGGATCTCGGTCCGAACCGGACGACGTACGCCGAGCACGCCGGCGGGGCGCCCGTCGTACCGCCGGCGGCGCTGCGGATCTGGCGCACGCAGGCGTCCGGACCGGGGGAGCAGTCGATCTCCTGGCCGTTCGAGGAGGGCGACTGGACGCTCGTGGTGATGCCCGCGAACGGTAGCCGGGGCGTGAACGTCCGGGCCGACGCGGGAGCGACCGCACCGGTCCTGGAGTGGGTGTGGATCGTCGTCCTGGTCAGCGCCGGCGTGACCTTCGTCCTCGGCGTTCTGCTCGTGGTGCTGGCAGTCGTCCGGCAACCGAAGCCGGGACCTTCGCCCCTGCAAGGGTCACCGGCCCCGCCGTCGAATGGAAGTGACGGCAGAACCGTTTGAGGGGGTAACCAATGAGTGTGCGGGTAGGGATCAACGGCTTCGGGCGCATCGGGCGGGACTATCTGCGGTGCGTGCTCGAGCGGCGTTCGACCGGTATCGAGGTGGTCGCGATCAACGATGTCGCCGCACCGGCGACACTCGCACACTTGCTCCGCTACGACTCGACGTACGGGCCTCTGAAGGAGGAGGTCGGGCACTCGGACGACACGATCACGGTCGGCGGCCGCTCGCTGCGTGCGACCGCCGAGCGTGATCCCGCCCGGCTGGACTGGGCGGCCGTCGGGACCGACGTCGTGATCGAGTCGACCGGCAAGTTCCGTACCCGGGAGGCCGCCGGCGCGCACCTGAGCGCCGGCGCCCGGAAGGTGATCCTCTCGGTGCCGGGCAAGGACGTCGACGTGACCGTCGTTCTCGGCGTCAACGACGACGACTACGATCCGGCCGCCCACGACGTGATCTCGAACGCCTCGTGTACGACGAACTGTGTCGCGCCGATGGTGTCGGTGCTGCACCAGGCGTTCGGCATCGAGCGTGGCCTGATGACCACGATCCACAGCTACACCAACGACCAGGTGCTGCTCGACGGCCCGCACAAGGACCTGCGGCGCGGACGGTCCGGTGCCGCGAACCTGATTCCGACGAGCACCGGCGCCGCCCGCGCGGTCGGGCTGGTGATCCCCGAGCTCGCCGGGAAGATCGACGGTGTCGCGGTCCGGGTGCCGGTCGAGGACGGTTCGTTGACGGATCTGTCGGTCGAGCTGTCCGCCCCGGTCTCGGTCGCGCAGGTGAACCAGGCGTTCGCCGACGCCGCGGCCGGACCGCTGAAGGGCATCCTGCGGTACACGACGGATCCGATCGTGTCCCGCGACATCATCGGCGACCCGGCGTCGTGCATCTTCGACGCCCAGCTCACCCAGGTCCAGGACCACCTGGTCAAGGTCTTCGGTTGGTACGACAACGAGTGGGGCTACACGAGCCGGCTGGTCGACCTCACCGAGCTCGTCGCGGCCTCGTTGTGATGGGAGCAGAGATGAACAGCGAGTACGCCGTCCGGCTCGACGGCGACCTGGGTCCGGAGGAGATCGGTGTCAAAGCCGCTCGGCTGGCCGAGTTGGCGACCAAGGGCATTCGGGTTCCGGAAGGCTTCGCGGTGACCGCCGCGGCGTACCGCGAGTTCGTCCGCGACGGCCGGCTGGGCCCGGTCGTCGGCCGGGAGATCCGGAGGTTCCGGGCGGGTCGTGACCTGGAGGCGGCCGCCGCGGCCATCCGCTCCGCGTTCCGCGACGCCCCGGTGCCGCAGGCGGTGGCGGACGAGATCCTCGCCGCCTACAAGGAACTCGGCGGTGAAGGCACGGAGGTAGCGGTCCGCTGCAGCCCGGTGACGACTCCGGACGCGGTGGATCACGAGGTCTTCCTGCACCTCACGACCGGCGCGGACGTGGTCGCCGCCTGCCGCCGGTGCTTCGGGTCGCTGTACGACACAGTTGCCGTCGGCAACCGCGAGGCCGCGGGGATCGATCAGCTGAAGGTCGTCATGCCGGTGACCGTGCAGCAATTGGTGCGTTCCGACCTGGTGGGCTCCGGCACGGCCCGCGGCGAGAACACGTTCGTCCGCGTCCACGCCACGTGGGGCCTCGGCGGGCCGCAGGCGTCCGATGCCGATCTGTACTCCGTCCATCCCGGAGCGCGACCACTGATCGTCAGCCATTGCGGTGCCAAGCTGACCAAGATCGTGTCGGCCGAGCCGCGCGGAACGCGCACCGTCCCGACGACTCCGGACGAGCGGGCAGAGCTGGTGCTGAGTGAGGACGAGTTGCGGGAGCTCGCCGGCTGGTCGGTCCTGGCGGATCGGCACTTCCGGCGGCCGACCACGCTCGACTGGGCGAAGGACGGGCTGACAGGCCGCCTGTACGTCGTTGAGGTCCGTCCGGGCGTGCCGCCCGCGATGACGATCGGTACGCCGGATCAGGGTGTCCGCGTGCCGCAGTACCGCTGAATCCGCTGACTCCGCTGACTCCTCACCAGGTGCCGTGGGCGTTGCGGATGGCAGCCTGCGCGCCGAGGAGACCGTAGTGACCGTCGTACCGGGCGTACAGGGCCGCGAGCCGGCCGGTCGCCTTGTCGGTGAAGATCTCGACCGGTTCGCCGGTGAGGTCCAGCCGCGCGGTGGCCGCGGCGACGCTCCGCCGCTCCGCGGTGGCTAGCACGATCGGCGGGGTCGGGACCTGGAGGCCGACGGGGTTCGGCCGTGCCTGGACGATCCGGTACCCGCCTCCGCTGTGGACGATGATGCTGTCCTGGTGGCTGTACCGCTCCCGGAACAGGTGGAACCGATAGTCCATCGCCTCCAGCGCCAGGACTGCTTCGGCCGCCGTCATCACCTCCGGATGGCAGATCTTGTGCCGCGCGACCCGGCGGACGGCCGGTGGCAGCAGCTCCGGCGGTGACGGCGGGAGCAGGGTGCTGACTCGCTCGCGCAGGCACTCGGCCAGCGCGCCGGGGAACAGGTGCAGCTGCTCGATCGTGCGGATCGCGAGCAGGCTGACCACGTCGGACATCGTCTCGGCCGCCACCTGCGCCCGTACCCGCCGGCCGCCGGCCAGCTGTACGTCGACCTGCGCGACCAGCGGTCTGCGCAGCCCGGGCTCGGTCAACCGCGTGAGTCGCGCCCGGCTCTGCGACGCCCACGGGCCGAGGATCGGCGCGAGATGCTCGTTCATCACCGCGGCGGCGTCGGTCGGCAGGATTCCCACCGTGCTGACCAGCAGCGTGGTAACAGGTCTGAACGGCAACGTGACTTGGCCATCTGTCCTCATGCGTCCCCCTGACGTTGTAGGACCACTGGTAGGACCACTGTCGGACCAGCGCCGGAGACTCGGGCCGGACACTTTCAGGCTGGCATTGCGCCACGGCTCGTAGCAGGTCCGTTGGGCCCTGAATCAGGGCCGTTGGTCCCTGCCGCCGGTCACTGGGCGCGGGTGACGATCGTCGGTACGTGACGGCGAGGGGAGGGACCGTGAGCGAGCTCGGCGCGGAGTGGTCGAACGGGCGGCCGGTGCTGGTCGGGTACGACGGATCGCCGGCCAGTGGTGCGGCGGCGCGATGGGCCGCCGCCGCGGCGCAGGACCTCGGTCAGCGCGTGCGGATCATCCACGTGATGTCCTGGCCGGTACTGCGGAGCACGGGCGGCGCCGCGCTGGCGATCGGGACCGACGCGCTGGGGCGGGAGGCCGAGCAACTGCTGGACAGGACCTGCCGGGAGGTCCGGGCCGAGTTCCCGGGGGTGGAGATCGAGGCCGAGGTCCCGATCGGTGACCCGGTGCCGGTGCTGCTGCGGGAGGCCGTCGGCGGGGCGTTGCTGGTGCTCGGTTCGCGAGGGCTGGGGGAGGTGCGTGACCTGGCCGAGGGGTCGGTGATGGCACACATCGCGACCCACGCCGCCTGCCCGGTGGTCGTCGTACCGGCGGGGTGGGCGCCACGTCAGGACCGGCCCGGGCGGGTGGTCGTCGGGGTGGACGGGTCGGTCCGCAGCGAGCAGGCGATCGGGTTCGCCTACGAGTTCGCGGAGCGTATCGGTGCGTCGATCACGGCCGTTCTGGCGTGGAAGGACCTGCAGCGCACCGGAGACCTGCTGTTCCCAGTGCACGACCCCGCCGTGGTCGAGGAGGACGGCGCCGCGGTACTGGCCGAATCGGTCGCCGGTCAGGCGGTCGACCACCCGGACGTGAAGGTCACCGAGAAGCTCGTCCTGGGTACGGCGTCGCGGGTCCTGACCGAGGAATCGCGGGACGCCGACCTGCTGGTCGTCGGTTCGCGCGGGCGGGGCCGGGGCCGGGGTCTGGTGCTGGGATCGGTGAGTCGCGCGGTGCTGCACCACGCCGTGTGCCCGGTCGCTGTCGTCCGCTGAGCTCGGACCGAGAGACACTGCCAATATCCGCAGTCAGTATCCGCAGTGTCTCAGGGAGTGAAAGGAGCGCCGGTGATGTCGAAGTACATCGTCGTAGGCGTGGACGGTTCGCCCGAGAGCTTGCTCGCGCTGCACTGGGCCGTCGACACCGCCGAGCAGCGCGACCGGCCGGTGCGGGTGGTGCGTGGCTATCCGAGCGACTTCGGCCAGTGGCCGGCGGCCGCGATGGCCGGGTACGTGCCGCCGCCGATGCCGGTCGACGCCTTCCAGGAAGAGCTCGACGAGGCGGTGCGGTACGCCCGGGACCGGCTCGGGGAGAGCGCCGCGTCCGGATTGCTGACCGTCATCGATCCGGCGCAAGCGATCCTGACCGAAGCCGACGGGGCCGAGCTGGTCGTGGTGGGGTCGCGGTCCCGGAGCAGGATGGCGGCCGCCGTGCTGGGCTCGGTGGCCACCGCAGTCGCGTCGAAGGCGCCGTGTCCCGTGGTTGTGGTCCGTGGGGTGGACGAGCCGGGTCAGGACGGCGGAGCGAGCCGGAGCGGTCCGATCGTCGTGGGTACCGATGGCTCGCCGGATTCCGAGGACGCGTTGAGCTTCGGGTTCGAGGAGGCAGCCCGGTCCGGGCGGTCGGTGGAGGTGGTGTACTGCTGGAATCCACAGGTGGACTTCGCGGAGACGATCGCGAGCACCGATGACCTGCTCGAGGGCTGGCTCGTCGAGCACCTGAAGCCGTACCAGGCCAAGTTCCCGACGGTGCCGGTGCACGCGGCAGTCGTCGAGGGGCGTCCCGCCGTACGGCTGATCGAGCTGTCCGCAAAGGCGTCGATGGTCGTCGTCGGCTCGCGCGGCCGCGGCGGCGTCAAGGGCCTGCTCCTCGGCTCGGTGAGCCAGAGCCTGCTGCTCCAGGCCGACGCGCCGGTCGCGATCGTCCGTCGGCAAGACGAGTGACGCCCGGCTTCTGACCCGCCACAGGGGCTGGGTGGGTGAGCTGATGCGGCAGCTCACCCACCCTTCGGCGGTGCTGCTCCGGATATCGCCGACGAGCCGTGGTGCCGGAGTCGAGGCCTGAGGCGGACGCGGAGGGGCAGGCGAAGGGGGAGAGCATGAGCGCCGTTTTCGATTGGCTGGCGCACCTACCCGCGTGGCTGGTGCTCACCGTGGTCTGTCTGCTGCCGGCACTCGAGGCCTCGACCTTCCTCGGCCTCGTGGTGCCCGGTGAGACCGCGGTGATCGTCGGCGGGGTGGTCGCGCACGCCGGCGGGCTGCCGTTGGCGGCGGTGATGGCCGCGGCCGCGGTCGGTGCGATCGCAGGCGATCAGGTGGGGTTCCTGGTCGGGCGCCGGTACGGGTCCGGAGTACTCGAGAGACTGCCGCGGCGGTTCCGCCGCCCGGAGCAGATCGAGCGGACTCTCGCGCTGATCGGCCGGCGCGGCGCGGCGGCTGTCGTGCTCGGGCGGTGGACCGCGGCGTTCCGTGCGCTGGTGCCGGGTATCGCGGGGATGAGCCGGATGCGCCGCTGGGAATTCACCGTCGCGAACGTCGTCGGCGGGACGATCTGGGCCGTGCTGGTGGCGGGCGGGGGTTACCTGGCGGGCGCGTCCTATCGGGCGCTGGAGCAACGCCTGGGTGTGGTGAGCGGCGTACTGCTCGGCGTTGTCGTGGTCGCGCTGACAGTGGCTCTGGTGGTGCACCACCGGAGGTCTTCACGCTGAGACGGTTCGTCCGGTACGGGAAGCGTCCAAGGAACGGCTAAGAATCGCGGGCGATCGTCGGAGCATGACAAACCGCGGTCCGGGCCAGGTGGCGAGCCGACCGCGGCGAGTGCGCGTACGCCGGGTGCGCGCGACACCGGCGTGGTGGCGCGATGCCATCGGGCTGGCCTGCTGGGCGAGCGCGCTGGTGGTCATTGCACTGTGGGTGTCCGGGCGCGGCCTGCAGTCGCTGGCCGGCGGCCCGGCCGACCTGCTGACCACGCTGGGCCGCCTCTCCGGGCTGGTCGCCGCGGATCTGTTGCTCGTGCAGGTGTTCTTGATGGCGCGAGTGCCGATGATCGAGCGCAGTTACGGCCAGGACGAGTTGGCGCGCCGGCACCGGCTCGTCGGGTTCTGGTCGTTCAACCTGTTGCTCGTCCACATCGTGTTGATCCTCGGCGGATACACCCTGCGTGACCACGACAACCTCCTGCGCGAGACGTGGAACGTCGTCACGACGTACGGCGGGATGCTGCTGGCGACCGCGGCGGCGATCGCGCTGACGCTGGTGGTGGTGACGTCGGTGAAGGTCGCGCGGCGGGCGCTGCGGTACGAGTCGTGGCACCTCCTGCATCTGTACGCGTACATCGGCGTCGCACTGTCCGTCCCGCACGAGATCTGGACCGGTGCGGACTTCACCACCTCACGACTCGCCCGGGTGTACTGGTGGTCGGCGTACGGCGTCGCGCTCGGCGTGATCGTGCTGTACCGGCTCGCGCTGCCGCTGTGGCGGACGCTGCGGCACGGTCTGACCGTGCGGGAGGTGATCCCCGAGGCGCCCGGCGTGGTGACGGTCCTGCTCGGTGGTCGCGGTCTGCACCGGATGCCGGTCCGCGCGGGGCAGTACTTCGTGTTCCGGTTCCTCGACGGTCCGGGATGGTCACGGGGCAACCCGTACTCGTTGTCGGCATCACCCGCGCCGGACCGGCTCCGGGTGACCGCGAAGGCCGCAGGCGACGGGAGCAGCCGGCTCGCCCGCCTGCGGCCCGGGACGCGGGTCGCGGTCGAGGGACCGTACGGGCGGTTGACCGCGGAGCGGCGGGAGACGGACCGGGTCGCGATGTTCGCCTGCGGCATCGGCATCACTCCGCTCCGCGCGCTGCTGGAGGAGCTGGAGTACCGGCCCGGCGACGCGATCCTGGTCTATCGCGCCCACAGCGAGGCGGATCTGGTGTTCCGTTCCGAGCTCGAGCAGCTGGCCGAGCGGCGTGGGATCACCTTGTACTACCTGCTCGGGCCACGGATGCAGCATCGCTCGTCGTGGCTTCCGGAGAGTGCACGGTCGTGGTCGGACGAGGACGCCGTACGGCATCTGGTGCCGGAGATCGCGCAGTACGACGCCTACGTGTGTGGGCCGGATCGGTGGATGGACGCGATGTGTACGGCGGTGCTCGCGGCTGGGCTGCCCGCTGCACGGCTGCATCAGGAACGGTTCTCATGGTGAGAGGAGCAGGTGTATATGAGGCGCGGGATCAAGGTGCTGATGACGATCGCGACGACAGCCGTGCTCGCGGTCGCGTTCCGATCGAGTCTGCAGTCGTCGAACCCGGGAGCGACCGCAGCGGTCGTCGTCCCGGCAGAGCACTCGAGACGACCCGGCGCCCGCCCCTCCACCCAGCCCGGGCGCGCCGGCGACCGGATCTCGCCAACTCCACGCCACAGCACGCCTCGCACACCGAGCTCTAGCACCACAACACCCCGTACACCGACCACACGGACCAGTCCGGGACCGACCGCGGCGCCGACCACTCGGCCCACGAGTGCAGCGGTTGTCGTCGCGGGAGGTGTGGTGAACACGCAGTACGGGCCTGTGCAGGTGGGGATCACTGTGCGCGGCGGGCGGATCACCAAGGCGCACACGCTGCAGCACCCGAGCGGTGACGGGCAGACCGATCAGATCAACGGCTACGCGGTCCCGCAACTCAACCAAGAGACAATGGCAGCCCAGAGCGCGCAGATCGACACCGTCTCCGGCGCGACCTTCACCTCCGAGGGATACCGTCAGTCGCTCCAGTCCGCCCTCGACGCGGCGCATCAGGCCGGTGCGCGATGACCGCACATTCGGACCGGCTACGGCGGAACCTGGTGGTGGGCGGGAGCACCGGCGTACTGCTGGTGCTGCTCTTCGTCTACCCAACCAGCCGAAACCACGTGTCGACTGCGTCGACACCGGCAGCCACGCCAGGCGTTGTCAGTCCCAAGCCCGGGTCCGGTGACCTGACCGCCAACGGCTCGTCCGAAGGCACGCGGTACGGGCCGGTGCAGGTGCGGATCAGCATCCGCGGGCACCGGCTGATCGCAGTGACCCCCTTGGTCTACCCGGCATCGGGCGGGCGCGACCGGGAGATCAGCTCGTACGCCCTCCCGCAGCTGCAGCAGGAAGCCATCGCCGCGCAGAGCGCCCGCATCGACACGGTGTCCGGGGCAACCTTCACCTCCGACGGCTATCGGCGCTCGCTGCAATCGGCACTCGACGCCGCTCACTTCCGCCCTGCCGGCTGACGCCTTCCAAGAAACCTCCAAGATCACTTTGCCAGCCTGACTGCTTCCAGCTCGTCCGAGTCGAAGGAACGTGATGCAGACAGTCAACGGTCTTCCCGCCCACGTGCTCCTCGTGCACGCCATCGTCGTCCTGCTGCCGTTGTCCGCGGTCGTCCTCGCGCTCACCGCGCTCTGGCCCGCTGCCAGGCGCCGCCTCGCCGGGCCGAACGCGGCACTCTCGCTGCTCGTCGTGGTGCTCGTCCCCATCACGACGAGCGCAGGCGAGTGGCTGGAGCACCGGCTGTCACCGAACCCGCTGATTCATCGGCACGCCGAACTCGGTGACACCGCCATCTACGCCGCGCTCGGTGTCGCGGTGCTGGCGGTTCTGGTCTGGTGGCGGCAGCGGGAGGCCGGCGGGCGGACGCCGGTCAAGCGAACCTTCCTCGCGCCTGGCTCGAGCGGCCTCACCACTGCGCTGACCGTGGTAGCCGTCCTGGTCGCGGGCGTCGCCGTGTACGACGTGGTGCGGATCGGCGACTCCGGCGCCAAGGCGAGCTGGAGCGACTGGGCCGCGCGCCCCTGACCGGAGTTCGCGCGACGACCGCCCGAACGTGACGTGCTCGGTGAGCTGCACGGTCCACAGAGTCAGCAAGCCGGCGATCGCCAGGGTGCGGAACAGCGTTGGTGCGAAGCCCATCGCGAGTACTGCGCACGCGAGTGCGGGTAGCGCCAGGACCGGCGTGAGCCAGCTGACCACGGGCGGATCGTGCGGGTCGGCCAGCACCAGCGTGATCACGCCGCCACACATCAAGAGGCCGGCCGTTATCGCACGCTCCGGAATCAAGTGGCCGGAGGCAAGGAAAACGCAGTAGAGCGCGATCAGCAGACCGAGCGGGATCGCGGCGACGACGACGCGACGGCCGGGCACGACAGCCCGGTCGTCGTCGGCATGCTCGTCGGCATGGTCGGTGGCGCGGTCGTCGGCGCGGTCCACGGTGGTTCGTTTCGCGTCAGGTTTCGGGGCGGTGCACGACGGCGACCGGGGACTGTGAGTGGTACAGCAGACCGCGAGCGACGGACCCCATCCGCAGCTCCGAGAACGCCGTCCGGCCCTGCCCGCCGACCACCACCAGATCCGCGGCCTGCGACTCACGCGCCAGCACCAGCACCGGATGATCGGTCACGCCTCGACGCTGCACCGGTACGTCGGAGTACTTCGCGGCCCACCCTTCGAGCGTCTGCGCCAGCAACTCGTCGGCGGACTGCACCCACGGCTGCCGGGCCGAGTCGACCCAAACGTTCGGATCCGGGTACGTCTCCCGCACGTCGATCGCGTGCACACCGAGGATCTCGGCGCCGGTCGCCTGCGCGAGCTCGAACGCGAACCGTAACGCGTCCTGGCCCTCGAGCGACCCGTCGATCCCGACCACGATCCGCCGCCGGGCGGGTGCGGCCGGGTCCCAGGTGTCCGGTACGACGATCAGCGGGACCTTGGTCGCGAGCGCCGTACAGACCTGGGACGTGGAGCCGAGCACCAGTTCGGCGAAGCCGCCCATGCCGCGCCGGCCGACGACCAGCGCACACGACTGCTCGGCGAGATCGAGGAGGGTCTGCGCCGGGTGACCGTGGCGGACCTCCAGCGAAGCGGTCCGGAACCCCAGCCGGTCGAGTTCGTGCAGGGCGTCGTCGAGCACCTCGGTGCCGTCGTCCGGTCCGGTCGGCGGCACGGCGATGGGCTGTTGCCGTTCGTCGTCGACGACGTACACCGCGTGCAGCGGGGCGTGTTGAAGGTCGGCGTACGACGCTGCCCAGGTCAGCGCGATCAGGCCGTCGCGGGATCCGTCGACTCCCACCAGCACAGGCATGTGTGGGGACACTTGCTCGGACATGGGCACCTCCAGGGGCTGGACTCCTGCGGCTCCAGTCAAGTCGCGGGCGGCCGGGGCGGGCAGGACGGAAGGTCCCGTAGCGGCGCACCGAAGGTCCCGGTCCAGGCGGGCTGTTCGGCCGCTGCCACCGATCGCCCCAGGCTCCAGTGTCGAAGGGTGGGGAGTTTCGTCCAGGGAGGTTCGTGATGAAGGCAATGGTCTACAACGGTCCGGGGCAGCGGAGCTGGCACGAGGTGCCGGACCCGGTGATCCAGGATCCCGAGGACGCGATCGTCCGCGTCGACGCGGTGACGATCTGTGGCACCGATCTGCACATCCTGAAGGGCGATGTGCCGACCGTCGAGCCCGGACGGATCCTCGGTCACGAGGCGGTCGGGACGATCACGGCCGCGGGGGAGGGCGTTCGTGGCGTGGCGGTCGGCGACCGGGTACTGATCTCGTGCATCACCGCGTGCGGCCGGTGCGAGTACTGCCGGACGGGGCACTACGGGCAGTGCCTCGGCGGTGGCGGCTGGATCCTCGGCCACCTGATCGACGGTACGCAGGCCGAGCAGGTCCGGATCCCGTACGCCGACCGGTCCGTGCACCCGCTGCCGGAGAACGTCAGCAACGAGGAGGCCGTGCTGCTGGCCGACATCCTGCCGACGTCGTTCGAGGTCGGCGTCCTCAACGGCGGGGTCTCACCGGGTGACACCGTCGTCATCGTCGGCGCCGGCCCGATCGGTCTGGCGGCGCTGGCGACCAGCAGACTGTTCACGCCGTCGCGGGTGGTGGTCGTGGAGGCGGCCGATTCGCGGCGCAAGGCGGCTCTCGAGCGTGGCGCGGACCTGGCGCTCGCCCCGGACGAGGACGTCGAGACGAAGATCCGCGACCTGACCGGAGGGCTCGGCGCCGACGTGGCGATCGAGGCGGTCGGCGTACCGGCGACCTTCGAGCTCTGCACCCGGCTGGTCCGCCCGGGCGGCACGGTCGCGAACATCGGCGTGCACGGCGCGCCGGCGACGTTGCATCTCGAGGACCTGTGGATCAAGAACGTCACCATCACCACCGGTCTCGTCGACACCTCCTCGACGCCGCGGCTGTTGTCGATGCTGGCGGCGGGGCGGCTCGAACTTCCGGGGCTGATCACCCACCGGTTCGGGCTGGACGAGATGCAGGACGCGTACGACGTGTTCTCGGATCCCGCCACGACCGGTGCACTGAAGGTCGCCCTCTTCGGCGAGCGCGGTCTCGAGTAGGTCGCGGTGCGCTCAGTGGACGACGCTCCGGCAGACCGGTGAAGCTGCCGGGCATCCGGACGACGGCGACCAGGCTCGCCGTCGTCCGGATGGTCCGCGGTGGCGCCGGATCAGAACCGCTCGTCCAGGACGTCCCGCCAATGCACGCGCGCGGTGTGGTTGGTGGGCCCGGCGGGGTAGCCGATCCGCAGCACCATCTGCGGCCATGAGCGCCCGCCGATCAGCTCCCGCACGTGGAACCGCGGCTCCGGGTGTTCGAGCACCTGATCGAGGAACGACGCCGTCAGGTCGTACGACGTGGCGACCAGCAGCACCCGCTGCAGCGCGACACCCGCACGGACCCAGCCGTCGCTGTCCTCCGAGCGCGTGCTGAGCACGGCGATCGCCGGATGCCGCTCGAAGACCGCCCGGTCCCGCTGCCGCACGTTGACGCCGGCGGACAGGTCCCGGACGTACGCCGAGCCGACCGGCACCGGTCCGAGGGCGCTCTCGGGGACACCGTCGCCGACGCGGTCGCCACCGACCCACCGCATCCGCTCGTGCACCCGGTCCTCGTCGCGCAGGTCCGCGTCGTCCGCCTGGCGCAGCAGTGCGCCGAGCTCGGCCACCGTCGCGGCGTCGAGCCAGTGCAGCTTGGCGCCTTCGCCGGTGGCAGCCGCGTCGAGCTGGTCCCGGACTCGCTGCGGTACGGCGTGGTCGAGCAGCGGACCGCGGTACGTGTGCCGCGCGGGCACCTCGCCGTACAACCGGGCGAGGTCCGGCACCGGCGCCTTGCGGTCGGCCAGGAAGACGCGGGCCACGACCTCGGGGCACGCCGGGTCCGGGTTCGCGGCCAGGTCCGCCTCGTGCCCGAGAACCGCGGCGGCGACGCGGACGTTGAACGCGGCAGCGCCGATCGCGATCCGCGCCGCGCGTCCGGACGGGTCGGCGGCGGGGAGTGCGCGGTGGTCGTCGAGCAGGATGTCGAGGACCGGGCCGTGCACCTCGAACCGCCACGGCTGGGTGTTGTGCAACGACGGGGCGTGCGCCGCGGCCGCGAGCAGGATGCCGACCTCGTCGTCGGTCAGTACGGCGTTCATGGCGTGTCCGTGGTTCTGCTGGAGGTCGTGCGGGGAGCCAAGGTGGTCATGGGTGTGTCCGTTTCTGCCGCCGGCCCGCCGAAGCGGATCAGCGTCGGGTTCAGGCAGGTCGTTCGCACGTCGTGTGCGAGGGCGGTGAGCAGCACGCGTTGCAGCGCCATGCCGGTCCGGATCTGGTCGGCGGCGTCGTTCCGGTCGGTGCTCAGCACCGCCAGCGGCCGGTCCGACCGGGCGAACCAGCGCAGGTGCGCGTGCTCGAGTTCGGCCGCGCGTTCGAGCGCGAAGCGGGTGGCCGGGTCCGGGAGGTTCAGCGGGCGGCGCAGGCGCCGGGTCAGGATCGCGGCGTACAGGTCCTGCAGTTCCTGATCGGGCAGAGCGGTCGGCTGCAGCACGATCCGGACCGCCAGACCGCGGTCGTGGGGGTCCGGGTAGCAGTCCGGCCACGTGTCGTAGCTCAGCGAGGCGGCGGCACAGCGCAGATTCAGGACGGCGGCGCCGGTGGCGATCCGTTCGGCGCGAGCGACCGGGTCCCGCCGGGCGCTCACACAGTCGAGCCGGACAGCGATCAACTGCTTGCCGACCTCGAGCCGCCACGGTCGCTGGACGTGGTCGCCGCCCGCCGCGCCGGCGGCCTGCGACAGGACGCCGCGGACCTCGAGCGACAGCTGGTCGGTCAGCATCGGTCCCTCCCTCGACGGACGTTCCTCCCGGCAACAGCGTCTGCCCGCGGGCGCGCGGTGCCCAGCGGCATACGTCCCGGGACCGGCGGGCCGTTCGGCTCCCGCGAGTGAGGTGAGAACGGCTCTGACCGCCGGCCCCGTGCGAATCCACGATCGAAGTGTGGGATTCGAGTGAAAGGACGACATCATGACCACCACATCGCACCGGCAGCACCTGCCGGCTCCCACGGCGCAAACAACCGCGCAAACAACCGCGCAACTGGACCGCGATCGGCACCCGGTCATCACCACCGCGGCCGGCCGCGCACTCGCCGTACTGCGGATCGCCTACGGCCTCACGTTCCTGTGGGCCTTCTTCGACAAGCTGTTCGGCCTCGGCTACGCGACGAAGTCGGGCAAGGGCTGGGTCGACGGCGGCGACGTGACCGCCGGCTTCCTCAAGGGTGCCACCGGTCCGTTGGACAGCTTCTACCACTCGCTCGCCGGCGACTGGTGGGTCAGCCCGCTGTTCATGATCGGACTGGCGGGCATCGGTCTCGCACTGACGCTGGGTGTCGGGATGCGGATCGCGGCCGGCGCCGGCGCGGTGCTGTACCTGCTGATGTGGTCCGCGAACCTGCCGCCGGAGAACAACCCGGTGCTCGACGACCACATCCTCGGCGCCATCACCGTGATCGTCCTCGCGCTCGTTGCCGCTGGCAACTTGTGGGGGCTGGGCCGGTGGTGGAGCGGTCTGAACCCGGTCCGCAGGTACCCGTGGCTGCGCTGAACGAACGGCGCGTGAACGGTGCCCGGACGGTGATCGAGCGGGGTGAGTGAGAAGTGCGCAACATGGCCGTGAAGCCGGTGATCCACGTCGGGGTCGACCGCTCCTGGCGGGACACCGGCGCCCTCGAGTGGGCCCTGCAGGAGTCGTTGCTCCGGCAGGAGCCGCTCGAGGTGGTGCATGTGATCGACGAGCACCTCCGGCAGGTGCCGGGCTGGGACCCGGAACTCGTCGACGACGCCGCGATGGACCTGGTGAACGACGTGCAGAAATACCTGGACGAGACTCCGGGTGCCCCCGATTGCGAGATGGACCTGACCGTCGGTCCGCCGGCCCGCAGTCTGGCCGCCGTTGCCGCGGGCAGCCGGATGCTGGTCGTCGGGCGTCGCGGACTCGGGACCTTCAAGCGCTTGCTGATCGGTTCCACGTCGGAGGCGGTCGTCGCACTCGCCGCCGTACCCGTGGTGATCGTGCCGGAGCACTGGAAACCGTCCGACCACACCGGTCCGGTGCTGGCCGCCCTCGACGGCTCTCCGGACAACCCGGCCGACAACCCCGCGGACGCCGCCGAGAAGGGCGCGGTCCTCGAGTTCGCGATCAGCGCGGCCGCCGAACGGCAGCTGCCGGCCCGGATCGTGCACGTCTGGGACATCCCGGCGGTCTTCACCTGGGACATGCCGAGTGCCGCGAGCGCCGAATGGGCGGAGACCGAGCAGCGGTACTTCGAGGACGTTGCCACCGAGTGGCGCCGGAAGTATCCGGACGTGACCGTCCAGGTCGAGGTACGCCGCGGTCACGTGATCGACGGGCTGGTCACCGCTACCGAGCAGAACGATGCCCAGCTCCTGGTCGTCGGGTCCCGCCATCACAACCGGTTGGCGTCGTTGGTGGCCGGATCGGTGACCCGAGGAGTACTGCACCACGCGGCGTGCCCGTTGGCCGTCGTCCCCGCTGGAGCGTGAGGTGAAAGAGATGACTGACTGGAACCGGAGCGGACCTGTCGTGGTGGAAGTCGACGGGACCGCGGAGAACCTGCGGGTGGTGGACTACGCGTCCGCCGAGGCGTTACGGACCGGTGCGGAACTGGTCCTGCTCGCGCCGTACGGCCCGTACACCCTGCACGGCCCGGGCGGTTGGGCGGAGCGGGAGAGCGCGGACGACCCGATGATGGCGGAGTTCGCGGGGAAGTCGCCGGCGGAGCTGGCCGACGCGGCGGTGCGGGCCGCGGTCGCGCACGTGCGGCATCGGGAGGGGTACGGGACCGAGCTGGCCGCCGTCACGGAGGAGGGCGCGCGGCTGCGGGTGCTCGCGCATGCGGCGCGCAACGCGCGGATGCTGGTGGTCGGCCGGTCCCGCAGCCGCGGTCCGCAGCGGCTCGTTCACACCCAGGCCAACCTGACCCTGGCGGGGCGGGCCGGTTGCCCGGTGGTCGTCGTACCACTGTCCTGGAAGCTGTCGCTGCATGACCGCAAGGTTGCCGTCGGCATCGACGGTACGACGCTCTCGGCCGAGGCACTGGAGTTCGCGTTCGGGGTCGCGGCCGGGCGCGAGGGCGACCTGACCGTCGTCCATGCCGGCGTACCTGCCGAGCGGCCGTTCGCGGAGGGTGACCCGGAGGGCTCGTGGATCAGCCGCGCGGACTACCTGCTGTCGGCCACGCTCGCACCGTGGACCAGCCGGTACCCGACCGTGAAGGTCACCCGGTTCCTGAGCAGCCGCCCACCGGCTGCGGCGCTGGTGCACGAGAGCGGTGAGGTCGGGCTGATCGTGGTCGGCGCGCACAGTGGCGCGCTGCCGGTCGATCCGGTGGCCCGCCGGTCGATGGCCGCGATGACCTGTCCGGTGGCGATCGTCCCGCACCACCCGACCGGCAGCGAGTGTGCGGACCCCCTCGCGACCGCCGGTCTGCAGACCGCCCGCACAGCCCACACAGCCCACACCGCCCACACAGCCACGGGCGCCGTTGTTCCGACGTCCTGAACGGAGGCAGCATCATGTCCGAGACCGTTCGTGCGCTGATCGTGTACGAGTCGATGTTCGGGAACACCGAGCGGATCGCGCGGGCGGTCCGCGACGGGTTGCGGCGGTACGTCCCGACCGAATCGGTGCCGGTGAACCGGGCGCCGAGCGCAGTACCCGGCGATGTCCGGTTGCTGGTCGTCGGTGGGCCGACGCACACGTTCTCGATGAGCCGGGCGTCCACCCGGCAGGAGGCCTGGAAGCAGGCCGACGTGGTGATGCCGATCGAGGTCGGCATCCGCGAATGGCTGGCGGCGCTCGAGCCGGCCGGCGGATCCGCGCGGACCGCGCCGCGGATGGCGACCTTCGACACCCGGATCGCGAGGGTCCGGCGGCTGCCCGGTTCGGCGGCGCGGTCGGCGGCGAAGCTGCTGCGGCGGATGGGGTACCGGCAGCTGGGGGAGTCGGGGAGCTTCTTCGTGAACGACTCGACCGGCCCGATCAAAGAGGCGGAGATCGAGCGCGCACGGCGCTGGGGCCGCGAGCTCGGCCGGCTGTTCACGGCTTCGGAGCGGGACCACGGCGGTCGCGTCCGGGCCGGTCGCGTCCGGGATGCGAACCGGCGATGATGCACTCCGGCTCGAATGCCGTGTTCTGGACGGTGACCGTGGTCGTCGCCTGGGTTCTGGTGTCCGCAGTGGCCGCCGGGATCGCGATCCGGCTGCTGCGGCCGCGCCGCCGGCAACCACCGCCCACGCTGCCGTCGCCGCTCGACATCCTCGAACGTCGTTTCGCCGCCGGCGAGATCACCCGCGAGGACTTCGACGAGGCCCGCGCCCGCCTTCGCGAGCACGAACTCGACCTCTGACCCCGCTCTTCGAGCCCCCACCAACCACTTTCGGGCCGCGAGAATGGGTGTTGGTGGGGGCCCAAAGTGGGGCTGTGGGCCGGGGTGCGGTGCGGCTACCAGGCGCGGATGCGGCGGCCGGTGACGTGGTGGGGGTCGATGACGAGGTAGGTGTCGCGGGTGCCGCCGGCCCAGGGCTCGACGCGGTCGCGGACAGCCTCGATCTCGAGGTCGACGGCGGGGCGGACGGTGCCGTTGACGAGCACGCTCCAGCCGTCGTGCATCCCCTCGTCGACGAAGTCCAGCTCGAACGCGATCGGCTCCGCGTCGTACTGCGCGACGGCGCTGTCCGCCGCGGTCCGGAACACGATCAGGCGATCCAGCGTGCAGTAGTTCACCGGAATCACGATCAGTTCGCCGGCACCGGCGTACGCGATCCGGCCGATGGAGCGGCTCTCGATCAGCCGGAGGCACTCGTCGGCGCGCATCGGCTCGAGGCGTGGTGCCATCGGTGCACGCGAGGGGCTGCGCGGCCGCTCGGCGTGGGTCAGGCCGTCGACGCTGACGTCCAGGGCCTGCGCCAGCCGGACGAGTTCGGCGCCGGTCAGGGTGAACGGGCGGGTCTCGATGTGGTCGACACGGGCCACGGTCAGCCCGGCGCGGTGGGCGACTTCCGCCCTGGTCAGGCCGAGCGCCTGCCGGCGGTACCGGATCCGGCTGCCCAGGTCGTCAGGTCGGCCCGCGAGCTGTGTGTCCATCGGAGTCTGCCTTTCGGTTGATCGTCCGGTTCCAGACCATCAACCGGACGGCGCCGTGGTCAGGGTCCGAGGTCACCGGCCGCTGGGCCGGAAGGCACCCGGAAGCCGAAGGTCCCGCCCGGCCGGGACGCTGGTCCCTGGCGGCGCTCGCACACTCGGGGCGATGCTGAGGCGGGAGTACTACGTGCTGCGGGAGGAGACGGCGATGACGATCAAGGTGTTCCTGCTCGACGACCACGAGGTGGTGCGGTTGGGGTTGCACCAGCTGCTCGACGGCGAGCCGGACATCGAGGTCGTCGGCGACGCGTCGACCGCCGCGGAGGCGATCGCCCGGATCCCCGCCGTACGCCCGGACGTCGCGGTGCTCGACGTCCGGTTGCCCGACGGTGACGGGATCACGGTCTGCCGCGAGGTCCGCTCACAGATGGACGAGCCACCGTCCTGCCTGATGCTGACGTCGTTCTCCGACGACGAGGCGCTGTTCACCGCGATCATGGCCGGCGCGGCCGGGTACCTGCTCAAGCAGATCCACGGCCAGGCGCTGGTGGACGCCGTACGGCGGCTCGCGGCCGGCGAATCGCTGCTCGACCCGAGCATGACCGCGAAGGTGCTGGACCGGCTGCGGCATCCCGCGGAGTCCGAGGACCCCCGGTACGCCACTCTGACCGAGCAGGAGCGCCGGATCCTCGCCGAGATCGCCGAGGGCAAGACGAACCGGCAGATCGCCCAGTCGCTCTACCTCGCGGAGAAGACGGTGAAGAACTACGTGTCCTCACTGCTCCGCAAGCTGAACCTGGAACGCCGTACCGAGGCAGCTGTGTTCGCGATCGAACACGCGAAGAAGCAGCAGCGCTAGCCGAGCCCTAACCAAGGAAGTAGCCGCCTGGCAGCTTGGTCTTGTTCCGGACCGGTGTGCGGTGCCAGGTGCTGCGTTCCGAGGCGTCCAGGGCGGCGCTGATGTCGGCCGCCCAGATGCGGATCCGGTTCCAGTCGCGGAAGTCGCCGGCCAGGTTCCCGGTCGCGAGCCGACGGGCGAGGAAGCCGTGCGCGCTCGCCGGGTCCAGCCGGCCGGGGAACGTGATCGCCGGCGACGCGCCGATCTCGTGCGCGAGGCGCCGTACGGCGGGTGGCATCACCTGGTCCTGGTCCTTGTCCGGCCCGACCGGACCGCTGTGGAACAGCCAGACCTGGCGCCCGCGGAGTGCGTCCGCGTTGTGCTTCAGGAACCGTACGGCGTCCCGGCGCCAGCGGCGGACGTAGATCGCGCTGCCGAGGACGACCGCGTCGTACGGCTCGATGTCCTTGACCGCCGCGACGTCGACGACATCGACCTCGTGATGGTGCGTACGGAGTTCGGCGCCGATCGCTTCGGCGATGCCGGCGGTGGAGCCGGACTTGCTGGCGTACGCGACCAGAACCTTCTTGGGCATCAGGGCCTCCTTCGGGTCACCTCCAGCAGAGCAGCCACCCGGCGGAGCCAGGGAGTGCCGAACGGCCCGGCTAGCCGGGACCTTCGATCGCTGCCGGCGGAATGACGGCGACCGGGCACGGCGCCTGGTGGAGCATGGTCTGGCTGACGGAGCCGCGGAGCAGACCGGTGAAACCACCGCGGCCGCGGGAGCCGACGACGAGCAGGTTCGCGTCGGCGGCGTACTCGAGCAGCCGCTCCGACTCGTGACCGGTGACCTGCACGAGCTCGGCGTCACCGGCGTCCGGCCGGATCTCCGCGAGCAGGTCGTGGTTGCCGTTCCGGTTCGCGACCGCGACGATCCGGGCCGGAAGCTCGTGGCGGTGCGCGTACTCGAGACCGAACTCGAGCGCGGTGCGGGCCGCCGTGGAACCGTCGTACCCGATGACGACGCTGCTGCCGGCCAGCGAGTCGTCGGTGGGCCGTACGACGACCACGGGGCAGTGCGCGTGCGCGGACAGCTCGACACCCGCCGAGCTCACGACCATCCCGAGGAACCGGCCGGTAACCCGGCTGCCGATCACGATCAGGCCGGCGGTCATCGATTCCGCGAGCAGTACGGCGGCCGGGAAGCCGTCGACGCTGCTCCCGGTCACCGGTACGCCGGGCTCGAACTTCCGGGCCAGCTCGACCGCGGCCGCGACGATCTGCTCGGCCTGCGCGCGCAGGCCGGGGGCGAGATCGGTCGGGCCGAGCGGCACGTGGAACTCCGCCCAGACGAACGCATGCACCAATCGCAGCTCGACGCCGCGCGCGGCGGCCTCGGCGGCACCCCAGCGGATCGCGTTCTCGCAGTCGGGCCGGCCGTCGATGCCGACCACGACGTTCTTCCCCCTCATGTGCTTCAGCGTCGCGATCCGCGCCGGTCCGGACCCAGAGGCGAAGGTCCCGGTGGACGGGACCGGACGGCACTGGCCGCGCACCCCCTTGCCGAGTTGCCTGGAGATGTGCGGCCCTGCGGGCGGGGCGCCGGAGGGGGAGCGGTCATGACGGCGATCGAGCAGCGGGGCACCCGGCCGGACGCGGGCTGGGACGTGCTGGCGTCGGACGGATCGGTGGTCCGCATCAGGCCGGTCCGCAGCGATGACGAGCCGGCCCTGCAAGCGATGAACCGCCGGGTCTCCGACGAGTCGATGTACCTGCGTTTCTTCGGTATCAACCGCGAGTCGGCCAACGAGTACACCCACCACCTGGCCGCCGACAGCGACGATCACGTCGCGCTGGTCGCGGAGTACGGCGGGGACCTCGTGGGCATCGCGAGCTACGAGCTGCTGCGTCCGGGCGAGGCCGAGATGGCGTTCCTGCTGCAGGATTCCGTGCACGGGCGGGGGATCGGGACCCTCCTCCTCGAGCAGCTGGCCGCGACCGGCCGCGAGCACGGCATCCAGCGGCTGCGCGCCGACACGCTCGGCGAGAACGCGAAGATGCTGCGGCTGCTCGCCGGCTCGGGATTCGAGCAGGTCCGCCGGTTGGAGAGCGGAGTCGTCGAACTGGTCCTCGACACGGCGTACCACCCGGTGACGCTGGAACGGATGGCTGATCGCGAGCGTGCGGCCGAGAACCGCTCCCTGCGCCGGCTGTTCTCGCCGCGGACCGTCGCCGTGATCGGCGCCGGTCGCGAGCCCGGCGGCATCGGCCACGAACTGCTCCGCAACATCGTCTCGGGCGGCTTCACCGGTGCGGTGTACGCCGTGAATCCGCACGCGACCCAGATCGCGGACGTGACCGCCTACCCTTCGATCGCGGACGTGCCGCGGACGGTCGACCTGGCGGTGATCGCGGTTCCGGCCGACCAGGTACCGGCTGTCGTGGAAGAGTGCGGTGCCTGCGGGGTCGGTGGCGCGGTCGTGCTGACGTCGGGGTTCTCCGAGCTCGGCGCCGCCGGTCGCGAACTGCAGCACGAACTGCTCGCGGTCGCTCGCCGCCACAGCCTGCGGCTGATCGGGCCGAACTGCCTCGGTCTGCTGAACACCGCACCGGAGGTGAGCCTGAACGCGACCTTCGCGGAGCTCACCCCGAGGCCTGGCGCGCTGGCGATCGCCGCGCAGTCCGGTGCCGTCGGGATCGCGGTGGTGGAGCATGCCGGCCGGACCGGACTGGGGATCTCGGAGTTCGTCTCGCTCGGCAACAAGGTCGATGTCAGCGGCAACGACATGCTGCTGCACTGGTGGGGCGACCCACGAACGGCGGTGATCGGGCTGTACCTGGAGTCGTTCGGCAACCCACGGAAGTTCGGTGGACTGGCCCGGATGATCGGCCGGACGAAACCGATCCTGGTCGTCAAGGGCGGACGCTCGGCCGGGGGGGGGCCCCCCCCGGGCCCCCCCCCCCCCCCCGGCCCCCCCCCCCCCCCCCCCCGGGCCCCCCCGGGGGGGCCCCACCGCCGGCCGGCGGGGGGGGACGGGCGC
>NZ_JBIALI010000002.1:1237368-1285247 GCF_042873375.1 Kribbella sp. NPDC004875
CGCCCCCCCGTACCCCGCCCCGCCGGGGTCGCTCACAACCGCCCTTTCAACCACCGCCGCCTGCTTGGGCTGCCCCACCCCCGGGGGGGGGGGGGGTTTCACCGGGGGGGGCCGCGGGGCCGGCGCCCCCCGCGCCGGTGCCTCGCACACCGCGGCGGCCGCCACCCCGGAGACCGCGGTCGACGCGCTGTTCGCACAGTCCGGCGTCCTGCGGATGGACACGGTCGAGGAACTGGTGGACACCGCCCGCGTGCTCGCCGTACCGCCGCTGCCGCATGGCCGTCGGCTCGCTGTCGTCGGTAATGCCGGTGGGGCGGGGATTCTCGCAGCGGACGCGGCCGGTCGACTCGGGCTGGAGCTGCCGGAACTGAGTCCTGCCGTTCAGGAACGGCTTGCGGCGGTCGGAGCGGTGGGAACTGCGAACCCGGTCGATCTCGGAGCGGCCGCGTCGCCGGCGTCGCTCACGAAGGCCCTGCAGGTGCTGAAGGCGAGTGCAGAGGTCGACAGCATCGTGGTGAACTACGCCGCGACCCGGGCCGGCAAGATCGACGAGATCTACGCCGCGATCGCCGCGGCCGGCAACGAGGCGGTGCACCCACTTGTCGTGAACTGCGTTGGCGCCGCCAACGCTGCACCCGAGATCGCTCTCGCGGACGGCCGGCGCTTGCCGGTGTTCCCGTTCCCCGAGAGCGCTGTCCGCGCGCTCGCGCAGGCCGTGCGGTACGCCGAGTGGCGGGCGCGGCCGCAGGGCGCCGTACCGGAGCTGGCGCGGGTCGACACGGTCGGGGCACGGGCGGTCGTGCAGCGTCATTTCCAGCGAATGCCGGACGGCGGGTGGCTGGATCCGCGGCAGGCGAGTCTGCTGCTGCACTGCGCGGGCGTGCCGGTGATCCCGGTCGTGTCGGCGTTGACCCGATCGGAGGCGATCGCGGCTGCCGAGGCGGCCGGGTATCCGGTCGCGGTGAAGACGGGCGCACCCGGCGTACTGCACAAGACCGACGTCGGCGGCGTGCGCGTCGGGCTGACCAACTCCGCACAGATCGGGGTCGCGTACGACGAGATCACTCGGGCAGTGCGGGATCCACAGGTGCTCGTCCAGGCGATGGCGCCGGAGGGGACCGAGCTGGTCATCGGCGTGGTGCGGGACCAGCGCTTCGGGCCGCTCGTGATGGCGGGGAGCGGTGGTGTACTGACCGACGTACTCGCCGATCGGCAGTGGCGCGGCCTGCCGCTGACGGATCTGGACGCCCGCGAGATGATCCACTCGTTGCGCTGTGCGCTGCTGCTGGCCGGCTACCGCGGCGCACGCGCCGCCGACCAGGAGGCGGTACTCGACGTCGTGCACCGGATCGCGTGGCTGGCCGGTCAGGTACCCGAGCTCGCCGAACTCGACATCAACCCGTTGATCGCGGGTCCGTCCGGGGCTTTCGCCGTGGATACCCGGATCCGGCTCGCCCCCGCGGAGCCTGAGCCCGACTGGTACGGGCGTCATCTCCGCAGCGTCGACGTGTGATCCTCAGGAAGCGCTCTCGTAGGTCCGCTCGAACCGGAGCGCCACCCGGCTGAGCGCACGCAGCGCGGCGACCGACTCGGCGATCTCGCGGTGCGACTCGGCCGGGTGGACGGTCCGGAACAGGTCGTTGCGCAGGTCCTCGAGCGCGTCGACCAGATGCTCGATCTCGTCGGCGACGATCGAGTCGTGCGGCTGCTCAGCGGTGATCATCGGCAGGATCCGGCCGCGGAACGCGACGATCGTGTGCTGCGCCTCTGCCAGCCGGCGCTCCTCCAGGAACCAGTTGTCGGCCAGGCTGGTGTCGGCGATGACCGCGAGATCGGCCTCCCAGCGCTCGATCTCCTGGCGCAACGTGGTCATGACTGCTCCTTTGCCTGGAACTCGGCGAGCGGCCGGCGCGCGGCACCGCTGTGCGGCCGGCTGTGGCCGAAGCGGATGATCATGTCGGCGTGCCCGGGCCGCCCGGTGAGGAGCTGGACCCGCGGCCGCAGGTCGTCGAACTCCAGCGGCTGGTTGAGGAACGACGCGCTCACCCCGGCCCGGGTCGCCGTCAGCAGCACCCGCTCCAGCGCCGCCCCGGCCGTCACCTGGTCGCTCGGCTCGTCGAAGGCGGTCGACAGCACGGCGATGTCCGGATGTTCCTCGAACTTCCGTTCCGCCCGGCTCCGGTCGGTCGGCCTGGTGGCCAGGTCCCGCACGATCGCCGGGTAGCTGACCGACCGCGGCCCGAGGGCCGAGCTGGGTACGCCGTCAGCGGCCCGGTCACCGCCGACCCAGCGAGCCCGTTCGGCTCGCCGGTGCCAATCGCCGATCTCGCGCAGATCGGTGTCGAGCACCAGGTCGAGCACCGTACGGACCCCGTCCCTGCCGAGCCACGTGAGCTCGGCGCCCTCGGCGTACGCGGCGCGCATCAACGCCACCCGGACGGTCTCGTCGAGCGGGGTCGTGTCAGACGGATTCCGGTCGGTATGGCGGTGCGGGATGTACTCGGCGAGATCGCAGAGCTCGCCGTTGCGGGCCGCGGTGGGTTCGAGCACGATCCGGGCCAGCAGATCGGGTTCCTCCGGATACGGGGCCAGCCCGAACCAGGCGCCGTACCCGAGGCTCTCGGCCGCGCACCGCAGGTTGAAGGTGGCGGCGCCGGCGGCGATCCGCATCGCCCGGCCTGTCGGGTCCTCGGCCGGCAGGGACCGGGATCCGTCCAGGTAGATGTCGACCACGTGGTCCTCGATCTCGAAGCGCCACGGCTGGGTGTTGTGCATGCTCGGCGCGGCGACGGCCGCCGTGAGCAGGTCCTCGACGACCTGGGCGGGGAGTTGATCGGACACGGGATGCTCCTCCCACTGGTTCTCCGTTTCCAGCGTCGCCGGTGCGAGGTCGCGGCGGTGGAGGCAAGAGTCCCGATCGGGGAGGCCGTTCGGCCGTCAGTCGTCGAGCGGCGCGCGGAGCTCGACCACGGTGCCGTTCGGCTCGTTGTCCGTCACGTCCACGGCGCCGCCGAGTGACTCGGCGCGTTCGGCCAGGTTGCGCAGCCCGCTGTTGCGGCTGCGCTGGTTGATGCCGATCCCGTTGTCGGAGATCCGGGCGACGACCTCGTCCCCGTCGACCCCGATCTCGACCGTCGCCGCCGACGCCTGGGCGTGCCGGACGATGTTCGACAGCGACTCGCGGACGGCGGCGAGGATCTGCGGGCGGACGGCCGCCGGCACCACGGTGTCGATCGGGCCGCTGATCACCAGCCGCGGGCGGAAGCCGAGCGGTCCGGCGTACTCCGCGACCAGGCTCTGGAGGTCGGCGCGTAGCGAGCTGGTGTCGGATGGCTGCTGGAGCTCGAAGATCGCGGCCCGCAGGTCGTGGATGGTCGTGTCGATGTCGTCGACCGCGCGGCTGAGGCGATCGCGGTGCTCGGGCCGGACCAGCCGATGCATGCCCTGGAGCTGGAGCCCGGTCGCGAACAGCCTCTGGATGACGAGGTCGTGCAGGTCGCGGGCGATCCGGTCGCGGTCCTCGAGGACGGCGAGCATGTCGCGATCCAGCTGTGCCTGGGCGCGTTCGAGAGCCAGGGTCGCCTGGCCGGCGAACATCCGGACCAGGTCGGCACCTTCGGCGACCCGCGTGCTGGCGCCCTGTTCGGCCGCGACCACGAGCACGCCGCCGGTACGCGTGCTGCCGGACGGCAACGGCGCCAGCGTCGTACGCGCCAGGGCCGCGCCCTCGGGGAACTCGGTCCCCCCACCCGAGTCCTTCAGCAACTGCGCGAGATCCTCGATCACGACCTGCTCGCTGGTCCCGGAAGTGACCCGGCCCAGCACCGGCAGATCGGCGGGAATGCGCCGCCCGAGGTACTTCGTGAACGCGGCGGGACCGTCGACGGCGCGGACGACCAGCTCGTCGGCGTCGACCAGCAGAACCGCGGCGACATGCGCACCGGAGACCTCGCGGGAGCGCTGCGCGATCAGCTGCAGCGCCTGGTCGGCGTCGAACTCGCCGAGCATCAGCTGGGTGATCTCCGCGGTGATCTCGTGCCAGCGGCGGCGCTGCTCGGTGTCGGCGTACAGGCGGGCGTTGTCGATCACCACACCGGCCGCGGCGGCCAGTGCGGTGACCGTGCGTTCGTCGTCCTCGGTGAAGTCGGCGTCGCCGGTCTTCTCGGTGAGGTACAGGTTGCCGTAGACGTGCTCGCGGGTCCGGATCGGGACGCCGAGGAAGCTCTTCATCGGCGGGTGGTTGCTCGGGAAGCCGTAGGACCGTGGGTGCTCGGCGAGATCGTGCAGCCGGATCGGTTCCGGGTGCTCGATCAGCAGGCCGAGGATGCCGTGTCCCTCCGGGTAGGGCCCGATCGCGGCGATCTCTTCGTCGTCGACGCCGTAGGTGATGAACCGGACGAGCCGCTTGCCGTCCGGGCCGACGACGCCGAGCGCTCCGTAGCGCGCTCCGGCGAGCTCGCAGGCCGCGGTGACGATGCGGTCCAGGGTGCTGTTCAGGTCGAGATCCGCGCCGATGCCGACGACCGCGTCGAGCAGGGCGCGCAGCCGGTCCTGGTGCTCCATGATCTCGTCGACCCGGCCGAGCAGCTCCTGGAGCAGGGCATCGAGGCGCACCCGGGACAACCCGGCGTACTCCAGCGCCCCCTCGTCCCAGCTCCCGCGTCCTCCCCGTGAGCCATCGACCACCCAACCAGCGTACGTACGCTCACACCGTGTGGGAACTCCCGAATCTGGGCCGCTGCCCCCAGGGCACCAGGCGACGGCCCTGCACCGATTCGACACCCAGCCGGATGAGACGCGGTTCGTCCATCGGCATCCAGGAATGCAGCGGCAGGTTGCGGCGCAACGCGTCGGCCTCGTCGCGGGTGACGACCGACAGGTGCCCGATCGCGGTCACGGTCCAGCCGGTGTGCCGCTCGGAATTGACGCTGTCGGCCTCGAAGGCGACGACGTCGCCGCGCTCGGCGGCCCGGAACTTGTCACCCGGTCCGGTGCTGAACACGATCGTGTCGTCGTCGACGACGAAGTTGACCAGCCGGACCGCGGGGAGCCCGGCGTAGGTGTACACCAGCCGGCCGAGCGGCACGGATCCGAGCAGGTGGAGGCACTCCGCCGGACCGAGGATCTCGAGCCGGGAGCGGTCGAACTGCTGGGGCATTGTCATCGAACATCCTCCACGCACCGTGGGGCCGGGGCGGCCACGGTTCAACCCTGGTGGTGGTGGCGGGTTGGAGCCAGGGCCGAAAGTCCTCAACCGGCGGGCGCCTCGGGAAGGACTTTTGGACCGGCGCTTCCGGGACCCGCGGCCCTGCCCGGGCGGGCCGGCCAGGCGTTGCCTGGAGGTGAGACCCGGAGGGATCGGAGGCCGGTCGCGATGACGAGTTCGCTGCACGTGTCGGACGTGATGACCCGTGACGTCGTCACGGTGGCCGAGGACGCGCCGTACAAGGAAGTGGTGGAGTTGCTCGCGGGGCAGCACATCAGCGCCGTACCGGTGCTGGACCGCCGGGGCGGCATCGCCGGGGTGGTTTCCGAGACCGACCTGCTCCGTAAGGAGGAGTTCCAGCAACAGGCGAAGCGGTCGTGGCTGGCACGTCGACGGCAGCGGCGCGCTTCGGCGGCCGCGGCAGGCCGGCTGGCCGGCGACTTCATGTCGCGGCCGGCGGTGACGATCGAGCAGACCGCGACCGTTCCCGAAGCGGCCCGGGCGATGGCGGCGCACGGCATCACGCGGCTGGTGGTGACCGGCGACGACGACGGACTGGCCGGGATCGTCACCCGCTCGGACCTGTTGAAGACGTTCCTCGCCCCGGACGACCGGATCCTGCACCAGATCCGCCACGACATCATCGAGCGCGGGCTCTGGGCCGACCCGGCGAAGATCGAGATCGTCGTCAAGGACGGTGTCGTGACGCTGTCCGGTGAGGTCGACGAACGCAGTACCGCCGTGGTCGCGGAGAAGCTGACCGCCGCGGTCGACGGTGTCGTCGGCGTCGACAACCTGCTGACCTGGGGGTTCGACGATCTCGCGGCCAAGCCGGATCCGCTGCCCTCGCCGGAGTTCCGGCGTCCCTCGTGAGGTCAGGCAGACGTCGTCGGCTGACCTGACGGTCGAAGCGCCGCGAGCTGCACCAGACGCGTCACGTCGTATCCATGCACGACGCCGACCAGCCTGCCGTCGCGCTCGACGACGAGTGCCAGTTCGTCGGAGCCCGATCCCATCTGGACGACCAGATCAGCGAGCTGATCCTCAGGATGCCCGACAGGTACGTCCTTCAGCGGTCGCTGGACGGCCCCGACCGTGAGACCGGCCCGCTGGTCGACAGGAACCCTGGCCAGTCGGCGTAGCGACACCGTGCCGGTCGGGCGCGCGTCGAGATCGACCACCGCGAACACCACGTCGCGGGCGTCGTGGGCCCGCGTCATCACGTCCGCGGCGAACCGGTCGATCGGCATCGCGGCGTACGCCGTCAGCGGCGGCACCGACATCGCGGCGGCGACCGGCGTCGAATCGAGCGCGATCCGTAACCGGGCGGTCCGCGACTCGGCAGCGACCGAGGTGACGATCAGGTAGCCGATCATCACCAGCCACAGGCCGGTGTAGCGGCCGGTGACCCACTCGGCGAGCCCGATGGCCGCGATCACGACCCCGATCACCCGGCCGGCCCGGCCGGCCGAGAGCGCGGCCTGGTTCGGGTCGCCCGTGCGCCACCAGAGCGCGGCGCGGAGGATCCGGCCGCCGTCCAGCGGCAGACCTGGCAGCAGGTTGAACACCGCGAGGAACACGTTCATCACGCCGAGCCACACGAGGGTGGCCGCCAGCAGTTGTGGCGCGCCGGCGATGTTCAGCAAGAGCGCGAGCACGCCGGATCCGAGCCCCAGCCCGAGACTGGTCAGTGGCCCGGACGCCGACACCCAGAACGCGGTCCGCGGCGAAGCCGGCTCGCCGCCGAGCACGGACACCCCTCCTAGCATCCACAGGGTGATGCGCTGGACGGGTATCCCAGCCCGTAGTGCGACCACCGAATGTGCGAGTTCGTGCAGCAGCAGCGAGCCGGCGATCAAGAGACCGGCCACGATGCCGATCACCCAGTAGACGCCGGCCTGGTGTCCGGGCGCGAGCTCCGGCAGGACGGCTGTCGCCAGCCCGTAGGCGACCAGCAGGACGAGCACGATGAGCGACCAGTTGGCCCCGACCTCCACGCCCGAGATCCGGCCGAACCTCACGGTCTGCTTCATCTGCCCTCCTGCTGGGCGCCGGGGAGCGGAGGAAGTCCACCGCCGCTGATGCAGCGGGACGAGCTGTACGGTGCGCGGCTTGGGGTCCGCTTCTCCGTACCTGCGTGCCAGGCTTCCTCCGCCCTGATACCAGTGGACCTCGCGGCGGCGCCGGACAGAAGGGCGTTCGGTCCCGAGATCGCGGGACTTTCGGACCGAAACCCGACGGCCACGCGCCGAGACCGGGTTCGGGACCTTTGGCCCTGCCGTCGCCCGCGCCCGCTCGGGCACTGTGGGTTGTGCGGGAACCGGTATCAGGGGACCGGTGACCCGACGACCGGGGGGTCAGGTGTCGCGCGCCACCCCCGGGAGGTCGAGGCCACAGAGGGGTGTTGGCCTCGGCCCGCAGGTGCCGCGCAGCGTTCGCTGCGCGGCACCTGCTTCTGCGTGTTCCGTGCCGCCTCGGGCAGCGCGCGGTTACAGTCGGTCTCGGAAGGGGGACCGGTGGTCGTTCCCGGTGTCGAGACGCTCAGGCAGTACCAGCGCGGCTGGTTGCGGTTCGACGTGCTCGCCGGGCTGACGGTGGCGGCGTACTTCGTCCCGCAGGTGATGGCCTACGCCCAACTCGCCGGTCTGCCGGCAGTGACCGGCTTGTGGGTCGCGCTGGGCCCGCTCGTCCTGTACTTCCTGCTCGGCTCGTCACGCCTGCTGTCCCTCGGCCCGGAGTCGACGACCGCCTTGCTGACCGCCGCCGCGATCGGCCCGCTCGCCGCCGGGGACCCGGTGCGGTACGCCGCGTTGGCCGCCGTACTCGCGCTCTTGGTCGGTGTGATCTGCGTGGTGGGTTGGGCCGCACGTCTCGGGTTCCTCGCGGATCTGCTGTCGAAGCCGGTGCTGGTCGGCTATCTCACCGGGATCGCGATCATCATGATGACCGGTCAGCTCGGCCGGCTGACCGGTGCGCCGGTGGAGGGCGACTCGCCACCCGCCGAGGTCGTCTCGGCGCTGCGATTGATCGGTCAGTGGGACTTCGCGCCGGTGGTGATGTCGGTGACGGCGCTGGCGCTACTGCTGGCACTCGCGCGCTGGGCGCCGCGGCTGCCGGGGCCGCTGATCGTGGTCGCGTTGGCCGCCTTCGTGACGTGGGTGGCGGACCTGGGTGCCAAGGGCGTGGATGTGGTGGGCCCGGTGCCGAGCGGGCTTCCGGTGCCGCATCTGCCGGCTGTCACCGTCCACGATGTCGGTCTGCTCGCGCTGCCCGCGGTCGGGGTCGCCCTGGTCGGGTACACCGACACGGTTCTCACGGCTCGAGCGTTCGCCGGTCGCACCGGGGAACGCATCGACGCGGGCCGCGAGCTGCTCGTCCTCGGACTCGCGAACGTCTCGGCGAGTCTGTTCCGGGGATTTCCGATCAGCAGCAGCGGCAGCCGGACCGCCCTCGCCGAGGCCTCCAATGCGAAGAGTCAGGTCTACTCGCTGGTGGCCGCAGCGGCGATCGTTGCCACCCTTCTCTTCGCCGGGCCACTCCTGGCGACCTTCCCGATCCCGGCCCTCGGCGCCCTCGTCGTGTACGCCGCTCTGCGGCTGATCGATCTCGCCGAGTTCCGCCGGATCGCGTCGTTCCGGCGCAGCGAGCTCGTACTGGCAGCGGCGACGACCATCGGCGTGGTCGCGCTCGACGTTCTGAACGGGGTCCTCGTCGCTGTCGGGCTGTCCGTGCTCGACGTACTCCGGAGGGTCGCCCGGCCGCACGACGGGATCCTCGGCTACGTCCCGGGGATCGCCGGCATGCACGACATCGACGACTACCCGGACGCCCGTCCGGTCCCGGGGTTGGTGGTGTACCGCTACGACTCGCCGCTGTTCTTCGCGAACGCCGAGAACTTCCACCGCCGGGCGCTGAAGGCGGTCGACGACGCGCCGACGCCGGTCCGCTGGCTGCTGCTGAACACCGAGGCGAACGTGGAGATCGACATCACCGCGCTGGACGCCCTCGACACCCTCCGGAAGGAGCTCGAGGCCCGCGGCATCGTGCTCGCCCTGGCCCGGGTCAAACAAGACCTGCGCGACGACCTGGAAGCGGCCGGATTCATCGACCGGCTCGGCGCCGACCGGGTTTTCTACACCCTCCCGACCGCCGTCGAAGCGTTCCGCCAAGAGACCCGCGAAGAGACCTAGTGTCCTGACACTAGTCCTGCGTCACTTCAACGGCCTGCCGGGCGATCTCCCATTCCTCGTTGGTCGGGATCACCAGCACCGCGACCTTGCTGTCCGCCGTCGAGACGACGCCATCCGCACGCTGCGCATTCCGCTCGGGGTCCAGCCGGATGCCGAGCCCTTCGAGTCCGTCGAGCGCTGCCGCACGGACCTCGGCCGAGTGCTGCCCAACCCCTGCGGTGAACACGATCGCGTCCACAGTCCCCAGGACGGCGTAGTACGCACCGATGTACTTCTTCAACCGGTAGCAGTAGATGTCGAACGCGAGCTGCGCACGCTCATCGCCGGCCGCGCGACGCCGCGACACCTCCCGGAAGTCGTTGGCTCCGGTCAGCCCCTTCAGGCCGGACTCCGAGTTGAGCGCCTGGTCGGTCTCTTCGGCGGAGCGTCCCGCGACCCGCGCCAGGTGCCCGTGGATCGCCGGATCGAGATCACCCGATCGGGTCCCCATCACGAGCCCCTCCAGCGGGGTCAGACCCATCGACGTGTCGACCGACTGCCCTCGCCGTACGGCGGCCGCGGAGCATCCGTTGCCGAGATGCAGGACGATCACGTTGAGGTCGTCCGGCTCGCGATCGAGCAGCCGCGCGGCCTCTCCGGCCACGAACGCGTGCGACGTCCCGTGGAACCCGTACCGCCGGATCCCGTACTCGTCGAGCCACTCCGACGGCACCGCGTAGGTGTACGCGTACGGCGGCAACGTCTGGTGGAACGCGGTGTCGAACACCGCGACGTGCGGCAGGTCGGGGAGCAGCCTGCGCGCGACCTTGATTCCCTCGAGGTTGGCGGGGTTGTGCAGCGGCGCCAGCGGAACCAGATCGGTCACCTCCGCGACCAGGGCGTCGTCGATCAGGGCCGGAGCCGCGAACTTCGAGCCACCGTGAACCACCCGATGCCCGACCGCCACGATGTCCAGGTCACCAAGCGCCGGACCGTGCGTCTCGAAGGCTCGCACCGCCGCCTCCAGTGCCGCCTCGTGATTCGGCACCGCCTGGTCGTCGTCGAAGTCGCCGTCCGGCCCATGATGCACGTGGTGGCTCTGGTCCTCGCCGATCCGCTCCACCAGCCCGGTCGCCGCGGCCTCGCCGGACGCGGCGTCGACCAGGCTGTACTTCAGCGACGACGAGCCGGCGTTGATCACCAGGACGTGGCCGGTCATCGGGTCTCTCCCTGCTGGGCCTGGATCGCGGTGATGGCGACCGTGTTGACGATGTCCCGGACAGTGGCGCCGCGGGACAGGTCGTTGACCGGTTTGCGGAGACCCTGCAGCACCGGCCCGACGGCGACCGCGTTCGCCGACCGCTGGACCGCCTTGTAGGTGTTGTTGCCGGTGTTCAGGTCCGGGAAGACGAAGACGGTGGCCCGGCCGGCGACGGGGGACCCGGGCAGTTTCGTCCGCGCCACGGCGGCGTCGATCGCGGCGTCGTACTGGATCGGTCCCTCGACCGGGAGCCGCGGCGCGCGGTCCCGGACGATGGTGGTTGCCTTGGACACCTTTTCGACGTCGGTGCCGGTGCCGGACGAGCCGGTCGAGTAGGACAGCATCGCGACCCGAGGCTCGACGCCGAAGGCGACCGCGGTGGCCGCCGACGAGATCGCGATGTCGGCGAGTTGCTCGGCGGTCGGGTCCGGGTTCACCGCGCAGTCGCCGTACACGAGCACCTGGTTCTGCAGGCACATGAAGAAGACCGACGAGACGACGGACAGGTCGGGGACCGTCTTGACCACTTCGAGCGCCGGCCGGATCGTGTGCGCGGTGGTGTGGACGGCGCCCGACACCATCCCGTCCGCGAGTCCGAGCTGGACCATCATCGTGCCGAAGTACGAGACGTCACGGACCAGCTCACGCGCACGGTCGAGGTCGACGCCACGGTGCTGCCGCAGCCGGTGGTACTCGGCCGCGAACTGCTCGGTCAGCTCACTGCTCTCCGGGTGGACGACGCGGGCCGCGGCGACGTCCACGCCGAGACTCGCGGCCTTCGCGCTGATCGTCGTCGCGTCGCCGAGCAGCGTCAGGTCGGCCACACCCCGCCGCAGCAGTACGTCGGCCGCGCGCAGGATCCGCTCCTCCTCGCCCTCCGGTAGCACGATGTGCCTACGGTCGGACACAGCACGATCGACCAACTGGTGCTCGAACATCAGCGGCGTCACCGCGCTGCTGCGCGCCAGCGCGAGCTGATCGAGCAGCGCCTGCCCGTCGACGTACTGGTCGAACAAGGCGAGCGCGGTGTCGATCTTGCGCGGCGCGTCCTTCGTCAGACGGCCACGGACGGCGGTCAGCTTGGCCGACGTGGCCTGCGTACCGAGGCTCGTCTCGATGATCGGCAGGGTGGCGCCGAGGCCCTCGATCAGCCGCTGCACCTGCGGTGGCAGCTCGAAGCCGCCGTTCAGCACGATGGCCGCGATCTGCGGGAAGGTCCGCGAGGCGTGCGCCATCAGTACGCCCAGTACGACCTCGGGCCGGTCGCCCGCGGTGACGACCGCGGCGCCGTCGAACAGCCGGTCGAGGACGTTCGGCATCGTCATCCCGGCGATCATCAGGCCGGTGACCTCGCGGGTCAGCAGTTGCGGGTCACCGCTGACCAGGCGGCCGTCGATCGGTGCCATCAGGTCCGCGACGAGCGGCTGGTTCAGCACCGGCTCCTCGGGAATCGCGAACGCCGGCGCGCCGATCCCGTCGAGCGCGGCGACCAGCGGCTTGCCTTCGCCGGTGCCGACCCGGTTCGCGATCACCGCGAACAGGGATCCGTGGTTGGCGACGAGTTCCGCCACGGCCATGTCCGCGAGCGCGCGGACGTCGTGCGGCGTCCGGCCGAAGCCGTTCAGCACCAGCAGCACGGGTACGCCGAGGTTCGCCGCGATCTTGGCATTGAAGGAGAACTCGGTCGGCGTCCCGACATCGGTGTAGTCGCTGCCGACGATCACCACCGCATCGGCCTGCTCGGCCACCGCGTGGTACCGCTGCACGATCGTGTCCAGCGCCGCGTCAGGGTCTTCGTGGACCTCGTCGTACGTGACGCCGACGCCGTCCTCGTACGACGAGACCACGGCGTCCTGCGAGATCAGCAGGTCGAGGACGTAGTCCCGGCCGCCGTGCGTCGCCGTGTCCGCGCGGACGATCGGCCGGAAGACGGCGACCCGACCGACCCGGCGAGAGAGTTGATGGAGGACCCCTAGAGCCACCGTCGACTTCCCGGTGGTTCCCTCCACCGAGGCGACGTAGACGCTGCTTCCCATGTCTGAACCCTACGGAACCGGCCGCCGGGACCGGGTGCGCAGGTGGCCGGGCCGCGTCACGATCGTTCCGCCGGGAGTCACGCCGTACGGGTGTCAGGACCAATCGGAGGAGGACATCATGCCCAGTGCGAACCTTGCCACCACGCCGGTGGCGATCGACATCCCGGAGCTGATCGGCAAGTACGCCGAGCTGGACGACTACACGGTGGCGTTCGAGAGTTACCCGCTGGACGGGGACCCGGCGGAGTACTTCGCCGGCCTGCCCGACGATCGGTGCCAGTGCCCGCACTGGGGCTTCGTCACGGCCGGGGCGATCACGTTCCGGTGGGCCGACCACAGCGAGACGTACCGGACCGGTGACGCGTACTACGCCGGTCCGGGACATCTGCCGCTGATCACGGCGGGGACGAGCCTCGTCGAGTTCAGCCCGACCACCGAGCTGCAGAAGACCATGGCCGTGATCGGCGCCAACCTCGAGCGGGCGGGAGCGGGAGCGTGACCAGCGTCGCGGAGCGGGCCGAGGTCGACGTGGCCGTGGCGCGGCTGGTGGAGTGGCTGGAGACCGGAGTGCCGCCGGAGGGGACCTTCGCGGCGGACTGTTTCACCGACGTGAGCATGCCGCACTGGCGGCTGCAGTACGGATCCGGCGCCGCGACGATCGCCGGCCGGCGGGAGCTGCACCCGTTCCCGGGGGCTGTCCGGGTCGAGCGGGTGAGCCGGACGGCCGGCGGGTTCGTGATCGCATTCGAGGAGCGCTGGCGGCACGAGGGACAGAACTGGTACTGCCGCGAGCAGATCGCCGCGGAGGTGAACACGGCGGGGGAGATCAGCGAGGCGCGGGTCTACTGCACCGGCGACTGGGATGAGGCGGTGCAGACCGAACACGCCCGCGAGGTAGGCCTGCTTCGGCCGTAGAGGTGACCCCCCGGGTTCGCAGTACCGTGATCGGTGTGGCGAGCAGTCGGCGTGACACCGAGCTGGCGGCGCGAACCCGGGCGGTTCTCGAGGCTGCGGCGGGCCACGTCTTCGGCACCGAACCCGGACGGCTCGCCGCCGAGCTGTACGACGTACTCGCGCGAACGACCGAGGACGCCGACCGGGCCCGGCTCGCCGCGGCGCTCGCGCGCTGCTGGGTGTACGGCGGTCACGCGGACCGGGCCGCGCCGTTCGCGGACGAAGCTTTGGCGCACGCCGAGCGCGCCGGCGACCCCGAACTGATCGCGAACTGTCTCGACGCGGTGCTCGCGGCGCATTGGGGGCCGGACGAGCTGCGGTTGCGGCAGGCGACCGCCGCCCGGCTGGACGAGGTGTCGGCGCACGTTCTCGACCCGGACGCTCGGCTGCGAGGTCATCTGTGGGGGCTGCAGGTCGGGTGGGAGACCCTCCGGGTGCCGACGATCCAGCGTCAGCTGCGAGCGCTCGAAGTGCTGGCCGGTGAGTCGCCACGCGCCAGGTTCTTCGCCGCCTCGCGCCGATGGATGTACGAGCATGTCCGCGGTCTCGAAGCTCGCGAACTCATCGAGGTGGCCGAGGCCGCGGCCGCCGAAGCCGGGCTCGCGGATGCGTGGATGGTGACCGGCCTGATGCGCGGCTACACCGCACTGCACACAGGCGACGGGGCGAGGGCGATCGAGACCGCCGAGCGGATGGAGAAGTTCGCTCACGACGAGGGCGTCACCGAAGTCGCGGCCGAGGCCGCGTCGGTCTGGGCGCTGAGCGGACACCCCGACCGAGCCCGAGCCCTCCTCGACCAGCTCGGCCCGGACGTCCTGGAGAACCTGCCCCGGGACGTGAACTACCTCCTCAATCTGCACTGCGTCCTCGAAGCAGCCCTGGTCGTCGCCGACGAGGACATCGTCCGTACGGCGGCCCGCCTGCTCACGCCGTACGAGAACAGGGCTGTGGTGAATGCGGGCGCTGTGTACTTCCACGGGGTCACTGATGACACCCTCGCCCGGGCGGCCGCGCTGACGGGTGACGTGGAGCGCGCCGAGCGGCTTCGCTCCCGGGCGCTGGCGACGTACCTGAAGCTTGGTGCGACCTGGTGGCACGAGCGGCTGCGGTCGTCAGCTGCCCGGCCGTCGACGGTCGTGCACTTCCACCCTGCCCATGACGGATTGTGGCTGGTTGGGGCGGCTGCTCGCCCGATGCGTGCGTTGCGTGGGTTCGGTTACCTGCACCGGCTCTTGGAGGAGCCGGGCCGGACCGTCTCGGCCATCGATCTCGTCACGGGCGGGACGGCCACGGTGATCCAGCCCGATGTGGGGCCGCATCTCGATCACCGGGCCGCTACGGCGTACCGCCAACGCCTGAACGAGCTCGCCCGCGAACTCGACGAGGCGACCGACTGGTCCGACCTGGCCCGTGTCGAGTCACTGACTGCGGAGCGCGAGGCGCTGCTCGCCGAACTGAGCTCGGCCGCGGGCCTGGCGGGCCGCTCCCGCGCCACCGGTTCGACCGCCGAACGGGCCCGCGTCGCCGCCACGAAAGCGATCGCCACCGCCATCACCCACATCGAGGCCGTCGACCCCGCGCTTGCGACCCACCTTCGCGACGCCATTCGCACTGGCGCCGAATGCAGCTACCGTCCGCGCCCCGACGAACACCCCGCCTGGCTGCTGTCCGGCTAGGTGACGCTCTGCGGCCCGAAGGGCGACCGCCTCCCCGAAGAGCGCGTGCCAGACCGCCTTGTCCGGGGAGCGCGGCGGCGGTGTTACGACGCGGGGGTGAAGATGCCGAACTGGTTGCCGGACGGGTCGCGGAGGTAGGCGAAGGCCGGCGTACCCGGGCGGGCGGGGCTCTTGTTGATCACGCTGCCACCGAGTTGCTCGGCATCGGCGCAGGTGGCGTCGATGTCGGCGACCAGGATGTAGAAGACCGCGTGGTTCGGCAGCTTGCCGCCGGTGCCGAAGACGCCGCCCATCGGGGTGTCCGCGCCGGAGGCGGTGATGTTGCGGTAGTCGAGACCGCCGTTGGTGAGGCTGCCGGACGACTCGAACGTCCAGTCGAACAGGTTGCCGTAGAACTTCTGGGTGCCTTCCGGGTCGTCGCTCGCGACCTCGAACCAGGCCAGCGTCCCAGGGGCCGGAGTAGTCATTTGTCTCTCCTTCACAGGTTGGTTGGTGCAACGAGGCCCACGCTGTCAGCGGTTCGCGACAGCCCTATGTCGGAGTTGGGAAAAGATCTTCGGGACGCAGCGCCGCGGCGGGGAGCTTGGTCTCGTAGCCGTCCACCCGCAGGTCGGTGGCCGGCGCGGGGCGTTGTGGCCGGGTCGCAGTCCGCTCGGCGCGGGTGATCCGGTCCATCCGGAAGACGCGCTCCTCCTGACGCAGGTGACACCAGGCGGTCAGGTACGACCCGTTCGGCCCGACGACGACGTGCCGCGGGTCGATCTCGCGCTCGGTGCCGACGCCGCCGACGTCGGTGTACGCGATCCGCAGCACCTGGTTGTCGCGGACCGCCCGCCAGATCTGCTCGGCCACCTCGCCGTCCGGATCGGGCACCGGCCGGACCAGCAACCGCACCTTCGCGGCCGCCGTCCGCGCCTCGTCGAGATCGCGCTGCGGCATCGCGGCGACGATCTTCTGCAGCGCGGTCCGTGAGTCCCGCGCGAACAGCACGTGATCGCTGCGGCTGAGGGCGACCGCGACCGCCATCGCCTCCCGCGCCGTGAAGTTGAGCGGCGGCAGGCTCATCGCTCGGTCCACCGAGTACCCACCGGTGCGCCCCTGCTTCGTCGCCAGCGGTACGCCGGCCTGTCCCAGCGCACTGAGGTCTCGCTCGATGGTCCGGACACTGACCTCGAAACGTGCCGCCAACTGCCGCGCCGTACGCCCCCGCGGTCCCGCCGCGCGCAACTCCTCCGCGAGGGCGTACAGCCGATCGATCCGGTTCATGCCTTGCAGGCTAGGCGCGACCATGGACAAGTTTGCGTGCCGGCCACGGTCGCGTCAGGAGACCACTCAGTTCTTCCCGTCGAGTTCTTCGGCGAGGGCGACGATGACGCCGGACGGGCCGCGGAGGTAGCAGAGCAGGAAGATCGACTCGAACTGCGTGATCTCGCCGATCAGTTCGCCGCCGTGCGGTTCCAGCCGGGCCACGGTGTCGTGGATGTCGTCGACGGCGAACATGACGCTGCGGTACCCGATGGTGTTCGCCGGTGCGGACGGTTCCGCCGTACTCGCCGGGGGGTTCTCGAACTGCATCAGCTCGAGCTGGCTGTGGCCGTCGGGGGTCCGGAGCATCGCCATCTCGAGCCGGACGTCCTGCAGACCGTTCACCGAGTCCACCCAGTCGCCGGAGACCGGCGAGCCGCCGACGTGTTCCATCCCGAGTTCCTCGAAGAACGCGATCGCCGCCTTCAGGTCGTGCACCGCGACGCCGACGTGGTCCATCCGCTTGATCGCCATGCTCGCGATTCTCCTCCGGTCAGCGGTCAGCCGACCCGAGGACGGAGCCACGCCGGCGTTTTCGACACGCGCTACTGCGGCAGTTCGGTCCCGGTGCGCTCGGCGACCATGTAGGCGGCGTACCAGACCGGCCAGTTCGCGTCCGCCTCACCGGTGCGCGCCTCGTGCTCCCCGTGCGCGGCCGCGGCCCGCCGCAGCGCGCCTTCCAGGTCGTCGGCGGAGGTGTACGTCGACTCCGCGGGGTCGACCCGGTTGGGGAGCCGGGTGGTGACCTCCTGCAACAGCCAGGTGTTGCCGTCGGGGTCGCTGAACGTCGCGAACGAGCCGTAGCTCGACCGGTCGTCCGCCGGCCCGGTCACCCGGCCGCTGCCGTCGCCGACCTCGAACTGGGCACCCGGCGCACCCGGGTGGAAGACCTCGCTCACCTTGGCGCCCTGCGCGAGCAGCTCGTTCCGCGCCGCCTCGACGTCGGTGACAACGAGGTACAGACCCTGCGCCGTCCCGGGCTGGGCCGAGGTGATCCTGGTGCCGAACTGCACCGACGCGGGGGAGCCCGGCGGGGTGAACTGCACGACACGGAAACCGTTGTCGAACGCGAAGTCCGCGTCCAGCCGCCAGCCGAGGCCGCTGTAGAACTCCTTGGAGCGATCGGCGTCCGTCACCGGGATCACGATGGCTTCGAGTTTCAGGTCGGTGCTGCTCATGACGTCCTCCAGGGATCAGCGTGGTTCGTTGACCACCAATCTGCCGGTCGGCGACCCCCGTTACACCAGTGGGAATCCCTGGTCGGTGCCCTGGCCCCGGGCCGTCGGCGCGAACCACCTGGGGACATCGGCGCCGTTATCGGCCTCCGGAGGGCCGGAACGCTCTAAACTGCGGTCGCGTGGACCACCAGTTCGTTCTGATTGCCGGTGCGGGGCTAGCGATCATGATCGCGGCGTCGGTGTTCGCGCGGCGGACCGGCGTCGCGGCGCCGCTGCTGCTGGTTGCCCTGGGCATCGGAGCCAGCTACCTCCCGAGTACGCCGGCGATCCCGATCGAGCCCGAGATCATTCTCGCCGGCGTCCTGCCGCCGCTGCTGTACGCGTCCGCGGTGCAGCTCCCGGTGCTCGACGTACGACGGAACTTCGGGCTGATCTCGTGGTTGTCGGTCGTGATGGTGATCGTCTCGGCGCTGGTGATCGGGGCGCTGGTGCACGCGCTGTTCCCCGGCATCCCGTTCGCGCTGGCGACCGCACTCGGCGCCGTCGTGAGCCCGACCGACGCGGTCGCCGCGACCGCGATCGGCCACCGGGTCGGTCTGCCGCCACGCCTGATGACCGTGCTCGAAGGTGAGAGTCTGGTCAACGACGCGTCAGCGCTGGTGGTCCTGCGGACCGCGGTGGCCGCGCTCGCCGTCACCACCCATTTCAGCCTCGGCCGCACCGTCCTCGACTTCGCCTGGGCGGTCGTCGGCGCGATCCTGATCGGGGCCGTCGTCGGGCTGCTGACCGTCCTGCTCCGGCAGCGGCTCGACGACCCGGTCCTGAACACCACGATCTCGTTCGCCGTCCCGTTCCTCGCCTACTTCCCGGCCGAGGAGGCGCACGCGTCCGGCGTACTCGCCGTGGTCGTCGCCGGCCTGCTCACCGGTGCGCTCGGTAGCCGGAAGTTCAGCGCTCGCGACCGGCAGACCCAGGCGACCACCTGGACGACGATCAGCTTCATCCTGGAGAGCGGCGTCTTCCTCGCGATGGGCTACGAGCTCCCGCAGCTCGTCAACGACGCCCGCGCCGAGACGACGGCCGGGGAGATCAGCACGCTGGTCCTGCTCGTGGTCGGCCTGCTGATCGCGCTGCGGTTCCTCGGGCTGGCCTGGCCCGCGCTGCAGGGCCGGATGGGATCGAGTGACCGCAACGACCAGGTCCGGGCCAGGCTGAGCCAGATGGAGGAACACCTGGACTCGGTGGAGCCGTCGGGGGAGCGCGAGGAGAACCGGCTCGCCTGGGCCCGCAAGCGGCTCGCGCGCAGCCAGGCGGACGTCGACTTCGAGGAACGCGAGCCGATCACCGGCCGCGGTCTGCTGGTGCTGGCCTGGGCCGGGATGCGCGGCGTGGTCACGGTCGCCGCCGCCCAGACCATCCCGGCCGGTACGCCGCACCGCGCGACCGTCGTACTGGCGGCGTTCGTCGTCGCGCTGATCACCCTGGTGCTGTTCGGGCTGTCGCTGCCCTGGGTGATCGCGCGGATGCACTTCTCGTCCGAGACCGCGGAGGAGAAACGGGACTCCGTCCAGGCGTTGATGCGGCAGATCGGTGAGGCCGCGATCGACGCAGTCGGCCCGCTGAGCGAGCAGACCGTCGACGGCGAGCATCTCGATCCGGTCGTGGTGAGCACCCTCAAGGACCGGATCGTGCCCCGCCTGGTCTCCGGGAGCCAGGAGCTTCGGGAGACCAAGGCGGACACCCGCGAACAGATGAGCATCGTCCAGCGCCGCTACCTCGACGCGATGCGGGAAGCCCTCGGCGCCGAGCGCAGCATCGGCGCCTACAGCTCCGACACCTACCGCCAGGTCGAACGCTTCCTCGACACGGTCGAGCAACGCTTCAGCACCGCCTAGGGTCCTGAGTTGGACACCAAGGCACGGGCCGACGACGACCGGCGATTTAATTCATTGTCTTGACAAAAATATTCGGCGGCGCCAGGGTCGGTTGTCGTGGGTAAGGAGACGGCTGGGCCGCTGAAGCTGCTGCGGGAGACGCATGAGCAACGCGTGATCGCGGCGCTGCGGACGCAAGGTGCCTTGACCCGTGCCCAGCTCGCGGAGCAGACGCGGCTCTCGCGGGCGACGCTGTCGGTGATCATCCAGTCCTTGCTGGCCCGGCAGGCGGTCACCGAGTCGTTTCCGGACGAGACCGACGGTCCGGTCGTGCGGGGCCGGGGTCGGCCGGTGTCGCGACTGACCCTGAACGCCGCGGGCGGGTTGGCCCTCGGGCTGGATCTCGGGCACCGGCGGATCCAGGTGACGATCGCCAACGTCGCGCACGAGATCGTCGCCTCCGACAGCGTCCCGTGCGCGGAACGTACGCCGTGGCCGCGCCGTGTGAAGCTCGCCCTCGATCTCGTCGACGAACTCACCAGCCGCCACGAGCTGTCGCTTGGCACGCTGGCCGGAGTCGGGGTCGGCATGGTCGGCCCGGTCCCGACGGGACGCAACCTGGTGCTGAGCGGCCGGCCCGCCGAAGTACGGGACGCGGTGAGCGAACGGTTCGGGGTGCCGGTGCAGCTCGACAACAACACCCGACTCGCCGCGCTGGCGGAGGCCCTGTGGGGTGCCGGCGCGGGCTTCGGCAGCGCCCTCTACCTCCGCCTCTCGTACGGCGTCGGTGGCGGACTCGTGCTCGGCGGCCGGCTGCTGGCCGGCGCCACCGGCGCGGCGGGGGAGCTCGGGCACATCAGCGTCGACCGCGACGGACCGGAGTGCCCCTGTGGCGGCCGCGGATGTCTCGAGCGGTACGTCGCGCTCGCAACGCTGCTCGAACGATGCGGCAACCTCCTGGAAGCGCAGAGTCCGCAGGCGCACGACCTGCTGACCGAGGCCGGCACTCGGATCGGCGAGGTCCTGGCCGCCGCCTGCAACACGCTCAACCCGGAAGTCGTCATCATCGGCGGCGAACTCGCCGACACCGGCGACCACCTGCTCGACCCGCTCAACGCCACACTCCGCCGCTACACCCACGCGCAGGTGCACAAGAACCTGAAGGTGACCCGAGCAGCCCTCGGCGCCGACGCCGCTGCCCGCGGGGGCATCGCCCTCGTCCTCACGTCCCCCAACTGAACAGACCCCGACTGAGCACATCTGACCAGGAGGCTCCCACCCGTGACACCCGCCGCCACGATCGACATCCAGCGCGACCGCCGCCATCCCATCGACCCGATGATCTACGGACACTTCCTGGAGTCGGCCTTCTTCGGCAACATCCAGGGCGGTGTCTTCGAGGAGGGCTCCCACCTGGCGTACGGCGGTGACGACGTACGCAACGGTCTGCGCACGGACGTGATCAAGCTCTGCCAGGAGCTCGGACTCCCGATCGTCCGCTGGCCGGGTGGCAACTTCACGTCGCCTTACCGCTGGGAGGACGGCGTCGGACCGCGGGGCTCCCGGCCGCGGCGGCTCGAGCTGGCGTGGGGCTCGGAGGAGGACAACCACTTCGGCACCGACGAGTTCCTGGCGTGGTGCGCGGAGGTCGGCACCACGCCGTACCTCGCGCACAGCTGCCGGGACGTCGAGGACGCGGTGCGCTGGGTCGAGTACACCAACTACGGCGGCGACACGGAGTACACCCGGCAGCGGGCGCGCAACGGCCACCCGGCGCCGTACGGCGTGGAGTACTGGGGACTCGGCAACGAGGTGTACGGCGCCTGGCAGATGGGCCACCGCAGCGCGGCCGCCTACGCCGCCGACGCCGCGGAGCACGCGCGGTTCATGCACGCGGTCGATCCCGGGCTGAAGTTCGTCGCGGTCGGCAAGACCGACGACCGCGACGGCTGGACCGAGGCGGTGCTAGGTACCGTCGGCAACCAGATCGACTACCTGTCGTTCCACCTGTACGGCGCTACCACCCAGCTGATCGACGGCGCTGCCGAGTACGACGCGATCGTTGCCCAGTCGCTCTACTTCGAGCAGCAGATCGTCGAGTACTCCGAGCTGGTCGGCGGGATCGCCGCTCGCGCCGGGGTCGAGCGGCCGCTCGGCCTCGCGCTGGACGAATGGAACATCCGGCACGTCGAGCCCGCGAGCTGGCCGGCACCGCAGCCGTCCGACGACGGCGGCACCGTCGAGCGCGACCTCACCGGTCTCGCGACCGGACCGGCGCACCGGGTCAACCGGTGGAACCCGCGGACGCTGGCCGACGCCCTCTTCTACGCCGGTGTCTTCCACGCGCTGCATCGCGCGGGTGGTCGTGAGGTGCCGGTGACGATGGCCAACACGGTCAACCTGCTGAATGCGAACGGCGTGATCGTCGCCCGGCCCGGCGGTGCGGTACGCGCGGCGACGTACCACGTCTGGGATCTCTACCAGAACCACCTCGGTCCGATCGCGCTCGGCGCCGATGTCCGCTCACCGAGCCGCCTGGCCGCCGTACGGCAGGGTGACGAACGCGATCACCGCGGCGACTTCCAGACGCGCTCCGCGACGGTCCCGGATCTGGACGTGTCCGCGGCGCAGACCGAGGACGGCCGGTCCGTGCGGATCGCGGTGATCAACCGCAACCGGACGTCCGCGATCCGTGCCGGCCTGACGCTCGACGGTCGCCGGGAAGGACTGCCGGCGCGGGCCGTCGTCAAGCAGTTGGCGGCCGACGACGTCCTCGCGTCGAACAGCCTCGGCGCGCCCGACGAGGTCGCTCTTCGGGATCTCGGCACGGTCGAGCTGGACGAGGCGGCGTACGACTTCCCGCCGCACAGCATCACGCTGCTGTCCTTCGACGTCGGCTAACGCAGGTCGAGGCGCATCAAGATCCGGGGATGGCCGGACAGGGTGGAGGTGGTGTCGGCCGCCTTGGTGAAACCGGCGCGCTCGAAGTTCTTGCGAATTCCGGCGTACGCCATCGTCAGGTCGACCTTGGCGGCGCCGTTGTCCAGGGGATAGGCCTCGACGACCGGAGCGCCGTTGGCACGGGCGAAGTCGACGGCGCCGGCGATCAGGGCGTGCGAGATCCCCTGACCGCGGTGGCCTGGACGGACGCGGATGCACCACAACGACCAGACCGGGAGATCGTCGACGTGCGGGATCTTCCGGTTCCGGGCGAACGTCGTCGCTTCCCGGGGCGCGATCGCGGCCCAGCCGACGGGCGTGTCACCGTCGTACGCGAGGACGCCGGGCGCGGGCGTCGCGGCGCACAACCCGGCGACGTACTCGCCGCGGGCCGGGCCGCGCAGCGAGTTGTTGAGCTTCGACGGGATCCGGTAGCTGAGGCAGAAGCAGACGGTGGCGGTCGGCGACTTCGGTCCGATCACCGCGCGCACGTCTTCGAAAACGGTTGCCGGGCGTACGTCGATCACCGCGGCACCTCGGCCTTCAGCAGCTCGTTGTGGATCATGAACGCGGTCCGCAGCTCCTTGTAGCCGACCCGGTCGAACAGCACCGTCATCGAGGTGCCGTCGTAGTGCTCGACCAGACCGCCGCCGAATGCTCGATGGACGACGCGGCTGCCGACCGGGAACGGCTGCTCCTCGGGTGGTGCCGCGGTCCGGCCGGCCAGGTCGTTGTCACAGTTGCCGCACGGGCCGGAGTACTGCTCGCCGAAGTAGCTGAGCAACCACTCGCGCCGGCAACCGCCGTACTCCGCGTACGTCGCCATCATCTCGACCCGGGACCGGGCCACCTCGCGACGATCGTGCTCGACGACCGACGCCTTCGCGACCGCCTTGTCCACGTCGACGCCGCGGGCGAGGTGGAACTGGTGGCCGATGGCAACCACTCTGGCGTCGGTCAGCCGGCCGAGAGCACGCTCGACCCTGGCCGCGCTGAGACCGGCCGCCTCGGCGAGCGCGGGTACGTCGGCAGGCCGGTGCTCGTGGATGGCGCCCGCGACCGCGACGAGGTCCTCCTCGGTGACACCGCCGGACGCGAAGAACCGGTTCAGACCGAGGTCGGCGTGCCGGAAGAACAGCTCGATGTCGGCCGCGTCACCGTCGCGGCCGGCGCGCCCGATCTCCTGGTAGTACGCGTCGATCGAGGACGGCGCCTCGGCGTGGCTCACCCACCGGATATCGGGCTTGTCGATCCCCATCCCGAACGCGATCGTCGCCACCACGACCTGGCAGTCACCCGCGAGGAACGTGTCCTGCACCTCGCGCCGCTGCTTCGCCGACAGCCCCGCGTGGTACGCCTGCGCGGGCACGCCGGCGGTGTGCAGGTCGCTCGCGAGCTCCTCGGCGTGGCGGTGCGTTCCGACGTACACGATGCCGGGACCGCGGGACGAGCGGACGTGGCTGAGCAGGCGCCGGTTCTTGGTGTCGTCGTCGGCGAAGGTGAAGACGGCGAGGTTCAGGTTCGGCCGGTCGAAGCCGCCGACGACGACCGCCGCGTCGGTCATCTCGAGACGGTGCACGATCTCCTTGCGCACCGGCGGCGCGGCGGTCGCCGTCAGCGCGAGCACCGGCGGTCGCCCCATCGCGCGGATCGCGGTGGCGAGGCGGAGGTAGTCGGGCCGGAAGTCCTCGCCCCACTCACTGACCAGATGCGCCTCGTCGACGGCGACCAACCGCGGCCGCGACGCCGCGAGCAACTCCAGTACGTCGGCGTGCGTCAACTGCTCGGGCGACAGCAACACGAACCCCGGGCGGTTGCTGGTCAGCAGGTCGTGCGCGGCCCGCCGCCCCGCGTGATCGGTCGCGTTCAGTTCGGCGACCTCGACGCCGGCCGGATGCCGCGACAACGCTCGCAGCTGATCGCGCTGCAACGCGACCAGCGGACTGACCACGATCGTCACCCCACCGAGCGCGAGCCCCGCAAGCTGATAGATCGCCGTCTTCCCGGTCCCGGTCGCCAGCACCGCGAGCGTGTCCCGCCCGTCGAGCACCGCCCGCACAGCCTCCTCCTGCCCGGGCCGCAAGGCGTCGTACCCAAGCACCTCCCGCGCAAGCCCCGCGACATCAGAACACATGGCGATGCGGAACCACGGTCAATGTCAACTCGTCAGGCGTGCGCCACTCGACCTCGAGCAGCTTGCGATCGACGGCGTACTGCAGCGTCCGTCGTACGTCGTCCTCCGACGCGAGCGTGCGCTCCGCCAACCCCGCGACCGTCTGCTCGGGGCCACCCCAGTACACGACGGAGACGAGGTCCGCAGCGAAGCTGGTGAACTGGTTGACCGCCTGGGAGCCCTTCAGCCATTCGGCCACGTCGGCCGGCAGCCGCAGTACGTCCTGCGCCATGCGTTTGTCGTCGACCGCGACGTACCGAGTCCCGTCGAAGGTCAGGATCTCGAGGGCGACGTACACCGGGAGCAGGTCGCGGCGGGTCGTCGGCTCCGGTAAACCGGCCATCCGGGCGATGTCGGCGCGGTTCGGCCAGCCTTCACGGGAGAGGTCGCGGCCCAAGGTCTGACTGAGCCAGTCGGGACCTCGGTAGTGTTCGGCGCCCCAGCTGTTGATGTCGTCGACTGTCATGCCGTCGGAGCGACCGGCCCACTCGACGACCTCGGCGACCTCCATTTCCTGCATTCCGAGCAGCGACCGCCAGCCGGGGTCCGGCTTCTTGACGGGCGCGCGCCGTCGTCGCAGCCACCGCGGCGGATCAAGAGATTCGGCGGCGGGCCAGAAGTCGAGCTGCCAGACGCCTTCCGGCTGGAGGTCGTCCTCGTCGACCGGTGGTCGCGCCGCGGGCGGCAACTGCCGATACGCGGCCCGCACGCGGTACGTGCCGGGATCACCCAACCGGAGCCCGTCCGCACCCGGACCCGTGGTGAGCCCCGAGAGCGCGACGACGCCGGTCGCGCTCTCGTACGGAACCTCGAAGACATCGGTCCAGTCCTCGGCGTCCACCGCCGGCGGGCCGTCCCAGGCCCGCAGTTCGACGATCGCCGGCCCGTCCCCGCCCGCCGTGTACAACCAGCTCCGCCCGGACCGTCCCAGCGTCCCGATCGGATGCGCGGCGGTGATCCCGTCGTACTCGTCACCGGCCGCGCCTGCCCCCACGTCGCGGACTACGAGGATGCCGTCCTCCGGCATGTAGTTGTCGTCCCTGGTCCTCCCCAGAACGCCCATGGAGGAACGGTAGTACAGGGCTCAGTGCTGGACGGTGTAGACGAGCTTCTGGATGCCGTTGGAGTACGAGTCGCTCTCGATCAGCTTCAGGTTCAGCTTGTCCTGGTCGGCGTCGCTGAACAGACGCTTGCCGGCACCGAGCAGGACCGGGAAGACCAGCAGGTTGTACTGGTCGATCAGGCCCGCGTCGGACAGGTTGCGGTTCAGCATGGCGCTGCCGTTGACGATGATCGGGCCGCCCTCGGTTTGCTTCAGCGCCGCGACGTCGTCGAGGGAGCGGAGAATGTGCGTCTCGCCCCAGTTCGACACCAGGTCGCTGTCCTTCAGGGTGGTCGAGACGACGTACTTCGGCATCGCGTTGTAGCCCGCGAACTCCTCGACCATGCCCGGCCACACCGGCGCGAACGACTGGTAGCTGACCCGCCCGAGCAGCAGCGCGGTCGCCGCCTCCTGCTCACGGCCCTTCAGCTCGTACGCCGCCTCGTCGAACGGGATGTCCTTGAACGTCCAGCCGGTGTTGCGGTAGCCCTGCTCGCCGCCGGGGCCCTCGACAACGCCGTCCAGAGAGACGAACGCGGTGGTGATGAGGGTACGCATGAGGTGCTCCTTGATTCGATCGTGTGCCGCTTTTGCCTACGCGTCGAGCAGTCTGGGGCGCACTCGACATCTGCCGCGAAGAATCGTGGTGTGATCCAGGTCACTCAGTTCCGCCGGGTGTGCACGAGCCACGCGGCGGCGCCGAACAGCACCCCGTCATCGGTCTCATGATCGGCCAGGGTCGCTCGCAACGCGTCCCGCGCCCGCTGCGCCGCCACAGTGCCGAGCTCGTCCAGGAGCGCCTGCGGCTCCCGCAGCCGGAGCACGTTCTCGTACGCCGCCTCCGGGTCCGGCCCGTAGTAGATCGGCTCGCGTACTGCCGTGAAAGTTGGCTCCTCGAAGCCGGCAGTGGTGAGAATCTGTCGTGTGACCGCCTGGTCGCCGAGCGCGAACGGCGACTCGTCCCGAAACTCACCTCCGAGGACCTCCGGAACGACCCGCGCCCACTCGTTCTCGGCCCGCGGCTGCCAGACCAGCAACGCCAACCGGCCGCCGGGCCGCAACGCCCGCCGAAGGTTGCCGAAGGCGCCGATCAGGTCCTCGAAGAACATCACCCCGAACCGGCTGATCACCAGATCGAACGCGCCGCCGAAATCGTAGGTAGCCGCGTCGGCGAGCAGATAGCTGACCCGCTCGGACGCCCGACCACGCGCGTACTCGAGCATCCGCTCCGAGACGTCCACCCCGAGCACACTCCCACGTACGGCGTCGCTCGCAGCGTCCCGCGTGGTCTGCCCGCACCCACAGCCGACGTCCAGCACCCGATCGCCGGCCTGAACCGCACAAGCGGCCCGAAAGCGCTCCCGGTAGAACCGCAGCTCGGCGTCGTAGTCGAACATGGCCAGAGCTTACGCACCCGCAGCCTCGGCCCGTGCGTCGCGCGAGTTGGCGTGGCGGATCTGCCGCCTTACCAATGTCCGGCTTGTCGTGGGGTGGTCACGCGAGGGGATATCCCCTCGAAGTGGGGGTTCTCCGGTGGTACACCAGCGGACAACCCCCAACATCAACGGTTATCCCCTCGCGCGCCACACCGCCTGGCCCCGGCACGCGGGCCGGGTGGGTGGTGGCGCGGCCGCGGATCTGCGTCTTGACAGGAGGCGTCGGGTGGTGGGGTAGTGCACTTGAGGGTGAACCGGTCCGCGCGTACGCCGTCTCGCGGGTGCACTACCTGTCGAGCTGCCGGCTCAACCCGCAGATCAGGTGCAGCACGTCGACCCGCTGCCCGCTCACCTGCACACACGCGGCCACCTCACGCGGAGGAACGGATATCCCCTCGAAGTGGGGGTTCTTCCGTCTCACAGGAGGGGAGAAGCCTGCACGGCAGGGGATATCCCCTCGCGCGGCGAGTCGGCGCGAGGCGCCCGCGGTGTCGGGCGGCATGGTGGGGCGGCGGCGGCGGCGTGGTGGGGCGGCGGTGTCGTGGCGGTGTCGTGGCGGTGTCGTGGCGCGGTGGCGTGCTGGGGCGGTGGCGTGGGGCCGTGGCGCCGTGGCGCGGTGGCGTGGCGTGGTGGGGCGGCGGCGCGGTGGCGTGGCGTGGTGGGGCGGCGGTGTGGTGGGGCGGCGGCGTGGTGGGGCGGTGTGGTGATGGTTGGGCGGGCTTGGTGGGCTGGTGGTGGGGCGGCTTGGGCTAGTGGGGGAGGAAGGTCAGGTGGGTGCCGTCGGGGTCTTGGGTGTCGGGGGCTGGGGTGCTGGTGGTGAGGCCGAGCTGGGCGATCGTGGTTGTTGCTGAGGGCAAGAGTTTGACGGCGTCGGCGCCCAGGCGGAACGTGTCGTCGGACACTCGCTCCATCCCGAGGTGGGTGCCGTAGAACTCGGCCGCCGCGTCCAGATCGGGCGCGGCGAGGCCGACGTACGAGAACTGCCGGACCGGCCCGGTCGTGATCGGCGGGACGCGGAACTCCTCGGAGCGCTGCAACAGCTCGACCCGCACCCCGTTCGGGTCCGAGAGGAACGCGAGCCGGCCCTGGCCGCTGCCCGCGACGCGCGGCGAGGAGATCTCGGCGTACCCGAGCGCGATCAGCCGCGCGTAGTCCCCGTCGAGATCGTCGGTCATGAACCCGACATGGTTCAGCCCGTACGTCGCCTGCGCGCCGGGCTGCTCGGAGTTGAGCAGCTCGACCAAGCCGGTGGCGAGCTGGATGTGCACGCGATGCACGCGGGGGCCTTGCATGAACAGCCGGTCGACCACCTCCGCCCCGAGCTCGCCGTAGAACGACAAGCTCGCCTCGAGATCCCGCACCGGGCCGCCGACATGGTTCAGCTCATAGATCACCCGGCCATGCTAGCAAGCGCTTTCCGATCGTGTCGCGACGGAGAGTCCGCAGAACTTGACGGCGTGTGCCGTCACCTGGTGGTCACGTTCCGGTCACCTGGAGTCCGGGGGAGACACATACGTTCCCGATGTTTTGTCCGACCAGAAAGGCCCGCAATGATCAGGAAAAAGGCTTTTGTCGCCGCGCTCGCCGCGACCACGGTGATCGCCGCGGCGGGGATGGCCTCGGCCGCCGCGAGCGGAGCGTTCAGCACGGCCCAGGCCGGCGACGCGGCTGCCGCCCACCAGCCGCAGCGCGGCCCGAAGAACGTGATCTTCTTCCTCGGTGACGGGATGGGGACGCAGGAGATCACCGCCGCCCGGTACTACCAGGGTGTCCGGAACAAGCTGAACGTCGACCGGGCCCGCTACACCGGCTTCGACACCACGTGGTCGGTGAAGCCCGCCGCGAAGGCGCCGTACCTGCCGGACTACGACCCGGACTCGGCGTCCACCGGCTCGAGCTGGGCGACCGGCAGGAAGACGATCGACGAACGGATCTCGCAGGGTCCGAGCAACGCCGACAACGTCCCGGGCACGAACTACCAGACCGTGCTCGAGCTGGCGCAGAAGCGCGGCCTGAAGGTGGGCGACGTGTCCACCGCGGAGATCACCGACGCGACGCCGGCGGTGCTCGCCTCGCACATGTCGCTGCGCGGCTGCCAGGGCCCGGCCGACATGGCGAACTGCCCGAAGGAGACCAAGGCGGCCGGCGGTCTCGGCTCGATCGCGGAGCAGGAGGTCGACCACAAGGTCGACGTACTGCTCGGTGGCGGTCGCACCCGCTTCGAGCAGCAGATCACCGGTGGCCCGTTCGCCGGCAAGACGGTGGTCGACCAGGCCAAGGCGAAGGGCATCCAGTACGTCACCGACGCGGCCGGACTGAAGTCCGTGAAGGGGGACAAGCCGGTGCTCGGCCTGTTCAACAGCAGCAACATGTCGCTGGAGTGGAGCGGCCCGACCGCGGCGCTCGGCAAGGGCAACACCGCGCAGTCCTGCAAGGAGAACCAGCGGCCGGCGAACGAGCCCAGCCTCGCGGACATGACGTCGAAGGCGATCAGCCTGCTGGAGAACAAGAAGGGCTTCTTCCTGCAGGTCGAGGGTGCCTCGATCGACAAGCAGGACCACGCCACCAACGCCTGCGGCCAGATCGGTGAGACCGTCAACTTCGACAAGGCGGTCGGCGTTGCGCTCGACTACCAGAAGACGCACCCGGACACCCTGATCGTCGTCACGGCCGATCACTCGCACACCAGCCAGATCGTCGGCGAAGACGCCTCCGGCACCGGTCTGCCGACCGGCTACTCGACGAACCTGACCACGAAGGACGGTCAGACCCTGACGCTCACCTACGGCACCGCCGGTTTCGGTGGCGACGGCAAGGCCCCGGTCGCCTCCGGCCCGAGCCAGCAGCACACCGGCGCGGTCGTCCCGGTCTGGGCCAACGGCCCGGGCGCGGACGCCGTCCTCGGCACCAACGACCACACCCACCTGTTCGACGTCCTGCAGGGAGAGTAGTCGCGCAGCTACCTCGAGTGGCCTCCGGTGCACGCGGACCGGGGGCCACGCGCATTTGTCGTGGAATCCGCTGGCGGCAATGTCAAAATGTGCTCATGGAGTCGGTGACATTCGAGAGCCGGGACCTGGGACGGACCGAGGAATTCCTGAACCGGGCGTACACGAAAATGCAGATCGGCGGTACGCCGAAGGACGTCCGGGCCCGGATCTCGCGGGCGGCTGCCGAGTCGATCAGCATCGACCGGATCGAGATCGGCTTCGAGATGAGTTACGACGCCGATCCGCTCGGCAAGGTCTGCCTGTGCGAGGTCTACTCGGGGAGTATCGGCGACCACGCGACCGACGGCTGGGAGGATGCGTTCGGTCCGGGAGACCTGGTGTACTTCGCCCCGCCGGACAAGCCGTACAAGGGCACCGTGTGCAGGTCGACGTACAACATCACGATGTTCGACGAGTCACTGCTGACTCGGGTGGCCGGCGTCAGCCGCCGGGACAACGCACCGGTCCGGCTGCTGTCGCACCGGCCGCGCTCGCGGGAGGCGGCCCGGCACCTGTCCCGCACGATCGCGTATCTGGGCGACCACATGCTGCCGAACCCCGCCGTCCGGTCGTCACCATTGCTGATCGCGTCGGTCTCGCATTTGCTCGCCGCGAGTGTGCTGGAGGCATTTCCGAATACTGCGACGCCTGACCACAGAGCGGACAGCCGGGACGCCCGGCCGGCCACCATCAAACGCGCGTTGGCATTCCTGGAATCGAACCTGGACAAAGCCGTCGACGTCGCCGATATCGCAGCCGCTGCCGGAGTCAGCGTCCGCGCCGTCCAAACCGCGTTCCAGCGTCACCTCGGTACGTCGCCACTCGCGTACCTGCGGCGCCTCCGGCTCGAGCAGGTGCGGGCCGAGCTGCTCGCCGCCGACCCGGCGGAGTCCACCGTCGCCGGCGTCGCGGCTCGCTGGGGCTTCCATCATCACGGGCGGATGTCCGCGGCGTACCACGAGGTCTACGGCGAACTGCCGAGCACGACGTTGGCTCGCTAGGGCAGCTTGCGGGTGTCGATGAGTTGCTGGGCGACGTCGCGCAGTTTCGTGTTGGTGTCCTGCGAGTACCGCTTCAGGACCGCGAAGGCACGGTCCGCGTCGATGTCGAAGCGCTCCATCAGGATGCCCATCGCCTGACCGACGAGCTTGCGCGCGTCGACCGCCTGCGCCAGTGAGGCCTCGTGCTTCGCCGATGCGAGAGCGACCGACGCATGCCGGGCCAGGATGTGTGCGACCGCCTCGTCATCGGCGCTGAACGCGTCCGGGAGCGGACTGTACAGTCCGAGTACACCGACCGTCCGGGCGTGCTGCTGACCGGTCACCAGCGGTACGTCGAGGACGCTCCGCACGCCGAGCGCAGCGACCTTGGCAGCCCACAGCGGCCAGCGGTCGTCGGTGCCGGTGTCCCGGATCAGCACCGGCGTTCCGAGGCGCAGTGACGTGACGAGCGGACCGTCCTGGTTGCTGAGCTGCAGCTCGTAGACCTCCGTGACCACCGGATCCGTCACCGAGGCGACCTCCACCCGTGATCCACGGCCGGAGAAGGCGACACCGGCGTACGTGCAGTTCAGCGCCTGGAGAGCGAACTGGACGACCGCGTCCAGCGTCTCCTCGACACCCGGCGCGTCGTGCAGCTCAACCGCCAATCGCGCGAAGGTCGAGGCGTCGGTGTCGCTGACCGGGTCGATCAAGGTCATCTCTCTTCTCCTGGCAGTCGGGCGGCGGAGTGAACCCGCCGTGGGCCGCCGTGGTGTCAATCATGCGTCGGTGGTGTGGAGCTCACGCGCCAATCAACGCGATTGGCGCAGAATTGGCGTTCTGCGGACAGCGGCGTGTTCGCCCTACGGATAAGTTGGAGAGGTGCAGGTGCCGAAGCGCTGGTCATGGGTAGCCGTCGGAGTGCTCCTGGTCGGGGTGTGGGCCGCCTGCTCGGACAAGTCCGACACCACCAAACCCGCAGCGGCACCGAAGACAACACCGAAGACAACAGCACCCGCGAGGCCGACGCCGACCACCTCCAGCCCGACACCGTGGTACGACGACTACGACCCCGCGCACTTCGCGCCACAGGTACGTCGCTACGCCAAGGCGGCCGGGATCAACCCGCAGCTGCTGATGGCGATCCTGTACAACGAGGACTACAAACCGCACGACCCGAAGTTCGAGCGGCAATGGGCGCAGGTCGACTCGGACCCGGCGTTCGGGATCGCGAACATGCACGAGGCGGCGTTCGACGAGACGAAGCGCGGCCGGGACTTCGCGAAGCGCCGCTGGGACGAGCTGCCGGACAATCCGGCGCTGGCGATCGAGGCCGCGGCCTGGCATCTCCACGACCTCGCCGAACGGCTGCCGAGCAAGCGTGCCGACCTGTACACGAAGGACGAGTTGCTTGCCCTCGGCTACAACGCCGGCGGCGGGAACATGCGGATCTTCGCCCGCGGCCGGAAGGCCGGTCCGCAGGCGTCGTCGTACGTCGACCGCCTGCACAGGAACTGGGCGAAGTCCGGCGAAGCCATCAAGAGCTGACAGGAGAGATCGTGGAATTCAGGACGCCCACGGTGGCCGTGGCCGATTGGCGGCGGCAGGTGTTCGCGCTGTACCGGTCCGTGCGGGCCGAGTCCGACCCGGCCGTCGCCCACGAGCTGTGGCGAGCGGGCCGGGACGACCTGCTGATCAACCACCCCGCCTCGCCGGTCCCGCCCGGCGAGCGGAAGGCGTACGCCGGTGCGCGAGTCGCGCCGTACCGGCCGGGGCTGCGGTTCGAGGCGGAGATCGACACCGACGTGGAGCCGTTCGAGTGGGAGTTCGTGTCGGCCACCGACGGGGTGATCCCGTTCTCGCGGGTCGGCGTCGTGCACCTGCCGGCGGTGGGGGATCTCGACGTCTGGTGGCTGGAGTCGTACGGCGGTGGTCTGTTCGTCCCGGTGAAGGACGCGCTGGCCGGCAGGTCGACGTACGGCGGCGGACGGTATCTGATCGACACGGTCAAGGGTGCCGACCTCGGCGGTGACCTGCGGTCGGGCCGGGTCGTCGTCGACCTGAACTTCACCTACAACGCGTCCTGCGCGTACAGCCCGGACTGGACCTGCCCGCTGGCACCGGCAACCAACACCGTCGGTGTCGAGTTGCCGGTGGGCGAGCTGTCAGGCTGAGGCCTCCAGCGCCTGCGTGAGCAGCGCGGTGAGGGCCTCGAGCTGGAAGTCGGCCGACGAGCCGACCTCTTCGTCGGACCCGTCCAGCGCCATCGCGGCCAGGCCGGCCTTGGCGTCGATCAGGTCGGCGATCCGGGTGTCGATGGTCTGCGCGGCGATGATCCGCCATGCGGTGACCGGCTCGTCCTGACCGATCCGGTGCACCCGGTCGATCGCCTGGGTCTGCTCGGCGTTCGTCCAGGACAGCTCGGCGAGCACGACGTTCGAGGCGACCTGGAGGTTCAGGCCGACACCCGCGGTGAGCAGTGAGCAGACCGCGATCGACACGTCAGGATCGTTGACGAACGCATCGATGTTCTTCTGCCGGGCCTTCGCGGTCTGGTCGCCACGGATCGACGAGTACTGGATGCCGCGCTCGGCGAACAGCTCCTCGGCGGCGTCCATCACCTCGATGTGCCGGGCGAAGAACACCACCTTGCCGACGTTCTGCGCGAGCTGCGCCGCGTAGTCCGCGGCGAGGCCGGCCTTCGCCTGACCGATCCGGCGGAACAGGCTGAACACGTTCTCGCCGGTCTTCTTGGTGGCCATCTCGGCCCGCTCCCAACCGGCCACCTGGCGGACCAGGTCGTGGTCGATGCCCTCGACCGTGACGCCGGAGCGGCGGGTCTCCAGAGCGGTCCGGTACCGCGCCACCAGCCGGTCGGCGAGCTCGCGCTCGGCGGCCCGGATCGAGCGCCCGACGGCGCCGTCCAGCTCGACCGGCAGGTCGGCGATCCGGCGGGCGGGGATGTCCGCGGCGACGTCCACCTTGCGGCGGCGGACGATGCCCATGTCGATCACGCTGGCCCGCGCGGCGGCGGCGAAGCCCGGGTCGGCGGGGGTGAGTTCGGTCGCCTCGAGCTTCTCCATCAGCTCGGCCCGCGGCGCCTTCTCGTCGACCCAGCCGAGGAACTCCCAGATCGCGGTGAAGTCCTCGATCGAGTTGATCAGCGGTGTACCGGTGAGGGCCATCAGCAGCGGGTTGGCCGTCCGGCTCCGGATCCGGGCGGACAGCTCCAGCACGTTCCGGGACCGCTGCGACTTCTTGTTCTTGATGAAGTGCGCCTCGTCGACCACCATGCCGCGGAAGCCGAGGTCGCCGAGCCAGCCGACGTGCCGGTCGAGCACCTCGTAGTTCACCACGACGATGTCCGCGAACCCGTCGATCGAGTCCCCGTCACCGTGGATCACGGTCGGGGTACGGCGTGGTGTCCACAGGCCCGCCTCGCGGGCCCAGTTCGTCTTCACGACGTTCGGGACGACGGCGAGCAGCGGGTAGGCCTCGGCGGCCTGCGCGGCGAGCAGCGCCTGGGCGGTCTTGCCGAGGCCGGGCTCGTCGGCGAGCAGGAACGTCCGGTGGCCGGCCGCGGCGGCCGCGACCAGGCCGGCCTGGTGTGGCATCAGCTCCAGGCCGCGCAGCCGGAGCGCGTCGATCCCACCGGTCAGCCGGAGCGAGGTCGGGTCCGGAAGGCTCATGGTCGCCGAGGCGGCCGTGTGCTCGAAGGAGCGCAGCAGCGGGCCGATCAGCTCCCAGCCCGCCAGTCGCCCGGGACGCGCCGGCCGGGACGGAGCCGCGGAGAAGTCCGGGGCGAGGAACGGGTTCGCCAGTTGCCGCGAGACCACCGCCTGCGGTACCACCCGGCGGGCCTGGGTCTCCGGGGGAGCGACCGGTTGCACCGGCTCCGGCTCCTCGGGAGCCTCCAGGCCGGCGTCCTCCAGCATCTGCCGCTTGAGCGCGGCGGCCGCCTCGGAGATCACCGCGTCCTCGGCCAGCAGCCCGAGCAGCGACGGCTCCAGCGCAGCGGTCTTGGCGAGGATCGTGGCGATCCCGTCCAGCCGCCGGAGCTGCTCGGTGCGGTACGCCTCGGTGGCGGACTCGGCCGCGTTCACCCGGGCCCGCTCCTCGCGGACCAGCAGGGCGACGATCTGGAACTTCGTCCGGGTCGAGGGCTTGATCGCGCCGCGGGTGACCGCGGACTCGACCTCGCGGACGGCCTGCGCGAGAACCTGGATCAGACCGTCGGACTCACCGTCGCGGACGCGCCGCTTCCGACGGGGAGCGGAACGGGTAGCGCCGGGCTGGCGCTGACCTCGTCGGGCCAACATTTCCTCCTGTGTCGTGCCACGGCCGAGCCATGACGGAATGCCAGACCGCACGAGAACCGACCCGCCGGCGAAACGCCGCGCGGAGCCGTCCAGAGGGTCCCCCAGGAACACGGCTCAGAATGCACCGCTCCTGTGTGCGCGATCGAGAAACCATGCTACCCGCACTAGCCTGAATGTTGCAGACCGGGATCGGGTACCGAGGTCGGCGCACCGGAAAGCTCCCGACATCACGAGAGGTCGAACGTGGAGCACATCGACGGAAAGCCGCTGGGCGACGACGAGTTGCAGGCCCTGGACGCGTACTGGCGGGCCGCCAACTACCTGTCCGTCGGGCAGATCTACCTGCTCGCGAATCCAATGCTCCGGGAGCCGCTGCGCCCGGAGCACATCAAGCCACGACTGCTCGGGCACTGGGGTACGACGCCCGGCCTGAACCTGATCTACACGCACCTGAACCGGGTGATCCGGCAGCGTGACCGTGACGTGCTGTTCGTGACCGGGCCCGGGCACGGCGGGCCGGCGCTGGTGGCGAACACCTGGTTGGAGGGCAGCTGGACCGCGGCGTACCCGAACACGACGCGGGACGAGCTCGGGATGGGGCGGCTGTTCAAGCAGTTCTCGTTCCCGGGCGGCGTACCGAGTCATGTGGCCGCGGATGTGCCCGGCTCGATCAACGAGGGCGGCGAGCTCGGGTACTCGCTGAGTCATGCGTACGGCGCGGCCGCGGACAACCCGGACCTCGTGGTGGCCTGTGTGGTCGGCGACGGTGAGGCCGAGACCGGACCGCTCGCGGCGTCCTGGCACTCGAACAAGTTCCTGAACCCGGTGAGCGACGGCGCCGTGCTGCCGATCCTGCACCTGAACGGGTACAAGATCGCGAACCCGGCGGTGCTCGCGCGGATCGGGGACGACGAGCTGTCGGCGCTGCTCCGCGGGTACGGGTACGAGCCGTACCTGGTTGAAGGCTCGGACCCGGCGACGGTGCATCAGGCGATCGCGGCGACGCTCGGCACCTGCTTCGACCGGATCGACGAGATCCAGCGCGAGGCACGCTCCGCGACCGGTACGCCGACGCGACCGGCGTGGCCGATGATCGTGCTACGGACGCCGAAGGGCTGGACCGGACCGCACACCGTGGACGGCGAACAGGTCGAGGACACCTGGCGGGCGCACCAGGTGCCGCTGTCGGGTGTCCGGACGAACGAGGACCATCTGCATCAACTGGAGTCATGGCTCCGGAGCTACCGTCCGGAGGAGCTGTTCGACGGGGACGGGCGGCCGGTCGCGGGACTCGAGGAGCTGATCCCGGATCCGGCGCGGCGGATGGGGGCGAGCCCGCACGCGAACGGCGGCGTACTCAGCCGGGATCTCGAGTTGCCCGCGGTCGAGGAGTACGCCGTACCGGTGGCTGTGCCGGGGGCGGACGACGGGGAGCCGACGAAGGTGTTCGGGACGTTCCTGCGGGACGCGTTCCGGCGGAACCCGGACAACCTGCGGCTGTTCGGCCCGGACGAGACCGAGTCGAACCGGCTGGGTGCCGTGTACGAGCAGACGGGCAAGCGGTGGCTCGGCGAGCTGCGGGACGGCGACAACCACCTCGCGGCCGACGGGCGGGTGCTGGAGATCCTCAGTGAGCACACCTGTCAGGGGTGGCTGGAGGGTTACCTGCTGACCGGGCGGCACGGGCTGTTCTCGTCGTACGAGGCGTTCGTGCACATCGTCGACTCGATGGTGAACCAGCACGCGAAGTGGCTGAAGACGATCAACCGGCTGGAGTGGCGGCGGCCGATACCGTCGCTGAACTACCTGCTCACGTCGCATGTGTGGCGGCAGGACCACAACGGGTTCTCGCATCAGGACCCCGGATTCATCGACCACGTGGTGAACAAGAAGGCGGAGGTCGTCCGCGTCTACCTGCCACCGGACACGAACACGCTGCTGTCCACGATGGACCACTGCCTGCGGACCCGGAACTACATCAACGTCGTTGTCGCCGGCAAGCAACCGCAGCCGAACTGGCTGAGCTGGGACGAGGCCGCGCTGCACTGCGCGCGGGGCGTCGGCGTGTGGGACTTCGCGAGCAACGACGAGGGTGATCCCGATGTGGTGATGGCGTGCGCGGGCGACGTACCGACGATGGAGACGCTTGCGGCGGTCGACCTGCTCCGCGAGCAGTTGCCGGAGCTGAGGATCCGGGTCGTGAACGTCGTCGACCTGATGCGGTTGCAGGACGCGACCGACCATCCGCACGGGTTGCCGCATCCGGAGTACGACGCGCTCTTCACGACCGACAAGCCGGTGATCTTCGCGTACCACGGCTACCCGTGGCTGATCCATCGCCTCACCTACCGCCGGCACGGGCACGCCAACCTGCACGTCCGCGGTTACATCGAGGAGGGTACGACGACCACGCCGTTCGACATGACGGTGCGGAACAACCTCGATCGGTACCACCTCGCGATGGACGTGATCGACCGCGTGCCGTCGCTCGGCTCGCGCGCGGTGACGACCCGGCAGTACTTCGCCGACCAGCGCACGCGTCACCACGCGTACGTGACGCGGTACGGCGAGGACCTCCCGGAGGTCCGCGAGTGGCGCTGGGCTAATCGAGAAGCGCGGCCGCACCTCGGAGGTCTTTGACGAACCGGTCGAAGTCGCGACGGAACTCCTGGGACCGTACGACGGCCGACGGGTGGACCGTCGCGACTGCGGCACGACCATCGGCGAGTTCGACGCGTTCACCGCGGTGCTGCGTGACCCGGAAGCTCGGACCCAGCAGCGTCCGGGCCGCGACCGCGCCCATCACCACCACGAGTTCCGGCTTCACGATCTCCAGTTCACGCCGCAACCAGGGTGCGCAGGCAACGATCTGGCCCGCGGACGGGGTCTTGTGGATCCGCCGCTTCCCCTCGCGCTCGAACCGGAAGTGCTTCACCGCGTTGGTCAGGTAGATCTCGGACCGCTCGATGCCTGCCGCCACCAGCGCCTTGTCCAGCAGGTGCCCGGCCGGCCCCACGAAGACATGTCCTTCCTTGTCCTCGTGATCCCCGGGCGTCTCGCCGACCAGCATCATCCGCGCCCGCACCGGCCCTTCGCCCGCCACGGCCTGCTCGGCGTCCTCCCACAGGTCACACCCCCGGCAGTCCCCGAGCACGGCCCGGACCTTCCGCATCCCGCCATCGTGCGGCACCCATTTCTCGGCCCCGGCGTAGTCGTTCATCACCCACCCGTTTCGGAATGCGGCGCGTGCACCGGCTTGGACTGGGCCGACCGCCGCTGGCGAAGATAGATCGACCCGCCGATGATCGCCGCCACGGCCAGGAACTCACTCTGCCAGTTCTGCAGCGACTCGTACCAGAACTGCGACGTCCCGAGGTACTGCCACGTCGTCACCGCACCGCCGCCGTGGAACTCCTGTTCCTGGCTGTACGCCGCTGCGCCGGTCGCCGCGTGCAGCCAGACGGACAGCAGGAACGCGAGTCCGAAGGCGATCGCCAGCGAGTTCTCGTACAACTTCAGGACCACCGCGGAACCACGGCGTACCGGCCAGGGAGCGTCGCGGTCGGTGCGGTGGTCGCGGGGATCCTCGTCCTGGGGCGCCGGCTCGTCGAGTGGTCGCGACTCGGCCGAGCCCTTTTGCACCAGGTACGCCGTGAGCAGCACGTACATGAACATCTGCAGGAACTCGGACTCCCAGTTCTCGAAGACCGCCTCACCGAAGGACGACGAGCCCAGGTACTGCGTGAAGCTCTCCGTGACGCGCCCGTGATCGGTCAGCTCGGCGTTCTGCTGGGCGTGACCCACGAACATGAGCCCGATCAGGAACCCCAGGAACAGCACCAGGTTCGCCAGCAGCAGCCCCCGGAGTCTCAGCCATCGCATGTCCGTCCGGTACCCGCTCAGGGCTACTTCATGACGTGGGCGGTACCAGGGCCTGTCTGATGATCACGAGGGCGAACAGGATGAGCGTCAGGGCGTGGACGACCGTGCACCACAGGCAGATCGCGTCGATCTGGAACAGCTCGGCCCAGATCAGGTAGCAGACGAAGACGACGCCGACGAGCACGCCGGCCAGGCGCAGGCGGCCGGGCCAGGGGGAGGAGGTGCGCCACAGTTGCGGCAACGACAGCGCGGTCATGCCGACGAAGAACGCGAGCCCGAGCAGTGCGACCGGGATGCCGAAGAGCTTCGAGTACTGGCTGCTGGTGACCTTGGCGCAGTTGACCACGCCGGTGTCCGGGCACGCGAGCGTCGTACCGGCGGTGAAGTGCTCGTAGGTCAGGTACGCCGCGACCGCGACGCCGGCCACCGACACCAGCAGCGTCGCCCACGGGATGACTCCCAGACCGGTGGAGGAGGCCTGGGAGGACCGTTGTGCCGTGTCGCTCACGCTCAGCTCTTCCCGGTGCCGAGCTTGGCGGCCGCGGCGGTGACGGCCTCGGTCGAGCAGACCTTGGCCGGCTGGTTGTTCGTCAGCTTGCAGATCGCGGCGGTGTAGACGTTCGCCGAGGCGATCACCGACTTGGCGATCGGGCTCGACGGGTCCTTGAGCGCGTCCGCGATCTCGGTCTGGGTCTTACCGGCCAGGATCTGCGGGCTGTACGTCGCCCCGGAGGACACGAACTTGCCGCCGAGGTCCACGAACGGGATCGACCCGTCACTCGAGACGTACGGCGGCTTGTTGTACGTGTCGAACGTCTTCTGGTCCTCGGCCGTCGGCGTGTCCAGCGGCTTGTACCCGTTCCCGACCTGCTCGTTGGTCGTCGTCTCGACACCGGTGAACGCGACGTACTGACTCGTGTACGTCGCCCCGTGGAACGACAGCGTCGCCGTGTTCGGGAAGACGTCGCTCCCGGACGAGTGCGTCGTACCGAGGTTGCTGAAGGTGCCGAACCGGGACAGCGCGACCGTGACCGGCCAGCGCTCGGCGGCGCAGTACGGGCAGAACTCGGCGCCGATGTAGAGCACCTTCGGCTTGCCGTTCGCGGTCAGCGGCGGCGCGGTGATCGCGGACGGCGCGGCCTGCACGCCCTCGGCGCCGACGGCGTTGAACGTCGAGTCGGGGATCGAGGAGAGCGCGGTGACGAGACTCGCGTCGGCGGAACCGGACGCGCCGGTCGCGGTCTTCTTCCCGCCGCCGGCCAGCCGGATCGTGATCAGCCCGCCGACGATCACCACCACCAGGACGACCGCGCCGACCGCCAGCAGCAGGCGCCGTCGCCGCTCGGCCGCCTGCTGAGCCGCCAGCTGCGCCGCGATGCGCTCACGGGCCGCAGCCTTCTGTTCGACGCGCCGTGCCATGACTCTCCTCCACTCACACCAAGTGCTCCCCAAGAACAACTATCCATCGCCCCCGGAAGTTCCTGCCTCTCCGTCACCGAGAGATTACAGATCCGTTCGTCAGCGGCGGGAAGGAGGTCGGTGTTGCGGGGGACAGGCCCTCGGCGCGGGCGTCAACGAAGCCTTCTCTAGCCTTTCCTGACATGGAATCCGAGATGGACTGGCGGCAGTGGCATGCGCCGTACGACGATCCCGAATCCGCACTGTCGCGCCGGCTGGAGGCGGTGAAGGCGCAGGTACGGGCGGCACTCGATCGGGCACCCGACGGTCCGGTGCCAGTGGTCAGCCTCTGCGCGGGACAGGGCCGCGACCTGATCGAGGTACTGGCGGATCACCCGCGCAGAGACGACGTACGGGCTCGACTTGTCGAACTGCATCCGGAGCTCGCGGAGTCGGCCCGCGAGCGATCGCGCGGACTCGACCAGGTCGAGGTCCGCACTGGCGATGCGTCCCTGACGGATCAGTACGACGGGATGGTGCCGGCCGAGCTGGTGCTGCTCTGCGGCATCTTCGGGAACATCACCAGCGACGACATCCGGCGCACGATCCACGCGGCCCCGCAGTTCTGCCGGACCGGTGCCACGGTGATCTGGACGCGGCATCGCGGCGCGCCCGATCTCGTGCCGGCGATCTCTGAGTGGTTCGAGGCGCGCGGGTTCGAGCAGGTGTGGCTGTCGGATCGGGACAGTGGGTTCGGCGTCGGCGTGCATCGCTTCACCGGCGTACCGCAGCCGCTGGTGACGGGGCAAAGTCTGTTCAGTTTCGTGCCGGGCGGAGCATGAACAGCCCGAGCACCAGCAGTAGGGCGAGCGCCAGGTAGCCGACGTCCAGTACGGCGATCGTCGCGACCGCGGCGACCAGGATCGGACCGCCTGCGTCGCCGAGCTCACGCCCGAGTTCGGCGGTGCCCATCGTCTGCCCGAGCCGCTCCGGCGGCGTACTCGACGCGAGTGCCGCGAAGCCGAGGGGTGTGATGACGCCGGTGCCCGCGCCGATCAGCGCGGCCGCGATCAACAGGAACACGACACCCGGCAAGGCCGCGCAGACGAAGCCGGCCGCGGCCAGCGCCAGTCCGAGTGTGATCCCGTTCCGCGTCGACAGCTTGCCCGCATCGAGGGCGCGCCCGCTCCGCGGCTGCACGACCGCCGCCGTGGCGGCCAGCAGCGAGACGGCAGCCCCGGTGGCGATCGTCGCGAGTCCGTCCGAAGCGCCCGTGACCGGCAGGAAGCCGACCCCGACCGACAATGCCGCAGTCGCCGCGGCCAGCGCGGCAGTCGGCCGCAAGAACACCGGGTCGGTGATCCGCCGGGCCAGATCCACCACCGTCTGCCGAGTCTTCGGCAACGGCGGCACGACCGGTACGACGATCAGCGCCCACGCGGCAACGCCGACGGCAAGAACGGTCATCACCCCGAACAGCAGGCGGAATCCACCGAGCCACACGAGCGCACCGCCGAGCAACGGGCCGGCGGTGTACCCGAGGCTCTTGTAGAACCCGTAGCTGCCGAACGCCCGGCCGTGCTTGGACGACGGATTCAGGCGTGCGACGAGGGCCGACGCGGCGGGGGAGAAGGCCGAGGCGGCGGCACCCTGACCGAGTCGCGCCACCCACAGCCAGCCCGGCCGGTCCGCGACCACATAGGTGCCGGAGGCAACGGCGAAACCGGCGAGCCCGAAGAGCAGCACCGGTCGCGCGCCGACACGGTCCGCGATGGTGCCGAAGACAGGCTTGAGCAGCACCTCGGCGCCGTCGTACAGCGCGAGCAGGAAGCCGAGGGTGAGCAGCGAGGTGACGGCGTCGGAGGACGAGCCGCCGAGGTTCGCCGCGATCGCGTGCGCGCCGAAGGCGGTGGTGAAGCCGGCCGCGTAGAGCGGCCACATCTTGTTCACTGCTCGGCGCCCGGGAGTTGGTGGAGGGCGCGGAAGACCCGTTCGGCGTAGTCCTCGCAGCAGGCGACGCAGTCCTTGAGCCGGGCGGTCGCGCGGGCGGCTTCCGGCGTACCGAAGACGTCGCGGCCGGTCAGGTCGCGGTGCCAGCGGCGGAGGCGTTCGAGGCTCTGTTCCTCCTCCTCGAGCTCGGCGAGGGTGAACTTCTCGATCCGGATCTCCTTGGCGATCTCCGCCTCGAACTTCGTGCAGTCGGCCAGGAACTCGGTCCAGTCCGCGCGCCGCGCCTCGTCGTACAGGCGGCGCAGCCGGGCGCTGTCGGCGGCGCCCTTGCCGGCCGCCTCGAGCATCGTCACCTCGCCCTCGGCGCGGGCGACGAGCTCGGTCGTCCGTTGCACTGCGGCCTCGAACACCGGCAGCTCGGGCACCGCCCACACGCCCTGGCCGAGAGACAGCGCGCCGGCCTTCCGGAGCTCGCGCCAGACCGCCACGCGATGTCGCGAGGGTTCCGCCGGGATCCGCACCAGCAAGACCAGCCATCGATCCGTCACAGTCGTGAGTGTAGCGGGCGTTACGCCAGCAGGTAGCTCGACAGATCGTTCGGACATCGTCTATGTTACATAGACGATGTCATATCGCCCCGGAGGTGAGCGATGGACGAGACCGCGCAGCGGTTGCTGGGGTCCGCGACCCGATTGTCGAGGGACCCCGAGACCGAGATCGACTGGGACGCGCCGATCGGCACGGGGTACGGGCTGTCGCCGGAGTGGAGCACGCTCTACGGGACGCCGTACTGGGACGAGCTGTCCGAGGACCAGCGGCGGGAGCTGACCCGGCACGAGGCGGCTTCGGTGGCGACGACCGGGATCTGGTTCGAGCTGATCCTGCAGCAGCTGATCATCCGCGACGTCTACGACAAGCCGGCCCGGAGCGCGGAGTTCCAGTGGGCACTGACCGAGATCGCCGACGAGTGCCGGCATTCGATCATGTTCGCGAAGGCGACCGAGCGGATGGTCGAACCGTCGTACCGGCCGCGGCTGCTGGCCCGGGAGCTCGGGCGCGCGTTCAAGACCGTCGCGACCGGCGAGTCGGCGTACGCCGCGATCCTGGTCGCCGAGGAAGTGCTCGACGTGATGCAACGCGACTGGATGCGCGACCGCCGGGTGGAGCCGCTGGTCCGCAAGGTCAACCACATCCACGTGGTCGAGGAGTCGCGGCACATGGTGTTCGCGCGCGAGGAGACCCGCGAGCGACTGGCTGGTGCCGGGCGCGGGCGCCGCTGGGTGAGTGCGCTGGTGATCGCCATCGCCGCGGACATGATCGTGTCGAGCATGGTCGGCCGCGAGGTCTACGCGAACGTCGGTCTGGACGTCGACCGCGCAGTCCGTGCGGCGCGCGGGAACGAGCACCACCGTTCGCTGCTACGGACCAGCTGCGCGAACCTGATGGACTTCCTCGGGTCGATCGGCCTGCTGACGCCGGCGGCGGCGCGGGTGTATCGGCGGACCGGGCTGCTGTGAGCTACGCGATCTCGGGGGAATGCTGCGCGGACGCGAGCTGCGTCGCGGTCTGCCCGATGAACAGCATCCACCCGGCGCCGGGCGAGCCTGGGTTCGGCACCGGAGCGAGCCTCTTCATCGACCCGCGGACCTGCATCGACTGCGGTGCGTGTGCGGACATCTGCCCGGTCGACGCGGCACAACCCGCCGATCGTTCGGCGCCGGACGACGTCGAGCGGAACGCGGCGTACTTCGCCGACCGGGTACCGCTCGACGGGCTGGACCTCGACGCGTGGGAACCGCCGTCGTACGAGACCTGGGGAGGCGGGCCGCGTCGCGTGCTGGTGGTCGGCGCCGGTCCGGCCGGGATGTATGCGACGCGCGAGTTGTTGCTGCGGACAACGGCCGAGGTGACGCTGGTGGATCGGTTCGACCGCGTCGGCGGGCTGGTGCGGTTCGGCGTCGCGCCGGATCACCCGCGGACCAAGCAGATCATCTCCACCTTCGAGCGCATCGTCCAGCACCCGCGGGTTCGCTGGCGCCCGCGCACCGAGGCCGCCGGACTGACGGGGTACGACGCGGTGATCCATGCCGTCGGCGCGTACGAGAGCCGTCGGCTCGGCTACCCCGGCGAGTGCACAGCCGAGGAGTTCGTTGCCTGGTACAACGGACGACCGGGCGCGACGCTGCCCGTCGACCTGACCGGACCGCGGGCCGTCGTCGTGGGAAACGGGAACGTCGCGCTCGACCTCGCGCGCCTGCTGCTGAGCGACGAGCGGCGCCTGAACGCGATGGACGTGTCGCCGGAAGTACGGCGGACCCTCGCGACGAGCGGCATCAAGGAAGTCGTGCTGCTGGGCCGGCGTGGGCCCGAGGAGGCGGCGTACACGCAGTCAGCGTTGGAGGAGTTGCTGGCCACCGCCGGTGACCGGGTGGACCTGCGGTACCACGCACGGGCGACTGGTTGGACCGAGGAGGGGCTGCGGCTGGACACCGGCGAGACGATTGCGGCGGGCAACCTGTTCAGCGCGATCGGGTTCGCGGGGCGGCCGATCGACGGGCTGCCGTTCGACGCCGAGCGGGGGATCGTCCCGAACGTCCGCGGCGCCGTCGTCGACCGGCCGGGCCACTACGTGGCGGGCTGGATCAAACGCGGCGCGCGCGGCGGGATCGGCGTGAACAAGGCCTGCGCCCAGGAGACCGTGATGACGCTGGTCAGTTCGTCCAGGGGTGCAGTTTCTCCGGGTTCCTGATCGCCCAGATCTTGGTGATCCGGTCGCCGGCGACGTCGAACGCGATCACGGTCTCGACCACACCCTCGAACTCGATCACCAGCCCGGGCTGTCCGTTGACCGTCCGCTCGACGATCGAGCGGCCGAGGTTGAACACCGGCAGTCCGGTGAAGTACTCGGCGACCTTCGTGCCACCGCGGACCGGCTCGAGCGCGGCGCTCACCACGCCGCCACCGTCGGCGGTGGCCAGCACGTCCGGGTCGAGCAGCGTGACCAGCGCGGCGATGTCCGTCGCCTCCCAGGCCGCCTTGAACTCGCGGACGAGCTCGGCCCGCCGGGCGGACGGCGGCGTCGGCGACTCCGCGTCCCGGATCCGGCGCCGCGCCGAGGACGCCAGCTGCCGGCACGCGGCGGGCGTCCGGCCGACGATCTCGGCGACCTCCGGGAACGGGTACCGGAACACGTCGTGCAGGATGAACGCCACCCGCTCGGCCGGCGTCATCGCGTCCAGAACGACGAGGAACGCCATGTTCACGGATTCGTCCAGCGTCACCCGGTCGGCGGGGTCGGCCAGTTCGCCCGAGCCGGCCGGGCCGCTGGTCCACTCGGTGCTCTCCGGGAGCGGCTCGGGGATCCACTCACCGACATACCGCTCCCGGCGCGAGCGGGCGGAGCGGAGCAGGTCGAGGCAGATCCGGCTCGCGACCTTGGTCAGCCAGGCGGCCGGGTTGTCGATCGCTGCCTGCTCGGCGGACGTCATCGCGTACCAGCGGGCGTACGTCTCCTGGACCACGTCCTCCGCGTCGGCGAGCGAGCCGAGCAGCCGGTAGGCGAGGTTGATCAGCTGCCGCCGCTCGCTCATGATCGCGCTCAGACCCGGGTCCGTCATGTCGGTCCTCTCCTCGTTCATACCCGTCCGACGAAACGGTCCGGCCGAGTGTGAGGTCTGACAGTTCGGCCGCGTGTTCCGTCGTACCGATCATGACCACACAGAACGCCACCGCCGAAGCCGACATCCGGGAACGCGTCGACGCGCTCGTCACCGCCGTCCGGACCGGCGACCTGGAGACCCTGAAGACGATCTTCGCGCCGGACATCGTCTCGTTCGACATTCAGCCACCGCTGCGGCACCTCGGCGCCGCGACCAAGATGGGCAACTGGGAGCAGGTCTTCACCGCCTTCCAGATCCCCCTGGAGTACGAGGTCCGCGACCTGACGGTGCTCGTCGGCGGCAACCTCGCGGTCGTGTACGCCGTGAACCACATGAACGCCGCGCTCGCCACCGGCGGGAAGATCGACTACTGGCTGCGCTGGACCGCCGCGTGGCGGAAACTCGACGGCCACTGGATGATCGTCCACGACCAGGTTTCGGTCCCCACCCACTTCCCGGACGGCCGCGCCGCCATGGACCTCACACCCTGAGCCAGCCCGGCCAGGGACGGAGCTCGCCGGCCGCATCGGCCAGGGCGTCGAGGGCGGCCCCGGCGGTCGTGAAGGTGCGGAGGGCGGTGGGGAGTTCTGCGCAGGCCTCGGCGAGCGTTCGGCCGAGGCTGTACAGGTCCATCTCCGCGGACACCGGTTCACACGCCTCCTGCGCGGGTGACGCGTAGCCGAGTGTGCCGACCGGGTGACCGGCCGGCTGTTCGCTGCCCAGCGGCCGGGCACTGCCGAAGTCGATCAGGACCGGGCGACCGTCGCGCAGTACGACGTTCTCGGGCTTCACGTCCAGATGAGCCAGTCCGCGACGGTGCAGCGACATCAATGCCGGTAGCAGTTGCGCTCCGAGGAGTGCGGTTTCCGGCACGGTGAGCAGGCCGTTGTCCGCCAGTTCGTCGGCGAGCGTCGGACCGTCGACGTACTCCAGCAGGATGTGCGGGATCGGGTCCTCCGTGCCGTCGGCCAGCAACCGCGGCAGGGCCGGGTGCACGTTGCCGGCCAGCGCGGCCGTCTCCCGGCGGAGGGTCTTGACGGCCCGCGGGTGGTGGATCTGATGCGGGCGGGCAGCCTTGAGCACGGCGGGACTCCAGAGCGGCACCGACCAGACCAGCCAGGTCTCACAGCGGTGGCCTACGCCGAGGCGCTCGATGGCGAAGGTCCCGCCGGGCAGCTCGCAGCCTTCGGCCCAGTTCCAGACGGCCAGGCCGTCCTCGGTGTCGACGAGCATCGCACTCTCCCTCGAGGTACGGAGCCTGGCGCCCGCGGGGGGGCGCCCGGGGGGGGGGGGGGGGGGGGGGGGCGCGCGGGCGGGGGGGGGGGGGGCGGGGGGGGCCCGGTACGAAAAAAAACCCCCCGGGCGCAATCGAAAAAAGTTGTTGTGAAAAC